>CAWHXE010000015.1:0-217160 GCA_963833215.1 uncultured Cytophagales bacterium | reverse complement strand
CCAGTTATTTAAGTAGTTTTCCAAAATAAATCACAAAACGTCATTCCAGAATTTTCTGTAGCATAGCGGAAGAAAATATCTGGAATCCCCCCAATCCAGCGATATGGACTAGTCGCTGGATTGGGGGATTCCGGGTCTCGCTGTGCTCGCTCCGGACCGCGTCCACGGTGGATGACGTCCAAAATTGTAATTAAATTTGATACTTATCAACCGCATTCTGTCTGGGATGCGGTTTTTTTATGCTGCTGAAGTCATCCTAATAACTATCTATCCGCATCGGATAATCCTCTCGACCACGCAACCACGCCCGCACTTCGCGCAAACTTTGTTCGTAATCGTCGGTGAGCAGTTCGCCGTAGGCATCCACGGCCACCGGGAAGTCGGTCAGGGTAGGCGCCAGGGCCTCCATCACCCGGTAGCCGCACCGGATGCGCTGTTGGTTATCGGGGTCGGCACTTTGGCAGTTTGGTTCGTCGCTCATCACCAGGGTTTCCAGGTAGCGGAAGATCGCCGGTTGGCGGGTGTAGACCAGGCCGGGCACAATGTCGTAGACAAGCGCGTCGTTCACCGGGGCGGCATTGAGTTTGTCCAGCACGTAGTTGATGGCCGTTTCGTCGCCCGTGCGGGCCAGTGCCAGGCGGACAGCCCAGCGGGTGGTGGCGCTCACTTTGACCGTAAGCAAACTTTGGAGTGCCGCCCGGGCACTTTCCCCTGACCCAAAACCGGCCAGCATCGCCACCTGATCCAGGTGCGGAGTGCCCGGTTGCAGGTAGTTCAGCAATTGGGTTTGGGTGGCGGTGCTGAAGTCGGTTTGCCGGAAGCCGGTGAGCGCGTTACTGTTGTTGCCACTGATGCCCGCATCCGGATCGGCGATGCCCCGCGTGAGTTGAGCGGTGGCGGTTTGACGCACCGCCGGGTTGCGGCTGCGCTGCCCGATGCGCTTGGCGATGTTGTAGGCGCGGGAACGCACGGCGGCTAGGGTATCGCTTTCGTAGGTCACCAGCGCACCAAGCAAGGTTGCGGCATTGGCAGTGTCGGCCAGAATGGCTTGAGGCACCGCCGCGTGACTGCCCTGGCGGATGGATTCGAGGTGGGTGACGAGGGGAGAGGTGGGGGATTGGGCGAGGGTGGCATTCGAAATGAGTAGACAGATGATAACAGATAGGAGAGATTTCATAACATTATTAATCAAGGATTTTCAGATCAGAAGCTCTTAGCCAACCTAAAGTAGTCTTGTCTTTTCCTTCATAGGCAGCCTCTATCCAATCATTTGCTATGGCGTTAATAATTAACTCATCATTTTTGACAACGAACGCTTTACGCCGAGTTTCATCTTTAGGTGCGTCGTAAAAATAGGCTCTCTCAGTTACGACCTTTACTTTCTTTAATAAATAAAGCGCGTCATACTCTGACAAATAGTTGATCTTGTTGTTTGCAATTTGTTTAGCAAGATGCTGATAGACTCTATACGGCATAAAATGCAATCGTTCAAACTCAAAATGAAGTTTGGTCATATAATCCACTCCACAAAAAAAGAACTTGTCTACAGCTATGTTCCCTTTACTATCCATTTCTGTATAGAGGTAATCATCATTGCTTTCTACGCCAACTGAAAGAATGCTTGTTTTTTCTACGTCATAGAAGCCAATTCCTTCTTTCTGGATATCAAAATTGATAAATCTAAATTCAGATTTAAAAACTCCGTTTTTATCTGAATAAAACGAGTAAACGCTATCCCCTTGGATAATCTGAAAAAAATTAGACATATCTCTGGTAGGCTCAATATCTATAGTGATACCTTGCCAAATACCCTGAATACACTCAACATGATTACCACTAGCTTGGGCTCTAGCAAGTCGAATGTTAAGAAGTATAAGAGATACTTGTGCTACTATAATTACTCCTCTAAAGAGATTCTTTTGCTTTATTATAGTAGTTCTTTCTTTTATTGTAGCCATTAACAGTGGTAGTAGTGACGTAACTGGCATAATAACCCAGATTTACTTTGGCAGTGACCTCTAAAAGGTCTTGTTCTCCTCCATCAATCATAGCATTTATATCTTTCATCTTCCAGTAAACCAGAGATGCTTTTATAGCTACGTCAATATCATTTTTCAATAAATTAATATCATCGCCGTGAAATTCTTTCTTATCATCAGGATATATTTCATTCCACGCTTCGCTGACTTCTTTGTAAGTTCCTTTACCTGTCAGATGAATAAAACCTATTCCTTTGAAATTAGACCCATCTTCTGTTGACTTAGCCCCATTCCCCAACCTACAGCCATAGACATAATCGAAAATAGTACTACTATTTATGTAAGATGTTTTAACATCCTTAGTTTCATCCCATTCAGAATAGTCAGGGAGGGTTTCACCATCAACGATTTTCGTTGGAAAGTAGTAATCTGGAGTTGTTGAGCATAAATTGGGCCCTTCGTAATTACTCAAATCTGGGCAAGAGGAGCAATCCTCGCAGTTATATTCGTCTATTAAATCGCAATACTTGTGCGTTTTCTTACTCGCCCCTTGACTCGTCGTACGTTTTACTTTTATAAAGGTCTTAAAAATAGCCTCTGCCCCATAATTACTATTTTCTGTTAGCTTCTTCAGTCCAGCAGTCTCAGTACCAATTTGCGCTATAAAATGCGCCATTTTATCTTTTGTAGTCAGTTCAAACTTGTTGCTGTAATTGTTTATCGCGGCGACTACCTCTCTAATTCTCTCTTCATCGGTGTTAGGAAATATCTCTTTCAATTGGTCAGTGGTGATAGCAAATATCGGCTGGTTTCTTTCTCCGAACAAATACTCGCCCAAAGTTTCGGCTTTGTCTCTATCCACGTAAATTTTCAACAACGGCTTCATCTTTCCGCTCGCTAAATAGCCATCGAACTGATACACAAATTTTTCACCTTGTTCATGGAGGTATTCCTGACCCGGATCAATTTTGTGCTCTCCACTATAGAACCAATGCTCAACAATCAAATCGACGTCTTTGTCCAAGATATTAACGCGGCCCTGATACGAGTAAGTTTTATTCTTGATAAACGAAGTCACGTTCAACTCTTTCTTGTTCGCGTAGTTTGCTTCCCGAATAGCATTGAACAGTGCCAAAACGTTTTCGTGATCAGTTTTTATGGCTACTGCCGCACTCTCATCATCATCCTGCAACCACCCCACCATCGCTTCGGGGTCGTGCACGTTGTCCCACTGGTATTTGTAGAGCTTGGTGCCTTCGCGGTAGTCCATCAGGTTGTCGGTGGTTCCTTCCGCCAAACCAAATTCGTCAAAGGGATGGCGCAGCCGGAAGGCTCCGTGCCCCAGCTCGTGGGCGATGGTTTGGCTTAGCGTGGCTGCCTGCTCCGTGAAAATATAGCCAAACTGCTGCTTGAAGGGCATGAAACCCCGCCTGGATTGGCCCGGCCTGGATTGGCCTGCGCGAGAAGCACTACCGCCCGGCACCAGGAAAACGTAGTAAGCATCCTTGTCAATGGCCCGGCTGCGCCGGAAGGCGCGGTTAAACTGCCGCATCGGCCGCGGAAAGCTGGCCAGCAGACCACTCTCGCTTTCGTCCAGTCCGGTCAGCAGTTCGGCTTCAACCACAAAGGGATCGTCAATCACCACCTCCCAGTGCGCCACGGCGGCTCCGTAGATCGCGTTCAGGTCCTGGCTTAGCCGCACCGCGTCCGGAGAGATGGCGTCGTTCACCGGCACCACAATGACCTTCTGCCGCAACTCGTCGTAGCTGATCACGTTCAGCTGACCCACCGTGGTCTCGGTCTCATTACCGGCCGTATCCGATTCAATCACGTAGGCGGTCAACGCGTTGACCGTTTCGTGGGTGGTGCCCACCAGCAGCAGTTGCTGCTCCGAAGCTTCCGCCCCCGGCTGCGCCACGATACTCCGCCCGGTGGCCGAACGAAACTTCACAACCACGGAGGAGCTATCCGGGGCAACCGCTACGGCATCAACGTGATCGGTGCGGCCCGCCGCCACCGACTTCCAGGCGGGGGTGTAGGTTTCCCCACCCACTAACGTGGGCGGATAGTCAGTGGCCAGAACGTCGTGCTCTTTCCGGTCGAAGCCGTAGACCTGGTTGGCGTTGGGCCGAAACCGCACGCGGATGTCTACCGAATCCTGGGCTCTGGAAACCGCCGTGGAGCGAGGCCCGCCGCCCGAGCTGCCCGGACTCCCATCGGTAACGTTGACACCACCGCCGGAGCCGTCCGCCGCCGGTATGGGGCCACCGTTAGCCGGAGGCGGTCCGGTAGCCGTCGGCTGGTTTTCTGCATCGGGCGACGATGGGGTTTCGGTCGGCTCTGCCGGAGCTTCTTCGCTACCTTCCGGGGTGGTCGGAAGGGCTTCTTTTACCGCATTCAGTGCCTCATCGGTGTACTCCAGCCCCTGGGCGGTCTGCTCCGCTACGTCGTATACCCCGGCCAGAGCGTCGGTCAATTGTTCGGGCACCACCTCCAGGGCCACGCCCGTCACCACCAGTTCGCCTACCGTCAGTTGATACGCTTCGTTGATCTGCACGTCCTGGAACGTCACCTGCGCCACCGCCTCGCGCAGCCAGGGCAGGGCCACCGTTCCCCGCCCGCTAAAGCGTCCCGATTGCCCGCTGCTCTCGGTCACGGTCACCGGAAAGTCGGCGGCCTGAATGATCTCACCCACCCGCAGCAGCGGCAGGGGGTTGGCAGATTCCTGGTTGGGGGCAGGCACCGGCAAACCGCAGGCGTACTCGGGCACCACTTCTTCCAGCGTGCCCACGGAGGCCAGCGTGCTTAGCCCGGCGGCGATGCTGCCGCAATAGCCGCCTACCTGGTATTCGTAGGCGGTGTTGGGCTGAAGCCGGGTGATGATCACTTCCGGCTGAAAGCTTTCTTGCTCGTACCAACGGCTGCTGCCTTTTTGCCGGTACTGCACCCGGTAGCTGCTGTGCGGGTCCGCCGGGTCCCAGCGCAACCGGATGCGTCCCCCACTGAGAGCTTCGGCCTGCACTTCGGTGATGGCCCCGCAGGCGTCGCCCCACCGGAAGCTGCGCACCTCGCTGTCGCCCCGGTTGTTGAACATGGCCAGCGACTCGCCGTTGACCAGGCTGCGGGCACGCACCTGCCAGGCGTAGCGGCGGCCGGGAATAAGCAGCGGCTCAGCCATACCGTACACCAGCATGGTGGATGCCGTGGTGGTTTCGTAAAGCGGTACCGACGACTGCATGGCATCGTTGGGGTCACGATCATCCGGCCAGATTTCTACCAGTCGGAAGTCGTACTCGGTTTGAAAGTTAGCGTTGGGGCGGCCCGTGTGGCGGGGTGTCCACTGGAAGGTGAGTTGCTGCGGATCTCGCGCTTCGGGCTTGGCCTCGGCCTCCGGCAGGTTCAGAAAGGGTGGCTCGTGGCGCAGCAACCAGGCCGAAGCACAGGCCGCGTTAGAAACCACCGCCCCGGTCACGTCGTCCAGCACCTGCACGCAAAAGGTGTACATGCCCTCCGGCAACTGGGCTTGGCGGCGCCAGGCGGCCGTCCCGCCGTTGCCCAGCAGATTTTCGGGCCGCACGTAGGGAGCCAGGTCGTAACCATCCAGACGCAGCGGCATGCCCACTCCAACGGTGTTCGGCACCGGCAGGTAGGTGGTGTTCGTCTCCAGGTAAACGCCGCCGCCCCGAATCTGCCAGCGCAAGCGCACCGGAATCTCTCCCTTGGAGATATCACGCAGTTGGAGTTGCACCACCAGTCGTTCGTTGGCGTAGTCAGATAAGTACACCGAATAGGGCGGCAGCAATTGCACGCTGGCCTGCACTGGATACTGCTGGGCGTTAGCCGACCGGCTGAGGCTACCGAGCGATAGTGAGAGGAGGAAGATACAAATGATACGCTTCATGGTTGTCGGGATTGGGTGCTGAATCGGAAGCGGTAGCCGAGTGTGGCTGTCAGTTCGGTGACGGGCCCAGTGAGTTGAGCCGCCGTGCGGCGCCGGGCAACCACGTTGAGCGTCATCGCGTGTTTCTTGCGGAGGGTGTAGCTAGCGTTGCTGCGCAGCGTGACTGCCGTGCCGGGGACGGTGCCGCCCTGCCGGGTGCGCTGATAGGTGCCCGAAAGCGAGGCCCGGAGCGATTTCTTTAGAAAAACGCGACTGACCGTCGTGGTGGGCCCGGCCGATACGGTCACCAGGGTGTCGGCGGCGCTGCGGTTGTAGTTGGCCCCGGCGGTGAGGGTGAGTTGCGAAGCGGTCAGTTGCAGACTGTAAGCGGCGTTGCCATTCAGAAAGCGGGTGCCAACGTACGGGCTGTCGTTGCCCTGCTGATCGGAACTCTGCTGCACGCTGAGGTTGGTGCTGAAGTTCTGGCGACGCTCGGTCGAGGTGGAGAGCACGTACTGCGTACTGAGCGAAGCACTCTGAGCAATCTGTAGGTAGTTGAGCGTGTCCAGGTTATCGAAGGGCGTCAGCTGATTCATCTGCTCCAGCACCGGGCGCACGTTGGTAAACGTCTGGAAATTGGAGTAGCTGCCCGACAGGTTGAGCCGCTCGCTGGCGGTGTAGCCGACGTTCAGGCTGCCCACGGTGCGCCGGGTGCCGGTAATCTGGTCTTTGTTCAGGTTGTCCCGCTGGAGTCCCACGTTCAGGGCCAGGCTCACTTGGTCGTCGAACAGGCTCGTGGTGGTATTAATCGTGATGTTTTCCAGGTCATTGTTGAAGTAGTAGGCCCCCAGGGTGCGGTACTCCGGGTCCACCCGCTCGTAGCCCAAACCAAGGGTGTAGCTTTGGCCCTGGTACGTGATTTCACCTTTATAGGCTTGCCGATACACCGTAGACAGCCGGTGCCGGAAGGTGGGGAAGTAGTTTCGGTCGCCGACCAGCGCGCGGCGGTCGCGGCTGAGCGCGCTGCTGGCGACTTCGGCCGATAGCAGAAAGCGAGGCCCCAGCGACTTGGTGCCGCTCAGGCTCACCACCGTATTTTCTTCGGGCAGGACACCGGCGTCTTCCGGCACGAAGGCGAGCGAAGTGGTATCGTCGGCCGCCCGGAAAAAGGTCAGACTCACCTGGTCACGCTCGTAGCGGTAGGTCACCTTCGCGCCGCCGCCCATCCGACGAAAAGCCGGAATCCGGGTGCTTCCCGGCGTAGTATCCGCCGCCACGGCCTTTTGCAACCGACCGTACATCGCGCTCACGCTCCACCGGCCTTCGGGCGATAGGTCGGCCCCGACTCCCAGAAAAGTGTGCCCGTTCAGGGTGTAGGGCGAAAAGCTCATCGCGGTGTAGCCCCCGTGCAGCGTTACCCACTTATAGGTTGGGTGAATGCTGTAGCGGTTGAAAGGCTGCTGAAACGAGGCCTGCTGGTTGGAGTAGGTAAAAGACACCGGGGCACTCCAGCCGTAGAGCGACAGGTTGAGGTCGCCCGACAGAAAGTAGGTGTACGGATCGCGGCGGGCCTCGCTGCCGTGGGTAGCGTAGAAGATCTGGTTGGCCGAAAAGCCGCCACTGAGTTGCAGGGGGCTGGCTTGTCCGACCTGATCCAGGCTTTGGGCCGACAAACGGCTGGTTAGCGCGCTGAACAGGACCAGCAGCAAGAAGGATGCTCGGACGACGGTCCGGTTGAGCCGGTTAGCGCCCCCCTTATGCGAAGTGGGATGAAGAAGGTATACGTTCGTCATCGCGTATACAGTTCAAGTTCGATACGGCGATTTTTCGCGCGGGAAGCAGCACGCTCATTGGGCACCAGCGGCTCGGTATCTCCCCGACCCACCGCCTGAATGCGCTCGGCAGCAACCCCCTGGGCAACCAGAAAGTCCCGAACGGTTTCTGCTCGCCGGGTGGATACCACCTGATTGGCCGCAGCTGTTCCGACGTTGTCCGTGTGGCCAACCACCCGCACGCGCAGGTGCGGATTGTCCCGGAGCAGTTTCACCACGTCTTGCAAGTAGCGTTGGGTATCCTCATTCAAGCCGGTTTCGTTGAAAGCGAAGCTAAACGCCTGCTTTCCTTCGGAGGTGACGGTCTTGCGCTGGCTATTTACTAAGGTGTCCGGTTGGTCGTCCGGTTCACCCGGCGGGGAGCTGGGGCGGCTGCTCGGGATCAACGGACGAGGGCGGCTGATCAGCCGTCGGTGCCGGGACCGAGAACACGCGTTCCGACGGGGCCCCGGTTGCCGGGGGCGCTTCCTTCTTTTTTCGGAAAATGCTGCGGCGCAGCACAATTCCGTATTCGGTGGCTTGAAAGCCGGGTTCGAGCGATGAGCGAGCTCCCCAATCGTAGGCAAAGCCCATTACAAAGTGCGGTTGCTCCAACTGCACCCCCAACGAAGTAGATTCTCCGACCGTGTGCCGGGTGATCAGGCTCACGGCCCCGTCGCCCACCGGATTGAACGGGTTGTCGTCCTGAAAATGGTAACTCACCTTCGCTCCGGCATTGAGGTACTGCTGGCCCGCTTCGCGCCACCATAGCGCTTCGGGAGTGACGCTGATATTGTTTTTCTGGAAGGCCTGCCACCCCGCCTGGACGGTGTAGCGTACCGTCGGGCGCTCCGGATTGTCGAACCAGTGCAGCCGGGGCCGGTTAAGTTGCTGGGCGGCGATGCCCAGGTAATGGTGAAGCTGTCCGGGCTTTCGCTCTTGGTACCACAACCCGCCCACCGAAAGGCCGTAGGCACTTTGTTGCCGGTCGCCGAACGATTCGTTGATAGGGGTTTGGGGACTAAACCCCCGGTGGTCCACCCACTGGCTGCCGGTGGTTACCTCGCCAAGTCCCAGGCTGCCCTGCCGGTAGGTCGCTTGTCCGCCCACACTCAAATAGTGGGCACCGACGAGCCGGTGGTGATAGGCCACGGTGCCGCCGATCTCCTGCGTGGTGAAGCGGCTCAGTTCCTCGGCCCGGTCGCTCAGAAAATGAATCCCGATGCCTAGTCGCTTCTGCCCGCCCCAGCGAACGGGACTCATCAGCGATGCCGCCGTTCGTTGGATAGTGAGCTCCTGTAGGCGTTGGCTGCGGTGGTTGGCGGCCAGGTTCAGGTTGGAAGTGGCTCCCGCGGCGGCCGGGTTGAGCAGCAAGGGCGCAAACTGGTACTGAGAGAACGACTGAGCGTGGCCCAACCCGGGAACCGCCAGCAAAAACAAAAGAAGACGTGCGTACGGTGCCATTAGCGGATAAGTTTAAAGGTGCCGGACTGCCGCCCTCGGAACAGTAGCGGACGTTGGTCGTGAAACTGCCCCCGCACCGACCAGGTGTAGACTCCCGATGGTTGGGGATAGCCGTTGCTCGTCCCGTCCCAACCGCTGCCCAAAGCAACCTCCGGGTTCCGGGTGCGGAACAACAGCTTTCCGTGGCGGTTGAAAATGCTCAGGGTGATGTCTTCTATCCCGTAGCCGTACACCTGAAAGGTATCGTTGTTTCCGTCGTCGTTGGGAGTGAATAAGGTGGGAATGAATAAATCATTACGTACGATCACGGTGACGCTGTCGGTACGCTGGCAGCCCAACGCGTCTTGTCCGGCCACGTAGTAGCGGGTGGTTTGTTCGGGACTGACCTGCGGGTTTTGCCGCCGATAGTCATCCACTCCCTGGCTGGGGTACCATAGGTAGGAAATCCCACCTTCAGCGTGCAGGGTTACTGTTTCGCGGTAGCCCACGGAAACCGTGTCTTCCAGGATGTTGACGCTGGGCAGCGGTTTCACTTCTACCGTGACCGTTGTGGTATCCACCGGGCACTCTTCGGTGAACACAATCAATTGGTAGGTGGTGGTCTGGTGTGGCGATGCGAGTGGGTTGGCCACCGTCGCATCATCCAGACTTTCGGTCGGAGTCCATTGGTAGCGGTAGGAAAGCAAACTGCCCTGAGCCGTTTTTTCGGTTCCCAAGGTCGTCATCGAGCCGAAACAGAGATAACGATCAGCTCCCGCATCAACCACCGTCGCTGCGTCCGAACGGACGGTGACCGTATCGTAGTTTTGGCAGCCAAAGGCATCGGTAACCGTCAGCACGTAGGTTTGGTCGTTCGGCGGGCGGGCAATGGGGTTCGGCACTGTTGGATCGTCCAGATACCGGGTAGGCGACCAGCGGAACTGTAAGTCAGTGGTATCGGCCACCGGATCGCCAATCGGCACGCTTCCGCCCCGGCAGACCACCGTGTCAGGACCGGCATTCGCCGGGGGAAGCGGCCGAAGATGAACGATTATTGTATCGCGCTGTGCGCAGCCCCGGGCGTTGTAGGCTTCCGCCCACAGGGTGTCGGGTTGGGTTAGCCGGTAACGAAGCGTGTCGGCATCACCCGCCAACAATCCCGTACGGACACTGTACCAATTGAGGGAGTCGTATGATTTATCCAGCGCCAATTCCAGGGTTGTTCCGTAGCAAACGGTCGTGTCGGCGACCAGATTGATCTCCGGCAAATGTAATCGGGTGTAAGTAGGTCCATCGTTGCTGCCGACAACCGTTGGAATTAGTGATTTCTACCAGGATGCTGTCCTCGGAAGTGACGACGGTGCGAGTAACGATCCGGGTCATTGGCCAATACCGCATCAGGCTGGGCCAGCCAGCGGACTGTGTCGTGGGCAGCTCCGGCGGAAAGGGTGATCGAGTCGCCCTGACATACGTATACGTCTGCCGGAGGGAACTCTACAGGAAGGGCTAGCACGTTGACGATCAGGGTGTCATACAGGGCGCATCCCGTCGGCTTAACGGTTTCTACCACCAGGGTGTCCGGGCTTTCAACCGTTATCTCCAGCGTAGGCTGATTCGTAGCCAGCGTGCCGCTGACCGTAGAGTACCAGTTGACGATATCCGGCGGCGCCCCGGCGGTCAGCGTCAGCGTTTCTCTTTGGCAAATCCATTGATCGTCGCCCAGATCAGGTTGGTAACAGATATTGAAGGATTGCACCGGCGCGAAGGGCGAAGCAGTCCCGGAAGCGTCAATGGCCTGCACCGACCAGTAGTACCTCCCTTCCGCCAAGCGGCGGGTTACCGCCCGGTTCGTAGCGTACTTTCCCGGCTGCATCACTTTCCGGGCGCCCGAAAGCAGGAACGATTCGGGATGCACCACGTCGGCCGTGTCGGGGGCTGTCCCCACGCGTAACTGATAGGTAAGGCTCTGGGAAGACGTTTCCGCATCGGTGGCCAGGTCCCAGTGCAGAAGCACCGAATCGCCCTGGCTAACCGCCAGCAACGTTCCGGGCGCGTCGGGCGGAGTGTTGGACGTGAGATTTTGGTTGACAAACAGCAGCGACACGGGAGTATTGGCAGATCGGTAGCCCGCCAGCAGATAATCGGCTGCCTGGTCACGATTCACGTCCGTCCACGTCACCGAACCGTTGAGCAAACTCGGCACGGTAGCGCTATTCTTGATAAAATCGGAGCCGTTCTGGTTGCGGTAGTAGTAGCCGGAACGGTCTCGCACCGGTAAAAAGTAGATCGGTATTTCCGTCCTGATCAAGATCAATGAGCGTGGAAGCGGCAAAAGATACGGTAGCGACGCTGTCCCGTTGCCGAAAGTTAGCCAAGCCGGTGTTGGTGTAGACCACCGCCGTATCCTGTCCGTCCGCGCCTTGTCCCGCCAGAAAAATATCGTACCAGCCGTCGTCGTCCAGATGCGCGGCCGAGAGCGTAGCGTTGGCCAGCTGGGGAAGATCCACATCGACCGACGAAAAGCTTCGCCCGTACTGATTAAGCCAGAGTTGGGTGGTGGGTTGGTTGTTGGCATCAACGCCACTCAACAGCACGTCCGCGTAGGCATCGTTGTTCATATCGGCAATCACCCAATCACCACTGTGAAAAGCGGTAAATTCAGGTGAAGAGACCCGAAAACTGCCGTCGCGCTGCTGTCGATACAGGTAGGCTTTCGTCTGCGCGTCTTCGTTAATGCCGGTAAGCAGCAAGTCCGGGCGACCGTCGTTGTCCACATTGACGATGGCTGACTTCCCCAGGGCCACTCCCGCCAGCGTCGTGGTGTCCGGCACAAAATTGCCTCCTCCCTGGTTGAGGTAGAGCCGGGAAATGCGCTGGTTCTGCGTATTCCACCCGCTGACAAGGATATCAACGAGGCCATCGAGGTTTACGTCGCCCACTGCCAGGTCGCCATCATCGGTGGGCGGTAATCCGGCTCCCAGGTTGACAAATGAGTTGTCTCGTTGGTTACGGTAGATGGCGCACTGCTTCGTCCCGAACGCATCGGTACCGTTCATGACCACGTCGGGCCAGCCGTCGTTATCGAAGTCGGCCCACCGTACTGAGGTCTTCCCCAGGGCGGGGAGGCCGGGGTCGTTAACAAAGTCGGATTCTTGCGAAAAGCACGGCGTGGCTAAACCGATCAGAAAGAGAAACACGCAACGGTGGGCAACGCGGTATACTTGCGACATGACTTACTTGCTCAATAAAGTGCAAGTTTAGCCAGACAAGCTATAGAAAGGGAGGCAAGTTGCTAACGTTAGGCACCTGCGTATTTTTTAGAATAAAGACGTGTCCTTTGACTCGATTAGGTACTCAAAACTATCCTTTATTGTCAAACGTTTAGTAATATTGAAGCTTCATAGAAAACGATACGCTGCTATGGTACAAACCCTTGATATATCGGTGACCCGCGCCGAAACCAGCAAAATTGGTCAGGTAGATTTCAATAATATTGAGTTTGGTAAAGTCTACTCCGATCATATGTTCACGGCCAACTACGCGGGTGGGGAGTGGTCGGCCTTGCAGGTAGTGCCGTTTGCTCCCCTGACTTTCAGTCCGGCGTTGGCCGCTTTGCACTACGGACAGTCGATCTTTGAAGGCATCAAGGCCTACAAAAGCGCCAGCGGGGAAGCCATCCTGTTTCGGGCGGAAAAAAATGCGGCCCGCTTCAACAAGTCAGCGCAGCGGATGTGCATGCCGACTATTCCCGAAGAAATTTTTATCGGCGGCATCGCCGAACTGCTTAAGCTGGATCGCGACTGGATTCCCGATCGTCCCGGCACCGCGCTCTACATTCGCCCCTTCATGTTTGCTTCCGATGAGTACATCGGGGTGCGTCCTTCCGAAAAGTATACCTTTTGCATTTTCACGGGTCCGGTGGGAGGCTACTACAACCAGCCGGTGCGGGTGAAGATCGAAAAAGAATTTGTCCGCGCGGCTGAGGGCGGCACCGGTTTCGCCAAAACTGCCGGTAACTACGCCGCCTCGCTCTACCCGGCGCAGTTGGCGAAGCAACAAGGCTACGACCAATTGATCTGGACTGACAGCAAGACCCACCAGTACATTGAGGAGGCCGGCACGATGAACATCATGCTGGTTATCGATGGCAAACTTATCACGCCCCCCACCGGCACCACCATTCTGGACGGGGTCACGCGCGACAGCATCTTGAGCCTGGCCCGCGACTGGGGCATGGAGGTGGAAGAGCGACGCGTGAGCGTGTCAGAAATTATTCAGGCCATTGAGTCTGGCAAACTAAACGAAGCCTTTGGAGCGGGCACCGCCGCCACCGTGGCGCACATCGCTGCCATCGGTCACGAGGGCCAGGATTATGAATTGCCCCCGGTGGTCGAGCGCAAATTTTCTAACAAAGTGCTGCAAGCCTTGGACGATATCAAATACGGCAGAAGCGAAGGCCCGCAGGGGTGGGTGATGAAACTCTAATAGCGTACAGACGCCATGCATGGCGTCTCAACCTGATAAAAAATGACCAACGACCAACTAAAAGACATTAAAACCCGCCTAACCGCCCTACGGGGCTATCTTTGACTACGATACCAAGAAAGAACACATCGCCGACGAAGAACGCATTTCACTACAACCCGACTTCTGGAACGACCCGGCTGAAGCGGAAAAAGTGATCAAAAGCATCCAGACCAAAAAGGTGTGGACCGATAGCTTTGAGCGCGCGCTAACCGCCTCCGAAGACCTCGAAACGCTTAACGAATTCTACGAAGCCGACGAAGTAAGCGAAGCCGATATTCAGAAGGAATACCAGAAAGCACTGAAGATTGTGGAGGAACTGGAATTTAAAAAGATGCTGAGTGGCGAGGAAGATCAACTCAGCGCCGCCGTTGAGATCAACCCCGGAGCCGGTGGCACCGAAAGCCAGGATTGGGCCGAAATGCTCATGCGCATGTACATTATGTGGGGCGAGAAAAACGGCTACCAAGTCACGCAAGTTGACTACCAGCCCGGCGAAGCCGCCGGTATCAAATCGGTGACGCTGGAGTTTGCCGGAGATTTTGCCTACGGAAACCTGAAATCGGAAAATGGGGTGCACCGCCTGGTGCGCATTTCGCCCTTCAATGCCAACGGCAAACGCCAAACGTCTTTCGCTTCGGTATACGCGTACCCACTCATCGACGACACCATCGAGATTGACGTGAACCCCGCCGACATTACCTGGGAGACGTTTCGCTCGGGAGGAGCGGGCGGACAGAACGTGAACAAGGTAGAAACCGCCGTTCGATTGCGTCACGCGCCTTCGGGGATCATCGTGGAGTGCCAGCAGGAGCGCTCTCAACTGCAAAACAAAGACAAAGCGATGAAGCTTCTAAAGTCGCGGCTGTATCAGAAAGAAGTGGAAAAGCGCAATGCAGAGCGGGATGAAATTGAGAGCAACAAAGATAATATTGACTTCGGCTCCCAGATTCGCAACTACGTGCTGCATCCCTACAAACTGGTGAAAGACGTGCGCACCAACACCGAAACCTCCGACGTGCAAGCGGTGCTCAACGGGGAGCTGGACGTATTCATGAAGGCGTACTTGATGAGTTTGTAGACAACTAAGGGGCAAGCAATTCATCCTACCATCCGAGTATTAAATTTGCGTAACATTGGCGAGAAAGGCAGCAAAGCAGGTCACCAAAACCTTTTTAAATAAGTATCTTGATAACGAAATTTAAAAGAACCGAAATGCGCACCTTCCTACCTTTGGGATCTTTACTTTGCGGGGCAATTACTACCGCCGCTCAGGCACCGATGCCGACGAATGAGCCTCCCAAAAATGTAATCTTGCTTATCGGCGATGGTATGGGGCTCGCCCAAGTGTCGACGGCGTTTTTTTACCAGGATAAACCTTCCAACTTCGAGCGCTTCCCGATCACTGGGTTGATAAAGACTTCTTCGTCCAGCGATAAGATCACCGATTCGGCCGCCGGAGCCACTGCCTTCTCGGCCGGGGTATCCACTTATAACGGAGCCATCGGAGTGGACCCCAACGAAAAGCCGGTGCCCACCTTGGTAGAAATTCTTTCCGAAGAAGGGCTAAGCACGGGTTTGGTAGCTACTTCATCCATTACCCACGCTACTCCCGCTTCTTTCTACGCACACGTTACCACGCGCAGCATGCAGGATGACATTGCCCGGCAGTTGCTCACCTCAGAAGTAGACTTTTTTGCTGGGGGAGGCACTGATTTTTTTGTGAATCGTGAAGACAAGATTAACTACTATGACAGCGCCGCCGCCCACGGATTCAAAATAGATACAACTGGGCTGTCTGCTTCGGGCAGCCATTCGCTCGAGCAGCGCTATGGTTACCTGCTGGCTCCCGATGGCATGCCGCGGATGCTGGACAATCGCGGCAGCTTTTTGCCGGTGGCCACCCAACAAGCGGTCGACTATTTGTCGCAGAACGAAGCTGGCTTCTTTTTAATGGTTGAGGGTTCGCAAATTGACTGGGGAGGGCACGCCAACGATGCGCAATATATCATCACTGAGGTGCTGGACTTTGACCAAACTTTAGGAGCAGTGTTAGATTTTGCCGAAAAAGACGGCAACACGCTGGTGGTGGTCACCGCCGATCACGAAACCGGAGGGTTCGCGTTATCCGCTTCCGGTAAGAAGTCAGGTTCGGGATCAGACTATAACGAGCTAAATGGCACGTTCTCTACCGGCGGGCACACCGCTACACTTATACCTGTGTTTGCCTACGGTCCGGGCGCTGAAGCTTTCAGTGGCATCTACAAAAACACTGAGATATTTCACAAAATAATGAAGGCGATGCACCCTGAGAATCCCCCCTCGGCAGAAAGAGAGTGAAAACTACTGTGTTTATCAAAGTCCGGGCGCAACTACGTTGCCGCAGACGAGTGATTGAGCTTAGCGGCTATTTCGCTCGGTTTAGCAATAACCTACGGCGCGACGCGTTGATGTTTGGTAAGTAGATCCACAGCTCGGTGCCGTGGTCAACCCGGCTCCTAATGCGCACTTCTCCGCCAAGTTTTTCCACGTTCGATTTCACAATAAACAAACCCAAACCGCTTCCCTTTGAAGTCTGGTTGCCGCGGTAAAACATATCAAACGCCCGGCTTTGCACCTGCCGGGTCATCCCCTGTCCGTTGTCCTTGATTTTTATCTTGATGCCGTTCTTATATCTCCTTGCCGAAATCTTGGTCACTGAGTCTGAAGCGTAATGCTTACGGTATTTGATACTGTTCTCAATGATGTTCTGCAGCACCGAACGAAACGATTCTTCCTCAGTGTTGAGCGTCAACTCACGGTTGGCTGATAGTAGCACAATAACGTCTTGGTAACCCGGATAACCCGTGAAGGTGGTAATTACGTCTTCTATAACTTGGCGGATGTTAAACTGCTTATGGTGCAAAACCCCATCGGCAAACAAACGGGTTTCTAACAAACCACTTAGCGCGTTTTCTAGTTTGCTAGTGCTTTCCTGAATTAAGTCTAGGTAGTACTTTAGCGTCTCAAGCGTTTCTTCTTCGTGCTCCAGCAATTGAAACAAGCCGGTCACCGAAGCAAGGGGGCCTTTCAAATCGTGAGATACGCGGTAGATTAGCGTTTCCAGCTCTTTATTCTTTTGCTTCAGCGCATCGGTAGCCATCAGCATCTGCTCAATATCGCGTCCGATCAGCAAAAACCCCTTCGACCCCAAAGTCCCCTTAACGCGAGATAACGAAACCGAAACGGCCAAACTTTTTTTGCCGCGGACTTTTAAGCGAGTTTCGCAGTTTGAGATGTGCTCTTTCTCGTTGATCTCAGCTAAAAGTCGGTTTAAAAACTTTCCCTGCCTTTTTAAGAACAAAGCGCTGATGTGAACTCCAGTTAGGTCTTCTTCTTTTTGATTGAGTAGTTGACAGGTTTTATTGTTTACCGAAAGCACCCGAAATTCAGGGTTGAAAAAAATCAGCATATCATCAATGCACGCCAACAGACCCGTAGCGTAGTGATCGGTAATCGTCTTGGTGATTGATTTTGCTTCTGTCAAGGGGAGAGTAGATTTTGCTCGAATCAACCACAAAATTAATCTTTATGTAATCAGTTAGGGGGCGGGTTCAAACAGAAAAGTACATACGTAGCAAATCAAGCCGAGAATCAGTTTTTCCGAAGATACGTCTATCACAAGCCAAGTAGTTGGTGCCAGCCGCAAAATATGTACATCGAAACTTTCGCTATTCTCAATGATAACAAGAGCAGGCAAGTATTCCGCCGCGATAGATCACTACGAAAGGAATGAATTTGTCACATTGACAGTTTCGGCTCAAAAGGAATAATCAGGTGAGACGAAATGCTTTGCAGTGCCAAAAAAACGCATTCTTGCGTAAACGAAGGACGTTTATAAGGGCCTAGACTAAATTCCAGCGCCTTTTTCGGCTTCAATGGCTGGCGATTGGCGCATTGTGCAATTCTAAACAAAACAAGCTCAATCTACCTGATTTCTTGCATTCTACGGAAGTGATAGTACATACTTACTAGACAGCTGAGTTCAGCGGATGTTTTTTATTGCGGTCTAAAGCCTATTTTTGATATCAATACCAAAGAAAAATATCCTTTGAAGAAGCTAAAGTCATTGTGCCTTATTGTGTGCCTGGGAAACATTATCTCAAGTAGCTGCGAATTTGAGGAGATTGACTACCGCGAGCCAATTCCAACCGTGCTTCCCGCCACTGAGATTACCTCGAGCAGTTTTCTGGCCTCCTGGATGCCGATTGAGGGAGGTGAAACGTACGCTATTTTGGTATCAGACAACCAGAATTTTGACGAAAATACATTTTTAAAAGGGTTTCCGACTACCACCACCAGCACTAGTTATCAAGTTACCGGACTAGAAGCGGATACTGAGTACTTTTATCAGGTGAAGATCAATTCTACCAAAGCCGAGTACTCGGCGGTGATGTCGGCAACCACGCTTCCCCTGTTAGCGCCCCAGATTCATTATCCCAAGCAAATCACCCCCCTAAGCTTCGTGGCTCAGTGGTTGTCGGTTGAGGGGGCCGAAGGATACCAATTGTACGTGTCGGAAGACGCAAATTTCACCAGTTATATTGAGGGATACGAAGGAAAAATAGTTGATGATACCACCGCTTTGGTAAGCGGGCTAACGGTGGATAAGAATTACTTTTACCGCGTCAGAACCGTGCGAGGCGCTTCAGTATCAGTAGTGTCGGAGCTAATGGAGGTAAGTACGAGTTCTTTGTCTAAACCAATCCTGACGGAGCCTACTGATACTAATTTTACCAGCGTTACCATCAATTGGAATGTGGTGGAAGGGGCCACTTCTTATCGGGTATATGTAGCTACTGATCCATTGGTCATCACCAATGTGTTACCGGATTACAACGGTAGGATAGTGGTTGGATCAGCCTCCCTAGTCGTTACAGGAATCAATGCAAACACAACCTATTATTACCGGGTTCAGGCACTCAACGAGCAGTCGGCCTCAGAGGTGTCTGATGTGGGAGTCTTGAATACGGTTAAATTAAACGTGCCCACCGCCCGTCCGGCAACCAGTGTGGGTATTGACGGTTTTCAGGCGAACTGGGACTCGGTAACCAACGCCTCTAGCTACGTGTTGGATGTTTCCCGCAATGAAAACTTCACCAGTTACGTAACCGGATACCGGGCCAAAGAGGTGGTAGATACCTCAGAAGTCATCAACGGTCTGATCAGAAACACCAACTACTATTACCGGGTACGATCGAAAGGTTTTGGGGCAGTGTCAGCCAACTCCAATGTGGTTCAGTTGACCACCTCCTCATTTGCTAGCCCTCGGGCGTTAGAAGCTATCGAACTGCAGCCAACCAGCTTCCGAGCGGTATGGCGGCCCGTGACCGGGGCCGATAGCTACCGTCTGGAGGTGGCTACCAACGCCAACTTCGACAGTAACCTTCCGGCTTACGATAATATCCCCGTTACCGATACCATGCAGCAGGTAAACAACCTGGTGGTAAATCGCCGCTATTTCTATCGAGTGAGGGCGCTTAAGGGGGGGATATTTTCGGGCTACTCCAATATTGTTGATTTAACCACCACCAACCTGTCGGTGCCCCAGAATCTGGCCGTTAGTAACCAGCTATTAGAGCAATTTACAATTAGCTGGAGTGCGGTGACAGGAGCCACCGGCTATGAGGTGGACGTAGGATTTGATCCACTGTTAGAAACGCTCATACACCAAGACCTGAATGTTGACGCGCCTACCACCTCGCTGGAGGTGGGAGGGTTAGAAGCAAATCGGGTATATTACTTTAAGGTGCGGGCTAAGAATGCCGTTTCCACGGGCGGGAGTGCTACCGGATCGGGCAAAACTGCTTCCATTGACCCGCCGGTTGCCTTGTCGCCTGACCCTTCAAAAACAACAATAACTAGCTTTGAGGCAAGATGGCAAACTGCGGCTAATGCAGAAAGCTACCTGGTTGATGTGGCTTTGAACGCAGGGTTCACGGACTTGGTGGCTGGCTATAACGGACAGATAGTTTCGAAAACAGATTTATCGTTGGTTGTGACCGGACTCGAACCAGGACAAACTTATTACTACCGCGTGCGCTCAGGAAGATTTGGTGTTACCTCTGACTACTCTTCCACCATCTCGGTAATGACCACCGAATTGCCCGCTCCGGCGGTTCAGGCAGCTACTAATCAGCAGGTTTACCACTTCATGGCGAACTGGCAGGAGGTGACCGGCGCCGACAAATACCTACTCTATGTGGCTACCGATAACACGTTCACGAACGTGCTGAGCTCCTACAACGGTAAAGAAGTGCTGGGCAACTTTCATGAAGTCACTGGACTTGATCCCTATACCACTTACTACTACCGTCTAAAAAGCAAGCAGTCGAACGCTGAGTCAGAATTTTCGGGCGTGGCCACGGTTAATGCGGTGATCGGTAGCGGTTGTGCTATTGCTGAACGAGATTTTGGTAGCTTAGGAAAGGAGACGTACACTTATACTGGCGGTATGCTGTCTGCAATAAAACTGTACGACGGTAGCAACGCTTTGGTGGTAGATCATCAAATCACCTACAGCGGAGCTCTGATTCAGAGGGTTGTTACCGATAGCATCGACGCAATAAAACAAGACCGAGTATGGGAATATGTATACGAAACGTACAACGGCAGCGAAAACCGAGTTAAGGAAATTTTGATGAAGCAAACCACAACAGGACCGTTAATTGGTAAAATCCACTTCAGCTATACTACTCCTTCCACCAATCAATTAAGCACGATTCGCTATCGCAACCTTCCGGCTAACACAATTGAGAGAAGAGAAAGCTTCACAATTTCGTCTACCCAAATAACGGTCAGCGACAGCAGCGCAACTTCTTCAGGTCTGGCTAAAAGACTAACCCTGGAAGATAAATTTCATACCGAATCAATGCTGCCCTCCGATGTGGCATTGCTGTTGTTCAATCCTACCGAACCAGGCAATGGCTTTTTGCCATTTATTCCTGACCAACGACCCACCTACTATGAGTATGATCTTCAGGGGTCATCTAAAGCATATGCATACCCTTACGCCAATATTTCGAAAGGCATTCCTAGTCGCATACAAGCTAATGGTGGAGTGCCTAGAATAGACTATTCATTTAGTGGAAGCTGCAACTTCTAGATATCGTCAGCAATCCACAATTATTATAAACATGTTACAACAATTTTGTAGGGTATTAATTGCTTCCGTAGGGTTGATCTCACCGGTTCTCGCGCAAGAGGACAGTCTGACGACCGCTACACCCTACAAACTGTCAATTCAGGAAGATATCCTTAACCTTAAAGTTCAAACCGCCGAAGTTCACCAGGTCTACGCCGCCTCCCGGAATAAAGAGGAGCTTTCTAAAACAAATGTTTCAACCTACATCATTACTGCCAACGAAATTAAGCAGTCCGGCGCGCTCACGCTGGGCGAAGCCCTCAGATTGGCTCCGAGTCTGTTGGTGAAACAAGCTACTAACGGCTATTACCACGTGTCGTTCCGCGGGTCCGCGGGGGGGGCGATGCAACAATCCGGTAGCAGTTTTGAAAACACTTCGCTGTTGCTAACCATCAACGGTATACCCTTTAACAACGCTTACCAGGGCGGAATTTTCTGGGAGACTGTTCCGGTAGAACTCAACGATATTCTTCAAATAGAAATTGTAGCGGCTCCTAGCACCGCTTTCTTTGGTCCGAACGCGAGCAGTGGGGTGATCAACCTGGTCACCGAAGAAGTGGAAGAAACGGTCTTGCGGCCGAAAGTTAGCCTTCAGGGTGGACTCAACGGTAATTACGCGCACCGAGGCAGCGTAAGTTTTGGGGTGTCCAGTCGTCTGAAGTTTCGGGTTTCTGGCCACTACAACCGGTTGGCACGCTGGCAAGAACGATTTTATCTTCGTAGTGAGCAACGCTACGTAACCGTGGATTCGCTGCTCTACTACCAGGCAAATGCTCAAGAAAGCAACGTGTCGGCCGAAAAAGCGCTTCATAACAACGGAGTCAACGCCACAGTGGTCTTCCGACCTAACGAGAAGGTCAATTTAGAGGCGATCGTTAGCACCAAAGAGTCGTACTTACAGAGTATTCTGCAGCCCTTAGGAGTGATTGCCCTGACCAACCGTGATACAGAAACCAGCAGCAGGGTGGCAATCCGTGCGCAAACCGGAAGGTTCAAGACTAGTCTGGCCTATTCCACCGCGAAGCAAAACTTAGCGGTTGGATACGAGGGCTTTGATATGCGAAGCAACAATCTATTCGCCTCAACTGAATACGGTTACCAGGGCAAGCACTACGGCCTGAAAGTAGGGGGAGATGTTCATTTTAATGCGTTTCGTAACGAGCGCCCGGAAAGCTTCCGTTCGCAACCAGCCATAGCTGAGGCTGTCTACCGAGAGCGAGTGTTGCTTGGCACAACGTCAATGCTGACCAACGGAGTATTTCTGGATCAGCAGTTAAACCTGTTAGATAATAAGTGGAGCCTGTTTGGAACGGTTCGCGCTGACCGGTTTAGCGCTACGAACCAGTTCTACGGATCTTACCGGGCGGGATCAAGCTATCAAGTAGGCAAAATCCATATGATTAGAGCCAGTGCCTCTTCGGGGGTAGGCAACACTTTCGCTACCAATTATTATTGGTACAATGACACAACGAACGCCTATCAGACCAACCCTGATTTGAGTCCGCTCAGAACCCGCACCTACGAAATCGGGTATCGGGTGGTGCCCACTAGCGAAATTTCTCTGGGAGCTACTTACTATCGAAGTCGTTCGAATGACTTCGTTGACCCCAATATTTCCCTGCAAGGTCCTAGGATAAATAGCAATGAAATTATCGTACTCAGCGGAATTACCCTAGACGCAAAATGGAGTATAGGAAAGCTCGAAACAAGTGCTTTTTTAACTACCCAGCACCCCACGAGCGGAACTTCAACTTCTGAATCTATTGGGCAGGCGGTTCCTAATTACTTTGGGGGATTCACCGGAAACTATCGCACCTTTCTGAACAAATTAAAGATCGGGGCTAGTGTGTATTATTACGATAGTAGCATTGCTTCGGGAGCTAAGCACGATTTCGTGGTTGGAGCAAAATTGATTGCTAACTGTAAAATCACGTACAACTTTTGGGATGAGCATACGGTGTTTATCAACGCTAGAAATATGTTCAACAGCCAAAAAGTAGAATTTCCGTACGCCGATCAAACGGGCAATTTGTATATGCTAGGCATAGACCTCGCTTTCTAATCAGTGATAAAGAACATTTTCCATAGCGCCCATTACAAAGCCCAAACACCATCTGGTCATCGTGGCCAACAGCTGTTTATATGGCTGGCAGTAGCGGCATTTTATGCTATAATCATTAGATCAGCACAGGCACAAGAGCCATCTAACTTGTCGCAAGATACTGTCTATCAAAACAAAGTGTTGAGCTTAGTAGAGGAGTCAGAAGCTTATCTTGAAAACAAAGATTACCGAAGGGCAACCCTACGGGCGCAACGGGCACTGGATATTTCTCAAAAGAACAATTACGTTTTCGGAGAAGCCGAAAGCGTCAATAAGTTGGCGAACATTAACCGTGAGCAAAAAAACTACCTAGAGAGTGTGCGCTACAGCCTGTGGGCAATCAGAACGTACGAACGCAGTGGTGATCAGCCAAACCGCGTGCGGAAATACCTGGAAATTGGTTACCTATACTATGAGTTGAAAGCCTACACCAAGGCAGTTGACTACTTTCTTACGTACCAAAAAGCAAGAGAGAAGCTCATTGGCAAGGCTGATTTGCCTACCGAAGTAATTGAAGCGATTAGTCGTTGCTACGTTCAACTTCATGAGCACAATGAAGCACAACGGTATTATACGATGCTATTACAGCGCTACCAGGCTGCTGGTAACACGATCGAGATCGTCAAGACCTACCAATCGCTTGCGTTTATAGCTAAAGAGAAAAATGATTACCGAACCGCCATTGATTACGAAAATGCCCTGCTCAGAATCTACCAGCAACAAGAAGCGGTAGTAGAGGTAGTGCACGCTTATAATAATCTAGGATTTCTCTACAAAAGGCTCGACGACCTAAAGACTTCTCTTGAGTATTTCAGCAAGGCAGTCGATCTAAGCCAAAGTCCGTTACTAAATTTAAGCGAAAATTCGCAAGTTGCCCTGTTTACTAACCTGGGTATAGCTTATACGAATCTTTCACTTTTTACGCGAGCGAAAGAGTATTATTTGCGGGCTCTCAGAATCCGGGAGAGGCAAAAAGACCAAATTGGCGAAGCCAACGTGCACAACCACTTGGCGTCAAACTATTTTGTGGGAGGCAAAAACGCTCAGGCATTAACCTCAGTGATCACTGCTATTGAGATTGGAGTTACGCACGATGCCAACGAAGTGCTGGCCGTTAGCTACCAAATTTTGTCCATGATTTATGAAGCCGATAATAATCTCAGTAAAGCGCAACTCTACGCCGAAAAGTATAACGAAATTAGAGACCGGCTAGAAAATGAAGAGGTAGTAAAGTTTGAGCGGATGCTAGACCAGCAGTTAGCCATTGAAAAACGGGAAGACGAGATCAAAGCCCAACTGTTAGAGCAAGAACGTAAAGCACTGGAGGTGGAGCGAAAGGAAAATGAGTTGGAACTACTCAGGCGTGATCAGGACCTGCAGGCCATTGCCTTGCAAAATCAGCAGTTAGAAAAGGATAAAGCAACCCAGGCCCTCACGCTGGCTCGTCAGCAGCTTCAGGCCGAAAAAAGAAACCAAAAACTTAGAGACTTAGAACGGCAAAAACAAGTGCAAGACCTGCAATTGCGGCAGCAAAGCTTGGAAAAACAACAACAGGAGCGGGCCATTGCCCTGCTGGAGGCCGACAAAAAGCTGAAGGACCAGAAGCTACGGGAAGAGGCAACACTGCGAAAGTACGGCTACGGGATCATTGGTTTGTTCTTGTTGATTCTGATAACCATCGCCTACAGCTTCGTCCAGAAACAAAAGGATAACAAGAAAGCTCCATAAGCAGCAAGATGAGATTCAGGAGAAGAACGAACAGTTGCTGATGGGAGAGAAAGAGCTGCGGGCCAATATGAACCAATTGCAACTCACGCAAGAGGTGCTGGCCGAACAGAAGCAGCAGTTGGAAATGGAACACCGAAAAACACAGGAAAGTATTCACTACGCGCAACGAATTCAGTTCTCTATCCTTCCCACAGAAGAGCAACGGGCTAGCATTGTGCCGGAAAGTTTCGTCATCTACCGCCCCAAAGACATTGTTTCGGGCGACTTCTACTGGATATCGCAGAGCGAGGGCAAAAGAATTGCCTCGGTGATTGACTGCACCGGTCACGGAGTGCCAGGTTCCTTGGTTTCTTTGATCGGCAATAATCTGCTTAACGAAGCAATTAATGAGCACCAACTCACGAATCCGGCCGAAATTTTGGATTATTTAGACGTGAAAGTACGCGCTAAACTTAAGCAAGACGAAGGCACTAACCGGGATGGAATGGATCTTGGACTCTGTGTTTTGGAGGAAGAAACTGACAAAGGGGGTTCGCTTAATCTACGGAGGAGCTAAAAATACCTTGTTTGTGATCACCAAGGGAGAACTTGTTATGCTGAAGGGCGACCGTAAGTCAATCGGCGGTATGAAGAAGGATTTCTCGTTTACCCAACAGGAAATTAGTCTACAGAAGGGCGACGCCATTTATATGACAACCGATGGGTTTATTGATCAGGCGAATCATAAACGAGAGCGCTTCGGGTCGCGCCGACTACGCGAATTGATCACCGAGGTGAACAGCTTACCGATGACCGAACAAAATGAGCAGTTTGCGTTGGCATTAGACAAACACCAGGGGAATACCGAACAACGAGACGATATTAATCTAATTGGAATAAGAATATAGCCACACAAGTAAATTAAAAATCATACGATTATGGAAAGAGTTAACATGGTTGATCATTTCGTTACCCAGGATAAGCAGGTACTTATTTCTTACAAGGGTCCAGTGACTCCGGTTATCATGGCGGAAATAAGCCGCGACATTCAGGATAAATTGGCTGAAAACCCCCGGGCCAGCCGGAAAGTGTTTTCGGTTTTCTTAGAACTGGCTCAAAACATTCTTTACTACTCTTCGGAAAAGATTCAGTACGCAGGGCGCATCGATAGCGTTGGGATGCTCCAGATTCTGGAATCTGACAAATTCTACGTGTTTTCCTGTGGCAACACCATCAACCGAGAGCACGTGAATCAACTCATTGAAAGCTGCCACACAATTAATTCGCTCGACAAAGAAGAACTGCGAAAACTAAAGCGGCACCAACGGCGTCAGCCCTCTACCGAGATAAGCAAGGGAGCGGGCATTGGGTTGGTACAAGTGGCCATTCTTTCCGGAAATCCACTGGAGATTCAGGCGCAAGATTTAGATAGAAATCATGCAATATTTACCTTATCCGTAAACATCAATAAATAGAAATATCATGGAAACAACAAAGCTCGATAATCTGGAAATCAAAGGAGAAAAAGGCACGTACTTCGTCCCGCACGTCAACTTCAACGCTGAAACTGGCATCTGCACTTTAGAAGGGGAGTCTTACCTGGAAGACACCTGGGATTTTTATAAGCGCTTGGTAGACTGGTTGCGCGCGTATTCCGAAACTGGTCGGTCCATCACGTTCAACTTTAAGCTCACTTACTTTAACACCAGCTCTTCCAAGGGAATTTTAGAAGTGCTTGAGTACCTGAAGGAGTATGAAGGCCTGGGGGGAGTGCTGGATATCATGTGGTACTATCCCAAAGACGATGAAGACATCCTTGAGGAAGCGGAAGACTTTATTGAAGACACGCAGTTGGATATGGAATTGATTCCCTACTAGGCAGCGCAATCAGCCAAAGTAGCGTCACCCGAGCACAGGATTTACCTGTGCTTTTTTTGTGCGAAAACTACCCATTCTGATGCGTAAACTTCTATAGACAAATGATACCGCACACAAAACCTAAAAACGGAGCGTTAACCAATGTTATGCTTTGTTAATTCGGTGTTTTGTGTCAAACCGAAGTGCTAGGGAGTTGAAGAACCTCCACCAAACGTAAACTCTTGCTTCGACTCCCAGGGGCCGCCGTGGTACTCCCACAGGTGCAACCCGGTGCCCACTGCCTCAAAGGGTTTAAAGTCTTCGGATAGCTGGGCGTGCAGGCGCTTCGCTTCGTCGGGCGTGACTTTGTTCTGCACCGTAACGTGCGGCCACAGCTTTTGCTGGTCCTGCGGCGTGAGATAGCGCTTGCCACTGCTTTTGCAACTGCCGGTGCAGTTGTTGCAGCAACGTGCTTTCCAGACGATAAGCTACCCCGCGGCCCAGCAGCCGCACTTCCTTCACCGTTAATTTCAGCGGACGATACCGCTGGCTCACCTCTTCCAGCACGGCAACCATCCGGTCCGCTTCCGCGCCGGGGAGTTGGTGAAACAGGGTGAGGTGGGCCTCCAAATGGTTGCGTTCGGCCGGAAAGTGCCGCTGCCGCAGTTGATTGAAGACTTTCGTGGTTTCCTCGTCAAGGCTGAGGGTGAGCACCAGGGGATAATCCGAAACCGTCATAAACTAACTGGTTAAATATCCTCAATGCGCACGGCTTCCGCAGGGGCGGCAAAGTAGTCGGCCGAAACGTCGGGACGGAAGGCCACCTCGGAGAGGGTGATGTTGGTGATGTGCTCGCCCCGCTGCTCGTCTTTCCACCAGAAGGTGCGGTAGCGCTCGGGCAGGGTGATACCGTCGGCCGTCTGAGCCCCCTCGTAGGTCATGAGTTTCTCCGGGGCGTGCCCACCTTTGGGAAAGTAGCCGGGGTAGGAAACGATGTACCGAATGGCGTCCACCCGGTTGTCGTCCTGCGCAATATAAATTACGTAGTAGTCATCGGGGGCGTCGCCCACCCCCGCTCCAAAGGTTACCTTAACCAAATCGTAAGTGTTTCCCGCCAGCGTGTCGGGCTCCATGAGCGCCAAGTCAATTCCCTCGTCGGCCAGCACAAAGGGGATGCCCACAAAGTAATAGGGAGTAAGCGACCAGAAGCGCACGTCGTAGGGAATGAGCGTGTCGGTGGGGTAGGCCCAGGCCTGCTGCCCGTCCCAGCCGTACTGTAAGGTGGTGTCCTGCGCCAGGCGATGTCGGGTTTGGGCCGACCAGTAGCTGGCCACTTCGTAGGTATCGCGCGGCGTGCCATCGTCCAGCGGCTGGTAGTTAAAGCGGAAGGCCAGTGGGCCGTTGCCGTACCAGCGGGCCAAGCCCCCGTGGGCTTCGATGGCCTGCCCGATGCGTTGCCCCGCTTCGGAAGCGTTGAGCCGCTCACGGGCAGCCGTCACGCGCTTGTCCACCTGGTCGGGGAGGGGAACTGCCTCATTCATAACGGCGGCGGGCAGGTCGTCGGGCGAGGCGGAGTCTTCGCGGTTGGGCACGCAGTGGGTTAGCAAAACAATGCCAAGCAGTAGGATGAATAAACGCATAAGCAAGCGTGGGTTAGGAAGTACGGTTTTTAAGACGGAAGCCTTAGCAATTGGTTGCACTGCTGCCGGTATTAGACGGACGGTAGGGGAAGGCCCCCCGCCCCGGGCCTAGCGGGATACCAGGCCTTCCAGTACATTGCCCACGTAGTAGGAAACCAGGGCGGCAATGGCACCCAGCACCAGCGTTTCTAACACACCCCGCCATACGTTGGTCTGGGTGACGTAGGTCTTCAGGACGCCAATGATAATGAATCCCACCCCGGTAAACACCGACGACCACAAGAACAGGCTTCCCGCCACCGGAGCAAAGTAGTGCCACACGTAGATCAACAGCGGAATCAGGCCGATGAGGATGAACGACACGTAGGTCACCATGCCCATTAGCACGGGCGACTTCTGTTCTTCCACCATCTCCAGCTCCTCCTTCATCATCACGTCTACCCAGCGGTCTTTGTCCGCTATAATCACCTCGACCACCTCATCCAGCAACCGCCCTTCAAAGCCTTTCGCCCGGTAGATTTCGCGAATTTCAGCCTTTTCTACCTCCGGCAGGTGCTCCACTTCCCAGTACTCCACCTGCTTGTGCTTCTGGTAGTTGTCTTTTTCCGATTTGGTGGACAGATACGCCCCGATCGACATGGCAAATCCGTCGGCAAACAAGTTGGCAAACCCTAGGATGATGATCACCGAGTTGCCCAGGTCAGCTCCCACAGCTCCGGCCACCACGGCAAAGGTGGTTACGCAGCCGTCGATACCCCCGTAGACAAACTCTCCCAGGTAGGTTTCGAATCGGCTGAGCCATCCGCCCTGCTTGTGGAGCATACTTTCGTTGTGTTTCATAAAGAGAAGTTAGTTGGGTGGATACCCTGTGCCCCGTTGCCCGTTGAAACCGAATCCGGCAGCGTACTCTGATAAACCCGCGGCAAGGTAGCTGGGTTCGGTTATTTTCTGCAAGGTTTTTGTCATTCTATTTACCCTAACCTAACGCAACCTCACCGATGAAACCTACCGCTCTCTGGGGTGGTGCCCTGCTGGCCCTAACCACCGCCTGTTTTTCTCCAAAACCCATCCTGCAACTGCAAACCAGTGGCGCCCCCTCGGCTTGGTTCTACGGCAAAGAGGTGCTCACCCGCGAAGTAGACGACGTGCGGGTATCGCTGATCTTCGATCGATGGGTGGGCAACGAACTGGTGTTTGCTGCCGAGATCATCAACCGCTCGTCCGACACCGTGCTGGTGGCTCCCGAAACTTTTTTCTACGAGACCTTTAGGCAAGGTGACACCACCGCGCTGAGCAACGTGCACCGCGCGCTGGACCCCGAGCGCGAGATCATGGACATTGAGCGAACCATCTCGCGCGAGCGCGCCCACCGGCGCAACGCCTTGGTGTTCGACGTGGCCCTCACCGCGGTGGTGTTAACGGCCGAACTGGCTACCCAGGGCCACAGTGACGGAGAAATCGGTAACAACGGAGGAGGGGTAGATGTCTACTTCAACAGCGGCAGTGACAACGACATCGTGTTCTTGAACCGGGTGCGGCAGCAGTGGGCCTACCAGGCGCTGCGGAAGACGTCGTTGCCGCCCGGAACTGCCCTACGGGGCAACGTGGTTTTCATTGACCAACCCGAAGCGGTGTCTTACACAGTATACGTACCCCTGGAAGATCGCATCCTATCTTTTAATTATCGTAAACAAATTATACAACCGTGAGCTGGATACTGGCTACATGGCTAGGATGCCGAATGACTTCCGTAAATTTGACCAGTTACACCTCGCGCAGCAGTCCCCAACTCATCAGTCGGTCGCTGTCTTCGAGCCAGCGGTTGCCAATGTCGGTGCGGTAATACATGTGGGGGATCAGGATGTTTTTGATGCGGGTATACACCTGCTTTTGCGCCTGAGCCATGGTGGGTCCGTTGCCACAGACAATCAACGCTACGCCCGCGGCCCCGGTAATCATCCACTCGCCGTTGCTGAGCTTTAGGTCTTCCAGGTGCACTCCCTCGGTGGGCCGCTTAAACACCACCACCGCATCCTTCGACATTGACTCGAAGTTCTTTTTGTCTTTGTAAGGGAAGGGCGGCACCACCAGGCGTACCCCGATATGGAAGCCGCTTTTTACCTTAAGTTTGATATCCTGCCCGGTGGCAATGTCGTGAAAGAACTCGCCGATGGGGGTGATCATGCTTTCTTCCTGCATGCTGATGATCGGGTACCCAAAGCGGGACGTCCACTCCAGTGGGAAGATGCCGTTGCCGTTCACGATGCAGTTGATGTTGATGTAGCCTACGTAGTTTTCTTCGGCCAACCGGGACTCAAATTTCTTGAGCGTGGCGTTGAAGAGCTTGTTGGGACCGCTCCAGAACATGGTGGTGCCCATCTCGCCGGTGGACGGGCCCAGATTGCCGGGGAAAAGCTTCTTGTGCTCAAAGTTGATGTTGATGGGCTCGATGAACTTGTTGCCGTTAAAGAATGCTCCCACGGCCACTTCCACTCCGGTGACCCGTTTCTGTAACTGAAACACCGGAATCTGATCGGCCCAGGCGCGTCGGTAGTCGCCCAGCACCCGCACCACATCGCCCCCGTCTTCTTCTTCACCCACGAAGAGCAGGCTTTTGATGTTCTGCGCCTCGCCGCTGGGCTTGATCACGTAGCGGGCCGGGTTGGCCTTCACGTAGGCGATGGCCTCATCGAACGAGGTGAAGTCGCGGTAGGGGATGATCGCCACCTTGTGCTTCTTGAGTTCCTCTTGCCCGAAGGATCGGTCGTCTTCCAAGCGGTCGGTATAGGGCGTGCCACCAACTACGGCTTTGCCCTGCTGCCGCAGTTCGTGGGCCAGTTGCCCGTGGCCCAGCACGTCGTCGAAAACGATCACGTCGGCCCAGTCTACTTCTTTGCGCCAGTCGTCGGTTTTAGGGATGAAACCGTCGCCGATCTCTTTGGCGTAGTCGGTGTTGATGAAGTATTTCACGGCGTGGCCTTCTTTCACCACCTGCCAGGCCACATCGGTGATCAGGGCGTCGTACGAAACAAACAAAAAGTTTTTAGGACTCATTTATTCTCTTGATAGTTGGTTTGGTTGAGCTTGTAAAAGCTTTACAGAACTATTTTGTTTCAGCGGAACATCGCACTCTTTCTATAGTTTCACCCTCAACCTGCTTATACGCGCATGAAAAAAATACTGTTAGCCGGGGCCACCGGAGTGCTGGGCACCGAAATTCTTAAGCTTCTTCATCCTACCAATTATCGCGTTCGGACGCTGGTTCGCTATCCGGAGCAGCAAGCCACCGTGCAGCCCTTTTGTGCCGAGGTGTTCGTTGGTGATGCCACCGACCGGGAGGCTATCCGCGGAGCTTGTCAGGGCATTGACATCGTGCTAACCACCATCGGAAAAAGCGTGAGCCTGTTCACCAACAGTGCGGCTTCGTTTCACGATGTCGACTACCAAGCGAATCTTAACCTGCTCCACGAAGCGCAGGCGGCAGGAGTAAGTCGCTTCGTCTATATTTCCATCTTCGGCAGTGAAACCTCTCCCAAACTGCGGGTGGGATGGTCGCAGGAACTGTTCGCCCGCCAGCTCATGCAAAGCGGACTGAACCACACCATTGTTAAGCCGGTCGGTTTCTTCTCGGGACTGCACGACCTGATCATCATGGGCAAGAAAGGGTTCGTGATTACTCCCGGCGACGGCAAGTGCCTGACCAACGCCATCCACCAGCACGACCTGGCGCAGGTGTGTGTGCAGTGTCTGGAAGAAGGTCCGCCGGTGATGGAAGTGGGCGGACCGGAGATCCACAGCCGCAATGAGGTAGCGCAACTAGTGGCGGAGCACACAGGGGCGCGAAGGCTCAACGTGCCCGTATGGCTGGTGCTATTGGGATTGCGCGTGCTGCAGGTGTTCAGCAAAAACCTGTACGATAAGCTTAGTTACTTCACTTACATCACCACCCACGACATGCTGGCCCCGCCCTACGGGGAGCGAACCTTCAGCGCCTACTTGAGGGAAAAGAAGTTACATCTAGAACGAACCGTAGCGGTTGATTTGCTTTAAGAATTGCTCTTTGTAGCTTTTACTTACCGGCAGTTGTTGGTTCCCCAAATAAACCGTATTGCCCTGAATTTCTTTAATTTTACTCAGATTTACGATGTGCGACCGGTGGATGCGGGCGAACATTGACGATGGTAACATTTCCTCCATTTTTTGCATGGACAGTAGCGTCATCACTTTGTGGTTTTCGGTATGAATCCGAACGTACTCCCGCATGCCCTCAATAAAAATCACTTCGGCAAAATTGATCTTAACGATTTTGTAATCAGATTTGACGAAAAAGTAGTCTTGAGTCCGGTACTGAGTCAGAAGCAACGGGTGTATTGTCCGCTGGAACGTTGGTTCGAGCGGTAGCGCAGAAATTCTTGCGCCCTGGTGATGGCCTGAAAGAAACGCTCGAAGGATATGGGTTTGAGCAGATAGTCAATGACATCAAGATTGTAGCCTTCTAGTGCGTACTCAGCGTAAGCCGTCGTGAAGACCGTAAGCGGGGGCGACGGAAGCACTTTGAGTAATTCAATACCCGTGAGGTCGGGCATCTGAATATCCAGAAACAGCAAATCCACCGGCTGCTGCTCGATCAACGTTTTGGCCGCAATAGCGCTCTCGCTGGTACCAACCAATTCCCATTCGGGACACTTGCTGACGTAATCGGAGAGCAATCGCCGCGCTAACGCTTCATCATCAACAATAGCGCATTTCATAGGGTATCAAGTTGTAGTTCCAGCTTCACCAAAAACGTATCTTTTTGGTTCTCAATAACTAAGTGGTGCTTTTTGGGATACAAAAGCGCCAGCTGTTGCCGCACGTTTTCCAGACCAATACCGCTGGCCTCTCGTTGATTCGAAGGAGTTTTTCTTTTGGTGTTTTCCGCGCGGAAATGCATTTGGTTCATTTCGTTTACCGTAAGTTCAATGCGGACCCATCCTGCCGGATCAGTATCTACGTTGCTGTGCTTGAAAGCATTCTCAAAGAAGGGAAGCAGCAGCAACGGGGCAATCCGATGCTTGGGCCGAACATCCGTAGTCGTAAAGATAACATTTTTCATGTTTTTAGATTTGAGCTTGCTCAATCCGAGGAAATCCTGTAAGAACCGAACTTCCTTTTCCAGAGGCACCGTGGCTTCGTTACACTCGTACAGCATATAGCGCATGCTTTCCGATAGCCGCATAATCATCGGAGCCGCGTGATCGTCCTTCAGGTAGGCCAGCGTATAAATGTTGTTGAGAGTATTGAACAGGAAAGTGAGGACTCAGTTGAATCTTCAGAAATTTGAGCTCAGCTTCCAACTTCTCGCTTCGAAGCAGTTCCCGGGTGCGCAAGTTCTCGAACCAATCGACCCCGAATTGCATCAGCATACTGAGTAACGCAGCCATTACGTTTGCGGAAAAAACGAAGCGAAACGGACGGTTGCGCAGGGCATCTCTGGGCGGCAAAAAATCCAGCACAACCTCAGGCAGCAAGCTCTTTCAACAGGAACCCGAAGCATGGTGCATGCCAGAACAACCAGCAGTAAGAAGCCAATATACTGCACGTACTTTTTGTGAGCCAGGTAGCGGGGGATAAGCACAAAGATATTGGTATAAGCAATTAGTGCGAAAAAGCTACTGGCTAACACCGTCCGGGAGAATGCGTACGGCAACGGATAAAAGTTGCTGAACGATAAACCCGAAAGCAGCAAGTAGATACCCCAGAAAATGAGGTGCATTCGTAGTTTCACCTGTTTGCCGATCATCCTTATTTAATGTGCTGTTAAAGAGACAAAACTACTATTTGTACAATTGATTAGCGAACAATATCAACCAATTGGTCTCCACTATCGGCGAAAAGCGATTTAGCTTAAACCAGAGGATGTATTGGAATCGTTAAATCGTTTGTTGAATAAATTTAACCTTCTGCCCGAAATAAAGCAAAGTCGGTAGAATAAATTACGTTTCCGCTACGATTATTGCCTCCTTTGAACCATAAGATCGGCGGTAGCTATCGCTGATGACCAAGCGTTAAACCAAATTTAAAAGAAGATGAAAAATTTTGCGAAATTCTTACTGATGGGTACCTGGGGCATGCTATTAATTGCCTGCCAGGATAATACCGAAGAAGTCAATGATGACACCAACGAATCGTACGCCAGCGAAACAGCGGAGAGCGAAGCGCTGCTAGAAAGTGAAACCGACGAACTGCTACAATTTAGCGAAGAAGCAGTGGCCAGTGTTGAAAATGGCCGGACCCAGGCCAGCTTCTGTGCAACGCGTACGGTAGATGAAACTACTAATACCATTACCCTTGATTTTGGTGACGGATGCACCGGCCCAGTATACGGTCGACTACGGGCGGGAAAGGTCATTATTCGCTATGCGGGCGAACGAGGAGAAGGCGCTGACCGTACGATCACCTTCGACGGTTACTCCGTGAACGAGCGCGGCGTATCCGGAATCATTGAAACCAATCGAGCGGTTGAGGGCGAAACTTCGGTGGTCATGCGAAAGCTGACCGATTTGACCGTTACCTACCAGGATGGAAAGACCACCGTGCTTAACGGTACTGAGCAACGCAATTGGATTGAAGGACGAGGCGACGGAGATCCCCGCAACAATGTGTTGGAGATTACCGGCACAATCCAAGGGGTTAACCGAGCCGGGCAGGCGTTCACGAGTGTAATCACCGAACCTATTCGGGTTGATACCGGATGTGACAAGTTTGTGAGAGTGAGCGGAGAAAAGGTGGTTACCACTGCCCGTAATCAGACGTACACCACAAACTTCGGCGATGGTTCGTGCGACAATGTGATCACCCTGACCACCCCCCGCCGCACTTTTGAGATCACCGTGCGTTAGGTAGGAGCGTTAGCTTATGCTGACGCAACTCAAAGACAGCACAAAACAGCGCTACTGCACCCGGATGCAGTAGCTTTTTTATTTTGTCAACGTCTATGCTGTCAAACTGCCCATTCGTATTAGGTCAATTCTTTCATCGTCACCACCGGAATATCCTGCGCCGCTCCCGTCCGCAACGGTTGCTGGCTACTCCCGTCAAACTGATATCCTTCGTTAGTCAACGGCCAGAGCATTGGCGCTAAGAACAAGATAGCCGCCCGGTGGCCCTGATCAAGGGCTCCCTCGTTGCCGGTGGCCTTCGATAGCTTTGCCTCGTTCTCAATCTCAAATGGCCCGTCAAACCCTTTCGCCAGCAGTGTCTCCACGAAGACCCGCCAGTCCATACTGTCGGAGCCCCCGAAACCGGGCAGCATGGCTTCGTAGTTGTGCCGGTCCCAGGCGCTGGCCGGTTGCGGAATGCCCACGCGTTCAGCCAGGGCCGTATCCACCTGCTGCGCCGGATACATACCTCCCCAGTGCGTTCGCATACTATTTTGCAAGTTGCGCGTGGCCTTCACGTGCACCCGCTTGATGCGACTAACGTCCGAAGCTTCAATAACTGCCACCGGATCGGTGTGCTGCCACACGTCGTGCGACGGATCGTAAATTTCTCCGTGGGCAGCGCTGGGGATAAGTTCGTACATCAGCTTACGGGCCGCCAGCACACCCGTCAGGTTGTTGAACGTATTGGTGTAACCCACCGAACGCCAGCCCTCCATTGGGCAGTTCTCATACACCACCGTCACCCCCAAATCTTCGGCGTACCGGATAATGGGAGTGAATATCTGCTGATAGCGCGCCAAATTCTTTTCAAAGCCACCTTCCTGGTTACCCAGCTCGTGGTTATAACCCACAAAGGTGCCCACCGTCACGTCGTTGTCGTTGCCTCCCAGTAGATGGGCGATGCGGATCAGGCGCAGCAAATGGTTCTGATTGGGTACCTGCTGTTCGGCATCCCCTCCGATGCAGTTCTCAAAGGCGCCTACCGACAGCCGTAGTTCGGCTTCATTAAACCTATCGATGATGCGCTGAGCGGCGGCCCGGTCGAAAGTTTCGTAGTCCAGGTGGGTAGCCACGTGGTCGGTGCGGGTGCCGTCGCGGCGAAATACGCAAAGATCGATTCCCTGCGCCCCCACCCGTTGGGTGCGGTCGATCACACCGGCAAGCGAAAGCGCATCGAAGGCCGAGCTCATGATCCATATCGGGTTGTTCATAGGGATAGGGCGGTAAAATTTAAGTGAAAATATAGGCCTCAAGTCGCCCAGGTAAAGAAAATTTGGGTATTATTCGCGTCTTTTTTCCTAACGAAAACCCTTTTCAGTTGTTTTCATTATTCATTTCCTTACATTTACTTTAATTTAAATGCCAAAGTCGGTTACCAACGCATCACAAATGTTTACTATCAGCAGTATAACAGTCATCCATATGTCAACTACTACCGTCGCCTATGTCCAAACTTTTTCAACCATATTCTCAGTCAGCACTTTCTAAGCTTTCTCAACAAGAGCTAATTGCTATCGTTCTTGAACAACAAGCAGGTCTATCAAACTCACCGGAATCTGGCTCGCCCGCCACAATAGCCTACGCTCATGATGATTTCTGCCGGCAGATTGCCAAAAACTTCCCCAACGGAGCGGTGGCCATTCTTGATAAGAATCTGAAGTATCTATACACCGCGGGCGAAGCACTTCAGCAACTTGGTCTCACCGAAACATCGTTAACCGGACAGCCGATGGAGGTGGTGTTGACCCCCGCGGAGGCCGTTCGCCTAAAAAAGGAGTTCCAGCGCGTGCTCCGCGGTGAGCGCTTCTTCACAAATACCACCATCGGAGAGGAGACTTACCTTATCAGCGTGAGTCCGCTAACTTCTTCGGACGGAGCCGTGGACCGGGTGCTGGCCGTTTCACAGAACATCACTGAGCAACAGACCGCCCTGCGCCAGGCCCAGGAAAGCGAAGCCCAGTTTCGCACGCTGGCCGAGAGCATTCCGGGTGCCGTATACGTATCACACCAGTGATCAAGACCGCAAGTTGCTCTACATTAGTGAAGAAATCACCACCTTATTGGCTATCCTGTAGAAGACTTTGTGGAAGGACGCATTGCTGCTCTGATCTGATTCCCGCTGATGACCAGAAGGTATCCGAACAGGAAACAGTAGCCAAAGCACTAGCCAACCAGCAACCTTACCGACTCACCTACCGCCTGAAACACCGGGATGGAAGCACTGCACTGGATTGAAGAACACGGAGCCAATGTGGTGAAAGATGGCAAACAGTACTTCCAGGGAGTGCTGTTCAACATCAGCGAAAAGAAAAAGAATGAAGAAGAACTACAAAAACAAAACGAAGAACTAAAGCGGATGAACGGAGAGTTGGACCACTTTGCCTACAGCGTATCGCACGACTTGCGTGCTCCGCTCACTTCCGCCCTGGGACTGCTGCACTTGCTAAAGATAGAGAAAGACCCGGTTCAACGGGATCAGTTCGTTGCCTTGGCGGAGCAAAGCTTGCATCAACTGAACAATTTCATTCAGGATATTATGAACCTGACCCGAAACTCGCGCACTGATCTTACCACGGAACAGGTTAATCTCAGCGAGATGGTAAACGAAGTGATCGCCTCCCAACAGCAAAATGCCGACAAAGACCGGGTAGAGATTCGAAACCATATTGAGCCAACCGTAAGCCTGCCCACCGACCGACAACGACTCAAAATTGTGCTCAACAATCTTATATCCAACGCCATCCGCTATCACCGCTCTGGTCACGATCGTTCTTACGTACATATTTCGGCCAACGTCGACCGGCAGCAGACGACGCTTCGGGTAGAAGACAATGGCATTGGGATTGAACCCGCGCACAAGAGCAAAATATTTGATATGTTTTACCGAGCCACCAACCGGGTGCCGGGTTCCGGCTTGGGCCTGTACCTGGTAAAGGAAACCGTCCAAAAGCTCAAAGGACACGTAAAAGTAGACTCACAAGTCAATCAGGGCACCACCTTCACCGTGCTCCTGCCTTCTCTCGAAGAATAGTCGCGTTAGTTATCCTGAAAAAAGCAGTGGTCTTCGCCGTACGGACAGGTATCGCGGTCTTCTTCGCACAAGTAGACCGGCTGTTGGTAGTCGTCATAGTAGGTCTCTATCGCATCGAATCCCCGGACAAGGGTCGCGTAGGCCAGTTTGTGGGGCGAAGCGTCGGGCGTATGGTACTGATAATGCATCGGCTCAAAGTTAAACTCCAGATAGAGGTGGGTCAGAATGCGTACCATAAAGTCCATCTGCTCTCCGTCCCAGTATTCAGCCGGAGGAAACATCTCCTTTTCGAGACCGAACCAGTGGCGCAGGGGGCGACTGATCATGTAATCGGCTCCGGGAAACCGCTCTTTAATAAGATGGTTTAGTGGGCTGCTGGCACGCAGCAATCTTTTTTATTTCGGCAGCAAAAAGTATGCAGTACGAGGCTGAGCTGCCTCGAGCAAAACACATTCCGTAACATTTCGTATGATCCTGTACCACCTTTGGCCGTCTTTATTATGAAACAAGCTTGCTCACTGCTGATAGCATCTCTGCTGTTATTCGCCTTTCAGTGCAGCGATGAGGCACCAGCGCCAGCCGCCACTACGACCGACTCGCTCGCAATGGCAATAGATACTTTCTGTGTTGAGCCGGTGGCTCAGGGCGACCCTATGTTTGCTACCAACACGATAAGTGATCTGGCCAACTACCGTCCAAGCGTGGACCCCTCGGCAAACCAACTATTAATGGTGGTCAATCAATTATCCGGACAGGTTAGGAAGTACGACGACATCAACCGCTACGCACTGGTGAAATCAATAGATGGCACTTACGACTCCCAGCTGATCTTCTTCACCTGTGCTGACCTTAGCGCGTACGTTGATCAGACCGTGACGTTTTCGGGTAGGGTGTCATCATACGTTGGCCCGGAACTGGCGGCAACGGGGGGAACAGTGCTATACTCCCTGAGCGAATTAAAGCTTGCGCTTTAGCGCAGAGAACTGCTGACTGTAGGGGGCTGATATGAAATGACGGACAGCTAATTACTCCCTGACCCACGCCACCGCGCGCTCGATAATATCCTGAGGGCCACCGCTTCGTCAGGGGGCACCGGGGTGCCGAACAGGTTTTTGTTGCGGTCGGCCATGTACGACACTGTAAGAAACAACTGCGCATCATTGCTCAAAGTATAGCCAGCATTAGCGGTGGATAGTCCACAGGTGGGCGAGCCGAAACTGCGGGTGTTCTCTCTTCCGACAAACGCAATGGCCACGGCCTCGCCAGAGCTAGCCACCCCGTTGTCCAGCAGCACCGCCACACGAGGTTCCGGATTGATCAACTGATGAGGATTGGGGGCTTGCGTCACCCGAAAGCCATTACTGATAGACGTTCCGTTTCGATATTCCCAAGCGTATTGGTTATTGTCAGGATCAATAAAGTGCCCCACTACGCCTTCGCCCAAGATGGGACCTATCCCGGCTAGCATCGGCCACATGTCCCCCCCGGTGTTGCCCCGCAAGTCCACAATCCAGCCCTCAATGGTGGGCGCGTCAATAAATCGTATCTGATCCTGAATGGCCTGGGCGAAGTCACGGGCTTCTTCTTCGGAGCCCGAAAACGAAGCTACTCTTACGTAACCCACCGTCTCCGGAACCGAAACCGCAGGAACGGTCACGATGTTGCAGCGAATGGTACCGACTCCCGCCAAGCCGGTGCTGTCGGGCTTGATGACGAAACTATGGTCGTCGCCCAGTAGCGTGAGCGCTTCTCTGATACCTTCGTAAGTTTCATCGATGGTTTGCGCCGCCCCTGCTTTTTCAAAAACTTTACTCCGAAGGTCAGTCCAGTCAATCGTCTTTCGGTTGATGGAGTTGGCCTCCATCAAATCGAGCACCTCATTGAGATAGGATTCGGCCGCAGGAGCGATCGTCGGTTCTGGCGCTTCCGTGCAGGCCACCCCCCAGCATAATAGCCAGCCGACAAGGAATATTGAATATCGAACAGGGAAGGCCGAATGATGAAGTATAATACAAATTTTACGTTCGCTAGTCATGCTTGGCTGTCAAATTCTACACTAAGAAATTGGTAACTGTGCCGCACAGTCAAGTTAAGCATCTCGTTTCGGGATAGCAAATACTGCTTTTGCGGGTATTGGCAGCGTTACATGCACCCTGTCGACGGCACTTAGCGGGTGCATGTAGTGATATTTATTCTCTATAAGACTTGTTTTTAGGCAGTTTTCGGGCTGTTAGAGCCCGCTAACCCCGCCGTATTGGGCTCTTCGACGTATGTTTTTTGCCTCCCGTGATACTCGAGCGCAAGGTCGACGTAATGTTTGTTCACTGAAAGAGGGGGCGTTTGCCTACGTGTCGTCATGTTTGGAGGCAAAAAAGTGGGAATACGGCGAATATACACCAAATAGTACAAAGTAATTTGCTATTCATTATGGAAAAGCATTTTATCTAAAGGATACGCACCTTTGTTGCTCATCAAATGAAGTGGTATGAATTTGTACAATTACGAAGGCTTGTTAGAAGCCGCCCAACTGATCATAAATATTTTACAGGAAGATCCGCAGGCAAAGCAACGGTTAGAAGCGGTGGGGTTTGGTAGCGCCCAGTTTCAAACTGGCAAAACACGGATTCAGGCAGTTGATGGGTACTTAACAACGCGCACCCAACTAGAACAAGAGCGTTGGTCGCTTTCGAAGCAGATGAATGCCGGTTTGCAGGCGGTGCGTGATCAATTGAGCGTGCATCGCAAGGCGGCTTTCTTTGCCCTACGTGATAAGCCGGAGCAATTGCATTCCTTGAATATTAACCGCCTGGAAAGGGGTATCTGGGCCAGCGTGAAGCAGTCAATTCACTTTTGTCAGCAGGTTTTGCAACAAAAAATATCGCTTGAAGCCCAGGGCGTTAGTCAGAAAGAAATTCAGGAGGCGCTAAAGACGGCCACGCAGTTGTTGCAACACAAAAAAACGCGTTTCCATCAGAAAGGACTGCGGCAGCAAAACACCCGCGAGTTGCGGCAGGCGATTGTAGCGCTGCGCGCGTGGGTAATGGAGTTTCGGGCCAATGCCCGCCTGGCCTACCGGCAGCAACCGCAGATGCTGGAGATGTTCGGCATCCGGGTGAAAGCATCGGTATAAGAGGTAAAATACTTTCTTTTGGGCGCTAAACGGTACGCAGTACCACCCCGGCGGTTCTTGCACCAAAATAGTGCGCCGCATTATTTTCCTTTGCGTACTTAAATCCCCGTTAACCACTCGCGCATGAACTTATACAAAACCGACGAATTGCTGCACGCGGCCGAACTGGCCATTGAAGGTGCTTTGACCAACCCCAGCGCCTGCCAGCTTTTAGAGGCGTACGGAATGAGTTCGGCGCAATTGCAAACCGGGAAACTGCGGTGGCGAACGTTGGCGCACCTGCACGAGGTGCACACGGGCCTGCGGAACGAGCGCTACGCCATTTCGCAGCAGATAAACGCTAGCTTGCAGGCCGTCAATGAGCAGTTTCGGGCGCACGTGGGCATTGCTCGAGATGCCTTTCACGCCAACCCTGCCTTGTTCAAAGCCCTAGGGGTGAGTCCCCTGGCCACCCGGCGCTGGGAATGTGTGCGGCAGGCTGCTCGATTTTACCAGCAACTGCACATCCGCGACATTTCGCTAGAGGCCTTTGGGGTTTCTGCGGTGGCCCTGGTACACGCGCAGGAGCAAGTGGAGCAGCTACTAGCCCTAAAAGAAGAGCGCGTACAAAAGAAAGTCCTGGTTGATGAGCGCACCCTAGAGGTGCGGGGGGGCAAACTAGCCCTGCGGGCCTGGATGGTAGAGTTTCGCATGGTGGCACGAATAGCCTTGCGTAGTCATCCGCAGATGCTGGAAATGTTCGGCATTCAATCGGCTACTGTGATTTGAATCTTTGAGCATACTGGTTTCTCGTCAGGTAGGCCGTTGGTTGGTAGGGGTAGCGATGGTGCTGTCCATCATGTCGCTCTACCAAGGGTTGCGAGTAGCCCGTCGGCGGTCGCTGGTGCAGCGCCTGACCCACGGAGCGGGTGGACTTGGTGCCGGGTTGCTGCTTCGCTAAGCGACCATTCGGGCCGGACGATCCTTATTAGCACGAGGGCTTGCGGTGGGATGGGAATTTGATATTTCTTCGCAGCTCAGGCTTTTCTTTCTCGCCCGAAGGACGTACTTTTGCCCTCCGGGCAGCGCTGCCCGGTCTTAGCTACAACACTATGAGAAAAGCGGGTTTTGTGATGGCTATCCTCGGGATCATTCCCCTGATATTGGTTATTCTCTCGTTGATTGAAGAAGCCGGTTACGGTCGCAACCTGCCCTTCGTGGGCAACAGCTGGATTGTGATCATTGGCTTGTTTTTCTTCTTGTCCGGGGTTTCACTCATCGTTTCCTTCGGAAAAGCCGATTAGGTGTCCGATTATGTAGCTTCTTCTCAGATAATTACCCTCACGTGCTTTCGTTTTTCGGGCTGGCGTCACCAGTTGTGGGGCATGTCGCAGATGCAACTGGCGCTTGCGCCCCTGAAAAAAGTGCCCGGCCTGACTTTCTTTCGGCTACTTGGCACCGGTCGCCGCTTTCACTATCTTCCCGACTTCTCAGTATATTGCCTCCTTGCCGTGTGGGACGATGAGGCTGCGGCCCAACGGTTCTTCGCTGATAATGATCGTTTTCGCACGTTCACCGAACGCAGCCACGAACACTGGACGCTGTACCTGAAGAGCTACCAGGCGCACGGCCAATGGTCGGGTAAGCAGCCCTTTGTCCCTATCGCCTCGACGCCGGAACCTAATCAACCAGTGGCGGTGCTCACCCGTGCCACGATCAACCCCTGGCGCTTGCGCTCCTTCTGGCGGCAGGCGCTGCGGATTAACCGACAGTTTGCCGAACATACCGACTGCTGGCTGTCGCTGGGGGTGGGCGAGTGGCCGGTGGTGCAGCAGGCCACCTTCAGTCTGTGGAAGAATGCCGACAGTATGAAACAGTTTGCCTACGGCAGCGATTTGCACCGGCAAGCCGTGCGCAACACCAAACAGCACCACTGGTTCACCGAAGACCTGTTCGCCCGTTTCGTGCCCGTCGGTTCGGAGGGGAGCTGGGGAGGGCAAGATCCATTGAATGAAGGATTAAGGAGGGAATGAATGAACGGGGTACATTCATTCGTTTATTCCTTCAGTCATTTGATTCTTCTTCGCCGCACGTTCGTCGAACTTGGGGGGAGCGTAGAGGAAACCGAAGGCTTCGCAGTCTTCTTTGGTGTGCTTGGCGTGGTGGATGTAGTGCGCCCGGATCATGCGTTTGAGGTAGGGATGCTTCGCCCTGAACTTAAACGGAATGCGCTGATGCACCAAAATGTCGTGAAATAGCAGATAGAACACTCCGTAGGCGGTGACGCCAAAGCCGACGTAGCGCAAGAAGAACAACGAGGGCACCTCGTAACCGGTGACGATCAGGGCTACGGCCGGTAGACTAAACACCAGGGCAAACAAATCGTTGCGCTCGAGCCAACCATGCCGGAGCGAATGGTGGGAGTGGTGCCACGACCACAAAAAGCCGTGCATAATGTATTTGTGCGTGAACCAGGCAACGCCTTCCATGAACAAAAACGTGCCAACGACAATTGCAATCTTCGCAAGTAAGTGCATGCTTTGAGAAAATGTGATTTAGTGAGAATGATTGAATGAAGGAAGGACAGAATGTCCGAATAAGTTCCTGATAAATGCACTACGGGTTCATCAAAAGTGGTTTCGTGCTACAGATAGTTGAACTGATTCTTGAAATAGGTTCCTAACAGCAGCATAAGCTTCTGGTTGTCGGGAATGCGGATACGCTCATTGGCAATGCGGGCGGCGGAGCAGTTTTTGATCTTCTTGAACAAGCGCAGGTAATACACGTAGGCCAAGTACACGCCCAGCCGGGCCGCCGGTGGCAAACCAAGAATGCCCTGGTAGGCCGCGTCAAAGTCCGCCTGGATATCGGCCTCGATAGTTGCCTTGGCCGACTGACTAAAGTGGTTAAAGTCAACGTCGGGGAAGTAAACGCGCCCCCGGTCTTGGTAGTCGCTCTTGATGTCGCGCAGGAAGTTTACCTTCTGGAAGGCCGCGCCGAGCCGCCGGGCGGGGGGCTTAAGTTGCTGGTAGAGCGCGTCGTCGCCTTCGCAAAACACCCGCAGACACATCAGGCCCACCACCTCGGCCGAACCGTAGATGTACTCTTCGTAACCCGAGGCGTCGTATACCTGCGGGTGCAAGTCCATCGCCATGCTGTGCAGAAAGGCATCAATCAGTTCGGTTTCAATGGCGTATTCGGTGACCGTCTTTTGGAAAGCGTGGAGCACGGGGTTCAGGCTAATCTTATCTTCCAGGGCGCGGTAGGTATCCTGCTTGAAGTCGTCAAGCAGGCGGGCTTGGTCGTGGTCGTAGAAGGTGTCAACGATCTCGTCAGCGTAGCGCACAAAACCGTAGATGGCGTAGACGGGATCGTGAAACCGCTGGTGGAGGCTGCGAATGCCCAGCGAGAAGGAAGTACTGTAGTGTTGGGTGATAATTTTGCTGCAGCGGAAGGCAGTCAGATCAAATAGATTCATAAAATAAGGCTCGCAAGCTTTTAGCGCAATATACGAAGAAGCACCCGGCGGTGAGCATGTCTCAGACTATTCTCAACGCCTCAATAGTTAAGCAGTATTGATGGACCGGCTGCTTGGTTGATACCGATTGGCAATCTCTCGGGCGGCAACTAAACCTGATATCAACGACGGCGGAACGCCCGGCCCGGGGACGGTTAACTGTCCGGTGTAGTATAAGTTCTCAACGTTTTTGTTCTTTAAACTGGGTTTCAGGATAGCGGTTTGGCGTAATGTGTTGGCCAAACCGTAGGCGTTGCCCCGGAAGGCGTTGTAATCGGCCACAAAATCACGGTGCGCATAGCTCCGCTTACAGACCACCGCATCCCGAACTGACTGACCGGTGAGTCGCTCCAGTCGCTTCATAACGAGTTCGTAGTAGTGCTCCCGCGTTTCGGGCGAGTCGTCGAGTCCGGGAGCTACCGGAATGAGTACAAATACGTTTTCGTGGCCGGGCGGCGCGCAGTCGGGATCAGTTTTGGAAGCACAGCATACGTAGAATAAGGGATTGGAAGGCCACTGGGGAGCTTCGTAGATCTCTTCAGCGTGTCGGGTAAAATCTTCGTCGAAGAATAAGTTATGATGAAGCAGGTTGTCCAGCTTTTTATTCACTCCCAGGTAGAACAACAACGACGAAGGGGCCATCACGCGTTTGTTCCAGTAGGTTTCCGAATAGTTTCGGGTGGCGGGGGTGAGCAGTGCCTGGTCGGTATGGTGATAGTCGGCACTGGAAACCACAACATCAGCGTCGAAGCGATCGTGTTCGGTGATTACCTCGGTGGCCAAGCGACCGCTGGTAAGAATGCGTTGTACGGGTTGGTCGGTAAGCAGTTTCACGCCCTGTTCTTCGGCCAACGTCACCAAGCCCCGAATAATTTGGTACATGCCTCCTTTAGGATACCAAGTGCCCAGCACCAGGTCAGCGTAGTTCATCAGGCTATACATGGCCGGAGTGTTCTCGGGGGTGGCTCCCAGGAATAATACCGGAAACTTAAGCAGTTGCCGCAGGCGAGGGTTCTGAAACAGTTGGTCTACGTGCGTGGCCATTGACGTAAACATCTGCAGGCGAAATAACGAACGAAAAACACGCGAGTCGGCAAACTCCAGGGGAGAAAGCCCTGGCTTATACACAAACTCTTCGATCCCCACCCGATACTTATACTCCGCTTCTTGCAGAAACGTATCGAGTCGGGCGCTGCTGCCGGGTTCGTGCTGCTCGAACAACGCGTGTAATTCCTTGAGACTTGCTGGAACCTCTAGGGTATCTTGCTCGCCAAAGAAAATAGCGTAGGAAGGATCGAGCCGGAGCAACTCGTAGTAGTCAGCTACTTTCCTGCCGAAGGTGGCGAAGTAGTTTTCAAAGACATCGGGCATCCAGTACCAGCTGGGTCCCATGTTCGAACACAAAACCATTCTCGGAAAAAGAGCGAGCCCGCCCTCCGGGCGAGCTATTCTTTTCAAGAATGGTTACATCAAATCCCTGGTGAGCCAGGGTGGTGGCTACGGACAAGCCCGAGAAGCCAGCCCCAATAACGATTACTCGTTTGCGCATTCAGTTGCTAGTCTCTAACCGAATAGTTTTTCAGTACAGATTTCAATTCTTTACGAGCAATATGAATTCGGTTTTTCACGGTGCCAATCGGAATTTGCAGACGATCAGCGATTTCGTGGTACTTAAAACCACGGAAGTGCATCATAAACGGAGTTTTGTAGGCATCGTCTAGCTGGGCAATCGCTTGATTAATATCGCGCAGGGCAAAACTGGAGTATGCGCGATTCTCAGTCGTATTGCTAGAACTATTGATGTAATGGAGGTTGTCGGTGGTGTCAATAAAAGTATTGCGCCGCACCATCCGTTGGTAGTTGGTGATAAACGTGTTCTTCATAATGGTGTAGAGCCACGCCTTGAGGTTGGTTCCGTCGGTGAACTTATCTCGGTTAGTGAAAGCCTTAAGAATGGTTTCTTGCAACAAATCGTTGGCTTCTTCCATGTCTTTGGTAAGCTTAAGCGCAAAGGGCTTCAAAGATTTAGACATTTTGTCTAAGGAGTAGCTAAATTCTAGTGCGGTCATAAACGTAAAGGTTAGGGATTTTTGTTGAAACTGTGACTAAGAAAAGTTAAACAAGCGTTAAAAAAGTGCCTAATGGATTCAGATAAGAGCGAGTGTAATATTGATACGGTAAAATCGGTGAAAGAGAAACGCTAGCTAAAGAAAAATTAGGGCTAAGCAAAAAATGGGCTGATTGCATAGAGTAAAAAAATTCCGATTTAGGATAATGCCTGCTTGTGGTTACGTAAGCTTCGAAAGTTTGTTTAATATTTGAGTAAAAAAAATCAAACAAGAAGTGAAGAAACGTTGAAATGAGTACTTTTAACTACTCGGACAAGTAGCTTTGCCTAATCGGGCGGAGGCGAGCGCTTCAATGTCTCGTAGATGATCATTGACGGGCAGCTATTTGTCTGCTGCGGTAGGTGGTGCTTCTGCTGAATTTGCTTCTACGAAATCTATCATGTGCTCTATGCGATGAAAGACCGTTACGTTGTCAGCGAAATCTATGTCCTGACTCAGCACTTGGTATCCGCTCAGTAGAATAGTGGCCTGGGGAAAGGAGGTGGCCAGACGGTGCACGTAATCTTGCACCTGATTGGCGGGGGGGCTGGTGGTGATCACCGTGACGATATACTCGGGATTGAGAATACCGTAGATATTAATTACGTCATCGAAGGGAAGATTCTGTCCGAAGTAGATTGCGCGGTTGTGGCGGGCTTTCACAATGTAATTCGCAAACAATAGCGTGAGTTCGTGCAATTCGCCTTCGGGAAGATAGAACAGGTACTTGTCTGCCGTGTTTCGCTGGGGGGACGGAAGACCATCGAGCGCAACGATTATTTTTTGGCGAATCAGGTTCGTAACGAAATGCTCCTGCGCGGGGTTAATCGCGTCCGTTTGCCAGAGCACACCAATTTTGGATAAGAAAGGATAAATTACGTTAAGTACGGTGGCCTCAAAGCCTATTTTGCGCGAATTAGAAGCAATAACTTCCTCAAATCGCTCTTGGTTAAGATCGATCATTGAGAGTAACAACGCGTTGATCTGGTCGGGATAACGCCAGTTTTTCTCAGTAAGCTGAAGCACAATTTCGTTTAACTTGTCCCGGCCTAGGGTGGCGATCTTAGAAATCTTATAGCCGTTGTCTTTCAGCAGGGCAACGTTGAGTATCAGCTTTAAATCTTCACTATCGTAGTAGCGAATGTTGGTTTCGGTGCGCTTAGGTGATATGAAATGATAACGTTGCTCCCAGATACGTAGCGTATGGGCTTTTATTCCAGAAAGTTGTTCTAAATCCTTTATCGAATACGTACTCAACGGGCTGGTTTCAGGTTCACCTTTATTGCAAAGATAGTTGCAACGCTAACCCCCGATAATGCGATTTGTTCAGGAGTGTTTCTTACCAAGGTTGCAAAACCAAGAAGAAAAGGGCCTGGATAATTAGTAGGGGCAATGCTAAGGGGTTGCCTTTTTCAAAGGATGTTGCGATAAATAATCCTTGCACCAGCAGCGCGGTAATCAGCCAGCCCAAGTAATTATGCAAGGGTGGATGAAAGGTTTCCCAGTGCCAGAAGTCATACTCGATTGCCACCGGTTCGATAAGATAGTCAATAGCAACCATGAGTACAGCAGCGAGCAGCACTTTTACAGAAGTTTTGGTGGAAAGGCGGTAAGCCACTGTGCCACACAAATAGGTAAGCAGCAACCAGTTAACGGCAATCATGAGGGGCACCTCCAGCACCTTGACGCCTAGAGTAGTATCATAGGCGTAGGAACCGAAAACGAGCGAAGTGTGCACTCCCAGCACTTCTACCCAGTAGCCAATCAACATCACTCCAGCAATGAACCACCAGAAAGAGGAACGCCAGTCCCGGTGAAAGTAGAGCAGTACGGACACGGTCAGCAATAGGTGAAAGGGAGTCGCCAACTGAAATAGATGTCGGGCGGGGCTAAGCAAACCGACTACTCCGGCTCCGTGAGTGATTGCCAGAAAAACGGTGGCTCGCTGCGGAGTGATACTTGCGTAGTCAGACTTCTTTTTCTGCTGATCGTCTAATGCCGGTTGCATCACTCAGACATTGACGTGTCGCTCGGCGTGGTACGAAGAGCGCACCAGAGGACCGGATTCAACGTACTTCAGTCCGCGGCGAAGTCCTTCCTCTCGGTAGGCAGCAAACTGATCGGGGTGAATGAACTCAGCCACCGCGATGTGCATTTTAGTGGGTTGCAGATACTGCCCCAGGGTTAGAATGTCTAAACCGTGGGCCACCAAATCGTCCATTGCCTGATGCACCTCGTCGATAGTTTCGCCCAAACCCAACATAATACCCGATTTAGTGCGTTTGCCGTAGTCTTTGGTGCGTTGAATCTGTTCTAAGCTACGGGGATACTTGGCCTGCGGCCGTACTGGGCGGTATAGTCGCTCGACCGTTTCCACATTGTGCGACACCACTTCTTGTCCCGCGTCAATCATTCGGTAGAGCGCGTCCCAGTTTCCTTTCACGTCGGGAATGAGCGTCTCGATGGTGGTTCCGGGACTCAGCCGCTTTACTTCCTTCACGGTTTGGTACCAGACTTCGGCACCCCGATCTTTCAACTCGTCGCGGTTGACGGAGGTGAGCACAGCGTGTTTCACCTGCATGAGTTGAATGGCTTCGGCTACGCGGCGGGGTTCGTCTTCGTCGTACTCTGGGGGGCGGCCCGTGGCTACGGCGCAAAAAGAGCAGCTTCGGGTACAAACGTTGCCTAGAATCATAAAAGTGGCAGTGCCGCTACCCCAGCACTCGCCCATATTGGGACAATTGCCGCTTTCGCAAATTGTGTGGAGTTTGTGTTGGTCTACCAGGGTGCGCACCTTGGCGTATTCTTTGCCCGTTGGCAACTTCACGCGCAGCCAGTTGGGCTTAGCGGTGCGCGGCGCCTGGTTAGAAACGACCGGTAATTCAATCATAGTGATAGGAAAGAAGGCGTAGTGTAGTTTACGACAGTTTTAAAACAGTTACCGGCTGAGATAAATTCCAGAAGATTACCGTCGGCTACCGTAGAACAGCATGATGAAAGCGGAGGGATAGAAGCGTTGTGGTTCGGCCACCTGGGCAATTTCAATAGCTTCGGGAAAGGCTTCAAATTGGAACCCCACCTCAAAGCCAGTGACGTCGTTCTTAAAAGTGCCAAACTCAAATGCCAGGGCCGCTTTGATATTCGCTCCTATCTTCAGATTAACTTCTCCCTCGCGAATGCCTCGCAAAAAAGGGCCAGATCCAACGACTGACCCGGTGTTTCCTTGGTTCGCAATATCACGGGCCGGAATCACTTCTATCCGTCGGTCACGGCCGTACTGCACGTAATAAGGGGTAAGTAGGCCTAAAGTGGGGCCTCCGGCCATAATAAAGTTCACCTGCACACCCTGTTGGGGGGCTTTTTTAAATACTACCCACTCACGGCCGTACTGAGGGCGAACGGAAAAAAGGTAGTTAGTTTTGCCAAAAAGATAGGTGTTGCCCGTGGCTTGAGAGGGGACCCGAAGTTCTTTGGGATTTTTGACGTTGACAATCTCCAGCCCGAAGGACTGAAACTTGCCTTCGCTGATTTGTCGGCTGTATTTGCCCGCCACGCCGCCGATTAGTCCAGAATTAGAGTTTTTACTAACGCCCCAAATATATTCCTGATTGTACTCATAAACATTATCATCTTGCGCCCACAATTGAGGGCTTGCACAACATAAACTCATCAGCAGGCAGACGAATGGTGCCCAAAATTTCGTAGATTTCCCGCTCATTGAATAAAAGTATAGTTTGTGTAAAGATACAAAGTATAAAACTAGGATTTATTATGCCGCAAATCAAATCTTCTTATCAAGGTGACCTGCGCACCGAAGCCATTCACTTAAAGTCATCTAGCCGACTGATTACCGATGCGCCTACTGACAACCACGGCCGGGGCGAAGCTTTTTCACCCACTGATTTGGTGTGCGCCGCCCTGTGCAGTTGTATGATAACGATCATGGGTATTCGTGCTTCTAAACACGACATTGCGCTAGAAGGTTTGGAGGCCGACGTAACCAAGCACATGTCGTCTGACCCCCGGCAGATCGCCCGGATTGACATTGCGTTTCGTCTAGGGCACACCAACGCTACGAAAGAACAACGGGAAATGCTAAAGGAGGCCGCTTTGCACTGTCCGGTAGCGCTAAGTATAAACCCAGCAATTCGTCAGGAGGTTACGTTTGATTTTTGAGAGAATGTCAGGTTACAACTGATCTATTTGCTCCTTTAGTGCGCGATAGGATATGCCCATGTGCGAGGTGTCATACACGCATTGCTCGTTGCGAATGAGCAGTAATTGAGGAGACTGATGCGGTACTTGAAACGATTCAGCCACTTTCTGCGACACGTCGCGGTGGCGGATGAGGTCCAGAAGAAAAACATCAGCTCCCTCCATATCCTGCTCATTCCAAGCACGCTCGAGGCGGCTCAGGGCCATGCTACTGATGCTACAGCGGGTGCTGTGCTTAAAAATTATGACCGGTCGTTCACGTGAATTTTCTTGCAACTGGGCCACGGTGCCCACGTCTTCCAGTGATTTGTAGTTCATTGCCTTAGTAATACCAGATTTCAGATTCTTTGCTATCGTACCTCGGCTTACGAACTTTCTCCTTCAAATGTTGGGGTTGCTCCTTAGATTTGAAAATATGGGTAATCCAAACCCGGCGCTTGCGGTGCCGCTCTTTCTGCTGGTAGGATGCTTTGCTCTTCTGGGCTAAGTGGTGCACGCTGGGGTGTTTATCACTGCCGAAAAAGCGCTTTTTCACGCGAATGCTCCCTTCGTGTTGATGCACTTGATCCGCTAACTTTTTGTGGTAGCGGGTTTGGCCCTTCGGAGTTCGAACGCGAATTTGGCCTTGGTACTGGGCCATGTAATAAGCCTTGTTTTTCTCAATCTTTCGCCGCAAGTAAGGGCGAAGTTGTTTTTGGTGCCCTGCGAACGCGTCGTGCTCCTTTGAGACTTTTTCGTAGGCCTTGCGCTGAGTAACGCGGGCGGGGATAAGTACCGGCCCCTTGAAACTACCTACTGACTTATCGGGTGCCCCCCGATCTTTGCGAACCCGCATATCGCCCTGATAGCCGCTTAATTGGATTGATAAGTTTTGTAGATAACGCTCTTTTTGACGGTGATAGCGATCGTATCGGTTGAAAATCCGATCGAGCAGGGGAAGATGCGGTTTGTTTTGCCCTTCCTCAGCATCCGGGGCATTCATCGGGCGAGCATCGGCAGCACGCACCCCTTCAGAGCGGCTTTTGGAGCGTGGCGGAGAGTAGTTGTCCTTTACCTTGCCAGAACTAGTGATAGAGCGAGGGCGCAGGTAGGTGTCTTTGGGTGATGAGGAAGCGGGCAACGAAAGCGGCGGCCGGTACTTGTCCTTTACGGGACGGGACGAACGATTTGGGTTCACCCGCTTAACCTTCTTTTTGTTGCGGCGCACCTTCACGGTGGGCACGTTGCCCCCGTCTTGCGCCCACGTAGACTGACCGGTGAACAGCAACACGCCGACTAATCCGATGAGGAAGCAGCGAGCGGGAGAGTAGAAGTATTTTTTACGATTTTGCTGCATAAATTAAGAAGCCAAGGGCAACCCTTTTGCTACCGGGTATACGGACGCGCAGAAGTGCCTGCAGCAATTTCGATGGAATTCGCGGGAGAGTTCACTGGCTGAACTGTCTGAGAAAAAGAGGGGCAGGGAATGGCCCGGCTGCGGCACGAAGCGGCAACCAGCGCGCCCAGGATTAGAATTAGCAGGTACGTTTGGAATCTTGAAAGAACGTTACGCATCACGAATCTGGAACAGTTAATAAGCAAAATGACCTATTCTCTTCCTGGTAGGAAGTGGGTTAAATGTACCGTTTGGGCAGCAACATTCACAGCCGCTTTTGCGGGGATCATTACATCATCAGGAAAAGGAGAGAATAGACCCAAGGTCAAGAAGACCTATTATTCGTATCCGAGGTGGATAAGCGCTTCGCCCTGGTTGATGAGCGGATGGTTGTTGATGCAAATGACGTGTCCGTCGGCCGGGGCGCGCACCTTGCGCTCAAACTCGCCATAGGGGTCCATTACGGTGCCCAAAGTGCCTCCTTTTTGCACGCGGGCACCGTTGCGGATGCTGGCTAAAAATAGGCCGGACGTCTTAGCACGAATCCAGGTAGATTTCCGTAGCAAAACCGGTGGTTGGGTTGTGGCGACTTCTTCTTTACGCATTCCCAAAAAATGAAGCACCCGTAGCGCGCCGTTGAGCCCTTCCTGCACCGCAAAATCATCCAAGCGAAGTGATTCGCCCCCCTCGTAGAGCAGTACCGATTTGCCAATGGAGTGCGCCGTTTTGCGCAGCGACTTATCCAGATACTTAGAGGCGAGGATAAAGGGTGGCGCAAACACTTGCGCCAACTCCAGACTTTCTTCATCTTCCAGCACCGAGCGCACCTGGGGGTAGTTGGATCGACTCGCCCCTCCGGTATGGAAGTCCAAAGCGTAATCGACGTGCCGCACCACCTCGTTGAGCAGGGTGTAGGCGATGCGACTGGCCAGCGACCCGGTGGACGAACCCGGAAAAACCCGATTTAGATCCCGCCCATCGGGCACCACGCGCGACTGGTTGATAAAGCCGAAAATGTTCATGATCGGGATGCAGACGATGGTTCCCCGCTCCGGATGGTGGTATCCCTGGCGCACCACGCGGCGCAAAATCTCAATACCGTTGGTTTCATCGCCGTGCAGTCCGGCCAACAGCAGTACAAAAGGTCCCTCTCGTTTGGCTCGGTTAATAAACACCGGCACTTCTACGTGGGTGCGGGTGGGCAGTTTGGCAATATCCATCGAGAGCTGCACCGACGTGCCGGGGGTGATGTCGTGACCTAAAATAGTGAGCGAACGATGGGGCAAGGGGTGGTGGGGAGCTAGATGGTAAATTAAAGTGAAGAACCAGCGCCGAGCGCTGGATGGAAAGAACGGATTTTATCGTTAGTCAACAGTGGAACTGATTGTAGACTATTGACTATCAACCGTGGACTGTTTTGTGACTAATCCACGTCTACATTACGCTCGATGTACTTGATGATCGAACCGGCGATGTCTTTGCCCGTAGCGGCCTCAATGCCTTCCAAACCCGGCGAAGAGTTAACTTCCAAAATCAACGGACCGCGAGCCGATTGTAGTAAATCCACTCCGGCTACGCTGAGGTTCATGGCCTTGGCAGCACGCAGGGCAACGTTTTCTTCTTCATCGGTGAGTTCCACCACCTGGGCGGAGCCTCCTCGGTGCAGGTTAGACCGAAACTCACCTTCCTTGGCCTGTCGTTTCATGGCACCCACCACCGTGTCGCCGATAATCAGCACCCGAATATCAGCGCCCTTGGCTTCCTTAATAAATTCTTGCACGATCACTCGCGCCTGAAGTCCGTTGAAGGCCTCCAGCACCGATTCGGCAGCTTTTTTGGTTTCGGCCAGCACCACGCCGAGTCCTTGGGTTCCCTCCAGCAACTTGATTACGCAGGGCGCACCGCCCACGGCTTCGATCACCTGATCCACGTCTTTGGAGTAGTTGGTGAACACCGTTTTCGGCAAACCCAAACCGGCCCGAGCCAGAATTTGCAGGCTGCGCAGTTTGTCGCGTGAGCGAACCAAGGCGACTGATTCGGTGGTGGAGAAAACCTTCATCATCTCAAACTGCCGCACCACGGCCGTGCCGTAGAACGTAACGGAGGCCCCGATGCGCGGAATCACCGCGTCGATATCGTTTAGGTCTTCTCCTCGATAGATAATAGTCGGCTTCTTCTTTTCAATCTGGATGTCACACTTCAGGGTGTCTACCAGACGGACTTCATGCTTTCGCTTTTTGGCGGCTTCAATCAAGCGTTTGGTGGAGTACAGGTTACCATTGCGAGATAAAATGGCAATTTTCATAGGTATAAATCGGTTAGGTGGGAAACAAAAGTAATAAAAAGGATTAGACTTCTCCGTTTGCGGCGTATTCTTCTAATCGCTGCTGCATTTTAAGGATACGATCTTCCAGGCTTTCGGAGCTTATTTTCTCCCGCAGCCGGTCGACAGTGATCGGGAAAGCAAAAGGAGTGGGTTGAGGAGGATACCGAATGACAAGTTGCTGTTGGTTGATTAGGTGCAGCGTTTCGCTCAGCTGCGCGTGGGCTACTTGCTGGTAGAGCGCCTCGTCCATCGCCTGGGCCATCAGTAGGTTATTCGGATCGTATTCGGCAAACACGTCGTAGATGATCTGGGCGGTGGCCTGCAGATGGCGGTTGCCGATGGATTTGCCCGGATAGCCCTGAAAGATGAGTCCGGCGATGGCGGCGATCTCGCGGAAGCGCCGCTTGGCCATCTCGGTGCTGTTCACGCTGGCCAGCAAGTCGTCCACCAAATGATCGGTGCCGAACAGATCAAGCTCCAGGGCTTCTTCCAGCAGAATTTCCTGATCCGAAAGCAGCTCGAAGCCGTAGTCGTTCATGGCGATAGAAAAGCTAATGGGCTGAATCTGACTGATGCGCCACGCGACCAGCGCCGCCAGCAGTTCGTGCACCGCCCGTCCGGCGAAAGGATACATATACACATGATCGCCCTCACGGGTGGGCAGCCGCTCGATGAGAAATACGTCTCGGCTCGGCAGGGCCGACCACGATCGTTGTACATTGAGCAATGGAGCTAGGGCACGCAACTCTGGATCGGCGTAGTCGCCCTGAATGAAGTGATCTAACTTAAGACGAATCATGTCGGCTAGCTGTGCGGACAGTGGAAGCCGTCCGCCGCTCCAGCGGGGCACCAGGCCGTCTTTGCCCCGAGCCTTGCTCACCAGCACCGTCATGTCTTTGATGCGCTCGAGCCGCAGGTTGCGTCCGGCGAACCAGAATTTATCGCCCTTGTTGAGTCGTGCGGCGAAGCTTTCTTCAATGGTGCCAATAAAGCCACCGCTAATAAATTTCACGCGCATCATGGGGTCGCTCACGATGGTGCCCATCGACAGGCGATGGCGCATAGCGGTGCGTCGGCTGGTCACTTTGTAGACGCCGTCTTCTACGACCACCTTCGAGAACTCGTCGTATTCGCCCAGGCTGTCGCCGCCGGTGGTAATAAACTGCAGCGCCCAGCGCCACTGCTCCGGGCTAAGCTGGCGAAAGGCGTAGGTAGAACAAACCTCTTGATACACCTCCGCTTCGCGAAAGCCTTCGCCCACGGCGCGGGTCACCAGATACTGCACCAGCACATCGAAGCAGTTCTCCAGCGGCTTGCGCGATTCTGCTAGTCGCTGCCGTACGCCCTCTTGCAAAGCCGCCGCCTCAAGCAACTCCAGCGAATGGGTAGGCAGAAAGTAAATGATGCTGGTGGCCCCCGGCTGGTGGCCGCTGCGTCCGGCCCGCTGTAAAAACCGCGAGATGCCCTTCGGACTACCCACCTGAATCACCGTCTCCACCGGCCGAAAGTCTACGCCTAAGTCCAGGCTAGAGGTGCAAACCACCAACTTGAGGATGCCCTGATGCAGCGCGTCTTCTACCCAGGTGCGAACCTCATTATCGAGCGAGCCGTGGTGCATGGCCATTTGTCCGGCCAGGTCGGGCGCCGCCTCGAGCAAGCGCTGGTACCAGATTTCGGTTTGGGCGCGGGTGTTGGTGAACAGCAGCGTAGTTTTGCTCTGCTCGATGATGGGCAACACCTGCGGCAGCATCCGGATGCCCAGGTGCCCCGCCCACGGAAACTTGTCGACGTGCTCGGGAATGATGGAATGTACCTCGATACGCTTGTCTATCTCCGAACGCACAATGCGGCTGGGTAAGGCGTGGTCCGGGCCGAGCAAAATATTCTTCGCCTGCTCCAGATTGCCAATGGTAGCCGATACTCCCCACACCCGCAGGGCGGGCTGCAACGTGCGCAGATGCGACAGCGCGAATTCTAACTGCACGCCCCGCTTGGTGCCCAGCAGTTCGTGCCACTCGTCAGTAATCACGCACTCCAGGTGGCAAAACACCCGCCGGTGGTCTTTCTGACTGAGCAGCAGGTGCAAGCTTTCGGGAGTGGTGATCAGGCACTCGGGCAAGCGGCGTAGTTGCTTCTGCCGGTCTTTCGTGGAGGTGTCGCCACTGCGGACGGCCACCTGCCAGGGCACGTTCATGCCGTCGCAGGCGCGTTCCATGGCGGCGCGGAGGTCTTTGGCCAGCGCCCGCAAGGGGGTGATCCATAGCACCCGCAGTCCGTTGTTTTGGGCAAGTGAGTAGTCGTCGGGATGCTGCTGGATGAACGACAGCAGGCAGGGTGTCCAGAGGGCGTAGGTTTTGCCGCTACCGGTGGGGGCGTTGAGCAGGCCGCTTTCACCCGCCAGGTAGGCTTGCCAGGTTTCTCGCTGAAACGGAAAGGGAGTCCAACCCTGCTGGGCGAACCAGTCTTCGGCGGGGGAAAGTGGAGTAGGGGAGGCGGTGGACACGGGCGAGTGCTTTGGGGATTAACCTGCGTCCGGGGGGATTGTTAGTGGATCAGATTGACGGATCGATTGTTCGATTGCTAGCGGATGGATTGTTCAATGATTGAAACTACGCTTCGTTAAACAACCGATTGAGCCAGGCGGCGAACTGTTGGCAGAGGGCGGTGTTGGTGGAAAAGTACTTTCTTGGTGATAGCTAACCCTAGCGGAGTGCCTGGATCGGCCTGCCACGCTAGCCAAGTGTGGATTAATGCTTTAGCGCGATGGTTAGGGACATACTGCTGTAGATTACGTTCCTCCAGCGTAGTGACTGCATCTTCAGCCAACACGAGTCTTTGATCTGCTTCCGGAACCAGAGAGCGGATGAAATCCTCGAGCATTCCCGTATCTTGGTTATCGGGCATCAGCCAGATACCAACCCGTGGTCGGTTGGGAGCCGGTGAAGGGATTACCGTTCCTAATGCATCAGGGATTTCGGGAACCTCGTATTTAAGGTCGCGAAGTGGTTTGACAGTATCCTCCCAACGGTTGCTATGGTCCCTAAAGTCAGCATCGACCAACAACGCCTAGTGATTGAAATATTTCTTTGCTTCGCCCGCACCGGAATAGCAGGCATGAGATTGGTGATTCCTCTCATATCAACCACGTCAAATGTTTCGGATATATCTGAACTGTTGACAGATGGACCAAACAACGTGTTGATCGTCATTTCCTTCTACTAATAGCTTTTGATTAAACTTTTCTCTTACGTCCATTGTCAGCGAACTTCTATGCGTTGATCAGCCGCGGTATCTAATTCTTTTTCGCTATACAGGGTTGGTATAATCTGTCCGTTGATATTGTCCAAGCGCAGATACTGCCCTTCCTTTTGATTACCTTCACTATTCAGCACACTTTCAAAAGCATGGATGCAATCGTCGCTGTGCGTGGTAGCAAACACTTGTACGTTGAGTTCTTTGGCCAGTTTGAAGATCATCTTCCATAAGTCTTCTTGCACCGTGTAATGCAGTCCGTTTTCAAATTCATCAATGAGCAGGTAACTGTCAGTAGCGTTGACTAAGGCTAGAATGATAGTAAGGATACGATTCATACCGTCGCCCATGCTTCTTAGGGGAAGTACATTTTTATAATTTTTAAGTTTGACAACTGGTTTCCGATTTGTTTCCTCATTTCATAAAAGTAATGCGATTCGACTAAAGAGTCAATAATTCTTAAAGCTTCCACTACATATTCTTCGTACTCTGTTAAAACTATTGCGTCCCATAGAGTACCATTGTAATCACTTTCAGTATCTCTAGTTCTAACGAATTGGAAGCTAGACACCTCAGAACTTCTTATGCTACGGAAACTAGTACGGACCCTCTCTCTTTCTAAATTGTGTAGTTTTGCTTCCCCGTTTACTTTTGTCTCCAGTCCTAGATTGATTTCGTCTTCAAACTGTTCCGAGTCCCCATCTTCTAAAATTACAGTCCTTGACGTTTTACCATTCTCAGAGATAAATTGCTCTCTGGTAAACTTCACCATACGGATTAGAACCTGAGCTTTTTCATTTAATTTCTGCTCTGATGGATCATCATTCAATTCTCCGATAGAAATTCCTTCACTGTCAGAGTGCAAGTTCGTTTGACGATCATAAAACAAGGAGAGATAGGATTCGGGTTGTACTGTCCTCCCCATAACAGAACGCTGAATATCATCCTTAATCAACATCTCCTCTCTATCGACTAAGATCTGGTTTATCCAACCTAAATTGCCCCCCGCCGCATACAGCGACACCGCTTCCAATAGCGAGGTCTTCCCCGTGTTGTTCTTCCCCGCAATCAGGTTCACCCGCGCCAGCCGCTCAATGTCCAAGCTCTTCAGATTGCGATAATTCCGAATGCCTAACGATGGTAACATAGTCGTATCATTTGTTTTCTCATTTCACATCTCTCATCTCACACTTCTCCTTTCACCTCAATCCCCAACTCACTCAACTGATCCTCCGAGATCGGTGAGGGCGTGTCGATCATCACGTCGCGGCCCGCGTTGTTCTTGGGGAAGGCGATGTAGTCACGGATCGAGTCGGCCCCGTCGAACAAGGCGCACATGCGGTCGAAGCCGAAGGCGATGCCGCCGTGGGGTGGAGCTCCGTATTCAAAAGCTTCCATCAAAAAGCCAAACTGCGCCTGCGCCTCGGCATCGCTAAAGCCCAGGTGCTGAAACATCAGCTTCTGCAAGGTCCGGTCGTGAATCCGAATCGAACCGCCCCCGATCTCCACTCCGTTGATGACCAAATCGTAGGCATTGGCCCGCACCGCGCCCGGATCACTGTCCAGTTTAGCGATGTCCGCAGGCTTGGGCGAGGTGAACGGATGGTGCATCGCGTGGTAGCGCTTCGTGTCTTCGTCCCACTCCAGCAATGGGAAGTCCACCACCCACAGGGGTTGGTACACCGCTCGATCGCGCAGCCCGAGTTCGCTGCCCATATGCAAGCGAAGCTCCGATAACGCCCGCCGCGTGGGACCTGTTTCTCCCGACAGCACCAGCAGCAGGTCGCCCGCTTCGGCTTCCATCGCCTTAGCCCACTGTTGCAAATCTTCCTGACCGTAGAACTTGTCTACCGACGACTTAAAGCTGCCGTCGGCGTTGCACTTCACGTACACCAGGCCCTTGGCCCCAATCTGCGGTTTGCGCACGAAGTCGGTGAGGGCGTCCAGTTGCTTGCGGGTGTACTCGGCCGCGCCTGTCACGCAGATGCCTACCAGCAGTTCGGCCTGATCGAACACGTTGAAACCCTTGCCCTGCGCCACTTCATTGAGCTCCACGAAGGTCATGCCGAAGCGCGTATCCGGTTTGTCGTTGCCGTACCGGCGCATCGCCTCGTCGTAGCTCATCCGGGGGAACGCTTCCAGGTCTAACCCTTTCACTTCTTTGAACAAATGCTTGGTTAGTCCTTCAAAGGTGTTAAGAATATCTTCCTGCGTTACGAACGACATCTCGCAGTCGATCTGGGTGAACTCGGGCTGGCGGTCGGCCCGCAGGTCTTCGTCGCGGAAGCACTTCACAATCTGGAAGTAGCGGTCGAAGCCCGACACCATCAGCAACTGCTTGAAGGTCTGCGGCGACTGCGGCAGGGCGTAGAACTCGCCCGGGTGCATGCGCGAGGGAACCACGAAGTCGCGCGCGCCCTCGGGGGTAGACTTAATAAGCACCGGCGTTTCAACCTCAATAAACTGTTGCTGATCCAGGTAGGTGCGGGTGTGCTGCATCATGCGGTGGCGCAGTTGCAGCTTCTGGCGCACGGGGCTGCGCCGCAGGTCCAGGTAGCGGTATTTCATGCGCAGGTCTTCACCGCCGTCCGACTGGTCTTCGATGGTGAACGGTGGGGTTTTGGAAGGATTCAGTACCTTGAGTTCGGTTACCTCAATTTCAATGTCGCCGGTGGGCATGTTCGGATTTTTAGCGTAGCGTTCTATCACCTTCCCTTTGGCTTCCAGCACGAACTCTCGGCCCAGGTGCTGCGCCTGCTCCATGACCCTGGCGTCGGTTTCCCCTTCCTTGAAGATGAGTTGGGTGAGGCCGTAGCGGTCGCGCAGGTCGATCCACAGCACGCCGCCCTTGTCGCGCACGCGCTGCACCCAGCCGGTAAGCGTCACTGATTGGCCAATATGTTCTGGTCGTAATTCGCCGCAGGTATGCGTTCGTAGCATGATGTTCGTTATTTTGATACAGTTAAAGGGCAAAGTTATAGGAATTTCCTGGGCCTTCCTGGCTTTCCGGGCATTTAATGCTCCCTGCGCTCCTGGTTTGACACTGCTAGAGCGGGTTTGGAACGCGTTACAAACGCGCTCCAGCAACTGGGCTGATGGCGAGTAGAACCTTCTGTAACTTTAGAAAAAGATTTCCTGCGCCAGCCGGTAGGTGTTGGCGTGCGCCTCCACGATGTGGGCGATCTTCTCCGAATACCCGCCGCCCATGTTGATGGTTACCGGCACTCCGGCGTCGCGGCAGGTTTGCAGCACGAAGCGGTCGCGCGCTTTGCAACCGGCCATCGTCAGGCCCAAGCGCCCCAGTTTGTCGGTGGCCAGCACGTCTACGCCCGACTGATAGAACACAAAGTCGGGTTGCACTTCGTCCAGCAGGCGGGGCAGGGTGTTGCGCAGGTGACGCAGGTAGGGGCGGTCGGTGGTGCCGTCGGGTAGGGGAATATCCAAATCAGACTGTTCTTTGTGCATGGGGTAGTTCTTGGCTCCGTGCATGCTAAAGGTGAACACGGTGGGCTGGTCGCCGAAGATTTGGGCGGTGCCGTTACCCTGATGCACGTCCAGATCAACGATGAGCACCTGGGTGGCGAGCTTCTTCTCTAGCAAATAATTCGCTCCGATGGCGCTGTCGTTGAGCAGACAAAAGCCCTCGCCCCGGTCGGTGAAGGCGTGATGCGTGCCTCCGGCCACGTTGCCCGCCACGCCGTGCTCCAGTGCGTAATGTGCGGCCTGCACCGTGCCCTGCGCGATAGTGATCTCGCGCTGCACCAATTGCTCCGACAGCGGAAAACCGGTCTTCCTGATCTCGGACTTGGTAAGCTGCTGGTGCTTCAGTCGGTGCCAGTAGTGGGTGTCGTGGGTGTTAGTGATGTAGTGTTCTTCTAGGGGATGGGGAGCAAACAGATTGGCTTCGGTGATGGTGCCCTCGTAGATGAGTTGTTCGGGCAGCAGATCGTACTTGATCATGGGGAAGCGGTGGTTCTCGGGCAGCGAGTGGGAGTAGCTAGGAGTCCAGGCGATCTTGAGCATGAAGGGCGACAGTGTTCAGGCTAAAGAACTGCTTTGAGAGGTTCTGAGTTCGAGATGTTAGGTTCTGGGTTCTAAAGTTTGCCATTTCGTCTCACAACTTAGAACCCAAAACCCCAAACCTAGAACCCTAACCTTCAACCTTAGTCACCACCCGCATGCCCGACTCCAGCGTTTTGTGCACGGGGCACTTGTCGGCAATCTCTAGCAGACGTGCGCGTTGCTGCTCATCGAGCGGCCCGGTTAAGGTGATAACGCGTTCCAGTCGGTCAACCTTCTGCTCCGGGTCCTGGCAGTGCTCGCAGTCGTGCGCGTACACCTTTTTGTGTTCCAGCCGCACCTGCACGGCTTCCAGCGGCCAGCCCTTGCGGTCGGCGTACATGCGAAGCGTCATGCCCGTGCAAGCGCCCAGTCCGGCGGACACCAGGTCGTAGGGCGTAGGTCCGAGGTTACTGCCGCCGACGGACTCGGGTTCGTCGGCCATTAGGTGGTGTGGCCCCACCTGCACCTCGGTGGTGAAGCTGGCCTCGGTGCGCGTCACCACGGCTGACTCGTGTTCAGCGGCAGACTGCTCCCCCTCCGGAGCCACGTAGCGCTGGGCCCAAGCACCGATCATGGTACCCGCGTACTGGGCGTCGGCCGGAGCGCTGAGCAGGTGGTCGGCCCCGTCTAGGCGATGAACGACTTAGGGTGACGCGACTGCCGGTAGATATCCGACGCATTGTCGATCGACACGGTTTCGTCAACCGGGGAGTGCAGGATGAGCAGCGGCTGGTGAATGCGCTCGTAGTCGTGCTTCTCGTGGGCTTGCTGCAGATCGTCGATCAGTTGCTGGGTGATGGTGAACGGCCGTCCGCCCAGGTTGATCTCGGCCTTACCCTCCCGTTGAATGGTTTCTAAGTCCTGGGTGAACAGGCGTTGCAGGTGGTCGGGATGCGCCGGAGCGGCCAGCGTGGCCACGGCCTGCACCGACTTGATCTGCTGGCTAGCCAGCAGCACCGCGGCTCCGCCCAGCGAGTGGCCCACCAGCAGTTTGGGAGCTTCGTGGTGTTCTTCCAGGTAGGCCGCCGCGGCCAGCAGGTCTTCTACGTTCGACGAGAAGTTGGTGTTGGCAAACTCGCCCTCGCTGTCGCCCAAACCGGTGAAGTCGAAGCGCAGCACCGCCGTGCCGTGCTGGGTAAGGGCGCGGCTGATGTGGCGCACGGCGTTCAGGTTTTTGCTACAGGTGAAGCAGTGGGCAAAGATGGCGTAGGCCCGCGGCGCGAAAGCAGGCATATCCAGCCGGGCCGCTAGCTCGTGCCCGTCGGCGTTGGTAAAGGTGATAGCGTGAGTCATGGCATAGATCATTGGTATTTAGGACAAGGTACATCTTTTAAAAAGAGATGAGCGTCATGGGCGGTACATTATGCCTGCTATTTGCTGGTTTAACTATTTTCTTGCCCTCCTCGTCTTTTTGCGTTATCTTTAAAATACTTAATCCAACTTAACCCGAATATGTCTCAACCATCCGATAACGCCCGCCGAAAGTTTCTGAAGAAACTCAGCGGCACGGCCGCCGTTCTGGCCACGGGGCCCGCCGCGCTGGCGGCTTCGCCCTCCAAAACCTTCCAAATTCTTAAACGACGCGGTCCGGTGCCCGCCAACGACCGCATCACCATCGCGGGCATCGGCATGGGCATCATGGGCTTTGGCGACGTGAACTCCGCCCTCACCCAACCGGGTATCGAGCTCATCTCGGTGGCCGATAGCTATCGGGGGCACCTCACCCGCGCCAAAGAAGTCTACGGCGATCAGCTGAAGACCACCATGAACTACCAGGAGATTCTCGACGATCCGGGCATCGATGCGGTGGTGATTGCCACTCCCGACCACTGGCACGACCGCATGGCGATCCAGGCCATGGAAAAGGGCAAGGCGGTGTACTGCGAGAAGCCGATGGTGCAGTACATCAAGGAAGGCCCTGCGGTGATTGAAACCCAGAAGAAGACCAAGAAAGCCTTTCAGGTGGGCAGCCAGTTTGCCAGCTCGCTGGCCCACCAAAAAGCCAAGGAGTTCTACGAGGCCGGAGAGATCGGCCAGATGGTGCTGGCTGAGGCCTTCTTCGACCGCTACGATGCGCTGGGCGCCTGGCAGTACTCCATTCCGCCCGACGCTTCGGCCGAAACCTGCGACTGGAAGATGTTCCAGGGCGACGCTTCGGACCTGCCCTTCAGCGCCGAGCGCTTCTTCCACTGGCGCAACTACCGCGACTACGGCACCGGCATCCCCGGCGACCTGTTCGTGCACCTGTTCACCATGCTGCACACCATCACCGGAGCCATCGGGCCCGAACGCATCTACGCCACGGGCGGACTGCGCTACTGGGAAGACGGGCGCGACGTGGCCGACGTGATGATGGGTTTGTACGACTACCCCAAAAGCGACAAGCATCCGGCCTTCAACTTGGGGCTGCGGGTGAACTTCGTAGACGGCTCGGGCGGACGCACGGGCATTCGCATCGTGGGCTCCGAAGGGGAGATGGATATTGGCTGGAACAGCGTGACGGTGCGACGCAATAAGCTGCCCAAAGCCCCTGGCTACGGTGGGTGGGACACCTTCAGCACCTTCCCCGAAGCCACGCAGAAAGAGTTTGAGAAAGAGTACAAGAAGAAGTACGCCGACTCCCTAAACGAGAAGTTTAAGCCCACCGAGGAAACCTACACCCCGCCCGAAGACTACGGCGGAGAAGGCATGCGCCGCGATCACTTCGCCGATTTCTTCAACGCCATGCGCACCGGTGAAGAAACCGTGGAAGGTCCCGTATTTGGTCTTCGCGCCGCTGGTCCGGCCCTGGCCTCCAACACCAGCCACTACGAGAAACGTGTGGTGTATTGGGACCCGGAAACTATGACTGAGGTATCCGACGAGAAGGCGATGGGGAAACGGGAATAGATCATATCGTACGAACATCATTACGTAGAATCATGATTAATATAGGAACATGATTAATCGCGCGGCGACCGTCATGTTCCTACAATTCACGACCACTAACCAAACCAACCAATGAGAAACCTACTAATTATTGCCCTGGATACGCTGGTATCCATCGGCATTGTACTAATCTGGGGCTGTTCGTCCCCCAACGGCACCACCGAGCAAGCCTCGGTGACACCAACTGAAGTTGTTTCGGAACCCGCTGACGATTGGGAGACGCTCTTCGACGGGGAGAGCCTCGACCACTGGCACGACTACCACGGAGAGGGCATCAGCTGGAAGATAGAAGACGGCACACTCACCACCGACGGCGGCCAGGGCGATATTGTCACCAACGATGCCTACCAGGACTTCGAACTAGAGTTTGAGTGGAAAGTGGCCGAGGCGGGCAATAGCGGGGTGATCTACCTGGTTCAGGAAGACGATCAGTACGAACACAGTTTCGAGACTGGGCCCGAGTACCAGATCATTGATGCTGACAATTTCACCAAAAAGAACGATTACCCCCTGGATGAGTCGCAGAAGACGGGGGCTAACTACGCACTGCATGCCGCCGAAGGAGCCGAGATGAAGCCCATCAATGAGTTTAACCAGAGTAAGATTATGGTGAACGATGGGCACGTGGAGCACTGGCTCAACGGCAAGAAAGTGGTGGAGTATGACCTATGGACCGACGCGTGGAAGGAGCAGGTGGCCGAAACGAAGTTCAAGGATATGCCCGGCTACGGACAGGCTAAAGAAGGCCACATTGCCTTGCAAGACCACGGCGACCGCATATGGTTTCGCAACGTACGGATCAGACGGTTGTGAGGTTCGGGGTTGTAAGACAATTGACCCTAAACCTAGAACCACTTAAAACCAAATTGGGTGACATTTCTTAGATCAATAATCTTACTGAGATTCTGCTTCGTTGCTTCCTGTTTTGCTCAGGCTCAGTCGGTGGATGACCAAACTGCCATCCAGTCCATTATGGATCAACAAACGCGTTGCTGGAACGCGGGCGATCTGAACTGTTTCATGGAAGGCTACTGGCACTCCGATTCGCTGATGTTCATCGGCAAGACCGGCATCACCTACGGCTACGACAGCACGCTGGCCAACTACCGGAAACGCTATCCCGACCGGCCGCGATGGGTACTCTCCACTTTGACGTACTGTCGCTGGAACCACTGTCTGATGATGCTTACTTTATGGTGGGCCGCTGGTCGTTGCAGCGAAGCATCGGTGATTTAGGGGGGCACTTCACGCTCTTGTTTCGCCGCGTAGACGGACAGTGGCGGATTGTGAAGGATCACTCAAGCTAGGAGATGAGGCCACCGCCTTAAGGTTGCCTGTCTGGCTAGACTGCTTCACCCAAACAGTAAACAAGGTGCCTTCCCGGCCGGGAAGGTTGGATAACAGTCGTTGACCGAGATGTATTTTATGAGTCAAACCTACCGTACTATTTCTATTTTGGTCATTGCAGGTACACTACTGCTAAGCGGTTGTGCGCCACCAAGCAACGAAACGGCAGCCTCCGCCCCGACTGAATCGGCCGATTTTTCAAATGGGTTGCCGCCGGTGTTCGCGCAGGCGTTAGAAGCCCACGGGGGATTGGCCCAGTGGCGAGCGCAGCAGCGGCTGGAGTATGACGTTTACCGAAAGGGCACGCTGCTCGATCACCAACTCGTCGCGCTACGCTCGCGCAAGGTGCTGCTCACCGGCGAGAATTATACCATTGGCTACGATGGCACCCACCATTGGGTGAGTCCCGACACAGCGGCCTTCCCCGGCGACGTGCGCTTTTACCACAACCTGCAGTTCTACTTCATGGCCCTGCCCTTCCTGTTCGCTGATCCGGGCATTCGCTACGAGCCGCTGGAGCCCCGCACCATCCGCGAGAAAACCTACGATGGGGTACGGATTAGCTTCGAGCCGGGCGTGGGCGATGCTTCGGACGATGCGTACCTGGCCTACTTCGATCCGGACACCCACCACCTCACCTGGTTGCTGTATACGGTAACCTACTTCAGTGGTGCGCCCAACGAAAAGTACAGCGCCCGCTGGTACCAGGCGTGGAACGAAGCGAACGGACTGCTGTTGCCCGAACGGGTGATCAGCTACCGCTGGGAAGAAAATGCCCTGGGCGAGGTGCGTGACACAACCGTGTATCGCAACGTAGAAATCAGTAACATTCCTCCTGACGAAAGCATGTTCCTGATGCCCAACGAAGCAATGGCAGTAGGAGAATCGGAAGTAGAGTAGTCTGTGGCTCGTGTTTCTGATGTACCCGACGTGTGACGTTTAGCCGCTCTGGGCGTATCTTATCGCTGTTTCTGCCCGTTCATCACCCAATCTTACGAGTAACTTACGCAGCATAAACGGTTGACGCCCCGTAGCTTAGACCTACTCCATTCAGATTCTGACCGGAAATGTGGGATGCCAGGCGACAATAGCCGACCGCGGCTCCGCCTAAAACCTTCGGTCCGGCCCGCTTTATGGCCATTTGGGTCTAAGTCTCACATTACCCGTCTACTTCAACTTAACGATTTTACAGCAGGGTAAACTTGGCGTCCTTGGGGGCTCAAACCCCGATTTTATGCTAAAATTCTCTACCCTTATTCTTGCTATTCTACTGACTGGCTTCCTGAGCCACGCTCAAACAACCTATTACGTATCTTCCGCCGGTCAGGATGCCGCCGGTCGAGATGGTCTTTCATCCGCCACGGCTTGGAAAAGCTTAGCCTACGCCTGCGATCAGGTTCCGGAAGGCACTGCTACCATCCAATTAGGTGAAGGAACCTTCGTGGCTATCCAAACCGCCGTGCTCAAAAGTGGCTTCACGGTCGTAGGACAAGGGGCCGATAAGACTACCCTCACCAATGCGGCCTCCTTCACCGCTTCGCCCGATGCCCACTGCGATTGGAGCCAACAAGCTCCTAACTACTTGGTGTCGGTGCCTTCCAAAAGAAAAAACGTTGCTATTAAAAACCTGCTCTTTACTTCCTCGGACGAAAACCCACTCTACGGGGCCATCCACGTGTGGGATAGCGACCAGATTGAAATCAAAGAAGTGACCATTCGTAACTTTAGTTGGGCCGGACTTTATCTGAACCGGTCGGGGCAAATCAACGTGCAGGGTTGTTTCTTTGAGGATGCTAGCTACGAGCGGTACTGTAACGAGTGGGGCGGGGGCATGCGCACGCGCTACGTGAAAGATATTGAAGTGGCCAACTGCGAATTCAAAACTACCAAGGGCGGGGGCTACGGCTACAAGGCCAGCGGCCACGAAAACGCTAAGATTCACGACAACATCTTTCACAACAAAGTAACCTTAGATAGCACCTCGGGAAGACCGTTTGATTTGGAATCGGCGCATGAGTTTGAGTGGGGACTGGAAATCTACAACAATGTGTTCAACGGCATGGTGTCGGTGCCTCGCTCCGGGGGGCAGAAGCACCCTTCTGACCGAGGAGACTATACCTATACGGTACGCATTCACGACAACGTATTTTATGGCTCGGGCGGGGTCGAGGGGCCGCGCAATTACTTAGAGATAGATCACAACTACTTCGCTCAGAAGTGGGGCAACTCGGGGCGGGTGTTTGAAATCCACGGCGGAGAGAATGCCGGACCAACCAAAATTCACCACAACGTGGCCGAGTGCTCGATGGGCTTTGTGTTTAAAAAGAACGAGTTAAATGAGAACGTAACCATTTTTAACAACACCGTCTACTTGGTGAACTCAGATCGAAATAACTTTCCGACGAGCTTTCTGGAAGTAAGCGGAGCGGTGAAAAACTGGCAGGTGAAAAACAACGTGGTGTTTGCAATGGATGCCAAGGCTCCTAACAAACCGTCGGCGTTCAGTCGGGGCAGCCTGCCCGAAACGGGTATGGACATTAGCAACAACGTGGCCTGGAAGGTGGCGAATATTCCGACGGGTACCAAGGAAGCCGATCCGCAACTAGCGCTCCGCGGTGCCAAGCCCGAAGCCTACTACGCCGCGGGAGGGGCAGAAAGCTACGTAGTGGACCGGGGCGTTGAGGTAGGTTTCCCCTTCGAAGGAACCGCACCCGATCTGGGGGCTTACGAGTGGAAACCCGCCTCGGAGCCCACGCCTACGGCTGAGGAAGACCCAAATCCGAATCAGCCCGAACCAGGCGATACCACCGTGGTCACTAGCATTGATCCGACGTCGGGGACCCGCGAAAAGGAGTTTATGATCTATCCCAATCCGGCCAGCCACTCGCTCACCGTACGACGAGCGGTGGACTATCCGAAATCGTTTAGCGCTGAGTTGATCAACTTGTTGGGCGTTGTTCTGGTAGAACGACAGCATGCAACTAGTGATCAGATTCAGTTTGATATGTCGGCCTACGCCCCGGGGATTTACTTTGTGCGGTTACGTGCTTCCGGAGCAGAAACCATTCAGCGGGTAATCAAGCGGTAGCTCCTTCTAAGGCTAAGGATAGAGCCACCGAATCATCAGCAGTACCGTGACCAGGTAAATCACCGTCACCGGCAAGCCCACGCGCAGGAAATCGCGGAAGTTATACCCACCGGGACCGTACACAATCAGGTTGGTTTGGTAGCCAATTGGCGTGAGAAAAGCGGCCGAGGCAGCGTAGGCGATGGCCAAGTAGAAAGGAGTGCCGTCCACCTCCAGCGAATTGCTCAACGAGTAGGCCAGGGGGAAGGTAATCGAAACCGCTCCTACGTTGGTGATAAAAGAGGTAAGCAAAGTGGTGATCAGCAGCAGACAGCCCAGAATTACCGCAATGCTGGCCCCGTCGGTGATGTCTAACATCCAGCGGGCGATTAGGTCGCCGCTGCCGGTCTTGATCATGGCCTGCCCCAGCGCCAGCGAGAAGACCAGAATGCCCACCAGGTTGATGTCCACTTCCTGTTTCACGTCGGGCAGGGTGAGCATCCGCAGCCCCACCATCGCCGCAAAGATGATCAGCAACCCCACGAACAGCGACAGATAACCCAAAACAATCAGGGCCACTGTGCCGAGCGCTACTCCCAAGAACGACCACACCTTTTTCCGGTTGGGCTGCAAGCGTTCTTTGAGTTGCGAGATGATAAAGATGTCGCGGTACAAATTGGCCCGCTGCCGGAAGTCTTTGCCCGCGTAGAGCAGCAGCAAGTCGCCCTGCCGCAGCCTGATTTCGCCAATCTTACCACTAATGCGTTCGCCGTTGCGGTGGATGGCCACGATGGCCGCGTTGTAGCGCTCTCGGAAATCAATTTCCTTGGCCGTCTGTCCCACCAGGCTCGAGTTCGCCCCGACCACCGCTTCAATCACTTCAATCTGATCCGTGTTTCGGGTGTCGGCGTGTTGGGGCAGGGTGAGTCCGGGCCGGTTCTCAACCAGATCGACCACGTAGTCGGTTTCTCCGGCAAAGATAAGCACATCATCACTGCGCAGCTTCTCTTGCGGCCCCACCGGTGAGATAGTCTGCTTCTGCCGGATGATCTCCACCAAGTAGATGCCGCGCAAGCTACGCAACCCGGCGTCCAGTACGGTTTTTCCCGCTAGTGAAGAGCCGGGCGAGAGGATTGTCTCTACCAGGTACTCCCGTTTGTTTTTCTCAAAGCTTTCCAGGATATCCCGGCGGTCGGGCAGTAGCCGGTAGCCAACCAGTCCCAAAAAAGTGATACCGGTGACGCTCACTGCCCCCCCGATGAAGAGTAGCGATATGCCCGGAATTTCGCCCACCCCGCGCTCGATCATGAAGCCGTTGAGCACCAGGGTGGTGGAGGTACCCACCAGGGTGATCATGCCGCCCATGATGGTGGCGTACGAAAGGGGGATCAGCAGCCGGGAGGGCGACACCTGGTTGCTTCGGCCCCAGCGGAACACGTAGGGCGTCATCAGGGCTACAATGGGAGTGTTGTTAACGAACGAGGAGAACAAGGCCACCTGGGCCATCATCCGAAACAGAAAGCTGCGGTAGCTTAGCGGCTGCCCCCGGGTGCCGAATCGGTACACTTCGTCAATGAGCGACTCTAAGGGGAAGTTTTTGCGCAGGGCTGCGCTGAGCACAATGAGCAGCACCACACTGGCAATCGACTCGTTGGCGAAGCCCGCCAGCATCTCGGGAGGAGTGAGAATCCCCAGCACCACAAAGCCCAGCACCGCCAGCAGAAACCCCAGCGCCGGACGTACCCACTCTTGGTAGATGGCAACGAATAAAAACAAGATGGTGAGCAGGGTGATGGTTTGCTGAACCGGAAGCGGAAGCATACAATAGGGTATTCAAAAACAAAACATCAGCCGAAAAACTAATCGGGCGGCACTGCCTGCGCCTAATCAACAAAGAACAATTCTTTTAAATCTCTTCGCTTTTAGCCATCTTGACCCCCATTAACCAGCCACTATGACCGCCCTAAACCTGCCTTCTTTTCAGCACCAACTGCAGCGTCGGGCGGGTAAGGTAGCTATTTTTGATATTATCCGAAGAAAGTACGTTGCCCTCACTCCGGAAGAGTGGGTACGTCAGCACTTTGTGCACTATCTGATTCACCAACTTGCTTATCCCAAGTCACTGATCAGCGTAGAAACCGGGCTACGCTACAACCAAATGGCGCGCCGTTCGGATGTGCTGGTGCACGACCGCACCGGAGGGCCGTTTATGGTCGTTGAATGCAAGGCGGCAACTGTGCCCCTGTCGCCCCAGGTGTTTGAGCAGGTGGCGGTCTACGGGCAATCGCTTCGGGCCCGCTACCTGACGGTGACCAACGGCCTGGACCATTACTGCTGCCGCATGGATTACACCAACGGCACCTACGCTTTCCAGCAAGTGTTACCGGAGTTTGAGCGCTAAGAAAATTACGCCACGTACTCCTTCACCTCCACGTAGGGCAAACCAAAGGCCTCGGCCACGCTTTGGTACACCACGTCGCCCCGGACAATGTTGAGTCCTAGCGTGAGCGGAGTGGATTGAGCGCAGGCTTTCTCCCAGCCTACGTTGGCCAGCAGCATGGCGTAGGGTAGGGTGGCGTTGGTGAGGGCCAGCGTAGAGGTGTAGGGCACCGCGCCGGGCATGTTGGCCACGCAGTAGTGCAGCACGTCGTCCACCAAAAACGTAGGGTCTTCGTGGGTGGTAGGGTGGCAGGTTTCGATACAGCCGCCCTGGTCCACGGCCACGTCGACCAGCACCGTGCCGGGTCGCATCTCCTTCAGCATGTCGCGGGTAATCAGCTTGGGAGCTTTGGCACCGGGAATGAGCACCGCGCCTACGATCAGGTCGTGGGTGGAGATAAGCGAGCGGATGTTGTACTCGCTCGAACATGAAGGTGCTCACGTTGGCGGGCAAGATATCGTCCAGGTAGCGCAGTCGGTTGAGGTTGGTGTCTAAGATGGTGACATCAGCTCCCAGTCCGGCGGCCATCTTGGCGGCGTTGGTGCCCACAATGCCCCCGCCCAGGATCATCACCTTGGCCGGGCGCACCCCGGGTACGCCGCCCAGCAGAATGCCGCGCCCCCGCATGGGTTTCTCCAGGTATTTGGCGCCTTCCTGAATGGCCATGCGTCCCGCCACTTCGGACATGGGTACCAGTAGCGGTAGGGAGCGGTCGGGCAGCTCCACGGTTTCGTAGGCCAGGCACACGGCACCGCTTTCCTGCATGGCGCGGGTCAGTGGTTCGCTGGAGGCGAAGTGGAAGTAGGTGAACAGCAGTTGGTCTTTACGCACCAGGCCGTATTCGCGCTCGATAGGTTCTTTGACCTTAATGATCATCTCGGCTGCTTCGTAGACCGCCTCGATAGAGGGCAGCATTTCGGCTCCGGCGGCCAGGTACTCCACATCGTCAAAGCCACTGCCCACGCCCGCTTGGGTTTGCACCTTGACGTGGTGACCGAGTTTGATAAGTTCTTGCGCGCCACCGGGGGTGAGGGCCACGCGGTTTTCGTTGTTTTTTATCTCTTTGGGTACTCCGATGATCATGAGTTAGGTTGTTTGATGGACTGAGAAATGATGAGGCAAATATAGGAGTTGGCGGGGGATAAATCTGTGTCAGCGAAAAAACTATCCGCGCTAATACGAGGGGATCAGTAGGGGGCGTTATTCTAAAAAATGGTTCATTTTACTCGTTACACTAAATCCAAACCATATGAAGCGATTAGTTTGTTTACTCGTGCTCACGCTAGTGGGTTCGTCGGCCTTTGCTCAGTTTAGTTACGGAATCAAAGGCGGGGCAAATTTGGCTGGTATGAGCGTGAAGCATCCGGGGGTGGTTAATGATCAGTCCCGGCTATTTTATCATTTTGGAGTCTACGGAATACACTATTTGAGCGAGAGAGTATCTATCAATCCGGAGCTTCTGTTTTCAAATAAAGGCTTTCAGTCTGAAGCTCCTTCTCCTATTCCAGGAGGAGGTCTTGAAGAAATTGATCTAAGGTTGAGTTATCTCAGTTTACCAATATTGATAGGGTATCATCCCTGGAAGAAGTTCTCCGTTCATGTAGGGCCTGAACTGAGTTATCGGCTTGCCTCACAAATATCGTATGCTACTGGTTCAAACGATGCTAGCGTGGTTTGGGACCGAAAATCGGACGTAGGAGCCGTTGTGGGCTTGAATTACTTAGTTGGGGGTAAGCTTGATGTCACTTTCCGCTACATATACGGCCTAATTGACGTGGTAAGCAGTGATTTCACTGAAATTAATCTGCTGTTTACTGAGCAAAGTTCAAAAAACCGCGTGTTCCAGCTATCCCTGGGCTATCGCTTAAATTAAACCTGAACCACTTCGCGCTGCTCTGCTTCCGCCACGATTGAATTTGCGCTTTTAGTTCTTGCTGAGAAACAGTGCGTCCGGCTTTGATATCCATTTCGCTTTCTTCTAGCAAATCGTCTATTTCATCCTGAGTGAGTTGCTGTCCATGCTGATGCAAACGAACACCAACTTGGGGAGTCAGTAAGGTGCGCATTGCTTCAAGCGTCGCCTGATCCTCAATCTGATTGATGATCTCATGCAGGGCATCTTTAAGTTTTGCGGTGTCGGCCATACGGTTTTTGATTGCTAAGATAGTTCTTTTGATCTGTTACACTTCAATAGTGGCTTGTGAGAACTGAGTTCTTTATTGATTGTAAACGCTTAATCCCGCAAAATCACCCCGGCCGCTTCAAACGAGAGCTTAACTTCGGGCTCGGTGATGGCTTCAATCTCCGCCTTCGGCTTTCCGGCGTCTTCGGCGTAGTGGCGCAGCGTGGCCACGTCCACCGTGTCGATCTTCGCCTGCCCCTGCACCACGGCGGTTTTGCCCGCTGCGTCCTTGGGCACGAAGAAGCCGTAGTCCTTGAAGCGCACCATCATCTCCTGCCCGTCTACGTTCATCGTCATCCAGCAGCCCTTGGCGGCGCACACCTTGGTGACTTCTCCGGCCACTTTGGCTTCGGCGGTACCCTCTTGGGCCACGGTGTTGACTAATTCCGTAGAGGAAATTACGTTTTCTTCGTCGATGCGCTCACCAAAATGCTGCGCCGACTGCGCCCAGGTGGCCGTGCTGATGAATACGGCGATGGCGAAAGAGGATAGGTATTTTTTCATGATGGAGGGTTGTTTAGAAGAAAAGTGAAAAGGTGGATCCGCTCGAAGAACGATCGTCGAGCACGGCTTCGTACTTACTAAACACTGCTTTTGCGAAAATTACCACCCCCACGTTCCGGCCCCGCCCTTAAACGGTCCGACAATATTAGGGGTGATCCACCCGCCGTAGAAATCGCCTTCCTGCGCTTGCACCAACTCATCACCCACGTAGCAAGCGTCCATCTTGGAAGGATAAAAGGCCAGGTGGTCTTTCAGCGCGGCGTAAGCAGGCACCGGATCAGGATAAAACCAAGCGGCGTTGGTCACGCGCTGGCCATTCACCTCCAGGTCGTAGTAACCCGCCATGCCCTTAAACTCACAGAACGAACGATGGGAGTTCTTTTGCAGTAGGTCCATACGCAAATCTTCCGGGGGCAAGTAGTAAACCGGCGGATGGCTGGTTTCCAGGATGCGTTTGGCTCGGTTGGTATCAGCCACAACCACGTCGTTGAAGACGATGCGGACGTGCTGGCTGACGGTCTCGAGCCGGGGCGGGCGGGGATAATCCCAGACAGATTCTTGTCCGGCCTGAGGTTGAATGTGCTTCCTGTTCATTGGCTTTTTTTTACGAACGCCACGCTGTCCTAAAAGGTTTCTGCCGACAGTTTGATGATTATTTAGGGCAAAATTGCTCGTGTACTATCGCGGCATTACTTCGCAGAAACTTACCGACGAAATTCTCTTACTTACTCTACCAAAGATAACGAACAAGCCACAAATAACAGATTGGTGATGAACCCATCAGAACATTACTTAAAGGAGGAACTATACCAGCGGATCAGTACTCATCCGGAAATTTTTGATTTTATCCAGGAAGGATCACTCGATGGTCTTTGGTACTGGGATTTGCAAAACCCGGAGGAAGAGTGGATGAACCCCCGGTTCTGGACCACCCTGGGGTACGATCCGGCCGAAATGCCCCACAAAGCCAGCGCGTGGCAGAATATAATCTTTCCAGAAGATAGGGATTCGGCCATTGAGGTGTTCAACCGACATCTGGAAGACCCTTCTTTTCCCTACGATCAGATTGTACGATACCGCCACCAAAACGGATCCACCGTGTGGGTCCGCTGCCGGGGAATGATTGTCCGAGGCGATCAGGGAGCGCCCCTCAGGATGCTGGGTGCTCATACCGACGTCACCGCGCTAAAGTTGAATGAAGAGCGCTTGGCGCGTATTGCTCGGGAGACAACCACGTCAAAGCAAGAATTGCAATCTTTTCTGGACGATGCGCACGACTTGATTCAAAGCGTTGACCGCGAAGGAAGATTTATATACGTGAACCAAGCTTGGTGTGACACGTTGGGTTACACCCCGGAGGAAGCCGCTTCGCTAACCATATTTCAGGTGATTGCTCCAGATTGCCTAAGTCACTGCCAACAGCAGTTTGAGACGTTGATGCAATCCCAGCAGTCTACGGTAGTCAATACCGTGCTTCAGAGCAAATCCGGTAAGCGAATATACGTTGAGGGGCACGTCAGCATTCATCGCCCGGCAGCGGGGACACCCATCACCCGGGGTATCTTTCGTGACGTGACCGAACGGCACAAAGCTAAACAAGAGCTGGCCCGCACCCGAGAGATGCTTGAGCAGACCAACAAGGTGGCGCGCGTGGGAGGCTGGGACGTTGATCTACGGCAGAAAACGGTGCATTGGACCCAGATGACCCGGGAGATCCACGAGGTTCAATCGGATTTTGTGCCCGATTTAGCAACCGGAATTAATTTTTACAAAGAAGGATACAGCCGTGATAAGATCCAACAGGTGATAGGCCGAGCGATAGAAATAGGAGAACCCTTCCGTGAGGATCTTCAAATTGTCACCGCTCGGGGCAACGAATGCTGGGTCAGAGCCATTGGTCACGCTGAATTTCAGGAAGGGGAATGCGTACGACTTTACGGAACCTTTCAGGATATTTCGGAACAGAAAATGGATGAGCAGAACATGATCGAGGCTATGAAGCGCGCCGAAGCGGCCAGCGTGGCCAAGTCAGAGTTTCTGGCCAACATGAGCCACGAAATTCGCACCCCGCTCAACGGGGTGATTGGCTTCTCCGATCTGCTCACCAAGACCCAACTCGATGAAAGCCAGCAGCAGTACATGCAAGCGGTGCATCAGTCGGCCAATTCGCTGCTTGATCTTATCAACGATATTCTTGATTTCTCCAAGATTGAGGCGGGTAAACTAGAAATATCCGCCGAGCAGTGTGATCTGTGGGAGTTGATGGAGCAGATTAGTCATGTGGTAAAGCACAAATTGCAAAGCAGCAACGTTGAGTTACTGCTAAATGTATCGCCCTCTCTTCCCCGGTACGCCTGGATCGACCCGATTCGGGTTCGTCAGATTTTGGTCAACCTACTGGGCAATGCCGCTAAATTCACCGAGGAAGGCGAAATTGAAATCAACGTACACTTAGCGGCAGAAGCCGGAACCGAAGCGCTAAGCTGTTTGGAATTCTCAGTGCGCGATACGGGTATTGGCATCGACCAGGCCCGGCAAAGAAGTATTTTCAAAGCTTTCGCGCAAGAAGATGCTTCCACCACCCGTAAGTACGGAGGCACCGGGCTTGGGTTGACCATCTCTAACCAACTGCTCGAGCTGATGGGAACCCACTTAGAACTGGAGAGTCAGGTAGGAGTAGGAAGCAGATTCTTCTTCAAACTTCACGCTAAAACGAAGCAGGAACCAAAGCTGCCCTTGCCCGCAGTATCGACGATCAATCGAGTGCTGGTAGTGGACGACCACCCCAAAAACCGACAAATTATCCAGGAAATGCTCTCGCTCAAATCGATCGCTAGCCACAGCGCCTGCGACGGGGAAGAAGCCCTGGAGAAGATCGCTAACCACCCGTATGATGCAGTGATCATTGATCAGCATATGCCTACCCTGACGGGCATTCAGGTGATTGAGCACGTGCGGAAGGTGATGCGCATCACTCCTCAGCAGTTGCCCTTCGTGCTGCTACACAGCTCGGCCGACGATCATGAGATCAACGTAGCCCGTGAGGCGCTGAACATTCAAAAGGTGATCAGCAAACCAATCACCCTGCATCAGCTAACCGATACATTGCAACACCTGCATGCCCCACTTCAGTCTGCCGATGAACCCAACCAGCAGACTGACCAACTGTCTGACCAGGAAGTTAACATACTGCTAGCCGACGATAACCCCATGAATCGGCTGCTGGCCCGCACGATGATCGCTAAAATCTTGCCCAATGCCCGCATCACCGAAGCCTGCGACGGGTTGGAAGCGCTGGAACGGTTTGCCGAACTGCAACCGGCGGTGGTCTTACTGGATATACAGATGCCCCACCTGAGTGGCTACGAAACGTGTCGGCGGATGCGGGCCATTGAGCCGTCTCATACCACCATCATTGCCCTCACCGCGGGCACGGTGAAGGGCGAACGCGAGCGTTGCCTGGAGGCTGGCATGGACGATTACATTAGCAAACCCTTTGTTTTGGATACGCTCGCCGCCACTTTCCAGCGTTGGATCAGCGACGCCGCACCTGCTCAAACTGATTTACCAGATACATCTATGAAGCAACACCTCAATTGGGCTACCTGCCTGGCCACCGTAGGTGGCGAAGTGGCGATCGTGGAGGAGATGATCGCGGCGATGTTTAACGAACTCGACGAAGACCTACCCCTGTTTCAGCAGGCGGTGCAGGCGCAGGATATCAGCGAGCTGAAACGACTCGGACACAAGCACAAGGCAAGCGCAGCGATGGTGGGCATGGAGGTGCTGACCGCCCTGATGAAAGAGCTAGAAGCGCAGGAAGTGTTTTCCGAAGCGGTGGTTGCCTTGGTTCAGACCATTGAGCGAGAAGTGGAGCTGGTGCGCACCCTAGGCGATTCCTGCCCCATGCACCTAACAAGATAGCCCGGAGCTACTCTCGCTCGGCCAGTTGATCCACTCCTTTTACCAACTTCTGCTGGTGCTTACTGACCATATCTCGGATTCGGGCTAAGCGCTTCCGGGTGCTGCTCAGCGACGTCGTACTGCTCGGAAGGATCCTGACTCAGATTATAGAGGAGCGGCGCGTTACGTATTTCCTTTTCACCAAACATACCGTACGCTCCCTCGGTAACGTAGTGGGCTTTGTAGTCGCCTAAGCGGGCGGCGTATAAAGTTGTTCCGCGGTAGAACAGCATGCTCTCGCGAGGACTAGGCTCGCCGCGAAGCAAGGTGCCGCTGAGGTCTAGTCCGTCGACGATCCGATCCTCAGGAATTGGCACTTGGGCTAAGGTGCTAAAGGTGGTGAACAAATCCAGCGTAGCGCCTATACCTGAAACCACCGCCGGGGCAATGTTGGTGGGCGACCAGAAGATACCGGGTTCGCGTATGCCTCCTTCCCAGGTGGTTCCCTTGCCCGCCCGCAACAATCCAGCGCTTCCGCCGTGCGTTTTGAACGGTAGCCAGGGGCCGTTGTCGGAAGTGAAAACCACGATGGTGTTTTCGGCCAGGCCTTCTTCGCGTAGGGTCGCCATGATCTGACCCACTCCGTGATCAATCTCTTCTACCACGTCGCCATAAAGCCCGCGTTCGCTGCCGCCTCTAAATTCTTCCGAAGCAAACAGCGGGATGTGCGGTAGGTTATGCGCCAGATAGACAAAGAACGGTTCGTCCTGGTGTTCTTTGATAAAGGCCACTGCTTCCTCAGTATATCGTTTGGTAATGGTGCGTTGGTCGGCAGGTTGCTCGATGACTTTGGTGTTGCGCAGCAGCGGCACGTTATAATCCTGGAACCGAATAGAATCGTCAGGAAGCGATTTGTAGTCTTCTTTCCCCTTCTTATCCATATCGTTGGAGTAGGGGATGCCAAAGTACTCATCGAAGCCGTTGTTGGTCGGCAGGTACTGCGGACGGTGCCCCAGGTGCCACTTGCCGACGCAGGCGGTGGCGTAACCGACGGATTTAAGTTGCTCGGCCAACGTAACTTCGCTGGCGGGCAGCCCCCGCACCGAATTGGGAAACAGCACCCGGCTACTGTCGCTGCTCATGCCGCTTCGCACGGGTAGCCGTCCGGTGAGCAAGCCCGCCCGACTGGGAGTGCACACGCTGGCGGCGGCGTAAAAGCTGGTCCATTTTTGCCCTTCCCGGGCCATTTGATCCAGATTGGGAGTGCGGATGGTGGGATGACCGTAAACCCCCAGATCGCCGTAGCCTAAATCATCCGCAAAGACAATGATAAGAAGTTAAACCGCGGCGGTGCCTGATCAGCTTGGGCGTGGCAATAATCTAACAAGAAGAAAAATCAGAAAATTAAACAGATGAAAAGAGTGGCGCATAGGAAAATTAGTTGTTGATGATTCCCAAAAAATACCCAATCTTAGTTCAAGATGCTACCGATATCGGTTTTTTGCCAAAAAAAAGCGTCCGAAGGGGACGCTCAACAATCGAGGAATAAGCTGAAAGCGAAAGATTCAAACCCCTCGTTGATGCGGACAAGGAATCGTTTATTCCTCAATGGCTTCCGAACCCACTTTAGCACTCAGAAACTCCCGGTTCATCCGAGCGATATTGGCCATGTCTATTTCCTTTGGGCACTCAGCTGAGCAAGCCATGGTGTTGCTGCACGCTCCGAAGCCTTCGGCATCCATCTGCGCCACCATCTTCTCGGCCCGCAACCGGCGCTCTACCTGTCCCTGGGGGAGCAAAGCGAGTTGTGAAATTTTGGCGCTCACGAAGAGCATGGCCGACGCGTTTTTGCAGGCCGCCACGCAGGCCCCGCAGGCAATGCAGGTTGCGGCGTTAAACGCCTCGTCGGCAATGCTTTTGGTCACCGGGATTTCGTTGGCATCGGGCACCCCTCCGGTGTTCACCGATACGTAGCCCCCCGCCTGAATAATGCGGTCGAAGGCCGAACGATCCACCATCAGGTCTTTGATGACCGGGAACGCCTGAGCGCGCCAGGGTTCCACCGTGATGGTTTCACCTTCTTTAAAGTGACGCATGTGCAACTGGCAGGCGGTGGTGCCCTTCATCGGGCCGTGCGGCCGACCGTTGATGTACATGGCACAACTGCCGCAAATTCCCTCTCAACAGTCGTGGTCGAAGTGGACGGGCATTTTTCCTTCTTTTTCCAGTTGCTCGTTGAGCACGTCCATCAACTCCAGAAACGACATGTGCGAGTTGATGTCCTTCATCGGATAGGTCTCAAACTTTCCCCGGCTGCTGGCGTTCTTCTGTCGCCAAACTTTTATGGTAACGTTCATAGCGATTACTTGTAGCTTCGTTGCGTGAGTTTCACGTTTTCAAATTCCAGTTCTTCTTTGTTGAGGGCTTCGGGCTGATTTTCTCCCTGAAACTCCCAGGCGGCTACGTACGAGAAGTTCTCGTCGTCACGCTTGGCCTCGCCCTCTGGAGTTTGATATTCTTCCCGGAAATGCCCGCCGGCCGATTCTTCGCGGTCGAGCGCGTCTTCTACCATCAGCGCGCCTAGTTCGATAAAGTCCGACAAGCGACTGGCTTTTTCCAGCGTTTGGTTGAGCTCTTCGTCGGTGCCGATCACCTTCACATCGTTCCAGAAACTTTGCTTCACCTGCTGAATTTCCTCGCGGGCTTCTTTCAGCCCTTCGGCGGTGCGCGACATACCGCACTTATCCCACATAATCCGGCCCAGCTTTTTGTGCAATTCGTCCACGGTCTGCGTGCCGTTGATACTGATAAGTTCCTTCATGCGGGCTTTCACGTCGGCCTCGGCTTCTTGGAAGGCGGGGTGGTCAGTCGGAGGCTTGTCGTAGGGCAGACTAGCCAAATAATCCCCAATGGTGTAAGGAAGAACGAAGTAGCCATCGGCCAAGCCTTGCATCAGCGCGCTGGCTCCCAGGCGGTTCGCCCCGTGATCGGAGAAGTTGCACTCACCCAGGGCGTACAGTCCCGGCACGGTGGTCATCAGGTTATAATCTACCCACAGTCCGCCCATGGTGTAGTGCACCGCGGGGTAAATCATCATGGGAGTCTGGTACGGATTGAACCCGGTAATTTTCTCGTACATCTCGAACAGGTTGCCGTAGCGGGCCGAGATGGTGTCCTGCCCGTCGCGCTGGATGGCATCGGCGAAGTCGAGATACACCGCTAAACCGGTTTCGCCCACGCCCCGGCCTTCGTCACACACCGCCTTGGCGTTGCGCGAGGCCACGTCGCGGGGCACCAGATTACCGAACGCCGGGTACTTCCGCTCCAGGTAATAATCCCGCTCGGCCTCCGGAATTTGGGTTGGGTCGCGGTCGTCGCCCTTTTTCTTGGGTACCCACACCCGGCCATCGTTGCGCAGCGATTCTGACATCAGCGTCAGCTTTGACTGATACTGCCCCGACACCGGGATGCAGGTCGGGTGAATCTGGGTGTAGCAAGGGTTAGCGAAGAATGCTCCCTTCTTGTGGGCGCGCCAGGTGGCGGTGGCGTTGCAGCCCATCGCGTTGGTCGATAAGAAAAACACGTTGCCGTAGCCGCCGGAGGCCAGCACCACCGCGTGCGCACTGTGCGACTCGATCTCGCCAGTGAGCAGGTTGCGCACCACGATACCTTTTGCCTGCCCATCGATGGTAACCAGGTCCAGCATTTCGGTGCGAGGATACATCTTTATCTTTCCGTTGGCCACCTGCCGACTCATCGCGCTGTAGGCACCTAATAAGAACTGCTGTCCGGTTTGACCGCGGGCGTAGAAGGTGCGCGACACCTGTGCCCCCCCGAAGGAGCGATTGGATAATAACCCGCCGTATTCCCGGGCGAAGGGCACGCCCTGGGCCACGCACTGATCAATGATGTCAACGCTTACCTCAGAAAGGCGGTATACATTCGACTCGCGCGAGCGGTAATCGCCGCCCTTCACGGTGTCGTAGAACAAGCGGAACACACTGTCGCCGTCGTTTTGATAGTTTTTGGCGGCGTTGATGCCGCCCTGGGCCGCGATGCTGTGTGCCCGCCGCGGACTATCCTGAAAGCAGAACGATTTCACGTTATAGCCCAACTCGGCCAGTGAGGCCGCGGCGGAAGCACCGGCCAAACCCGTGCCCACCACAATGATGTCGTACTTTCGCTTGTTGGCGGGGTTGACTAGCTTGAGATTGAACTTATGCTTGGTCCACTGCTCGGCAATGGGGCCGGTGGGAGTCTTGGAATCTAATTTCATACGAATCAGGCTAAACTTTTAATGTAAATGTACACGGGCATGGCGGCAAAGAGCAACGGCACCACGATGGCGAAGATGTATCCGGCGTTTTTAATCAGCGGCGAATATTTTTTGTGCTGCAGGCCCAGCGTCTGGAAGGCGCTCCAGAAGCCGTGGGCCAGGTGATAACTCAGCCCAACCATGGCCAGCACGTAGATGAGCACGTACCACCACTGCGAAAAAGCCGCTTCCATCACCGAATACAGGTCGCGCACTTCAATTCCGGCGTAATTGACCAATGGCACGTCGCCGAACTTCATCTCGTACCAGAACGAACGCAGGTGAATAACCAGAAAGATGAGCACGATCGTGCCCAGAATGCCCATATTGCGCGACTTCCAGGTGCTGTTCTGCTCGGAGTGGGCCACGGCGTAGCCAACCGGACGGGCGTTTTTGTTGTAGACGGACAAGTAGAGTGCGTAAAAGACGTGCACCAAAATGCCGGTATACAAAATGTAGGAGGCCATCTTGATGAGCGGATTGGTGGTCATGAACTGGGCGTACAGGTTGAAGGCTTCGCCGTCGTCGCTCTTGAACATCAACATATTACCGGAAACGTGTACCACTAAGAAAGTGATCAAAAATAGTCCGGTGAGCGACATCACCACCTTGCGACCGATGGTACTGGATAAAGCTTGGGTAAACCAACTCATGTATTGTAAATCTTTACTATTTTTGGTAAAATGAACGGGCTAAAGTTATGTTGCCAACCACTAGGATACAACGCCGAGGCCACTAAACTTACTATTTTAAATAGGTCTAAACTGTCGCTTGGGTATCTTGGCCCTATAACACCTATTGCCCAATAGCTGGTTCGTATAAGTAGACCTATCTGTTTAGTTTTTTTGTTTCAATGCTTAAACAGACGATCATCCCAGACTTCAGCTTCAACACGGTTACATTGATTGGTGGAATCGCAATTTTTCGGCTACGGTTGGCGTTATTAAGTACGTACCATTTAAAAAGAATTGTTAAAAATAATATCCGTATATTTAAATAACAGAACTGCTTCGGTGAGTTCTGAAGATATTTCATAGGTTATCTGCGCATGCTGTATAAAAAAACTGTTACTAATTACTGGAAAAGCGCCGCATTTCTTGCGTGTTTACTTTTAGGTGCTAACGTACGGGTAAACGCTACCCACATCCGCGCGGGCGAAATTATTGCCGAACGCCAATCGTGTCAGGGCTTCACCTACCTTATCACGGTGGTGGGTTACGTGGACACCGGCTCAGACGTTGCCTTTGGAAATGGGGAACTGTTTTTCGGCCACGGCGACCCAGTAGATTTGAGCACCGAAAACGATTTTAACCAGACGGTGCTGTACGATACTGATCAGGAAATAGGCCTTAGTACCTATCAGATTGAGCACCGGTTTCCCGGTCCGGGTACTTATACCATCACTTTTCGAGAGTTCAACCGCAACGAGAACATTCGAAATATTCCGAACTCGATAAATACTCCCTTCTACGTAGAAACGCAAATTGTCATTAGCCCGCTGTTTTGCAATAAGTCACCCCGCTTTCTGAACGCCCCTATTGATGGAGCTTCGGTGGGGAATCGCTTCATTCATATTCCCGGAGGCTACGACCCCGACGGCGATAGCCTGTCGTACGAATTAGTCTTTCCCAAAGAAGACCGCGATTCGCCGGTGATTGGCTACGAGTATCCCCACATTTTCGATATCAGAATGAGAGAGGGCGACCCGCTCACTAATCAGGCGGGTACGGGACTGCCTACCCTCAAACTGGACTCGATAACCGGCGAACTGGTGTGGGATGCTCCCGTCTACGCCCTGCCCAACCAGCAAACGGAGTACAATGTGTCCTTCATTATGCGGGAGTGGCGCAAGATAAACGGCGAGTGGATACAATTGGGCTACATTACCCGCGATATGCAGATCATCGTGGACGATGCTGACAATGAGCCACCTGAACTCACCATCCCGGTCGATACCTGTATTGAAGCGGGCACCGTGCTGGAGGCGGAGGTGATTGGCACCGACCCCGATGGCAACGACGTGCTGTTGTCGGCCTTCGGCGACGTATTCGAGCTGCGCAGCAATCCCGCCACTTTCGTTCCCGATCCCGCCACTGATCCCGCCAGAGGCATCCAGCCCACCCCGGGCACGGGCACCTTTCGTTGGCAAACCAGTTGCGCCAACGTGCAGGAGAAACCCTATCTGATTAACTTTAAGGTGGCCGACGTGAATCCTGCCTCCGGCCCGCCCCTGGCCGATTTCAAGATCTGGCGCGTAACGGTGGTGGCTCCGGCTCCGGTAGGACTCACCGCCGAAGCGGTGCCCGGACGGTCGGTGAACCTAACGTGGGATGAGTACACCTGCGATGCGGTAGACAGCATTCGCTTGCAGATCTGGCGCAAGCCCGATAGCACCACCTTTGTGCCGGAAAATTGCCAGGTGGGCATTCCCGCCGGTTTAGGCTACGAACTGGTGGCGCAGGTAGACCGCAGCGTGGTGGCCTACCGCGACACTGAACTGAACCCCGGAGTGAACTACTGCTACCGCTTGGTGGCGGTCTATCCGGACGGGGCGGTGAGCTACGCTTCGGAAGAAATGTGCGCCGAGATGGCCGTGGATGCCCCCGTGATCACCAAAGTGAGCGTGCTCACCACCGACGAAACCACGGGCACCATCCAGGTCGACTGGCGCTCGCCCTTCGAGATTGACGAAACCCTGTTTCCGCCGCCCTACCGCTATCAGGTGGTGCGCCGCACCGGGTTCACGCGCAGCGGCGAAACGGTGGTGGCTTCCGGCATTATCGGCGACACCACCTTCACCGACACCGGGCTCAACACCCTGGATGAGCCTTACAACTACGTGGTGTATCTGTTCGACGCCAGCAGCAACGAGCCCATCGATTCCTCAGCCCTGGCCTCTTCGGTTCGACTGTTGCCGACTCCTAAAGTGGGAAGCATTGGGTTGGAGTGGATCGCCACCGTACCCTGGTCTAACAGCGCTCCGGAGTACCCCTATCACTACGTATACCGCGACCGCATCGATCCGGATGATCCGGCGCGACTGGTGCTTATTGATAGTGTGAACGTGTTGGAAGCCGGTCTAAACTATCTGGACGATGGCAGCAAAACGGGCGGTGCCCTATCGGACGAGATTGAGTATTGTTACTTTGTGACCACGCAGGGCAGTTACGGCAACGAAAAGCTTAATCCTCCTCCCATTATTAACAACTCGCAGGTGGCTTGTGCCCAACCCAACGATACCATTCCGCCCTGCGAACCGTTCGCACTAATGGTTCCGAATGCCACCGTTGAAGAGTGCGCCGCGCAGTTGGCCGGGAAGCCCTGTGACTTTAACGACTTTTCTAATTTAGTTCAGTGGGACAACAACACGGAAGGAGCCTGTGACAATGACGTGCGATCTTATAACGTTTATTTTTCGGGGGTGGGTGAAGATAGCACGCTCAACCTGATCGCTAACACCGAAAACACCTTCTTTGAGCACAGAAACCTAAGCTCGCTGGCGGGGTGCTATCGAATATCAGCGATAGACCGGTCGGGCAACGAAAGTGCGCTGAGCGAGCCGGTCTGCGTGGAAAACTGCCCCAACTACCAGCTGCCCAACATTTTCACTCCCAACGATGACGGTTCAAACGACACGTTCCGGCCCCTGGATAACAGCAGCATCAGTCGCCAGGGCGAGCCCGCTGACTGTCCCCGCTTCGTAGAAAGCGTTGATATCACCTTCTTTAACCGCTGGGGAAAGCAAGTATACGATTTCACCTCTACGGACAGCGAGAACTCCATTTACATCGACTGGGACGGGCGCACCGATAGCGGTGAGTTGCTAGCGGCCGGGCTTTATTATTATACGGCGGAAGTCCGATTCATAACCTTAGATCCCGCGCTGAGTCAGCAGACCATTCAGGGTTGGGTACAAATAATGTACTCCCGCGATGACCTTTAATTATCGGGTTGTGCTCTTTGACGGCTTATGCAACTTTTTTTATAATTCTTCCCCCGGTAATTCGCAATTATCTTTATACTATTGTGGCTAAGAACCGGTACCGCTGGTTCGGTAAACCCGAAGCCGTTCGGTATCCAAACGAGGCCGAACGTACTCGATTTTTAGTTTAGCCTAACAAAGATTCATGAAAGCTTACATTTTTCCGGGCCAGGGCGCCCAGTACCCCGGTATGGGGAAAGAACTTTTCGAAAACCACGCCGCCGCGCGGGATTATTTCACGCAGGCGAACGAGGTACTGGGGTTTTCCATCACCGAGGTGATGTTCGAAGGAGACGAAGATAGCCTGAAACAGACAAAAATTACCCAACCCGCCATTTTTTTGCACTCGGTAGTCGCCGCTTTAATCCAGCCTGATTTCAATCCGGATATGGTGGCGGGGCACTCTTTGGGCGAATTTTCGGCCCTGGTGGCGAACGGTGCCCTGCGTTTTGAGGATGGGCTTACGTTGGTTTACCAACGTGCACTAGCTATGCAACGAGCCTGCGAGATAAATCCGTCAACCATGGCGGCGGTGCTGGGGCTAGAGGATTCAGTGGTAGAAGAAGTGTGTGGCCGAATAACGAATGAGGTGGTGGTGCCCGCCAACTATAACTCACCGGGGCAGGTGGTGATTTCGGGTTCTTTTGCGGGAGTGGAGCAAGCGAGCGAACGGCTAAAGGAAGCGGGAGCTAAGCGGGTTATTCCTTTGTCGGTGGGAGGAGCTTTCCATTCGCCAATGATGCAACCCGCGCGGGATGAGCTGGCCGAAGCAATTCGCACCACTAACTTTCAATCCCCGCGTTGCCCGATTTTCCAAAACGTTGACGCTCGGTCAACCATCGATGTTGATACCATCCGGACCAATTTGATCGATCAGCTGACCGCCCCGGTGCGATGGGCACAATCGGTGACGATGATGATTGATGCCGGAGCGACCACCTTTGTGGAGTGCGGCCCCGGCAAAGTGCTGCAAGGATTGGTGAAAAAGATAGATCGGACCGTAGCCACCCAGAGTGTCAGTGAGTAGGTTCCGAAGAAATATTCTTCGGTCGATGCTAATTCACGTTGGTTCTCGCTTTGTAAGCCAGGTAATCCCGGGAAAAGGGAGTCGGAGTTTTAACGTGGCGCTCGCGATCCTCTAGCTTTTTGTGATAGTTGATTTGCTTGTCAATATCTTCAATAAACGACCTGATGCGGCTGATTTGCTCCGCTAAAGTCTTGTTGTATTCCTTCAAAGAATCTATCAGACTGCTGTTGGCGTTTTTTTTCTTATTGCTCATAGGACTGGTCGTAAAAAAATCACAATTCAACATTTATCTTACCTACGTAAGAAAACAAAGATAACGAAACAATTCGGTAGTTCCTAGCAAAATAATCCTACTGTATAGTATTTCAATGCAGACCTTAGAGGCGGTTTGTAATTCTAACGTTCTTTTTTGAGAAGTATTTTGACAATTTCTTCCCATTCTTCCTCTATCCGCTCTTTGGGTAAGGTGCGGCCTGCCCGAACGTACCAGTAGTCGGCATTTACCAGATCGTTTTCCTTACGGTGTAAGTAAGCATGCACCCAGGCGCTCTCTGCGTCATTATCGCGCTGCGCAAAATCATGCGCCTGATCCCAGTTACCTTGCGCATCGTGCCACAGGGCCGCTAGAGGATTGTCCAGTCCTGAAGGCATTTTGCCTTCGTCAGTCGTTCGTTGAAACTCCTCAAAAGTCATAAGTAACCGTGATGTTGTAGGGTTGAATCCTATCTACAAATAACGTTGGTAATTGTTGCACAATCAGCCTAAAAACTAACGTGCCGTAAACGCTTACCAACGCAGGCTTTCTTGGGTAAGTCTAATTTATTGCGTCCTTTCACCTGAATTCTCATCATGCTCCTCACCAGCGTGCTGTCTTATCTGAAATATCACCTAAACTTGGCCGTCTATGAAATCGCTGTATCTCTCCGTATGTTTCTACTTGATTGGATGGAGCCTTCAAGCCCAATCTGTTCAGAGCCTTACTTTAATTGACGCCGACACGGATGCTGACATTGGTCTACTGGTAGACGGGCAAACGCTGAATCTGGCTACTTTGCCCACCACCAACCTAAGCGTTAGAGCAAATACAAGCCCCTCAGTGGTTGGTTCCGTGCGCTTTTCCTACGACGGAAACACCAACTTTCAAACCGAAAACGTAGCTCCGTATGCCCTAAAGGGCGATACCAATGGCGATTACAATGCCTGGACGCCCACCCTCGGAACCCATACGCTCACCGCTACTCCCTACGCTGCCGCGAACGCCGGGGGTACCGCCGGAACCGCCCTTACCGTGGTTTTCTCGGTAATCAATCAGGCCAATTTGCCCGAGCCTCCCACTAACTTGGTCGCTACCGCCCTATCCACCACCTCAATCTACCTGGATTGGGAGGACGCGCCCTTCGGCAACGATTATTCCATAGAACGTTCGCTGTCGCCTGCTTCAGGCTTTAGTCAGGTAGATGCCAGTTACTTTGGCGACAGTCAGCATACCAGCAGCGGCCTGCAGCCCAATACGACCTACTACTTCCGGGTCAAAACTTTTTTTAACGGCCAAGAATCCGCCTACAGCGAAGTGGCTTCCGCCACCACGGAGCCGGTCGTTACCGTGCCCACTACGTTATACGCCATCAACGCTGGCGGACCAGCCTACACCGCTACCGACGGCACTGAATTTAGCGCCGATCAACTGGTGAGCGGCGGCAAGACCTATACCAGCAGCGCTGCTATTTCGGGTACCGATGATGACCCGATCTACCGCAGCGAACGCTACGGAAATTTCACCTACGAACTGCCGGTTGCCAACGGCAATTACCAAGTGACCCTTCTGTTCGCTGAAATCTATTTCAACGAACCTAATAAGCGGGTTTTTGATGTATCCTTAGAGGGACAAGAACAAGTGAGTAATCTGGATGTGTTCTCAGCAGTTGGCAAGAATGCGGCTTATTCCGCTACCGAAACGGTGGAAGTGACCGATGGCAGCCTGTCGATTGATTTCTCGGCCGACATCAACAACGCCAAGCTATCCGGGGTGCTAGTAGGCGGAGTGACTGCCAACCCACCAGCGCCGCCAACGGGATTGAGTGCCGCTGCACTTTCCAGTTCATCCGTTCGGCTATCCTGGAACGAATACCCCGAACGGGTAGAAGGGTATTACATTGAGCAGTCAGTGGGCTCACCGGATAACTTTACGCAGCGATTAACCCTTTACTACGGTTATACCAATTTTGTTTTTGAGAACCTTACTCCCAACACCACCTACTACTACCGCATCCGCGTTTTGTTAGACGAATATTCTTCTTACAGCGCAACAGCAAGTGCTACTACAGAAGCAGCACCCGGCTCGGATGAAGCTACGGTGAGTGGTGAGCTGCGCAAGTGGCACAAAGTGACCCTGGGCTTCGATGGACCGGCGCATCAGGAAACCGATGTGAGTCCCAATCCCTTTCTGGATTATCGACTCAACGTTACTTTTTCTCACGCCGCCTCCGGCAAGTCCTACGTGGTTCCGGGCTACTTCGCTGCCGATGGTCAAGCGGCTGAAACCAGCGCCTCGGCGGGCAACCAGTGGAAGGTGCACTTCCGTCCGGACGAAACGGGTGCGTGGAACTACACCGCTTCTTTCCGCAGCGGCGCCAATGTAGCCATCAGCACCGACCCCACCGCCGGTGCCGCAGCATCGGCCATCGATGGACTTTCCGGATCGCTAACCATCGATGTTTCTAACAAAACCGGTCGTGACTTCCGGGCGCTTGGCCGTTTAGAGTACGTCGGTGAACGCTACCTGCGCTTTGCCGAAACGGGCGACTACTTCGTGAAGGGGGGCTCGGATGCGCCCGAAAACTTTTTGGCCTACGATGATTTCGACAACACGCCCAACAACGGTGGTCGCCGAAAGTCGTGGTCGCCCCACGCCGGAGATTGGAACCCCGGCAACCCGAGCTGGCAGGGCGGCAAAGGCACCGAAATGATCGGCGCCCTGAACTACCTGGCGTCTGAGGAAGCCAACGCTTTCTCGTTTCTGACGATGAATATTAACGGAGACGATAAAAACGTGTATCCCTACCTCACCACCTCAGACTTCAAGCACTTTGATGTTTCTAAGCTCGATCAGTGGGAAATCGTTTTTGAACACGCCCAAACGCAGGGACTTTATCTACACTTTAAAACCCAGGAAACGGAGAACGACCAACTACTCGACGGGGGCGACCTTGGTGTTGATCGGAAATTGTACTACCGGATGCTTATCGCTCGCTTTGGCCACCATCTCGCGCTGAACTGGAACTTGGGCGAAGAAAACGACATCTGGAGCGAACGCAACGATCCCAACCAGACCCGCGTGAAAGCCTACGCCCAATACATCCGTGACCTGGACCCTTTCGACCACCACATCGTGATTCATTCCTATCCCGGGCAACAAAGTCAAGTGTATGATCCGCTGCTTGGTAACCAGTCGCAGCTAACGGGAGCCTCGGTGCAAACCGGTTACTCCAACGTGTATCGCGATACTAAAAAGTGGGTGGACGCTTCATTGGCGGCCGGTAAGCCCTGGGTGGTGGCCAATGACGAGCAAGGAGGCGCGGATACCGGAGTGCCCCCGGACCTGGGCTACTTGGATCCGATCACCGGACAAACCTACCAGGGAAAGAACTCCGACGGTAATACAGTGTCGGTGACGCAGGATGACATTCGTAAGAAAACGCTGTGGGGCAACCTAATGGCCGGAGGAGCCGGGGTAGAATACTACTACGGCTACAAATTGCCTCAATCAGATCTGAGTCTACAAGACTACCGCAGCCGCGACCTAATGTGGGACTACACCCGCTACGCGCTGCAATTCTTTAACCAGTACCTGCCCTTTGCCGAGATGACCTCCAACGCCAATCTGGTGGGCAACGGGTGGTGCCTGGCTAAGGTCGGCGAAGTGTACGCCATCTACCTGGAAAACGGAGGAACCACCACCATCAACCTGGGCAGTGACGGAGCCACTTACGATTTGCAGTGGTACAATCCCCGCACCGGCGGCAGTTTGCAGGCGGGCAGCACGTCCACCGTCACGGCCAACGGCAGCGTGTCCATCGGCAACCCGCCGGGCACCACCAACCAAGATTGGGTGGCTTTGCTTCGCCACCAAGGGAATAACGCCGTAGCGGCTACCGCCCCGACTGACGTTGCGCGCGTGGGCGATATGGTGGCCTATCCGGTTCCGTTGCAGGATCAGCTAACCATTGATTTCGAGCAAGAGAAGGAGCAGGTAGTAATAGAAGTAGTTGACTTCACCGGAACGGTACTTCAGCGAATCGAAAAGGCAAATGCCGCTCACGTAGCGCTTCCTATCGTGCGCCTATCTCCCGGAGCCTACTACCTGCGCGTTTCGACCGACGGCCAAACCTACCGCACCACCGTAATCAAATCTGAGTAGCAAGCCAACTGGCAAGGCCAATCGCCCGATTCGGATGTCCTCAAGTTGGATCTTCGGGTCGGGCGTTTCGGTATCAGATAGCGTAGGTTCAATCCACGGTCACCAACCGGGAAGCCAGAGTATTGTCCGAATTGTATAATGAACGCACGCCCACCTTTCTGACCGCCCGAGCCGTATAACCTTTTATGAAGACCATCATTTTGAAAGAACCCGGACGGTTTGTCTACGCCGAGACGGAGTTGGATAAAAACCTGCAACCCCACGAAGTGTTGCTGAAAGTACGCAGCATCGGCATCTGCGGCACCGACTACCACGCCTACGGCGGTAAGCAGCCCTTCTTCTCGTATCCCCGGGTGCTGGGGCACGAACTTGGCGTCGAAGTGCTCGAGGTAGGTGCGGCGGTTACCCGGGTGAAACCGGGCGACAAGTGCTCGGTAGAGCCGTACCTGAACGTCACGCAGGATCAGGCGGTGCGCAACGGGTTCACCAACTGCGGCGAGAACATCTCGGTGGTGGGCGTGCACCAAGACGGTGGGATGCGTGAGTACCTCAAACTGCCGGAGCGGTACCTGCACTCCTCCGATACGCTGAGTTACGATCAGTTGGCCCTGGTAGAACCACTAAGCATTGGTTGCCACGCCGTGAACCGGGCGGGTGTCACCGCGGACGACTACGTGCTGGTGGTCGGTGCCGGTCCGATTGGACTGGCCGCCGGGCAGTTTGCTACCGCCACCGGGGCCAAAACGGTGGTGATGGATATCAATGCCGACCGACTCGCGTTTGCGGCCTCAATTCTGGAGGTGACGGGCACGGTGGTGGCCGGGCAGGAAGACCCGGTAGAACAGCTTCGTGCGCAGTTCGACGGCGATTTGCCCACCGTGGTGCTGGATGCCACCGGTAACCAGCACTCGATGGCCAAAGCCCTGGAGTACGCAGCTCCCGCCGGACGCATTGTGTTCATCGGCCTGTTTCAGGGCGATTTCTGCTTCAACGACCCCTATTTCCACAAGAAGGAGCTGACGCTGATGGCGAGTCGCAATGCGCTGCCTGCTGATTTTGAGCAAATCATTGGCATGATGGAAGCAGGAGAAATTGACGCCAGCGCCTGGATTACCCACCGTAGCTCTTTTGAGGAGATGGTGGATCAGTTTGACACCTGGCGCAAGCCTGAATCTCAGGTGATCAAAGCCGTGGTAACCCTGTGAAAACTATCAAAACATTGCCGTATTTGGCTTATATGGTCGCTGCCACGTTGTTGTTTACCGCTTGCGAAGCGGACACCGATTTTTCCGAACCCTCAGCGGAGAATTGGAAGGACAAACCGCCCCGTTGCCAGTAACATTGACTGCGGTACGCAGGGTAAACAGGAATCGCTCTATTTATACTGGCACCATCACCGGAGAAAATGGCGTAAGCGTTCCCATTGACATCGCCTACAGTCAGCGCAACAGCAATTCAGTGACCGTTAGTTTTGCATTTGATGATACCACTTTTCAATCAAGATTCTGTTTTCCATGATGCTTGCTTTAGTAAGGATCAACGTCAATCACCACTGACGTCTTCTTCAAATCCTTCACTTTGGTGAGCTTGGTGCACTCGTCACGGATGATCTCCTTCACTACAGGCATATTAACACCATCCCGTTCCAGCTTAATCATCAACTGCATCAGATACTGGTTGCGCAGGCGACTGATGAGCGGTTCTTCCGGCCCTAGCACCCGCTGACTGCCCAGTTTGTCCTGCAGCACGTAGGTCAACTGCACGGCAGCCCGCTGGCTGATCTTCCGGTCGGGGTTGCGCACCGTGAGCCGGATCACGCGCACGAAGGGTGGATAGTTATACACCTCGCGCTCGCCAATCTCCTCTTCGTACAGACCCTGGTAGTCGTTCGATACGATTTTATACAGAATAGGCTGCTTGGGGTTGGTGGTCTGGATCACCACCTTGCCCACCTTGTCGCGCCGCCCCGAGCGGCCACTTACCTGGGTGATGAGCTGAAAGGTACGCTCGTGCGAGCGAAAGTCAGGGAAGTGAATCATGCGGTCGGCGTCCAGGATGCCCACCAGGCTCACGCCGTCGAAGTCCAGTCCCTTGCTCACCATCTGGGTGCCCACCAGGATGTCCATCTCCCGGTTGGCGAAGCGGTTGATGATGTCCTCGTAGCTGTTCTTCTTGCGGGTGGTGTCCAGGTCCATGCGCTGCACCCGCGCGGTGGGCAACAGTTCGCCGATTTCCTCTTCCAGCTTCTCGGTGCCGTAGCCCGCGCTCTTGATCTTGCTCGACCCGCAGGCGGCACAGGCGGCGGGCAACCCTTCTTTGTGGCCGCAGTAGTGGCAGCGCACCTCGGCGGCGTACTGGTGGTAGGTGAGGCTCACGTCGCAGTTGAGGCACTTCGGGATGTTCGCACAGTCTTCGCAGAACAAGTAGGGAGCATAGCCGCGGCGGTTCTGGAAGATGATCACCTGCTCCTTTTTCTCCAGCCGGTGCTTCATCTCTTCGAGCAACACCGAGGTAAAGTCCTGCTGCATCGTCTTGCGCTTGCGCTCCTCTTTGATGTCCACCAGCTCAATGTCGGGCAGCTGGGCGTTGCCGTAGCGCTGGTTGAGCGTCACCAGTCCGTACTTTCCCTGCCGGGCGTGGTAGTACGATTCTACCGAGGGCGTGGCCGAACCCAGTAGGGTTTTGGCATGGTGCAGGCGCGCCAGCATCAGGGCCGCGTCGCGGGCGTGGTAGCGCGGGGCGGGGTCAAACTGCTTGTACGAAGTTTCGTGCTCTTCGTCCACGATGATGAGCGACAGGTTGTCGAAGGGCAGCAGCACCGCCGAGCGCACCCCGATCACCAGGGGAAAAGTGCCCGCCAGCACTCCCTGCCACACCTCCACGCGCTCGTTGTCCGAGAAGCGGGAGTGGTAAATGCCCAGCCGGTCGCCGAAGATTTTCTTCAACCGCACCACAATCTGGGTGGTCAGCGCGATTTCGGGCAAGAGGTACAAGACTTGTCCGCCCCCGTCGAGCAGTTGCTGGATCAGGTCGATATAGATTTCGGTTTTGCCACTGCCGGTGATGCCGTGCAGCAGCACCGTATCCAGGTTCTGGAAGTGCTCCAGGATACCCTGCTTGGCCTGCTGCTGCGCCGCGGTGAGGGTGAGGTTAAATTCGGGCAGCGGGCCGCTGCTCTCGAAGCGAGACACTACCTCCTCGAAGGCTTCGAGCACCCCATTTTTCACCAGCGTGTTTACCGATGAGCCCGACACACCCCGCGCCAGCACCGCTGATTTGAGCACTCCGGCGGCGTTGCGGCTGGCGTCGTGGTAGTGGGGCAGCAGGTGCATGTAGGCCAGCAGGGCGTCCAGCTGCTTCGGGCTTTTCTCCAGTTGCTGAAACAACGCTTCCAGCCGCGACGAATCCTGGGCGTAGGCCGGTGCCATCCGCAGACGCTTCACGATCTTGGGTTTGTACTTCTCCTTAACCTCCTCATAAATCAGGATCGCTTCTTTGGCGATGAGCGACTTGATGGTCTGGTAGAAATTCTTCTCCTCAAGCAACTCACCGATTTCGTTGTAAGTAAGCGTGCTCTTCTCTTCCAGGGCCCACAATACCCGTCCTTCCTGCTCGGAGAATTCGTAGGCACTGTTATCGGGATCGAACTCGGGGTTGAGCTGCGCTTTGGACTCACTACTGAGCTTCAGACCCGAGGGTAGGGCAATGTTGAGTACCTCTCCGGCGGTGCACACGTAGTAAGCGGCAATCCAACGGAAGAACTTTATCTGCACCTCCTGCACAATCGGGTGGGGATCCAGCACCTCGAGCAGGTAGTTGGCGGTGTAGTCTTTCGGGGGTTTGGTGTGCAGGTTTCCTACCACTCCCGTGAGCACCCGCCGACTGCCAAACTGCACGATCACCCGGCTGCCCGCCTGCACGTCGCCCACCATCACGCGCGGAATGCGGTAGGTAAACAACTTCGGAATGGGCACTGGCAGAATCAGGTCGGCAAACCAGGTGACCAACTCGTCGGGAGCCTCGGTGTTCAGTTCAAACGAATGCGACAACAACTCACTCATACCACAAATATAGGAATGTTGGTTATTGGATGGCAGATATTGACTGACTTTCCGAAGGGTGCGTGAATGATGAGGCTACCCGGCAAACCACAACATACTCAGCAAACTCACTCCAAACCCGAGCCCGGCTCCCCGCCATACTCCCGACTCCGCGTGCAAGTCCAGGTACAGGCGCGCTGACATTACGCCACCCGCCAGCAGCACCGACACCAACACCGGAACAACGAAAGAAATTTCTGGGTAACGCATGCCTAATCCGACCAAAAAACCAACCAGCGCTCCGCCGCCCGTGGCGTGGGCACTCACCTTGGTGAACAAGGCGGTGGCACTCACGGTCAAAACCAGGGCCGTGGCCGCTGCCAGAATAACCACCAACACCAGGTTGACCTGCAACTTAACCAGAAACAGGTAGGTGGTGATCAGGTAGAACAAACTAGCGAAGAAAAAGGGCAGCACCCGCTCCTGCCGCGTCGGTAGGGTGAACATGCCGGACAGGCCCGTCGTTTGCAGCACTCCCAGACGAAGCGCTCCGATACTAACCATCGGAAGAACAAAAGTGGTGATACCCAGTGCCAGAAGCACCTGTTTGGCGGCTCCCGAGGGCAGGGGTTGCACAATCGTGGGAGCGTAAAAAAACAGCAAGGCGAAAAGGTAGAGCGTCAACAGTAGCGGATGCATCACCGCCGAAATACCAATCGCTAAGGTTCGGATCATTAAAGCTCTTTTCTGAGGCGGGCCACCGGAATCTGCAACTGCTCGCGGTACTTGGCCACCGTGCGCCGCGCAATGTTGTATCCTTTGTCTTTAAGCAATTTTTCTAGCTTATCATCCGACAGTGGCTTGCGCTTGTTTTCGCTCTCGACCAGTTCTTTGAGGTAATTTTTCACCTCACGGCTGCTCACGTCTTCGCCCGAATCGGTGGCGATGCCTTCGGAGAAGAAATACTTTAACGGATAAACTCCGTATTCGGTTTGCACCGATTTGCTGTTGGCCACCCGCGACACCGTGGAGATGTCCATGCCAATTTCAGTGGCGATGTCTTTTAGGATCATCGGGCGCAACTTGCTCTCGTCGCCCTCCAGAAAAAAGTCGTACTGATACTTAATAATAGTTTCCATCGTGTTGAGCAGGGTTTGCTGCCGCTGCTTGATGGCGTTGATAAACCACTTGGCCGAATCGAGCTTCTGCTTCACGAACGTTACCGTCTCCTTGAGCTTCTTGTCTTTTTTGTTGCTCTTGTCGTAGGCCTGCAGCATATTGGAGTACGAGCGGCTGATCTTCAGTTCGGGCGCGTTGCGCGAGTTGAGCGACAACTCCAGTTTGCCGTCGTCGTTTTCCAGAATAAAGTCCGGAATGATGTACTGCGTGCGCGCCATAATGTCCGGACCGCTGCCGCCCGGTTTGGGGTTCAGCCGCGTGATGATGCTGATCGCTTCCTTGAGCGTGTTTTCGTTGACGCCCAGCTTGCGGCAAATTTTGTCGTAGTGCTTCTTAGTAAATTCCTTGAAGTGCTCCTCGATAATTTCGATGGCCGCGCAGGTGTGGCGGTCGCGGTCGCTGCGTCGTTCCAGTTGCAGCAGCAGGCACTCCCGCAGGTCGCGGGCCGCAATGCCGGGCGGATCGAACTTCTGAATCCACCCCAGAATCTGCTCCACCTCTTCCAGGTCGGTGTCGATGTTCTGCGAGAAAGCCAGGTCGTTGATGATGGCTTCCAGGTCGCGGCGGATGTAGCCATCGCTTTCGATGCTGCCGATCAATTGCAGACCGATGCGCTCCCGCCGATCGTTGAGCCCCAAAAAACTAAGTTGCGTAATCAACTGCTCGGTCATCGACACCGTGGTGGGCATCGGCATGGTTTTGTCTTCTTCGTCCGCGTAGTTGCCGTCGCCGTGCATCTTGTAGCCGTTAAACTCCTCTTCGGCGATATAGTCCTCAATGCTGATCTCTTCGCTATAGTCTTCCGGTTCGTTGTCTTCGTACTCGTCTTCGGTCGAAGCGGGGGCTTCCTCTTCGTCGCGCCCCTCCTCGAGCGCCGGGTTCACCTCCAGCTCCTGCTCGATGCGGGTATCTAGCTCCGCGGTAGGAATTTGCAACAGCTTGATGAACTGAATCTGCTGCGGAGATAGCTTCTGACCTAGCGATTGGTTTAATCCTAGCTTTTGCATTAGGCTACGTTGTTAGTTTTCAACGTGTTTCAAATGTATCATAATCTCACAAATCTTTGATAAAAACGGCAAAATATCGTTGCTTTACCCCCCGCTTAAGTACAGACGTAAGGTATGCAGTCAACGCGTAAGAAAATAAAATTGTTGTTGTCGGACCCTCCGACCAGCCAGGAGGTAACCGCCAAAGGCTGGGTGCGCACCCGGCGCGGAAGCAAAAACGTGGCCTTCATCGCGCTCAACGACGGGTCTACGATCAAGAATTTACAGGTAGTGGCTGACCTTGGGCAAATCCCCGATGAGGTGATGAGCCAGGTTGCCACCGGGGCCTGCTTGTCGGTGACGGGCGTGCTCGTCGCCTCGCAGGGACAGGGACAGTCGGTCGAGCTGCAGGCCACCACCATCGAGGTGCTTGGCGCCGCCGATCCCGAAGCGTACCCCTTGCAACCCAAGAAGCATTCGTTCGAGTTTTTACGGGAGATTGCGCATCTGCGGCCGCGTACCACCACCTTCGGAGCGATCTTTAGGCTGGGCCACGCGATGAGCTTTGCGGTGCACCAGTTCTTCCACGAGCGGGGTTTCTTCAACGTTCACACGCCGATCATCACCGGCACCGACGCCGAAGGGGCGGGCGAGATGTTTCGCGTCACCACCCTGCCACCCACCAATCCGCCGCTCACCGAAGAGGGGCAGGTGGACTTCAGGAAGGATTTCTTTGGTCGGGAGACCAACCTAACGGTATCGGGGCAGCTAGAAGGAGAACTATCGGCGCTGGCGCTGTCGGAGATTTATACGTTTGGCCCCACCTTCCGGGCCGAGAACTCCAACACCTCGCGCCACCTGGCCGAGTTCTGGATGGTGGAGCCCGAGATGGCCTTCTGCGACCTGGAAGACAACATGAACCTGGCCGAAGCAATGCTCAAGCACCTAGTGCAGTACGCATTGGACCACTGCGCCGACGACCTGGAGTTCTTGAACCAGCGTGCCCTGGACGAAGAAAAGGACAAGAAGCAGGAAGAACGCACTGCGTTATCGCTGCTGGAGCGCCTACATTTTGTGCTGGAAAATGATTTCGCCCGGGTCACCTACACCGAGGCGATCCAAATTCTGCGTAACTCGAAACCGAACAAGAAAAAGAAGTTCCAATTTCTGATCGATGCCTGGGGCGCTGATTTGCAGTCGGAACACGAGCGGTTTTTGGTGGAGAAGCACTTTCAAAAACCGGTTATTCTCTATAACTACCCCGCCGACATCAAAGCCTTTTACATGCGGCAAAACGACCCGGATGCCGAAGGACGCGCCACCGTGGCCGCAATGGACGTGCTGTTTCCCGGCATTGGCGAGATCGTCGGTGGCTCGCAGCGCGAAGAACGACTTGAACGACCTGCAGGCCCGTATTCAGGCGATGGGCATTCCCGAAGAAGACGTGTGGTGGTACCTGGATACCCGGCGCTTCGGCACCGCTCCGCACAGCGGCTTCGGCCTCGGCTTTGAGCGGCTGATGCTGTTTGTGACCGGCATGGGCAACGTCCGCGACGTGATTCCCTTCCCCCGCACCCCACAGAACGTAGCCTTTTGATCAGGATATGCGGGATAGGATTAGCATATTCAGGATAAAGTAGATGATTGATTTGAAGCTCTGACCGCTTTTATCAACCTGCGCTCTGTTTCATATTTCGCATTTCACCCTTTATATTTTTACTTTTGTCCAAACCCTCGGAGGTTATTGCCGCGCACTTTCCGCACCAGCCTACGGCGGGACAACAGCGCTTGTTCTTGCTGTTCGATATTTTCATGGCGCAGTCCGATGATCGCCGCAACGTGCTGCTGCTGAAGGGCTACGCGGGTACGGGCAAGACCACCGTGGTGAGCGCCCTGGTGAAAGCGCTGCCCACCTTTCGGGTAAAGCTTTTCCTGATGGCTCCCACCGGACGCGCGGCCAAGGTGATGGCGGGCTACGCCGAGCGCAATGCCTACACCATTCACAAAATCATCTACCAGCGCGCCGCCGACCCCATCACCGGAAAGTACCAGTTTAAGCGGCGGCGCAACCCCCAAAAAAATGTGCTCTTCGTGGTGGATGAGGCCTCCATGCTGGCCGACGACGCGGGGCGACATCGGTCCGGACTGCTCACCGACCTGCTGGATTTTGTGTTCGAGCAGCCCAGCAACCGGCTGATGCTGATTGGCGACGTGGCCCAGTTGCCACCGGTGGGGCAGGAGCTGAGCCGCGGACTCGACGCCGACTACTTACAGGACGTAATGCACCTCAATATCATGGAAACCGAGATGACCGAGGTGATGCGGCAGGAACAGCACTCGGGCATCCTGTCTAACGCTACCGCCCTGCGCGAACAATTGGGGAAGGAGGTACGCATCAAACTACGGACGCGGGGGCTGGCCGATGTGTACCGCATGACGGGCGAGCGTCTGGAAGACGGGCTGCGCTACGCCTATGACAAGTTTGGCAAGGACAACACCGCGATTTTGTGTCGCTCGAACCGGGAGGCGGTGGAGTATAATCGCTACATCCGGCAGCAGATTTTCTTCTACGAGGACGAGATCAACGCCGGTGACTACCTGATGGTGGTGAAGAACAACTACTTTGTGCTGGACGATGACTCGCCGGTGAACTTTATTGCCAACGGCGACTTCGCCGAGGTGATGAAGATCGTTACTTTTGAAGAACTCTACGGTCTGCGCTTCGCCACCCTGGAGCTGCGCCTGCTGGATTATCCCGACCAGCCGGTTTTTGAGGCCAAGGTGATTCTCGACGTGCTGCACTCGGCCACCGCCGCTTTGGAAGAAGACAAGTATCAGAAACTGTACGAGCAGGTTTTTGCCGATTACCAGGAGCAAGGCACGGCCGCTGAACAGCGTGACGCCATTCGGAAGGATGCCTACCTCAATGCCCTACAGGTGAAGTTTGCCTACGCACTCACCTGCCACAAAGCGCAGGGCGGGCAGTGGGATGCCGTGTTCGTGAGCCAGGGCTATCTGACTGACGAGATGGTGAACCAGGAGTACCTGCGGTGGTTATACACGGCCATCACCCGGGCCAAAAAGGAGCTGTACCTGATGAACTTTAAAGAAGACTTCTTCGCGTAGGATAAGGGATCATAGGTGCTAGTTACGCGCTAAATACTTAGCAAAACCACTGAAACGCTACACTTGCCAAAAAAAACTCAGCGTCATGAAATCTTTTGAGGAATAGTTTTTGTTACCTGCCCAGTGGAACATATTCTAAATTATACCTACAAACTTATGAAAAAGCTGAGCATTCTTTTCTTCTCTCTGTTGTTCATCAGCGCCGCCTACGCCCAGGAAGACGCTAAGGTGGAAGTGACCGACGGACCAAAAATTGTTTTTGCCGAAGACACGCACGATTTCGGTGACATTGAGCAGGGCACCAAGGTGAGCCATGTGTTCGACTTTGAGAACTCCGGCACCCAGCCCCTGATTCTTTCTAACGTGCTCACCACCTGTGGCTGCACTGCCACCGACTGGCCGCGCGAACCCGTAGCTCCGGGCGACGGCGGCAAAATTGAGGTGTCATTCAACAGTGCCGGGAAAATGGGCAAGCAAAATAAGGTGATCACCGTGGTTTCTAATGCGGTGAACGCGCAAGAGCGGGTGAAGATTATCACCAACGTGCTGCCGAAGAAAGAGGCGAAGTAGTAACCTCTTTCCGATAAATGGATAGCCTCGCTGCGCAATTGTGCGGCGAGGTTTTTTTATGCCACGAAGGTCAGACGGACGCTGGTGCCCCGCTGGGGTTCGCTGTGCACCTCTAACTGACCGTCTAGTTGCTTCGTTAGGGTTTTCACCAATTGCATTCCTAACGTACTGGCCTGTTCCAGGTCGAAGTTATCAGGAAGCCCCTCGCCATTGTCTCGCACCACCAAAGATACTCGATCGCCTTCTACCGAGCCGCTTATTCCAATCTCCGGAAGTTTTGGCGGATACTGAAAGGCGTACTTAAAGCAATTGGTGATTAGTTCGTTGATTATCAAACCGCAGGCCACCGCCTGGTCCACATCCAACTGAATCGGGGCCACGTCTACCGCGATCGTTATGCCTTCGTTATTTTGATACGTAGACCGAATGGTGGAAGTCAGCAGGGGCACGTAGCGGCTTAGCTCAATGGTGGCATACTCTTCGTGATCGTAAAGCTGCTCGTGAATAATCGCCATGGCCTTAACCCGGCTCACACTCTCCTGAAAGAGTTGGTAAACGTTGGGTTGGTCTTTGATACTTTCGGACTGCAAATAAAATAGTCCGGAAACAACGTTGAGGTTGTTCTTGACCCGGTGGTGGATTTCTCGCGCGAACGCATCTTTCTCAGCCCGCACTTTTTGTAGTTGTTCAGCCGCTTTTTTCTGCGGCGCGGTATCAATGAAGGTGGTTAGCTTAAAGGCAGCTTCACCGCTCAATTGGGTTCGTTGCACACTGATATTCACTTCTTTGGCCTTGCCCCGTTGGTCCAGGATCGTCCAGGTGCCGCTACCCTCACCGGTACTTCCGCTCATAAATTCCCGGTGCAGATTAGCCGAAAACGCCCGAATGTTCTCCGGGAGAAAATCAGTGAAGGGCCGTCCCAGCGCTTCTGCCTGGCTGCACTGGTGCAGACCACAAAACACTTGATTCACCGACACAAGCGTCCCCACTTCGTTGGTAATACTTATCCCAACTTCGGGAGCCCGGAGGGGAGGTAGGGGGGAAGTAGTGGTTGCTAACGAAGTAGTATCAGAAGGCTGATAGTTGAGCACCTCGCTAATGGTCTTTACCAGCACTTTGCGGTCATAGGGCTTGTGGATGATGGCGTGCGGGTGTACATTGCGCGCGCGCTCCAGGGTGTTGCGATCGGTGTTGGCCGTCACAAAAACCAAGGGTAGGTCAGGCCAGTTTTGCTTCATTTGCTGCGCGGTGTCAATGCCATCCCAATCGCCCATGATCCGGATGTCTAGGAAAGCAAGCGATACTGAGTGTTGATCAGCCACCGCAATGGCCTCGCGACCATTATTTACGGCCAGTGAACGAGGAAAACCCAAATCTTTGAGGTAGCGAGCCAGAGTAAGCTGCGCGATAGCATCATCCTCCACAATAAGAATACAATCATCCATAGGCTAAAAAATTGGCTGATCCAGGCCTTATTAGATACAACTGTTTGACTACCGGAGTGTTTATATAAAACCTGGAAGTAGTGCCTCAATAGGTGGGTTCGCGTGTTTATTTTAAGTATATTCGTCCCTTGAAATTAGATAAGTATCAAAACCCCAATCTGTTGAGCGATGAGGATCAATCTCTTACTTTTATGAGTAATCAGTCAGAAAGCAAAGCGGCCGAACTACGGTTGGTTGCGCTTGAAGAGGAACTGGCCGCCCGCGTGTTGGCCGAAGACATGATGATCCACGACGTGCGCAATCCCATTTCGTCGATCATCAGCATTGCTGATATGCTGAGTGCAGGCACCGCCAACGAAGATGATAAGCTGTGGTTAACTCGGATTCTGACCCTGGGGTATCGTGCGTTAGACATTTTGAAAGCCACGGCGGGCTATGCCCAGATGGAGCGCGATGAGCACGACACCGGAGGTGAGTCACTTCGACCTGCTCCCGTGCTTAGCGGGCGTACTGGACAAGCTGAGCAAATTGGAAGAAAGTCGGTCGATAACGGTTGCGTACTTTCTTGATGGTCGCCCGATTGCCGAAGGCACTTGCTGGGTGGAGGGAGATCGATTCTTCCTGGAGCAACTCTTTCATAATTTGGTTATCAACGCGCTGGAGGCTTCCCCTCCGCAGGGCCGAGTGCGCATCAATGTTCAGCCCGGTCGAGCCGCTGCGGGTGGTTGTCCACAACCAGGGGGTGATTCCGGCCGCGCTGCGCGACAAGATATTCAATAAGTTATCTTCGTATCAACCGAGCCGGGGCGGGGGCCTGGGTGCGTACATTGCTAAGCTAATTGCCGAACAGCACGGTGGCTCGGTGCGCTTCACCACCGCCGAGCAGGAGGGCACCACCTTCACCGTGGAGTTGCCCATTGCCGCGGCATCGCAGTAGATTATCCAGCAGTTTCACCCAACGTATCCTAACGCATGATCCCATTCACCGTAGGCGGAGTTCCCGAATACTTCAACATGCCCTGGCACCAGGCGCTAGAAGACGGCTCTTTTGCCGCGCGGGGACTGGAGGTGACCTGGAAAGATTATCCGGGCGGCACCGGGGCCATGATGCACGACCTGCGCGAAGGAGTGATCGACGTGGCGGTGGCCCTCACCGAGGGCGTGGTCGCCGAGATCATCAACCGGCAGTCGTGCCGCATTGCGCAGTGGTTTGTGACCAGCCCGCTCCGCTGGGGAGTGCACGTGGCTGCCGCCGCACCCTATCAGCAGATTGCCGACTTGCAAGACCGTACGTTTGCGGTGAGCAGACTCGGCTCGGGCTCGCACCTGATGGCCTACGTGCTGGCGCAACACCACGGCTGGTCGCCCGACCGCTTACGCTTCGAGCTGGTGAACAACCTCGATGGGGCGCGGCAGGCGTTAGCTCAGGGAGTTGCCGACGGTTTTTTGTGGGAGCAATTTACCACCCAACCGTGGGTCGATGCCGGTGAGTTTCGGCGGGTAGGAGTGATTGACACTCCCTGGCCGTGCTTCGTGGTGGCCGTGCGGGCCAGTTACTCCGGGGAGGGACTTTCGCTGCTGCTTGATACGGTGAACCAATCGGCGGCCCGGCTGAAGGCCCAACCCGGCGCGGCCGCCCAGGTGGCCCAACGGTACGCCTTACCGATTTCCGAACCCGAGCCGTGGTGGGAGCGGGTGCGATGGGCTACCGACCAACGTGTGGAGAAAAAGGTTCTGCACCAAGTGATGGAAACCCTGGCCGAACTATCGGTGGTGCCCACGGTAGTGAGTCCGGAAGATCTTTGCGGGGAAGGATGTGAATTGGTGTAACCTACTTGGGAAGTGCTTCGTGGGAATTCGCCTCGCTAAATTTCTGCAACCGGTAAACGTTGCGCTGGGTTTCGTCGCTGTATTCGTACTCAATACGATCCATGATGCGTTTTACCAGCAGCAGGCCTACTCCCCCTTTTTTTCGCTTCTTAATAATATCTTTGATGCAGGGTTCGCGGTAAGCGGGAAAGTCGAAGCCCTTGCCCTGATCATAGATTTCAAAGGTGATTTCGCCGCATTCTTTCACCGAAATGGCTAACTCAATCGTGTGCTTGGGGTTGCAGTGGTGGGAGTGAATTATCAGATTCGCACATATTTCGTCTACTGCTAAAATCAGCTGGTTGAGAACGACATCTGACAATGCGTATTTTTTTAGCTTGTCGTAAACAAAGTCCCGAATGGTTTGCAGCTCATCCGTACAGCACGATACTTGTATATTATAGTTCATTCGATACTAGCTTAGCCTCTTCCTGAGAACCCACGATGGTGAGCACTTGGTGCAATCCTAAAATTTCAAACACCTTGTACACTTTCTCGCTCATGTTGAACAAGACCAACCGTTTGTTACTCGTTTCCAACTCCTGAATATACGACATGAACACTCCCAGACCCGCTGAGGAGATGTAGTGCAATTCGCGGCAGTCTACCAGAATCCGCTCCGCATCCGAACGAAAAGCCTGCTGAAGGGCTTCGTCCAGATAAATAGAGGAACTCGCGTCTACCTCACCCTGAATAAGAATGAAGCATTGATTTCCGTCGAAATTGACTTGTACGTCGATCATAATATTCGGGTATACGCTAGATTGACCCAAAAAGTTGAGCCAGCCTACCGGAACTTGATGATAAAAGCTGTGTAATCATCGTCCAGCGGAGTGCCGTCGCAGAAGTCGTAGAGCGATTGAATAAGGGCCTTCTGAATCATATTGGGCGCTTGGTGGGCGTGTGCTTCCACCACCTGCTTCAGGCGGTCGAAGCCAAACTCCTCCTTGTCGGCATTGGTAGCCTCAATGATCCCGTCGGTGTAGAGCACGATCACGTCCCCGGTGAAGTATTCCACCCGGTTCACCTCAATGTATTTGTTGAAGTTTTCGTTGCGAATAATGCCCAGTCCCAGCCCCCGGATTTCTAAGTACGATGCCTGCTGCTGCTTGGCTTGATAGTAGAGCGTGGGCGTGTGACCCGCTCGGGCAAATTCCACTTCGCGCCGCAGCGTATCCACCACAAAAAAAGAAACGGTGATGAACGAGGTTTTCTCCAGGCAGCGGCCCAGCGCGTTGTTGGCGTATACCAAGAACTGATCCGGCGAGAGGTCTAACTGGGCCAAACTGTGAAACACCCCCTTCATCTGCGACATGTTGAAGGCCGCCGAGGTGCCCTTGCCCGACACGTCGCCGATGATGACAATGTACTTGTGCTCGTTGATCTGGTAAAGATCGTAGTAGTCGCCGCCTACCTGGTCGGCCGCTTCCGAAAAGGCTTCCACGTCGAAGTATTGGTTAGACACCGGTTTTTTAGGAAGCAGGCTGCGCTGCACCCGGCTGGCGATGTTCAGTTCTTCCTGATAGCGCTCGTTAATCACGGTTTCGCCCAGCAGCAGAAAATTCTCTACCGAAATGCAGGCCTGGCTGGCGAAGGTGCTCACAATGCCCACCGTCTCTTTGTTGAATCCATCAGAAACCTGTTTCAGCACCACGAGCGTTCCAATGGTAGCGTTTTTGACCACCAGCGGGATCCACAGCACCGAGCGATAGTCGGTGAGCTGAAGCACGCGCATTTTTTTGTTGGTGGGCAGGGGGCTCTTTTTGCGGAGCAAGCGCGGGGGGGCGGGCAGCGGGTTGATGATCTCGGGCTGCTCGCTGCGTCGTTGTAGTTGCTCCTTCATCAGCGCTATTTTGTCAGCATCAATGTTTTTGGTGAGCAGCAGGGGTTCGTCCTGGTGGGTAGCTTCCAGCCAGCCCGCGTCGGCCAACACCACTTTGGTAGCACTCTCCAGCAGAATTTCGTAAATCTGCTCCACGTTGTATCCCGCCTGGTTCGACTGACTGAGCCGCTGAAAGTTGATGACCTCTTCCAGTTTCTGCTCAAAAACCGAGGAAGTGGGCAGATTAAACAGAATAACCAGCAGCGAAAACAGGCTGTAGATCAGCGTGAAACCTAGCGCCGCCAGCAAGAAGGGGTTGAATATCAGGAAGGTGGTGTTGCGCGGCAAGCCCTGGTCCAGAGAGGCGTAGAGTTCCAGCGCGTAATACACCAGAAACACCACCACGGCCAGCATGATGGTGATGCTCTTCCATTTCTGTCTGAAATCTAGATAGGCAACCCACTTCAGATTGATGGACAACACCAGCGCTAGCAACAGCAATGTGGCCAGGATAACGGCGTAGAGTCCGCCAAACTGGGTAACGGGCAGAAATTCAATTAACACGCTGGCCAGTAGTGCCCCCTCGAACACGTTCCATAGGTCAACCAGGCGCGTAGAGCGTTGGTAAAGCACCAACTGTTTCCACACCATCAGGGTAGAGAGCACGAAGATGACAAACAAGCCGAAGCGAAGGTGAAAGAAGAAGCTAAGCAAAAAAACGTTTTCTGACCAGCGGTCGGCCTCCCCTAGGGTATAGAACAGCCGAACCGAAAGCGACACGATGGTGACCAGCAGGCCGACGGCAAACACCCGCCACAGCAGATCAATGAAGTTGAACCGTTCGGCGCGTCCGGTAACGGCTCGGTAATAAAAGAAGATGGCCGCAAAGAACAGGCTGAGCAGCAGGGTGTGCACCTCGTCGGGGATGCCCGTGGGCAGTCCCTTGCGGATGCCAAACAGTTGCACCAGGTCGCTGGCTAGCAACGAAAGCCAGCTGATGATGCCCAGGGCAAGCGCGAAGCGGACGACGTTTTGGGGGTAACGCATGCAGGTAAGTTAGCGCAAGGGGTAAGCTGGGTGAAGAAAGCTACGCCCAAAGCTAACAAAATCACGGACTATAGTTAGGCGCTTCGCGCGTGATGCTGATATCGTGGGGGTGGCTCTCGCGCACTCCGGCGGCGGTGATCTTCACGAAGCGGGCGGCTTGTAGTTCGCTAATGGTGCGGGCCCCGCAGTAGCCCATGCCCGCCCGCAGACCTCCCACCAGCTGGTAGAGCACCTCGTCGACCAGCCCTTTGTAGGGCACGCGGCCCACGATGCCTTCCGGAACCAGTTTCTTGATATCATCTTCGGCATCCTGAAAGTACCGGTCTTTCAACCCCTCTTCCATGGCCTCTACCGATCCCATGCCGCGATACGACTTGAACTTGCGCCCTTCGAACAGGATCATCTCACCGGGGGCCTCGTCGGCTCCGGCCAGCAAAGAGCCGATCATCACGGTGTGCGCTCCGGCCGCCAGGGCCTTCACCACGTCGCCCGAAAACCGGATGCCGCCGTCGGCAATCACGGGAATGCCCGATTCGCGCACGGCGCGGGCGGCTTCGTAGACAGCCGACAACTGGGGCACGCCCACCCCGGCGATGATGCGGGTGGTGCAGATGCTACCGGGCCCCACGCCCACCTTGATGCCATCGGCCCCCGCTTTCACCAGGGCAAGGGCGGCCTCGGCCGTGGCGATGTTGCCCACCAGGGTTTCCACTTCCGGAAACTGCCGTTTCACTTGCTTGCAGGCCTCAATCACGCCACGCGAGTGGCCGTGGGCAGTGTTGATGCTGATAACATTGACCCCGGCATTTTTCAGCAAACCAACGCGTTCCAAGATGTCGGGAGTGACGCCCACCGCCGCGCCTACCCGCAACCGCCCGAACTCGTCCTTTGAGGCATTGGGTCGGTCTTTGTTCTTTAGAATATCTTTGTAGGTGATCAACCCGCTGAGGCGGCCGCTGGGGTCAATGATCGGAAGCTTTTCGATTTTATGCTGTTGCAAGATTTCTTCGGCGGCCTCCAGCCCGATGCCCGCTTCGGCGGTCACCAGCGGGTGGTGCGTCATCACGTCGCGCACGGGCACGCTGTTGCTCTTCAGAAACCGCAGGTCGCGGTTGGTCACAATGCCCAGCAGTTTGCGGTCGGCGTCTACCACCGGAATACCGCCGATTTTGTGCTCCTTCATGATGGCCTTGGCATCCGATACCGTGGCGTTCACGTCCAGGGTGATCGGGTCGAGGATCATGCCACTCTGCGAGCGTTTCACCTTGCGCACCTGGTAGGCCTGCGCTTCGGCCGACATGTTTTTGTGAATGATGCCGATGCCTCCGGCCAGTGCCATCGCGATGGCTAGTCCCGATTCGGTGACGGTGTCCATCGCGGCGGAAACCAGGGGGATGTTGAGCCGAACGCGCGCGGTAAGGGCGGTGCTGGTGTCGGTGTCGCGCGGCAGAACTTCAGAGTAGTTCGGCACCAGTAGCACGTCATCGTAGGTAAGCGCTTCGTAGAGGAACTTGTCAGCGTGGTTCGTCATAGCAAATAAAAGAAGATTATTTGCCGGTCAAAATTACTGACATTCCTCAACATTATAAAATGCGCATCTGCTTTTGTTTGCTTAAATCCTGGGACAGCATTTCTCAATTAACAATTGCCCCAGGCAGGCCGTTGTCAACGGTAGTCTGTTTGCTAACCGTACCACAGACCCCGCTATGAGCAAAACCGCCAGAAAAGATCAATCAGAAGAGAAAGGGCAAAGCCGCGCGGTATTTCTGGTGAGTGGAGGGCTGTTGCTGGGCACGGTGTTTTGCTACTTTCTGGTGGCCGACTTCCAGCAGTTTGTCGACGAGGCTTTCCGGATACTGACCAGCGACGATGAGGCGAGGATCAAGGAGTGGGTGAGTGGCTTCGGAGTGTGGGGCCCGGTGTTTATCGTGGTCGCGATGGTGGCCCAGATGTTTCTGATTGTCGTCCCTTCGGTGGCCCTGATGGTGGTTTCTACGCTAGCCTACGGCCCCCTGTGGGGTTCGTTGCTTTCGTGCCTGGCCGTGCTGATCGCCTCTAGTATCGCCTACTTCATTGGGTTGCACGCCGGGTACGCCCTGGTAGAAAGATTGATCGGAAAAAAAGCTGAAGAAAAGGTTGAACACTATATCCAGGAATACGGGGTTTGGGCCATCGTGCTGTTTCGGGTGTCGCCCTTCTTGTCGAACGATGCGATCAGTTTCGTGGCGGGCATCGGAGAGATGCGCTACCCTAAATTCATTCTGGCCACCACCGCGGGGATTATTCCGCTGATTGCAGTAATCGCCTACGTGGGGCAGGATACCGAAACGCTGGAGAAGAGCATGCTCTGGGTAACGGGCGCCACGGTGGTAGGTTTTGCGGCCTACCTGATCTATCGGCGGGCCAAGAAATGATGGGGGAGCAATGGCTGAGAAAAACCGCTAGTTGCTAAATTTATCCTTGGTTTGCAGCAGGCGCTCATCGTGGATGCGGGGCATCTGAACGTCTTCAAAGAGGTTTCGGTAGTTTTCCATATCCAACTTTTCTAACTGCTGAATCTGTCGGGCGCACTCGTTGAGCATGCCCAACTCGATGAGATCAAACTCGTCCTCGGAAGTGAGCACGAAAGAAACTTCTTCTACCCCCGACGAATCGTTGCCTTCGTCTGATAAGTAATTATAGTGCTTGCTGAATTCGTAACCGTATTCGTTCAGTAAATCCTCGAACTTTTCTTCCACAAATCTGTCGATCGTTACACTAACCGTTTGCATAGAACTTTTGTTAATAACCAAAGGTGAGACGCTAATCTACGGGCTTGCTCGCAACAATCGCAATCTAAAAAATGGGTTGACAATACATTGTAAGGTGTGCTACCAATCGAAGGCATTTTGCTGAGTTGCAACCTTTACCCCTGCTTCTTACAAATTTTTTGGGCAAAAGTCAAGTTTAGCTACTCCTGTCTGAGAATTTCGTGGGCTCGGATGTAGACCACCCGCGGAAGGTAATCGCCCTGCTGTTTGGCGTTTTCCAGAAACTCAGCAATCTTCTCTTTGCTGGTCATTTGTTCCAGGGCGGCAATAAGTTGTTCTTCTCGCTGGCTTTCGGTCACGGCCGCGAACAGTTCATCTTCGTTCGGAAATATCTTCTGAAAGTCATTTCTCAGACTATACCGCCGGTTAAACGTGGCGTAGGTCATGGAGTAGAACGAAAGGGCGTCTATCCAGCCAATCACCACCGGAACCAGCGTCCAGCACAAACCAAGGTACCACCACGCACGGCGTTGCCCCAGATAAAATCGATGCACGCCCAGCCCTCCCAGAAACGCCGCCAGCAGGGTAGCCAATGTTTTATTTTTCATGGTCTGCTCCTTTTTCTGCCGGGTCGTCGTTTAAAACCCGGTCAGTCTGATGAATGTAATAAAGCGTAATAATACGCACTCCGTTTGATATTTGCGCGTCTCTTAAACCAAGAAACCAACCCAACCCAATCCTTAGCCTCCTTCTCATTCGTGAAAATTATTCGGCTGATAAGTGATTGAACGCGAGGCCAATCACGGTAACCGAAGTCCGGCCGAGGCAAGAAACACGGCTCATCGGGGTTAATATAGAATACAATTGCCAGACGCACGCGGGGGCACTTCTCGGCGAAGCGTAAGAAAACGGCGGGTTGCGCGCTATTCGGTATCAAATTTAGGCAAGCTCCGTACTAACAGGGAGGCGCGCGCATTCTCGCTGACACCGGACGAGGCGGACTGCTTTTTCAGGTTTTTTTGGCACCCTCAGATTTATTTTTAAATTTTAGACGATCGATAAGCGAACCATGAACAATCAAGCACATCATCCGGCCAAGGGCGATCTTCTGCTGTCGGAGCCCTTTCTGGCGGATACCAACTTTGAGCGGTCGGTGGTGCTCATCTGCGAGCATACCGACGAGGGCGCGCTGGGCTTTGTTTTGAACAAGCCTTCGCTGCTCACGTTGGCCGACGTGGTGGAAGAAGCGGCGGGGTTTGAGCAACTGTTGTATACCGGAGGTCCCGTGCAGCAAGATACCCTGCACTTTGTGCACCGCTCGTCTTCGCTGTGTGAGGGATCGGACAATCTGGGAGGAGCACTTTACTGGGGGGGTGATTTCGAGCAGCTCCTTAGCTTGATCAACACCCGGCAGCTACCCTCGGAGGACATACGATTCTTCGCCGGTTACTCGGGCTGGGCCCCGGGGCAGTTGGCCGCTGAGATGGCCGATGATGCCTGGATTGTTTATGAACAAGCAACGACCGAACAGGTTTTTGATATACCGCCCGAGCAGTTGTGGCGCGAAGTGTTGCGCACGATGGGTGGAAAGTACCGAATGTTTTCAAATTATCCGACCGACCCCCGCCTAAACTAAGCGGAAGGTCGCTACCAGAATAACGCATGCCAGAAGACCAAGACAAGCCAATTCCCGCACCTGAGTCGCCGGAAACCACCGCTAACGAAGCAGCGACCGAGCTCGAACACTTTGCAGAGTGTATCATCCGAAGCAACGCCCCCGGTTTCAGACTCCGAACCTAGTTCCGAATCCACTGCGGCAGGCGATCCTGCGGCAGGCGGCCCTGCGGAGGAAAAAGTTGATGACTCTCCGTCGGATACTTCCCCAGTGGATGCTTCCCAAGCGGATGCTTCCCCGGTAGAAATTTCTTCAGTGCGTGAGGTTCAAGCAGAAGACACTTCGTCCGTTAAGCAAGTAGTCGAAGCAGCAGAAGTCCCCATTGCCGAAGCGGCTACCAGCGCGTCGGACGATGCACCTCCACCGTCGGGCAATCCAGCTCCGGCCGAAGATGCTCCGGTTGCTTCATCCGACGCTACCGGGGGCGATCCTGCGGCAGGCGATCCTGCGGCAGGCGATCCTGTGGCAGGGTCGCCTGCCGCAACTGATACTGAGGAAAGCTCCGCCGTGCCACCCTCTGCCATCGATGACGCGGAAGAATCCGAGGCACCGGCCGACGGGGCGGACGAAAAATCCGAGACTGCTCCTGACTACCAGACCTACACCAAAGAAGAACTGGCCGTTGCCCTGGAAACCTTAGTAAAAGAAGGCGATGTGCACCGGGCCGAAGCCGAAGCCCAGCGGATGCGCGCGCCCTTCGATCTGCTGCTGGACACCGAACGTGAGGTGGCCCGGCAAAAATTTATCGCCGACGGCGGTGAAGAAGAAGGCTTCGACTTTCGTCCCGACTTTGTCTACGAACGTTTCCTGACCGCCTACCGGCAGATCCGTTCCAAGAAAAAAGCAATCGCCACCGAGCAGCGCAAGCAGCGACAGAATAACCTGCAAGTGAAGCAAGAAATCCTGGAGCGTCTGCGGGCGCTGGTCGACAGCGATGAGACGCAGGTGAGTCTGGAGCAACTGCGCACCCTGCAACAAGAGTGGCGCGCGTCGGGGCCCGTGCCTCCCGCCGGAAGTCGCAACCTGTGGGCCAATTACCACGCGCTGCTCGACCGGTTCTACGACCAGCGCAGCATCTACTTCGAACTCAAGGAGCTAGACCGAAAGAAAAATCTGGAAGCCAAACAGGCGGTGGCCGATCGGGCCGAAGCGCTGGTAGAAGAACCCGATTTGCGCAAGGCGGTGACCGAGTTAGACGAACTGCACGAAGAGTATAAGCACCTGGGGCCGGTGCCCAAGGAGGAGCAGGAAACCCTGTGGCAGCGCTTCAAGACGGCTTCGGATAAAGTGCACGACCGGCGGCGGGAAGAAGTGGAAAAGTTCAAGGGAGAACTAAATGAAAACCTGACCAAGAAGCAGCAGTTGGTAGCCGAGGCCCAGGAGTTGAGCACCTTTAGCAGCGACAGCATCAAGGAGTGGAACCAAAAAACTAAGCTGGTGCAGGAGCTCAAGCAGCGTTGGGAAGCCATTGGCAGCATGCCGCGCAAGCAAGCCAAGTCGGTGAACCGAGATTTTTGGTCTCACTTTAAGCAATTCTTCGCGCACAAGGGCGAGTTTTTCAAACAGCTAGATGCCGAGCGTAGCGAGAACCTGGCCCAGAAAGAAGCACTGGTGGCGCGGGCCGAAAGCCTGAAGGAGAGCGACGATTGGAAGACAACTTCGCAAGAATTCAAAGATTTGCAGCAGCAGTGGCGCACCATTGGTCCGGTGCCCGAGAAAAAACGCGAAGATGTGTACCGACGCTTCAAAGCCGCGGCTGATCAGTTTTTTAACCGTCGCCGCGGAGAAAGTAAAGAACAGGAAGCCGAGCAGGTGCGCAACCAGCAGCAAAAGGAGGCCATCTGCCAGCAGATTGAGGAGCTGGCCGAAGCGGATAAGGCCAAGCAGGAAGATTTGCTGGCGCTCACCGACAGTTACGCGGAGATTGGTTTTGTGCCCCGCGACGCCATGCAGCCCTTACAGAAGCGCTTCGACAAGGCCGTGCGCACGGTGATGAAGCGTCTGAAACTCAGCGACCGGCAGAAGCAGCGGGTGGTGGCCGAGGTAGAGCTCAGCAGCCTGAAGGCCAGTCCGGGAGCCGACCGCAAAATCGACAAGCGCGAAAACCAGCTGCGCCGGCAGATCAGCCAGATGGAAGAAGACATCGCGCTGTGGAGCAACAACATCAGCTTCTTCGCCGCCTCTAAGGGAGCGGACAAGTTGAAAGCGGACTTTGAGAAGCGCATCGAGGAAGCCCAGCGGGAGGTGGACGAACTGAAGTCGCAGCTCAGCGCGCTGCAAGATATTCGCTGAAATAGCCGAAAATAGACTTGGTGCATTTCGGGTATTCTGCTATATTTGTGGCCCTAACGCCTCCTTAGCTCAGTTGGCCAGAGCAGCTGACTTGTAATCAGCAGGCCGTTGGTTCGAATCCGACAGGGGGCTCTTGATAGTAAAATAACAATCAGGCAGTTACGAGTTAAGCTTCGTGGCTGCCTTTTTTATTGCAATCAATAGTGAGAATATATCATAGTGGCCAAGCGTATCAACAAAGCTGTATCAATGAGTAAGCCCTGGATTAGCTACTGGCGCAATAGCCTGGCGGATGGCGAACGGATGGAACGCGATCTGGTTAAGCTAGAGCACTATACTTTAGCATCTCTTGATCTATCGGAGGGTTATTTGCCCGTTGGCGAAACTGTTCGGTTGATTGATAAACGCGAGCTAAAAATCAACGAGAACAAGGGAATTACCGATCGGGATGATCCGGAGTGGGAAGTAGTGAACTGGGTAGAGCTGGTAATTGCTCCGTTTGCAGTGCTATCGGCCTATACGCATACCAAAAAAGTAGGAGAAACAAGAAAAGTGTATCCGTTTTGGTTTAGTGCTCTAGCTGATCGGAAAGGAAAGCTAATGGTACCCGAAGGCAAATTTCCGGTATTTATTCGCCGCGTCCTGGATCCCGCCGCGCGAGAAGATCAGGTACTGTCGCTAGGTAGGGTAGACCGGGTAGATGAAGTGATGGCCGAAGGGATGCCCCGCCTGGAAGTATGGTCCGCGTACTGGCAGTTCGTCCAGTCGTTTTTTGAGAAGGTGACCGAACAAAGTATTGACAACTTTTTCTTGGAAAACTTGCGGGTGTTGTCTGAGTACGTGGTGGCGGTCGACGAGGAGATCGAGGGCGCCAGCGATAGTATCATCAAGTTATACGACCACCTGACCCGACAAGATCAAATTCCCGAGCTTTTCCGCACGCTGGCCAACCCATCAGAACCCTCTCTGAAAACTTTGGTAGTGTTACAGAATGTATGCTATTATGAAAAATCGCAATGAAAGCCCATTTTTGCTGAATGTGTTACGTTCAGGTAAAAGTGTACTGCCCTCATTGCGATAGCGGTAAAGTAAAGAAAAACGGTATTAAAGGAAATGGGCAACAAAATTTCTTTTGCCATGGCTGTGAAAAGCAATTTCAATTTAGCTACCAAAATAAGGGTGCTGACCCGAGAGTCAAAAAGCAGATGCGTACCATGGCGATGCGAGGGAGTGGTATCAGGGATACTGCTAATGTGTTGAAAGTCAGTGCAGTAACCGTAATATTGACTTTGCGGGTATGGTTTGAAACCCTCCGGGAGCCCCAGGTTGAAGGCAGCTTTGACGAGGTGATGATCGATGAGTTTTGGTCCTGGGTAGGGCATCGTAAAAAAGGGAAACGTTGGGTTTGGTACGCCTACTGCGGAAATAGTGGTAAAATATTAGCTTTTCAAATAGGCAAGCGTAATGATGCTTCTTGCAAAAAACTGATGAAAAAGCTAGCTCATTTAGACATAAATCACTATTACACAGACAATTGGAAATCCTATAAGAAATATATACCTCCTGAAAAGCATACCATATCAAAGAGAAAAACACAGAAAATTGAGCGGCAGAACCTCAACTTCAGAACGCATATCAAAAGGCTTTGCCGAAAGACTATTTGTTTTTCAAAAAAAGATGATATGCATTTTGGCTTTATCAAGGCCTATATTTGGCAAAAAAATGCTGCCTAAAAGGCAGCATACATTCTGTAACACTACCAAAACTTTAATTGACGAAGCGGAGTGGAAAGGACTGATGGACGACCATCTGGGACAGATGACCGACCGCTTTTCGCTGTCGTACAGTCAGCGGCAAAGTCTGCATCACTACAGCCGTTTAGAGTTTGGTGAGATTCTCGCAGTAAATGGCCCCCCCGGCACGGGCAAAACCACTTTGCTGCAGAGCATTGTAGCCGACAAAGTGGTAAAAGCGGCCTTGCGGGGCAAAGAGCCATTTGTCACCGTAGCTAGCTCAACTAATAATCAAGCGATTACTAACATCATTGATAGCTTTGGCCAAGCCCACTCTACTCGGGGGCAACTTGCCGAACGCTGGCTACCCGATGTGGATAGCTACGCCTTGTATCTACCTGCCTCTTCGGTCCGCCCCCGTCAGGGTACCCGCTACGCAAGAACCAACGGCGAGGGGTTTCCCCGGGAGATAGAAACGTCTAGATATTTAGAAAAAGCGCGGACATTCTATCTTCAGCAAGTGAACCACTGGACTGCTCAGGAATGCACTAACGTGAAAAGTGCTATTGAAGCGCTACAAAAGCGGGTAAAAGCCCTAAGCGTGACCCTGGAAACGGGTGCTCAAGCGGGTGCGGCCCAAAAGAAGATTATCGCACTGCTGGTAGCGTACCGAGGTGAGGAAAACCTCACACGCTATTATGATCATGCCCAGTGTAACCGGGCTGCGCTCGATGAAGACGAAGCTCAACTGAGGCGGATGTTAGATGAATATTATCAGCTACGGGAAAAAGAACCTATTACCTGGACCATTCTCTCTCCGTTTCGTTGGGCTAAGGAACGACGAGCGATTCCGTATAAGCGACTTTTTCAGACAATTTTTCGAAAGGAAGAGCCCCTTGATTATACTGATTTGAACCAATTAGAAAATTTTCTGAGAGGTAAAATAGACTTGCTGGAAAAAATTAAGGTAGCCGACGAACAATGGGAGCGGTGGCGCGTAGCACAATGCTTGCCGGATAATCCTCAGATGCTTTTCGAGCAACTCGATAAGACAGTTCGGCATGAAGCGTTTTTGCTGGCTACTCACTATTGGGAGGGCCGCTGGTTGCTAGAAGTGGAACGTGCTATCCGGGAAGACACACTTAGAAAAAACGGCCAGAAGTACATGACCCAACGGTTCCGTCGGTACGCCATGCTAACTCCGTGCTTGGTTGCCACGTTTTATACGGCTCCCAAATTCTTCGCGTACAAAGAGTATGGCGGCGGTCAGTATCCGGAGTTTCCCTTACTTGGTTTTATCGATTTGCTGATTGTGGACGAGGCCGGGCAGGTCGCGCCCGAGGTCGGAGCAGCTTCTTTCGCTTTGGCCCAGCAAGCGCTGGTCATCGGAGACGTGAAGCAAATTAATCCGATTTGGAAAATCCCCCGGAGTATTGATCAGGCAAATCTCCGCAAGTTTGGGTTATGGGAGGAGGCTAATCGCCTGGAGAAGACCGGATACCGAGGCTTCTCAGCGGCAGACGGGAGCGTGATGCGCATGGCGCAACGTGCTTCCTACTATCAAGCGTCTCAGGAAGCAAAGGGCATGCTGTTAACCGAGCACCGCCGCTGCTTTAACGAGATTATCAGCTATTGCAACGACTTAGCCTACCACGGTTTGCTCCAGCCCCGGCGGGGCTCAATAGCGCAAGCGAAGCAACCTTTGATACTGCCAGCAGTAGGGTACGTACGTACCTTCGGTGCCTCCCAACGTGCCTACGGAAGTCGATCCAATGAAGATGAAGCAACCGCTATTGCGCACTGGTTAGTGATGAACAAGGATAGAATCACAGAATCCTATCAGAATCCGGATAGAACCAGAAGCATTGAGGACATAGTGGGAATAATTACCCCTTTCACTGCTCAGAAGCATGTTATCCGACGCGCTCTCCGAAAGGCAAAGATTAATATCAGGAGGATGAAAGTGGGTACCGTACACGCCTTGCAGGGAGCTGAACGGCCAGTTGTTATTTTCTCAATGGTTTACGGGAATAACGAACCAAGCCAATCGTATTTTTTTGATCGTAACGAAAACATGCTAAACGTAGCCGTATCACGGGCGCAAGATTGTTTTTTGCTGTTCGGTGATATTTCGATGTTAGATGAGCATGCAGTGAGTCCTTCCGGAAAGCTAATTCGGCACATTCAACAGAAAGGGAGCGTAGTAGCCGAAACAATATGATCAAACTTGATCCTTGTAACGGGTTTTTGAGCGCATTTCAAGAATTATTCTTCTCCCGCTACCCGCTATTCTTCCTAAATCCCACAGGCAATACTGCCAACTTTCGTAAGTTTTTACTACTTTTAATCAACCACAAAACGCATCATCATGAAAGAAACCACGTTTGAGTCCCGCGCCAAGGAAGCCTTTGGCGACCTGTACGGTAAAGTAAAAGAGATTGAAGACAAAGCTAAACAACTGCGCGCCGAGCTCGACCGCAAACTAGAAGAGCAGGTGGGCGACCTGAAAGACAAAAATACCAAGGCCTACGGCACCTTTGAAGACGTAAAAAACTCTAGCTCCGCCGCCTTCCACGACATTCGGCAGGGCGTAGAGCAGGCTTCTTCAGCGCTGAGCGAAGCCATCAAAAAAGCGTCATACCACTTCAAGTAGTTCGCTATCCGGAACGTCTCGTATCTTCTACCAAATTTGCCTGCCCTTGCCCGTTCTATCTTCTGAACTAGCTGCTGCCGAGCCGGAAGCGCTCGTAACTCTCCCGGCCAACCTGCCGTCTCAGCGTATTCCGGCCGACCTGGAGCAACTGATTCGCACCCACGTGCTATCGGTGCTGCGTGAGGCTATTGATGAACAACGCACGTTGGTACGGGCGGTAGATGAACTGGTCAAAGAAAAGTATCAACCGCTAGACGAGGCTCGGCAGGCGGAGGATCAGGCTACTTTTTTCAAAGCGTATACCGAGTACAACCAGGCGGTTTACGCCCTCATTGAGCACCGCTACGAAAACAACGTTAGCCGCTCGTTCGATGAGGTGTTTACCGACTACGCCACAGAGGCCAATCAACTCATTGCGCAGCTGCCTCTGGTGCACGTGGCAACGCAGCAAGAAGAACGCTTTGTGGCAATAACCGGCGACAAACCGGCCCTACGCGCGTTAAAACTGGCGAAGCGCTACCACCGCACCCTTACTCGGGGGCCGTGGTGGGCGAAAAATGTATTTCGCCAAGTGCTTCGTAAAGAACCCCGTCCGGCCCCGGTGCACACCTACCGTGTGCCCTTGCGTCACCTTACGCAGTACTGCTACCTCGAAACCTGGATCACCCAACTGCTGCCGGTGGTAGAGACCATCTACCAGCGAACCGCCGTCAATACTCAACGCTTGTGGCACTTCGAGGATCAGGTATATACCCGTTGGTACACCCACCTGATGGAAAACTACGCCGAACAAGACGACTGGCTCGCGCAGCTACCGGAGCTGCCGCAGGAAGAATACGAATCTACCGTGGCTGAACTGTTACAGGATCTGGACGAACTGGAGCAAACGGCGGTCAGCGAGGTGGAAGCCCGAATGGCCGCTACCCATGAACAGTTTACCCACGCCTACGCGCGCGCGGGCACGGCCGAACTGTCGGCGCGTCGGTATGGCCCGCGGGCGTTGCGTCGCCGAAGAAATCAAGGCACACGTAAGTTTCAGGGGAGCACCCAGGGTTGGCGCAACACGCTGTACGCGCTGTACGAAGACTGGCGCATCGATCAGGGGATCAATCTGCTGTGCACCACGCTGTTCAACGAGCATACGCGCCTGAAGGCCAGTCTGCACGAAAAGATTGAGGGAGCCACGGTGCCCCAGGTAGAACGCATGGTCGCGCACATCCGAGAGGTGGAACAGGCCATTCATCAACAGTCCGACGGGCAACTGCAACAAACTTTGCAGCAGCAGCAGGAGGCGGTCGATATGCAACTCATCCGGTCAATCATTCCATCCACCGTGGCGGTGCTCTACCGGCAATCACTGCCCGCCGCCGTCACGGAAGTGTACAAGCGCATCCAAGAAGCCGTGGATACCGTAGCCGACCGGCGGGCCTTGGTTGGCACAAATGAGTACGATCGCCCACTTCGAGCCACTGAACTCAACTACGTGTCGCCCCGCCAGATTGTGAGCTTTGAGTCGTTGCCGAAGCTGCGTGCTGCCATTGAGGAAACCAAGGATAACACCGGGCAGCGGGTGCTGCAGATCCAGAAGATGATTACCGAAATCGGTCAGGTATCGTATTTCAACCTAGATTCGGCATTGTCGCTCTACGAGAATGAGGAAGAAGACGCGGACAAGGCCAGGTCTATTGCCGAAGAAGGCTTGCAACGGGCCATCAAGAGTGCCGAAAGTGCACAAGAGCAGCTACGAAGCGTGGGCGAAGAGGTGGACACGGCCGTGTGGCAAGCCATCAAGCAATTCAATAGCAACCTGGTGGCGCTCAAAAGCAACGACTACGCCCTTGAGATAAAGTTGCGTATCGCCAAAGCCAAGGCAATAGATCGCACGCAGGCCCTCAAGCAGCAGTCGCTAGATTACCTGAAGCACGGCATTCCCCACGCGGCGCGTTACGTGCAGCGGCAGTACACTGCCCTGTCCGAAACCGCCGGGACTTACCGGCAACGCTTTGGCCTGGCGCCCGCCGCCACCACGGTGACCACCGAGGTGTCGGACTTTCTGAACGATACCGAAGTGGCCGTTGATCGCTTGCCCTACGTCTACCAGCGGCTGTATAGCAACCGCCCCCTGGAGGATACGGTGTTCTACGAAGAGCGCACTCCCGAAATGACCCTGCTACAGAAGGCGTATCACAACTGGGGGCGACAGCGGTACGCCAGCACCATTTTGGTGGGCGAAAAAGGAACCGGTGCCACCACGCTCATCAACTTTTTTCTGAAGAAACTGCCATCGGTGGAGCTCGACCGTTATACGCTTATTCGGGTGGATACTACCCAGCGTTGTTACACCGAAGCCGATTTGCTCAGGTGCCTGAGCGCGCATATCCCCAACGTTACCTTTGCGCACCTCGATGAGGTGGTCGACTACTTCGTGAACAGCCCCCGTAAGCATATGATCGTGTGGGAAGATATTCAGCACTTTTACCTACGCAAAGTGGGTGGTTTTCAGGCACTTAAGATGCTCTTTGAGCTCATTTCGCGCACCCATAAGCAGGTTTTCTGGCTGTGCGCCTGCACCTGCTATGCCTGGGACTTTCTGGATAAAACCACCCGGATCTCCGACTACTACGAGTACATTATTTCGCTGGAGAAAATCAGCGCGCAGCAGTTACAGGAAGCCATCCTGAAGCGCCACCGGGTGAGCGGCTATCACATTCAGTACGCCGGAGCGGTAGCCAATCGCTCGCGCAAGAAATTTCAGAAGATGAGCGTGGAGCAGAAGCAGGAATACCTCGAGAAGAACTACTTTGAGGACCTGAATGACTTGACGGCTGGAAACTACAGCGTGGCCCAGTTGTACTGGTTACGCTCTACGCAGCAGGTACTTAACGACACCATCACCATAGGTTCGCTAAACGCGGTAGACTTTTCCTTCACCAAAGCTATCCCGTTGTCACAGATGCTCATTTTGCACGCGCTGTTGTTGCACGATGGCCTGAGCGAAGCGCACTTTCGGGAGGTGAACGAACACCAAGCCACCAAAAATACCGCGACAACCCAACTGGGTCTCCGCCAACTGCGCGACGATGGATTGGTGACGCTGAAGGATGATGTTTACACGATTAACCCCCTGTTGTACCGACAAATCGTGCAACTGTTGCGCAGCAAAAACTTCCTGCACTGATGATAAGCAAATTCTTGGTTTTTTTGATGGGTGGCTTGCTCCTGGTCGGCAACGTTCTGGCGCAAACTGACTCGTCGGCCATTGCTCCCGCGGTCCGCGCTGATTCGGGCCGAGTTCAATCTCCGGGCAGCATCCGCATCAGTGCGCAAACGCTGGTTATTCGGGTAGACAGTATGGTATCTCCCGTTGCCCCGGGGGTAGCAAAAATTGATTCGATGGCGCAGAAAGCGGTCAAGATCACCACTCCCCCGGCGGTGAAAGACATTTCCATCTACAAAATTGTGTGGAGCGTGCTCATCTTTGGCTTTGGCTACTTTATTATTCGTTTTCTGACCCAACTGGTAGAGTTGATTGGTGAGCGAAGCACCAACTACCGGATCATGATCAAGGGATTCGTGCCGGTGGTGCGGATTATCGGGTGGATCATCGTCATCTTTATCATTATTGCCGGAGTATTGCAGCCGCGTATTGAGGCCGTGCTGGCCCTTACCGCTTCGGTGGGGGTGGCGGTGGGCTTCGCCTCGCAAGACATTCTGAAGAATATCTTTGGTGGGGTAATTATCCTGCTAGATGCTCCTTTCAAAGTAGGCGACAAAATTGAAATCGGATCGCACTACGGAGAGGTGGTGGAGATTGGTCTGCGGTCGACGCGCATTGTCACGCCCGACGATTCGCTGGTGTCTATCCCGAACGGCGAGCTAATGAACCAATCGGTGTCGAACAGCAACGCGGGAGAGCTAAACTGCCAGGTGGTGGCGGAGATATTTCTGCCCCTGAACATTGACACTGAGCGAGTGCGCAGCATTGCTCGGGAGGCCGCGCAGACTTCGCGCTACATCTTTTTGAATAAACCGATCACCGTGCTTTTCTTTAACGAGGTGAAGGAGCGTCGTCCCTACTACAAGATGCGGTTGAAAGCCTACGTGATGGACATTCGCTACGAGTTTATTTTCAAGAGCGAACTTACCGAGATCGTTATTCGCGAACTGCTGCACGAGCAAATTATCACCACCGAAGATTACGCATAAAAAAAGCCCGGAGCATAATTGCGCCGAGCCTTCTCTTAAGAGGTTAAGACGACTGCTAGATTTCAGCGTTGATCTCTTCCATGGTTTCGTTGATGCCAGCTTTCACATCCATCCAGTTCTCTTCAGTAGAATTCTCTAACTGATCCAGATCGCTTTGCAGCATATCAACTTTCTCCTGGTATTCGTTTTTGGCTTCACCGGTAGCAGTAGCCATTTCATTCTGAAGCTCATTGATTTTGCTCTGAAGCTTCGTCTGAAATTCTTCCTTCTCGGTCTCGAAGTTGACTGCCATATCATCGGCAGCGTCTTCCATATTGTCGCCCATGTCTTCCATGCCTTGCTCAATGTCATCACCCGCTTGCTCAGCTTCATTCTGAGTCTGAGGCGAACAGTTGGTTAGAGCAACGAAGCTGAAACATCCGGCAACAATAGCTACGAGGTATTTTTTCAAATTGAGGGTTTTCATGATTTAAAATTTAGTTGGTAAAAATTAACGTTTGGTTTAATTAATTATCGTGCACTCCGTTAGAGTGCTGAAGCTTCATTTCTGACAGCTTCTCACCACCCTTAATTCCAAAATCCAACGTGCGGATCGGGAACGGAATGGTGATATCGTTATCGTCAAATACTTTTTTGATTGCCATAATGCCATCGCTCTGAGCTAGTAAAAACTCGGATTGTCCCGCAGATTTAGCCCAGAACCTCACAGTAAAGTTGATAGAGCTATCGCCAAATTCGTTATAAAACAAACTAACATCACGGCGTGTATCAATGCTTTTCAATTTCTCTATGGCCCCAATAGTAAGTTCCTTTACCTTTTCAAGATCATCTCCGTACGAGACACCCACCGCTAGATCTACCCGTCGGTCGCGGGTATTGGTGTAATTCTCGACAACTTCCTGAAAAAGGTTTTTGTTAGGAATGAGCACCTCAATACCCTGAAAAGTGCGAACGGTGGTAGTTCTAAGGTTAATGTTAGTTACCGTTCCGAAATTGTCGCCTGACTTGATGATGTCACCCACTCGGAAAGGTTGCCCTACCGCGATAAGCACCCCGGAAATAAAGTTTGCCGCAATGTCTTGGAAAGCAAAACCCAGCGCTAAACCGACAATCCCTACCCCTGCCAAAAGCGAAGTTACCGCTCCGTCAAGTCCGACAATTGTTAGTGCAACAAAGAACCCGATTGTTAGAACGGTTGCGTAAATGACCGTAATGAGCAGGTTGTTAACGGCATGGTTTTGTGAAATTCGCCGAAGAACTTTTCCGGCAACATTTCTAACCATCTTTGCTAGCACAACAAACAGAACAGTGACAACAACTGCAATCACCAAGTTAGGTAATAACACAATTAACTGTTCTAACCACGTCTCAATCTTATCAGTGATCAGCGTTACTGCATCAGCAATCTTTATATCCAAAGTAGATGGAATTTGTTAGCATCAATTATTAGTAATTAATTTAACGGCTAGAAGAAAGAGTTTTTCTTTTTCTTAGCTTTTTTCAGTGATTGCTTGCTTTGCTTGGAGTATTCATCAACTGCTTCACTAATTGTTTCAAGGAAAGTATTGATACTGCGGTTTAGTGAACCTTCAAAATCTTCCTTGAAGTTGTTTCCTTCTTTGGCTAGCTTTTCACGAGTTTTGTCACCGCTTTCGGGGGCCATTAAGATGCCCGCCACAACTCCGGCAACTGCTCCTACTATGATTCCTGGTAATAATTTCATAATGATGATTGGTTAAAAATTTAGTATAGGGTCAAGAATGAAAATGTTATGCCAACGTAGAACAATGTTGCGGTAGATTGCGAAAGCTCAAAATAATTCAGTGTAACAGATTGACTATCAAAACTTTAGCAATAAAGCAACTTGGTGCTGACACAGATTGGATGTATAACGCGTACAATACCAAAAAGTTATTGCGAATTTTTCTCCCCAAAGTGTAGAAGTAAGCTGAGAGTTTTTTTGATACAGGCTAAAGGAACCGTTTTGGTGAACATATTGAACAATTCTGAGTTATAAGTAGCATATAAATTTACGGCACTAGGCCAATTCTTTAACTTAATCACTTTGTCATGTCAGTTTTAAGCATAGTACTCGCTATTTTTCTTCCTCCCTTGGCCGTTGGCTTGCAAAAAGGAATCACCGGTTCTTTTTGGCTCAACGTGCTGCTCACCCTTATCGGATGGGTTCCGGGTGTCATTCATGCTTTCTACACCCTGAGCCGATAATCAATAACTTGTTTGCTAACTAATCCACTTATTAATGAATACCTTGACTAACCAAAATAAAGATGAAACTATTGAGAAACTAGCCCGCTTCGGGATGGGTGCCAAAGGAGTAGTATTTATCATCTTAGGAGTGCTAACTGCCATGGCGGCCTTTAACGAAGGAGGGCAAAAAGCCGGTCAGAGCGATGCGTTAAAATTCATCTATAATCAACCCTTCGGACAAGTTTTGCTGGCTCTTTTGACAGTAGGATTGCTGGGTTACGTGGTTTGGCGCTTTGTGCAGGCGTTTCGCGATCCGGAAAACGAAGGAGACGATAAGAAAGGCATGGCCAAGCGAATCGGATACGGGGCTAGCGGCGTGCTTTACGGATTTTTAGCCTACGAAGCGATCAAAATGCTGATTCAGAGCGGCGCTTCGGGCGGTGGCGGCGGAAATAAACAAGATTGTAAGTATGTTGCTGGAGCAACCTTTTGGTCAGATACTGGTTGGAATTGTTGCGGTTGCCTTATTTGTGAAAGGAGCGTTGGAAATACGTAAGGCAATCACCGAGAAATTTATGGAAGAGATTAAGGCCGGTCAGTTAGAACACAAAGTTAGAGAGATGATTAAGCATGTAGGAAAAGTAGGACTCATTGCGCGAGGAGTTGTGGTAGGGATTATCGGTTACTTGTTCTTGCGGGCCGCCATTGAATCTAATGCCAGCAAGGCCGGGGGCACCGAGGGCGCGTTTAGTTTTATCCAGGATTCTTCTTACGGCTCTATTCTGCTCGGAATTGTTGCTATTGGGTTAGCTTGTTACGGGGCGTACATGCTAGTGAAAGCCCGCTACAAAGCACTGCCCGCCAATATGTAAACCAACACTAAATAATTAACTATACTATGGATTTTGATTCGATTACTGATAAATTATCAGACTATCTAGACGATGAAGATGGCTTCAATGGTCTACTGGTTAGCGGCATTGCCGCTGGAGGTGCCTTTCTGGTACGCCGGGCGCTGGGCTACGGATGGAAGAAGACCATGAAAACCGATCCGCCGAAGAATCCTGCCGATCGCGATGTTTCCCTGAAAGAAGCATTAGCCTGGACATTGCTTAGTGGTGTAATCGCTGCCTTGGTTCGCCTGTTCATTCGCCGGAATGTGGTGGTGGGGGCACGAAAAGCCTAAAACCGGTTTGTCAGCCTCGTTTTGCTGAACTCGTATTTTTTTGACACACTAATTTTTTGCTATGATACAGAAAGGATCCACCGTTCGCTGGAAGTGGGGAAATGGCAGTGCCGAAGGTAAAGTGACGGAAACATACTCTGAAGAAGTTACCAAAACAATCAAAGGGAGCAAAATCACGCGCAAGGGAGAGAGCGGTAACAAAGCGTTGCTCATTGAGCAGGAAGACGGTGATGAAGTGCTTAAGTTAGAGAGTGAAGTGGAAAAGGCGTGATGATCTTTGACGAATGGCAGTTCCTTTAGTTGGCAGTCTACCGGCAAGCTTGTCCTACTGCACCGATGACGAACCTGGTTTCACCCGGGTGCGCCGGGGGAAAGGATTTAGCTACCACACTAAAGTGGGAGAGCGGCTGACTGATACCGCTCACCTGGAGCGGGTGAAGGCTCTGGGCATTCCACCGGCTTGGAAGAAAGTGTGGATTGCTAAAGACCCTCACGGACATTTGCAGTGCACCGGGCTTGATCCCAAGGGACGAAAGCAATACATCTACCACGCTGAATGGAACGCCTACCGCAGCGAAGCTAAGTTTCGTAAACTCGCGGAGTTTGGCCGCGCGCTTCCTGAAATTCGCCGCACCACCGACGAGCACTTAAAAATTTCGGACTGGTTTCGTCCCAAGGTGCTTGCCCTAGTGATCCGAATATTAGACACCCACCATATCCGCATCGGCAATGAATATTACCGACAGCAGAACGAAACTTACGGACTCACCACGCTGCGGCGCAAGCACCTGGAGTTTGAAAAAGGGGTGGTTCGCTTAGAGTACAAGGCGAAGAGTGGAAAGTATCGTAAAGTAAGCATCAAAAACAATCAACTCGCCAAACTGGTGAAACAAAGCTCCGAACTGCGGGGCTATGAGCTATTTAAATACCAGGGAGAAGATAAGAAATTTCACCACATCAATTCGCACGATGTGAACGAGTATTTGCGCGATATTTCGGACGAAGAATTTAGCTGCAAGGACTTTCGCACCTGGGGCGGCACCACTTTGGCGATAGACAAACTGCCTGAGGCCCAGGCGATGCTTGCCGAAAACCCCCGCCTCAAGTTAGAACCAACCCTTGTTAAGCTGGTAGCCCAAGAATTAGGCAACACCATCGCCATCTGTCGAAAGTATTATATCCACCCTCGCGTGCTGGAGGTCGTTTTAGAAGAAAGCTTGGATGAATACCGCCAAAGAAAAACGAAGCGCGTATCTGCTCGTGATAAAAAACTGTTGAGCGATAGTGAATTGGTGGTTTTGAATATCATCGGAGAATAAATTTCTTTGTAAAACGTAGGTTCATTTAGAACAGCGAGGGAACTTTAGCCCCTCGTTGCCTTTGCGTACTCTACTGATACCCCACCGCTACCATCTCGTCCATTTTGCCTTCTCTCTCCGTAGCCGACAATTCATCGCTTTCTGAACTTTCATGCAACGACGCGGGGGCATTTATTCTATCCAGTTTGAACGTGATCGGAATGACCATTCGCACTTTCACAAACTTTCCCCTTTGCTTCCCTGGGTTCCAGGCTGGCGCCTCACTAATTACTCTCACCGCTTCTTCATCGCATCCGTCGCCAATGCCTCTAATCGCTCTCGCGTCGGTAAGTGTTCCGTCTTTATCTACCACAAACTGCACGAACACCTTACCCTCGGTACCCGCTTGCCGAGCTATCGTCGGATACTGCATGTTTTCGGCTACGTACCTGTAAAAAGATTCAAGACCTCCTTCCGGATTGGGCTGGTCTTCTACAACCATAAAGACTTCATCAGCATCTGAGAGGGCACTTCTTTCTTCTTGCGTTTCGGCATCTTCATACTGCTGAGCTAAGTCATCTAACTTAGCCATTTCATTTTCTTCCTGACAAGAGAATACTAAGAACAAGGAAGCGAACACCGGTACAATCAGCACGTAGCGGTACCAGGGAGTTTTTTGCGTTGCGTAAATCATGTGAATTCGGTTTAAGATGAGAGATGGATAAAAAAAACGGTTGACCAGCAGCACGTTGCGGCTGCTGAGGGTATGCTTGCTGAGTAGTCGGGCGTAGGCGCGCTGCGCTGCCGGAGCCTGCCGCAGCACCCCAGCGTCGGCGGCAAATTCGTGGGTTTGGGTCAGCGCCCGCTCGTAGAGATACACCAGCGGATGAAACCAAGCGAAAGTTTTCAGCAGCGTCAGGTACACCATATCGTAGCTGTGGCCCTGCCGGATGTGCGTCTCTTCGTGCAGCATCATCTGCCGGGTTTCTTCCCCGGTAAGCGGCTGGGTATTGTCCCAGAACAGATAACGAAAGAACGACGCCGTTGGAAACCGCCCGTCGGTATACAGGAGCCGATAGCGCCGGTGCGGAACCACCTGCTCCCGGCTGCTGCGAACGATTTTGTGCAAGCGGTAGAACTGCCCGGCAAAGTGGGTGAGCATAATGAGTACACCCAATCCGTAGATCGTTTCCCCCCACGGCAGGCCACTGGGCAACGCTTCGGTCGTTCCGCCTCCGGCCGCCGGAAGTAACATATAAGCTGCTCCCTCGTCGGCCGAACCGCCGCCGCCCCAGCCGAAGGGCACTTCCAGCAGGGGTAATATCCAGCCCAGTGCTGAAGTTGCCAGCAGGTACGCCCGGTTGTAACGAAAGGTGGGTTGCCGGTGCAGCACCGCCAGGTAGAAGAGGTAGAAGACTCCCAGACAAACGCTGGCTTCTAGCAAATAAATCGTAAGTGCGTTCATAGGGTGGGGGATTAGGAGGAGGATTTTTTTAGCTGGCTGATATCGAAGGTCATGCGTACCGTACTGACCACCGGGCGGCCGTCTTGGCGAGCATCGTGCCACCACACCTTGGCGTTGTTGATGGCTTTGATAAACTCTCCGTCGGCCTGGTAGGCGGCGTGCGTATCGTGGTGGGTGCTCAAACCGCGAATTAGGTTGGGCGAACGGGCGCGTCCGCCCCACACTTCAAAGGTCACTTCCACCGTGCCCGTATCGTACAGGATAAAGGCTTCGGCCGATTGCACCTCGTGCTCGATGGCCTCGCGAAAGTAGTCCATGCCCCGCATAGGGACCGCCGGTTGGTCTACCTCCGACGATGAATAAACCGTAGGGTCCGCCGGAACACGAATTTCGTTGCGCCTCTTCAGCGTGGTATCTTCCACAATCGTTACCCGTAGTTGGGTGAAATCGGCTTCCTCCTGGGGAAAAATGTAGAAAATATTCCTTTGAAAATAAGACCAGCGATTTTCCTGGCGTGACTGGTTTTGCCAGTTGGTGGTATCCCACGCATGATACTCTCCCCACCTTCGAGCCTGCGGGTTGTATAACTGCTCATCTACGAAGCGCAACGCCTCTTGGTGAACTACCGGACGTTCGGCGATGACGGCCAAACCCGCGTCTTCCAGGAAAAAATGTCGGTTAATATCGTCCACAGTGAAGTAGTAGTAAAAATTAAAGTGCCGGTCGGTATGCGCGTAGGCCAAGTGTTTCATTGTATCCTTTAGCGATTGAGGCAACCAGTCGTAGTGCGCAAAACCGGTGGTTGTGGTGTCAACGATCGCCGTTGATGCCTCGTCGGCTGCCCGGTTTTCGACCGACTCGCAAGCGGTGCAAACCGCAACCGCTAATAAAAAGCCCCACCAACTAGCTCTTCCTTTCATCCTCGTCGCGTTTGGGCTGATCTAAATCCTCTTCCACGTGCCGCATCAGGCGCTCAAAATCATGGATGTCCATGTCGTTTTCTTTGGCAAAAAACGAAACCAAGCTCGAAAACGACCCGCCGAAGTAGTTGCCGATAAAACTCTTTAGGAAGAAGTTGCTGTAGTCTTTCTTCGCCACCAGTGGATAATACTCGTGCGTTTTTCCGTAGGCCTGGTAACTCACGAAACCCTTCTTTTCCAGAATCCGCACAATGGTCGATACGGTATTGTAAGCCGGTTTGGGATCGGGCATTTTAGCCAGGATGTCTTTCACAAATCCTTGCTTGATTTGCCACAGAATTTGCATCACCTGCTCTTCGGCTTTAGTAAGTTCTTTCATTGCAATTTTAAGGTTTTCTTGGGTTCCATAGTTGCGTAGAGATCAATGATAAAACCAATCTACAACTATTAAACTAGTTTAACAACTATTTTATTAGTTATATGATGAAAAAAGAAGAGCCGATTCGTAAAGAGTCGGCTCTAAATTGCGTTCAACAGCTTTTGCTAAGCGCTTTTCAGCTTCGCTACCTTGATAATTTTCATTGTTTCCAGTGCCTTAATTAGCGGATACGTAGGGTCAATTTCAAACCAGCGGGCCGCAAAATCCTGTCGCTTGGGCAGTTTGTGGTGGTTGTTCTGAAACAGCTCGCCCAGCATCAGAAAGTCAAACGCCAGGGTGTTTCGCGACTTGTCGTTGTTGTCAAAGTTAGAGTAACCGTATTTGTGACCACACCAGTTCACGATCGCTCCGTGAATAGGGCCCATCAGGTAATGTAAGGGCAACAGTGCGTACATCCACCAGTGGGTGCCGGGCAGTTCGGCAATAGAAATCGCCCAGATGTAAAACAAGGTGTACAGCGTTCCCCAACCAATTCGGGACAGTTTGCTGTCGCCAATTTTGTCGATCAGCGGCCAATCGGGCACGTCTTTGGTAAAACGGGGCTCAACGTCGGTTTTGTGCTCGAGCACCCCGTTATAGATATTTTTGGTTTCCCACATCATCGTGAACAAGTTCTCGGTGTGGTGCGGCGAGTGCGGATCATCTTCCGTGTCGCTGTAGGCATGGTGCATTCGGTGCAAAACAGCGTAGGCCCGGGGACTCAGATAAGAAGAACCCTGGAAAATCCAGGTGAGCACGTAGAAGGTTTTTTCCCAGAAGGGACTCATGGTAAACATCTTGTGCGCCGAATAGCGGTGCAGGAAGAAGGTCTGAAAGAACAGCGACAGATACCAATGGGCAATAAAGAAGGCAATGATAATCACTGAGGTGTGGGTTTGGTGAATAAGAACAAAGATAATCGTTTGTGTGAAGAAAATGTTTGACAATGACAAAAATAAGCACGCGTCAAACGTCTAAGGTTGATAAACAAACCGAAAGAAATTTTCATTCCCTTTTGTTCAGCTAGTTATAGTAGCGGACCCGGACGGCTTACTCCTGCGTAAAGGCATAGGTTACAATATTCGCCCCCATTTGCAAAGCCAGCTGTCGCTTCTCTTCGGGATCGTTGTGGATGCGCTGATCTTCCCAACCGTTGCCTAAATCGGTTTCGTAACTGTAAAAGCATACCAGCCGACCCTTGTAGCAGCAATCCCAAACCCTGGGGTGCCTCACCATCGTGCTCGTGAATCTTCGGAATGCCTTTCTTGAAAGTAAATTTCTGCTGATAAATCGGGTGGTCGGGGGGCAAATCCACAAACTCCAGCTCAGGAAACACCTTTTTCATTTCCAGACGCACAAACTCATCCATGCCGTAGTTATCATCGATGTGCAAAAACCCGCCGGCCAATAGATATTTACGTAAATTCTCAGCTTCTTCGTCAGAAAACACTACGTTGCCGTGCCCGGTCATGTATACGTAAGGATACAGAAACAACTCCGGACTTCCTACTTCCACCACCTCTTCTTCCGGAGCCAAGCCGGTTTTTAAATTGGCATTACAAAATGAAATTAAGTTTGGCAGCGCGGTTTTGTTCGCGTACCAATCACCTCCGCCGTTGTACTTTAGCTTCGCTATTTTTAGTCCAGAGTCCTGTCCGTAAGTGCCCACCACTAACCCTAATCCTACCAGCACAAGACCAATTTTCCGAAAAACTGTCATATTCTGATCTAGCATAATCATTCTAAAAACGTTTTACGTATTTTCCTTCGGCATACCAAAGTGCGGAGTATTGCTAGCTCCGACGATCTTTACAACGCTTCCGGCTTCTCGGTTATTTCAGGCAACTGCTCCTTATATAAATCGCCGGGCAACGATCGCCGAAGATCCACCGGACGCAAGCGCACTTGGTACGAATAAGCGGTTGAGTCCAGCAAGTACTCCTGATGCGTAGCGGGCGTCCAACTGTCGTCCCCGCCGAGTCCCATCTGGGCATAATCTAAATTGAACGTGACATGATCGGTTTCTTTCACCTGGTAGGTATGGGTGGCCTGATCAAACTCCTTTAAGTCGTAGGTGTGCGCGCTCACGTTCAGGTCGTTCGCGGGCCAGCCGCTGGCGAACAGTCCGATCCCGTCGGCGTTGGTGAGCGTGACCCAGCGTACCTGAGTTTTGTTGCCGTTTTCCTGCGGTAGCACGTAGGGGGTGTATTGCTCCGCCACGCTGCCTGCGTAGCGGCCCACCTTAGCGCCGGTGAGCCGGTCGGAGTAGGTTTCGTGCGGCCCGCGTCCGTACCACGCCAGTTGATCCAGTGAGTTCAACACCTTCAGTTGCAACCCAATTTTGGGTAGGGGCGGAGCATCCGGCTTCACTCGGAACTGATTTTCTAATACAATATCTCCACTGCCGTACACGGTGTACGTTGCTTGGTAGTCCACTAAATCGTTTGTGGCACTGTCCTGATCCTGTAAGGCGCCCTTCACCGTAACGCGCACCGCCCGTTCGTTGAGTTGCTGGGCGCTAAGCGCTTCCGGTGCAAAGGTGGCTTGGTCAAGACCGGCCACGCGCCAGCGGTGAGCAAACGATTGGTCGCCCCCTCCTTCATCGTTATCGGTCGGGGCCCGCCACACGTTGGGCAGAAGCGGGGCGCTCATCAGCTCCTGCTGTTCGTACATCAGCGAAGTGAGTCCACCTACCTGCTCATCAAACACGGCCGTGAAGTTGTTACCGACGACCCGAGTTTGCCCGTTGGCCTGTTCAAGACGAAGCGGTGGCATGGAAGTTAAATTAATTTGAGAGGCTACCGGAGTCCGCTCGCTGAGCGAAAACTGCTCCCAGGCCACTTCGTGACCCGCTTCGGCCCAGGAGGTGGCTTCGGCCAGTGAGAAACGCAGCGTAAGCAAATATTCGGCGTCGCTTTTTCGGGCGGCGGACTTCACCGGAATGCGCACCACCTGGCTTTCGCCCGGTGCTAAATCCAACGAGCCTAACGTGCCGGTTTGCCAGGATTCGCCGTCGCGTAGCACTTCCCAGTTTGCGGTCAGCGGGTTCAGGTTGGTAAAATGGTGGGCGTTGGTGATGCGCACTTGCCGATCTGATAGATCAACCGAAGCTCATTTTCACGTACTGAAACACCTTTTTGGCCTCCAGAATCTCGGGCTGCGGGCTGCGGTCGGGAAACACCAGCCCGTTGATGCAAAAGTCGCCGTCGTTCGGAAAATCACCAAAATCTCCGCCGTAGGCCCAGTAGGCCGTGCCGTCGTCAGTGGTTTTTTTCAGCCCCTGATCCACCCAGTCCCAGATAAAGCCGCCCTGCATGCGCGGGTACGTTTCAATCACGTCCCAGTAATCTTGCAAATTGCCCAAACTGTTGCCCATCGCGTGCGCGTACTCGCACAAAATAATGGGGCGGGTGGTGTCCTGCGCGTGAAACGCAATCATCTGATCGGTACGGGCGTACATGTTGGCGATCACATCGTAGCCACTGGGCACTTTTCCGTAGGTTTCGTTGTCGCGGCTCTCGTAATGAATGGGTCGGGTAGGATCTAACCTACGCAACGTATCGGCCATCGCCTGGGTGTTGGGACCGTCGCCGGTTTCGTTGCCCAACGACCACATCACGATCGACGGGTGGTTTTTATCCCGCTCAGCCATCGCCACGCCCCGCGCCACAAAAGCAGCTTGCCAAGCGGTGTCCAGCACTGGCGACCGACCCTCGTTCCACAACTGGTGACTTTCCACGTTGGCTTCGTCAATCACGTATAATCCGTATTCGTCGGTGAGGGCGTACCAGCGCGGGTCGTTGGGGTAGTGCGAGGTGCGCACCGCGTTGATGTTATGCTGCTTCATCAACTCGATGTCTTTACGCATTGACGCTTCGCTAATAACGCGCCCTTTATCGGGGTCCAATTCGTGGCGATTCACTCCTTTAAAGTAGACCGGCACCCCGTTGACCAAAAACTGTCCGTTTTCAATGGCTGCTTCCCGAAAACCTACCCGGCTGCTGATCACCTCGGTGGTGCTTCCGTTAGCGTCTTCCAGGCTTAGGGTGAGTTGGTATAGATTGGGCTGTTCCGCGCTCCACAAGTCCGGATTTGGCACGTCGTACGTGGCCTCTACCACCATCTCCTGACCCACTGGAATAGGTTTTTGTACGGCGATCTGATCCTGCAATACCGTATCCTGCTGCGCGTCCAGGAGTAACACTCGAACGTTTTGCGCTCGAAAGTTAGAATCGGCGTAGTTGGTCAGGTGCAGCCGAAGGTTTGCCGTAGCATCCGTATAGCTTTCGTCTAAATCGGTTGAGAAGGCATAGTCGCGCAGGTGCACCGCTGGGGTAGCAAATAAGAATACGTCGCGGAAGATGCCGCTCATGCGCCAAAAGTCCTGATCCTCCAGATAGCTGCCGTCTGACCAACGAATCACCTGCACGGCCAAGGCATTGCTGCCGGGCTGAACGAACTCCGTAATGTTGAACTCAGCGGGCGTCATGCTGTCTTCGCTGTAGCCCACTCGCTGCCCGTTCACCCACACGTACATGGCTGACTGCACTCCGGCAAAGTGCAAAAACAACTGCTTCCCTTGCCAATTGTCCGGCACGTTGAAGGTGGTCCGGTAGCTTCCTACGGAATTGGTGTCGGTGGGCACCCGCGGCGGATCGGCCGGAAAGGGATGGTTGATGTTGGTATAAATAGGAGCGTCATACTTCCCCAGCAACTGCCAGTTGGAGGGCACCGGAATCTGGTCCCATCCGCTTGCGTCATAATCGTTCCGATAAAAATCTTCGGGCGTATCGTTAGGACTCTGTGCCCAGTGAAACCGCCAGGTGCCGTTGAGCAGCGTAAAGTAGTCCGATTGCTCGGGTTGTCCGCTTCGGGCAGAAGCCGCATCCGCAAAAGGAATTAGGGTAGCGTGCGGTGGCTCAGTGTTTACGTCAAAAACCGCCGGATTTTGCCACTCGGCCTGCGAGAAATCCCGCCGCGGCGGTTGACAACCTTCCAATATTGCCGCCAAAACCAAAATGCCTAAGTATCGCATACGCCTAGTCTCTACGTTCTATTAGTGTCCAAAACCCAAATTTGTCTTGTCATTCATTCAACCATTCAATTTATCCATCCCCAACGTTTCCAACAAAATGTTCATCGTCAGCCCCTCAAAATTATCCACTACGTAGTCAGCTTCGGTGTCGTCTAGTTCTTCGCGCGTGTGGGTCGTCGCCACGCCCACCACGCGCATGCCCGCGTTTTTGCCCGCCTGTATCCCCAAAATAGCGTCTTCAAACACGATGCACCGCGCCGGAGGTATGTTCAACTGTTCGGCCGACAGCAAATAGACTTCCGGATCGGGCTTGCCCTGCGTAACCATCGTATCGTCCACAATCACCGGAAAGTAAGCCCGTAGCCCGGTATGGTCGAGCGTGAAGTCAACGTTGGCGGGCGGGGCCGAGGTGGCAATCGCGCGGGGAATGTCCCGCTGCTGTAACTCATCCAGGAAAGCTACCAAGCCGGGAGTCGGTTGGATGTGGGCGCGGTAAGCCTCCCGGTAAGCTTTTTCCTTCTGTTCACCGAAGATGCGAATTTCTTCGGACGATAGCTCCCGGCCCAGCAACTGGGGTAGGATGGTGTGCATCACGCGTCCGTTTACCTGCTCTTTGTATTCAGCCTCGGTCATGCTGATGTTGTGCTGTTCGAAAAACGATAGCCACGATTCCAGGTGATAGCGGTGGTTATCCACGATTACTCCGTCCATGTCAAAAATGATCGCTGGTTTAGCCATGCAAAGGTTCTGGTTAAATTAGTTAATGATTTGTTAGCGCTTGATTCGGTCGGGATGGTCGGTGATGAAGGCTGTCCAGCTTTTGGCGTGGTGCACCGGTGAGGCTTTCTGGTAGTGATGACACAGCGCCACGGCCACCGCATCGGTTGCATCGAGCAATTGTCGTTCGTCGGCTTGGTCAGGAAATTTTATGAGACTTTTCAGCATCTGGGCTACCTGCTCCTTCGAGGCGTTGCCGTTGCCGGTCACCGATTGTTTCACCTTCTTGGGAGCGTATTCTACGATGGGAATCTGCCGACTCAGGGCGGCCGCCATCGCCACTCCCTGGGCACGGCCCAGTTTGAGCATCGACTGCACGTTCTTCCCGAAAAAAGGGGCTTCCAGCGCCATCTCATCGGGAGCGTACTGATCAATCAGCCCGATCATCCGCTCAAAGATCTTTTCTAGCTTTTGCTCGTGGCGTGCGTACTTTTTGAGATGAATCACCCCGTACTGCAGCAGGTGCAAGGCGGTGCGCTGGGCCGAAATGGTGTCTATCTGAATGAGTCCGTACCCCATCACGCTGGTGCCGGGGTCCACTCCTAGGATGATTTTCTCACGAATAACAGCAGGGTTGGGTTGGCTCATTCGCCTAAATATAGGGTTTGTGCAAGGGGATCACAAAGCTCTCGAAATAATTTCAGTAAGTTCGCACTTCCGGCCAATAAGTTTCCTCTCGCCATGCTGCTGCTATTCTCGGTGCTGAGTGCGCTCTACGTTTCCCTGCTGCTCTGGCTCTACGTGCACTGGAACCATATTCCGACGGCAACCGGTGGGGTGCGATCATCCGAACGGTTGCCTTCCCTAACGGTGGTGATCCCGGTGCGCAACGAGGCCACTACCTTACCCAACCTGCTGCACGACCTGGCCGAGCAGACCAACGCCGAAGGAGAGCCGCTTGCCTTTGCGGTGCTGGTCATCGACGACGCTTCCACCGATGATACGCTGGCTCGAGCCAATGACTTTCAGTCAGCAAATTTACGGTTGAGCGTGCTTTCGTTAGATGTGCCCGCTGGGTTCGTCGGATCGCACAAGAAATTGGCCCTGGCGCAGGCCATCGATGCTACCCAAAGCGAAGTGGTGGTTACCACCGACGGCGACTGCCGAGTGGGTCCGCTCTGGCTGTCAACCATTCAGCAGCATTTCGCCCAACATCAATCCCTCTTGATATCAGGACCGGTTGCGTTTACGCACGAACGCTCGCTCTTTGAACGGCTTCAGACTATTGAGTTCGCTAGTCTGATCGGCACGGGGGCGGCTTGCTTGCAGGCGGGGCGCCCAACCATGGGCAACGGCGCTAACCTGGCCTTTACCCGAGCCGCTTTTTTGGAGGTGGACGGCTACGCGGGTAACCTGCACGTGCCCTCGGGCGACGATGAGTTTTTGCTGCAAAAGATAGCGGAGCGCTTTCCTGACCGCGTGTCCTTTCTGAAACGAACGGAGGCCACCGTGCGCACCTACGCCAAACCGTCTGTGGGCGAGTTTTACCAGCAGCGAAAACGCTGGGCCAGCAAGTGGAGCCTGCACCGCCGCTATTCGGTGGCCGCCCTGGCGATGTTCATCTTCACCTATCACCTCAGTGTGCTTTTGGTGGTTTTTCTGATGCTGTTCGGACAATATCCCGGGTGGATACTGGGATTGCAACTGTTGCCCAAGGTGGTGCTTGAGTTCTTGTTTTTGCGTTCGGTACTCGCGGTGATGAAAAAACGCTTGTCCGGAACGCTGTTCTTGCTGATGCAACTAATTTATTCGCCCTATGCCGTCTTTTTCGGATTGCGTGCTAACTTTGGGGGCTACCGCTGGAAAAATCGGACTTATCCCTGATTGTGTTATGACTGAGTTGGAGTATGATGTGCTGGATGAACTGTACTTCGTGATTTCGTTTACCGAATTGCAGACCACGTTAGACCTGGAAGCTGACGAACTAAAAAATGTGCTGCAAACGTTGCTGCGCCGGGATTGGGTTAAGTGCCTCAGCAGCCAAACCGACGAGGTGAGTACCTCCGAAGTCAATTTTGAGCAAAATCACCGAGACTATTTCTACTTGGCTACCAAATCCGGTCTGTTGTCTCACCATGGCAAGTAGTGACCTGCCGCCTAGCTTACCCGCTCAATTTCTTTCAACCCTGTTTTTATGCACTTAGACCGATCAGTGGCTCCCCCTTCGCAGCCAATCCGGCACATTGAACTAGTTCAGGCCGCCACGCACCATTTGCCCAATGGGGTGCCCGTACACATCATACGGGCGGGGAAGCAGCCCGTGGTGAGCATCGAGGTCATTTTCCGGCGGGGCGGTATCAAGCACGAGACCCACGATGCCGCCTGTTTCTTCGCCCTGAAAATGCTGAGCGAAGGCACCCAAAGCCGCACTGCTTATCAAGTATCAAACCTTGTTGATTCTTTGGGGGCTTACTTGCAGCTCTCTCCGGGTTTAGACAATTCGTCCGTAGAGATATACTGTCAGAGCAAACACGCCGACCAGTTGCTGCAGCTCTTGCAGGAGATCCTGACCCAACCAACCTTTGCCGAAGCAGAACTTGCTAAACTTAAGGACCGGCAGAAACAGCAAATTCGCCTAAGTAACGAGAAAATAAGCACCCTGGCCTCTAAGGAGATGAAAGCCGTGTTGTTCGGCCAGGACCAGCCCTACGGAAAATCTCTCACTGAAGCGTCTGTTGATGCGGTAATAAGAGATAACCTGGTTGCCTTTTACGAGAATTTCCTGCGCACTTCCTGGGAGGTGGTCTTGTCAGGAGATGTCAACCCAACCGTGGTTGCCTCAGTGGAGCGGCACTTGGGCGCGCTTCCGCTGATTGGAAATGAATCGCTGGTGCCCCCCCCGGCTCCAGACTTTCTGCCGGTGGCCCAGCGCCTGGTTGCGCGCAACGACAGTCTTCAGTCGTCGTTGCGCGTGGGGCTGCCCCTATTCAAAAAAGATCATCCCGACTACCACGTGATGCGCATCGTGAACACCATTCTCGGGGGATATTTTGGGTCTCGACTCATGCGCAATATTCGAGAAGAAAAGGGACTCACCTACGGAATTAGCTCCGGAATGGCCACGCTAGAGGACGCGGGATACTTGGTGGTAGGAACCGAGGTGAAGAAAAAATTTACCCAACTCGCACTAGACGAAATCTACCGAGAGGCCAACCTGCTCGGTCAGAAGAAAGTGCCTACTGCCGAACTAGCGACCGTGAAAAGTTACTTGGCCGGACGGCTGCTCAAATCAGTGAACACTCCGTTTGCCCTGGCCGAAAAATTCAAGAATATATACCTCTACGATCTCACCTATGATTTTTACCAAAATTACCTGAAAACCCTGGAGACGATCACCCCGCAACAGGTGCTAACGGTGGCCAACCGATACCTTGTTGCCGACCAGTGGCGTGAGGTAGTCGTGGGTGGATACGCCTAGAGCGCCCCTAATCCCCGGATTTTTAATTTTTTACTTTCATTCCAAAGACTACCTACGCGCATTCTGTCCGGACTCCTAACTGCACTGGGGTTCAGCCGTGATCTGCCGTTTAGCTGAGCGAATGTGGTGGTGTATTCACGCTTTTCACCACAATCTGCCGAGATAGTACATTAGTTACCGCTCTTCCGATCTCTCGCCTCCGAACAGCTTACCTTTTTTTCATGTATTTTGTTTCCAAGTTACTCAGCCGAGTAATCCGAACAACTTTTGATCGACGACAAAATGCTAAATAGTCAAAATACAACAGCGAATATTGCTGATGTAACCACTGCCAAAAGCAAAAAAATAGACGTAGAGGTTGCCGACCTTCGAAAAATTACCGAAGTGGTTAATCGAAGATACCGGTACGACTTCTCCAACTATGCCATGTCTTCGCTGCGGCGTAGAATTCAGCGCATTCTGGAATTGTACAAAATGGCGTCCGTGGGTCAACTTATTGAGAAGATTGACAGCGATGCTGCTTTCTTCGATGACTTTCTTTCGGAGATCACGGTGAATGTAACTGAGATGTTTCGCGATCCGTCGTTCTGGCGAGAGGTAAGAGACCACGTAATCCCCAGTATCCTTCTCAATCATGAGTCGTTCAGCATCTGGCACGCTGGCTGTTCTTCCGGAGAAGAAGTAATTAGCATGAGCATTCTGCTGCACGAAATGGGCATTGCCGACCAGGTCAACATCATTGCTACCGACATTGATCGGCCAATTCTGGAGAAAGCCCGCACGCGTGAATATTCTCTAAAGAATATGGAGCTCAATGAGAAGAACTATATCCGCTTTCAGGGCACATCTTCTCTAGGAAATTATTACACCGAGAAAAATGGCAAGGCAGTGATGAATGCTTCGCTGCTCGACAAAGTATCCTACCGAAGCTTCGATTTGGTGCAGGGAGCGGTATTCAATAAGTTCGATCTGATTCTCTGCCGAAATGTGATGATTTATTTTAACCAGAACCTGCAAAACAATGTGTTGAAACGACTGCACGAAAGCCTGTTTAAGTACGGCTACTTGGCCGTGGGTTCAAAAGAGTCGCTGATTTGGTGCGAGATTGCCAACAAGTTTATTGTTGTAAACAACGAAGAGAAAATATACAAAAAGATTAAGGAGTAGCCACCTCATCACTAGTGTGTCAGGTAAATTATGGGTAAGTATCAGGTGAGCAATCAGTACAAGGCCATCGTTATTGGTGGGTCGGCGGGCAGCTTTCAGGGAATCACAAAGATCCTGTCAAGTTTGCCCGAAGACTTCGCCCTGCCTATCATCCTGTGCCTACACCGCTTGAAACACGTGAGAAACGGATTTGTAGAAGCACTTTCAATAAAAAGTATCAAGCCCGTGACTGAGCCGGTTGATAAGGAAAGCATAAAACGAGGGCAAGTATACCTGGCTTCCTCAAATTATCATCTGTCGGTAGAACTGGGCAACTTCTTCTCGCTATCCACCGAAGAAATGGTCAACAATTCTCGTCCCTCCATCGATATCACGCTTGAGACATCAGCCTACGTTTATCGGCAGAAACTTATCGGAATTCTTTTGTCAGGGGCCAACCGCGATGGTGCTTGGGGAATGAAACGGGTACACGATCTGGGGGGGCTCACGATCGTTCAAGACCCGCAGGAGTGCGTCATCGATACCATGCCTACGGCGGCCCTCAAACTTTCCGAAATAGATCACACCCTAAAGATCGACCAAATTGTCGACTTTCTCAGTGAACTGAACCAATACCATTAATAGAATATCCATGAAAAAAATCAGCGCTATCTTTTCCTTGTTGTACTTCGTAAGCTTGATAGCTTCGTTCTACACCCTGTACCAACTGCCCACCTACTTGGTGAGGAGCCAGGCAATAGACCTGCTAGAGTTAGAAGGATCTCAGTACGTGTTTTATCAGACGAATGCTATATTGGCGCTTTCGTTTGTTCTGGGCAGCATTGCGTTGGGTTGTTCGTGGTTGCGTCGTAGCAGTCCCGTACTCGCCACGGGTTTGTCAGCCGAAAGAACAGTAACGGCCCCCGTGGCCGAAGTCTCGGATGGGAACGAAGAAACCAGTGAGCCGGTCTTAGCAGAAGAAATCGACGAATTAGTAAACTACGAAGGGGATGAAGAAGCGGTGTTCACGCAGGTGCTTACTCAACTTTGCCGGAAAGTAGACGCCAGCCTGGCAACGGCCTACCGAACCAAACATACCGATGAGTACGCAAGTATTGAGTTATTCGCTTCCTACGCCTATTCTGTTCCTGAGGGAGATTCTCTCACCTATCGCTTCGGTGAGGGTTTGGTCGGACAAGTAGCCAAGCAGGGTAGCGGGGTCTTTATTGACGAAGTGCCCGATGGATACATCAGTATCCTTTCGGGACTGGGTCGGGCCACACCAACCTACCTGATGATCCACCCGCTGAAATGCGATGAAGGCGTGGTGGGAGTAGTAGAAATTGCTTCATTCGCAAAATTTACGACGCAGCAAAGAGAGTACGTAGAAGCAGTACTCGATCGATTAGCGCTAAAGTTAGCGAATACCGACAATGTAAGTTTACAGGAAGCTACGAATTAATAATTGGTAGGGAATATAGCATTTTGCGACGCAAGCGCCTAGGGTCTTAAACCACCAATAGATGAAGTGCTACAGTGACGGAGTTAATAAAAACGGCAGTTTAAATTATGTTTAAACGAATAAATATCGGTAGTAAAATAACCGCCCTGGTGCTAACCCTAGTCGCTCTGGCAGTTGTTGCTATCAGTTTCATCGCATACGTTGTCGTTACTGACTCCCTACAAAAGCAGTACGTCACCAGCCTGTCGGCGATCAATCAGCTTAAAAAGGATCGCATCAGTGACTACTTCGTTCAAGTGGAAGAAACGCTAGCCAATCTGGAACAATCCATTATAAAGGACAGCGTCGGTATGGCAACTACTACGATAGCACTCGGTGAAGACGCAGAAATGTTTTCGCCGGTCACCGCAGGAAGCTTACCCTTAAATCAACTCGTTGATCGAGACTTTCGCGTCCACCATATCTACGTAACTACCCCCGCTGGGCGAATCACGTACGCGAGCGACCTGGCGGACAAAAGAGAGGGAGAAAGTTTTTATGATCCCGAAGGGCAAATTATTAAGAACGCCCTACAGAATAAGTATTACAGTGGCGTCCACCAGCAGAAAGATCAGGCCTATCTTTACGTAGGATTACCCCTGAAAGGTCGGGGCGACGTGCTTCTGGCGCGCGTAGAGGTTGATCCGTTGTTTAAAATTACCAACGACTCAACCGGCTTAGGGGCCACGGGCGAAACAGTAATCGGCCGGGCGTTTAAAGACAAAATGGTTTTTCTGAATCCGCTGCGACATCCGGTTGGCCAGGTATTGGCGGATAACGACGAAAAAGGCGGTCCGATGCTGCGCGCCCTGGATGAAACTTCGGGCACCACGCTCGGCACCGACTACCGAGGCACGCCGGTATTGGCGTCTTGGGATCACATTCCTGTTCTGAATTGGGGCATTGTTACAAAGATTGATACTAAAGAAATTGAAGGACAGTTTAGTGGCTTGTTAGTCCGGTTTTTGGTAGCAGGGATCCTTATCTTAGTCCTTGCCTTAGCAGTAAGTCTTGTTTTCTCGCGCTTTCTCATTGAGTCACTTTTAACCCTTCGCGACACCCTAACCCAATTGGGTCGGGGGGTGTTACCCAACAAAGCCCTGAAAAACGGAAAAGATGAGATAGGGCAGATGGGCGAGGCCACCGATCAACTGATTCAGTCGCTGCGACGAACGGCCAACTTTGCGCACAAAATTGGAGAAGGAGCTTACGATACCGACTTCACTCCCCTGAGTGACGAAGACACCCTGGGCAACGCGCTGCTCAACATGCGTGATAGCATTCAGAACGCCGAAAAACGCGATGCCGAACGCAACTGGATAGTGACCGGGGTGGCCGAAGTAGGGGAGATACTGCGGTCTCACAACAATCTCGAAGAATTGGGGAACGAAGTTGTCGCCTACGTAGCCGACAAAATCAACGCTATTCAGGGAGCCTTCTACGTGATCGACGACCAAGATAGAGACAACGTTCAGGTGGTTATGCGGGCCAGCTACGCCTACAATAAAAAGAAACACTTAAAGGCAAGCTTTCGAATGGCCGAGGGTTTGGTCGGCCAGGCGGCGGTGGAGCAAGATACCCTGGTACGCACCGAAATACCCTACGACTACGTTACGGTTACCTCCGGACTACTCGGCGACCAGCGTCCCGAGGCCCTAATGATTGTTCCCTTGATCACCAACGAGCAAGTATATGGGGTACTAGAATTTGCGGGCTTCAAGAAGTTTAGCGCTCGAGACATTAAGTTTGTCGAAGAAATTAGTTTGATTGCCGCCCGGACGGTGTTCAACATTAAGGTGAACGAGCGTACCCGCAAGCTACTCAGCGAATCGCAGACGATGAGTAACGAACTGCAGGAACAGCAGGAAGTGCTTCGCCAGAACGCCGAAGAAATGCAGTCTACGCAAGAAGAACTGCAACGCACCAACAGTGAACTCGCCGACCAGGTCCAGGAGGTGGAGCGTACGCAAAACCGCATGGCTTCGCTACTGGTCAACGCCTCGGAGGTAATCACCATTTACGAAGAGGACGGACGCATCCGCTACATCAGCCCTTCCGTAGAGCGTATCTTTGGCTACCAGCCCGACGAAATGATCGGTCAGAGTGACATGCAACACATTCAGGGCGAAGGGATCAAGGTGTTTAGTAATATGTTCACCACGCTGATTGGCAATCCTAAAGAATCGGTGACGGTGCAATACGTATACGATACCAAGCACGCCGGTGAAGTGTGGGTAGAGGCCACCGGAACCAACTTAATCAGCGATCCGGCCGTTCGGGGCATCATCGTAAACTCCCGCGATATCACGGAGAAAAAACGGGCGGAGCAGGAAGAGCGGATGCGCAGTAAGATGCAGGCACTTTCCGAAAATTCGCCCGACTTGATCACCCGGATGAACCGAGAAGGTACATTCTTTTATATCAATCCCACCATCGAAACCTACACCGGAAAAGAGCCCGCTCACTTTCTGAACAAAAACCTGGAAGAATCGGGCTTGGGAGAGAGCATCGTGGAAGAATGGAAAAAGGTGCTCTACGAAGTGGGGGCCACCAAACACAAAGTGTCGCGCGAAATTGATTTTCCCTCAGAACTGGGCGATCGCGTGATGAACGTGAACGCTATTCCTGAGTTTGACGAGGACGAGAAGTTAGAATCCGTACTGGTGGTTTCGCACGACATCACCGATCGAAAGCTTATTGAGTTGGAGGTTCAGAACAAAAACCGTAAAATTAACGACAGCCTTAACTACGCTAGCCGAATTCAGGAGGCCATTCTTCCTGACAATCGCGTCATCAAGCAAGTATTTCCTGAGTCATTTATCTATTATAAGTCACGCGAAACAGTAAGTGGCGATTTTCCCTGGTTTGTTCAGCAAGGAGATGATATCTTTATCGCAGCAGTAGATTGTACGGGCCACGGAGTTCCGGGCGCTTTGATCTCACTGATAGGATACTTCTTACTCAACGATATTGTGAAAAGCAGAGGAATTACCGACCCCGGTATTATTTTGGACCAGTTGGACGAGGGAGTTACCCAAACGCTGAAGCAAGATAGCGAAGACTCGAAAACCAAGGACGGAATGGATATTGCTCTGTGCCGAATTAACAAGAACCAAGTACAGTACGCGGGCGCTCACCGGTCGCTATACTTTATGCAACAAGAAGAATTGGTTGAAATCAAGGGCGATAAATTCCCTATCGGTGGGGGGATCTATAAGAACCAAACGAACTTTACCACGCATACGATTGAAGTGAAAAAAGACGACGGTGTATACTTCTGCTCCGATGGCTTCCCCGATCAGTTCGGTGGTCCCGACAATCGTAAGTTTGGTCCAAAACGAACGCGCGCCCTCATTCAGGAACAACACCCGCTTCCGATGGCGCAGGCGAATAAGAACTTCGCCAATATCTGGGAGAACTGGCGGGGAGATGAGCGACAAACGGATGATGTGCTCATGATTGGCATAAAATTTTAAGAAATCGTAATTACCATTAAACATCTATAGACATGAAGTATGTGTATGACTTACACAAAGCCATGCGAGAACAAAACCTGATACTGGTCTACGAGGGCGAGTTCACGCAGGAAATTACCAAATCGGTGCTCGCCATGGCAGAACGCAACATGGATTCCATGGGCGAAGAATCCACTACCAAACGTAAGGTTTTCAACGTGATGGTAGAGTGTCTACAGAATATCGTGAAGCACGGAGAAAGCTACGAAAGTGGTGACGGTTACGAATACAATGCGGTGTTCATGATTGGCAAAAAGGGTGAAGAGTACATCATCGCCTCGGGTAACCCGCTCTACAATGAAGGGATCGAAGGACTTCGTCAGCGACTCGACAAGGTAAACAGCCTTGACAAAGACGGACTGAAGCAACTCTACAAAGATATTATCAAGAACACGTCAATATCTGAGAAGGGAGGTGCCGGTCTGGGGTTCGTGGACATGGCCCGAAAATCAGGGCAAAAGCTAGAGTATGGCTTTGTGGAAATGGACGACGAACGGTCTTTTTTCTCCTTGAAAACAACGATCTCTAGATAACAATAAGGTTGAACAAAACATCTTTTCAAATAATATAGCTATGGAAATTATCAATCTGGAGGGTACGGAAGATACGCCCAAAATTTTGCTCGACAAGAACAATGGCATCTTTGAAGTATCCGGACGGTCGCTGCCCGAAGATTCGGCTGAGTTTTATCAACCCATCATCGATTGGCTAGACGGATACGCCGGAAGCCCCAACGAAAGCAGTACGTTTGTCTTCAAGCTAGAGTACTTCAACACCGCATCCTCCAAGCTGATTTTGGACGTATTGTCCAAACTAGAGGACATCCAGAGTGCCAAGGTAATGTGGTATTTTCACGAAGATGACGAAGACATGGAAGAAGCAGGCGAAGAGTTCTCAGAACTCGTAGAAGTGCCTTTCGAATTTAATACCTACTAGCTTACTTCTTTTAGCTTGGGTCATTGCATCCACTAAGTCATCGTGTTCTTTATCATTACTCACCGGCGAGTAGCCCATCGGCTACTGCGGTGCCCCTTCGTCTGCGCGCGTCAATCCAAAAGCCAGATATAACGTACGTAAGCCACCATGAGTGAAGAAATACTAAAAGCCCTTACCCAACTGTTTGCTATCATCACCAAGCAAGATGGTGGAGTGACGGAGAAGGAAAGAAGCTACGTTATCAATTTCTTTAAATCAGAGTTGGATCAGGACTCGGTGGTAGAATACGTGACGCTATACGATACGCTTGCCGACTACGGAAAAGAGGAAGAAGAAGGGGATGAGGTGAAGGTGAAGAAGCGAAAGCTGACTTCGGTGCGCGATTCGGTCAAGACGCTGGCGATTTGCAAAAAGATCAACAAAACCCTTACGCAGAAGCAGAAGGTTTTTGTTTTAGTGAAGATTCTGGAACTAGTGGCCTCCGACGGCAACTTCACCGAGCAGCGCGTGGGTATCATCGATACGGTGTCTCATGCTTTCAACGTGGCCCGCGATGAATTCAAAGTGATTGAAGGATTCGTATTAGAACGAGAAGAAGTTTATCAACCGTCAGCCGATGTGCTAACGGCCAGTCGCGAAAACAACGGAGAAGCCAAGCACGTTGAGACCGCCGTCGATGGAAAAATACTGTTTCTCAAAGTAAGCAGCGCCGAGTTGTACTTTGTTAAGTACTTAGGTTACGACGACATTGTGCTGAATGGGTTTATCATGAAAGCCCACCAGTGTTACCTTTTCTCGAACGGTAGCACCATCAAAACTCCCCAGGGCAATGCCCTCTACTACAGCGATCTAATTCGACACTTCCTGTCGAAAGACACCATTCAAACCATTTCGTTCAACGTGAACAACCTGTACTTCCGCTTTCCGAACGGGGGCATTGGGTTGCGAAACATTAATATTTCAGAAGGGCCGGGCAAACTGATTGGCATTATGGGAGCCAGCGGTGCCGGGAAAACCACCCTACTAAATGTTTTAGCAGGTATTGAAGTGCCCTCCGAGGGCGAAGTGCTCATTAACGGATTTAACATTCACCTGCAGAAGGAGCAAATTCAAGGAGTGATCGGTTACGTTGCCCAGGACGATCTGCTCATTGAAGAACTCACCGTTTACGAAAACCTTTTTTACAACGCAAAATTGTGTTTTGCAGACAAAAGTGACCAGGAGATTGGTGAGTTAGTCACCAAAACCCTCGTGAGCCTGGGGTTAGAACACCGCAAAGACCTCAAGGTAGGAAGTATACTGGACAAGACGATTAGTGGTGGCCAACGAAAACGACTAAATATTGCGCTGGAACTGATTCGGGAACCAGCGGTGATGTTCGTCGATGAACCAACCTCGGGTCTATCTTCGCGCGACTCAGAAAACGTGATTGACTTGTTGAAGGAGCTGTCGCTGAAGGGTAAACTCATCTTCGTGGTCATTCACCAGCCCTCGTCCGACATCTACAAGATGTTCGACAAAATGTATCTGATGGACACCGGCGGATATCCGGTTTTCTACGGCAACCCGGTAGAAGCGGCCACGTACTTCAAACGGGCTACTGATCAGGTGGATGCCGACCGGGGGCAGTGCCGCGAGTGTGGCAACGTGAACCCCGAGCAAATCTTCAATATCATCGAGGCCAAGGTGGTGGATGAGTACGGACAGTTCACCAACAAGCGGAAAGTGTCGCCGAAGAAGTGGTACGACATGTACACCGAGAACTTTCAACTTAAGAAGGTCGCTGACGTTCAGGAAGTGCCTCCTAAATCACTTAGCATTCCCTCGCGGTTCAAGCAAACTGCCATTTTCACCATCCGTGACACCCTCTCTAAGATCAGTAACCGGCAGTATATGCTGATCAACTTTTTAGAGGCACCTCTGCTGGCCTTATTTCTCTCATTTATAATTCGATACCAAGACAGCACCGCGGAGTCTTATAGCTTTCGGTTCAATGAAAACGTACCGGCGTATTTGCTCATCAGCATCATTGTAGCGCTTTTCATGGGGCTAACCGTGAGTGCCGAAGAGATTATTCGGGATCGTAAAATACTAAAACGAGAGTCGTTTCTAAACCTGAGTTGGAACAGCTACCTCACCTCAAAAGTACTCATACTGTTCACCTTATCTGCCGTTCAAACCCTTTGCTTCGTGCTCATTGGCAACACTATTCTGGAGATCAGTGGAATGAACCTGAGTTTTTGGCTGGTACTGTTCTCCGTCTCCTGCTTTGCCAACGTGCTGGGACTCAATATTTCTGCATCGTTCAGTTCGGCCGTTACGGTATACATTTTAATTCCCCTGATCCTGATCCCGCAAATGATTCTGAGCGGACTGCTCTTTAGCTTCGATAAGCTGAATAGTGTGGTAGGATCCAAAGGGGAAGTGCCCATAATCGCCGATATGATGGTTTCCCGGTGGGCCTACGAAGCCATGGCGGTGCATCAGTTCAAACAGAATGCCTTTCAACGTCCCTATTATACGCTCGAAAAAGAGGAGCGGCAAGCTGACTTCAAAGCAGCTTACCTGGCTCCGCAGCTTGAGGCTAAGTTGCAATTAGTGAGCAACCACCTGAACACCCAAGACGATTCATTAAAGACGGTAGTGCGGGCAAGTTTGGCTACGCTGCGAAACGAACTGCGCAAAGCCCCCTTCCGGCTAAGTGCCGACACCACCCATTGGGAAGCACGGCTGCGCGAGGAAACCGTTACCCCCCAAACCATCGAGCAGTTGCGCGACTACTTGAAAAAAAGCAGTCAGCACTATGTAAGTGTCTTTAACAAGTCGGTAGAAAACCGTGAAAAGCTGGTTTATTACCTCGAGAACCAACCCGACGTTCAGTACGATTTGAATGCGTATAAAAATAAGTATCATAACGAGAGCTTGTCAGACCTGGTTAGAAACGTGAACAGCCCCCACCGGATCATTGAAGACCAAGGAAAGTTAATACAGACGGTAGATCCGGTATTCAATGACCCTGCCACGGAAACGGGTTTCTTTAACTACCGTACGCATTTCTTTGCTCCTAGCAAACAACTTGGCGGAGTTCTCATTGGCACTTTTCACTTTAACGTTGCCGTGATCTGGCTGATGACTGTTCTGCTCTACGGTTGCTTATACTACGGAGTATTTTCTAGTATCATCACCAAACTGAGTTCGCTCAAGATAAGCGAAGGTAGCAAATAGTTGCTTTTCGCGCAGATGAGGCGCACGTAATAAAAGTGCTCAATACCGATTGGGTACGTTAACCTAGTACAATACTTTTGTCACATCAACTGGTACCCACTTCCATGAAACAATTAGCAGTTTTAAGTATCATCCTGATAACGCTTGGCGCTTGCGACTCGGAAACCAAGCTGAACGAACAGGCCTTTTTAGACAGCTTAAGCACAGCACAGGCAAACGAACCGGTGATATCAGATGAAGTTCTCGAGAGTATTCTTCAGCAAATTCCGTCTCCATTAGAGATTGCGGTATTACTAAAGCAGTCAGGAACCGATTACGATAGTCGTCTGCTCAACAGTGCGGGCAACACCTCAATGTATAACAGTAATTTTAAGAAGGCGTTGAATTTGGGAGTGTACGGCACCGACCTGGGATACACCAACATCTACGAAAAAAACCAGGACGCTCTTTCGTACCTGACGGCGATTAAAGATCTATCGGAAGGCTTGAGCATCGGGCAATTTTTCAACTTCGGCACCATTCAACGGTTAGCAACCAACAGCCGAAACCTGGATTCACTGCTGCTAATCACCACCCAGAATTTCAATAACATCAACGCCCATTTGCAGGAACAGCAACGTGCTAACCTAAGCGTACTGTTGCTCACCGGAGGGTGGCTAGAAGCGGTCCATATTATCTGTCAGGTGGCCGAGCGAAATCCTGACAACCAAGAATTGCGGGAGCGCATCGGTGAGCAGAAGATCATTATGGAGAATATTATGCTGCTGCTCTCTTTCTACAGTAATTCTAACCCCAACATGAAAAAATTGGCCGAGCAGATGGCCGTTCTTCAAACTAAGTTTGAAGACATTGAAATCACGCATACCTACGCTGAATCTACGCTAGAGGAAGTTAACGGGATCGTCACAATTTCTAATAATAGCACCAGCTCAATCAGCATTACCGACGAAAATATTCGCGATATATCGAACACCACTGCGTCAATCAGGGAGTATATCATCAACTAAACCATTGCTCAGGTACATGAAATCTATTAGTATCTTACTCAGTATTGCTTTGATCGCGTTGCTAACCAGCATCGAGGCCAACGCCCAATGCAGTCCCTCGCAGTATACCGAAGCGTGTATTCCTCAACTGGCGGAAGGGTTCAATTTCGTGAAAAGTTACGAAGTGAACGGTGAGGGAGGCGCCAAAGAAAAAATCGAGTATTCTTACGTATTCGCCAAGGGCACGCAGTACTTCCTAAATATCTGCGCGGCCGGTGAAAGCACCGACGGAATTGTGGTAAGCCTGTATGACTCAAGCCGAAAGAAGGTGGGCACCAGCTTCGCGAACGGCAATTTTAACCGAGGAATCATCTACCCCTGCAACGCCACCGGTATTTACTACATTACTTTTACTTTTGATGGTTCTAGCAACCACTGCGGAGGAGCAGTGCTGGGTTTTAAACGATAATATTCGACGGTAACGGTCAAGAGCGCGCTCCTATTGATTGCAATTGGCACCTTCGGTGGTTATAATAAGGGTCTCACCGCGAGACCTTTTTTTATGAAAGAACATCTTATCGCAACCAACTACACCGCCCGGTATTACACCCTGGGCGAAATGAGCGAAGACCCGAGGCAGGAAGTATGGCTGGTTCTGCACGGCTACGGGCAGTTGGCACAGTACTTTATCCGTAAGTTTGAGCATTTGATTCAGGATAATGTCTACGTAGTGGCTCCCGAAGGGCTATCACTTTTTTATTTGCAGGGCACCGAAGGGCGGGTAGGGGCAACCTGGATGACCCGCGAGTTTCGCGAACATGCGATCAACAATTACCTCGTCTATTTGCAGAAAGTCTATCAAAGCCTAGGATTGCAGAACAAGCGGGTAGTGCTGTTCAGCTTTTCGCAAGGAGGAGCTACGCTTATTCGCTGGGTTGTTAAGCATCGTCTCTCTTTTTACAAAATGATCGTGTGGGCTGGTGGGTTTCCTTCGGATGTGGACCCGGTTGATAGTAAGAAAGTATTTCTGGATAAATCTATCTACTACGTTTACGGTGACCAGGATCAATACATCACCGCCGAACGTTTTGCGGATCAAGAATCACTGTTCGAAAGGTTCGGCTTTCGTCCGAAGATAATTCGCTATGCGGGTGGGCACTCCGTTGATCTGTCCGTTCTGCGGCAGTTGCAACAAAAAAGCCATCCCGAATAGGATGGCTCAGATGATCAATAGCCGCTAAACATTCATGCCTGACCGTTGGCAGCAACCGCGTCGGCGTCCACTTCCGAAGTTGCTGCCTTTTTGGCAGTTTTGGGTTCTTCTTCTACTTCTACGCCGTTTACTCTGTTGCGAATTTTGGCTTCGATCTCGTTCATCAGCTCAGGATTGTCGAGCAGAATTTTCTTAACCGCATCACGACCTTGGCCTAGTTTTTCGTCGCCGTAGGAGAACCAGGAACCCGATTTCTTCACGATCTCCATTTCTACTCCTAAGTCCAGTATCTCACCTACTTTAGAGATGCCCTCACCGTACATGATGTCAAACTCAACTACCTTGAAGGGAGGCGCCACTTTATTTTTTACCACTTTAACCCGGGTTCGGTTACCGGTTACATTGTCGGCTCCTTCCTTGATCTGGCCGATGCGCCGGATGTCCAGCCGCACCGAGGCGTAAAATTTAAGGGCGTTACCGCCGGTGGTGGTTTCCGGGTTGCCAAACATGACCCCAATTTTTTCCCGCAGCTGGTTGATGAATATGCAGGAGCATTTGGTTTTGTTGATGGCGCCGGTGAGCTTTCGCAGGGCCTGAGACATTAGGCGAGCCTGAAGCCCCATCTTACTATCGCCCATATCGCCCTCAATTTCGCCTCGGGGAACCAAAGCGGCCACTGAGTCGATCACGATGATGTCGATGGCTCCGGAGCGAATGAGATGCTCGGCAATCTCCAAGCCTTGCTCTCCGTTGTCAGGTTGAGAGATAAGCAGGTTTTCGGTATCGATGCCCAGCTTTTCGGCGTAAGAACGATCAAAGGCGTGTTCGGCATCCACAATGGCCACCATGCCGCCTAGCTTCTGGGCTTCGGCCATGCAGTGCATCGCCAACGTGGTTTTACCCGAAGATTCGGGACCGTAGATTTCTATAACACGCCCCCGAGGGATACCGCCAATGCCCAGGGCAATGTCCAGCCCCAGCGAACCGGTAGAGATAGCGGGAATATCAACCACACTATCGTCGCTCAGTTTCATAACCGTTCCCTTGCCGTAGGTTTTGTCTAACTTATCAATGGTAAGCTGTAATGCTTTTAACTTTTCCGTTTTATCACTCATAAGAGGGTAATTAGGGTGAATATTTGTGTATCAAAGATACTCATTAAGTATACTTATTCCAAGTACATTACGCTATTTATAACGTCAGCGTCAGTCGAATAATTTCTGATCTAAATCGAAGTACGGGTAACCTTTAGATTAAATCTACGCATAAAAGTAAAGGTAGCAATTACTTATGAAAAAGATAGTCTTTGGTAGTAGTGTTCTACTGCTCTTGTTACTGGTTTGGCAGCACGAACTGGTGTGGTACGGAATTTCTCAGGCAAGGGGGCAGCTACGTATTATCTGGAACGCAAGGCCCATCGAGGAAGTGATGAGCGATCCGGCAGTGGCCGATTCTCTGAAACAGAAGATTGTCCTGGTGCAAAGCGTAAGAAAGTTTGCCATCGACTCGTTGGGCGTAAACGACTCAGACAGCTACCGCACGCTTTACGACCAGCAAGGGAAACCAGTGCTGTGGGTTGTGACCGGCAGCGAGCCTTTCTCGCTGGTGGATAAAAAGTGGTCGTTTCCCATCATTGGCACCTTTTCGTACAAGGGATTTTTTGAGTATGATCAGGCGCTGGCGCTGCGCGACGAACTGTCAAGACAGGGCTACGATACCGGTATCCGCACGGTGGGCGCCTGGAGTACCTTAGGTTTCTTCGACGATCCTATTCTGTCCGGTCTGCTGTTTCGAACCGAAGGACAGGTAGCCAACACTATCATTCATGAACTCACGCACGCCACCGTCTTCGTGAAAAATGACCTGAAGTTTAACGAAAATCTCGCTTCTTTTGTGGGTGATAAAGGAGCTGAGGCGTTTTTAGCGTACGCCTACGGACAAACTTCTGAGCCTTATCAAGCGTATGACGACTACCGCGCCGACCGCCAAAAATATTCCGAGCACATGCTCAGGGGAACGCAGCAACTGGATAGCCTTTACAAAGAATTAACGGCAGTTAGCGATTCGGCAGCTAAAGCCAGCCAGAAAAAACGGGTTATCACCCAAATTTTAGAAAAAGCTGATACGCTATCGTTACGTTCGTCGCGCTACCGAAGGTTGTTAAAGAGACTACAACAGCCCGATGCCTTGCCCAACAATACCTTTTTCAAAGCGTTCGTGCGCTACCAGGGCGCCTCTGATAGCCTGGAACAGGTGTTTCAGACGCGCTTTGACGGAGACATAAAGAAGTACCTGGTGCATCTCAAAAATCAGTATGGTAAGGTTCTTTAGTTGGATCAGGTACTTTAATTCTTCTTTTTTCGTAATAAGAAACAAAGTAACTTGCTAACTAGCATGGTTTTTTCTAGCAATACCAGTACCATGATACTTCGCCTGTTTTTTACATTAGGAATAACCTTGTTGCTTACCCTTGCCCTCAAGGTGCGCGAGTACCGTTATATCCCGAACGAGAGCTTTGCCACCGGCGAAGTGCTCACCTATCGCGTGCATTGGGGATTGGTGAACGCGGGCGAGGCCGTGATGCGGGTCAGTGATACACACTTTACGGTGAACAATCGCCCGTGCTATAAAATCGATGTGTTTGGAAGCACTACCGGCTTGGTCGACGTAGCCATTCGGGTGCGCGACAACTGGGGGGCCTACGTGGATACCGCCTCCATTGTGCCGCACAAAGCGTATCGATACATACAAGAAGGAAAGTACCGCAAAAACGAGATGGTTAACTTTGATCATGAAAACGATCGGGCTACCGTGCTGCATCTGGATAAGAAAACCCGCAAGCTTAAGAATAAAGGAAGCGTTTGCCGTACCCAATAACGTGCTCGACATCGTGGGTGGCTACTACTTTCTGCGCACGATTGACTACGATAATTATAAAGAAGGCGATATTATTAAGGTCGCTAGCTTTTTTGATAAAGAGGTATACAATCTAGATATTCGTTTCCTGGGTCGTGAAACCATCAAAACCCGAGTGGGCGAAATCAACGCACTGGTGATGGCTCCGTCGCTGCCGGATAACAAATTTTTTCAGCGATGGTGATCCGGTGAAAGTTTGGATTTCGGACGACAAAAATAAGGTGCCGCTCAAGGTGAAAGCCGAAATTGCGGTAGGGGCTATTGAAATTGATATCAAGGAAATGAAGAACCTGCGCAATTAGTTTTTTCGCATTTCTTCTCGGCGCATCGGCATAGCGTCGATTAACGCGTACAACTCATCGCGAGACACCACCGCATCACTTCGCATTTTCTCCGAACCGTCCTTCCCGATCAGGATAAACACAAACGCGTTCTCATCCACCCGATAGCGCTTCCGCAGCCTAGCCGCTCGCTCCGTTCCTGCTGTGTCCGTTTCACTCACCACGCGGTCGGGCAACACCCTAAAAATTAATAGATCACGTTCGTCAAGGCTGGGTTGGTCGGCTCGGAACAAGTTATACTGTTGCTGATACAACGGGTTATCAGGTCGGGGAGAGAAAAGCAGTATCAGACGGTTCTTCCATCGATATTCGGAGAGATCGGGCATAATTTGAGCATAAAGATACTGACTAGACAACAGTAATAGAAACACAGAAAATACGGACCGTGTCTGGTTAAGAAAAGGCATAATTTGGCGTATTAAATCAGAATAAAAGTTTAATTAAATTGATTTTGAAAGAATATTATTTTGACTACTTTAGCAATAGTTAAAATGTGTAGCACACTAACCGAAGTAAAAAGTAATTTGTTTTGAAGTTAAAGTAACGCATTTATTCAATTTTTTTGTATTTTTAGTAGATGACTTAGTCTTTGGCTATTGCTAATTCCTAAAACATAACTAATATGGTAATGCTCAACAACCTTACTGTCCCTCTGGATACCGACAGTAAACAACAAAAATACGCTCTTTTGCTTCGTCAAATCAGAAATGTGGTCTACAATGAGGAAGATTTAACCGCAAACTTAGCGAACGTAGCCGCCCTACTGCACCACGGCATGGGATTTTCCTGGACGGGTTTCTATCACGCCCGTAATGGCGAACTCATTCTCGGCCCTTTTCAGGGACCAGCCGCCGTATCCCGGATTGCGATGGACCAAGGGGTCTGCGGTACCGCGTTTACCAAAGAATGTACCCTGGTGGTAGACGACGTCGAGCAGTTTGCCGGTCACGTTCCGGTAACCGATGACGATCGGTCCGAAATAGTGGTCTGTGCCTACCGAAAGGGCGAAGTAGCCCTGCTGCTTAACGTCAACAGCAACCGAATCAAAAACTTCAGCGAAGTAGATAAGCAAAACTTGGAAGAGGTGATGCACCTGCTGGAAGAAGTGCTGTAGTCAAGCATATTCACCACTTTGTTATTCGAGCCATTCCCCATCTCCGGGGATGGCTTTTTTTGTGTAAGTTTGCCTACCATCAACCAAACCCCACCGCAATGAAACTACTGGAAGGAAAAAATGTGCTGATCACCGGTGCCTCGAAAGGAATCGGAAAGGCAATCGCCCAAACCTTTGCTGAGCACGGCGCCAACGTAGCGTTCACCTACTTATCCAGCACCGAAAAGGCAAAAGCCCTTGAGCAAGAACTGCTGGCCCAGGGCGGAAAAGTCCACAGTTACCAGTCAAACGCGGCGGAGTTTGCCGCAGCCGACCAGCTGATCAACGACGTGGTGCGCGATTTTGGGTCGCTCGACGTGCTGGTGAACAACGCGGGAATCACCCAGGACAATTTGCTCATGCGTATGAGCGAAGCCGCGTGGGACGAAGTAATCAACACCAACTTAAAATCAGTTTTCAACACAGTAAAAGCAGCTACCCGTTCGTTCCTGAAACAACGAAGCGGTTCTATCATCAACATGACTTCGGTGGTGGGCCTCAAGGGAAACGCCGGGCAGGCTAACTACGCGGCTTCCAAGGCGGGTATTGTTGGCTTCACCAAATCGGTGGCCCTTGAACTGGGGTCGCGCAATGTGCGTTGCAATGCCATTGCTCCGGGGTTCATAGAAACCGAAATGACCGAGAAGCTAGACGAAGCAACGGTACAGCAGTGGCGGGAAGCGATTCCCCTAAAACGGGGAGGGCAGCCGCAAGATGTGGCTCATTGTGCTTTGTTTCTGGCTTCTGACCTATCCGCTTACGTTACCGGACAAGTGATTCAAGTGGACGGAGGAATGCTTACCTAATCAGCGTTTATGCAAGGAATACAGTTGTTGTTTGAGAATTCTCCCTGGTGGATTTTGGTATGCTTGCTGGCGGGCGCGCTCTACGGATTGCTGCTCTATACCCGCGGCAAGCAGTTTAAGCATCCATCCTGGGGAAAACCGATCAATTACACCTTACTGGTGTTGCGGGCCGGTTTGGTTTCGCTGCTGTGCTTTCTGATTATTGGCCCGTTTATTAAGCAGATCAAGAACACCGTTGAACCGCCCGTGGTGGTGGTGGCTATCGACAATTCGTCGTCGGTGGCGGCGGTGATGGATAGCGCCCAGCTTACCGCTTTGAAGCAACGGATAGACAGTGTCACTACCGCGCTGCGCGAAACCGGATATACAACCGAAATACGAGATTTTGAGTCGCTTATTCCGCTAGACTCGCTAAACTTTACTTATCCTAGCACCGATCTGGACGGAGCGCTGCGAACAATTGCTTCCGACTATGAGGGGCGCAATCTGGCTTCGGTGGTGCTGTTTTCTGACGGAATCTATAACCAAGGAAGTTCGCCGACGTACCATCCGTATCGTTTCACGATTAACACCGTCGGGCTCGGCGACACCACCGCGCAGCAAGACGTGAGCGTTAGTAACTTATTTTATAATAAAATTGCCTACCAGGGAAACAAGTTTCCATTGGTGGCCGAAGTGACCAGCAACGGCTTTGCCGGTGAAAACCTAACCGTCAGTGTCCGTCGCGGAAGTGCGGTACTAGACACCCGGACGGTGAATCCGACCAAGCAGCGCGCGGTGAATTCCGTTGAGTTTTTGCTAGAGGCCGACCGGGAGGGCATGCAGCACTACGTGGTGACGGTGGCTGACCAAAAAGAAGAGTTTACCACGCAAAACAACGAAGCACACGCCTACGTGGAGGTGATCGAGGGCAAGGAAAATATCCTGCTCCTGGCGCAGTCGCCCCATCCGGATATAAAAGCGTTGCGCCTGGCTATTTCGAGCAACCAAAACTACGAACTCACTTCGCTGATTCTGAGCACCGACCAGATCGCTGAGAAGCAACTTGAGGGAAAGAAAATTGACCTGGTAATTTGGCACCAACTACCCGGCAAAGCGCAGTTGCCGAAAGAAGTGCAGCCCTACCTGAAATCGGCCGGTGCGCACTGGTATATCGTGGGTGGCCAAACCGATCTGACCGCTTTCAACGCCACCAACGAGGTGCTTGAAATACAAAACATGGGCAGCCAAAACGATGAAGTGAGCGCGGCCTACAGTAGCGACTTCCGAGGATTTCAACTGCTGAACGAGCAGCGGGCGACTATCGAAAAGCTACTGCCCTTGCGCGCGCCCTTCGGCGATGTCTCTTTAAAAAACGGAGCAGTTCCGATACTCTACCAGCAGGTTGGGAAGGTGAGAACCAGCAAACCCCTGTTGGCAGTGGCCGAAACGGACCAAGGGAAGTCAGCGGTGCTGCTAGCCGAGGGAATATGGAAGTGGCGGCAGCAGGAGTACGCCCGCACTGGGAACACCGAGGCTACGGACGCTCTTTTCACCAAGTTGATTCAGTACTTATCGGCCAAAGAAGACAAGCGACGGTTTAAAGTATACCCGATCAAGAGCGAGTTTCAGGACAACGAGCCCGTTGTTTTTGAGACTGAGTTATACGACGAAGTATACGAAGAGGTGTATGGCGCTTCCGTGAAGCTGGCTATCACGGCCGAAGACAGCACCCGCTTCAATTACAATTACACAACGAACCAAAGCAATACCCAGTATCAGGTCAGTAACCTACCGGAAGGAGTGTACCGGTATACCGCCCAGGCAACCATCAACGGTTCGGCGCTGTCTAGCCAGGGCAATTTCACCGTCCGCAGCCTGCAGATTGAGTCGCTCAACCTCACTGCCAATCACACCATTTTGCGCGATTTGGCGCAGGAGAACGGCGGTGCCTACTTTGATACAGCCGAACTACCTAAGCTATACGAAGCGGTGGGTAGTCAGGCACCTCGGGGAAAGATTTATACGAGTGAATTGTTTTTGCCGCTGATCAACCTCAAGTGGTTATTCTTTCTGTTGCTCGCCTTGGTCGCCGCTGAGTGGGGCATACGCAAGTATCTGGGAAGCTACTAATTTTCTGAGGACCGAGAAGATTTGCTGGCCAGATTAAACCGATTGGGCGGAAGTGACAATCACCTTGTTGTTGTTTAAAAGGATAGGGCTGAGATTGACGCCGAAGCCGTTCGAGCAATAACGCCACGGCTACTGATATGTTAAGGTGACGGCTGTCGTGGACGCGAAGGTAAATCTTTCCGTCGTTCATAAACGGCAGGCTAGCGCTCAACGACATAATAGCTATTTGCCTGCCTTCGGTGGTGAGAATGCACTTGATACTACTGTAGCGATGCACCTCCCAGCAGCAGTCGTCATTAGCGCACACCCAATAACCCGGCGAGGCTTTTCGGATCACAACATCAGACGTTTCCGAACCGCTCATCAGGTAGGTAGGGATGAAAGGTTGGCTTTTCTTGAGCGAAAAAACCGAATTGCCCTGAAGATCTTTTACGGTCAGCCGCCCCAGTGTCAGACTAAGCGGACGTTTCACCGTATAGTAAGGCTCGTTATCTACCCAAATGGATTGTGACGACCAAGGGAGAAAAGAACGGGCACCGATGGTAACGCTATAGCCGGTTATTGAACTCATACCCAGTAATTAAGCACTTAATGTACAAATTTAACGTCGCAAAACCACTATGATAGATGATTAATATGGTTGAAGCACCGTTTTCGCTGATGACACCACCAAGAAGTTAGGCAAACACCAGGAAGGTCGTCACGGCACCGTCAACTTTTCGACAAAGAAAGAAAAAGTTTTGGTGTTGATCAAGGGGGGGGCGCCCGAGATCAGCGGTACTTGGGTGGGCAGACTAAGTATTGGAAACAGCCGACGGGTGGGGAAGCGGGTTTAGTGCGTAATCGTGATGGTGTTGTCAGGACGTAATTTCGAGAATAAACGATCGCGCACATCAACCTCCGCCACGACTGCCTTAGGAGTCACCTCACCGGGCAAGAAATAACAAAGTGTTTGCTGCACCTTGCCGCCCTTCATCTGCTTCACGATTACGGGAGGATTGTCCGAAGGAATTTCATCCAACTCTTCCATAGAGATTAGACTACGGCTGTCTTCCTCTTCTACTTTTTTGAACAGGTAAACCGAAAGCGTCAGTAGAAGCGCAGCGATACCAATAATAGCTAGCAACATTGTAGTAATTTTAAGCGAAAGTACAAACTACCCTTATAAGCTTAACAATTTAGTAATGTAAATCAATAGTTGATAATGATAGTTCACAAATTGCGGGCAAAATGTTGAAACCCCTCGAATGATTCTATTTATTCGAAGTTGGTTTTTATAGCGCGTGAATAATTTTCTGCCTGTCAAGTGTAAAAAGAGAAATCACATCAACGCGGTGGTTTAGCTCGCCTCAGTGTTATCGATGATCTTTTTAACTTTCTGTTCGATCGGTTGAGGCGTCTACCATCAAGTGCCAGCTCACCTCTCTGCCGTCCGCTACGGACCGGTACGTAAGCCCTTTTTCAGCCGTGATCACCTCACAAATCCCCAGGTCGTAGCGCAGCGACTCCACAATGTCGCCGGGGGCCAGGGGGTGCTGGTTGAGGTCTTCCAGTACCGGGTGGTTGTTAGGAGTCTTCGGGCTACGCAGTTTGGCCAGCAAGTGTTTGAAAAAAGAAGACATAAAATCAGGAATGGGCGGTTACTGGTTAACAAAACTTTGTTGCAAACGTTTGTTCATTATTTCATAATAAGTTGAATCTTTTTCATAGCCGACAAAATGTCGCTTTCTTTGCAAAGCAGCCACCCCGGTGCTTCCACTCCCCGCAAACGGGTCTAAAACCGTTTGTTCTTCAAAAGAAACCAAGTTCACCAGATGCTCCATCAGCTCAACCGGCTTCAGGGTGGGGTGGTGGTTAAAGGCTTCTTTGTGCTGCCGCACCTTGGGAATCATAAAAAACTTATCGTATCCGTCTTGCAAAGGTGCGGTTCGCAACTGGTTGGCACAGACCCGACCCAACGGATGCGGATTATGACCCACCGGCGACTCATCGGCTGCCAGGGGAATGCGCGTTTCTTCCAGGTTAAGCGCACCCGTTCCGTACTTTAGCACGTTCTGCACCACGGTGAGTCCGGTTTCCCGCGGCTTTTGCACCAAGATAATCGGCTCGTAGGCGGGCTTAATGCCCAGTCCGGCCCCCCGGTACCGCTTGCCCTGCACCGAAGTGGGCCGAAGCTTTCGCTTGGGTTGGGCCACCCGGTAGTCGCCGGAGTGCTGGCCACCCGCAGCGCGCTCTTTAGCGCCATCATTCCGGTAGCCCTGCACGTACTGATATTCGCCCACCACCTCGCTTTCGTAACCCAGCTCCCGGTCTATCCCTAGCGAAATGTCTCGACTCTTAGGCATACCGTTCAGGTAGGCCCAGAAGATCACGTCCCGAATGGCGAACCCTGAGTCCTCCAGGGCTACCATCAACCGGTGCATCAGCCGCACCGAAGAGAAAACTACCCCATAGGCCCCGGGCTTCATCACCCGCAGACTGTCTCGCCAAATCTGCGGATCGGGCAAAGCCTTGTCCCACGCATGGTTTTGGTAGCCAATGCCGTAGGGCGGGTCGGTCACCAGCGCGTCCACCGAATCGTCTGCCAGGGCGTTGAGTCCGTAGCACGAAGTATTTTTAATAGTAAAGCAGCTGTCTTTCAATGAGTTAGTAACTTTTAGTTAAACCGATAGTTCGGCTAATATAAGGTACGTTACCAATTATTGAAAGGTTTCGACTAGAATTATCTTTCTATCGACATACTCAACCTAATAAACCGTTACGCTTTGGCAGCAGGTTATTAAACAAAAAAATCCTCCGACGTAAGGTCAGAGGATTCGGTATCAGACAATGAATTGCTGAATTGGCTAATCTTAGGGAATGGCCTCAAACGATTCGCTGCTTGACTTGGTCAACCCATTACTGTTCACCGCTTCGGCGCGCAGTTCAATCTCTATGGTGTCGGTGATGGCGGGCACGGTATATAACAGTGCTAAAGTATCCTGCGCCTTTACTTGCGAAAACGCCGGTTGGTACGGATTACGACTCACCACTTCTTCTGTGGCATCGCCCAACTTTTGGTACAACACAATCTCTTGCAACGTGCCCTGTGAGGCAAACTCGAGAACAACACTAACGGGATCCCCAGCGTTATATTCGCCCCCTAACCCATTCATATAAATGGTAGGATAGTACTCGCCAGTGGGAGCAATGTTATCTTCCAGCCAGTTTTCTTCTTCGTAGCAAGCAGTAGATAAACTAACCACAATAGCTGCTAACAGTATTCGGTGCATTTTAAAGATTTTCATAATCATTGAATTATTACTGTTGATCCCGCCACATTCCAGCGGATAATGGTTTATTGTTCGCCTGTACGGCCGCGCTGTTTCGGCTCAACTCGTCAAAAGGATAGGTGGCCCGCTCGATAAACTCTCCGTTTAACTGCGGATTAACATTTTCTGGCAACGAAAACCCACGGTACAGATCGCTACTGTACTGATACCGTCGCAGGTCTACCCACGCTTCGGGATTAAGAAACAGCGCGATATACTTTTCCTTCAAGATTAGCCCCAGAGTCAGGTTATCGGCCCCTACGCCTACCTGCGCACTGCCCAGGTAAGCCTCTTGTAGCGAATCAACCACGCCCAGTTTGTTCATATGCGCGGCGATGCCGTTCAGGTACGCTTGATACGCTTCGGCAGTGCTGCCCGTAGTAGTAGCCGAGCCACCGTTGGCCAGAAAGCGCGCTTCGGCTTCGATGAACTTAGCTTCAGCAAACGTGGTCATCATCAGCGGGGCATCTTCGTTGGCGTACCAGGTATCATCCCGTAGATCGATGGTATTTCCTTCGGTTGAGCCATTTTCCATTCCTTCGTATTCTGTCTGGTCGATACCTAGCGAGAACATAATAGGTAATCGTGGGTCCACCACTTCGTACAATTCACCGTTCATCATGTTCACCACCTGTGCGGAGGGGGCCACCGTGAAATTACCGGTATTGATCGCCAACGCTACCCGAGAGTGCCAAGGGTTTAAGTTACGGTCATCGTAAGACAGTTGCAGGTCATCGGCGTTGCTGGTGTAAGACAAACCGTTCAGGGCAGCTAGCGCTTGCTGGGCCGCCGCCTGCGACCCTTTGTTCACCAAGTGAATCGCAAAGCGAGCCTTAAGCACGTTAGCCGTCTTGATCCACTGCTCCAGGTCACCTCCGTAGATCAGGTCATCGGATCCCGGACTAGACACCGAGCGAGCGGTCTGCAAATCAGTAACTGCCTGATCGAGTAAGTTAGGAATGATCGTCTCATAAATTGTCTGCTGCTGATCGTAGGCAGGCGTAAGGTTCTCAATCCCCTCAAAAGCTTCGGTATAGGGCACGTTTTCCCAGGCATCGGTGGCTAGTCCGAGCAACAGCGCCTGATAAACGCGAGCAACCCCTGCGTAGTGCGGCGACGACTGATCCATAGCCTGCCGTTCTAGCTCACGGGCGTTCGACATGGCACGTAGGTAGATCTCCGTCCAGCCTACGTCAATCCGAAACTCTTCATGAATATCAGAACCCGCCCCGAAGTAATTGGCTATGTGCTGCGCCACCTGATTGGCATCGTAAGCCACCCGATAGTGACTCTCGGCGGTGGCATCTACAATACTGGGCAAGTAAGCCTCCAGGGTAATCTCGGCCGGGCGGTTGGGGTCAACGTTGGTGTCGCCGCCCAGATAATCATCGCAAGAAGTGATGAGCAATAACAATCCACTGAACATTACCAGCGGAAGAGTACTTATAGAATAAGTGCGTAGGTTCATTTTGTCTTTAATTAAAAGGTAACGTTCACGCCCACGGTATAGCTGCGGGTTTGGGGCACTCCGAGTCCGGTGAAGCCGTAGCTATTGCTGCCCGATCCAAACTGGTTTGACTCGGGGTCGTAGCCCTTGAAAGGCGTGCTCAGAAACAGGTTGTTGCCGGTGAAGCTGATGCGCGCGCTGCTGATCAGGTAGTTGTCGAGCAAGCTGCCGGGCAGCGCGTAGGCCAAGCTTAGGTTACGCACCCGGAACCAAGAAGCGTCTTGCAACACCACCTCCGAGGCCGAAGTATACCGACCAAAGCTGCGGTACACAGATTCTCCATTGAGTTCTACCGGAATCTCGTTCTCTACGTACTGGGCCGGTTCGCCCTCTTCGGCTACGTTGCGCACGCCCTTAAATACCACCTGCTCGTAGCGCCGCTCAGTTTCGGCCAGGATGCCGTTGCGCATTGAGTTGCGGAAGCCTAAGTCATACACGTCGCCACCCTGTCGCCACTCCAGCAGCACCGATAGCGAAAGTCCTTTGTACATCAGCGTATTGGTTAATCCGCCCTGCCAGTCGGGCAACGCGTTGCCCACCAGCACGTATTCAGTGGTGGTCACCGAAGGGAAGCCCTCATCATCAATAAGCAACTGCCCGTCGGGAGCCCGGTCGAAGTCAAAGCCGTACAGATCGCCGGCCGAGCCACCCTCCACAATCTTGTTCTGGATGTAGAACTGGTCTTCAAACACAATCTCGTCGAGCTGCGGTGGCATCTCGGTCACCTCGTTGCGAATAGCCGACCAGTTAAGGGTAGCATCCCAGCGGAACGGGCCCACGTTCACCGGCGTGCCACTGATTAGCAACTCAACGCCCTGGTTACGAAGCGCCCCGGCGTTGGTGAAGAAGCGGGAGAACCCGGTGGCGTTACTAATGGGCACCGCAATGATTTGATCTACACTGTTCTGCACGAAATAGGTCGCATCGATGGCCAGGCGATTGTTGAAGAACCGCAGGTCGGTGCCGATCTCAAAGGCCGAGGTGCGCTCGGGTTTCAGATTGGGGTTGCCCACCTGCCCCGATAGCCGAAAGCCGCTTTGCCCCAGAAAAGGTGAGCGCGCAAGTTTCAAACAACTGCGCCGTGCGGTAGGGATCAGTGTCTTTGCCCACCTCAGCGTAGGAGACGCGCAGCTTACCGTAGCTAAACAGGTCGCTGTCGCCTAATCCCAGGGTCTCGGTAAACACGTAGCCCAAACTCACCGAAGGGTAGAAAAACGAACGGTTCTCTTCGGGCAAGGCACTTGACCAGTCATTACGGCCGGTGAGCGTCAGGAACAGGGTGCCGTCGTACTCAAACTCGGCGTTGGCAAACACACCTACGATACGGCGTAGTGAGCCGTTCTCGGTGGAAAAGAAGTTGGTTGCGTTGCTCAAATCATCAAAGCCGCGCAGCGTGAGTCCTTCGCCCCGCACGCTGATGCTGTTAGCGCTAATGTTGGTCAGGTTGTGCCCGACTAGCAACGTGCTCTTGAAGCGCTCGGTGAAGCTGTGCGTGGCGGTGAGCAGGAAGTTAGAGTTGATCTCCTGAAAGTCAATATTCTCCCGGGTCACAAAGCCATTCACCTGCGAGGAGACATCCAGACCCAGCGGCGCAACCCGTTCGCGCGTGTCGTTGTAGAAGTCCGTCCCGATCTTGTAATCCAGCGTGAGCCAGTCGGTGATTTTGTAGTTCAGACCCACGTTGCCGATCATGCGGTTCACGTTGTCGTTCAGGCTGGCGAACCGGGCCACGTAGAGTGGGTTGTCACGATACCGTCCGAGAAGTCGCGCTGCGTGCCGTCGGGATTGATGTAGTCACTGATATCAAAAGTAGGGGAGTAGTACGACAGCGAACTGAAGATCGACTTATCGCCACCGTTCGAGCGCACTCCGCCTGAGTTGATGTAGTTCATGGTACCACTAAACGAAAGGCGGTCTGATACCTTGGTGGTGCCCGACAGTTTGAAGGTGGTACGCGCCCATTCGCTGAACGGCACAATGCCCTGCTGGTCCAGGTGCGAGGCCGAAACGAAGAAGGTGCTGTTTTTTCCGCCGCCCGACACGCTTACCGAGTTATCAAGGCGGGTGCCGGTCTCGAAGAAGTCGCGGAAGTTATCGAAGAAGGGAGTGCTGGCTACCGCCGGTGGACCGAACTGCTGGAAGCGCAGCGGGTCGCCATCTGAGTAGAACCGCAGTCGGCCGAAGCGGCCCTCGCGGAAGCGGCTTTGCACCTCGGGCGACTTGTTGATCACGTCCCAGCCGTAGGATGAGCTGAGCGATACCCTGGCTTTGCCTGATTTCCCTTTCTTGGTGGTGATGATCACCGCCCCGTTGGCGGCGCGCAGTCCGTAGAGTACCGCGGCGCGGGCCCTTTCCCGGCATGGTCTCAATATCGTTCGGGTTCAGGTCTACCGCCCGGTTCGATTGGGAGAACTGTTCGTCTGAGCCCGAGGCGTTGGACCCAGCGCTGGGCAGCACGCTACCCGCCGCGGTGCTGTTGCTGATCGGGATGCCGTCTACCACGAACAAAGGTTGGTTGTCGGCACCGGTCCCGGATGACATAGTGGGGGAAGAGAGATCGTGGCAGTACGTATTCCCTCAGAGAAGATCGTGGCAGTACGTATTCCCTTAGCAAATCGCCCCTGCCTACTGGCTCACCGGCTCTTGCTGTGCCTTGTTGTTGACATTTCGCTGTCCGCGCAACTGTACCGGCTTGGTGCGGCTCTTGCGGAAACGCATGTTGAGCACCTCTACCAGCAGCGAGAAGCCCACCGCAAAGTAGATGTATCCCTTCGGCACCTCGTAGTGCAGGGCCTCCACAATCAGCATGAAACCAATCAGAATCAGGAACGACAGCGCTAAGATCTGTAGCGTCGGATGGTCGTTGATGAACCGGCTGATGGCCCCGGCAAAGAGCATCATAACGCCGATAGAGATGATTACGGCGATAATCATGATGATGACCTCTTCGGTCAGGCCAATGGCGGTGAGGATAGAGTCGAACGAAAACACCATGTCCAGCAGTACGATCTGCACGAGCGTGGAGGCCAGGGTGGCTTTCTTGCCGTTGTCATCTTCGGAGTGGTCTTCGCCCTCGATCTTGTGGTGAATCTCAGAAGTGCTCTTGGCCAGCAGAAACAAGCCGCCCGCTGCCAGAATCAGGTCGCGTCCGCTCACTTCGTGGTTGAACACGGTGAACAGCGGTTCGGTGAAGCCGATGATCCAGGTGATGCCCAGCAGCAGCGCCACCCGGAAGATCATCGCCAGGGCCAGCCCGATGTTGCGCGCCTTGGCCTGCTGGTGCTGCGGCAGTTTGTTGGAGACAATGGAGATAAAGATAATATTGTCAACCCCCAGCACGATCTCCAGAAAGGTAAGGGTCAGTAAGGCAATAAGTCCTTCGCCGCTAAAAAGTACGTCCATAGGTTGGTTCTAGGTTCTGGTGTTGGATTTTAGGGATTGGGTTTTAGGTCTTAGGGATTGGGTTTTGATATCTCTAATACCCAACACCCAACACCCAATCCACGCTGAAAGTCTCTCTATAACTACCCTACTGATTTTATTGTTATTGGGTCATCACATTCTTGCCGCCTATGGAACGGATTCAGCCCGACGATCAACTGTATTTAGTGCTAGCGGGACTGGTGCTGCGGCCCTGGACATCGGGCGATGAGGTGTCGCTGGTGGAGCAGGCCAACAACCGAAGCATCTGGCGCAACGTGCGCGACCGCTTTCCGCATCCCTACACTGAGAACGACGCCAAGCTGTGGATCAAGATTGCCAACCGCGACACCACCATGCTCAACGTGGCGATGGAGGTGGACGGGCTGGCCGTGGGCGGGGTGGGGGTGGTGTTCAAAGACGACGTGTACCGCCGCACCGCCGAGATCGGCTACTGGCTGGGCGAAGCCTACTGGAACCGCGGACTCACCAGCCGGGCAGTGGCCGCCGTGTCGGACTACGTGTTTGCGCACTTTGACGTGGTGCGGCTCTACGCCGGAGTATTTGCGCCTAACCGCGCCTCGGCCCGGGTGCTGGAGAAGGCCGGCTACACCTTCGAGGCCCGCCTGCGGCAGAGCGTGTTCAAGGACGGTCAAACGCTGGACGAACTCGTTTACGCAAAGTTGCGAGACCCGGAAGAAGAGACAACCTAGTTGCGCTGAGCGCCTTCACGCACTTTTTCGGCTGATTTCTTTTGAACTATCCAGAATAAACTAATCTTGTGGCGATTCTAACTTTTTCTTAATCCCCGTATCTATGACCACAAAACTGACTTTATGGACGGCACTAAGTATATTTTGCTTAGCCGTCGGCTTCTCCGGATGCCAATCGAGTAAGATTGCCTACGGTAATTCTTACTACTTCAAGCAGACGCCGCGACCGGTTGCTCCGCCTACGGCGAAAGAGAAGGGCAACCTGAAGGCCTCGCTGGAAAAACAAGGACTGACTGAGCAGTCGCTCACCGCCAAGATGGAAGAAGCCCGCGAGCAACTGGATGAGGCGGTTACCAAAAGCGAGAACTCAGCGTTTCAGGCCAGCGTGGCTCGTACCAAGCAACTGGCGCGCGAGATGAAGGGCGAGCAACTCACCCGCAAAGAAGTGCGCGGCAAGCGTAAGGAGTTGCGGCAAGAACTGCGCACCTTGGCCAAAGAGTTCAAAAATGCTTCCCCGGAAGAAACCAAAGCTATTGATCGGAATCTAAAGCTCGCGATTATCTTTCTGGGGGTAGCTTTAATCTTATCAATTCTGGCTGGTTCTACCCCCGGTTACGGGGTACTGGGTTTGTTAGCAACGATCGCCATTATTGTGTCGGTGGTGTTCTTTGTGCTCTGGCTTTTGGAAGTAGCGTAGCGTATTCGTAGTAAGCTAAATGTTTTCTCAATAAAAAGGGCCTGCTCGTAAAACAAGCAGGCCCTTTTCCGTCAGGTAGGCTTTACTAGAGATGAATAGCCAATCCGATGGTTCCGTAGCCAAAGGCACCCCGTCCGCCTTCAAAGTACACGCCGAACTTGTCGTTGAACTTGTACTTGAAGCCCAGCACTGGACCCAGTCGGAAGTGTGAGTTGTTGTTAAGTCATCGCCAAACATTCCCCCAAAGCTGTCACCGCTAAAGGTCTGGAACTCCATGCCCACTAGCAACGATACGTAGAAGTCAAGTTTCTCTTCGTCCAATGATAGATCTAGGGCTTCGTTAAGCACCGGTACGTAGTGAAACGATCCGCGAGCACCTACGGCCAGGAAGTTCCAGCTGTAGTTGAAGCTTGTATAATCGTAGTTCCAACTAGCGTAGCCTACGTAGGGACCAACGCTGAAGTTCTCGTGGACGCCAAATTCTAAGGCCGCAGTCAACGGGGGGATGCTTACGCTTCGTCCGCCCAAGTACCCGTAACCGTAAGCCTCCAAAACTAATACCGGCCATAAAGATTTTGTCGCCCTTGTTGTAGGCGAGTCCGCCGCCGGATTCGCCGACGCGGACGGTGTTTTGGGCTTGCGCTCCGAAAGTGAGACCACAAGCGAGAAATGAGAGGATGAATAGTTTTTTCATGATTTTGTTAGTTTGTGAATGATGAACAAATATAATATTTTTAAAAAGAATAGAAACAGAGGATAGCACACATTGTATGCGCTATCCTCAGTTACTTAGTTAAACAGATTACCGTCAGGATTATCGCTAAAGGTATTTCCCGCGCTGCCTGCTTCCACATCGGCATTCACAGTGCCATCGGCGTAGATACCGTAGCTCGCGCTGTTCGTTATCGTGCTGTTGGTGATCGCCACCGTCGCTCCTGCTCCTACTCCTACGTTTACGTTGGCATCCACAAAGCTGGCAAAATCATACTTTGAGCTTCCTCCGTGAGACACTTCAACGTAATCTAGCTTGTTGTTGATGGTGCCAGCGCTGATGAAAATGCCTCTCCACTTATAGGCACTCGGGTCAGCCGATGTGAAGACGATGGGTGAAGTGGCCGTGCCCTCGGCAATCAGCGAGCCCGACTCCGTTACGGTGAAGAAAACATCATTTTGGAAATCAAACTTAGCCCCCGGCTGGATAGTAAGCGATCGCTGAATATCGATATTGCCCGTAACCAAATAGCGGGCGCCGTCCTTGAGCGCTACCCACTCACTGGTTTCATCGTTAAGCGTACTGCCGAATATCCCTACGGCACCCTGCACATTGTCCGTGAAAGAAGTGTTGATGTCAATAGCATCTACTTGGGTGGCCGCAAGATCAATTCCGGTTCGAGCATTCTGCGTGAAGGTATTGTTTTCAAAACTGATAAGCTCTCCGTAGCGAACGTACATGCCGTAACCTCCACTTTCTGAGACAATGGTATTCGTAATAGACAGCCGAGCCCCGCCGTACATACCGATGTTGGCCGGAACGTCCACGAAATTAGCAAACTCAGTGATGTTTACTGAGCCTGCTTTGGTAACGGTAGCATAATCAAGCTTGTTCTTAGAATCAGTAGAAGCCATCTTGATACCTCCCCAGGGGTTATCCTCGTCCTGCGCCGTGAAGATTACTCGGTCGGTAGCGGTGCCTTCCGCAATCAGGGCGCCATCATCGGTCACCGTGATGAAAACATCTTCGGCCATTCGAAGCTCCGTTCCAGCGGTAACAGTCACATCCGCGGCCATTGTCAAGCCGCCTGACACAAAGTAATACGCATCGTCACTAAGTGCCTCTACAGTGATATCCTCACTGACGGTAGAACCAAATATTTCTACCGCTCCGAGGGTGTTGTCAGCAAAAGTAGTCGCATTGTCTATCACGGAAGCTTCGGTGATTGTTAGGCCAATGCCGGAGCGCGTATTATTGTTGAAAGCGTTACCGGAGAATTCCGTAATCTCACCAAATCGTATGTACATTCCGTAGCCTCCGCTGTTGGTCACCTGCGTGTTAGTTAGCTTGAGATTAGCTCCTTCACCTAATCCGATATTTGCGGGTACATCCACAAAATTAGCGAATCTCGTCATGTTTGAATTTCCACCGTACGCAATAACTACGTTGTCAAGAATATTGCGACTGTCCTGAGAAGAGAAGTAGATGCCGCCCCAGCGGATTCCTCCGGCCAGATTAGCCGTGGTGAACGTAATCTTTTCACTGGCTTCGCCATCGGCGATCAAGGCTCCGCCACCACTGGCCACGGTCAGGAAGGCATTCTCCACAAATTCTACTACTACGCCCGGTTCTACGGTCAGCACCGCCGAGGCAACAATGGAGCGCGTTACCCGGTAGTCAGGAAGCGTCGGGTCCTCAAAAATATTCTCTAATGTGCGGTCTGCAGTGATATTACTATTAATGAGTACTGGCTCAACGTTAGCTACCAAGGTTACCTCGGTCGAGTTGGTGTTGCCACCCGGGTCGCTCACCGTGAGGCGAATCACGTATTCTCCCACCACGTCGGGCGTAAATACGGCTTGAACCTGATCGTTTCCGGTGATCGTAGCAGCCGCGCTGCCGCTGGGCTTGCTAGCAATAATCCAGGTGTAGGTCAGGGCATCTCCGTCCGAATCCGATGATGCGTCACCATATAACTCGAAGGGAGACGTGACAGTGACGGTGTTATTACTCAGATCTCCCCGGTCTCCCCTGATTAAATTATTGTCCTTGTCGGTGATCACTGCCACCGGGGGATTGCCTACGGCTTCCGTCACGCTGATGGTGGTGGCGTCGCTGGCGTTGTTGCCGTCGGTGTCGGTCACCGTGAGGGTGGCCACGTAGGTGCCCGCTACATCGGGCGTGAAGGTGGCGGTGGCCTGGGTAGGACTGCTAACCGAAGCGCTGCTGCCGCTGGGCAGGGTGGTGAGGGCCCAGGAGTAGGTAATGGCCCCGTCGGGGTCCGAGGAGCCGGTGCCGTTCAGGGTCACCGAACTGTTGACCTTCGCATTGAGGTCTGACCCGGCGTTGGCCGTGGGGGGATTGCCCACCGGTTCGGGATCTTCATCTTCGCCGCAGGCTGAGAACAGCAGCAGGGAAGCAATGAGTGCGTACGTGATGTTTTTGAAATAGTGCATAGGGGGAATAAGTTAGAGAATATTAGACAGTTTGTTTTTGCCCCTTAATGCACCGGATTTTAAATAAGTAAACAGAAACGAAAAATATTTTAACTTTATGTTTACCCCAGCAGTATACTAAGGATTAAGGAGGGAAAGAGATCGACTGGTGCGCTTGAGAATCCACCCCTTACTATCTACAGCTACTTATGCAAGACCATTCAGAGAATGACCACACGCTAGACCGCTACCTGCGCGACGAAATGAGCGATCAGGAGCGGCGCACTTTTGAAGAACAACTGAGCACCGACGATGCGCTAACGGACGAACTGGCCCTGCAACGTGATGCTATCGAGGGCATTCGCCTGGACGGGAGCCACGCACTAAAGAAGCGCTTGCAGGCTGTAGAGGCCGAACTGGCAACTCCTGACCCCCGCGGTGTCGGTGGCCGATGATAAAAAGACGAACCGGCGGTTCTTGACGACCTGGGTAGCCATTGCCGCCTCACTGCTTACGGTGCTGCTGCTAGGCTATTTGTTCGTGCCTTCTGCATCGAGTCCGCAAGAGCTATACGCGGCTCATTATCAGCCTTTTCCCAACCTGATCAATCCCGCGCAGCGGTCTACGGAAGTGGAAGAAGCTACGGTGCTAGAGCGCGCGGTGCGGGCCTACGACGAGCAGCAGTACGATCAGGCGATCGCACTGTTCGGGCAGGCAGATGCTTTGTCTGCCCCGGGCTACACCTTTTACTACGCCGCCAGCTACCTGGGGCTCGGTCAGCCCGCGCGGGCCATTCCGTTGCTAGAGCAAGTGGTGCAGGAGAAAACGGACTTGTTCTACGAACCGGGTCTGTGGTACCTGGCCCTGGCGCACCTGCAGGCCAACAACCCGGAGGCGGCCAGCCCGTACCTGCAAACGCTGGCGGAGCGGGAGGGTGATTATACCGAAGAAGCGCGGGAGCTTTTGGAAGAGTTGCCCTGAGTATAGCTATTTGAAGAACCGGAATAATCCTCGGGCGGATCTATCCATTCGGTCGGGGCGAGGTTCAAAGCGATACTTGAGCTCGAACATCCACCCTTGGGTACTAAAATCGGCATCAAAAACCTTGACATCATCCAGCATCCAAGCGTCGCGGGTAGAAAGGCGGTATCCTCCGCTTAAGCCAATATAAAAGTCAACACCGTTTAGTTTCAGGATGCGTTCTACTCCCGCCCCTAATTCTCCAAAAAGCATGAGTCCGTCGGTGCCGTAGCGCTTCTTCACCACCTCAATGGTGGCCAGGCTGGCCAAGCTGCTTTGAAATCCGATGTTGCTCTCTATCGAAGAAACCGCGAGACGGGCGTAATTGAACCCAAAACCAAGGTACGGACCCACTAACCAGTTTGGGTTACCCACCAAATCGTAATATCCAAAACTGCCCAACTCACCGACCCATAGTTGAGTTTGTTGGTTGCTCTCTGTTCCGGCGTCACCGGCACCGTGCAAACTCAATCGGGTCACGGCGTAAGAGTTTTGGTCCGCAAAACGACTGGTGAAGCCCATTGAAATGCCAACTAGCGCACCGTCTGTTGACAACTGACTAGCCGCTCGCAGTTGATCGTTGAGGCCAGACAGGTCGCGGGCGCCTAACACGTTGAAACTGACATAACCACCATACTTCAATATGTTGGTACTATCTTTTTCCTGCGCTAGCAGTGAGGCCGGAATGAGCAAGATGATCAGTAGGAGCTTTTTCATAGGAGTGGAACTATGGTATTTTTTTAGTTCAATCTGGGGTTGAATCCTGACGCTGTTAACTCTTCACCATCAGAACTTGAATTAAGCAAATAGTACTGATTTTCTTCTCCTTCTACTCGGATTTATTTGTCAACGTAGAACTACTTCTAATGATTAGCCGTATTTTGCTGTTTTAACCGCTAACGCACTACACCATGCACTTACTTAGCTTCCTGCTTTTAAACTTTTTCATCTTAGCAAGCACATCGCCACCCCCCATCGAGACCCAGTCTTCCTGCCGCGTGCGCCTGCCCGACCTGGCCGGAAGCTACGAGGGCGAGTGCCACCGGGGCAAGGCGCACGGGCAGGGCAAGGCCATTGGGCGCGATACCTACGAGGGTGAATTTGCCAAGGGTTTTCCGCACGGACACGGCACCTACACCTGGGCCAACGGCGACTACTACGAGGGCGAGTTCGTGAAGGGAGCCAAAGAGGGCGCGGGTAAAATGGTGTTTGTGCCGGTGAAAGCCGACAGCGTGCAAACCGACAGCACCCAGGTTGGCCGGTGGAAGAACGACCAGTTCTTAGGAGAAAAGATGTGACGAAGCAGACCCGGTGATCGAAGGACCAATCATCCAAACCGAAGCCGCCCCCGAGGTTATTGATCGGGTGACCGGACGGGTGGTCTACGTGCTGCTGGTGATGGTGGTGCTGCAACTCACCTATCCTTTCTCGTTGCTGGGCAACTGGCAAAACGCGGTTTACTTTTCTTTTTACGTGGCGCTGCTGGCCAGCGGAGTGTATTTATCCAGTGTGAATCGGCGGCGGATGATTGCCACGACCATTGTGGCGGTGCTTAACGTAGTCGTTGGTATTCCCTGGGTGATGTCGGGCGGCAGCGTCGTCTGGTTGGCGCTGGCCAGCTACTCTATGCTCATCCTCTTTCAGGTTATGATCATCGTGGTGCTGGTGGAGTATATCTTCGTCACCGAACGGGTGAACCGCGACGTGATCTTCAGTGCTTGCACCATCTACTTGATTCTCGGTAACGCCTTCACCGGATTATACATGATCATCCACACCCTGGACCCCGAGGCATTTGTCTCCAGCACTTTGGACACCCCGCTGCCCTGGCAACGCATGGTCTACTTCAGCTACTCCACGCTCACCACGCTGGGCTACGGCGACATCACCCCGGTGTCGCCCTGGGCCCAATCTATCTCCTCGCTGGAGGCCATCCTCGGACTGCTCTACATCGCCATCATCCTCGGCCGCATGGCCAGCCGCTACGGCACAGTGCCTAAAAGCGAAGGGCGCTAGATGATTTGCTGGATGCTGGTCACTGGTTGGTTTGCTGGGGAAGATGAGATAGTAGATGATTTACTAAAGGCAGAACGCTGATCATTAGCATCCAGCATCCAGCATCCAAGCCACGTAGCAAGTCATCCAGTCAGAGTATAAACTTCACCACAAACAAACCCGCCATCAGGTACAAAGCAAACGGCACCTCCATCGCCTTGCCGCGCACCAGCTTGATCAGCACGTAGAAGATGATACCCGCCGCAATGCCGTTGGCGATGCTGTAGGTGAAGGGCATCAGCACGATGGTCAGAAAGGCGGGCAACGCGTTCTCAAAGTCCGCGAAGTCGATGCGCTGCACGGACTGCATCATCAGCATGCCTACCAGGATGAGCGCCGGAGCGGTAGCCGCGGCCGGAACCATGCCCGCCACCGGGGCCAGAAATATGGACAGCAAAAAAAGCACGCCGACCACCAGCGCGGTGAGTCCGGTGCGTCCTCCCGCTGCGATTCCCGCGTTGCTCTCGATGTAGGTTGTCACCGTCGAGGTGCCCACCAGCGCTCCAAAGGTGGTAGCCAGGGCATCGGCCAGCAGCGAGCGCTTCATGCGGGGCAGACGCCCGTCTTTATCCAGGAACCCGCCCTTGTCGGCCGTGCCGATGAGCGTGCCGATGGTGTCGAACAAATCTACCAGCGAGAAGGAGATGATCACCACCACCAGCGTGGTGAGTACGCTCAGCACGGAGTCGTCCCGCTCGAACAGCCCGGCAAAGTCGAGCTGAAACAGGGTGTCGCCCAGGTGGATGTCGGTGAAACTAAAACTATCGGGCACCGGCGTGGCTCCCAGCGGAATGCCGATCAGGGTGGTGAGCACGATGCTGAACAGAATGGCCCCGGGCACCCGCCGGGCGTAGAGCACCGCAATTACCAGCAGTCCGATGCCCGCCAGCAGCACCGACGGACTGCGGAAGCTGGCCATCTCCAGAATCTGCGCCGGGGCGCGGCTGATCTGCTCCACCAGCGCGCCCGCTTCCAGCGTTTCGGTCGACAAGATAATATCGACGATGGGCCCCTGGTTCACCCGCACCAGCCCCGCGTTGTTGAACCCAATCAGCGTGATAAACAGTCCGATGCCCGCCGGAATGGCGTAGCGAATGGAGTAGGGCAGGGCCTCCACCACCGCCGAACGCGCCCCGGTGAGCGTGAGCAGAATGAACAGTACTCCCGAAATGAACACAATGGCCAGGCCCTGCTGCCAGGTGAAGCCGTTCTGCAACACCACCGCGAAGGTGAAGAAGGCATTGAGTCCCATACCGGGGGCCTGGGCAAAGGGGTAGTTGGCCAGAAAAGCCATTAGTAAAGTGCCCAGCGCCGCGGCCAAACAGGTGGCCACCAGCACACTGTTGTAGTCCATGCCGGCCTTGGCCAGAATGCTGGGGTTCACGAAGATGATGTAGGCCATCGTGAAGTAGGTGGTGAGGCCTGCCACCACTTCGGTGCGTACGGTGGTCTGGTTTTCTTTGAGGCGAAAGAGGTTCATCCGCCAAAAGTATCAATTCTACTGTTTCTTTTAGCGCTTTTGTACTAAACTGCACCCGGTTAAACCAATGACACCGGATTAGCGAATAAACGGAGCTAATAAGCATCTTAATACAGTCCATCTGCCAATACTTAAATCTAGCGCGCGTTTTCAACGCGTATGGTCCACCAACAGTCTTCAAGAATCAATCATGTACCTACTTTCCCTTCCCAAGAATTCATCTCGTTATATAGTGGTTTCAGTTGCTTTCGCCCTGCTTCTCTGCTCAACCTTTGCTCCCCGCGCTTCGCCCAAACCACCTACGAACCGCTCGGCCCAACGGTTAACTCCTACGCCGACGAGCAGCACCCGGTGGTGAGTCCCGACGGACAACGCTTGTACTTCACCCGCCGCGGCCACTCCGACAACGTGGGCGGACGGCGCGATCCCGGCGACATCTGGTACGTCGAACGGGCCGACGACCAAAGCTGGTCCGCAGCCCAGCACGCCGGAACGAAGCTCAACAACGCGCAGTACAACGGCGTGGTGGGCTTCGACCGCGACGGGCGGATGCTGGTGCATGGACACTACCAGCCCAACGGCACCCCCGCCCGCACCCAGGGTCTGTCGGTTGCCGTGCCCTCGGGCGACGGCTGGAGCGTGCCCGAAGCGCTCAATATTCCCTACTTCTACACCAAATCTGAAGCACCGCAGCGGTAACTTGCACCGCAGTGGTGACATCCTGATCGTGACGCTGCAATCGTATGATACCCGGGGGGGCGAAGACCTGTACGTGCTGTTTCGGCAGGGCGATGGCTGGACTGAACCCCGTAACCTGGGCCCCACCATCAACACGCCCTACCAGGAGATGACTCCCTTTCTGGCGCCGGATGGCAAGACGTTATACTTCGCCAGCAACGGTTACGAAGGTTTCGGTAGTCGGGATATCTACGTATCGGTGCGGCTCGACGACACCTGGAAAAACTGGTCGAACCCTAAGAACCTAGGGCCAACTGTCAACAGCGAAGGCACCGAACTGAGCTACTACGTGCCCGAAGAAAGCGACTACGCCTATCTGAGCACTACGCAGAACAGCGACGGACTGGGCGATTTGGTGCGGGTGCGCATCAGCGCGGAGCAGACCGAGCAGCTGGCCACGATGGATACCACCATTGCGGTGCCCGTGGTGCTAGCGCCCGAACCCGAACCGGACCCGCCGATACGGTGGCCGCTACCACGGTGGCCGCTACCGAAGAACCCCCGGCGGTGACCACGGTACCCGTGCGCGGAACCATAACGAACAAAAACGCGCAGCAACCCATCGTGGCCGAACTCACCTTCCGCTCGCTGAAGAAGGACACTACGCTAGTCACCGAGGTGCAAACCGACCCTGACGGAAGTTTCAGTGTGCCTTTGCCTCCTGACGACGACTACGCCCTCACCGTGGCCGCCGCGGGTTTCATTCCCGCCCGCGACCGCGTATCGACCGGACCGGCGGGAGCCGAAGCCCTGGTGCGCGACTACGCCCTTACGCCCCTGGAAGTGGGCGCTACCGTGAACCTGGAGAACGTGCTCTTTGATCGGGGCAACGCCACCATGCTGCCCGGCTCCTACGAAACCCTGGATGAGGTGGTAGAGCTGATGACAGAAAACCCTGACCTGGAGATCGAGGTAGCCGGGCACACCGACAACCAGGGGCGGGCCGACCTCAACCTAGCCCTGTCGGAGGAACGAGCGGTGGCCGTGAAGCAGTATCTGACGGAGCAGGGGGTAGACGCTCAGCGGATTACCGAACGGGGCTACGGCGGCACCCGTCCGCTGGTAAGCAACGCGATCGAAGAAGAGCGCAGCAAAAACCGGCGGGTAGAGTTTACTATTTTGAAGAAGTAGGATTTGTGGGGGTAGGGTATTGGGTTTTAGGGGATGGGTATTGAGTTTTGTTTCGCTCAACCTGGCGTTGGATCGATGGAAAAAAGTTGGAACAAAGCTGGACGCTGATGAAAAAACCATACGCGGTGATTCGGCTGACGCAATCTAGGCATCCAAATCATCTTTTTTCCACCAGTCTTTGCCAAATTTGTCCTCAAACTTCCGGGCGTTTTCCTCGGAGAATACCCGCAGCAGTGGGTTCATGTCCAGAAAGTCTTCCTGCTTTCCCTCCACCAGTTCATCCAACGGATAGCCTTTGATCTTGAGGACACTATGAATCCACTCCCAGAACTCGTCAGGATTGAACGTCTCTTTCTTTAGATAAACATCTACCATTGCCATTCGGTAATGATCCTGCTGATTCACGTCGCGATGCAGTAGGTAGTAATCCTGGTTGGCCAGTTCCTCGAAGTAAATTCGTTTGGCCTCATCGCTATCTAGTAGGTTTCGAGGATCTTTGTAGTAGTACTCCAAACCCACCACCATCACCTCGACGATATTGCCCACCATCGGTTCGCCCGCTTCGTTAACAATGGTCGGGCGCAGGTAGGCGGTTTGCACGGGGCGTCCTGCTGTCTTTTGCTCGTCCGTCCAAGGAGCATGCAAGGTGTAAATCCACTTCATGTCTATTCTTTTGCTATTTAGAATAATCAAATGCCAGTTCCGCGTTCACCCGCTCGTGCCAGGGTAGTCCGTACTGGTTGAGCGCATCCATAAACGGATCAGGATCGAACTCTTCTACGTTATAGACTCCGGGTCGCATCCACTGGCCGTCCAGCATCAGTTTGGCTCCGATCATGGCGGGCACGCCGGTGGTGTAGGAAACCGCCTGCGCCCCCACTTCGCGGTATACTTCGGCGTGGTCGCAGTTGTTGTATACGTAGTAGGTTTTTTCCTGCCCGTCCTTCACTCCCTTAATCTGGCAACCGATGGAAGTTTGTCCCTGGTAGCCCTCGCCCAGACTCGAGGGCTCCGGCAGCACGGCCTTCAGAAACTCCAGCGGCACAATGTTCTGGCCCCGGAACTTCACGGGGTGGATACCCGTCATGCCCACGTTCTCCAGCACCCGCAGGTGGGTGATGTAGGTCGGGCGAAAAGGTCATCCAGAAGCGGGCGCGCTTCAGGTGCGGAATGTTTTTGGTGAGCGACTCCAACTCTTCGTGGTAGAGCAAATACGACTCCTTCGGACCGATCTCAGGATAATCAATAGGCTGGTGAATCTCCAGCGGGTCGGTCTCTACCCACTGCCCGTTTTCCCAGTAGCGGCCGCGCTGGGTGATCTCGCGGATGTTGATCTCGGGATTGAAATTGGTAGCGAAGGCCTTGCCGTGGTCCCCCGCGTTGCAGTCCACAATGTCGAGGTAGTGAATCTCGTCGAAGTGGTGCTTCTGCGCGTAGGCGGTGAACACGCCCGTTACCCCGGGGTCGAAGCCGCAGCCGAGCAGGGCCATCAGTCCGGCTTCTTTGAACCGCTCCTGATAGGCCCACTGCCAGTGGTACTCAAACTTGGCCACGTCGCGCGGTTCGTAGTTGGCCGTGTCGAGGTAGTGCACCCCGGTTTCCAGGCAGGCGTCCATGATGGTGAGATCCTGGTAGGGCAGAGCCACGTTGATGACCATCGCCGGGGCAAATTTCTTGATCAGGGTCACCAGCTCGGGCACCTGGTCGGCGTCTACGGTAGCGGTTTGCAGTTTCACGTCAGGGAACCGCTCGCGCACGTCGCGGGCAATGGCATCGCACTTGCTCAGCGTGCGGCTGGCCAGCATAATTTCTGAAAAAACTTCGGGCACCGCCGCGCACTTGTGCACCACTACGTTGCCTACGCCTCCGGCGCCAATGATTAGTACTTTCATGATTTGGGATGCTTTATAGGGTTTTAGGTTTTGGGGGTTGGGTTTTAGGGATTGGAAGTTAATTTTTGAAAATCCAACACCTATGCCATAATTCCCAACTCCCTAACCACGCTGAAAGTTATCTCGACGGTTAACGAAACCTTTGCTAATAACAACCGTTGTCTATACAACAAAAAGCGAAGCTCAATTACTATGCGTCTGGAAGAAGCCATTAAGCAGCCCCGATTTAAGCATCCGTTCGAGAAAGCCATTCTGAATATCCGGTTCACCAACGGTTGGCTCGATCAGATTATTCTGTCGGTGCTCAAGCAGCACGGCTTGTCCGAAGAGCAGTACAACGTGCTTCGCATCCTGAAGGGACAATATCCCAATCCTTCCCCCCTGCAACGCATCAGCGAACGGATGCTCAACCGCATGTCTAACGTGACCCGTCTGGTGGAGAAGTTGCGCCGTAGCGGACTAGTTTCGCGGGAAGTGTGCCCGGCCAACCGCCGCAAGGTAGACATCCTGATCACTCAGCAGGGCCTGGATCTTCTGGACGAAGTAGCCCCCCAGTTAGAAGCCCAACTGCGCCAGCAGCAGCACATCACCCCCGAAGAAGTAGCCGAACTCAACCGTATTCTCGATAAATTCCGAGGCCCAACTCCTGATCATCATGCAACCAAAGAATAGACCCGAACCCCACGTATATCAGAGCCAACCCAGCCAGGTCGGCGACGGCTTCACCATTCGGCGGCCGCTGCCCAACCGGGGGCTAAAGCAGCTCAGTCCCTTTCTGCTGCTCGACCACGCGGGGCCTACCGAAGTATCGCCCAGCCAGCGGCAACGGGGGGTAGACGAACATCCGCACCGTGGTTTTGAAACGGTAACAATTGTGTATTCCGGTGCCATCGAGCACCGCGACTCGGCGGGACACGCTGGCCAGATCGGTCCGGGCGACGTGCAGTGGATGACCGCCGGGGCCGGGGTGGTGCATGAGGAAAAGCACGGGCGAGAGTTCTCGCAGCAGGGAGGCACGCTGGAGATGATTCAGTTGTGGGTGAACCTGCCGAAGGCCCACAAGATGACGCGTCCGCGCTACCAGGAAATCACGAACGGCCGCATTCCCGTCGTCAATGCCCCGGGTAGTTTGGTGCGCGTGATTGCGGGCGATTACCAAGGACACACCGGACCGGCGCAAACGTTTACCTTACTGACTATGCTCGATATTCATTTGGAAGCCGGAGCCGGTCTGGAGGTGCCAATGATTGACGGGAACAACACCGGCGCCTACGTGCTTCGAGGAGGATTGCGGATGAACGGTGCGGCCGTGGGTGAAGCAGAACTGGCGGTGTTTGAAGAACCAGGGCAAACTATCTATCTGGAAGCAGAAACCGAAAGCACGGTGCTGCTGCTAAGTGGCGAACCCATTCACGAACCGGTGGCCAGCTACGGCCCCTTCGTGATGAACAACTCGCAGGAGTTGGCGCAGGCCGTGCAGGACTATGAGCAGGGCAAGATGGGCACGCTCGCCGCTACTGTTCTTTAGTCAGTTGATGAATAGCTGTCTTTTTAAAGATTCTATGGTCTGGTCATGATTTCATTGCTCAATTGTTGATGATTTCCGCCTCTAACAATCGAACAATTGAGCTATCTAACCTTAAGAAGATCTCCCGGTCTTCTAACTTCTAATCTGCCCATCCCCGTACATCAACCACTTATAACTGGTGAGTTCGGGTAGGGCCATTGGGCCGCGGGCGTGCAGTTTCTGGGTGCTGATACCGATTTCGGCGCCCATGCCGAACTGAGCGCCGTCGGTGAAGGCGGTCGATACGTTGGCGTAAACCGCGGCGGCATCCACCGATTGCATAAAGGTATTGATCGTTTCGGAATCTTCGGCTACAATCGCCTCGCTGTGCTGGGAGCTGTGCTCGGCGATATGATCCAGCGCTTCGTTGAGGTTGGCTACCGTCTTGACCGCCATTTTGTGCGACAGAAACTCGGTGCCGTAGTGGGTGGCATTGGCTCGGTGCAGCAGGGCTTCTGGATAGTGATCAATAAGCGTCTCGTAGGCGGGGGCATCGGCGAACACCGTCACTTCCGAAGCGGGTAGCAACGCCAGCAATTCGGGCAAGTCGGCCAAGCGATCGCGGTGAATGATGAGGCAATCCAGGGCGTTGCACACGCTTACCCGTCGGGTTTTAGCGTTGTTGACAATTTGCTTTCCCTTTTCCGTGTCACCGCTGCGGTCGAAATAGGTGTGCACAATCCCGGCTCCGGTCTCGATGACGGGCACCTTGGCGTGTTCGCGCACAAAGTCAATTAATCCCTGGCTGCCGCGGGGAATGATGACGTCGATGATGCCGACCGCCTCCAGCATTTCCCGGGTAGCCTCACGCGAGGCGGGCATCAGGTAGGCCAGGTGCTCGTCTAGCCCGTGGTCTCGGAGCACCCGGTGAATAATCGACACAATGGCCGCATTAGAAAATTCAGCATCGCTTCCTCCTTTCAGCACCGACACGTTGCCCGCTTTCAGGCACAGCGCAAACACGTCGAAGGTCACGTTGGGGCGTGCCTCGTAGATCACGCCCACCACGCCCAGCGGCACCGATACCTTACGCAATTGCAATTCATTGTCTAGCTGCTTTTCCTCCAGGGCCTTGCCCAGAGGCGAGGGCAGTTCGGCCACTTTCCGCAAATCAGAGGCGATGGCTCGGAGCCGTGCTTCGCTCAGTTGCAGCCGGTCGTACTTTGGGTCTTGGGCGTCCATGCGCTCCAGGTCCCGCTTATTCTCCGCTAAGATAAAATCGGTTTGCTGTTCGGCAGCGTTGGCCAGGGAGAGCAGCACCTGATTGATGGTGTTGGGGTCTAAGCGCAGCGCCCGGCGGGCGGCCTTCTTTACCTGCTGAAAGTGTTGATGAATATCCTGAGACATAGAAGCGTACCTTTTGCGGTAAAAGTACAGATTCTAGCGAAAAAACGGAATGGTATCCTCAGGTTTCTACGAGGCCACCTGCTGACGCTCTAACTCGGCGATTTTATTTTGATAAGCCTGCTCCTTGCGGTTCATTTCCTCTTGGGTGGCGGCTAGCTCTTCCAGGTTCTGGCGCATCTCTTCCTCCTGCGCACGCATTTCCTCGGCCTGCTGTTGTGCTTCGGCCAGTAGAATTCGCGTTTTGGTGTTAATACGGTTCATCTGAATGAACGCTGCCAGGCTCTCGCCCGCTTTCTCTAAAAAATCCAGGTGGTGGTCTTCTACGACTTTAAACGTTGCGATCTCTAAAATACCTTCCACGGCCTCGTTCACAATCAAGGGCACAATTACCAGCGAGCGCGGAGTAGCCTTTCCCAAACCGGAAGTGATGTTCACGTAGTCTACGGGAATCTCGGTCAGACGCATGGGTTGCCGCTCCAGAAAAACCTGTCCTAATAGCCCTTCGCCGGGAGCGATGGTTTTTTTCACGTACTTCTTTCGATCGTAGGCGTAGCAAGCTTCCAGGCGGATTTCTTCCTTTTCGTTCTCTCGATTAACGATATAAAGTCCGCCCTGATTGGCTTCCAGATACTTCACGAAGTGGATGATCACCCGGTCATGAAGCGTAGTAGTGTTCTGGTTCGATTGCGTACGCGTGAGGTCGGTCAACTGGGCGATGCCCTCAGCAGCCCAGCGGCGCTGGTTTTCGGTATGCTGCGCGTTTTCTAACTTCTTGAGGGCTTCATCGGCAATCTGCTTTTCCTGCCGCATCGCCTCGCTCTTTTGCTCCGCTTCCTGTAGCGCTGCTTCACTATCTTTTTCGGCACTGCGACCAAGCTGCGACAGACCCAACAGCGCTGAACAGGCTGCTATGATCGCAATAAGGTAGGAAACGTGACTCATCCATCCTTCTTCCAGAAGAATAACAAATGCCAGGCGGGCGGCGGTGTGCGCTGGGTCCACCACCACCCACTGCTTAACCACCGGAAGCAATAGAATGGGCATTCCGCTGCTCAAGACGCTCAGTATGAGGAGCCCTTTCTCCCGGGTATCCACCAGCACAAACGACATGATAATAAATATCATACTTATAAACGTGAGCGTGGTAAGGGGGCTTCCTTCCGGACCGCAGAGCTTAACGTTGTAGTAAGCCACCAGAAGGGCCGGGCCCGCCACCAGGATAAACCGGGCCAGGCGGGTGTGTCCGGCTTTGGTCAGCGCAAAGTATATACCGCATACCACCCCGCCCACTAGCGGGAAAAGAGCAATAGGTGGAAAGTAGACCCACGTCAGGATGGTGAACGGAATTGCCAGCGTTCCTATCAAAATGAGCGCGACCGAGTTGGCGGTTCTCACGCGGCGTTGCTCGTAAATGGGCATCTCATTCTTTAAACCAATCGCGAGAATATTTTTCAGCATGATGAGTGGTATTGATACGAGCGCAAAGATGGGTTAGTGGCTCTGCAAATGGCGAAAAGAATTGGGAAATTTGTTACCAATGTACCAAACGACCGGTCTTAGCGGTTGGCGGTCTAAAAAATTCGGCAGGCAATGGTTTAGTTTGTAAGCAGATGAGACGTATATTAGAGGCTTTCATCACTTACCTTGCGCCTGTGCAACGACGATTATTCATCCAAAAAAGTGCCCTGCTTTCGGCGACCGGGCTGCTAACCATTCCGGCACTATCCAGTGCGGCGCTATCCAGTGGGGCACCATCCAGTGCGGCACTATCCAGTGGGGCACCTTCCCGTCGGTTCACCATGAGCCTGGACCCCGGTGCCATTGGGGTGCAGGTGGGACAGCTAGAACTGATCGAGCTAGCTGAGCAGTATGGCTTTGAGGCGATCACCCCGTACCCCACGTTTTTAGCCGATCAAGATGCCACTGCGGTGACCAATCTGCTGGCTGACATGAAGAAAAAAAAGCTTGTCTGGGGCGTAGCCGGACTGCCCGTAGAGTTTCGAAAAGACGATGCGAAATTCCAGTCCGACTTAGCCGAGTTGCCCCGCCTGGCCAAGGCATTACAAAGTGCCCAAGGCACCCGCATGAGCACCTGGATTATGCCCACGCACGCCGAGCTAAACTACCTGAAAAACTTTCGGCAGCACGTGGATCGTTTGCAGCAAGTGGCCCGGGTGCTGGATGATCACGGCATCCGTCTGGGACTGGAATACGTGGGTCCGAAAACGCTGCGCGATCGGGACAAGTACGCCTTTGTGTCTACCCTGGAAGAAACCCGCGCTTTGATTGCTGACCTTAAACAACCCAACGTGGGGGTGGTGCTCAACAGCTTCCACTGGTACACCGCTGAGGAGAGCGTAGATGACATTTTGACGCTGACCAACCGGGAGGTGGTGGCCTGCGACCTAAACGATGCGCACCGCGGACGTTCACCCCGCGAGCAGATTGATGGCGAGCGCGAACTGCCGGTTGCCACGGGTATTATTCCAACGAAAGATTTCCTGAAAGCACTAATCAAAATCAACTACGACGGTCCCGTACGGGCTGAACCCTTCAATCAGGTGCTTAACGAATTAGACGATCAGGCGGCCGTTGCTGCTACCGCGGCCGCTTTGCAACAAGCGTTTAGGCTCCTTGGCTAGTGCTGACCACGATAAGCTGTTGCTCAGGGCAGCATACCCCCTAAATTATTCTGAACTTTTGTTCGTACACCGTGGTTATTATCGTATATTTGTCAATTGTTTGTCTACTTTCCGCCCGAGTAAAATCTGGCGGATTTTTGATGCATGCGCCTGTACTAAGTATTTAACCATAGTTTAAACGTATTTTCTTTATGAGCACGACAGCGGTAAAAAGTAAACAGAGTGATTACCTGGAAAAAGCTATTGAGTTGCTGGAGAGCAAGGGCTACGACAACATCAAGGCCGATCATCCTGACTACGAGCTTCCCGGCAAGTTTATCCGCAAACAAACCGACGAAGAAGTGATGCCCGATCTCACCGGTAAAACCACCTTAGGTAAGGATTACTTCAAGATTGTGGAGGGCGACAAGCACAATGAACAGCAGGTGGTGAGCAAGTGGAAGCTCTTTTCTAACTTAGCCAAAATGAAAAGCGGCAAGTTTTATCTCATCGTGCCCTACGGCAAGAAGAAGTACACCACCGAGTTGATCAAAAAGTACAACATTGAGGCTGATATGCTGAAGCTACCCAACAATTGATCTTCTTTCCTCATTAGCAGCATTTAAAGCCGGACCCGTTCCGGCTTTTTCTGTGCATTTGCACCAGTCGAACTCACCGTTGCAGTCAGCCATTCTCCTACTCAATTTCGATCACCACGTTGTCGGTGAGCGGGTGGCCTACGCAGGTGAGCACGTAGCCTTGCTTTAGATCATCATCCGTGAGACTGTCTTCCTCATCCAGCTTCATGCGTCCGGAAACACACTTACCCATGCAGGCGGTGCAGAGTCCGCTTTGGCACGAGTAGGGCAGCTCAATGTCCAGCGCCAGGGCGGTTTGTAAAATGGTGCTTTCGGGCTCCACCACAAAGCGATGCGTTTCGCCCTCGTAGCGGATAGTCACCTCGTGGGCTTCGTCCACCGGAGCCTTTGTCGTTTGATACGCCCCCGGAGTGGTGTCAGTATCCCAGGTGGCGGTGGGTTTCTCAGAAGCAGCATCAGTTTTGGCAGTAGCCGACTTGCTCAGCACGAAGCTTTCCTTGTGGACAAGATGGGACGGAACGTCTAGCGACTGTAGCGCTTGGCGCACGTTTTCCATCATCCCCTGGGGCCCGCACAAGAAGTATTCGGTGGTGGCTTCCGAGAAGGGCAACGCCTCCAACAAATCGGGCACCCGCTCGGCGAGCACTTGTCCTTCGTGGGCGTCGGAATGGTCTGTGGCATCTTCCAAGACGTGCACCACGTGGAATCGGTCGGAATACTGCTGCCTCAGCAAAGCCAGCTGCTTGCTAAAAATAATAGAATCAGCCGAACGGTTGGCGTAGATGAGCGACACCTTCGACTGCGATTCAGTGTGCAGCACCGATTTCAGCAGGCCCATCAGCGGGGTGATGCCGCTTCCGCCCCCGAACATCACCAGGTGGCGCTGATTAGCCGCATCCACTGCGGTGGTGAAGGTGCCCGCGGGTTCGGCCACGCGGATGGTATCGCCTGGTTTGAGCGTATCGTTCAAATAATTAGAGACTTTGCCCGAGGCCACCCGCTTCACGGTGACGGCCGGGTGCGGGTCGACGGCCGGGGCGGTGCACAAAGAGTACGAGCGCCGCACCTCGGCACCTTCTATAATGAGGATGAGCGTGAGAAACTGACCTGCCTCGTAGGGCAATCCCTCCGCAGGCGTTTCAAAAGTGATACTGATCGCATCGGCGGTTTCCTTGACGATCGACCGGACGGTAAGTTCGCGGTACTTAGAAGACTTCTGGGGCGAAGACTTTTCGGGGTCGGGAGTTTCTTTCTTCTTTCCGAATAAATTAAACAGCACGGTAATTAATATTTAGTATACGGTTGGGTTGGCTTTATTACACTTTTATCGTCAGTATTGTTTCATAATCCAACGGTTCGATTGCTCAACGGTTCGATTGCGCTATTGTTGATACAAACAGTCGAACAATAGGGCAATCGAACCAAATGTGTACTAAATTCGCACGATACCAACGCAAATTATGTCAGAACAAAACCTCACGCAACTCACCGCTGTTTCGCCCCTCGACGGACGCTACCGAAGATACGCTGAAGTCTTAGCCCCCTTCTTCTCAGAATACGGCCTGATTCGCTACCGGGTGCGGGTGGAGGTAGAATACTTCATCGCTCTGTGCGAGCTCCCGCTGCCGCAGTTGGAAACCGTGGACCACGCCCTGTTTCCCCAACTGCGGACCATCGTGACCGATTTTTCGGAAGCCGACGCCCAGCGCATCAAAGACATTGAGAAAACGACCAACCACGACGTGAAAGCGGTGGAGTATTTTCTCAAAGAACGGTGGACGGAATTAGGCCTGGCTGAACAGCAGGAGTTTATTCACTTCGCCCTCACTTCGCAGGACATCAACAATACCGCCATTCCGCTCAGCGTGCGCGAGGCACTCGAGCAGGTGTACCGTCCGCTGCTAGATGAGGTGCTGCAGCAGCTTCAGCGACAAGCCCGGCAGTGGGCCGACGTGCCGATGCTGGCCCGCACCCACGGGCAACCCGCCACTCCCACCCGGGTGGGCAAGGAGTGGGCCGTGTTTCACGAACGACTGACTCAGCAGATTACGCTGCTGGACCAGCTGCCCCACGTGGCTAAGTTCGGCGGAGCCACCGGCGGCTTCAATGCGCACCTGGTGGCCTATCCGGACGTCGACTGGCGAGCCTTTGCCGACCACTTTACCCAGGAGCATCTGGGGCTAAGGCGCAGTCACCCGACCACGCAGATTGAGCACTACGACTTTCTGGCGGCGCTGTTCGACAACCTCAAGCGCATCAATACCATTTTGATTGATCTGAGTCGCGACGTGTGGCAGTATATTTCGATGAACTATTTCACCCAGAAGGTGATCGCCAACGAGGTGGGTTCGTCGGCCATGCCGCACAAGGTAAACCCCATCGATTTTGAAAACGCCGAGGGCAACCTGGGGCTTGCCAACGCGCTGTTTGGTCACCTGGCGGCCAAGCTTCCGGTATCGCGACTGCAGCGCGACCTCACCGACTCCACCGTGCTGCGCAACCTCGGCGTTCCGCTGGGCCACAGTCTGGTGGCACTGCATTCGTTGCAAAAGGGGCTGGACAAGATCGAACTAAACGCGGCGGCGCTGCACGACGACCTGGAAGAGCACTGGGCGGTGGTGGCCGAAGCCATTCAGACCATTTTGCGCCGCGAAGGCTACCCAAAGCCCTACGAAGCGCTCAAGGCGCTCACCCGCGGGCAGGACAAAATTTCAGAAGCCAGCATCAAGCGGTTTATTGATACGCTGGAAGTGGATGAAACAATCAAAGCAGAACTATCCGCTATCACTCCGTTTAACTTTATTGGACTAAAAGAATGATAGCGTGGCGGAATGATAGAATAAAAGGTCCGTGACTTGTGAAAGCATTTTTTCCATCCAATCCTCCGATCATTCATTCAATCATTCTCTTATTGGAGGGAATTGAGAAATTAGTTATGTTTGTGTTTAACATTTTTATTCTTCAACACCGTCTTCTGCGCTCCAACGCGTAAAAGGCACTCCTCTATCAAACAAAAGACGGGTCTTAACACAAGCGGCTGCTTTCGGGTGCCGTTCTTTTATTTTGGGCAGTGAGGAGAATCTTAAAACCTACAAAGTATGTCAGACATATCGTATTACACCAAAGAAGGCTTGCAACGACTCAAGGACGAGTTGAACTACCTGAAAACCAAAGGGCGCACCGACATGGCCCATCAGATTGCCGAAGCCCGGGACAAAGGCGACCTAAGTGAAAACGCCGAGTACGACGCCGCTAAAGATGCCCAGGGCCATCTGGAGCTCAAAATAGCCAAACTAGAAGGAGTGGTCGGCAACGCCCGCGTGCTTGACGGAGCCAACGTAGATACCTCGAAAGTGTCCATTCTGTTGACCGTAAAAATCAAGAACCAGCAGAACGGAGCGCAGATGTCCTACACGCTGGTATCCGAAGAAGAGGCTGATCTGAAGTCCGGCAAGATCTCCGTGAAGTCTCCCATTGGCAAAGGGCTATTGGGCAAAAAAGTGGGTGAAACCGCGCAGGTCCAAGCCCCCGCCGGGACGATCAACTTCGAGGTTCTGGATATTTCGCTAAACTGAACGTCATCCCGGAATTTTGCGTAGCATAGCGGAACAAAATATCCGGGATCTCCTGCACCAAAAACACAATCTCCTTTCAAAGCGTGTTTGACGCATATCAATCTAACTAATCTGTCATCGGGCGCGTTCGCAACGCTTTGTTTGTCAACTTAACTATTGGAATGTCTATTTTCACCAAGATCATCAACCGTGAGATTCCGGGGCACATCGTGGCCGAAAACGAGCACGCTATTGCCTTTCTGGATATCCGTCCGCTGGTAAAGGGCCACACGCTGGTGGTGCCGAAGCGGGAAGTAGATTATTACTTTGATCTGGACGAAGACTTGTACCTCGAACTCAACCGCTTTGCCCGTCAGGTGGCCATCGGACTGAAGAAGGCCGTGCCCTGTAAGCGCATTGCCACCGCCGTGATTGGCCTGGAGGTGCCCCACGCCCACCTGCATCTTATTCCCATCAACAGCATGGACGACGCCAACTTCAGCCGCCCCAAGCTGCAACTTTCTGATGAGGAAATGGCCGAGGTAGCCGACCGAATTCGTACGCAACTCAGCGCGTAAGGAACGCTACCGGTTCCGAGAAATTTATTTGTTTTCTAGCCGACCTATTTGCGTCTTCCGGCGTGCCGAACAAGAACAAGCCCACCATTGGCTTGCTAAACTGCCTCCCGATTGCGACTGAGCGGTGGGTAAATTGATCAAGTTGCGCACTTTTCTGTCATCAGAAGTTAGCTTCCCGCTACGCTTCAACGCTTTCCTTTTCTTTCTTCTTCCCCTCATTTCTGCCGAAAAGAACCCTTCCGGGAAGCTTTGTTATAATATTACTTATTTCACCTATAACTAATTGTGGGTTCGCTTGCCGAGCCTTGCGTGAGATACGGTTAGACTAGTACGGTTTTCGGCGAAATACCAGTGGTGTACCATTTGCCTCCCTTTCTTCCTTCCCCCCGATAAGTATTGTGCTATTTATGTGGGTAGTGAAATGCCAACGCAATACGCAAGTACGATGGGTGAAAGATTTTTACGCAATGCGCTCCTTTATAGTGGATTTTTACTGGGTCTGTCGCTGACCCTTCGGGCGCAGGACTGCCCCGACCAGGCCACCTTCGAGGTGCTGACGAACAAAGCTCCGGGTGGCAACGACGGGCAGATTACGGTGACGTTTTCCGGATTGCACGGCAATATGGACCCGGCGGCGGGTGAGTTTCAATATAGCTTGTGGAATAAGAACACCGGATACGTATACGATCAGGGCCAAATGGACCCTGGCTTTCATATAGATCCAAATGTTACGTTCAGCTTTCGCTCACCCGCAACGATCACTTTTGGTAATGTGCCGCCTCAATCCGGCTACGTAGTCATACTGACCAGTTCGGATTGCCAAGGCCAGTTTCATCCTGAGACCGGTGAAATCACGGTAAAAGCACACAACAAGGAAGGGAGATGATGAAAAACTTTACAACAAGAGCAATTATCTCTGCTTGTTACAACAGTTTGTCATATGTGTTAGCGGTTAGTACGGTATATGGACAAATTTGTCCTGATAAAGTTCGGAAAGTCAAAGAACGATCGTCCTAACACCGGAACAGTGCTATGAGGCAAACGATGGTCAAATTGAAATTTCCTTTGTAAACGCATTAGGAGTTTATGACGTCACTTTAGGAAATTTTACTCCTACTACCGGTGATTACAAATACAATCTCTTCCAAACAGGAAAGGGGTATGTCTATGATGAATCTGATCTTTCAGTGGATTACAGGTTGTTTCTAGTATAAGCAGTATCTATCAAGCGCCAAATAAAATTACCTTCATTGGGCTTCCCCCAACTAAGACGGTTCTGGTATACATAATTGTGATCGACGGAGGGTGACTGTCTCAATAATGGATTTAATCTTGAAACAATTTCAACAGAATCCTGGGTTCGGAATCTTCAGTCCCTGCCGCCCCTGAAGTCATCATCGACCCCGCCCAAATCACCACTCAGGCCAACACCGTCTGTACTCCGCCCGCCCCTTTTGACGGGGAAATCAACATGAACAGCGCGGTGAGCGGTGGTGCCGGAGGCTACGAATACTCCATCGATGGCACCACCTTCCAGACCAGCCCCATCTTCGCTGGCCTCGAGCACGGCACCTACACGGTGACGGTAATCGACCAAAACAGCACCACCGTAGGCGATAACTGCACCAAAACAGTCAGCGTTGACGTGCCCGACGGTCGGGTGCCGCCCACCGTCGCTATCACCCCCACCGCTCCCGAAGCCTGCGCGGCGGTAGACTTGCCCCTCAACGGTAATCCCACCGGAGGCACCGGCGTCTACGTAGCGCACCTCTGGACGGGCGACGTTGGAACGTTGTCGGCTACGAACGTAGAAAACCCTACCTTTAACTCCGCCGCTCCCGGCACCTACAACCTCACCTACGAGGTCACCGACGACAAGGGCTGTACCGCCACCTCCTCGGTCACCGTCACGGTGGCCAATCCCACCGTGGTGAGTCTCTTCGTAGATGAAGTAGACAACACCATTTGCGCGGGCGAATCAACCAGCGTGATCATCCGCAACGCCCAAACCGGCTACCGCTACCAACTGCGCAACGACGCCGACAATAGTCCGATCGGTGGCCCCGCCAACGGTGCCGATGTTGACTTAACGTTGCCCACCGGAAACTTAGCTGCCACCACCACATTCAACGTGCTGGTGAGCAGCATCAGCGGACCCTGCCCCGACGTGGAACTCACCGACCAGGCCACCGTCACCGTGGTCGATGCGGTGGATCTCACCCTGGCGGTAAGCGCCCAAACCAGTCCGCTCTGCTCAGGAGAAAGCACCAACATTCTGCTGGAAAGCAGCGAATTGAACGTTGACTATCAACTGCGCAACGACGCCGATGACAGTAACGTCGGGTCAGTGATTACCGGCACCGGCGGAGATCTATCTTTTCCTACCGGCATCCTAGCCACCTCCACCACGTTTCACATCAGTAGCCGACAACGGCGTGTGCACCGAGGCCGAGCTCAACAACAAAGCCAGCGTTACAGTAAACCCGTCGCCTACCCAGGCCGTGCTGTCGGGCGACGCCACCGTGTGCGCCGGAAGCAGCACCAACCTGGTAGTCACCATCACCGGTGGGGCCGGACCGTTCAGCTTTACCTTAGTTAACTCGGTAGATGCCACCACCATTCCGGTTACCAACTATACGAGCGGAGACGATATTTCCGTATCCCCGACTGCTGACGTCACTTACACCATTAGCGGTCAGGTTACCGATGCCAACGGTTGTGAAGTGGCCGGTTCAGGTTCAGCAACCGTTACGCTGAACCAAGGACCCACCGCGGCAAGTATCTCAGGAAACGCTACTATTTGCGAAGGAGAAACAACCAACGTCCAACTAACCATCACCGGTGGACAAGCCCCCTACGCGTTCACGCTCAGTGACGGCAACGCAATCACCGGCTACAGTAGTGGCGACAACATTTCGGTAAGTCCGGCGTCTACCACTTCGTACACCGTCGCTACGGTACAAGATGCCAACGGCTGCGCAGTGGCCGTTGGTGGTTCGGCCGATGTCACCGTTAATCCCCGACCCACTCCGTTCAACGTAGGCCCGAGTTCATTGGCCTTGTGTCCCGGTGATGATGCTACGATTACCCTCAACGGATCGCAAAGCGGGGTTACCTACGAGATCTACCAGAATACGGTGCCAACCGGACAAACTGTTTCCGGTAACGGCAGCTCGGTGAACTTGACGCTCAGCAGCGGCAGCTTTGCCAACAACGATGTGCTCACCGTGCAAGCCGACAACAGTATTTGCGTCACTCCGATGACCGGTTCATCCACGGTAACAATCAGTACCATAAGTGCCTTCGGGATCACCTCACCGGCCAGTGTAACCGCCTGCTCAGGAGACGCCGTAACGGTTAGTTTGGGCGGTTCAGAAAACGGCGTAACCTACGAACTGCTCAAAGACGGCGCAGGAACGGGTACGTTTGTGAACGGAACCGGTAGCGCCATTAATTTCGGCACTACCGTAAGCAGTGGTGACAACGGTAGCGCCTTTTCGGTGATAGGAAGACGCACCACCTGCGCGCAAGCGATGAGCGGCAGCACCACGGCCACGGTCAGCAACCTCACGGCCGAAGCCGGACTGCCTCAGTCTACTCCTGAAAACACCGCGGTTGTTCTATCGGGCAGTGCCAGCAACGGAAGCGGTACGTATACGTACGCCTGGACTTCATCCCCTGCTAATCAAATTGCCCCCGGAGAAGAAACCAACCAAAATCCGAACACCATCAACTTAACCGGTACCACGACCTTTACCTTAGAGGTTACTGATACGAACACCGGCTGCAAATCTAGCGATGTAGTAACCATTACGGTAACCGGAGGGTTGCCGACCGTCACCGCTTCTGCCAATCCAACCACGGTTTGCGCCGGAGAGGCGGTGCAACTAACCGCTGCCGCTTCAGGAGGAGACGGCAGCTATACCTACGCCTGGGATAACGGGGCGGGTACCGGGGCGTCGCCCACCGTGAATCCGCTGGTGACCACTACCTACGAGGTGACCGCTACGGACGGTAACGGCGATACGGCTCAGGATCAGGTAACGGTCACGGTTAACCCGCTGCCTACGGCGTATAATCTTACTCCCAGTCCCAGTGCGCTGGTATGCAGCGGATCGGATGTCACCGTTGCGCTGGATGGGGAAGATACTAACGTTACCTACACCTTGCTGCTAAACGGAGCCGAGGTAGTGGGTAATGTGCCCGCCAGCACCGGAACTGGGTTGGAATTTACGATGGCTAATGGCACGTTTAACGCCGGTGATGTATTAACCATTCGGGCGGAAGACGATATCACCGGTTGCGCCCGACTCATGAACGGTTCGGCTACGATCCAGACCAATGATCCGCAACCGTTTGCCGTCACCGCGGTGGATACGGAGGTGTGCACGGGTGAGGATGCCATCATTCAACTCAGTGGGTCGGAAAGCGGGGTTGACTATAATGTGCTGATGAACGGCACCTTGGTTACGACGGTGCCCGGCGACAACAACGCGCTAACCATCACCATACTTTTTGCTGATCTGGTCGACGGGGGTAGTGTGACGGTAGCAGCAAACAACGGAAGTTGCACCGTGGCGATGACCGGTGCTGCCACCGTGAGCATTAGCTCCATTACTACCGCCGATGCTGGTCCCGACGAAACGATCTGCTCCGACAGCTATTTATTCAGTGCCAACGCAGCATCCACCACCGAAACCGGGACCTGGACCGTTCAAAGCGGAGGCGGAACTTTTGTGAGTATCAACAATCCGGCAACCGTCGTGAACGGACTTAGCGTGGGCGATAACGTGTTTAAATGGACAATCAGCGACAATAACGGAGTTTGTAACCCTACGGAAGATTTGGTTACCATCACCCGGCGAGACGTAACGGCGGCCGATGCCGGAGTAGCGCAAACCGTATGCGCGGACGAAGTAATTTTAGCCGCCAACAATCCAGTCGCCGGAGAGCAGGGAACCTGGACCACCACCGGCGCCGGATTATTTGATGACCCTAACGATCCCGCTACCCGCGTTACCAATCTTGATGTTGGCCCTAACGATTTCGTTTGGACAATCAGTGACAATTCGGGTACGTGTCCGTCTACACAGGCGGCGGTTACGGTCACCCGAAACCAACTTACTGCCGATGCGGGAACCGATGCGAGCATTCCTACGGGAACTACCGCCAGTTTAAGCGGATCGGCAATCAACGGTACCGGTCCGTATACTTACCGCTGGGAACCGGCCGCCCTACTGGACGATCCGAACATCGCCAATCCCACCACGGTCGTGTTGACGGCATCGACCAATTTTACCCTCACGGTCACTGATGATGGCGTGGGTAGCACGTGCCAGAGCACCGATCAGGTGACCATCACGGTCACCGGAGGTCCTCCCAGCGTGATCGCCTCGGCCGAGGGTTCTGAAAATCCGATTGCCATTTGCGAAGGGGAAACCATCGATCTGAGCGCGTTAGGCTCCGGCGGCGACGGGGCTTATACGTACGCCTGGACCAGCGACAACCTGACCGTTATCACCCAGGCTGATCCCAACGATCCGCAAGCAACAGCAAGCCCGGCGCTAACCACCACCTTCACGGTTGAAATTACCGATGGCAACGGCGACCAGGCCACGGATGATATTGTGGTTACGGTTAATGCGCTACCGATTGCGTTTACGGTAGGGACTGACCCGACCCTGGTCTGTTCTAGTACGGATGCCAGCATCAGTCTGGACGGTTCGGAAACCGGAACGCAGTACCAATTGCTACGAAACAATACGGTGGTGACCGCGCTCGCGCCGGTAGCCGGAGACGGCAATCCACTGATTATCACGCTGCCCCAGAGCGAATTCTCCGATGGGGATGTGTGGACGATCCGGGCCGAAAGCGCGGCGGGCTGTCGTCGTATGATGGCGGGTCAGGCCCGTATCCAGATCAACGATCCGGTGGTATACACGATCACTACTCCCCCGGTGCTGGATGTTTGTCCGGGGCAACCCGCTACCATCACGTTGGATAACTCCGACCTGGGTCTCGACTACGTGCTGATGACCGGCGGCAACCCGGCGGCCACGCTAACCGGTAACGGTGCCAGCCTGGACTTTGTGTTGCCCGACGGCAGCTTCTCCGACAACGATGTATATCACTATTGTGGCCAACAACAGCAGTTGCGAAGTGGCAATGACGGGCAGTGTTGAAATCAACCTTGTGGGAGTAGATGCTACCTTTAGCTACGCCTCCGGAACCTACTGCTTTGACGGGGCCGATCCTATGCCCGAAACTGGCTTCGCCACGGGCGGCACGTTCAGCACCACCGATCCGATCACCGTAGACCCTGCCGACGGAACCATCGATGTTTCAGCCAGCACAGTGGGAGGGCCCTATACCATCACGTACACCATCGGCAGCGGGCCGTGTGTTTCTACCGAATCGTTTCAGGTGACGATCATCAACAGCACCCCTGATCCCACCTTCAGCTACGATCAGCCTCAGTACTGCACGCAAACCGGCACCACTCCGCCCGTATTTACTCCCGGAGCTACGGCCGGGACATTCTCGTACCAACCCGTTCCCGCCGGACCAAATACGCTGGCGCTGGCTTCGGACGGTACCATCGACTTGGCGACCAGTGATCCGGGCACTTACCGGGTCGCTAACTTCATCACCGGATCGGGCGGCTCCTGCGCCGCAGCAACGCACGAAGAAACGGTGCAGATTTTCGCCCCCGACGTGGCCGATGTCTCCTACAACGGCGGAAATGCTATCTGCCAAAGCGAAACGACTGATCCGACCCCGGCTTTCGCGGCGGGTAGCACCACCACCGGATCGTTCACGGTGACCAGCGCCAACGCGGCGGACATGACCATCGTGACGGCCACCGGGCGCATCGACCTGAGCGATACCGACCCCGGTAGCTACGACATTCAATTTGTGACGGATGGTCCCTGTCCTGATGCTATGACGGTAACCGTGGAGATTGAGGCTGCTACCGACGCCAGCTTTACCTACCCGGCCAGCAGCTTCTGCAAGGGAACCGGTAGCGTATTGCCTAATTCAATTACGACCGGTGGAGGAGTGTTCTCGACCAGTGCGCCTGATTTGTTGGTGGATAGCAGCACCGGTGAGATTGACGTAGACGGTAGCGATGCCGGTAGCTACTTCGTGATCTACGAACCTGTCTCGGCGGGCTGCAACGGCCGCGACTCGGTGGCCATCACCATCAACGATATCACCGCCGACGCCGGAGCGGATGACCTGGCCTGCCGACTGCGCTATGACCTGATGGGCAATACTCCGGCCACCGGCGCCACCGGTGCGTGGACGGTAGTGAGTACTCCGAGCGGTAGCGAAACGGCTACTTTCTCTAACTTCAATGCACCTAACTCCAGAGTAAACGTAAGCGATCCCGGTAGCTACGAATTTGAGTGGACAGTGACCCAGGGCGGCTGCTCAGTATCAGATGTGGTAGCCATTGAATTTTATTACGCTATTGAGGTTGTCTCGCCAAACTATCTCGGCACCGGAGATTGTAGCGCCGATGATGGATATAAAGTATTTGCTGCAGGGGGGGGGAGTGGCGACTTTACCTTTGTTTGGAGCGCTGGAAACGTAGGACCAGGAGGCTTCACGTTTGTTGATGGACAAGTATATGATTCTAGTCTGCCCCCAGCGGCAGGGGAAATACAGTATAGAAACAGTCTGCCCGCTGGAATCCATACTCTAGTTATCACTGACAACAACATCGGTTGTGATACTACGGTGACCTTTGCCATCGGGGTACAAAAGTTTGACGATTTGCTGCTTGTCTCCACGAGTAACGCCTGCGGTACCGGAAATAACGGAGAAATCACCGCCGAACGATCTTCTGATCCTGCCGCCGATCAGTACCAGTACGCTATCACCTATCTCGACGAAAACGGTGATCCGCTGTCGCCGCCGGTTAGTGCAACGTACGATGCAACTACTGACACGGAAGTGGTAGTCAGTGGATTCCCGGTAGGAAGCTACTTCTTGGATATAGAAGTAACCGACAGTCCCGATCCGACCGACATAGGTTGCCACTTCTACAAGGAAGCATTGGTGGAGGAATTTACCCCGGTTGAAGTATCCTTAGACAATGTCACCCAGCCCAGTTGTGCGGGCACCACCGACGGCAGCCTTTCTATCACCGTGAGCGGAGCCACTCCCAATATTTATGCCTGGCAAGATAGCGGGGGCAATCCGGTGGGAGGAAACAGCCCCGGCCTAACCAACATTCCGGTAGGAGATTATTCGGTGGATATTACCTACAACGGCGGTACGTGTAGCCAAACCTTTGGTCCGTATAGCGTGCTTCCCCAAAACACCAGCGACGGCCCCACGGCCATCACCCCGCTGGCTCCCAGCGTACAGTGCAGCAGCTTCGACGCCCGCTGGAGTGACGAAGGCGCTGGCATTAGCTACCGCCTCGATGTTTCGGAAGATGCTTCGTTCACCACTCCGCTCTTCCTGGAAGATCAGGCCATTGCCGCCAACGTCACCACATTCACGGTCAGTGGACTGGCCCCCGGCACGCCCTATTTCTACCGCGTGCGGTCGGCCGATGGCGGCACGGGTTGCGTATCTGAAAACTCGAACGTGATCTCGGTGACCACCGAAACGAGCGACGTGCCCAGCGGATTGTACGTCACGGGCGCCAGCTGCGACGAATTCACTGCCAACTGGGCCCCCGTGCCCGGTGCCACCGACTACACCGTGCAGGTGGCCACCGACGCTGCGTTCACCAACGTGCTACCGGCGTACGACGCCGTAGCCGTAGGAAGCAACGATAACAAATTGCTCATCACCGGACTCACCGGCGGACAAACTTATCACTACCGGGTAAGCGTAGCAACCAGTTGTGGCACCTCCGCCTACTCGGCCTCCGCCAACGTAACGACCGACGGACTCAACGATGCCCCCACCAACCTGAGTGCTACTGCCGGTTGCTCCACCGCCACCCTAAGCTGGCAAGCCGTAACCGGGTCGGTGAGTCGCTACGAAGTGTTCTTAGACGATGACAACGATTTCACCAACGGTACCCTGTCGGCCACTGCCGACGCCACTGAGGTGACGGCAACCACCACCACCGTAAGCGGACTCACCGATGGTACTCCTTACTTCTTCCATGTGCTGGCGATTCTAAACGGTTGCAATACTACCCAAGCGGTATCTGACGTCTTCACCACCCGCAGTGAGCCAACCCCGCCCGTGGTAAGCGCCCCCGTTATCCGGTGCGATGGATTCACCTTATCCTGGGCTGCCGTGCCGGATGCCGATGACTACGTGATCGATATTTCGGAAGATGGATTTGCTACTTTCACGACAAACACCATCACTGACTTGAGTTTGGATGTTAGCAGCCTAACGCCGGGAACCTTGTACGAATACCGGGTGAAGGCCCGCGGCTGCGTAGAAAGTGCGTTCACGACTCCAGTTGAGGTGACCACCGATGATACTCCGGGCGGACTAGCCAGCGCTCCCACGGCGGCGGCTCCGTACGTGCGTAGGATTCACCGTGAACTGGACAGCGCAGCCCGGCATCCGATACTTCGTAGAGGCTTCGCCGGTGGGTGATAATTTCACTTCCGTGATAGAACGCTCGGCCGAAGTGGACGGTGACTCCTTCACCTTCACCACCCTAGCGGTAGAAACCGACTATAACTACCGGGTGATTACCGTGAACGATTGCGGCGAGGGGATTGCCACCAACGGGTCGGGAACCATCACCACCAAACTCGCCGAGGAGTGCGGCTGCGGACACGACCAGGTGGCCTTTACGGTGACCACCAGCAACGCCACCTGTCCCGGCAGTGCCGACGGAGCGTTCACTATTCTATCCCGCAAAAAGTCGGGCGTCACGGTGACTCCCGATATGGGTCGGTTCAAGTACCGGTACCAGTCGCTAACCAACCCCGCTGACACGTCGGCCTGGGAAGCCGGAGAGCCCGGTTCGCCGCCGCTTCCTCACTTCTTCAATAGCGTGAAAGCGGGTGACTACCAGGTGCTGGTGTGGGACACGCTCGGCCTGCCGGGATGCGTAGACACCGTTGCCTTTACAACGACCATCAGCTTGCAGAACCAAGTCACCGTGGTGACCAAAGCCGAAACCTGCGACACTCCGGGTGGGTTGGTAGTGACAATTCCCGCGGCCTGTATCGACCCGGATCGTATCTACGTCGGACAAGCCATTGGTTCCACCGACACCTATCCGATTGATTCAATCAGCAATAATAAGCTATATTTCTCGGGACTCGTAGCCGACGATTACCAGATCGTAGTATCTGACTTCATTCTGACCGATATCATCTACGCGACGCTCCCCGCTACGATTCCTAACAACTGCTCGAGTGGCGCTGACACCACCACGGTGTGTAACCTGAACGGTATCACCTTCCTGCCGGAAACCACGCTGGCCGCCTGTGATACCGGGGAAGGAAGCGTAACCTTTACGGCGATCAACGACAACACCGAGACCTTCACCTTCACGGTGATTGAGGAGGGTGGCGTGGTATTCGAGACCAAAGAAGGCAGTAGCGGCATCACCTTTGACAATTTGCCCAGCCGTCGTTACACCTACGAAATCTACGATGCCCTGTCGCAATCGTGCCGGGGTAAGTTTACCGTGGGCACCAAATCGGTGAATTTCACGGCCACGGTGCCTCAAGCTATTACCTGCGACGACGTGACCACGCCGATCAACGTCACGGTGGATTTGGACGCTACGCTGGCCGCGGGTCCCTACGAAGTTTTTCTCATAGACCAAACCGACACCCTGGCGCAGGCCAGTCTGCCGTTAGGTGCTACCACGACTACCTTTGATGACGTTGCGGTGGGCGGAAGCTACGAGGTGGTGATCGTGGCCGCGGCCGAAGATGCTTGCGTAGCCCGGCGTACGGTAGATGCTACTCCGCCCGGCACCACGGCGTTGCAGTTCACTTATGCCCTGGATAGTACCGCCTGTTTCCAAACCCGGGGCGGGGGCAAAATAACCGTCCAAAACATCGTCGTGGCAGACAACACTCCCTTTGATGCCTACCTCTACCGGGTGGATACCGGGGAAGAAGTAGAGTACGCGAGTCGCAAGTTTAGCACCACTCCCCAGAGCTTCGTCTTTGAGGATATTGCCAACGGACAGTATCAAGTGCACCTGGTACAGGCGCAGAGTGGTTGCGTGAACACCGTGCAGGAAAAACGCTCGGCGACCTTTACGATTGACGGTCCGGAAAGCGAACTAGCGGCCTCCATACGGAGCTACGTAGAAGTAACCGTCAACTATCCCTACGGCACCATTGAGATCGATAGCATTGTGGGCGGTGGGGCTCCCTACGAAGTGCGCATCGCGGCTGACCCAAGTGGCGCAAGCACCGAATGGGTAGAAGTGATCAACGAGAATCCGATTGTTCGTCCGTACCGCTATGAATACTTAGATCAAGCGGTAGGCATCTACTTCATTGAGCTTCGCGATCGTTTTGGCTGCGTCGTGCGGAAACAAGTGGAAGTAGGTTATACGGCTGAGTTATACATCCCGAATATCTTCACTCCCAACAGCGATGGTGAGAACGATACCTTTCAGATTCTGAACTTAGAAGATTTTGGAGAGAACGCGGGCGTGCAGTTAACGATCACCAACCGCTGGGGACGGCAGGTTTACCGTGCTAAGAACTACACCAACGCCGAAGCGTGGGACGGAGGAAACCTGTCCGACGGAGTGTACTTCTATCACCTGATCTTGCCGGACAACACCATCCACAACGGTTGGGTAGAAATCTGGCGGGGACGCACTCCTTAACGATTCGGGGTTGAAGGTTAAATGTTCGGGGTTCTATGTTGATACGACTCAGAACCCCGAACCTCTATCACAAAAGTTTTGCGTCCAGCGAGATTTCAACAGCCTCGTTGAGCCCGACTTTTCGCTTCGGTTACCGGATCAATTTTCTTGGGCTTGACTTCGCCTTCTTTGCTCAAATGCTCGTGAGCTTCGCTGCTGCGCTTCCGGCGGCCCTGTTGCTCTAAGCAGCGATAGCGCGATGAGTAGTAACCAGCGTGCTCATCTATTCTCGGGTTCGTCCCTTAGCCGTCCTCAAAACTAGTTTTGACGCTGCGTTGCCTGAAAATCTCCTCTTCGACTGATGCCTCCCGGAATTTTCGCTTCGGTTACCAAATCAATTTTATTGATCGTGAACCCATCGCCTTCTTTGGTCAAATGCACGTGAGCTTCGGTGCTCACGCGTTCGGGAGCGTGCCCCGCTTGCTCAAGGGCCACCGATAGCGCCATGCTGTAGCAACCGGCGTGGGCCGCTCCGATCAATTCTTCGGGATTAGTCCCCGAGCCGTCCTCAAAACGAGATTTGAAGCTATAGTTGCCTTCAAACGCGCCGCTGCCGAGTGATACCTTTCCTTTTCCTTCTTTTCTAAACCGCCTTCCCAGAAGGCCTTTGCTTTTCTAGTTGCCATGATATTTGGTTTGTGAGTGAAAAATAGATGCTGGTCACTGGGTGCTAGCTGCTGGTCGCTAGCTACTGGTATCCAGCATCCAGTTCTCAAACATTCCTCACGGGCGGAGGTTTTCAAAAAAAATTAAATCTTCATGTCTACCCAACCGATTGCTATTTTTTGGTTTCGCCGCGACCTGCGCTTTGAGGACAACGCCGGACTGTATCACGCCCTGCAGGGGGATTTACCGGTACTTCCGCTGTTTATTTTTGATACTAAGATTTTAGATGACCTGGAGGTGAAACACGACGCCCGCGTCATGTTTTTGCACGACACGCTTACGGCTATGCACCAGCGCCTGGGAGACAAAGGCTCTTCACTGCTGATTAAGCACGGAGTGCCCCAGGATATGTGGAAGGAAATTCTGAAAGAATATCCCGTGAAGGAGGTTTATACGAACCACGACTACGAACCCTACGCCAAAGAACGGGACGAAGCTGTCCGGGAACTGCTGGCGGAACGGGACGTTTCGTTTCAGACTTTCAAGGATCAGGTGATCTTCGAAAAAGACGAGATCATGACCAAATCGGGCGGCTTCTATAAGGTATTCACTCCTTACAAAAAGGCGTGGTTGGATAAGTTAGACGATGCTATGCTGGAGTCGTATACTTCGGGACTTCGTTTCAACAACTGGTACCAAACCGCACCCATCCCGATGCCCTCATTGCAAGACCTGGGCTTCGAGCGGGCCGATATTGAAATTCCGCCCAACCGCATCGACGAAGACGTGATCGATCACTACCAGAAAAAGCGCGACTATCCGGCCCAGGACGGCACCACCCGCCTGGGAGTGCACCTACGGCACGGCACGCTCAGCATCCGTAAGTTGGCCCGGGCGGCGCGCGACATCAACGCCACCTACCTGAGCGAACTCATCTGGCGCGAATTCTATATGCAGGTGCTTTACCACGCTCCGCAGGTGGTAGATACCTCGTTCAAACCGAAGTACGACAACATTCCCTGGCGCAACGATGAGGACGATTTTCAGCGCTGGTGCGAAGGGCGCACCGGTTACCCTATTGTGGATGCCGGGATGCGCGAACTCAATAAGAACGGCTACATGCACAACCGGGTGCGCATGATCGCCGCCAGCTTCTTGACCAAGCACTTGCTCATCGATTGGCGCTGGGGCGAAGCCTACTTTGGGCAAAAACTGCTCGACTACGAACTGGCCAACAACAACGGCGGCTGGCAGTGGTCGGCCGGTAGCGGAGTGGACGCTCAACCGTACTTTCGCGTCTTCAATCCTTATTCGCAAGCGAAGAAGTTTGACAATGCCGAAGAGTACATTCGCAAGTGGGTGCCCGAATACGGCACCGACGACTATCCCGAACCGATGGTGGATCACCAGGAAGCGCGGGAGCGGGCCATACAAACGTTTAAGGAAGCGCTGAACAACAACTGAACAGAATCACCTCCGGCCGAGTTAGCTAAGTAAACTCAGTTATGAAGGATAAAATCTGCTTAATCACCGGGGCCAACTCGGGCATCGGAAAAGTTACCGCCCGCGAACTGGCCACGCAGGGCGCCCACATTATTATGGTGTGCCGCAACGAGGACAAAGCCCAACAAGCGCGTGAGGAGATCGTAAGCGCGTGCGGACACGAGAAAGTAGATATCGTGCTAGCCGACCTGGCCGCAACCAATCAAATCAAAGAGGCGGCAGCCCATATCCAGCAGGAGTACCCCAAGATCGACGTGCTCATCAACAACGCGGGTCTGCTGTTGGGCAACGAGCGGGAGCAAACGCAAGACGGCTTTGAGATGACCCTGGGCGTCAACCACCTGGCTCCGTTTCTACTCACGCACCTGCTCTTGGACCAGGTAATGGCCAGCGGACGGGGAAACATCATCAACGTGGCCTCGGAAGCCCATCGCTTCACCTCGATAAAATTTAAGAACTTGCAATACGATCAGGGCGGATACGCCGGGTGGAAAGCTTACTGCCAGTCGAAGCTGTGTAACATCCTCTTCACCCGCGAGCTGAGTCGGCGGCTGGCGGACAGTTGCGTGGTGACCAACTCTCTGCATCCGGGCGGAGTGGCCACCAACTTTGGCAAAGGCGTTTCCGGGGTAGGAGGGGTGTTGATGCGCATGGTTCGTCCGTTTATGATCAGTGAAGAAAAGGGTGCTGAGACGAGTATTTATCTGGCGACCAGCGGCGAAGGATACACGGTGAGCGGCAAGTACTTCAGCAGCAAAAAAGCCACCGAACCCAGCAAAGCGGCCAGCAGCGACTACAACGCCAAACGCCTGTGGGAAACCAGCGAAGAGCTGCTGGATATCTCGTTTGAACCAGAGGCGGTTGGTTCCTGACAACCTTCAGTAAATATCCGGAAAACGATCCGGCTCTGCCTCGGCCATCAGCGTATACACTTTGTCAAAGACATTCTCAGCATTGGGCTTCGAGAAATAATCTCCGTCCGAACCATAGGGCGGGCGATGGGCCTCGGCGGTGATGGTGACCGGGGGCGAGTCCAGGTGATAGTAGCCCTGTTGCGCTTCCAGCACCTGCTGCATCATGTAGGCGGTGGCCCCGCCCGGCACGTCTTCGTCGGCAAACACCACCCGGCTGGTCTTGGCTACTGAGGCAACAATGCGGTGACTGATGTCGAACGGTAGCATCGTTTGCACGTCGATCACCTCGCACGAAATACCTTCTTCGGCCAGTTGCTGGGCGGCTTCCATTACAATTCGACACATAGCTCCGTAGGTCACAATAGTCACATCGGTACCCTCCCGCAAAACCTCCGGCTCCCCCAGCGGCACGGTGAACTCGCCCACGTTGGTGGGTACCTGTTCTTTAAGACGGTAGGCGTTTAGCGTCTCGATAACCAGCGCCGGGTCTTCTGATTGCAGCAGGGTGTTGTAGAAACCCGCGGCCTGCACCATGTTGCGCGGCACCAGCAGGTACATGCCGCGCAGACTGTGCACCAGCGTACCAATGGGCGAGCCCGAGTGCCAGATTCCTTCCAGGCGGTGACCGCGGGTGCGCACGATGAGTGGCGCGCGCTGCCCGCCGGAGGTGCGGTAGTGTAAGCTGGCCAGATCATCGGTGAGGGTGGCCAGGGCGTAGTAGATATAGTCTAGGTACTGGATTTCAACAATCGGGCGTAGTCCACGAATAGCGGTGCCGATGCCCTGTCCGACAATGGTGGTTTCGCGGATGCCCGTGTCGGTGACGCGCAACTCGCCGTGCTTGGCCTGCAAACCGGCGAAGCCTTGGTTCACATCGCCAATTTTGCCGATGTCTTCGCCAATGGCAAACACCCGGGGGTCGCGCGCCAGCGCGTGGTCAAAACAGGCGTTGAGCACCTCGCGGCCGTCTACTTTTTTGCCGTCTTCCTCAAAAACGGGCGGCACGGCTTCTACCCGCAGGGCCGAAGTGGCCGTTTCATTGTGCAGCAGGGTGTTGTAGCGGTCCCGATTGGTCTGCGCGAATTCGCGGTGCCAGGCCAGCAACTGCTGCCGCGCTTCGCCCGGTTCGTTCCGCGTGAGCCGTAGCACCTTTTTCATCGTTCGCATGGCGTCAAAGCGCATCGGATGCACCTTCTTTTTGAAGGCTTGCACCACCTGCTGCACCTCGGCCGCATGGCTCGTCTGCTGCCCCACATTAATCATTAAGGTTGCTGCCTGTTGCAACTCGTGATCGACGGAGGCGCGGAAGGCCTTCCAGGCCGCGTTTTTAGCGTCACGAGCGGCCTCTAGTGCTTGCTGCTCAATGGTGTCCAGCTTCTCTTCCGAAGCCAGACCTTCGCTGAGAATCCATTCCCGCATCTTGCGGTTACAGTCGTGCGCTTTCTCCCAGGCCAGGCGCTTGCGCGATTTGTAGCGCTCGTGCGAGCCGGAGGTGGAGTGGCCCTGCGGCTGGGTGAGTTCTTCCACGTGCACCAGCACCGGCACGTGCTGCCGCGCCACCTGAGCGGCCGCCCGGTAGGTGTCGCACAGCGCCTCGTAGTCCCAGCCCTTCACCGTAAATATTTCCAGACCCGGTACGGTGTCGGTTCTTTGAAAACCAGCCAGCGCTTCTGAGATGCTCGTCTTGGTGGTATGATACTCCTTGGGCACCGAAATGCCGTAGCCATCGTCCCACACCGAAAGGATCAACGGTACCTGAAGCACTCCCGCCGCGTTAACGGTTTCCAGGAACATGCCCTCGGAGGTGGCCGCGTCGCCGATGGTGGCAAAGGTGACCTCGTTGCCCTGCCGCGAGTAGTTGGTCATATCGGCCAGGGCCGGGTTCTGGCGATAGAGCTTCGAGGCGTAGGCGAAGCCCAGGGCCCGGGGAATTTGCCCGGCGGTAGGGGACAAGTCGGAGCCGGAGTTGTAGTTGTCGGTCTGGATGATGGGCTCACCGGTGCGGTGATCAATGAGGCGGGAGCCGAAGTGCGCGTTCATCATGCGTCCGCCCGAAGCCGGTTCGGCGGCCAGATCGGTGTGGGCGTAAATCTGGGCGAAGAACTGCTGCAGCGTGATCTCCCCCAGGGCGAACACGAAGGTCTGGTCGCGGTAGTAGCCCGAGCGGAAGTCGCCCGGCTGAAAAACCTTGGCCATCGCAATCTGCGCCAGCTCTTTGCCGTCGCCAAAAACCCCGAACTTAGCTTTGCCCATGAACACTTCCTTGCGACCCAGCAAGCTGGTGTGCCGACTCTCCCACGCAATGCGATAGTCGTTCAGCACTTCGTCGACTGATTGTTGGTGGGTTGAAGCTTCGGGGGCTATATCGTTTACAGATTCCACACTACGTTGTTTTGATCCATTGGCGACGATCTACGCAAATCGGCCACTTCCAAAAATAACAAAAACCGGTATGATGCCAAATAGGTAATATTCCTTAGTTTACAACCGTTGCCCCCGCCTCCTTATTCTTGATGCTACAGATATTGTTTTGGTTTATTGTTTTGCGAGGGAAAAGGCGTAGATTCGCGGACTATTCCAAAAGTATGGGTTCTTTACGAATTCTTCTGCGCAAAAACTACTGGACCACTGGCGCCCTGCTAATCGCGATGCTGCTGTGGATTGGGGGAGGTCCGGTTTTGTCAACCGTGGGTCGCCTGACTTCCGCGCCGGTTAAAAGCGAAGCCAGTATCCCCTCTGACGCTGACGGTGGTACGAGTGATCAGGAAGACGATCGCACGGTGCTTAGCAGTTTGGAAGCGGTGGTGGCGCCGGTCGCCAAGCTTCAGGTGGCTCTGCTGGGCGGATTTGCCCCGCCCCGCGTGGTTCACGAAACCGTTGCTCCGGTGCGCATTACGCTACCAACTCCCCAAAACAACTACTTCCGCACCCTATTTCGACTCATTACCCCGGCCAACGCTCCCTAGCGCCCCCGCGAACCCGTTGGCAGACCTTCAGATTCACAGTCTTTACTGGATAATCAGAACCGCTGCTTCGTTAGCCGTCCACCGCGATGGCTAATTCATTATCCTACTCTATATCTCCGAATTAACTTTATTCTGTTATGCGTAACAAAAGTGGTATCATCATTCTCACGGTAATCATCTCGTTGCTGTGCTTGTATTATCTTTCCTTTACCCTGGTGTCGAACAGCGTGCAAAACGACGCGCAGACCTACGCCACCGATGCCGAAGGAAACATCGACTTCTCTAAAAAACAGCAGTACCTCGACTCGGTATGGAACAAGCCGGTGTATAACTTTCTGGGCATCGAGTACACCTACCAGGAGGTGAAAGAAACCGAGCTCAACCTGGGGCTTGACCTGCGGGGCGGCATGAACGTGGTGCTGGAAGTGTCACCCGTAGAAATTATCCGCAACCTGTCGGGCGATAGCAAAGACCCGGACTTTCAAAAAGCGTTGGAACTAGCGCGACAGCGGCGGGCCAGCAGCCAGGCGCGCTTTACGGCCCTGTTCGCCGAAGCCTTTAACGAGGTGGCACCCAATAAGCGCCTGAGCGAAATCTTCGCCAACGCCGCCAACCGAGGGCGCATCAGCCTCAGCTCTACCAACGACGAAATCATCGAGGTGATTGACGAAGAAGTAGAAGGTGCCATTGACCGCTCCTTTAACATCTTACGCACGCGTATTGACCGGTTTGGCACTTCCCAACCCAATATTCAACGCTTGCAGGGCACCGGACGTATTCAGGTGGAATTGCCCGGCGTGGACAACCCCGAGCGAGTGCGCAAACTGCTGCAGGGCGTGGCCAAACTGGAGTTCTTGGAAGTGTATACCATTCAGGATATTAGCCCGTCGCTCGAGCAGATCAACGGGTTGCTGGTGAGTGAGCAGCAGGATCAGGATGGGACCAACGCCGACCTGGAGGGACTGGAAGAAAGTGTCTCAGTAGACGATATGGAAGAGGATCTGGCCGTGCTGTCCGAAACCAACGTGGGCACCGCCGAAGACCTGGATACCGTGCCCGACGGCGATCTGGAAGCCCAGTTGGCCGGAACCGACTCCACCGCGCTGGATTCACTGGGGAACAGTCAACTTTCTCCTTTATATAGCTTGCTGAAGTCGCCGCCGCAGTACGGGTTGGTCTACAGCGTAGAAGATACCTCTCGGATCAACCGCATTCTGGCGCGTGCCGACGTGCGCTCGCTGCTGCCCTCGGACCTGGACTTCGTGTGGGAGGTGACTCCCCGCTTGCAGGGCGACTTGGAGTTGATCCAGCTCTACGCCGTGAAGCGCGGTCGCGGCGGCAGGGCTCAGCTCACCGGAGAAGTGATCACCCAGGCGCGGCAGGACTACGACCAAAACTCCCGTCCGGCCATCAGCATGCAGATGAATGCCGAAGGAGCGCGCCTGTGGCGTCGCCTCACCGCGGCCAACGTGAACCGGCAAGTGGCCATTGTGCTCGACCGGCGCGTGTATTCGGCCCCGGTGGTGAACGAAGAAATTCCCAGTGGCAACTCATCGATCTCGGGCAACTTCACCATCGACGAAGCGCGCGATTTGGCCAACATCCTGGAAGCCGGGGCGCTGCCCGCTCCTACCCGAATCGTAGAAGAAGCCATTGTGGGGCCCACCCTGGGCAAAGAAGCGCAGCAGCAGGGGGTTACTTCTATTTTGGCCGGACTGGGCTTGGTGGTGATCTTTATGATTCTGTACTACGCCAAGGGTGGCTTGGTGGCCAACGTGGCCCTGATTTTTAACATCTTCTTTGTGCTGGGTATTCTGGCGCAACCGACCATCAATGCGGCCCTCACCCTGCCGGGCATCGCGGGTATTGTGCTGACCATCGGTATGGCTATCGACGCCAACGTGCTGATCTTTGAACGAATCCGCGAAGAACTGCGCAACGGTTCTAAACTGCGCATCGCCATTGACGCCGGATACAGCAAGGCCTACAGTTCTATTATTGACTCCAACGTGACCACCTTTCTGACGGCGCTTATTCTGTTTGTCTTCGGACAAGGACCGGTACGGGGCTTCGCCGTCACGCTGATGATCGGCATTGTGTGTTCGTTCTTTTCGGCCGTGTTTATCACCCGGGTGATCATCAGTTGGATGACCCGCAAGGGCGACCAGAGTAACGTATCGTTTGCCACTCCGCTATCGCGCAACGCGCTGTCTAACCTTAATTTTGACTTCATGTCGAAGCGCCGCGTCGCCTACGCTTTCTCAGGAGTATTCATCGCCCTGGGAATCGTTGCGTTGATGATCAACGGACTCAACCTGGGTGTAGACTTCAAGGGAGGCCGGTCTTACGTGATCACTTTTGCCGAACCGGTGGTTCCTTCGGACCTGAAGACTTCTTTGGACGATGACTTTGACGGAACCAGCGCCGAGGTGAAAACCTACGGGGCCAATAACGTGCTGAAGGTGACCACCAGCTACCGGGTAGACGATGAATCGGACGAAGCGGACTCTGAGGTGCGAGAACGAATGATTGCCGGGGTGAGCGAGTTTACCGGATTCAACTTTCAGGAAGACAACGCCGTGGCGGTGCGGGATAACAACTTCACTATCTCCAGTTCTACCAAGGTGGGTGCCACCATCGCCGATGACATTCGTAACTCATCTATCGAAGCGATCTTCTTCTCGCTGGTGGTGATCTTCTTGTATATATTGATTCGTTTCCGCCGCTGGCAGTACAGTACCGGAGCCATCATTGCCCTGTTCCACGACGTGCTGTTCGTGCTGGGAGCCTACGCTATTGCGGGCTTGCTGGGCATCAACTACGAGGTGGATCAGGTATTCATTGCCGCCATGCTCACCATCGTGGGATACTCCATCAACGATACGGTGATAGTGTTTGACCGCATCCGGGAAACGATGGGCTACCGACCCCGCACTCCCCTGAATGAGGTGGTGAACGAATCGATCAACAACGTGATGTCACGGACGCTAATCACCTCACTGACTACGCTGGTAGTGGTGTTTGTGCTGTTGGTGTTCGGCGGCGAAGTACTGCGGGGGTTCTCGTTCTCGTTGTTTATCGGAATTCTGGTGGGTACCTACTCATCGATCTACATAGCATCACCGGTCATCGTAGACCTCACCAAGCGCCGGTTGCCTTCGGCTAGTGCCAGCGCCGGAACCGAGGGGAAAAAGCAACGAGTATGATATATCGTAGCCGCGTGCCGCGTCCACGGTGGATTAATCACGCGGTTACGGTTTTTTGCCAAAAATCATCAAATGCTGCTGCGGCAGCACGTCCTTGTTTTCTATTAATCTCAATCCTACGGCCTTCATTTCTTTGATGGCCTGGGCTTCGGTCATCTTGTGACGGGGTTTGATCATCACGCTGGGATCTTCTTCGCGGTACTCGACCAGGGCGACGCGTCCACCGGGGGCCAGGGCATCGGCCACGTCGCGCATCATCTCGTAGGGGTGCGAAAACTCGTGATAGGCATCTACCAGCAGCACCCAATCCACCGAATCGGAGGGTAACTGCGGGTTGTCGACCGTGCCCAGGATGGTTTGCACATTGGTGCCTCCTTCGTTCTGCTGCTTTCGTTCAATCATTTCCAGCATCTCCGGCTGAATATCGACGGCCAGCACCTTGCCCTGCGGCACCCGCGGACTGATGCGGAAGGTGAAGTAGCCCGAACCGGCTCCGATATCAGCGACCACGTCGTCGGGTTGCAGGTTTAGCGCGTTGATGAGCACATCGGTTCCTTCTTCTTCCTGTCGGCCCGAACGCTCAAGCCAGCTTGCTCCCTGATGCCCCATCACCTGGGCGATGTCGCGTCCCTGATAAAATTTGCCCGTCCCGTCGGCGCTGCTGGGTGAACTGTAGGTGTAGATACTGTCGGATGAAACTTCTTCTCCTTGCGTGTTAATAGTAGGAGAGGAGGTGGGTTGGGCACACGCTGAGAGACAGCCACCAATGAAGGCAATGGCCAAAAAATTCTTAGTAATCATTTCTGCTGTGATTTAAATGCAGGTATTAGAACTTGCTAGACAGGGTTGTGGATAGGAAACGAGACGATTGTTTTACTATAAGAACTCGAGGCTATCTGAAAATTAGTAGCAATTTCCGTATAATAGTGTTACTGCAACGTTATCAAAAACGGTAAATTGAGAGTTCTGGTTCTTAAACAGAGCTCTCAACTTGAGGGGGAGACAGGAAAATACTTTTACTTATCGTATAAAGCGCTGACTTCTTTTTCTGTTAGGGCTCTGTTGTATATTCTCAGATCGTCTATCTTGCCCGAGAAAAAACTGCTCGGATCCCAAACCCTACCAATACTTCCCCCACCTTCAGAATGGTTATAGGTAGTAGCACTTCCACTGTAAGTACCTTCAGCCTTAACTCCGTTGATAAAAATATCAATTGAATCTTGCCCATCTATGATACCAACAATGTGATACCATTGGTCAGCCTTGAGATATTCGTTTGCTCCAAATGTTTTGCGACTATTGGGCATTGGTCCTCCTCCGTTACCGTAGCTGAAAGAAATTTGATTCAAAGTCTTTTCGGTCTGTCCGACGCTAAACCAAACACCTGACTGCCTATTATCAATAATATCGTTTCCAATTACCGCTGAATGAAACTCTTTGAAGTTTACCCAATATGAAAAAGTAATACTCAAGTTTGAAAAGTCCTTATCATAGCCAAAATTGATTTTATCATCAATTCCGTCGAAAAGGTAAGCGCTGTTTTCTGCCCCGTCTCTATCAGAAGTTAACGTTGCACCGTTCACTATTCCATGATTTCCTTGGTTGCTTACATCGTTTGCATTGCCATCAAAGGGCAGATGCAAAATGAGTCCTCTTTCCAACGTATTGATTACGCTGAACGAAAATACTCCGTAACCATACTTGGTAGGGTCTCCAAGATTTGAGGATATTACTTCTAAATTGACCTGAGTTGTCTTTTGAGAATTGATTTCAAAAGAAAAAGGCAAAGGTGTTTCCACTAGATTCTCAAATTCTGAACCTACTTTGGGTGATAGATAAATGGTAGAGTCAACAGCGTTGAGCACCAAGAAGTCATCAATAGCGTACTGTCCTTCGGCAAATTCTATGTTCTCGGTAAAATAGCCTTCCCCCAGCTTAACAAGATTGAGTTTCTTAGCATTAAGAATGTAATTTCCTTCTGAATCTTTTATTGAGATAATTACGGATTTGGGAATTGGCTCTTCACGATCTTGTGAAAGCCTGGAGTTTTCAATTGACCTCTTATCGAACGAAAAGCGAATAACGCCTTTCTCAATTTGCTCGTTAAGTTCTCGTTCCTCTTCCTTGCACGAAGAGAACAGATTAACGGAGATTAAAGCAAGCATCAAGTAACTGAATTGTTTGGCGTTTCTTAGCATACCCTTAGCATTTGTTGGTTTTACCTAATTCCATTTGCGTTTAGCGAACTTGATCATTTTTGTAAATTTAAATAATACAAATAATAATTGATTAAGTTATACGTAAGAAATTCAGTAATAATGAACTGAGCCAACTTAGTACGGCATCAACCATTTGGTAGCAATATCACGTCATGGGGGTACATTCAGTGTGCACCAAGCGTTGCCATCCGGAGTTATCTACTCTAACACGACCGAAGGGTCCCAGAATAGTTTTTTGAAGTTTTGCACGCGATCGTCTTTCACCGCTACGCCCTCGGCCTCCAGCAGTTGCTGCATCCGGTCCGGGGTGCCAAAGTGGTGCTTGCCGGTGAGCAGTCCCACCCGATTTACCACCCTTTGAGCAGGCACGTCTTTGCCGTGCGCCTGGTTCATGGCCCAGCCCACCATCCGGGCGCTGCCCCGCGAACCCAGGTAGTGCGCAATGGCTCCGTAACTGGTCACGCGTCCCCGGGGAATCAGGCGAACCACGGCGTACACATCTTCAAAGAAGCTAAAGGTTTGATCAGAAGGCATGGGCAAAATATAGAATGAGCTAGGTCGTTTGCCTTTAAGATACGTTATATTTGTTGTATGCCCCAACCGGTACCGTTGCAGTTTGCTATTTTTCGTTCGCTCACGCCCCTTGTTTATGTAGTAGCCATTGCGCTGACAACCGCCTGCTCCTCGCAGCGGAAGACCTCTGGTTATACCAGTAAAAAACCAACGAAGACAGTGCGACGAACCGCCTGGAAGTATGACCCTCCCGCTGGCCAGACAACGAGGAAAAAGTCAGCACGAGAAGAACCGGTACGAAAAGAATTGACCCGAAGTTTGGCAACCAGCCTACCGGCAAGCAGCGAGCAAGTCCAGGTCACCATTCAGGAAGCGCGTTCGTTCATTGGGACTCCCTACCGCTGGGGAGGCACCAGCCGGGCGGGGATGGACTGTTCGGGATTGCTGGTGACGGCCTTTCGCCGATGTGGAATTGCGTTGCCCCGCACCTCGGCCGAGCAGAGCAAAACCGGGCAGTTGGTCAGTCTACACGAAGTGACGCTCGGCGACCTGGTATTCTTCGCTACGCGGGGGCGGCAGATATCGCACGTGGGGATGGTTACTGAGGTGCGCGGCAAGAAAGACGTGCGTTTCATTCACGCATCCAGCTCGCTGGGAGTTATTGAGAGTAATCTGTTTTCAGACTACTACCGAAAGAATTTCGTAAAAGCGCGCCGTCCCTTTTAAGTTTCTGCTATTTTCCCTAATTTTGGAGATGTGAAATATGAGATGAAAAAGATTTTTCATATTTCTCTTCGGGGGATTAGCTCAGTTGGCTAGAGCGCTTCGCTGGCAGCGAAGAGGTCATCGGTTCGAATCCGATATTCTCCACAGTGCATAAGCCCTAACTTATTAGTCTACAATAGGTTAGGGCTTTTTCATTAGCACTCAATTAAAACCTCATTAAAGAAACTGTTGAATTGTGCATCACTTGCACATTTGGAATACTCGCTCGTCGTATTGCTTATTAGTTTCGCCAGGAAGAATCTTAGGACCCATGCCTAGGCCAACCTTTAGGCTAAAGTAATCTGACCTCCTAGGTTTAAGTGCCTTAGGACTTGTTCGGGTATTAAAATTGATGTCGTCTTCCATGTAGTATTTACTCATAGCCCACCGTGAACTGGTAGTGTATCAAGTTCGGATTGTCATTCCAACTTTCCCAACGTTTGGTTTCGTAGAGCATTATGCCGCCCCAACCGCAGTCTTCGTTAGCTAAGTTAGAACGAACGTAGTCTAATCGCCAGCCCTTCACATACCCATCTTTACCATCGTTGTAGCGTAGAGTGGTCATCATAGTTTCGGAACCAAACACCATAGGCGCATTACCAACAGCGTACCCTCTCTCAGGCCCAACCCAAAACCAGGCGGTGTCTGTCTTAGACATCGTGAACACAGACATTGAATCCCGGTGCATACCCTGAGTTTCTAAGTTAGAAGTGACCGGCTTATGATACTCGTTCCAGGCCACAAGTGCAAATGTTAAAGAATCGGCTGTTTCACTGAGTATTTCACCATCCTGGTATTCATAAAGCGGAACATGAATTGAATCCGATTCTATCTGAGTGGCATACCACCACAACGCTGGGCGGTACAGAGCTAAATATCCTACAGATTTTGTATAACCTCCGTCTACGCTAAACGGTGAGTATTGAGCCTGAGCAGTGAGACCAACAAACATGAGAATTGCTAAGAGTGAGTTTTTCACAGAGTTGAGTTTATGTTTTGTACGAATCGTTCTATAAGTTCTTCGGCCTCTTCCTCTTCAATATCTTCTTCGTCAAATAATTCCATAACGAGTTGAGGATTAGAAATTAGTTGCGCCGGAGTGAAAGGTAGATCATCTAGACCGCCAGCGACGGCG
>CAWHXE010000014.1:0-100046 GCA_963833215.1 uncultured Cytophagales bacterium | reverse complement strand
TTAAAGTAAAAAATGTATTTAATTGATATATCGTATTTTAAAGATCAAAATAATTTGAATATGTTGCAAATATGAAGGAAAGGGGAACTACCCCTTGTGTAAATTTAAAAACCAAAAAATAATTTTCCAATGAAAAACATGCCCACCTCTTTAGTAACGGAAATCCTGTTATCAAAAGCCTTTAAAACATTTCCAGCCCCGAAGCACATGACCGCTTCTGATCCTGATCCTAATCCTTATCAATACTATAAGAAGCGTTACCAACAACTGCTCATTAAGGTAGAGAGTCACAAATGGAACGACCCTCGTCATCGTCAAGCTGAGATCGTTATCAAAAGCTGCCTCAAAAGCCTTCAGAGCGACTTTTCATCCTACAGCCCGCAGGATATCCACCACTGTGCCGAGTGCCTTTATGACTTATATCACACCCCTTTAAGGGTAGCTAGTAGGAAAACCGACACTTCTCTTAATACTGCTATTAAGCAAGAGACAATATCCGAAGCAATACCTGAGCAACCACCTATTCAAAAAGAATCTTATCCATTAATTAATCCTAAACAACGAATTATGAAAAACAACTTTCACGAACAAGACGAGCCAATCAATGAAGCACCACCTTTGAAAAAAAGCCTAACAGATCACCCAAAGGAGCCAAACAAAGCAATTCATCAGTTTCCCTACCAATGGACCTTGTCCGATCAGTGGCCCAGCAGCAATACTCTTCCAAAACGACTAGATCAACCTACCGTCTTCAGCACCTTTTGCTGCGGCGGAGGAAGTACGATGGGCTACAAGCTTGCGGGGTTCAACGTAATTGGTGGTAACGATATTGATGAGAAAATGGCTAAGGTATACCAACAGAACCACCGACCACGGCATTTCTTTCACCAGGATATTCGCACCCTTATGAATAGCAATCTCCCGGAAGAACTCTACCAGTTGGATATTCTGGACGGTAGTCCGCCCTGTAGCAACTTTTCAATGGCCGGAAGCCGGGAAAAGGATTGGGGAAAGAAGAAAAAATTTCGTGAGGGTCAGGCCGAACAGGTCCTCGACGACCTAGTGTACGAGCAATTGAGGCTGGCTCAGAAACTCCGCCCTAAAGCTATTGTGATTGAGAACGTAAAGGGGCTGACGATGGGCAACGCTAAAGCGTACGTGGTAGAAATATACCAACGGGCCCTTCATGCGGGCTACTACTTGAGTCACTATATCCTGAATAGCAGCGACTTCGGTGTGCCTCAGTCTCGGGAACGTATCTTTTTTGTAGGGATTAGGAAAGACTTGGCTATTGGACTTACCGCCCCCCTTCGCAGCCGCCCGGAGTTTAGAAGCCTTCACCAGGAAAGCAGTAAAAAAATCGATCTGCAGAACATCAATCAGGTGCTTACCCCGCTGAGATTTAGCGCAACAGAACCTAAAGTAACGTTCGCTCAGATTGCTGAAGCAGCGAACTTACCCGAAAAAAAGATTACTAATGCCAAGCTGCTCTCTCTTTGGCATCCTTGCCCCGCTGGAAAGAGCCTTAGTACAGTACATCCTAATGGGAGCTACTTTAGCTACCGCAAGGTAGATTTCAATCGGCCGTTACCAACGGTTACCGCTACGGGAAATAACCTATTTCACCCGACTTACCCTCGTACGCTAACTGATACAGAACTCTTGCGTGCTTCTAGCTGGCCTACTAATTACAACTTCTGTGGACAGAACGTCAATTACGTAGTAGGAATGAGTGTGCCCCCGGTGATGATGGCTCATCTTGCATCGGCAATACGAGAGCAGTACCTACCAAAAGTAAATCTTAATCAATTGTTTAATTAAACCCCTTACAAAAATGAAAAACAAAACCAACCATGTAGAGCAGCTTATCAATGCCTGGAAATTAGTGAAAGATAAGCGTCATCGCTATAAGCACTTTCCTGAGCCTACTACTAAAAGGACGAAGGAGGCCTACTATTCATCGCGCTACGCCAGACTACCTGCTTGTATCAAAGCAGGTAGTCTGGAGCAGACCTTTAAGGCAGTATCAATACTGGAAACTTTCTTCGCTCAACCAGGCAACGAACAGACCGAATCGTGCTACCAAATTCATGAGCTAATCCGGAAGGTATACAATGACAGCTCTCCGAATGAAGACCAGCGTGTAACATTCTCATTCGCTGCGTAACTGTTAAACCTATGCATCGATGGTTTCACCTCATTGAACATCTATTCTGACACCGAAGCGAAGGGATGGTATTGCTGCCAAAAATAAAAATCGTCGTAACTGCCAACCTTTCCTTTCGGTGCCATAGTAGCTTTGTCCCGAACGAATCGGGAAGGCTAGCATCGGCCTACGGTGCTATAATTTATTTATTAACTAAAAATTTTTAATTATGAAATCAAATTATTCTTCAAATGTCCTGCTATCCAATCAAGCGATAGCCCTAGTCAATCAACCTGATTTGTTAATAAGCCATATACTGGCGAACGATACCGCATCTTTTGATTATCAGGGCAAGAGTTACGCCGTCGTGAAAACACCCTGCGACGACCTGCTTTTCCTGACCGAAGAGGAAATGGGATGCTATATCGAGGAACAAGAAGATTGTTCTTTGACAGAAAGTAGCTTCGTATATGGAGATAGTATTCATTCCCTACAAACGCTAAGTCGCTTCTTGACCGAGGCAAACGAAGTGGACACCATACTGGACTTTTGCGAGTCCAGATTAAACACCGGTGAGTGGGGACACGAGATAGCTGAGCAATTGCGATCAGGAGAGGTGAGAGAATTAAGGTATAACTGCCCATTTACGTTGAGTGAAGCTTTCGGTCAATTCTACTCGATGAAGGATGATGAAATTAATGACCATGTAGTTACAAAGGTTACGGTCACTCGTCAAGAAGCGGACATCTATATGACTATTTGCCGTGACTACGGCAGTGCTTCTTACAAGTTACCTGAGTGGGTCGTTCAAATTTGTAACCAGTGGGAAACGCTTATCAGTGACTACGAAACGCTCTTGGCTAAAACATACGGCACAAATGTCAAATCAAGTGATAAAGCCAATGAATCTGCATTGGATTGGAAAGCTGTACGAGTAAATCCAAATGGCCAAAATATAGATTTACTTACCGCAACCATCCCGAACGGCAGCTATTCCAATGCTGTTTAGATTTTAGCTCTAACAACACGGAAACGGGGTCAGATGAAAAGGGCTTTGGTAGACATCCAAAGCCCTCTTGCTGCTTGCGGTAGCGTTACGCTACGTGCATGTAGTCTGCTTCTTTTCACCCTTTGGTATCTCTCAGTGCCGACTAGATGCCGGGCATCGACACCTGTGTGTACAATCCCACCACGCATGTAGATGTGTTGGGCCTATCGCCCAACTATCTGACCTGTAGGGGCCATATGGAAGTTAATACCATTCAGCGTAACTACCTCAACAAGCTAGATAATGCTATTGCTACCGGACCTGCCGAAGGGCCAAGCGTGGATATCTGGCAAGGCCAAAACAATAGTGCGCAATAGCGGCAATTGAACAGAATACTCAAACGGATTCATCGTAGATTATTTTTGGCTTATTTCTTTCACTTTACAGGCAAGTAGATGTTCTAGGTACTCATTCGTGTTATGAAACCTCCTGCCGAATTGCCTCTCTACTTTACGTAGGCGCATGAACATCTTCTTCGTTGCGGCCGAACACTTGATTCTGGCTTCCTGATTTTGATTTGGCATTGGTCATTGGCTGTTTCCCTATTTAACCAGGGAAGGGGGCCCTGATTGGGTACTTTAAAATAAACTAATAAAAATTGTCAATATTCATTTGTTCGTGTTTATTTTACACCATACTTAACGGTTATTAACTAAAATCTATTAGAAATGAAGAACGAAAGATTACGTCAACTCTTAGACTTGCGCGGCAACAAGCAAAAGTTCTGTATTGAAGATTCCGAAGGTAATTTTGTGGAGCTCGTCAACGGCTCAGCTGGAACCGTTCATTCGGTCGAGAAATGTATCGTAGCTGAGATTTTCGGAGATGAGATTGAACCCGAGGATGATAAACGATTAGAAACTCTACTTAAGCTTCGGTACTCGGATTTGTCGGGTGAGAAGACCCCTCGGAAGGCTAAAAAAGAAGCCGTAAAAGAGCAGTAAGACTCCTAGCTAGGAAAAGGGGGTATAGGTGGTCGCTGGCGGCTCTCGGGTGATCCCCCTTCTCTTACGTGTTAAGAGAGAAACAAAACGCGCGGAGTACCGCCCGGATGGTAGCGGGTGCACACGCTGCTATTCGTTACAATAAATCGAGAATGTTGAATCCCTTGTCTTTTGGTTTATTGATAAACAATTTGAGTTGCTGTTCAGTCAATAAAGGATTAGACCTAGGGTCGACCTCTCCTTAGCCACGGTCAAACTCTTTCAGGAATCTCATAGCTCTAGCCTTTTGATCGATACTATTCCAATTGCCAGTTACTGCGCCTGAAAAATTCTGGTGGATTCGGTCTATTTGTCGCTTAAGATACTTCTCATCGACTCGGTAATGTTCACACAACTTTTGCTTAACCAGCAGATGATGCCACTTGATACTTGGTTTTGGATGGGCTCGGTTTCCCCAAGTCTTATTATGGCCGTGTTTGCCCCAGTTTCCGACATTGCCACTCATAGACCAAATTCTAGTTCCAATATTTCGTGAGGTATCCGGCCATTTTTTAGAAGACCTTCTTCCTTCCATCGGGTCATTCTATTTGATATTGTGTTTCTATGTTTGTCTACTAATCTTGCCGCTTCTGAAACGGTGTACGTAGGTTTCTTAACCTCCTTCGGTTCGTAGCTAACCAAAGCTTCTATAAGCAGGTCAACATTTCTGCTGAGACGGTTCTTCAAATCACCAACTTCTAATCCATCCCGGTCGCATAACCAAAGAACGATTTCTTTTGCGTCGTGATTGGTGGTATCCTCTGTGAGAATAGCCGCAATGCGGTTTCTCTTTAAGTGTTTCATCATCTCTATGAAATTTCATCCATGTAGGAAGCAGTTTCCATACCAGATTTTTTCAGATAGTGGAAAAGCATTGTGGTAGTCTTCCAGCCAGCCCATTGCATCACTACGTTATGAGGGACTTTATTCATTATCCACCTAGTGGCTGCCGTATGACGGCCTACGTGTGAGCTCATAGCTTTCCATAGCGGCATCGTAATGTTTTGATTGCCTTTGAACTCATTAAAGTGGACTTCTTGGTTAAACCCTGGCACATCCCGGCATAGTTCTCGTAGTGAACGATTAAAAACTTGACTGGTCATCTTAGGCAACATCTGGTAGCGCAAAAGGATGTCTTTTACTACGTTGTGCAAGGGAACCTGGAAGACCATACTGGTCTTCTTTGACTTCTTTACTATCGTTTCACTCCTTATAATGTGTTTCTTAGGATTTAGTTCGTCGTAGTCTGAGTAGCGCATGGCGGTATAGCAGAGAACCAGGAAGATGTCTTTTACCTTTTGGTAGTGCTCGGTTCGCGGCTGGTATTTTTTGAAAGCTTCTAACTGCTCTTCATTAAGTGCCACGATGTCTGGTGTTTTAGACTTGACCTGGAATACTTCTATGGCTCTGTTACGTTCGCACATCCCACGTTTGTAACAATGATTATAGAACGATTTGAAGCCGCCCCATCTTTTATAAGTCGTTCCTTGACTAAGACCGCCAGTGGTTCTATAAACATTAGGATCGTGTTCTTCACTCATAAAGTTCACCAAGCCTAACAACCACCTTTCGTCAACGTCTTCAAACCGTATGTCCCTCTTGGTCTTCTTCCTGTAGTCTATAAGGAGTGAACGCAGAATATTGTAGGTTCTAACGCTCGTCTTTCTGATGTCCTTGCTCAGTTCAAACTTGTGGTGGATGTAGACTTCCCAGAGTTCTAACATTGTCTGCTGAGGCTGCTGGGCGGCTTGTGGTTTATCATCTAGTATTCTCTTTAGTTCACTAACATTAGGGGTGCTCATGCTCATGATGGCCTCGTCTACGCGAGATTTAAAGTCTAGTATCTTTCGTTGGATATGCTCTGCACCTTTGACATCGGCTTTTGGTAGGAGATGGCGCGTGAGTTTGGCTTTCTCCAGCTTGATACCGGTGGTTCTAGTGAAGATTTTGCCCGATTTTGACCAGTATACGCATACTTGACCTTGATAATATTTAAGTTTAGATACCATGCAATTAAAATCTAATTAAAAATTTTGGTGAACATATTGCACATGCATGCATAAAAAAAGCCTAAATCTAGTTAGAAATAGACATCCAGTGCAAATATTGGGCACATTCTGTGCAAAGTTCGAATCCGATATTCTCCACCAAAACCGCTAGGTGCTTTATCTTGAAGTGCCCGCGGTTTTTTTATTTTGTCCCTGGTAAGCACCAAAATTACTAACCCTCCGCTCCTGATCTCGAGCAGTACCCTTTCTGACACTGGGTCTTTATTTTGAAAAAGGCACAATAATAGCGGTGAAAACGTGTGAGTCTATAGTCGTTTTATTACACGAACTATATTTCCCCCGTAAAGAGCGAATTTTACCCGTTTTGGTTGGAAAGTGAAACTTTACCTACAATAAAGCATAGGATGGGGCCACCCCCCCGTAATTTCGCCCTAATTTTCTGTACAAATACCATCAATTTAGTACTTGTTATCTTCGGAAGGCTTTTCGTAGCAAAACGGCTATTGGTAGCAGATGCAGCAAAATTTGACTACTATTGTTTATGGCAAATAGATCGTAACAACTCGTCAACTCACTAATCAATTACCAATGGCAAAACTTAAAAACATCATCAAGCAACTGTCCGATTCCGACTACACCTCTATTCATGAGTCGCTCATCGAGAACAGTGCTGAGAAGTCGGCTCACCTGTTAAAAGCGATGCGGGAGCGTTCGCTGTCTGACAATAAGATCATGGACGAACTGGGAGTGAACACCAATGCGTATTATACCCTGCGATCGCGACTCAACCAGAAGATCGAGGAGTATTTGTTGCAGCAGATGGAAAACCCCCGCACTGATCTGATCAAGAAGGTGGCAAACATCAACGAGGTGATTTTCACGAAGAAAAGAGCCATTGCCATTGCTACGCTCAAGAAGATCGAGAAAGAACTGCTCGACTACGATCTGCCCAGTGAGCTCACGATCATTTATAAGACCCTTCGCAAGCTTCACATCAACACTCCGGATCACTTTAGCTATTCTCAGCTCTACAACAAGCACGTGGCGTATATGCTGGCGGTTGATAAAGCGGAAGAACTACTGGCGCAATTTTTTAAGAAATACGGTGAGTACACCTTATCGCGCGACGAAACCAATCGGCTGGAGCTTACCCTGCTCAACGAGGAGATGAATAACCTGTGCAATCTCTACGATTCGCACCGTTTATACATCTATCAGAGTTGCCTGAATATCTTTTTCCGTTTGTTTGTGGAAGAAGAAAGCTACGAAAGCACCACCGAACAGCAGCCCATTGAGGATATCCTGGACACCATGCAGGAAACGCTGAGCAACTACTATCTCGACTCAATTTATCATCACTTGCAATTGGTGTATGAACTGCTTCGCCTGGAGTATTACAACCATTACAAAGTGTACCGCAAGGCCGAGGACTTCTACGAGGAAGTAAACGATGCGACGGCAACATTGCTGACAAATTACAGTCTGCACACGTACCCCGCCCAGTACTTGGTGAGCAAGATTGAGCGGGCGCACCGCATGGGCGAAGAAGAGACGTTGCACGCAGAAAACCAGGTGCTGTTCCACGATTTTGAGTGCGACACCGACGATATTCCTAAGTACGTGACCTACGTTTGCTACCGTGCCCTTTCGTGCTACTACGCTGGGCAGTATAACGAGGCTTCGCGTTGGATTAATAATCTGCTCAACGAAACCAGCCTGAAGAAGTACCCGTCGGCGCAACTGGAGGTGAAGGCAATCCTGGCCCTGCAGTACTGCCTGATGAACGACTACGACTTGTTCAACCAGTTGACCAACAGCATCCAGCGGCAGGTGCGCTTGCTGGGCAAAGAGAACTGTGAGTCGATCGTGATTTTCACCAAGATTCTTAAAATATCGGTATCGGACGTGAAGCGCGATAAGTATAACAAAATTAAGGCGTTGACCGAGCGATTCACCCGCTTTGAGATGAATCATTTTGCCCCCACCATGCTGGTGAAGATGGACGATTCGTTCGTAAACAAGCTCTGCTAGAGACTTTCATTTTAGCTCAAACCACGAAAGCCGAAGATTACTCTTCGGCTTTTTTTGTGTATGCGGCGGTGGGGACTGTTTGTACTTTCAAATGGAATTGTGAATCAGGCGTAGTCCAAAAGTTATTTACCGACATTTGGTAGATAGCCGCTAGCGGTTGTAGATGCAAGGAGAATCAATAAGCCAAACTCCTTTAACAAATAAAAGCCGCACCTTGAAGAAGATACGGCTGAATGCGCTTTTGTAAGGACAATCAAAACTAAATCAAATCGCCAGCTTCTCAAGGTTTTTCTGCGTGAGGGGCTTGTTGATGTACTGCTTTACGCTACCGTACTTGTGTGACTTGTTTACGTCCTGGGGGTTGATGGATGAAGTGAGCATCACAATCTTGCAATACTTCTTGGTATCGTCGGCCAGTTTGTCAAACTCATCCAGGAACTGGAAGCCATCCATCAGCGGCATGTCGATATCCAAGAATATCACCTCAGGAAGCACTGAGTGCCCGGCTGCACCGAGCTTCTCGATGTTTTTTAGGAATTCAATCGCACTTTTGGCTCCGGAATGCGTGTAGATATTATCGCAAATGTTGGTGGCCTCAATCATCTTCTGATTGATTAAGTTATCGATTTCGTTGTCATCGATGAGCATCACAGCGCGGTGCTTTTTTTCTTGTTCAGACATAGAACGTTTACTTTGGTGGTAAGTTAATTGTTGCGAAAACCTTTGTTACAGTATGTAAGCAAGCAATATACCACAAATCTATTACTATTGCAGAACACAAGCTCACGTTGCAAAAATAATAGGATAATCCTTAATAAATTGCTTTAGTGGTAGTTTAACTTACTCACTATTTTATGAATTTTGCTAACAATAAGTGATACTAAATTTATGTTTGCGGGGGTTATTCAGTCCATGAACTTGAATTGATCTTGAAAAAGCACACGCTAATCAGGGGAGGCATTATGCTGGCTTTACCAACCGTATCCGTAGAAGGCTTTGCTACCGTCGCGCTTAAATCCCTCAATGAGGATCCCGCCCTGCTTCTGCGCCATGATATCGGCCAACTGTTGGGCATTTTCCACCTGGTCTCTATCAATGGCAGTGATCACAAACCCTTCTTGCAGGCCCGCCTCCTTCCATTTGCCTTTCCCTAGTTCGGTGAGCAGGGCCCCGCCTTTGATATCAAGCTCCTCCAGAATTTCGGCCGAAGGATCAATAAATACGCTACCTTCCAGCGTCGCTTTCAGTGGTTCGCGCATTAACTTGGCGTTGCCCATCGTGCCCTTGAGTACTGCATCTACTTCCTCGAGCTGCCCATCCCGCCAATATGTCACCTTTACCCCGTCGCCGGGGCGGTTGCGGGCCACCAGTTCTTGCAACTGAGCAATGTTCCTAATCCGTTGCTTATTGATCTCAACGATAACATCACCGGGCTCAATGCCTGCTTCTTCGGCGGCACTTCCGCCCGCCACTCCGTCAATAAAGACTCCGGCCACCACGTCCAACCCCTTTTCACGCGCCAGGTTGGCGTTCACATCGAGGATAGAGACCCCCAACAAAGCCCGCTGAACGGAACCGAACTCCAGTAAATCGCCCATCACCTTCTGGACCAAGGTAGCCGGAACGGCGAATGAGTAGCCCGCGTACGAACCGGTCTGGGTGGCAATAGCCGTGTTAATACCCACCAGTTCGCCCCGCAAATTTACGAGTGCTCCCCCGCTGTTGCCCCGGTTCACGGCGGCGTCGGTTTGGATAAAGGCCTCAATCTGTTGGTTGTTTTGGTCGTGCAGAATGTTGATGTTGCGGGCCTTGGCACTCACAATGCCGGCGGTCACCGTAGAGGTGAGGGTACCAAAAGGATTGCCTACCGCCAGCACCCATTCGCCCACCTGGATATTATCAGAATCGCCGAAGGGCACGAAGGATAGGTTGGTGTCGTCGATCTTGAGCAGCGCTAAGTCAGTGGTGGGGTCCGTGCCGACCAGTTCTGCTTCGTACTGACGATTATCGTTCAGCGTGACTTCAATGGTGTTGGCGTCTTCAATAACGTGATTGTTGGTGACGATGTAGCCATCTTCCGAGATCAGCACTCCCGAACCCGACGAGCGGGAGGGCTGTCCCTGGTGAGGATTTCTCTCGGCGCCGTCTCGCTCACGCTCACCAAAGTAGTCGTAAAACTCCTCGAGCAAGTCATAGCGCGAACCACGTTCGCCCTGGTAGGTAGAGCGGATAAAGACCACTCCGGGACGGGCCCGCTGGGCTGCGTAGACGAAATTGATGCCATCGGGAATTGCAAAGGTGGTATCGGCCAAAAAGTTTGAAAATGCTACGTTATCAGCGCTGGGCAGGTTAGCGTAACGCTTGGCGGGGGTGTCGTTAACGTAGGTAAGCAATCCCACCGCAACTGCCCCACCCAACAGTGCGGCCAAAATAATTCCCACAAAAAACTGTCCCTTGCTCATATATCCGTTTCGTTTCGTAAGTGCTAACCGCCTGCCCTCGGAGGTGTTTTCGAATCAACAAATAATATACGGGAAGTGTACAGATTAAACAAAATAAATTGTGAAGGAAAGTTTTGCAATTAAGTAACGAACCCACTAATATTGCAGTCTGTTTTTGCTAGCAGGCAAATGGAATATTCCTCCTTAGCTCAGTTGGTTAGAGCGGCTGACTGTTAATCAGTAGGTCCTTGGTTCGAGTCCAAGAGGAGGAGCTTTACTAAGCGAGGAGCAGTTGTCAGCCAAAGCTGGCAACTGCTTTTTTCGTACAGCCCAGTTGGTTAGCGCGGCCGACGGTTAATCAGTAGGTCCTTGCCGGGTGGCCGACGGTCGGCCGTTGCCGTGCCATTCGAGTCCAAGAGGAAGATCTTCCAAGCAGTTATCAGAAAATTCTGGTAGCTGCTTTTTTTATTTAACGCTATCAATCGGCACCGAGATAGGCATTTCTTTGTTACGTATTGTACTTTAGCGAACCTAAACCGCTTTGGTACTTATCGTTTCAAGCCACTTACCCCATGATGCACACCGCCTTAGACCAACTCGCCCGCGAACTACAGGGCACCCTGCACCACGAGACACCATGCGTATCCTCTACGCTACCGATGCTTCGGCCTACCAGGAGATGCCCCTCGCCGTGGCTATCCCCCAGTCGGAAGACGATATTGTACGGCTGGTACGCTTCGCCCGGGAGCACGGCACCTCGCTGATTCCGCGGGCGGCGGGCACCTCGCTGGCCGGACAGGTGGTGGGCAGCGGCATCGTGGTGGATATCTCGCAGACGATGACCAACATCCTGGAGATTAACGCCGACGAGCGCTGGGTGCGGGTGCAGCCCGGCGTGATTCGCGACGATCTGAACCACTACTGAAAGAGCACGGCCTGTTCTTCGCCCCCGAAACCTCCACCGCCAACCGGGCGATGGCGGGCGGCATGGTGGGCAACAACTCTTGCGGACTGCACTCGCCCATCTACGGCACCACCCGCGAGCACACCCTGGAGGTTCGCGCCATCCTGAGCGACGGCAGCGTGACCACATTTAAAGCCCTTACCCCGGATGAGTTCGACCGAAAGTGTAGTGGCGAGACGGCGGTAAGCGAACTCGAAACGACCATCTACCGCACCCTGCGCGACCGCCTGTCCGATCCGGCGGTGCAGGAGGAGATCATCAGAGAGTTTCCCAAGCCCGAGATTCCGCGGCGGCGCAACATGGGCTACGCGGTGGATATCCTGCTGCGCAGTGCGGTGTTCGGGGGCGACGAGCCCTTCAACTTCTGCCGCCTGCTGTGCGGTTCGGAGGGGTCGCTGGCCTTCATCACTGAGATCAAGCTTAACTGCGAGCCGCTGCCCCCGCCCGTGGTGGGGCTGGCGTGTCCGCACTTTCTCACCTTAGACGAATCGCTGCGGGCCAACGTGATCGCTATGCAGCACGGTGCGCGCGCCTCGGAGCTGATGGACCACCACGTGATCGAGCGCACCCGCGCCAACCTGATGTACCGCCCCGACACCTTCTGGATCGAGGGCGAACCCGAGGCGGTGCTGATGATCGAGTTTGCGGCCGACACCCAGGAAGCCGTCGACGCCGCCATAAACGCGCTGCACGCCGAACTACAGGAGAAAGAACTCGGCTACCACTTCCCGGTGCTGTATAACGACGACACCAAGATCGCTTGGAACGTGCGCAAGGCCGGACTGGGCTTGCTCAGTAACGTGCCGGGCGACTACAAGGCGCAGCCGGTGATCGAAGACACCGCCGTGGCGGTAGCCGACCTGCCGGAGTATATTGCGGAGTTTAACCAAATTCTGGCCAAGTACGAACTGTCGTGCGTGCACTACGCCCACGCGGGCGACGGTGAACTGCATCTGCGGCCCATCCTGAACCTCAAGACGCAGCAGGGCAACGAGCTGTTCCGCACCATCGCCCGGGAGATTGCCACGCTGGTGAAGCGCTACCGCGGCTCTTTAAGCGGGGAGCACGGCGACGGCCGACTGCGGGCCGAGTTTCTACGCTTCATGATCGGCGAGAAGAACTATGAATTGGTCAAAGAAATCAAGGCGACTTGGGACCCGCAGCACATCTTCAATCCCGGTAAGATCGTGGATGCCCCGCCCATGAACGAGCAACTGCGCTACATGCCGGGCCACCCCACGCCCGACATCGACACTGTGTTCGACTTCGGTCTGAACCAGGGCGTGCTGCGCGCCGCTGAGCAGTGCAACGGTTCGGGCGACTGCCGCAAGACGCATATCAGCGGCGGCACCATGTGCCCCAGCTACATGGTGACCCGTAACGAAAAAGACACCACCCGCGCCCGCGCCAACATCCTGCGCCACTTCCTGACCAACTCCGAAAAAACCAATCGTTTCGACCACGAGGAGATTAAGGAGGTAATGGACCTGTGCTTGTCGTGTAAGGGTTGCAAGGCCGAGTGCCCCTCGAACGTGGACGTGGGCAAGATGAAAGCTGAGTTTTTGCAGCACTACTATGAGGCCAACGGCGTGCCGCTGCGCACCCGCATTATCGCGCACTTCACCAAGCTCACCGCCCTGGCCGCGCTCACCCCGCGTCTGTACAACTGGGCGGTGACCAATTCTCTAGTGAGCAATCTGATCAAGCGCGTCACTGGCTTCGCTTCGGGTCGGTCCATGCCGAAGCTGCATACCGTCACGTTGCAGAAGTGGTACCGGCAGCACCAGCGAGGATTGGTGCACACGAGCGGCTTCTCCTCCGCCCCGGCCACCACGCTTACCGACGACGCGTACAGCAACCTACCGGCGAAGCAAACCGAAGGGCGGGGCAAGGTCTACTTCTTCTGCGATGAGTTCACCAACTACAACGACACTGAAATTGGCGTGAAAGCAATTCTACTTGCTGGAGCGACTGGGCTACTCCGTGGAGATACCCAAGCACGTAGAAAGCGGACGTACGTTCCTATCCAAAGGCTTGCTCAAGCAGGCCCGCACCATTGCCGAGAAGAACATCGCGTTGCTCAAGGACATCGTCAGCGAGGATACTCCCATCGTGGGCGTGGAGCCCTCGGCCATCCTCACGCTGCGCGACGAGTACATTGACCTAACCCGCGACGAAGTCCAGCAGCAGGCGCACCGCATTGCCGACCATACTTATACACTAGAGGAGTTCATCGCCCGCGAGATTGACCGGGGCCACATCACCGCAGAGCAGTTCACGCAAGAAAAACGGGTCATCAAGCTGCACGGGCACTGCCACCAGAAAGCGCTGTCGTCGCTGGTGCCCACCAAGAAGATGCTGTCGTTGCCCGCTAACTACGAGATGCACCTTATCCCGTCAGGCTGCTGCGGTATGGCCGGGTCGTTCGGCTACGAGAAAGAGCACTTCGACCTATCCATGCAGGTGGGCGAACTGGTGCTGTTCCCCACGGTGCGCAAGCAACCCGCCGAGGTGATCATTGCCGCCCCCGGCACCAGCTGTCGTCACCAGATTAAAGACGGCACCGGCCGACGGGCAAAGCACCCGGTGGAGGTGTTGTATGAGGCGTTGCTATAACCAGCCAAAATGCACAAAATAGCTACTCCTATGACCCAACAAGCAATGTTTTTAGGTGAGTCGTAGGGTAGCGATAGCGTCCTACGACCAGATTTAAGCAAGCGTTGGATCAGGAAGTAGCAAAGCATATGATGCCCAACGTCTTGGGCGACGGTCGCTACGACCCAATAATGTAGCTTACGATCAAAGTAACGACGCTACTAGGTTCGTAGGTGGGCTGAAAAGTACTATCTTGCCGCGGTTATATTTTTTGAACCAAACCAGATAATACGTAGTATGGCTTCAGGATTTTTTGCGCTCTTTGATGACATTGCGGTGCTCATGGATGATGTGGCGGCGATGAGTAAGGTTGCCACCCGAAAAACGGCCGGTATTCTGGCCGACGATCTGGCGGTCAATGCCGAGAAAGCGTCGGGCTTCGTTTCAGCCAGAGAACTGCCCATCTTATGGAAGATCACCAAGGGCTCGTTTTTAAATAAACTGATCATCCTGCCGGTCACGTTTCTGCTGAGCGCTTACTTTCCGGTGGCTATCGTTCCCATTCTATTGGCCGGAGGGGTGTATTTGGCGTACGAGGGTGCCGAGAAGATATACGAATACTTGTTTCACAGAGGCGAGGCGAAGGCTAAGGCCACCGTCAAAGAAATGACCGAAGCCGAAGTGAAGGCGTACGAAAAAAAGAAAATAAAATCGGCCATCATTGTGGATTTTATCCTGTCCATAGAAATTGTATTTATAGCCCTGGGGACGGTGATGAAGGAGCCGCTTGAGGTGCAAATCAGCGTAGTAACCATCGTGGCCCTGTTGGCAACGGTGGGAGTGTACGGCCTAGTGGCCCTGATCGTGCGGATGGATGATTTAGGCTACAAATTAATTGCCGCCGGTGACAAGGGATCAAGTGTTTCAAAAAGCATTGGCACCGCTTTGGTAAAAACGCTGCCCTACATAGTTAGAGGTTTAGCGGTGGTTGGCACGCTGGCCATGATTCTGGTGGCCGGGGGGATATTTGTCCATAACGTACACTTCGTGCACGATCTGGTGCACGCGTTGCCCAGCACCTTGGGCGAGTTTATCGTTGGTTTAGCTATAGGGATTGTATCGCTGCTGGTGATCAAACTATTCTCAAAAATCACCGGAACGAAACAGGAAAAATAGGTAGCGTATTGCGCGCTTAAATTGCCGGGCGGCAGTCAGTTGCGCTCCGCAGCGGGTTTCACGTTGGTCACCAAAAACACGTAGTCCTGGTAGTCGCCGTTGCTGGCCGGTTCCATGCACACCAGGTAGGTGTTGGCCACCGCGGCCCCGTCGCGGTTCTTCACCGGGTAGGTGCGCACCGCGTGGGAGAGGGGGCCGGTGTTGCGGCTGTCTTCGGTAAACGTTTTCTGGGCCGCATAGCTGGTCACGTCGGCGTAGAACCCGAAGGGCTGCCCGCCCGGTTCAAAGGTGATCGTCCCGGCGGCGAGGGCCGGGTTCAGGGCCTGTCCCTGGTCTCCGGCCACGGTGCCCACTTCTTTCGTCCGTACCGTGTCTCCCTCCGCAACGTAGTAGCCGTAGGCCAGCGGACCGCCCGGAGAGTAGCGGGCCACCGGCAGCATACCCACGGGGCCGGGCCCGGCCTGCGCAAAGAGCGGCACGAGCACCTCGTCGCCGATGGGGTGGGGGCCTTTTTCCAGGATTAGCTGGGTGCCGCCCACGTTGATGGCGTAGCCCAGGGTTTGCACGATGGCGTTGAGCGCCGGTTCGTTGCTGCCCTCCAGCGCTTGCGCACTGAGTCCGTACAGCCCGATGGTGGCGCCCGCCCCGGAGCTTTCGGTGATGACGAGCGGCGCAGACAAGGCACCCACCGCTCCGGTAGGCGAGAAAATTATCTCCACGGTGGCGGTGTCGTTGGGAGCCAGGTTGAGGGGGAGCGCCGGGGCGTTGGTGACGGTGAAGGCCGCCGCGTCGGCGCCGGACAGGGCGATGTCGGTGATGGTGAGGGCCGTGGTCTGATCGTTGCGGATGACCACCGATTGGCGGGCACTGGTGGCGTTCTTGGTGCCACTAAAGATGAGTTCGGGAGCGGAATTTACGGCGTTACCCGATGGCCGTACCACCGTGATGCCAATTACGGCAGGAAGAAACAGCGCGAAGGTGAAGTTCGACAAAAGTAGCCCTAGCAAGCCACCTAGCAGGGTCAGATGGAGGCTGGTTTGTCTGATGCGCATCGTAGGAAAGGTGGATGGAAAATATGGTTGTAAGTACGTCTTTTACTTCTTAGGCCCCAAGCACGGGCCTACCTTTTTTGTCTGGTGCTCCTTACTTTATCGCATCAGGCCCGCTCGTCGGCTTGCTACCTTGGTCAGGATGATTCTGTTAACATACTTTAACAAAACCAGCGAATCATGGTCCGGTTTGGTATGTTCTAGTACTGAATCGTGAAATATGACAAGCGGATGCTGGACGGGTGGATTGAGTAGTTGTTGGAGAGCATGCCCTTTCGAGTGTTCACTTAAAACCAATAAGCCATGAAAAAGACCAAAAATATAGTACTAGTCGCCATTGTGCTTTTCGCCTTTTTAGGATTACCCCTAGCATCACAAGCCGCCAACCAGCCCGGGCAGACGGTGTATAGTCCCAACGCCCTGCGGGATGCTTACCGGGTAGATCTGCGCGACATATCCCAAACCGCAGCCTACGCCGACCAAATTCTGGTGATGGACGAGTTGCCCTTTGTCCCCATCAACGTGCTGGAATCTTTGCAGGGTCGGGTGCCGGGCGTGCAGGTTTTTAACCGAGGGTTCAGTTCTTACGCCGTGCTGCGCGGATGGCGGCAACCGCTCTACGTAATCGACGGCATGCCCGTGGATGCCACGGCGGTGAATATGCTCAGTCCCAATGATGTGATGACGATCGAGGTGCACAAGGGCTTCGGGGCCAGCTTCTGGGGCATGCGCGGCGGAAACGGAGCCATCGTGGTGAACACCAAACGGGGATAACAGAAAGGGTAGTGAAGACACTAACCTGGATTGGAAGAAAAGGTAAAGTAGGTTAGATTAAAAAAGGCCGATCCTATGGTGGAGTGGCCTTTTTTTACGCATCACGGCGTCGCTTGAATTCCTTGATGTACTTCCGCTTCTCTACGTGGTACCAAATAGCCAGGGCCACCGAGGCGACTGAAATGATCACCGACAGGGTGGTGACCACCGGGTTTCCCGGGTCGGCGTAGAAGTAAAGGATCAGAAACGACACCAGCAGCGACAGAGAAATGATCATACCGCGCACCGAGTGCTTTCGGAAGCGGGCTTGGAGTTCTGGATCAGAAAGGGCAGATATATTTTTCATGAGATCAAGCAGAAAGCTACGTAATGTTTTTGCTAGATAATCAAAATTATATCTATATTCGCCTCTTCAATTCAGATTCACTTTTTATTATCGCAATCTGATTGACATACTATTATTGCTTACCAACTACATCTATTCCTTATGAGTGATTTTACCTCTTGCTGGCGAGTGCTGTTAAGCTGCTTAGCTTTTCTACTGGTCATTCACACCACCACGCACGCTCAGGATCGCGCCGTTTCCGGAACCGTCACCTCCGACGAAGAAGGAGCGTTGCCGGGCGTTAATATTCTTGTAAAAGGCACCACCATCGGAACGGTTACCGACATTGAGGGCAACTACCGCATCAACGTAGATAGCGATGACGCCATCCTGGTGTTCTCCGCCGTGGGCTACTCTAGCGAGGAAGCCGCCGTTGGCAACCAGTCCACCATCAATATGCTGATGCTGCCCGACATCAAGTCGCTGAGCGAAGTGGTGGTTATTGGCTACGGTACGCAAGAACGACGCGATCTCACCGGTGCGGTGTCGTCGGTCGATGCCGAAGACTTCAAGAACATGGCCATTACCTCCGTGGAACAAGGCTTACAGGGCCGCGTAGCGGGGGTGAACGTGGTGCAGCAGTCCGGGCAACCCGGGGCGGGCATGCAGGTGCAAATTCGCGGTATTGGCTCCATTGGTAACTCGGAACCTCTGTACGTAATTGATGGTATCCCGGTGATCAATGACAACGGAGCAACGGGTGAAAACAAGTTTAACGCGCTCAGCACCATTAACCCCAACGACATTGCCTCGATGGAAATTCTTAAGGACGCCTCGGCCGCAGCCATCTACGGTGCCCGCGCCGCCAACGGGGTGGTGCTGATCACCACCAAACGTGGGAAAGCCGGAGAGGCTAAAATCACTTTAGACGCCTACACCGGTATTCAGGAACCCTGGCGCTTGCTGGAGCTCACCGATATCAACGGATACAAAGAAATCTCGGACGAACTCACCGACAATGCGGGGCTGCCCCGGGTGGTAGCGCTGCAACGGCCCGAAGAATTGGTGAACAAGGCCGACTGGCAAGACGAGATGTTCAGTACTGCCCCTATCAATAGTGTGAACTTAAGCGTATCCGGAGGGTCTGAGAATGCACAATTTAACGTATCGGGCAACTACATGAAGCAGGAAGGGATTATCCGCGAAACTGACTTTGACCGGTTCAGTCTACGGATCAACACCGATTTCCAGAAAGGGCGTTTTAAATTTGGTGAGTCGCTATCCTTTAGCCGTACGCAAGGTAATGACCTCACGGCTGACTTCTTTTCCATTCTTCACTATCCGCCCAACCGTCCTGTTCTCGATCCCAACAACGTGGGCGGAACGACCGGTCCTAATCCCAGCCTTTATTCTGGAAACAGAATCATCGATGAGCAGGATGCCAACAATCCGGTGGGCCAGGCGGAGCTCTTTACCGACCGTACCACCCGCTTCCGCGTGATTGGAAACCTGTACGGGGAATACGAAATCATTGACGGACTAACTTATAAGCTAAGCTTGGGAGGAGACTTTATTTACGGTAATCGTTACCGCTATGAACCCCCCTACAAGTTTGGTGACCGCCGGACGCAGGACTTTGCTACAATTAATGACCGACATGCCTACTCGATCTCTCCACTGATCGAAAATACCCTGAACTATAACAAGACTTTTGGTCAGCATAATCTGGGATTATTGGTGGGATATACCCGTCAGACCTACCAACAGCGCGTGGCGCAGGGTAGCGGGCGCAACACGGTAAACTCGGTAGTGCGGGTACTCAATGGCGTAAACAACGTGCCCGCGGTGGAAGGTAGCTTGAATGAATTTGCATTGGTGTCCTACTTAGGACGATTGACCTATAGCTTTGACGATCGCTATCTGCTAACGGCCAACATTCGCCGCGACGGTTCGTCTCGCTTCTCACCTGGCAATAAATTTGGTATTTTCCCGTCAGCATCCGTAGGTTGGCGCTTAAGCGAAGAAGCCTTTATGGAGGGTGCAACCTTTATCAGCGATCTGAAGTTACGCGGTAGCTGGGGACAGACCGGGTTTCAAGAGATTGGTAACTACGGTTTCCAAACGGAGCTGCGAAACACCATAAACTATGTTTTAGGTGGTAACCCGGTAACTGGGGTGGCGCAACGAGATCTGGCCGCTTCTGACCTTGTGTGGGAAACTTCTACCCAGACGAATTTTGGAATAGACCTAGGCTTGTTTGATAACCGCGTATTGATCAACGCCGATTATTATATCAAAACTACCGAAGATATCCTTATTCCAGTACCGCCATCGCTTATTACCGGAGTGCGGGGAGGTAATGATTCCCCCACACTAAACGTGGGGTCAGTGAGAAACCGAGGGTTAGAATTAGCCGTGACTTATCGCAAGTCGGTTGGCGACCTTCAGTATAGTGTCACCGGAAATCTGGCCACCCTCGATAACGAATTTCTATCATTAGGAGGAGGGCAACCCATTACCAGCGGTGATGTAAACGTGACCCGCGTCACGCGTATCGATGAGGGATTGCCCATTGGGTCTTTCTTTGGTTACCAAACCGACGGTATCTTCCAGACCCAGGCCGAGGTTGACGCCCATGCTTCTCAACCCAATGCCGAACCGGGGGATATCCGCTTTAAGGATATCAGCGGCCCCGAAGGAGTACCCGATGGGGTAATTAACTCCGACGACCGTACCTACATAGGCGATCCTATTCCTGACATTACCTACGGCTTGTCCCTCAACGCTTCGTACAAAGGGTTTGATTTGAATCTGTTTTTGCAAGGGGTAGAAGGTATAGAACTTTACTATGGCTACCGCTATTTTGCGCAAGGAATGCTGCGTCCCTTCAACTTTGAGAAGAAAACGCTGAATCGTTGGACTGGTCCCGGTACGAGCAACGAAATTCCCCGGGCCATCGGGGGCGACCCGGCCCTCAATACCCGTGAGTCAGACCGCTTTATTGGCGACGGTTCATTCCTGCGCTGCCGAAACCTGACGTTAGGCTATAACGTGCCCTTCGCTACCCTGGAAAACATCGGCGGATTTATCTCTAATGCCCGGATTTATGCCACCGCTCAAAACTTGTTCACCTTAACACAATATGAAGGCTATGATCCGGAAATTGGTTCTCAGGATAACAACCCTGATCGAGCCAGTAGGGGCCGAGGTATTGACAATGGACAGTTTCCGCAGGCCCGTACGTATATGTTGGGCATCCAAGTAACTTTTTAGTAGACATCAAGTATAAAAAGAATGAAAAAATATAATATGAAAAAGTATTCTATAACGCTTAGATTCTTGCTGGTTTTTGTGCTCGCGAACTTAGTAATTGTAGTATCCTGCAAACGGGATGAAGAACTGCTGGAGATAGATAACCCCAACAACCCCACTCCAGGCACCTTCTACCAGACTCAGGAAGATGCTCTGCTGGCCCTCACCTCCGTGTACGGCGCTTGGCAAGCCATTGATCTGGCGCAACGCTTTTATTTCTTTGGCAACGACATGCCGTCGGACGAAAGTATCGGCACCAATAACCTTCAAGCCAGCCTGGCCCAGATGCTCAACTACACCTGGGATGCCAACAACGAAGTGATCACCGGAATTTGGCGAGGGTATTACGTGGGTATCGCCCGTGCCAACAGGGTGATTCTACAAGTGCCTCAAATAGAAATGGACGAAACTCTCAGGAACCGAATTGTAGCCGAAGCACGTTTCCTGCGAGCCACTTTCTATTTCGATTTGGTGAATAAGTGGGGCGGTGTACCGCTAGTCTTAGATCCCCCCGAGGCTTCTATTCAACAACCTCGGGCATCGGCCGAAGAAGTATACGCGCAGGTGATCGAAGACTTAGAGTACGCCAAGGAAAATTTATTTTCCAAAGATGAATACGGAGGAAATGACCTGGGCCGTGCCACCACCGGAGCTGCTACCGGTTACCTAGGGAAAGTGTATCTCTACCGTGAACAATGGGCCGAAGCCGAAGCTCAGTTCATGGAGATCATCAACGGCCAACACGGCACCTACCGCCTGGTGGAAAACTTTCGCTGGAACGGTATTGGCGAAGAACAGGTGGCCGAAGCCGAAAACAACGCTGAGTCGCTGTTTGAGGTGCAATTTCAGGACGGGCTAGGTGTTCAGTGGAACACTGACGTTGCCGGGGGAGGAGAAGCTACCTTCCGCGGAGTGGAGTACGCTTTTGCCAGCTTTAACAACGTGCGACCCAAGCAGGACTTTGCTGATCGCTTTGAACTAGGTGACCCGCGCTACGAGCAAACCTTCTACGACGATGGCGTGGAGTGGTTTAGAGGAACCTTCACCAGGGATCAATTTGGTGGGCTCATCGCCTGGCGGAAGTACCAAAACTACGACATCCGCGACGACGGCAATCAAAGTTCGGGCATCAACTTTCGCCTGATGCGCTACGCCGACGTACTGCTGATGGCCGCTGAGGCCAAGCTCAACAATGGCAAACCCATTCCTGAGGTATTAGCGTTGGTTAACCAGGTGCGACAACGGGCCATTGCCCAAAAGACCAATCCGGACATTGAGTTATACATGCCCCGTACCCTAAATAACGTGTTGAGGCTATATCCCACGGCCCAGTATCCGGCCGATACTCGTGAGCAGGTGATGACCCTCATCATGCACGAACGCGCGGTGGAGTTAGCCGGTGAGCAACATCGTTACAACGACCTGCGTCGCTGGGGACTGGACGACGACGTGGCCCGGGCCGACAATAAGCCCTACGCCGACCGGTTTAAGCTATGGCCTATTCCATTACAGGAACTAGAAACCAACGCTGAAATCAATCAAGCCGATCAAAACCCCGGATACTAATTGCCCCTTCATTTGATTCGGAACCCGGGCAGGGCTACCTGCCGGGTTCCTTTATCCATCAACTATTTATGCTTACCAATAAATCAATGAGATATACAAACTTATACAAACTAGCCGGAGGAGTCTTCCTGCCTTTACTGCTCTTTACTGCCTGCCAAGAAGACGTGGAGGTGCGCGACAAGGGCGGCTCCGGCGTGATTGGCGTACTGAATTCCATCGAGAGCGAGGGGAAGTTCTCTCAGTTTTACCGCGCCATCGGCTCCAACGGCCTCCGCATCTCCGACGAGTTCAACGGTAGTGGCCCTTCCTACGAGTACACCATCTTTGCGCCGACCAACGCGGCCTTTGACGCCTTTCTGGCCAAGTATGATACTTACGCAGCACTGGGCGATATTCCCGATGATATGCTGCGCAGCCTGATCAACTACCACGTAGTAAGCGGTAGCTACAGCTCGGCCGAACTGGGTTCGGTACCGGCTACCGAGCAGGGTGGCCAGCTAACATTTAGTGGTACCACCGTAACCGGAGCGAGCAATAGTGCTACCATTACCGTGGCCGACCGACCGGCGCGCAATGGATTTTTGCACGAACTAGACGCGGTGTTAGTTCCGCCTACCTTTCCTACGCAGAACATTTTACAGATTGCCGGAGGGGCTGACTTTACTTCGCTGGCCGCGGCGGTAGGCCGCTTTCCTGATCTGGTAGATGCCATTGATGGCGGTAGTGGAGCATTCACCGTACTAGCTCCCACCAATGCTGCCTTTACGGCGTTCCTGACCAGTCAGGGTTTTGCCTCGTTGGCCGACGTGCCCGACCCGCTGCTGCGCACCATTCTGGAATATCACGTCATTGAGGGATCGGTTAATGCGGAAAATGTTGTCGGATCGCAGACCACGCTGAGCGGCGAGTCCCTTGACCTGGATGATGATACCGACATTATCACTGCCCCCGACATAGGGGCCACTAACGGAGTCGTGCAGGTAATTGACGAAGTGCTGGTACCCCCTAGCTTAAATACGGTAGCGGGTATTCTACTTACCAATCCTAATTTCAGCACCTTGGCGGCTGCGTTAGTGGCTAAAGACCTAATTACCCCGCTTAGCGGTGGGACCGTAACGGTATTTGCCCCTAACAATGCAGCCTTTGCCGCTGCCGGAGTTACCGACCCTGCTGCCGCTGCCGCCAGCTAGCTTACCTATCACGTGGTTACCGACTCGCTTTCCGCCGCGGCAATCACCGCAGGTTTCGCTAAAACGATTAACGGAGCATCCGTGGTGCTTGCTACTGAAGGTGGAGTTACCGTAGACGGAGTTCCGGTTATTACGGCGGATTTAAAGGGCACCAACGGTTACGTCCACGAGATTGGCTCCGTCTTAAGCCCCCCTACCCAAAACATTGTAACCTTAGCCTCTGGCGTTGCTGACCTGTCGGATTTGGTGCTGGCGTTGCAGAAGAGTGGACTCGATACTGTGCTCACGGAGGGAGGGCCATACACCGTTTTTGCGCCTTCTAATGCCGCTTTTGCTGCGGCTGGAGTAAATGTGGCGGAGACTGAAGGTGAGCTACTACGCCCTATCTTGCTTTACCACGTGCTAAGCGGCCGCCTGTTGTCTAGCGATCTGCCTAACGGAACGGTAGAGACTTTGTCAGGAGGTACGATTAACGTTAATAATGCGGTGTTTACAATAGCCACTGACAGCGGACAAGCCGTAAATCTGACTACCAACAGCACGCTTAACGTACAAGCCTCCGATGGGGTGGTACACATTATTGATACCGTGCTGCTTCCGTAAAAAGCACCGTAGAAGTAGAAAAATACAAAGGGGCGCGCTATGGTTTAGCGCGCCCCTTTTCTGTTTGGTGTAGTCCGCTTTCTAGTGTGGATTTACGAACTGAGAGCTATCAAAGATGCACTTCTTCAAACCCCTTAAGGTGACTCTCAAAACTGTATCATACATTCACCTTCCAGAGAATATTCCGTCGTATTTGCTGCCCATGTACGCTCCCCACTCAATCCTATCGGGGGTGTAGAGTTCTTTCTCTAAGCGATGAATGGTTATTTGTTTGGGATGGTCGCTCTTGTTGTCTACTACCTGCATTACGCAATAAACCACGTCTAACCAGCCGTCGTTATCCATATCACCTATCCAGGGGGTAGAAGATACGTTAATGCCCGGCAAGGGTTCGTTGAAGCGAAATATCTGTTGCTGATGAAAGTCAAAAACTACTAAGCGGTTATAGGGCACTTTCACGTCGAAGCGTTCTTCTAAGTAGTTCACGCTGAGCAATACGTCATCGTAGCCATCCTTGTTAATATCAACAACCACTGGCGAAGCGTACTGAAAGCGCCCCAATGTATCTTCCTGCACAATTCTTCCTGACTGCCCATCCACTAAGAACTGAATCGGGTCGCGCAGGGTGGGCCACACGCCTTTACCGTAGTTGGCGAAGAAATCAGGGGTGTCGTCGCCGGTGAAGTAGCCCACGGCCGGGGTGGTGTAAGCCTCGGCTCCGGCGATAGGGACTTCCCACAGCGGGGCGTTGGTGGCTCCGTCGAAGGCCAGCAGGCGACCATCCACCGCGTTCGCCACCACGTCCAGCGTCCCGTCGCCCGTTAAATCCACCAGCACTGGGGGAGCAATAAAGCCTTTCTCTTCTCCGTGGGCCAGGGCTACCGAGGAGCTCAGGTCCTGCGCCAGCACGGCCGCCAGGGTGGTGCGGTACAGGTGGCCGCCCATCGTCTCACCCCCGGTGCCGTAGATCACGTCCAGGGTGCCGATGCCGTCCAGATCGGCCACCACGGCCGACAGGTAGGTTTCTTTTCCGTCGGGGACCGGCGCATTGGCCAGCAACTGCCCGGTGCGGCTGCTCACCACCATCAGGCAGCCCGTCGGGCGGTGCGGGTCGTGGGGTTCGGCCAGGTAGTCGCCCCCGTTGGCCACGAGCAGGTCGTCGTGTCCGTCGCCATCCTGGTCGGGCACGCGCTGGGGATTGTAGAAGTTGTAGAGTCCGGCGGTGGGGCCGGGGTCCAATGAGTCTCCGGCTGCGTAGAACTCCCACAACAGCGTTCCGTCGGTTCCGTCGATGGCCATCAACTCGGCGCGCCGCCCCCCGATAAACACCTCGTCTACGCCATCGCCGGTAACATCAAACAGTGTTGCAGAACCTACGATCTGATCCCGGGCGTCCACGTGCCACAGCAGTTGCCCGGTGGCTCCGTCCAGGGCAATCACCGCCGTGTCGCTAGCGTACAGTTCCTGCCGTCCAGTGCCAAACACGATGTCCAGCACGCCGTCGCCGGTTAGGTCAGTGAGGCGGGGCGACGAACTGCTGCCGATGCCCGGCAGCGTGGTGCCCCAGGAGTTGACTTCCGGACTACGATAATAGAGGGTGAGGCCCGCCGCGGCGAGCAGCGTGAGGAGTATACTGCCAACGATGATCCACTTTTTCACGGAGTGAGGGTTGCGTGATGCTCATGGGGCGAGGCTGGGGCGGTGAAGTGCAGCCGCGCCAGGGGCAGGGGCAGCGCTTTCGGTTCTCCCTCGGTGATCTCGTAGAAAGTATTCATAGGTAAGTCCAAGAAGTGCTGCGCACCTGACACTTGCCACTGAACGGTGACTTTCTTAAGTCGGTCGGCGTCGCCCAGTCCCACCTCCAGCCGCAGGGCCGACGCGCCAAAGCTGCCGCCCGAACCCACGTCGCGATATATATTGCGTTCCTTCCCTTGCGTTTCTACCGTCAGCACCACCCGGGTGCCGATGGCCGAGCGGTTAGACGCGGTGCCCACCAGCCGCAGGGTGACCCAACGATGGTCGTCCTGGTAGGGATTCTCGAAGAAGGCATTCTGGAAGACGTCGCCCTGGTAGGCTCCGCCCATCGACATGAGCAGGTCCTGATCCCCATCGTTATCGAGGTCGGAGAACGATACGGCGTGGCCCTTTTGTAGGTGGCCGGTGCCGGTGGCGGTGGTCACGTCCTGGAAGAAGCGCCCCTCGGCGTTGCGGAACGCGCGGTTGGGCACCACCGAGCGCAGCGTGGGATCGCCGGTGCCCAGGTACATGTCCAGCCAGCCGTCGTTGTCCAGGTCACCGAAGTTGGCTCCCATACTGTAAAGGATGCGGTTGAGGTGGGTTGAATCCGACACGTCGGCGAAGGTGGGGTGTCCATCCGTGCCGTTACCCTGGTTGCGATATAGCGTCCGGTGGCCGCGGTGTGGGTCAGGCCCAGGGCCTCGGCCGCCATAGCGCTGGTGATGGAGGGCTCGTCGGCCTTCCAATAGTTGGCCGCGAAGATGTCAAGCCAGCCGTCGTTGTCGTAGTCCCAGAACCAGGTGGTGAAGGTGGAGTTGGGTTCGGCCAGCCCGGCCGAAGCGGTCACGTCGGTGAAGGTGGGATTACCCGCGGCATCGGGACCGTTGTTACGAAATAGGAAGTTAGCGGCAACGTGGTTGCCTCCGCCCGTAGAGACGTACAAGTCGGGCCGACCGTCGTTGTCGTAGTCGCCCGAGGTCACGCCCTTCACAAACAGGGGGGCAACGCGGGTGCCAATGGTGCTCACCGTGACCCCCGCCTCCTGGGCCACCTCCCGAAAGGTGGGTTGTCCATCCGGGCCGTCGCCGTTGCTCATAAACAGTTCACTGTGGTGAAAGGATGTCGCGCTGGCCGTTTCGTTGCCGATGAACAAGTCCAGCCAGCCGTCGCCGTTGAAGTCGTTCCAGGTGGCGGTTTGGGTGGGGTGGAAGGAGAGCAGCCCGGCAGCCTGGGTCACGTCGGTAAACGTGCCGTCGCCGTTGTTCTTGAGCAGGGAGTTGGGGTGGTGGCCGTAGTCCTGGAGCCAGGCCCCGCGCAGCACCAGCACGTCGAGCCAGCCATCGTTGTTGTAGTCGGCCGACAGTAGGTTGAGTCCGCCGAACAGCCCGTCGAGGTGGGCTTGGGAGGTGGTTTCGGCAAACGTCCCATCGGCTTGGTTGATCAGCAGGCGCAGGGGGCGGTCTTGTGCCCACTCTGACACCATAATATCCAGGTAGCCGTCGTTGGTGAAGTCGTCCACTACCAGCCCGCCCGACAATCCCCGGATGTCAAAGCCAATAGACACCGCCCGGTCAGGAAACCGTTTGGCGGGGTAGTCGGAGCGGAAGCTGCTATCAGGAATGAGCCAGGCGGGGGGCACCTGTTTGGGGTACTGCCCCAGGGTCATATAGGCGATATTAAGCAGCCAACGGGCGCTCAGATCGTTGGGGTTTTCTTCCAGCATCTTGGTGTAGTGATCAATGGCGTGTTGCGAACCCTGCGGTCGCTGGTGGAAGCCCGGCGGTTGAATCGGAAACAAGCAAGAGGCGGCGGTATGGTTGATGATGCAATTCTCTTGCTCGCCCAGCCGAAGGTAGCTCAGGGCTAGGTAGCCTTCTAGCGATTCGCGCTCGTTCGTATTGAGGTATTGGTCTAGCTGCCCGGTATCTCGCGCTTGGATGAGGGCTTCCAGCGCTTCGGCTGCGGCTTGCGAGGATCCGTAGCGTAGCAATTCCAACGCCCGTTGGTAGCGGTAGTGGGCGTCGCCCGGGTCAAGTTGCAGCAGGCTGTCAAAGTGGTGGATGCGGGTGGCGTTAGCGTAGAAGTTGCTGGGATGGGCGGTGGTGGTTTGCACTTGTTGCAACAAGTGCAGCATAGTGGCGTGGCTTTCTTCCTCGGCCGAAGGTTGGCAGCTGAGTAGAAAACTAAGCGCGCTGACGGTTACCCAGAAAAGAGTCCTGCCCGGAAAATCTCCCATATCATTTGTTGGCTACTTCTTGCCCGTTAGCCTTCGCCGGTGTTTTTACGAGCACCCGCAGGCTATCGTCATTGCTAGCAACTACCCAGGTGGGCTTTCCGTTCCGATTCAGTCGGATTATATCTTTAGCGTCGGTGTCCACGTAGAAGCCGCTTTCGCTCAGGGTGAGCGGGCGGAACTGTCCCGTCCCGTCGCCCAACAGGGCTTGGCCGATAAAGGCATCGTAGCGACCTACGTGCACGTCGGGAGCGTAGCTGTTGCCCACCATCAGCACATCAGGGTGGCCGTCGTCGTTCAGGTCGTCGGTGATCATGCGGTGCACCGGGGCGATTTGGGTAATCGTCGGCATGTCGCGAACGGTGAAGGTGGGATATCCATCCGGACCGTTGCCTTGGTTCTCGAGATAACTGGTGGTGAGGCGTTCGGCTTCCAGCACGTAGGTGCCTTCCAACTCGGTGGTAGTAAACAATTCATCGAAGGTGGTGTTGGCATAGGTTTCGTACTTCGGGAAGCGCCGCCGCATGGGGTTCATCTGGTCCGACAGGGCGTCGCGGTAGGCGGCCGGATACTCCTCTCCCATGATGTAGTAGGTGAGTATAGGGTTGATGCGTCCGTCCTGGTCGTAGTCTTTGGTATGTAGCCGGAGCGGTTCGTCGGCCGAGGCGTGGTAGCGGGAGTTAAGGCCCAGGTTGCCGACGATATAGTCCGGGTCGCCGTCTTCGTCGAAGTCACCGGCCAGCAGGCAGTTCCACCAACCGGTGGTATGCGTGAGTTCGGTGGCTTTGACAAACTGCCCATCTTCGTTACGGAAGAACGTGATGGGCATCCATTCGCCCACCACCACCAAGTCAAGCGTGCCATCCTGGTTATAATCCGTCCACTGGGCGTCGGTCACCAGTCCTAGCTCGGTGAGGGTCGGGGCCACCTTCTGGGTAACGTCGACAAACCGTCCGCCTTCGTTGCGCAGCACGCAACTAGACGCGGGCAATGGATACCGCTTCGGCACGATTCGTCCGCCCACGAACAGATCCAGATCACCGTCCTGATCGTAGTCGGCGGCTCGCACGCAGGAGCCGCTGGCAGCGGTAGCCGGGATGACGGACGAATCAGGAGTGAAATTACCCTGCCCGTCGTTGCGGTAGAAGCGGTCACGATAGGCCGGATCGTTCGCCGGAAACTCGTTGCCGCCGCTCACCACGTAGAGGTCCGGGTCGCCGTCCTGATCGGCATCGAACAGTAGGGCCCCCAGGTCTTCGTAGAGCGAATCGCCCGGTAAAGTCTGGCTGATAAACTGACCATCGGCTTGCTGCACGTAGAAGCGTCCGGGTTGTCGCTTGGCTCCGCCCACGTAAAAGTCGTCGGCTCCATCGCCGTTGATGTCGCCTGAGGTTAGGCAGGGCCCGTCTTGCGAGTAGCGCCGGGGCAGCAGGGGTTCGTACTTAAAGTCCACAAAGTCCTCTTCCTGGTGCTGATAGTTTAGTTGCAGCTCGCCGGATACGTTGGTGAGTAATGGTGTGGGGCGGCGGGCCGGAGGCGGCGGGCTGTCCACGGCATCTTCGTAACGCAACGTGATGGTCTGGTTGGCAGGCACGTTTCTTAGCAGCTGATACCGCCCATCGGGCCAGGTGATCTCAACGGAATCTACCAACGTGTGCGCACCTAATCCGAAGTGGATAGTGTTCTCCACCGTCGACTTATAGCCCCGGTAAACCGTGTGGTGGTGGTACTGCTGTTGTCCGTCGTGGCGCAAGCGCACGGTGGCTTGCAAGCCAGCTGGGTTGTTGGGCGGTCCCGACAACGCAATTCGTAGGTAGTTGTTCTCCGGTGATTTCTCTAGCGTGTTCTCGTAGACAAATGCCTCATCGTTGATGTTATTAGTGACCACGTCCAGGTCACCATCCTGGTCCAGGTCGGCAAAGGCGGTACCGTTAGAAAATGAGGGAGTTGTTAGTCCCCAGGCCTCCGACACGTCGGTGAAGGTGAGGTCACCGTCGTTCTTGAAGACGTAGTTGTGCACCTTGGCTTCCTTGAGCAGCGCAGCCAGTTGCACGGCTTTCTCGCGCTTGGCCTCAGCCGTACCAAACTGCGAAGCGGAAGCGCGGTAGCTGGCGTAGTCCATGTCGGTCACGTCTTTGGCGTAGCCGTTGGTGATCAGCAGGTCGCGGTAGCCGTCGTTGTCGAAGTCGGCAAACAGGGCACTCCAGCTCCAGTCGGTGTTGGAAACCCCGGCCAGCTGCCCGATTTCGCTGAAAGATGGTTCGCCTTCGGGGGTGAACCCGTTGTTGAGTTGCAGGGTGTTGCGCACGTACTGGGGCGTATAGTCAAAGCGCAGGTTGAGCTGAAAACGGTCTTCGTTGGGTTTGCCGAACATCATCTTCTGCCGAAAGTTGTCCTCGGGCAGCATATTGAGTACCACAATATCCACCAGCCCATCATTATTGAAGTCGGCGACATCGGTACCCATGCCGTTGTGGGTCTGGTGCTTCAGGTAGTCGGCCGCCCGGTCCGTGAAGCTGCCGTCGCCGTTGTTGATCCACAGCAAATCGTTGGTGATAAAGTCATTGGCCACGTACACGTCGGGCCAGCCGTCCAGGTTGATGTCGTTCACGGTGATACCCAGGCCGTAGCCTTCGGTGAGGATGCCCGCTTCCCGGGTCACATCGGTGAAGACCAATTGGTGGGGGCGATCGGACGGCGTGTCGTTGCGGTAGAATTTGTCGTTGCTGAGTCCTTCTCCCTGGGTTTTCTTGGGGCGGGCGTTGTTCTGGCTAAACTCCTCCAGGCCGTTGGTGAGCAGATACATATCCAGATCGCCGTCGTGGTCGTAATCGAAGAACGCTGCTTGGGTTGAATAGCCATCGTCGGCTAATCCGTACCGCTCGGCCTGGTCAACAAACGTTACCTCGTCACCGGGAGCATCGGCACCTTGGTTGATGAAGAAGTAGTTTTTACTTAGCGCAGCGCCAAATTTGCTAGCCACGCACACGTAAATATCCAGCCAGCCGTCCTGGTTGATATCCACCATCGCCACACCGGTGGCCCAGCGGCTGGTGCTCATTCCGGATGATTGCGTCACGTCCCGAAAGGTGAAATCGCCTTGGTTCAGGTACAACCGGCTGGACACCTGGTTGCCAGCGAAAAAAATGTCGTCCAGTCCGTCGTTGTTCACATCGCCCACTCCGACGCCCCCGCCGTTATACAGGTAGGTGTAGTCAATGACGTTCAGGCTATCGTTTTCAACGATGGTGTTGGCAAAGGTGATGCCGGTTTGGGAAGCGGGTAGGCGATGGAACAAGGAATTGTCCGACTCGCAGGCAAGTAGGCAGGTGATGCATCCTAAAAGGAACAGTAGGCGGTGGGTTCGCACAACGATCAGGAAAACGTGGCAAACACGAATTTAGTGAATTTACTTCCTGACGAAGGATTCTTAGGAAGAATTCTTTTACGGGCGCTTCTCAGAAATGCTTTGGTGATTGGCAGTAAGCGGTTTTTACTTAGCCAACACTGCCTGCAATTCGGTGATGGCGATGGTGGTTTCCTGAGTAACGTCCCGAACCAGGCCGCCCAGGCGCTCGGGACAAATATCAGCATTGCGACAGGAAAGTTCTATATCTTTGGTTTTCTCCACCGTGTCGTTCATACCCACAAATTGCACCGACGGCTTCATCTTATGGGCAAGTTGCCCCACGGCCTCCCAGTCCCCATCCTGCATCTTTTGCTGAATTAGCCGAAGCGTTTCGGGCATCTCCTCCACAAAACTGGCGATAATGGTGTTCATAAAGTCATCGTCCCCGTCGCACAGCGCCACCAGGTAGGATAAATCGATCAATGAAATGTTGGTCTTCATACGTTTCGTTCTAATGCGTTAAACTGCTAAGGCAGCGGTTTCTTGCGCCTCAAGTTCGGTTACTTCCATCTCCTTCAAATATCGGTAGATCGTAGATTTGCCGATATCCAGCTTCTGCGCCACCAGCAAGACATTGTTGTCGTATTGTTTCAGGAAGTGGCGAATGATCAAAAAGGTATACTCCCGCATGGTCAACTCTTCGCTGGTGAAATTGCGCTCTTTGGCCAAGCTGTTGAAGTTGATGTTGTCGGCATCGATGGCGTTATCTTCCGCTAGAACCGCCGCCAGTTCAATGATCGACTTAAGCTCGCGCACGTTACCCGGATAATGATACTTCAATAGTTTCTCCTGCGCCTGCTGGCTGAGTAGCATCCCTTTCAGTTTGTTTTCCTGACAAAACTGATTGAGAATAAACTTGGTGAGCAACAAAATATCGTTGCCCCGCTCCCGCAGCGGGGGCAGGTGCACGGGCAGGCCCAGTAAACGATAGTAAAGGTCTTCCCGAAAACTCCCAGCCTTCACCTCTTCGGCCAGGTTGCGGTGGGTGGCCACCAGGATGCGCATATTAAGCGGCACGGTTTGGTTGCCCCCGATGCGGGTCACCTCGCGTTCTTGTAGCACCCGTAGCAGTTTGGCCTGCAGGCTCAGTTCCATTTCGCCGATCTCATCCAAAAAGATGGTGCCGTCTTGCGCTTCTTCAAACTTCCCGAGGCGACGGCTGGCTGCCCCGGTGAAGGCACCCTTTTCGTAACCAAACAGTTCGCTTTCCACCAGCTCCCGCGGAATAGCCGCCAGGTTAACCGGTACAAACGGACGTTTTTTTCGGTCAGAATTGTAGTGAATTGCCTTAGCCACCACCTCTTTGCCGGTGCCGGTTTCGCCAGTGATTGAAACAATAATGTTGGTCTTTACGGCCTTTTCCAGTAGTGCAAACACCTTTTTCATGGGCACACTATTGCCGATAATGCTGTTGGCGAAGTGATACTTTTGGGTAATTTCCTGCTTTAAAAAATTAATCTCATTGACCAACTGTACGTTTTTCAACGCGTTGTTGATGCTGTTGATGAGCCGATTGCGGGCATCCTGATCCTTGTTGATATAATCGTAGGCTCCTAGTTTCAGCAGTTCTACGGCGGTGGTGATGTCTTCTTGCGAGGAGAGGATAATGACTTGGATGTCCGGATTGTGCGCCTTAATTTTCTCCAGGAGCTCACGGCCGGTGGCATCGGGCAGGGAATAGTTGAGCGTGATGATCTGAGGTTTGCGGTGCAGTTGGTCCAGACAAGCCTTACCCGTGGTGAACACTTCATAGTCGAAGTCGGGGTTCAGACTCAACACGTAGTGCAAAAATTTCACGTACGTGGGGTCGTCTTCTACCGCAAAAATTTTAATCGTCCGTTCCGCGTGCATACTCCTTAAGTTATTGACAACCAACAGTGCATAACATTAAGACTGGGGCAGCGCATAAAAAAAGCCAACATCGTTGTCGATATTGGCTTTTAAAAGCGGAAGAGAAGGAAGGATTGGTTACACGGAGAAGCTTTCGCCGCACCCGCAGGTGCGGGTTGCGTTGGGGTTCACAAATTGAAACCCCTTGCCGTTAAGTCCGTCGGAAAAATCTAACGTGGTGCCCAGCAAATACAGCAGGCTTTTTTTGTCCACCAGGATTTTCACTCCCTGGTCTTCATACACGTGATCATCTTCCCGGGTGGCGTCGTCAAAGTCCAAATCATACATCAGACCCGAACAACCGCCTCCTTTCACCGACACCCGCACGTTATGACTGCGCGAGTGCCCTTCTTCTGCTCTTAAAGCACTAATCTTTTCTTTTGCTCTGTCAGTAATTGAAATCATAGTAAAATAAGGCTTATTCCTTGAGTTTCTTTCTGGTAGTTCAGCGCGAACCTTACCCATGTAAAATCGCTCCTAATTATAGTGTTCTCTTCTGTAAACGAAGAAAGTGCCGGATAGGTGCCGTCCCCGCGCAAAAGTACGCTTTTACACCGCAAGAATAGGCCTTAACCCAAAAATTTTGCCGTACTTTGCGCAGTATCAACTTTCTCAGGATGTGATCCTTCGAATAGAACATTTGGGCATTGCGGTAGCCGACCCGCTTGCGAGTCAGGGTGTGTTTGACCGCCTGCTGGGCCGATCGGCTTACAAAACCGAAGAAGTATCTTCCGAAAACGTTCAAACAACCTTCTACGCGGTCGGTGACATCAAGCTAGAGCTAGTATCCGACACCCCGGAAGGAGAGATCGTGCGCAAATTTATCGCGAAGCGGGGAGAAGGGCTGCACCACATCGCGCTCGCGGTAGACGACATTCGGGCGGAAATCAAGCGCCTGAAGAACGAAGGATTCACGTTTATCAACGACACTCCCAAAGCCGGAGCGGACAACAAACTTATTTGTTTCTTGCACCCGAAGTCAACCAATGGGGTGTTGGTGGAGTTATGTCAGGAAAGAAACTCGTGACAGTATGAAACAGTCTGAAACGTCTTCCAGCGATATGCCGCCTGACCGTACTGAAATTAGCAGCTTGGGAGAGTTCGGGCTAATCGACCGGATTCAGCAGCAGTTTTCGCTGAGCAACCCAAGCTCAATACTGGGCATTGGCGACGACGCCGCGGTGATCGATGCCGGAAACGCTTACCAGTTAGTCAGCACCGATATGCTGGTGGAAGGCATTCACTTCGACTTGTCATTCACTCCGCTGGAGCACTTGGGCTACAAGGCGGTGGCGGTGAACGTGTCGGACATTGCCGCCATGAACGGCATCCCCCGGCAGATTACCGTGAGTTTGGGGCTAAGTAACCGCTTTTCGGTGGAGGCGGTGGACGCCCTTTACCGGGGTATTGGCTACGCCTGCCGCGACTACGGAGTTGATCTGGTGGGCGGAGACACCACCGCCGCCCCCTCGGGTTTACTGATTTCGGTGACGGCACTGGGAACGGTGGCTCCGCCGCAACTGGTGCGGCGATCCGGGGCGCAGGACGGAGATATTTTGTGCGTGACGGGTGACTTGGGAGGGGCCTACGCCGGATTACAGGTGCTGGAACGGGAAAAGATTACTTTTGCTGAGAATCCCGACGCGCAGCCCGAACTAGAAGCCTACGACTACGTGGTGCAGCGGCAACTCAAACCCAAGGCCCGCACCGACATCGTGCACGATTTTCACGAGCATGGCATTGTGCCCACCGCCATGATTGACGTGTCGGACGGCTTGGCCTCGGAGGTGTTGCATTTGTGTCGGCAATCGGGCGTGGGCATGCGCGTGTACGAGGATAAGCTTCCGATGGACGCACTCACGGTGAAAACCGCTGACGAGTTTCAGCTGAACGCGGTTACGCTGGCGATGAACGGGGGCGAAGATTACGAACTGCTGTTCACGCTGCGGCAGGCTGACTTTGAGCAACTGAAAGACCACGCCGATATTCACCCAATTGGGTACGTGCAGGCGGCGGAGCTGGGAGCGCAACTGGCTACCCAGAACGAACAGCTGGTTGCCATTCAAGCCCAGGGTTGGAATCATTTTCAGTCCTGAATGAGATAGGGAAGGTAAACCTTTTGTAGCCGATACGGTTTTATCAAAAAAATAAACTAACCTCAACGCTCACGCTATGTTCTATTCAATTTTTTCTGACAATTTTTCTACAGGTCGGTGACCTCATCGGCGATATTTTCGAGGCGGGCTTCTGGGTGGCTATTATCCTTATTGCCCTGGTGGTGGGAGTAGGTTACTGGCTCTTCAAAAAACTGAAGGGCCGCAATCGGCACTGATCAATCTTCCGGATAAGGAATAAACACGAAGTTGGTGAAGTCCTGATCTACCACGAACAGGCAGCAAAACTCATCGGGATCCTTGTAGGCCTTCTTAAACTCCTGCTCGTCTTCTACCAACTTTCGCTGCACAAATTCATCAAGATAGGTGATGTAATAGTTCCAGTGGGTCGCCATTTCGCCCCGGCCCACCAGCAACTGACCAATCGGAATTTCCACCTTAGCGATCGGAAAGATCGGATATTCTGAAAAATCTTGCTTGCGCACCTGATAGGCGGCCTCTTTCAGGGTGTCGGATACTACCACAAAATCTTTCGTGATGCTGCCGAGGTACTTGCCACTCAGTTCCGGATGGTTGTTCATTGATTTTGGACAAAAAAGGTTAATCGCCTACATTACACGATCGTTTCAAAAAAGTTTGTTCTGTCCCTGATTCTTCGTAGAAGCGGCGCTAATGTGCCACCTTCGGCAACAATATCCTTATCTATGCTTCCTTTCGCAAATAGATTAACCGGAATTGTTTGTTTAGCGGTTGGATTATTCTTCAGCGCCTGCGCCTCCCGCCCCGGGGTGAGCAGCCGCGACTTTCGCCGGGCGGTGGACGAGTCGCCCGTTTTCAGTCAGAGTTTCACCGGCTTTGCCATTTACGATACGGAGCGCGAAGAAATGATGTACGAGTATCAGGCGGATAAGTACTACACGCCCGCTTCTAACACTAAAATATTTACGCTTTTTGCCAGTCTTCATGCTTCTGGGAGACTCTATCCCCGCTCTTCAGTATCAGCAGCGGGGCGACACCTTCTTCTTTACCGGCACCGGCGATCCTACGTTTCTGCATCCGGACATTGCCTCCATCGACACCACCCACGAGCAGTCGGTTTATCAGTTTTTGCGCACTCACCCCGGACCATTGTACTACGTAGAACGTCCCACGCGCGACGCGTACTTTGGTCCGGGCTGGGCCTGGGATGATTACGGGTCCTATTACTCGACCGAAAAATCGGTGATGCCCATCTACGGCAATGTCGTGCGGTTTCAGTTTAAGAAAAACCTCCCCAAGCCACTGGCCTATCCCGCTTCCTTCACGGCCAGCATTCAGGGATTTGCCGATTCTACCCTATACCCGGATTACTTGAGGCGCGCCCAGCACGAAAATGCCTTTTCTTACGGGCCCAAAAATGACACCCTGGCGTTTACCACCGATGTGCCCTTCATTCAATCAACCGCCACTTTTCTGAAATTATTAAAAGACACGCTACAACGGCCGGTGGAGAAGTACTCGGGACCCTTTCAAACCCTTAGCCGAACCTACTACAGCATTGCGTCGGATAGCGTGTACCGGCAGATGATGCAGTTGAGTGATAACTTTATGGCTGAGCAATTACTGCTGCTAGCATCTTCTACCCAACAGGATACACTCAGCACGCAGTGGACCATCGACCACGTAACCGAGCGGTATCTCGATGATCTACCTGACGACCCGCAATGGGTAGACGGTTCGGGCCTGTCGCGCTACAACATGCAAACGCCCCGCACGATGGTGGCCTTACTGCTCAAAGTAGACAGTTTGCTGGGCGACGCGCGCATCCGAACGATCTTTCCGGCGGGCGGGGTGTCGGGCACCGTGGAAGATTGGTACGCCAGTCCGGACCGGCAACCCTACGTATTTGCTAAAACCGGTTCGTTGGGCGGTAAGCACTGTCTGAGTGGGTTCTTGTATACCCGTAGCGGAAAGAAGCTTATCTTCAGCTTCATGCACAACAACTTTGTGACTTCCTCTTCGGTGTTTAAGGTGGAGATGGAGCATATTCTCCGGCAGATCTACGAAAAGTATTAGTCCAATTTTGGGAATTACCCCGGTTTTTTCCCAGTAAAAGACTTTCACCCTATTCTGGTAATAATTATTTGAGGCGTATAATGCTGAATTTCAGTAGGTTAAGCAAAACATTTTGTTTGTACGAAATTCGTACATAGCTCAGTGTACCCAATAACGACTAATATGAACTTTACTTCGCTTCTTCGCAATATCTCATTCACCCTTATTTTAGTAGCCGCAGCAACCATAAGCTACGGACAAACCATTCCCCAACTGATGCGTTTCCAATCGGAAGTACAGGGCGAAGCAATTGCTTTTAACTGGTCGGTTGCGGAGCAAAATGCGGTTCAGTCCTTCGGTTTGGAACGCGCCGGGACGGATATGCAGTTCAAAACCGTGGGCACCGTTTCAGCCCAAGACCAAAATGCCGAAGCAACGTATCGTCTAACCGATCAAAATCCGTTGCCCGGCGTGGCCTTTTATCGCCTAAAGGTAGTAAACCAAACGGGCGATATTGCTTACGGTAAGGTGGTAAGCCATCGGATAGACGTAGCGGTAGAAGTAGGGCGCTAAGCGAAAGATTTTTCTGTTCACCTGTGTTTTCTGTTTGTTTGAAATCCACCTTCGGGTGGATTTTTTTGTTAATCAATTTGCTGCGCTAACCAGAAAAAACCTCGCTCCTCTTTTGCTGCCCGCAAAAAGTCCGTACTTTGGCTACCTACCACGACAACTCTCAACCTATGGTCCGGTATTACTGGGTATTTTTGGCGCTACTGATGAGCGTATCGGTGCTCGCTCAATCGAGCGACCCGCCGCAAGCACTTCGCTTCACCCTGTCGGAGTGCGTGGATTACGCAGTGAAGAATAACCTGTCGGTGCGCCAAAGTGGGTGGGACGTGGTGCAAAACGAAGTGGCGCTGCGGCAATCCAAGGCTGACTTGTTGCCCTCACTAAATGCTAACACCAGCGTGAGCTACAGTGTAGGCCGAACGCTGAATGAGTTCACCTACGATTTCGTTGAGGCTCCGGTACAGCAGCAGGACCTGGGAGTTTCGGCTCAAGTAACGCTCTTCAACGGTCTGCGACGACTAAATACCATCAAGCGCAACCGCGTTGGGGTGGGGGTGAGCGAACTGAATTTAGCGGCTACCAAGGATAATGTTACGCTGGACGTGATTGCGGCTTACACCCAGATTCTGCTTAACAGGGAATTGTTGGAAACGACCCAGTTTCAACAGCGTACCGTCCAATCACAACTCACGCGCAGCCGAAGACTGGTGGAAGCCGGTAGCTTACCTCAGGCCGATGCCTTGCAGTTCGACGCTCAACTGTCGCAGCGTGAAGTGTCGGTGGTGGATGCCGAAAATAACCTGGCCTTGGCCCAGCTTCAACTAAAGCAACTGCTGCAAGTTCCGGCGGAGCAATCGCTGGAAGTGGTTATTCCCGAGGTGGAAGTGCCAGAAGCTACCCGGCTGCCCGCTTCGGCCAAAGCCGTGTACGATGAGGCGGTCAACAACCTACCCGCCATCCGCAGCGCTGATCAACAAATTACCGGAGCGCAGTATGATATTGCTATTGCCCGAGCCGATTACTATCCCTCCCTTTCGCTGGTGGGAGGCTTGGGATCGCGCTACTCTAGTTTGGCCCCCCCGGTTATTCCTCAGGCAGGCACCGAAACCCGAGTCATAGAGCGGCCAAACGGCTTTTTTCGATCTCCAGTAAACCTGGGAGGGATACCCGCCGGTGAACCGATTCCGGTATTTACCAATACCGAGGTGCCCATCCAGACTACCGAAAACACCTACTTAAACCAACTCGACTTTAACCTGCGGCGCTTTGTGCAGTTGCGTCTGGACATTCCCATCTTTAATAACTGGCGCGTTCGGTCTGAGCGTGGCTAACGCTAAAATTAGCCTGGAAAATGCCCGGATCAACGCCCTGAGCCAGCGCAACGTGGTGCGACAGAATATTGAGCAAGCCTTCTTGGACGCTAAGTCGAACGCCAAGAGCTATACGGCCACGCAGCGGCAGGTGATCTCCTTGCAAGAAGCCTTCAAAAACACGGAAGCCCGTTACCAGGCCGGAGCCATCGACGCGGTGGACTACAATCAGGCGCAGAACGACCTGAACGGGGCCGAATCGGACTTGGTGCGCACCAAGTACAACTATGTGTTTAGCCTGAAGGTGCTGGATTTCTACCAGGGCAAACCACTGGACTTCTAATCGGTCAATGACTACGCAAGACCTGCTTATTACCCCGGTTGTTCTTTTTCTGGTGTATCTACTCGCCTACGCGACGCGTCCTTACTTTACCGACGCGGTGACCCGCCGCTACTTTCTGCCGGGGCTTACGGTAAAGATTGTCGGAGCCATTGCGGTGGGGTTTATCTACCAGTTCTACTACGGCGGCGGGCGGCCCAGCGGCGACACCTTTAACTATTTTGCCAACGCGACCGTCATCCACGAAGCCTTTGGCGATTCATTTGAAACCGGCCTCAAGCTGTTGCTGGCCGACGGTACCTATACGCCCGACATTTTCCCCTACGCAACGCGCATGTACTGGTTCCGCGCGCCCACCGAGTACTTCGTGATCCGGGTGATTGCCGTGCTGGGGCTGTTCACTTTTCATACCTACTCGGCCATTGCGGTGCTGTTTGCCCTGCTGAGCTTCAGTGGGGTGTGGGCCCTGTTTCGCACGTTTTACAAGTTTTTTCCGACTATCCATCGCAATCTGGCCGTGGCGGTGCTGTTTGTGCCCTCGGTGGTGTTCTGGGGATCGGGAATCCTCAAGGATTCTATTACGCTGGGTGCCCTGGGCTGGGCCACCTGGGCCATCGTTCGTCTGTTCTTGGAGCGGAAGGGGATGTTCGTGGCTACCGTGATCTTGCTGCTGGCGCTGTATACCATCTATGCCGTCAAAATTTACATCGTGCTGTGCTTCTTGCCCGCGGCGCTGCTGTGGGTTTTTCTGGCTAACATTCGGCGGGTGCGCTCGGTGGTGGTTCGCAGCTTGCTGGCTCCGCTAATGCTGGTGCTGGTGGTGACGCTGAGCTATTTTGCCGTGGTGGAAATAGGCAAAGACAACAGCCGCTACGCCGTAGATAAACTGTCGAAAACGGCCGAAATCACGGCGCGCTACCTGACCTACGTGGGCGAAAAGCAAGGTGGCTCGGTCTACACGCTGGGGGGTGACTTTGACTTTAGTCCGATGGGCATGCTGCGCAAGTTTCCGCTGGCGGTGAACGTGACTCTGTTTCGTCCTTACCTGTGGGAAGCTTACAATCCGGTGATGCTGCTGTCAGCCCTGGAAAGTTTGGTGACGCTAATCCTCACGGTGTACATTCTGTTTCAGGTGGGCATAGGAAAGACGCTGAGGTACGTAATCTCGCGCCCGATTATCCTGTTCTGCTTGCTGTTTGCCATTGCTTTTAGCTTCTCGGTAGGCATCAGCACCTATAACTTCGGCTCGTTGGTACGCTACAAAATTCCAATGTTTCCTTTTTATCTAAGTGGGTTATTTATTCTTCAGTATTTTGCGCAATATCGCGCCCGTCCCCTCACCCAGAACGCCCGCCCCGCGAACGCATGATGTCTCGGATCATCCTTTCAATTTTATGCTGCTTGGTAACCGCTGTGAATATCCTCGCCCAGAGTAGCTACGCCCCACTCAACGAAGACTATTATCACCTCATCGAGCGCTACGAGATCAGGAGCGGACAGCAAAGTACGGGTTTTGAAACTGCCCTGAAACCCTACCGTCGGCGCGCTATCGGCCACTTCGTTGATTCGCTGAACCTGAATAACTCATCGTCCCAGGATAATTTCAACCGCCGTTATTTGGCCAACGACAACTGGGACTACGCAAACATCGCCGATTCAGTAAGCGGGAAGTCGTTGCTGACCTACTTTTTTCGGCGGCCCAGCGACTTCTGGCACCTGCAACGAAAAGAGATTACGCTGCACGTGAACCCGGTGCTGCACTGGGAGTTGGGGCAAGACGGTAGCGGCGAAGGGTTAGCCTACACCAACACCCGGGGCATTCAGGTGCACGGCACCATCGACGGCAAGGTGGATTTCTACAGCTACCTGGGCGAGAACCAAATCGTGTTTCCCGACTACGTGAACGACTACGTGCGGCGCACGCTGACGGTGCCCTACGAAGGCTTTTGGAAGGGCATTGCCGACGGACGCGGCGTAGATTTCCTGACCGCCCGCGGGCACGTTGGTTTTCAGGCTACCCGCCACATTCATTTTCAACTGGGTCACGGAAAGCACTTTGTGGGGTCGGGCTACCGCTCGATGATTCTGTCTGATTTCTCGAACAACTACCTGTTCGTGCGCATCGATACCGACGTGTGGCGACTGCACTACACCAATTTGTTCGCTCAACTCACCTCCGACATTGTGGGCAATCGCACCGGCTTGTTCGGCACGGTGGAGTTCATCCCCAAGTACCTGGCGTTTCACCGGCTGGGGGTGCGGCTGGGGAAGCGCGTGAGCGTGGGAGCCTTTGAGGCGGTGATTCACGGTGACGGCTCAGGAAACTTTGACTTTGATTACATCAATCCCATTATTTTCTACCGCGCCGTGGAGCAGCAGCAGGGAAGCACCGGTAACGCACTGTCTAGGACTGGATGCCAACGCTATCTTAGGAAACAGTGTAGAACTTTACGGACAAGCGGTGCTGGACGAATTGGTGATCAGCGAACTTCGCTCGGGAGCTGGTTGGTGGGGCAACAAATATGCGCTGCAAATTGGTGGAAAATACATTAACGTACTGAACGTAAATAACTTGGACGTGCAATTTGAGTATAACCGCGCGCGACCGTATACCTACGCCCACGAAGACCTGTACCGCAGTTACACCCACTACGAGCAACCGCTGGCCCATCCGCTGGGAGCCAACTTTGACGAGCTGGTGGGGATTGTCCGGTACCAGCCCCTGAACCGCCTCAGCTTGAAGGGCAAGTTGATTCGCGCGCGCTCCGGAGCGGATCGCGACAGCACCAACTGGGGCGGCAACGTGCTGCTCGACAACCGCGATCGGGAGCAGGACTACGGCAACCGACTGCGGCAGGGTATAGCCACCGAACTACTGGTGGCCGAACTAATTGCCTCGTACCAGGTGTGGCACAATGTATTTGTTGACCTGCGCTACCTGCAGCGCGGTCGCTCGGCTGCCGAAACGGGGCTGGACGAACAAAACCGCTTCGCTTCGCTGGCGCTGCGCTGGAACATCCGGCAGCGCAACTACGATTTTTAGTCGCGAAACAAGCTTAGAAAGTTTTCACTGTTTGACCGTACCGAGTAGTGATCGACCACTTTCTGTCGCCCGGCCTTTCCCATCCTGATTCGTAGTTCGGTGTCCGTCAGTAGTTTACTCAAGTATTCGTACCAATCTTCATCCGTAGCGCAGTGGTAACCTTCTTGGCCATGCTCCACAATCCGGGTGTTCACGGCCACCGGAGAAACCAGGGCAGGAATGCCCAGGGCCAGGTATTGTAGTGCTTTGAAACCGCATTTACCCTGCGCCCAGGGATCGTCGGGCAGAGGCATCAAGCCAATATGAAAGCGTAGCAAGTCGTCGATTTCGGTAGCCATCTGCCAAGGAATAAACGCTAACGAAGATAAAGATAAAGCCGGAGGGCGATTGGCAATTGCTACCAGCTGAAAATCATGCGTACGTTCTAACTCCTGAAAGATAGGCAATAGGGGTTCTAAGTACTTTAGTGTAGAGTGTGAACCCGTCCAGCCGACCACGGGCCGCCCGGTGGTTTGATCTTGTAGGCGATAGTGATGTTGTTCGGTGTTGATGGTGGTGGGATTGACCACCACCCGCGGTGTGAATTGTTGAGCAAACTCAGCTAAGTACGTATTCCCGGCACTCACCGTGTGGCTCCAGCGACAAACCGCCGGAACCTTAGCACGCCATTTCAGCAATGCGCTAATCGCATTAACGGAAGAAGCATCGCGCAGCCAGATCGCATCGTCGAAATCGTAGATAATTTTTTTTCGCAGCACCTTGGCCAGCAGCCACTCAGCCCAGGGCGGGCCTAGGGGCGTTGCTTCCCGGTGGATAAAAACGTAGGTGGCGTGCCTTGATCTGAACAAGTGAATCCACCGGCGCAGAAAGCCGCGAAAAATCCCGAATACTTTTTGGGGAACGCGTCCCGGTTGGTAAAGAATCTGGTTAGTGCGTACGTCTAAAAACGGATAGATGGCGTACGAAATGCCCTGTTGCGTTAGCAGTGCCAAATACTGCTCGTAGCGAAACCGCTGGCTCGGAGCGCCTCCGACTGGATAGGGGCACCAAAAGGCGATGGACACGTGATTTTCGTAAGAGATCAAAGGGTACGGAAATCGATTGATGGACCGTAAGCTACGACGAACTATTGTGGTTAACAACTAGTGGTTGGCGCTGGCACCTTGGGGAGCGCGTTTGGCAGAAACGAACGAAAAGACTAGCTTTCGCTATCTTCGTCAACTAACTAGCTTTTTGCTGCCTCATGGCTTCTTTCCTGCATAACCCCCGCTTGCCGTTCGTACGTCCCGATTTTCCGGGCAATTTTTTCCAAGACGGGCAATTTCATCACGCGCAGTACGCGAGCGCCGAAGCCTCGCTGGGGCGAGTTTTGCGCTGGCAACTATCGGGCAACCCCCAAAAGCAAGAGAAAGCGCAGGACCCGTTTCGGCTGAGGCTCGTTTCAGATAGTGGGTTTCTCAGTAGCTCGGAAGATACGCTGGTCTGGTTGGGCCACGCTTCGTTTTTCATTCGGATAAACGGGGTGACGATGATCACCGACCCCTGCTGGAGCGACCTGCCGCTGCTGCCCCGGAAGATAGGATTGCCCGCTCCGATCGGCGAGTTTCGGAACATCGATTACCTGTTACTCTCGCACGGTCACCGCGACCACTACGATACCGACTGCGTGAATCAACTCATCGAGCAGAATCCCGGTATGGAACTGCTGCTGCCCCTGAAACTGAGCGAACTGCTGGGGAGCCGCCGGGACAGCGTAGCCTACCAAGAAGCCGCCTGGTGGCAACAGTACGAGACCAAAAACAGATTAGAAATCACTTTTCTCCCGGCCAAACACTGGAACCGCCGCTGGCTGCACGATTTTAACCGGCAACTATGGGGAAGCTTTCTGATTCGTGGCGGAAGCCGCTCGGTCTACTTTGGGGGCGACTCGGCCTACGCGGGGCACTTTGCCGAGATCAAGCAGTGGATGGGCGCACCGGAGGTGTGCTTGCTCCCGGTGGGCGCGTACAAGCCGCCGTTCATGATGCAGGAGGCCCACATGAGCCCCGCCGAAGCGGTTCGGGCATTTCATGATCTGGGAGGAAGCACGCTGGTTCCGGATCACTACGGCACCTATGATTTGTCGGACGAACCGGCGGGAGAGCCCGTTCGCATACTGAAAGCAGCGCAAACCGACGGGAAAATTTCTGCTGACGAACTCCGGTTCTTAGAGGTAGGCGAGCCATTGGGGCTGTAGTGCTCTGGCTGCTATAACTGACTGCACACCTAAAAAACAAAAGGCCGAAGGTTGCTCCCTCTGCCCTTTGCGAACGTCCATTATGAAAATCAAATCTACAGCAGCAAATATACGCGGCAGATGTTGCTTCTAGGTTAAGTCAATGTTAAGTTACTATGAACGTTTGCTGCTGAGGATCGAAGAGATGATGCCCAGAAAGGGGATGAACCAGGGTTTAATATCGATACGCAGCGTTCAGGCGGTGATACGAATACCCTAATCTACTAGTCATAAAGTACTAATTACGACCAGGCAGCTTGCTAAAACCACCAAATAGAGCGTCATTCAACCCGTGCCGAAGATATTTTTTACTGGGTTACCTTTTATTTTTTAGTTGGGTCTTTTTGTTTGGACTATCAATTAGTCCGGACTTGGTAACCCCCCTCATCTTCTTCTCATTTTTTTTAGGACGCGTTTGAAAGAACGCGTCCTTTTCTTTTGCTACTTTTGTTCTGTGGAATTCCCTGACGTACTGGGCAATGCCTGGTTAAATTATTGGCAACATCAGACCGTAGCCCCGTTGTTGTTGCACACCAGCTACGGCTCAGTGGAAGAGATGCCCGTCGACTATTTTTTTCGCCCCGCCAATGCATTTCCTCCGCTAGAGCAGTATGCGTTGGACCTTTGTCAAGGACGAATACTTGATGTCGGGGCGGGCGTGGGAAGCCATGCTTTGTTTTTGCAGCAGCAGGGGAAGGCCGTTACCACCCTTGAAGTATCGCCAGCGGGAGTACAAATTCAGCAGGCGCGGGGAGTGAAACGTGCCCTTCAGACCGACTACCGTGACTACCAGCAAGGAGGATTTGATACGGTATTACTGCTGATGAACGGAATTGGGGTAGTAGGCTCCCTGGCGGGTCTCCGTGACTTTTTCCACCGCGCCAAGACTTGGATTGCCCCCGCTGGGCAGTTGTTATTTGACTCGAGCGACATCGCCTATCTCTACGAAGACACCGATCGCCCGGCGGATGGCTATTACGGGGAAGTGCGTTACCAGTACGAGTACCGGGGGTGTTCGGGAGAATGGTTTTCCTGGCTCTACGTAGACGAGGTCACGCTGCAACAAGTTGCTCAAGAAGCCGGATGGCAGACGCAGATCGTTTTTCAGGACGATCAGGACCAGTACTTGGTGAGAGCAACTTTGCGTATTTGATTCTAGGGCGTGAATCTTCTCAAGCTACTCCTTTCCGGATTGCACCAAAAAGACTCCGGCGATTAGTAACGCCACTCCCAGCACACGCTTCAGGGATAGGGGTTGCACCGTGAAACCCATCCACCCGTAGTGGTCTACCACCAAAGAAAAAATAAGTTGACTGGCGATGATCAATCCGAACAGTCGGGTGGGACCAATTTCCGGAGCTACAAAAATCACCGACATAATGAAAAATGCACCCATCACTCCACCTAACCACATCCACCAACTGCTTCGTTGTACCGAATGTACGCCCAGCGCCGTGAAATCCGATTTGAACGCAATGTTGATGATCAGTAGGGTAGTCATTCCTACGCCAAAGGAAACCAGTCCGGCTAGAAACGGGTTGCCCAGAATGGAACGTAGCTGGGTATTGGCTCCGGATTGAACCACCACTCCCATACCAACCAGCAGGGGAATTATAAAAAGAAGAGACCGCATACGAAGTGAGTTTAGTAGGCGGTAAAGGTAAAATAAACGCGCTAGGGGCCAGGGAATTGTGATAAACTATTTTGATATACGCTCGGACGCTGTTGTTCAATGGTGCCCTAACCCCAGAAGTGCAATAAGTTGGCGAGGCGCTAGCGATTTTGAGCCAACGAAGAAATCAGGGTTTTAAAGGACGCTGTCCGCGGTGAAGCGTACCAACATTCCGCCTGAGTTAGCAAACGAACCGCTCGCTGAATATTTCGCTGATTGTAATGCGCCACTGCTTCGTTGAAGTAGCTAAGTCCCACGAGTTGGAAAAGGTCAATCGTTTCGGCGATCATGAAATCATACTGAAAATACGCTTCTTCCTCTTGGGCACTCACCTGGCTATAGAACGCAAAACGCCGCTTTTGTTCGGTCGGACTAGTAACCCATCCTCCCTGCGGGTCGGTGCTTTCAATTAAAAAAGTATCGGCTTCCGTAGTGATCACCTCGAGGTAAACGTGGAAGGGGAATTCGCTGACCTGGTACGAAATGCCGAGCGCGTCCAGCAGCAAAGCGTAGAGCGCCGTACCGGTAACGCAGTCGTAGCTTCCCTGTTCTAACAATTCGGGGAAGGTAGTGTGCGGACGATACTGCTTAAGAAATTTACGATGCACTTTGTAAAAAAAATAGGAAAGAAATCGCTTTTCCGACCGGTACTTTTGTTGCTTCTTTCGCAGGTGTGCCAAAAATTCATTGAGTTCATCGTACTGCTGATTAATACTGGCTTGGACGGTTTTTGGCTCGACCCGCATCAGTGCCGTGAATACTTCCTTGGCTAAGCCGGTTTCGCTAGAGGGCAACTCGTGAAAAGGTGCTTTGACGCTCTTATAGGCCTGAACGTTACTGATTTTGGTAGCAAAACACACTGCTAATACTGCCACTGTGTACTTGAAAAAGAACCGATTCATAACTAACCTCCCTTCTAATATTACTCAATGTTAACATAAACTTAACAATTTGTTAACATTAAAGCAACGCAACTTTGGTATAGTTGTTATCGTTGCGGCGGTTTTTCCCTTGTGGTGAAGCAAAAAATGGTAACAAACTCAGTACGCTGGCTTTAAACGCGTTGAGTAAGTAAGATTTGGCGCGAATGTAAAATCCGAGCCGGTTTATGTTAATTAAAGCGCTGGATTTGACGGCGTAACAAATGAAAAACAAAGGGTTGGCAGGGTATCACTAATTTGAGGATGTTTGTAGAAGTTTAAACCATTCACAGCAATCGGGCCAATGAAGTATTTGATAACAATCTTTATGATGGCGTACGGCGCCGGGGGGCAGGCGCAGGGAGTGAACCGAAACTGGGACAGCCGATTGGAGGAAGCAGTCAGTCAGTTCAAGGGCTGCGAAAACACCACGGTGGCCGGGGTCAACTCCTGCAACGATTTCATTGGTGAAACCTTAAAAACAATCTACCGGGTCAACGATTTCTACTCGGTGACCGACGGCCGTTATATGTTGGTGAGTGAAATTTATGGCTATCTGCAAAACAGTAAACGTTGGACCTTGCTAGGAAAAGCGTACGAACAAGAAGCCTTAGCTAGTGCTCAAAAGTTGGCGAACGAAAAAAAAGCGGTAGTGGCCATTTACTTGAGCAAATCAAACATCGGACAATTGGCCTACATCCTTCCGGGCAGTTTGCAGCCGTCTGGTACCTGGGGCTTCCAGGTGCCCAATTCGGCTGCCTATTTTATTGACAAACCAAAGAATTCGTACACCAACAAGGGGCTATCGTACTCTTTTCCTCGCAACGCAATCCAATCAGTACTTCTTTACACGCGTGCCTATTAACTGGCCCGACCACCGATAAGATTTATTCAAACGGATGCGTTGCAAACGCGCCCGGTATTTTCTTGATTTCTCAGGGACGATCACTCGTCGCGTAGCGCATCTACCGGGTCCGCCAGAGCGGCCCGCAACGATTGCACACTGACGGTTAAGCCCGCCACAAGAACCGCGGCCCCGCCCGCCAGGGCAAAAACACCTATGCCGACCTCGGTGCGGTAAACAAAATTTTCGAGCCACCGCCCTACGGCCCAGTACGAAAGCGGAACCGCCACCGCGAACGCAATGATCACCAACCGCAAAAAATCGCGCGACAGCAAACCGGTGATCTGCGGGGCCGTAGCGCCCAGTACCTTGCGAATGCCAATCTCTTTGGTGCGCTGGGCCGTGACGAACGCCACCAAGCCCAACAACCCCAGGCAGGCCACCACAATCGCCAGAAGAGTGAAAACGCTCAGAATACCCGCTAGCCGTTGTTCGGACCGAAACAAGCGGTCAAAATCCTCATCCAAAAAAGAGTAGACCAGCGGATTGTCCGGCTCGAACTGATTCCACACCTCCGCCACCTGCTCCACGCCGCCCGCTGCATTGCCCGATGCGAGGCGCACCAGCACGTAGTCGCTCACAAAACTGGGGGCAAAGTACTGAAACGCAATGGGCTTCACCCACCGGTCAAGTGACTCAACGTTGAAATCTTTGATCACTCCCAGCACCCGCAGGCGCTGTTCGTCTTCTTCTCCCTGGTTTTTGATGATCATTTGCCCCACCGGGTCCACCAAGCCCAGCGTCCGCACGGCTGATTCATTGAGCAGCACCCCGCTGGTCTGGTCCGAAGCCCTATCCCGCTGAAATCCTCGCCCCTCAACCACTTTCAATCCCAGGGTGGCTACGTAATCCGGATCGGTGTAGAACCAGTTCATGCCCCGACTCTGGTCTGATCCTTCTACCCGAATGTCGCGCATCACCTTGAGCGGCTGGGTCGGAGCGCCCGTGGCAAAGCTCACCTGCTGCACCGATGACTGCTGACGGAGAGCCGCTTTGAAGTCCAGCCAGCGCTCCTGAATTTCTTTGTCATTATTGATCACCAGCACCTGCTCCCGCTCGAAGCCGACATCTTTTTGCTGCATAAATCGCAGTTGTTGCACCACCACGGCGGTGGTGACCACCAGCGTGATCGATACCACAAACTGGAAAACAATGAGCGTGCTGCGCAAGCGGCCCGCCCCGCGTGACGAAGCAGATTTGCTCGACAACACGGCGGCCGGACGAAACGAAGAAAGGTAAAACGCCGGATAGCCGCCCGCCACTAATCCCACCAGCAGCACTCCGCCCACCACGGCCAGCAACAACTCAGGATGCGCGAACCAATCGAAAGCCAACTGCTTACCAGTCAGCGCATTGAAAGGGATGCGCAACGCTTCCACCAGCCCCAGGGCCAGTAACATCGCCACCAGGCTGATAGTCATCGACTCCGAAAGGAACTGAAGAATCAGAGAACGGCGGGGCGAACCCAGCACCTTGCGCACGCCCACCTCCTTGGCCCGGCGGGTGGCCTGGGCGGTCGACAGATTGACGAAGTTGATGCAGGCCAGCAGAATAATAAGCAGCGCTACTCCCGAAAGCGTGTACACCGTGGTGATGCTACCGTTGGCCTGGTGCTCGCGCTGCAAATTGGAATGCAGATGGATATCGGTGACCGCCTGTAGTCTCAAAGTGCATCGAGTCGTTGGCTTCGGGGCCAATGTCACGAGCTTGCAAGTACTGCCGGGCGTGCGTTTGGGCGATGCGATCAATTTTTTGAGACAATGCGGCTAGCTCGGCGGCATCCGTCCGCCCTCCGGGGCGCACTTTCAGGTAGGTATACATAATGTTCCACCCCCAATTGCCGCCGTCCGTAATTTCCTGGTACCCCTGCGGGTCCACCAGCATATCGAAGGGAAAGTGGGTCGGGCCCGGGTCCACCACGGCCGTTACGCGCCGCACCGAGCGGCTTCCGCCGAACAAAATTTCTTTGCCCACCACCTCACCCCGTTCTACGCTCCCTTACCGAAGTAGCGTTCGGCCGTTTCGCGGGTTAGTACGAGGGAACTGGCTTCTTGCAGCGCGGTTGCCGCGTCTCCGGCCACCACGTTGAAATCCAGCACCCGCAAAAATTCCGGATCGACGATGTAGATGCTGGTTTCGCGGAACACGGTTTGCTGGCTGCTGTCATCTTCCACCGGCAGGCGCATGGTGGAGTGATTCCAACTGAAGGCCCGCGCCACCGCTTCCACTTCGGGAATTTCGTTCTTGATGGCTTCGTAGAGGGGCGGGGGAGTGGTGGCCAAGTGGTAGTCGCCGCCCCCGTTGGTGGTAACTCGGTAGGCCCGTTCGGCATCCCGGTGAAAGCGGTCGAAGCGCAACTCGTCCAGCACGTAGGCGGCAATAAACATACTGCTGGCCAGCCCGAGGGCCAATCCGAAGACGTTGATGAAGGTGTAGAACTTCCGGCGGCGGAAGTTGCGAAGGATGATGGTGAAGTAGTTGGTGAGCATAGTCTTGGCTTTTTGAAACTGTTAAATTTGTTGTATTTGCTACCCTTCATTCAGTCCGCAACGAATCTACCGGGTTGGCTCGTGCTGCGCGCAGTGACTGGTAGCCTACGGTTAGCAGTACCAGCAGCAACGAAATTGTAAACAGGCAACAAACATCCATCCGCTAATCTCAATGCGATACGCAAAGCTTTGCAACCACTGCTGCATCAGCCAGTAGGCCAGCGGAGCGGCCAAACAGAACGCGATGACGAGTAATTTGACAAACTGCCCGGAGAACAGCACCAACAGCTGTTGCACCGATGCTCCCAGCACCTTGCGAATGCCAATCTCTTTGGTGCGTTGCTCGGCCATGAACATGACCAGACCGTACAACCCGAGGCAACCAATGAAGATAGCAACACCGGAAAAGAGTTGAATAAGCGCGAGCAGACGCCGGTAGTCCCGGTAATAGTTTGTGATTTTATCGTCTAAAAAATTGTACTCAAACGGAAAGTCCGGATAGCTGATCTGCCAAGCTTTCTGCAGTTGCTCAATCACTCCTTTTGCTTGCGCTAAGTTCACCTTTAGATTAAGGTACTGGTACTGAGCCCGGCGGTTAGTGATGAGCAGCGGCGGAATTTGACTGCCGAACGTGGCTGTGTGATAATCAGCCACCACTCCGACAATCGGCAAGTCTGAGTTACCTATCGAGACGTATTTGCCCAGCAGTTCGTCAGGATGCGTGGCCCCCACTTCTCGCATAAATGTTTCATTGGCCACCCAAGCACTGCCCGAGTCAGAAGGTGGATACACCTGTCCGGCCAACAAAGGTATTTGGTACGTTGCAAAAAAATCGGGGTCGGCATACTGAAGGTTGACCGACCGTTGACTTTCTTTAGCGCTTTGCCCATCGTACCCATACACGGTAGCGTGCATTGACCGAGAAAGGGCCGGGGTCAGCGAAAGCGAGAGCGATTGCACTCCCGTATAGTTTTGAAGTTGCTCTTTGATCCGTTGCTGCGCCGGGGCGCCTTGGTCCGGAAACTCCACCGTAAGCACGGCTTCCTGGTTGAAACCCAGGGGAGCTTCCAGTAGGTAGGTCAGTTGCTGTCCGACCACCAGCACGAACAAGATGAATGTTTGAGCAACAAAGAGTTGAAACACCACCAAAGCCCCCCGTGCGCCCCAACGGTTTTGCCGGGGATTTGCAAGCGTGCCTTTCACCAGCTGGGCGGGTTGAAATCGCGATAGCAGCACGGCCGGATACGCTCCGGCCAGCAACGTGACCCCGGCGATCAAAACTAACAGAAAAGCCACCGTAGAGGCATTCAGTCCGAGGGACACCGCCCGCAGATGTTCGTATAACTGTTGCAGTTGCAGCAGTCCTATCTCAGCCAAACCCAGGGCCAGTCCGGTGGCCAGGGTGGTGACCAGCAACGCTTCTCCCAAAAAGTAGAAGACGATCTGTTGGCGAGAGCTGCCTACCACCTTACGGATGCCCACTTCTTTGGAGCGACGCCCGCTAATGGCCGTGGTTAGATTGATGAAGTTGACAATGGCCAGCATAATCAACAGCCCGGCGAGTAATCCCAAACCGGCCAGCATCTCCCGGGAAACTGTCCGGTAGGGAAATCCCCCGTATTTGCCCTCAAAATGAACGGAGGACAGTGGTTGCAAGTGCAAAAACGCATCCCATCCGTCGTCGTCCGGGGGGGCGTACCGGCTCAGGTAGTTGGTGAGTTGATTCTGCATGACTTCGGGCGATACGGAGGGGGCCAACAACACATAAGTCTGGAAAGACGAGTTGAAACTATCCCATTCCTGGTCCACCTCTCGGTTGCGCGCCAGGGTGTTGAAGGAAATCAGCATGGCAAAGGTAAAATCGGTATCCGGCGGCAGATCGGCCAGCACTCCGCTGACCTTGAGTTCGTGCTGGTCATCCAAACTGATAACTTCCCCCAGAACATCCCGCGAGCGTCCGAAGAGCTTCTCACTGAGCGAAGCGGTGATGACTGCTTCGTTGGGCTGCGTGAGCACCGTCTGCCGGTTACCCTCCTGCAACGGAAAGTCAAAAAGCTGCAAATAACCGGGTTCGGTGTAAGCGATTGGCTCGTCCAGAAAAAGCGTTTTGTCGCCCACCTGCACCTGCCGGTGGTCTTCGTATACTTCCAATGGCACCACCCGTTCCAGTGCGTCGGCAAAATCCTGTCGCAGCGCTTCGGGCAGGGGGCGGGGCACGCCCGCGTTGCCGCTTTCACCGTCCGGACTTTTGAAGTCGGCCACCACTCGATAGACTCGATCCGCCCGTTCGTGGAAACGATCAAAGCTGAGTTCGTAGCGGACAATCAGGAAAACGATGATCGCACTGCCAATGCCCAGCGACAAGCCCAGCACGTTGATCACGGTGCTGGTCCGCCGTTTCCAAAGGTTGCGTAGTGATATTCTTAAGTAGTTGCGTAGCATAATAATCAGTGGAGAATTGTTTTGCTCATCGGTTGTCCATAAGTATCGATTCAAGCTTCTTGCCAATCGATTGAATGATTCTTAAAGTTATGAATGTCAGTGCTTTAACGCTTTGCTTATGCTGACTGCTGTATCGTTTCCGTACACCCCTGTGTCCGATTTTGATACAGCGCACTGTCTATTTGTTACCGGCTTTGAGCAGATGGCAGGAAGCAGAAACGCCTAAAAGTAGGATGAAACTCAACAATTCACTTTCTCCGGGCTTTCGCCGCTGGTTTAGCCAAGGAACCAAACTGAAGACCGTAGTTACACGCTGATTTTTGCCTGAACAACAGGTAGTTTTACTTGCTTCACGGAGCAAAGCAGTAGTTAGCCAACAAGTTGATACAGGTAAGGCCGCCGACCAAATATACGATCCTCCCAACGGCTGTGGTAAGGATGTTGACGCTTATCGTCCAAACGACTCCAACTATCGATATGGCTCAAATGACCAAAATATTTGCCGTGGAAGACGACGTGATCTTCGGCAAAATGATCAAGCACACCTTAGAGAAACAAGACACCTACGACGTTACCGTATTCACCACCGGCGAAGAATTTTTCGACCACCTGCACGAGCAGCCCGACATCGTAACGCTCGACTATAACCTGCCCGGCATGACCGGGCTCGACATTCTCAAGCAAATCAACCAGTACAATCCGGATATTTCCATCGTAGTGGTGTCGGGGCAGGAAGAAGTGACCGTGGCGGTAGAAGCCTACAAGCACGGCGCCAAGTACTATGTGGTCAAAAACCAACAGACCTTCGAGGAACTGGCCCACTGCGTTAAGACCCTGGCGGCGCATACCGATCTGAAAAAAGAGGTGGAGGTGCTGCGCGAACAGATCATTGACCGCCACAACTACTCCAGCATCATCGGCGAGAGCGGGGCCGTGCTCAAGGTGATTCGGATGATGCAGAAAATAGAAAATAGCGATGTGCTGGCGCTGATCACCGGCGAAAGCGGCACCGGCAAAGAGGTGGCCGCCCGGGCAGTACATTACAACTCGCGCCGCCGCAAAAAGAACTTTATCGCCATCAACGTGGCGGCCATTCCTGAGGACCTGATCGAGAGCGAACTGTTCGGGCACGAGAAGGGCGCCTTCACCGGGGCCAACGGTCGGCGCATCGGCAAGTTTGAAGAAGCCAACGGCGGCACCATCCTGCTCAACGAAATCGGCGAGATGGATATCAACTTACAAACCAAGCTACTGCGGGTGCTGCAGGAGAAGAAAATCTGTCGCATCGGCAGCAATAAAGAGATTGACCTGGACGTGCGGGTGTTGGCCGCCACCAACAAAGACCTGGGACAGCGGGTGAAGCAGGGGAAATTCCGTGAGGATCTGTACTACCGAATTCAGGGGTTTTTGATTCACCTGCCTCCTTTGCGCGAGCGCGGCAACGACATCATTGTGCTGGCCAAGCACTTCTTAAACGAATGCAGCGGCCCGTCGGCTTCCTTCACCAAAGAAGCCATAGAAGCCATGCTGGCGCACGACTGGCCCGGCAACATTCGCGAACTGAAATCTTTCGTGGAGCGCGCTGCTTTGATCAGCGAGGGAGAAAAAATCGAAGCCTCGGATTTGGTGTTCTCACCCACCATTCTGTAAAAAACTAACCCAATACTCACTAATTAAAACACATCATGGGATCTAAGCGATCAATGAACCAACGAGTCACCGTAAAATCTCAATTGACTCTTCAATATGCCGCCGCGGGTTGCGTGCTGGCCGTACTGGTTGGAGTAGCCGTGTTTGCCTACCTCAACGTGGGCAACAGCGAGGATAGTTATGCCGCCAATACCCGCTTCTACGCCATCCAGTCCGGCGAATGGTCAGCATCGGCGGTGTGGGAAGGCAGCGTGGCGCCGCCCACGGGGCAGATCAATCACGACGTTGAGATTTTGGGTCACGTACGCCGCCGCGGACACCTAAGCTACAAAAAAGGGTCTAAAAAGACCTTGACCGTGAAAGATACCCTGGTTATCGAGGGCAACCTCACGCTGGGAAACAAGTCAAATCTGACGGTGAACCACGGAGGTGTGCTCATTGTGGCCGGAGATTTTACGGTTGACAAAAAGAGTGAGATTACCAACGAAGGCACCATCGCGGTAGGAGGAAGTTGGCAATTACATTCACTATCAAAAATTGACTTCCTGGGCGATAGTAGTCAGTTATATCATTTTGGCGAAGTGCACACCCGCGACGAGAAAATTACTTTCGGACGGGGCGCCGAAGAATTAGAAGAAGCCCACGCGTCGCTATACAAACTGGTTAAGAAAAAAAGCGATGCACTTAAGCCCATCTTTTTCACCGCCACCCTACAGCAAGGGCACGTGGTGGCGCAGTGGGAGACAAACAATGAGGCGGCCTACGCCAACTTCACCGTAGAAAAAAGCACCAACGGTGCCGTATTCAACGAGCTAGCGGTAATTCCCGGAGGAGCCAACAGCATGTTGCACGCGCAGGACGCTTTCACCGATCCCAACCCTCCGGTGGGCATGAGCTATTACCGCCTCAAGCGTACCGATCTGGACGAAAACATTTCTTATTCGCAACTGGTGCTGGTGGCCAACTGGGGAGCTGCTAGCTCTTTTGGAACCGAAAGCGTGAGTGTGGGGCAGTAGCTACGCTACTCGCTCATCAGCTACTTTTATAGTGTCTACCTCCCACCTCCCGCATCGTCTGGGCGGCGGCTTCGGCGGTGATGTCGCGCTGGGGTTCGGCAAACATTTCGTAGCCGACCATAAACTTTTTCACGGTGGCCGAACGCAGTAAGGGCGGATAAAAACTCATGTGCCAGTGCCAGCCCGCGTAGTCACCGCCGTCGGTGGGCCGCTGATGGATGCCCATGCTGTAAGGAAAAGAAGTCTCAAAGATATTGTCAAACCGGGTGGTAAGGGCCTTGAAAATGGCGGCGAAGGCGCTGACTTCTTCCGGCGATAGCTCGGTGATATCGGCTTGCCTGCGCCGGGGAACGATCATCGCCTCGTAGGGCCACACCGCCCAGAAGGGTACCAGCGCCACAAAGTGCTCGTTGGCAAGCACCACCCGTTCTTCGTGCTTCAGCTCTTGGGCTAAATAATCGCCCAGCAAGCTGCGCCCCTGCTGCTGGTAGTAGCTAATTTGCGTCTCGGTTTTTTTCAGCACCTCCAGCGGCACCGCGCCTTGCGCCCAGATTTGCCCGTGCGGATGCGGGTTGCTACAGCCCATCACCGCTCCTTTGTTCTCAAAAATCTGCACATGGTTGATAAACTCCTGGCTACCCAACGATTGATACTCCGTTCGCCAAACCTCAATCACTCGGCCAATATCCGCTTCGTCCATTTCGGGGATGGTGAGGGAGTGGTTAGGCGAGAAGCACACCACCCGGCAGGTGCCGCGCTCGCCCCGGGCGCGCAGCAGTCCTTCCTCATACGAAGCGTCCGATGAATCAGACAGCAGGGCCGCGAAGTCGTTGGTGAAGACGTAAGGTTCGGTATACGCTGGATTAGTGTGCCCTCCGGCTCGCTCGTTGCCCGGACATAAGTAGCACTGGGGGTCGTGAGAGGGGCGGTGTTCTTCGGTGACCTTTTCTACCTTGCCCTGCCAGGGGCGCTTGGTGCGATGGGGAGATACCAACACCCACTCGCCCGTCAGGATGTTGTAGCGACGGTGGGGAGCATCAGCAAGAGATAAGTTGGTCATGGTTAGGGTCATTTGTTATTCGTCATTTGTCCTTGGTCATTTGTTTGGATTACCATTGACAAAAGACCAGTGACAAATGACATATTACGATTCTGGGTGGGTCATCTAATGTGGCTCACGAAAGTGATACTCGTCCTACTCCATTGCTCAGGGCTAGCTCGTAGACTTCGGGTTCCAGGGCGTACTTTTGCTGATACGGACGCACAATTTCCGCAACGGTAGCGGCGCGCTGCTCTTTCCGCATTAAATTAATAGTACACCCTCCGAAACCGCCGCCCATCATTCGCGCTCCCAGCACTCCCGTCTGCTGGCTGGCCAGATCGACCAGGGTATCTAATTCGGCGGTGGTAATCTGATATTCATCCCGCATGCCGACGTGCGATTCAAAGATGAGTTCGCCCGCGCGGGGCACGTTGCCCTGCTGAAGGGCCCGTACGGTGTCTTGCACCCGCTGGTTTTCGCATAAAACGTAGCGGGCTCGTCGGTAATCGTCGGCCGAAAGGGAGGTTCGGTAATCAGCCAATTGTTCCGGAGTAACGTGCCGAAGGGTTTTCACACCAGGGTGATCGCGCTGGATCGTTGACACGACGCGTTCGCAGGAGGCCCGGCGGTCGTTATAGCCCGATTCGGCGGCCAGTTCGTGCTTCACCATTGAGTTGATAAGCACCAGCGTGTAGTCGCCCAACGCCAGGGGAAAGTGCTGATACCTTAAACTTTCGCAGTCCAGAAACAGCACCTGATCCGACTGACCGAACAACACGGCGTACTGGTCCATGAGTCCGCACTGAATGCCAATGCGGTGCTCGGTGGTTTGCGCCAGCAGCGCAATCTCTTCGCGGGATATCTTTCAGATCAAACAACTCAGACAAGCCGTAGATAAACCCGCAGCACAAAGCGGCTGAAGAAGACATACCGGCCCCCAACGGAATATCGCCTCCGAAGGTGGCGTTGAAGGGATGTATTTCGTAACCTTTCTCCTGTAGCACCCGCACCGCGGTGAGTAGATACTGCCCCCAGGCGGAATTGGCTTGGTCTGAGCCATTGCCGGGAGTGGTGTCAAAGCGTACCGCTTCGCTATAATTAATTGAGTAGATAGCGATTTGGCGGTCGGAGCTGATTCCGAAGGCGAAGTACAGATACTTATCAATAGCTGCCGGAAGCACCAAGCCGTCGTTGTAGTCGGTGTGCTCGCCGATCAAATTGATGCGGCCGGGAGCCTGAACAAGCAACGATGGCTCGGTGGCGTAGTGATCCTGAAATGTTTGCGTGACGGTCGGCAGCATGGTAATAGTAGGTGCTTAAATACTTCTGATGAAGCGGGTAGGTTCAGTGTCTAAAAGCAAAAGTAGGCAGAAAAAGCAGGAACACCTAACCCCACCGCCGCCGACAAAAGTAGGGTTTCCTCCGCCCGGTTCCAGCTATTCTTCTATCTTTACGCCGAACAAATCTTTGCCCAATGCTCGACTACATCGTATGGACGGCCGATCCAACCTTGTTCCATTTAGATTGGAAGTTTATTGACTTTGCGCCCCGTTGGTACGGATTGCTATTCGCCGCCGGTTTTCTGATCTCCCAGCAGGTGCTGTTCTACATTTTTCGTTCGGAAGGGCACAAAGAAGAAGACGTGGAAACGTTGACGGTGTTTATGGTGCTGGCTACGATCATTGGCGCGCGCCTGGGGCACGTGCTTTTCTACGAACCGGCCAAGTATCTGGCAAATCCCATCGATATCCTCAAAGTATGGGAGGGCGGACTAGCGAGTCACGGGGCCGCCATTGGCATTCTGACGGCTCTGTATTTGTACAGCAATTACGACATTCAACTGTTCCAGGGGAAGGTGAAAAAACGGCCTCGCCAAGGCCAGAGTTTTCTCTGGGTGGTCGACCGGATTGTGATTGTGGTGGCGCTCACCGGGGGGCTGATCCGCTTCGGCAATTTCATGAACTCGGAGATCATTGGCAAACCCACCGGCAGCGACTACGGCGTAGTGTTCGCGCGCGACCTCGTTGATATTTTAGAAAACAGTCCCCTGGTTGATGAAGTGGAAGTACGAAAGGGGGCTTCTTCTGAGGCCTCAACGGAAGCAGCGGGCGAGAACTACCGACCCGTTGAGGTGCAAATCACGTTTAACCGGGGAGGTTACCAGGAAGCGGAGATCCGGAGGTTTGTAGATAACGATCTCAAACGAATCATGACCGGCTACGCCAGCGTGCGTGAGCACATCTACGAACCGCCCGAAACGCCCGTGCGGGCCGAACTCACGCAGCGGCGCGGCGCTTACGTGGCCACCGTCAGCACCTACGGCATCCCCCGGCACCCCGCCCAATTGTACGAATCGATTACCACTTTCTTGGCCTCTCTGTTATTGTTCTTTCTCTGGACGCGCCTGAAGCGAGAAACTCCCGAAGGCCTATTTCTGGGCATATTTCTCATCTGGGTGTTCGGACTGCGTTTCGTGCACGAGTTTTTTAAAGAAGACCAGGTGGCTTGGGAAGGAGACATTCCGCTCAACATGGGGCAGTGGCTCAGCATTCCGCTGGTGCTCATCGGGGTGTACTTGTTGCTGACGCTCAAGCAGCGAAAGGGAAAGAAGCGGGTGATGTAGTTAGAAGGGTGTATCTAAAACCTTCCAACAACTCACTCATCATCATGGCGGTGGCTCCCCAGATGATCCGCTCCTCAATCACAAAACCAGGAGCATCCAAAATAGTCTTACCTGCCGCAACCGAAACCACGGTCTGGTTTTCTGGATCAGCAAATGCCTCCAGCGAGAAATCCAGCACCTGCACCACCTCCCGAAGGTCAGGAGTGTACGTAGGCTGCTTCTGAACGTAGGCCACCACCGGCGTCACCCGCATGTTGCTGGGTGGAATGTAGAGTTCCGAAAGTTCACCCAGCACCTGCGCTTCGGGCACCCGCACCCCAATCTCTTCTTCGGTTTCGCGCAGCGCGGTTGCCACCAGCGAGGCATCTTCCGGTTCCACCTTGCCGCCCGGCAGCGCGATCTGCCCACTGTGCACCCCAGGATAAACGGGGCGAACAATCAGCGGAAGATAGATCTGGCCGTTGTGCGGGTAGAGCAGCATCAGCACCGCCGCCCGTCGCGCATCGGAGCGGGGTTGGAGACGAGCATTTCGGTGCACCTCGGTGGCCATAAGCTGCTGCGCATCCCAGCCGGGAGCTGTCCAGCCGGGAATTTCACCGCGTAGGCGGGCGCTTAGCTGCTTTAATAGGTCTTTGTCAGAATTCACGGGCTTTGTTGTCCAATCTCAAAGATACGGACTGAGGAATGAAAGCGGGAAGTTTAACGTTGAAGAAACGCGTTATTTTCTGCCGACTCCTATGAAATTATCCTTCTTTTTATTGCTGATGCTTGTTTTGCTGGCCGGATGCAGTCGCCGCAACGCGGTGGGTTCGTTGTTCTTGGCACTGTCGCCCCACGAACAATACGAAAAATCGCTGCGCAGCGCCAATCTCGACCAAACCGTCCTGGGGCAAACCTGGCTGACTGCCGCCGAACGCAGTCTGCGCGATACCCTCGTTGTAGCACTGCCCTTCCGGGAGGTGGGCTATTTTATGGCCGAACAACCGCGGGCTGCCGCATTCCGCTACCCCGTGCGCACCGGACAGCGCATCGAGGTGGCCGTGCGCACGTCGTCGCCAGCGTCTATGTTTTTAGACGTGCTCGAGGTGACGAGCGACACCACTTTTCGAGCGGTGGCCTCGGCCGATTCTACGCGGCAACTGTCCTACGAAGTGGAGCGCGACGGGATGCACGTGCTGCGCTTGCAGTCCGAATTGCTACAGAATCTGAGTTACGAGCTCGCCATAGAGGCCAAGCCTTCGCTGGGCTTTCCGGTGGCGGGCCAGAGTAGCCGAGCGGTGGGCAGCTTCTTTGGGGCACCGCGCGACGGAGGAGCGCGCACTCACCGGGGGGTGGATATTTTTGCTCCGCGTGGCACGCCGGTGGTGGCCGCCTCCGACGGAGTGGTGAGTTCCCGCACGGGCAGTAAGCTGGGGGGCAAAGTGGTTTGGCTGAAGGCGCGTGGCATAAACCAGTACTATGCTCATCTGGACAGCCAGGCAGTGCGTCCGGCCCAACGGGTGCGGGCGGGCGACACGCTGGGCTGGGTGGGAAACACTGGCAACGCGCGATCCACGCCGCCTCATTTGCATTTCGGAGTGTACCGTTTTGGGCGGGGGGCTGTTGATCCCTTTCCATTCATTGACAACGCGGCTCCGGAACCGCCGTTGGTCGAAACTGACACCGTACTGCTGAAGCGCCCTGCTCGGGTGAGCGCCGCGGCGGCCAACCTGCGCGCAGCGCCTACCACCCGGTCGGCCGTGGTGGGGACCTATGGGCAACATACGTTGCTGCGTCTGCTGGGGGCAAGCGGAAAATGGTTTCGAGCAGAACTGCCGGATGGGCAGCGGGGGTACGTGCACCAGTCGCTGGTCGGCTCGGCCGAAGCGGCCATTGAGGAGGTGACCATCTCGGAGGATGCCTACTTGTTCTGGACGGTGGATGAAGCCACTTCGGATGAAGCTAATTTCTTATCAGAAACCTTACTGGGTACGTCGGTGCCGGTGCTGGCCCGGTATGATTCACTGCTGTGGGTAGAAGCTTCGTCGGGTTTGCGGATGTGGTTGCGCCCATCGTCGTAGCGTGATGTTTTCTTTCCGATGAGCTTTACCCCTGATTGTCCGCAGTGCTAAAAATTGTATCTTACCTCAAAAAATAGCGATGGAATATCCTGTGCAAACCATTCCGGAACAACTGGTTTACGAAAGAACCGATCAAGGCCCTATCTACTACCGGGGCTACCGGGCGTATCTTGATGGATCGAAAACCCTAGAAGAAATTATGGGAAGTAGTATTTTGCAATCGTCACTGGTTACTGATCTGGTGTACGCCTTGTCCACACTAGGTAAAGAATATAGAGTACTTGCCAGCGAACTGGGTATTCAACTAGCCAAAGGAAAGTGCCGGGCGGCGGATATTGCGATTGTGCGTCGTGATCAGATGGCAACCGTACAGAATAAACGCAAGTACCTGGGATTTCCCCCCGAAGTCGTTATCGAGGTAGACATCAAAGCCGACCTGGAGGTGGTGGAAGGTTTACAGGATAGCCTGGGGTACGTTGACGCAAAAACCGAAGAACTATTTGATTTCGGAGTCAAAAAGGTCGTTTGGATCTTAACGGAAACCGAAAAGGTTATCGTCGCTGAGGCCGGTCGACCCTGGACGGTGGTGGATTGGCAGGAAGATATTTTGATCCTTGAAGCGTGCCGGATCAACGTGAAAGCAATTGTAGACGAGATTTGACTCGCCAGGGAACTGGTTTTTTGCTGCCACCTCACCCCATCCCTTCCTTTGTCTCGCTCTATTCCTCGATTGTCTCAACCATCAAGTTATGGTTCGTATAAATGCAAATATCCGCCGCAATGTGCAGGCTCTCGGTCACCATCTCCTGGGCGCTGAGTTGCGATGAATGTTTCTTCAGGGCCAGTGCCGCCGCCTGCGCGTACATGCTGCCCGACCCAATGGCGGCAATGCCGTTGTCCGGTTCCAGCACGTCGCCGGTGCCCGATAAGATCAGCAACTCATCCCGGTTGGCAATGATCATCATGGCTTCCAGGCGCCGCAGGTAGCGGTCGGTGCGCCAGTCTTTGGCCAGTTCGATAGCCGCTCGCTTCATGTTGCCACCGTAGGCGCTGAGCTTTTCGTCGAAGCGCTCAATAAGCGTGAACGCATCGGCGGTGGAGCCCGCGAAACCCGTTACGATTTTTCCGTCCTGCAGCTTCCTGATTTTCTTGACGTTGCTTTTGGCCACGGTGTTGCCCATGGTGGCTTGTCCGTCGGCCCCGATGGCGATTTGGTCGTTGTGCTTGATGGCTAATACCGTGGTGGATTTAATCAGTGGTTTCATAAGAAATAGCGATACAGAATAAGTCGATAGAAAAGCCACCGCAAAGTAGCTCAAAGATGAAGATACGCGATTTGTTAGCCGAGGGTTATAAAAAAAGCCCGGCAAACTGCTGGGCTCTTTCCAAGATGAAAAACGAAGATCGTTGCGAAGCCACTGGCCACTAAATCATAATACGCAGTGGTTCTTCGATGAAGGCTTTTAGGGTTTGCAAGAAGGCCGCTCCCAGCGCCCCGTCCACCGTGCGGTGATCGCAAGACATGGTAACTTTCATCACGTGACCGGGCACAATGGCTCCGTCTTTGACAATGGGGGTTTCCTTGATTCCCCCGACGGCCAGAATGCAGGAGTTGGGCGGGTTGATGATGGCGGTGAACTCCTCGATGCCAAACATACCCAGGTTCGACACCGCGAACGTGCCGCCCTCTTGTTCCTGCGGCTGTAGCTTTTTGTTCTTGGCTTTTCCGGCCAGCTCTTTCACTTCCGTGGCGATATGCGCCAGCGATTTGTTGTCGGCGAAGCGGATCACGGGGACCAGCAGGCCTTCGTCGACGGCTACGGCCACTCCGATGTGGATGTGCTGGTTGAGGCGCATGGTGTCGCCCTGCCACGATACGTTCAGCTTGGGATGCTGGCGCAAAGCCGCCGCTACCGCTTTGATAATAATATCATTGTAGGAGATTTTAACCGGAGAGTACTCGTTGATGCTGGCGCGTGCCGCCACGGCCCGGTCCATGTTAATCTCCATGGTGAGATAGAAATGCGGCGCTCCGAACTTGCTTTCGGCCAGTCGGCGGGCGATGGCCTTGCGCATTTGCGAAACCTTCACCTCTTCGAAACTTTCTTCGCCCACTACCTGGGGCAGCGCAATCGGTGCCGAATCCGCTTTGGACGAATCCGCTTTCTTCTCTTCTTTGGATGCTGCTTCGGGCTTGGCGCTGGGCTGGTAATCTTCCACGTCGCGCTTCACAATGCGGCCGTTTTCGCCGGAACCTTCGATGCCAGAGAGGTCATACCCTTTATCTTCGGCCATTTTCTTGGCCAAGGGCGAAGCTTTGATGCGGCCATCCGTTTGGCCGTCGGCGCTGGCATCGCTGCTGCTTCCGTTGGTGGACCGACTCGGCGCGTAGGCCGGAGCATCTTTTTCATCGCCCTCTTCCGCTGAAGAGTCGTTCTTTGCTTCTTCAGTAGAAGAACTCTTGGCTTCGTCGTCCGATTTGTCTTCTTTCTTACTTTTTTTGCCCGAGCGAGCTTTGATAAGTTTTTCGTAGTCGGCTCCTTCTTCCCCGATCACGGCGATCACGCCGTCTACCGGCACCGCCCCGCCTTCTTCCACTCCGATGTAGAGAAGCGTACCGTCTTCGTACGACTCCAGTTCCATGGTGGCTTTATCAGTTTCCACCTCAGCCAGGATGTCGCCCGACTCCACCGTATCGCCCACTTTCTTGAGCCAGGAGGCAATCACTCCCTCCTCCATCGTATCGCTCATCTTGGGCATCAGAATCACGTTGGCCGCCACGTCCGAAGCATCAACCGACTCTTCCGATTCGTCTTCGTCACTTTGGTCAGCCTCTTTCTCGTCCGCTGAATCGTCGGCTGCGTCGTCGTCGTCTTTATCCGGCTTGTCTTCTTTCAACTTTTCTTTCTCCGGTTTTTCTTCTTTCTTTCCGTTGCCTCCTCCTGATTCAATTTCTTTAAGCAGGTCGGCGATGTCTTCTCCCTCTTCGCCAATGATGGCGATCACGCCATCCACGGGCACCGAATCGCTTTCTTCCACGCCAATGTGCAGCAGGGTGCCATCTTCAAACGACTCCAGCTCCATGGTGGCCTTGTCGGTTTCTACCTCGGCCAGGATGTCGCCCGACTCCACCGTGTCGCCCACTTTCTTAAGCCAGGAGGCGATTACGCCTTCTTCCATCGTATCGCTCATCTTGGGCATTCGTATTACTTCAGCCATAATGTCTCTCGTAGTTGTGGGTGCAGTAGGGTTCAAAAGAGTAACCGGCGCACCGACCAATTACTCAGCCAAATTAATGATCAATCTAACGTATATCAATGCAAATAAGAGAAAAATGTTTAGGAACGAAGCAGAACCGCTAACCTACGGTGATCTCGGTAACCAACTGCGTGGTCTGCTGGATGGTGCAGGTGCCATACAATACCGAGGTGGGCTCTTTCTGCTGAAAAGAGGACGAGTACCACCCTAAGATCGGGTCAGTTTCGCCGTGCACTACCGAAAGCGCCCAAGCGGGATCAGGACAGACCGTGACGGGACGAGCCCCGGATGCAACCAACTCATACGCGTTGTTCAACGCTTGTACCGAAACCGTCGGGTGCAGATGCAGCGGCAACTCCAACGTATGTTTTCCCGGACGGTCCAGCACGATATCATCCACGATGCGCAGAGTATGGTTCGTTTTGTTCGAGCGACAAGGCCCGTCGGTGCGTAACGCCGAGGTGCTGATAGCCGTTGTGTTCGGCCACCACCCGGTCGAGGGCATCGCTGGTTTCGCTGCGTAGCACCTTCACCCGGTAGTGATTGGTCCACATGGTTGGTCCGGTACTTTTGGCCTGGTCTTGCCCGTCGACGCGGATGGTGTTGTGGGCCAATGTTCCGATAAAGTAGCTTCTCCAGGCAGGTTCGGTATGGTAGGTGTAGGTGCCCACGTCGGTGATGATCGGGTGGCCGTCTACGTGCAGCACCCACGACAACGCGTCGGCGTGCCCGTGGGCGGCAATAGACAGAAAACCCAGCGGGGCGGCATCCAGATGTACGTACGTTTCTTGCTTTTCGGTGCTTGCCCGCAGAATAAAATGCCCTTCAGGAAGATAGAACCGGGAAGGCGGGGGAGTAGCGTCTACCGGTACCCGTTCGTAAACCTGCCGACCTTCATCTCCGAACAACACCAGATTCTTGTTGTCAATGCCGGTGGTACGGTTCTTCCAGGCTGAACGCTCGAAAAGGATAACGCCGGAGATCAGTAGCGACCGAAAGTTGTCGGGCGAGTTGCTGTCAAAAAACACCACTTTTCCGTCGTCTTCGTCGCCGTAGAAGGGAATGTTTCCTTGCTGGTCCATCAGCGAAAAGACGTAGTCCAGAATGTGTTCCAGGGTTTGTCGGTAGCGCCGAGAGAACGGTTGCTGGTTTCGTTCGGCCACCACGTAGGGAATCAGGAAAAAGTCGGTGATAAACTGAATGTATTCGGCGGCTTCTTCCTTGTTTATGCCCTGCGCCGAGTGCTGGGCCACAATCTCGTGCTCTAAACCCTGCCGGGCGTGGGCTACCCACTGCGCCGACTCGGCAAACTTCCAGAAAGAAGCCGCCACGAACAAACCGGCGTGCTCGCTGATGAGGTGATTGTTGGCCGAGGAAAATTTGGAGGGGTTTTGATAACTGTACTGGCAGTGCTGGTAGAGGGTAGGCACCCAAACCTGGTGCACAAAGGCTTTAAATTCGGGGTTTTCCTCGGCTAAGCCGCTGGCTTCCAGAATTTCCCAGCAAAAGTACCAGACGATCAGCCGAATGTTAACCTCAATGTTGCTGTACCAGTTCACGCCCACCAAGTACGGATTGGCTTCGGACCACTGGGTAACCAACTCCTGAAACTGCTTCAGGAAGCGGGCGTCCTTCGTCTGCCGGTACCGCAGGGCAATCAGCGGCAGAAACTGCAGTCGGTTCACCTCCCACACGTGCTTGGCACTGCCGTATTCTTCGGTTCGAATGTTGATGTCTTTGGCAAACGATTGGGGAAATTTTCGCCCTGAGGCGATGTCCAGATGCCAGTCGATGGGCTGACTGTAGTCAAATGACAGTCCGAAGATAGACAAGGTGGTGTCTTCCAAGTTGATGGACGTAGCACCAATGGGCAGTAGGGGAGGGGGTAGGTGAGGGAGGGAATAAGAAGGGGATTTCCCTACCTGCCTTCGTTTCTCCCGCTGTTTCTGAACAAACTGCTGCGCGCGAAAACCAACTTCCGGTAGCGACATGGACCGGAGGCGGTGAAAGTACCAAGAAAGTGAAGCCATTGCGTAGGGAAGGGGTTTGACTCACAAAAATGAGCATCCTCACAAACGAATCCAAATGGTTATTCGCTTAAGTGAACGTCAAGAGCACATAAGTTCTGACTCGGAAGGAGTGGCCAGTTGATTGATAATAAGTTTATACTTGCCAGCGGGCGACTTGATAATTTCGTTTTCGTCGATGTAGGCAATATCAAAAGAAACGTCATCACCCACCCGTTGGCTGATGTTGGTTCGAATTTGTTGCTCATCTTCCGGACCAAAATCTTCATCAACCACCACATTCACCGTGAAACCACGGGCATCCTTCTGCACAATCTGGGCGAACAACAAATGGTTGATGCCCTTCATGGTGTTACACAACAATCCTACGCGCGAGCCATCGGGCAGCACCAGGTAGTCGTTGCTGCGTCCCTGGATGCTTTCCACCACCTTGGGTTGGCCCGCTTCGCTACCGCTTACCACAAAAACATCATCCACCTGGTAGCGAATCAGCGGAAAACTTTCGTTGATCAGTCCGGTGGTGATGGCGTGGTCGCCCCGAAATTCGTTGATCGAGTAAAGGGGTAATTCATCGTATAATCCCAGCACGTTTTGCTCCAGGGCAATCGTGCGTTCGGCATTGCCGTACCAGTCGATGATCCGGGTATTGAATACGTTTTCAACCTTTTCTCGCTGGTGGGTATACACCGTTTCGGACGAGGTGAATGAAAGGGGAACCCTCAGCGACTTTCCCATTCCGTCAAAGTAGTTGGCCAGGGTGGCGAGCGAACTAGGATAGGCCAGCAGGGCATGGGGTGCGAAATCACGAATGCGTTCGTAGTACCACTCCGCGTTGTCGGGGCTCAGGTTGTAACTGGAGAGGTAAAGCGTGTTACTATGCGGGTCGAGCAGCTCCATTTGCTTTTTGCCAAGGTTGCCCCGCAGCGTTACGGTTTTCATGCCAACTTCATAGCCAAAACTCATGCGGTGGGCCCATAGGTAGGCCGCTTCTTTGGTAATGGATTGGTAGTCGCGGTATAAGGTCATGGGCGAACCGGTGGTGCCACTGGTGTGGGCAGTGCTGCGGTTTAAGCGATTGCCGATAAAAATAGCCCCGATGTGTTCCTTGATGGTATCTTTGGTGATCACCGGCAACCGATCAATGTCAGGCAGGGCCTTAATTTTGTTGATGTCTACTCCGTGCAGATCGTAGAGGTGACGATAAAAGGGCGATTTGTGGTAGGCGCGGTGAACCAATGAAACGAAATTCTGTTCCTGCAAGTCACGCAGGGTGGCTGGTTCCCAGTTCCGCTGCGCACGAATGGCCCGGAGCTCTCTGGTAAACAGGTAATTATAGCGCACTTTGTTCTCTAAAAGAAACTTAAGAGCATCAAGCATAAAAATCAACCTTTATGAGCGAGTGAAATCACGCACAAGATACTGAATATTAAATGCAATAAAAAAGTTGTTTGTTTATAGAATTTCGCCGTCAGGAGTAATTCTTTCACAACACTTGCTATGTTACTGATTGTTCTCTAGGATAGCAATTAATCGGGCGGATAATGCAGGATAGGTGAAGTGATCTTGGTACTGTTGGTAGGCATTTTCTCCCAATTCTTTCAAATCGTGTTGCCCCTCCTCAATCGCTTTGATCAGATCAGGTATCTCACGCTGAGCATTCTTGAACAGCAGGGCGGACTCTTGGTGAGTGATGTACTCTCGCATTGCTTCCATGTCAGAAGCAATGATGGCTTTTTTATTTCTCATGTAGCCCAAAAGCACCATGTGGCCCGAAGCTCCGGTATCGTTTTTAAGCGGAAGAATGCAGGCCTTTGACTTAGCTAACAACGACTCAAATTCCTCTTTTGGAATATCTTTTTTTACAATAATATTGCCAGGCAGTTGGTCGATGTCGTTGAGTTCTTTGTTGAGGTAAGAACCAACGATTACTAGTTTGTAGGGCAGTTGTTGAAAGGCTGCAATCAGTCCGGTATAGTCTCGGTTGGTATATCCTCCGGCAAAATAGTAGGGTTCATCCACACCGGGTTCGTATTTCTCGTCGTACAAATCAACCTCTTTCCAGTCACCGAGCGGTATGTAGGTAAGCTTTTGCCTGGAAAGACCCAGCTTCTGGACGTATAGTGGTATTTCGTACGCTGAATTGAGTATTATCTTTTCGTTCTTGATACTGAGCAGTTTGAGCACCACCCGAAAAATGCGGAAGGCCTTTTCCGAATGGATAAAGAAGCCAAACCACAGAAACTGCCGACATTTGATCACGCCTAGTTTGATTAGAAACTTGATTGGCAGCGCGGTGAAACTAATAGAAATGATGGTATCCGAGTTGTTCAGCCGGTTTCGGTTTTTAGCAACGAACCAGCAGTCTTCCAAGAATTTCAGCGCCATCTCCTTTGGGCTTTTGAGTCCCTTGGATCGCTCTCCGTCGTTGATGTCGATGAAACCATACTTTTCTACCAGTAGCTTGGTTTCCTCACGAAAGGCATTTCGTCTGCTTCTTAGGATAACATTTTTCATAAAGGGATACGTAAAAACTACGGGAGAATACTTTGATACAACTCGGCCAGTGAACGCATGACCGGTGCCGGAAAGTAGCGTTGAGAAACCATCTGGTAAGAGTGCGCTCCGTAATCATTAATTTTGTGAGGATGATCAATAAAAAACTTAATAGCTTCGTAGATTGCCGAGTGATCTCCGGCTTCAATAAGCAGACCATTTTTGTCTGGAACTACCACCTCGGGGATACCCCCCACGTTGGTGGAGATTACGGGCAAACCGAATGACATCGCTTCCAGGATAGAAATGGGAAGCCCCTCATGGTAAGAAGGAAGAATATAGACGTCGGCCTCCCGAAGCCGTTGCTCTTTCTGTTTACCCGTTACAAATCCGAGAAACTTAACGCTCTCGCTCAACGCATACTGCGTGATTAATTGCTGAAGCTTTTCTGTTTCTCCGTCCCCCCCCAATTCCAGCAGATACTTGCCTTCCAGCGCCGCTCGGTGCGTGTGCAGCACCTCCAGAAGGTCATACACCCCTTTGCGTTCACCAATCCTTCCCAAAAATAAAAAACGAACAAGCCTTGAGTTTCGCTTTTTCGGAAAGGGAACAGGATTGGCACGTACGACATTGGGAATGATTTGGATCATTCTGAGGGCTGAAATTTTTCGAAAAATACGCTCTCCACCACTCAGAAAGCACAATAAGGCAGTCGGTCGCGTTGACAAAGTGCCGTACCCGTTGCTGAACGAAGCGGGGGGCGCTTGCGTAGAATACATGATACATGGCTCCGTGCATATGATAAATCACTTTTTTGCGGAAGATATACTTAGCCACCAAAAAGAGTATATACTTGCGATAGAAACTACCCTTCGAGGCGCCATGAATGTGAACAATCTTCACTTGGCGATGAGTTATTAGCAACCTGAAACCGAACTGCACCAGCAAAAATGGGAAGCTTAAAAAGGTGATGCGGATATCTTCCGAAGTAGTGCTAGGCTGAAAATAAAAAGGATGAATGGCATTTTTATACTCTTTTACCACCGATGAAATGCCTCCTTTCCAGCCCAAGCTCGGAGCCACAAACAGTATGTATTGTCCGTATGAGTCAATACGATCGGGAGAGGAAGTAGGGGGGAGGGCGTAGCGTTCACAGCCAAATTATAGTGAAGGGGGAAAGCCGAGGCTCACGCAAAGGTACATTTTTATAGGTTCGCACAAAGATAAGCGAAGTTAGAATAGATGAATATGTGGTGAGAGAGTAGCTCATCAATTAAGAAGTTGCTGATAAAGGGCAATATACTCCTCAGCCATACGGTCTAAGTTAAAATGCTCGAAAATTCGCGCGCTACCGGCACTTCCTAAACGATTGGCCAAAGTGCTCTCATCCAGTAGCAAATGAAGTTTGTTGACCAAGACCTCTACATCAGCCGGAGGAATCACGTAGCCCACCTCTCCGTCCAAAACCAACTCTGCGGTTCCCCCTCCCTGGGTGGCAATCACCGGTTTACCTAGCACCATATACTCCATCAGCGCGTTTGAGATGCCCTCGCCGTGTACCCGATGGTTGGTGGTGAGCACCCCTACGTCAAAAAGGTTAACGATCGACTCCACATCTTCGCGGCGCCCGGTGAAAATGATCCTTTGGTGGTCTTGCCCCTTCACCATCTGCTCACACTCGAATAGCATTCACCATCACCCACTGCCAAAAAAGTGACATCCGACCGTTCATCGACCACCCGAAGGGCAGCGCTTAAGTAGGTGCGATAATCTTTTCTAGCCTGAAACTTACCTACCATGCCAACCACCTTAGGCGTATGAATGCCCAACTGTTGCCGCAAAGTTCCGGGCGGAGTAATTTTCTTTATACGATTGAAGTCGAAGCCATTGTACATCACGTAACTCCTTTTCGGGGGGGCGTGGTAGGCAGCTACTCCTGCCGCTGAGTTACTGATAATAGCGTTAGAGAAGGGAAACGTAAGCTTTCTGCGCAGCCAGGGTTGTGAAAACGGTTTCACATAATGAGGCGCATCGGCGATAATTGCATTCACGAATGGAATGCCCAACCACTTGGCAACAGCAAATACGTAGACGGATGTCATGGACGACCAACTTTGAATAATGGCTGGTTTGGCTCCTTTTATGATCCGGTAGATTTGGGGCAACACGGTTGGGTCCAATCTCGATTTTCGCTCCACGAAATGAATTTTTATATCCAAGTCATAAAGTTCCGGATAGGTTACCACCCTAGACATTACAATTAATTCGCAGCGCACCCCCCGGGCAGTGAGTCCTTTAAGCAGTTCCAACAGTCGTCGCTCTTTCCCACCCGCGTGAAAAGAATCAATAAGCGTAAGAATCTTTTTGCTACCAAGTATATCCTGTCCTGTAATTGGCGCTGTGTTGGGCTGTATCATTATCTTTGCATCCTAATAATTTAACATTATATAAAAATAGTAAAAACTTTGATAAGTTTGCAGCGATGAATAGTGAAGAAGACAAGGTGTGATTTTTCCTCTAATCTCGCCTTTTGGTACGCGATCACACTTCGTTACTTGAATCCCGCTATTTTGGATAGCAATTTGATGGGTAATAGCTAACAGAAATTCTGCAATGGTTGCAAAATATATTTATCTAATTTTATCGCTAGGTATCACCGTATACCTGCTGCGCAAACACCGCCCTCGTCACACCTTAGTTTCTTTAATGGTATGCTTCTGGATTTTTGTAAGCGACTTAGCCAATACGCCAGAATTTATTGTAAAGATTCCTGGTGCACCTTTTGAACTACAACCTCTTCGAACGCTACTCCTAACGTTTTTAGGATTTTTGTTTTTAAAAACAATACTGGACAGATACCGGAAGAAAAGCTTATCTAATGAAGAGATAGCGAGTGTGAAACCACGCTACGAAGTCTATCTGGAAGCTTATGTAGTGATTTTGTTAGTTGTCTATATAGTTCATTATAGCCAGTTGGGCCCCGCTGAGTTTGTGGTGTTGGTGTCAGCGGTGTTGTCCTTCTACGTTATCTACGTAACGGTTAAAAAAACCGCTGACCCCGCTATGATTAGAATGATCCGAGATGCAATTATCCTGGTTGCAATAATCTCTAGTCTGGTAGCGGTGATACAGTTGTTAGTAGATAGTTCGTTCCTCCGGATGCACCCTACTTTTCGGCGACCCGCTTTTGGAGGATTACTCCGATCAACCGGAGTGTTTCGCGATGACTATATGCATGCCTACGTAGTGATTGTAGGGTTAATTTGGACGCTCTTCACTGTTAATAATGGTATTAAGAAAACAATCATTATTGGCATCATGCTCATCGGCATTCTGTTTGGCTTCATGCGAATGGGCTATGTAGTCATTTTTGTTGTCCTCACCCACTACTTCTATTTTGTGTATAGTGGAAATCCGCAGCTCAAAATATTATTGGTCGTAGTGAGTGTAATTTTGGCGGTAGTATCAATAGGATGGGTGGTTACGAGTGGAATAATGGAGTCGTCGGTTGCCCAGGAAAGAATGCTTGATGAAGGAACCGCCGAAATCAGGGGCCGACTTTATGTGCAAGCGGTGGAGTCTTCAACGAAGAGTGTGGGTTCGTTCCTATTTGGTTACGGCACGTTGGCGCATCCTGAATATTACGATGCTATGTACAAGGTGACCAACTCTAATCTCTGGGCTACCGGCGAAGTGGGTGGGTGGCACAATTTGTACCTGGAAACACTGTTTTTTCACGGTATCATCGCCACTGTAGTATTAATAATCTTCTTATTCCTAGCTACCACTTATTTTTATAAAATGGGCGTTCGCAAAGATGAGACTATGCTTATTCCTTTTTACTGCCTTTTGTCATTTATCATTGCCAACCTATCATTAGCCCTACCGGTCTATTCTAATATCGGAATTCTCGTGGGGATTACTTGCGCAGTGGCTCTTAGTCAACGTAAACGGCAAATTAATCAACAGTTATCAAAAATGGCAAAAAGCGCTTCATAATGCCATCCATATCCACTATTAAATCGTTAGTTAAGCAAACAAAGGGTGTTAAAGGCAAACAAGTTCTGTCACTACTTGCTTCCTACGGGCTGGGCATTGGCCTGGGCATCGGAACCAGCGTTATTAATACCCGTATTCTGGGGCCTGATAGCTTTGGTGATTACAAGTTTATTCAAAGCATTTTTGACTTTCTGATGGTTTTTTTCTCGGTGGGAGTCTTCCACACGGGCGGACGCCTGATCGCCTACAAGAAATACGAACAGAACCGCCGTGAGATTATCGGCACCCTGTACGTGATTACCGGAGTGATCGCCGTTGCGTTCGTTCTCACCACGCTGGCGGTTTCCTACGCCCAGGATGCGTTCTACGGCAACAACCTCGGACCTGTGATCCGCCTGATGCTGCCATTGCTGTTTGTGTTTCCCTTTAAAACGGGCACCATCAAGTTTCTGGAAGGTGACAACAAGATATACAGCTTGTCAACCTTTAGTATCACTCCCAAAGCGCTTTATCTGATGGCCCTGCTGGTGGCCAGCTACTTTACCACAGTGGACGTTACCACTGCTCTTGTCATATTCTTGGTGGCAAACGCCATTGCCCTGGTGGTAGTAGTTCCGGTGCTAAAGCCGAAGTTTCATCAGATAAAAGAAAATACTAAGATTATTTTAAGAGAAAATCGCGGACACGGATACCATATCTACATTGGCTCGCTTATCAGCAATGGTAGTTTTCAGTTTGGCACCTTCGTGATTAGCTACTATTTGGACAATACCAACGTTGGCTTCTATAATTTAGCCAACACCATTGCAGTACCTCTGGCAATGGTGCCGCAGGCGGTGGGTACCACCTTTTTTAAAGATTTTGCTAATCTGAAAAAAATTCCGGATAAGGTGGTCTACTCAACGATTGCCATTTCGGTAACCTCATTCTTAGCGTTTGTTTTGATTATCAAGTACGTGGTCGTGCTGCTCTACTCCGAAGAATTTTTACCGGTAGTCCCCTTGGTATATATTGTTTCTTTCGCTTACCTCATCGAGGGGTTCTTGTTGGTGCTCAACCGGTTTTTAAGCGCCCACGGTATTGGCAAGGAGCTACGAAATGCTTCGTTCGCCCGCGGCTTCATTAATATTATAGGTTTTGTGGTGCTTACCAAGATATACGGAACAATGGGAGCCAGCTGTACGCTTTTGGTAGGTAGCATAGTCTACTTCCTCTACCTATACGTGAAGTACCGACAGTTCGTAAACGGCACACTGACCAGCGATTCAAAAAATAATTAACCAGGCTTGCCGAGCTAATCTGCGGTAGTCGGTCCGTATAATTAAGCTCACCGCATAATCATCAGGGTTTTTTAGACGTCTTTACTTAGGAAAATGATCTCGTCAAAGAAAGAACTTCAGTTTTTCATCGCAGCCGATAGAATCATGGCCGGCCGGTCAGCTAGAAGAAAGTGGAAAGAGCGTCTCACTCAAGTAATCTACCCCGATCACATACTAAGTTACCTACGTTCTATGCGACACGTTGCTTATCACTTGAATCGCAGAAGAAAAGGATTACATGCTATAAGCTATCTGTATCACAAGTGGAATTTTGAGCGGCTAGGAGTGAAACTAGGTTTTAGCATCGGAGCCAACGTATTCGGTTACGGATTACTTATTCCTCATTACGGAACCATCGTGATAAATAACAATACCAAAGCAGGTAAGTACTGTGTGCTGCATACTTCCACCTGCATCGGTGGCGCTGATAAAACCATCGGCGATGGACTATATTTGTCATCAGGGGCATTTGTTATGGGATCGGAAGTAGCTTTAGGTGACAACGTCTCGATTGCCTCTAATTCGGTAGTAACCAAATCTCATCAGGCGTTGAACATCCTGCTGGTTGGCACTCCTGCCGTTCTGAAAACTACCTCGTTGCCCTGGTACGAAAGAGACGGAAGTGAATTCAAAAAAAGGGTAGCGGCAATTGAGCGATTTAAAAAAGAGATGGGAGGGGCTTTTTAAGATTAACAGGGCTCATGAGTTAAAGAGAGGTGCTCAACAAAATACACCCTTGGGGAATGGCTGTTACCAAGGGGTGGGGGTTGAGTAGCAGCTAAGCCCGACAGCATCTTTTGTAACTCGTATTTTTCGAGCAAACCCTGCTGGGCAGCGTAATACTCAACGGTGAAGGGCAAATCCAGCGATTGCTGTTCTCATTACAGAACAGCAAATTTTCTCAAAATGATTATCCAAAGGCCAAGTAGCTTTCCTACCAGACTTACGGGACGACGTCCGCTACCGATCTTCCGGTATTATAGCCCATGAGATAAAATGCGTATTTCGGAACTCTTTTGGGTGAAAAATCAATAAAAATCTAGTCTTTTCAGCACCGTGGCCCCCCTTGCTACTGGGTAGTTGCCTTTCTCCTTACTTTCTTCGTCACGCATCGCGCAAACCCAACGTCTTTGCCCAAAGAGCTATTTGTTGTCTTTTAAGCACAGAAATCCAATTTGTGGCAGGGGAAAGCACATATAATGGTAGTGAGGCGATCTTACTAGAAAACAGCTTGGAACCCTCCTTGAATCAGTCAAAGTATACCGAACACAAAAAAGACTGAATAACTATGGAGAGATTACTAAAAACGCTGGCTGTACTTCTTTTTGCCGTACTGATAGCAGCGAACACCACAGAAGCAAACTCGCGCCTGCAAGATGTGCGTATTCCTCAGAAAAAAACCAATCAATTGGTAGTCTCGTTTAGCGCTCCGGTCATCCTGACTGACGCCACCGGGTTCCGCCTCATCGGTGGTGCTAGCCGAATAGCGCGTCTACTTTCAGGAAGCGGTACCACCGAACTCACCTTTGAGCTAACGGATTATGTGCTGCCAGATGACCGCTTCGAGTTCTTGTATTGGTCAGAATTAGGTGGCGCTCGGGTCGGTTCCGAAAAATTGGCAAGCGTGTCAAAGATATCAGTAGACAACGAAGCTAGAGCTTATCTTGGCGCTGGCCGATTGTTCTACGTATCTACTGCAGGAAGCGATACCAACAGTGGCACCTCAAAAGATCGTCCCTTCAGAACCATCGACCGTGCGCAATCGGTAGTACGACCCGGCGACTACATCTTAATTAAGCGAGGTGATATTTTCAAAAATACCTTTATCGATGTGAAGAAGTCGGGTAGTCTCGGAAAGTATATCACGTTTGCTACCTACGGTAGCGGGAGCAAGCCGGTGATTGAGCACGACTACAAGAACACCTGTAGCATTGCCGACCGAAACTACGTCCAGATCGACAACCTTCACTTTAAAACCAACGGCTCAGGCGAAACCGGGGTATACATCGTGGGAAATACCAATTACCCCATTGTGAGCAATTGCCGCATTGAAGGAAAAGGGAAGCCGCATTACGGGGTGAATTATGGTATCAAAGACGGCGCAGCTAAAAAGGTAGTCTACCCCCAAGTTCTCAATAACTACATTACCGGTTTCCGATGGAACATTCGCTCCTCAGGATACCCTTACGATGGAACCCATGAAGTGGTGGGTGGTTTAATTGAAAATAACCGCTGTGCCGATAATCGTGCTATCAGTGATGGTGATGGCATCAGTGCGCAGCGCGGAAAGTATCACGGTCTTATTATCCGTAAGAACGAAATATACGGCTACTACGATGATGGGATTGACCTTTTTTCAGCTGAGGATGTAATCGCCGAGTATAACGTAATTCACGATCCACAGCAGCCTTGCACCTCATGCCAGGGCATCAAAGCCGGTGGCTTCACACGCAGTGAGATAGTAAATCAACACGGTTCAACCAATATAACCATCCGATATAATACGGTATACAATCTTTATAATCGAGCCAGTAGTTCCGGATCATCACACGGTATCCAAACCAATTCAGGAGCCACCGGCAAGATATACGGCAACGTGGTGCACGATGTGCAGGGACACGGTATTATTGTGAGTGGGCCAATCAGCCAGTGGGAAGTACATCATAATACAGTAATTAACGCTGGAGAAGATGGGCTACAGTTGTATACCGAAGGGCCCAAAGGGGGGAACGTTATCATTCGTAACAATATTCTTGAGGGCAAATCAAGCGACTTGCGCTGTATCATTCGCGGGGGGGGCAAAAAGGCGCTCGGCCAACGCAACATTCTGCTCGGTAAGGGTTCTTCAGGACATTACGAGGGACGAAACGACCTGCGCGGAAAGAAGGACGCTATGTTTGTGGACGCTAAGAACGATGACTATCGACTTAAAACTGGTGCAATAGCGGTGAATGCTGGAGTAACTGTTAAGGAGTATACCCTGACCCGTCGCGGATTGGCTATCAATGGTGGTTATGACATCGGAGCTTTTGAGTTGGCAGGAGTAGCACCCGCTCCGGCTCCCAGTCCTGCACCTGCTCCCGCTCCCGAACCCTCTCCCGCCCCGGCTCCTAGTCCTTCTCCCTCGCCGACACCTGGCCGGGAAGAAGCGTGGTTAGACGGGGTAGAGGTAAAGAACCCGGTAAACGGGGTCAACTATCAATACTACGAAGGAAGCTACCAGAAGCTACCTGACTTTTCAGCTCTGCCGGTTGTGAAGCAAGGAAAGGCAATCTCTATTGACCTGAAGCCCCGCAAGCGGGATGATGATTTCGGATTTGTGTTCACGGGCTACTTCAAGGCTGCCCAGGCGGGGGTTTACACCTTCTACACTACTTCTGACGACGGCAGTCAGCTCTTCATCGGCACCCAACGCGTGGTTGATAACGATGGAATGCGTCCGGCGGTAGAAAAGTCAGGAAGTATCGGGCTGAAGGCGGGCTATCATCCCATTCGGGTAACCTACTTTGAGGGTTTTGGCAACGAGATGCTGCGTGTGCAGGTGAAGTATGCCTCTGACAGCAAGCGAGACCTGAGAGCGAATGATCTCTTCCTGGAGGGCGAAACTCGTCCGGCTCCCGAACCCTCTCCCGCCCCGGCTCCCAGTCCTTCTCCCTCGCCGACACCTGGTCCAGAGGTAAGCAAAGGGCTAAACTATCAATACTACGAGGGTGAATGGAATAAGCTTCCCGAGTTCTCCGCATTAGTGGTGAAGAAGAAGGGGCGCGTGTTGAACTTTGATCTGTCAGTGCGCCAGCGAGAGGAATATTTCGGGATTTTGTATTTCGGTGAAATTCAGATTGACCAAGCGGGCGACTATACATTCTACACTAAATCCGACGATGGATCTACTCTGTACATTGATGGAAAGCAAGTGGTTGATAATGACGGACTGCACAGCCCCCGCGAGCGATCAGGTAAAATTGGGTTGAGTGTTGGGCGACACGCTATTGAGGTTCGTTTCTTCGAGAAGAGGATAGGACAGGTGCTAGAGGTAAGTTATGAAGCTGCTGGTTTGAAGAAACAACGTGTTCCTCAAAGCAAGCTTTATCCCGCTGATCGGTATCAAATAGCGGCAATCCCCGGACTGCGTTATACCTACTACGAAGGTCAGTGGAGTAACATCCCTAACTTTGCTAGCTTGAAAGCACTCAAAAAAGGAGTAGTGCCAAACGTAAGTTTATCTCCATCACAGCGAGACCGTTACTTCGGATTTGTATTTGATGGCTACATCAAGATTGAGCGAAAGGGTGAGTATACGTTCTATACTACTTCTGACGACGGAAGCCAGCTGTACATCAACGGTCAGCAGATTGTCAACAACGATGGAATGCATCCAATTCGTGAGCGGTCGGGGAAAGTATTATTAGGCGTCGGATACCACCAAATTGAAGTGCGATACTTTGAGAACGCCTATGCGGAAAAACTTGCTATGAGCTATCAAGGCCCGGGTATGAGCAAACGGGAAATTCCTGATGCGGTGCTTTTCCTTGAACGACCTAGTGTTGCCAAATCGGCAGCGGAAGCTCGGGCAAAAAGCGGTGAAGCTGCCCCAGCAAGCCTGATAAATGAGCAGGGATCAGTTAGCATCTATCCAAATCCAAGCCAGGGAATGGTTAACATTCGGATGAACGCTCAGCAGGAACCAGTAACTATACAATTGATGAACCTCACCGGGCACGTACTGTACGAACGGGTGATTCTCAATACGCTGCTGACTCAGGAAATACCAATTAGTTTATCCGCCTTATCGCTGAAATCGGGGGTATACTTAATTAGCGTTCAGGGGGCTAAAGTGGGTAGTCATACTCACCGGTTGGTGAGAGAATAAACCAGATAAGCTTTCGTTTCACTAAAGGGTCTAACTAATAGACCCTTTTTTTTGCGCACAGTTATGAAGTACATTATGCTCATCGTTGGACTGCTCGTTGCGAGTGGCGGAGAGGGATCAGCGATTGGACAAAAATTGATCAGAAGCGCGTGGGTTGTTGATGACCAACTAACCGTGGAGTTTGAACAGTCCGTAGATGTAACGAACGACGAAGGCTTTCGACTGGTGGGGGGGGTAGCGAGAATAAGCGCCCTACTCACTGGCCAAAGCACTAGGTTGCTCACGTTTTCATTGACAGATCACGTGTTACCCGATGACGAGTTTCGTGTACTTTATTGGTCGGCACTGGGTGATCTTCGGCAGAAAGACTCCTTAGTTAGCGACTGGGCAGTGTCGGTAGTGAACCAATCAATCCACTACGGCGGTGCCGGAACGATATACTATGTGTCTACCACCGGCCGTGATGCCTACCTGGGTACTGATTCCGTTCGTCCCCTGCGCACTGTGGCTCAGGCCCAGCAGTTGGCTCAGCCCGGCGACTATATTTTGCTACGGCGTGGCGATACCTTTCTGAACACTTCCGTGAAGATGACATCATCTGGTCGGGCCGGGCAATACCTCACGTTTGCTGCTTACGGGCGGGGGGCGCAACCTGTTATCACTCATACCGAAGAAGATGTGGTCACTATCGCTGACCGGCACTACGTGCACGTTGACAACTGGCACCTTCAAGTTCGGGGCAGTGGGGAAAAAGGGGTGTACATCATGGGCAACTGTCAGCATCCCGTAATTAGTAACTGTCGAGTTGAAGGAATAGGAAAACCGTTGTACGGTATCAACTTTGGCAAAAATGACGGCATCACCAAAGGAACGGTGCATCCGAAAATCCTCAACAATCAGGTGAGTGGATTTATGGTCAACATCATCTCTACCGGTTACCCTTACGACGGTACCCACGAGATTGACGGAGGACTTATTGAAAACAACCTGTCGGGTAACACACGTAGTATAGCAAACGGGGATGGCATCGATGCCCAAAGGGGACAATTTCACGGTTTGGTGATCCGGAAAAATGAAGTGTTTGGCTACTACGACGATGGCATCGACGTGTTTGGAGCGGATAGCATCGTGATTGAACACAACACAGTACACCATCCTCAACAGCCATCAAACTCAGGGCAGGGCATTAAAGCCGGTGGACTCACTCTAAACGAGCCTATCAACGGACGCCAATCGGCGAATATTATTGTCCGCTACAATACTGTGCACTCACTCTATAATAACGTGGATGATTCTGGAAGCCAGAGCGGCATAAACGCCAACGATGGAGCTTCAGGACAGGTGTACGGCAACCTTATTTATGACGTAGGTGGGCACGGGATTGTGGTGAGCGGTCCTATTCACCACTGGGAGGTGCATCATAATATCGTGATAAACGCGGGGGAAGCAGCACTTAATGTATGGACTCAAGGGAACGACGACTACCGAGTGACCATCGCAAATAACGTTTTAGGGGGCGACATAACGGACATCAAAGTAAACACCCGAAGCACAGGCAAAACGATTGTTGGAGAGAAGAATCAGTTAGTGCATCAAAAAACGATGGGAAAATACCATGGGTCCAGTGATTATCAAGCAAACCTTAGGGCTGTTTTTCATGATCCCCGTCAGCTCAATCTGGGAGTAAAACCTGCTTATTTTCATTATTTAAATACAGTGCCCCCAGCAAAACGAAAACAGGAATAGTATCTGCTGCAATTTTGATACACCAGTTTGCAGTAGATAATGAAGACAATGGCTGAAGGAAAACTACGAGTAGTCCATCTAGGTATTGCGGGGTTTCCGCATAACGTAACGTTGGCCCCTATTCAAAAATCTTATCTGGTTTGTAAGGGGCTAGTGGAAGCCGGAGCTGATGTCTTGTATATCAATACAATTCCTCAGGCTACGGCGGACGGTACGCACAGCGACTGCGCCGAGGGTAACGTAGATGGAATCAGATATGTCTACACCGGTGGCACCCCCTACCGCTCAAAGGAGTTTGTTCAGCGAAACTTGACTAAGCTGCGGGGGGCATTGCAAGAGGCACTACTGCTAATCTCACTGAAGCGGCAAAGAAAAATCGATGTCGCTATTCTGTACACGTCACATTTTTCAGTACTGCTCTACTATCGCACTTTGTCGAAGATGTTGCGCTTCCCGATAGTGATGAACTACGTAGAGTACCGCTCGGCGTTTGCCACTGAAAAAATTGGTCGGAAAATTAGTTGGCATTTAACTGATCGCTTCTCTCCGAAAATAGTCGACGGTATTCTTCCCATCAGTGAGTTCTTAGTTGAGCACATAAAAAAACAAGCTCCCCGAACGCCCTACTTAAAAGTGCCCGCGCTGTGTGACTTCTCAAGGTACGAAGATCTGGATTGCTCTGCTAATGAGCACCGGTACCTACTCTACTGTGGATCAGCCGCGTACTTTGAGGTGGCTAATTTCATCATTGCCTCCTTTGAACTACTTCACGCCCCCGACGTTTTTTTGTATCTAATTGTCAATGGCTGGCCAGAGCAACAGGAGAAAATCAATCAAAGAATTAATCAAAGCAGTAAAAGAGCAAGCATTAGAACCTTCATCAAGGTTTCGAACGAAGATTATGCGCAATTGCTATTCTGTGCTGAAGGGCTACTAATCCCCCTTAGACCCACCGTGCAAGATACGGCCCGCTTCCCTAACAAAGTGGGCGAGTACGTTGCCTCGGGAAACCCTATGGTTACTACCGCAGTGGGTGAAATTGCTTACTACTTCAAGGACCAGATCACCGCATTTGTTGCTGATGCTTACGAAGAAGAATGTTTTGCTCAGAAAATGCAGTCCCTGATAGATCATCCCGAACGCGCCAAAGAGATGGGAGAAGCGGCCAAACAGCTGGGGTACCGGGTGTTTGACTACCGTAGCAATGGTTGTCAGCTACTTGATTTTTTATACAAGACCGTGGGCAGAAAAAGTATTCAGTACTGAATCCCCCCTTATCACATTGAGCAAGTGCGTTTCTCTATTTTGAGAATAGCGATTCATTTGAAAATAAATAATGCAAAAGGCGTTTTTCTGTTGTTATCAGACTAAATTAATACTTATCTGCTTTCTTGTATTGTCTACTTATTAATAGTTATAATGAGTAAAACAAAAGTGACAATAAGTCCTAACGGCGTACAGTGAGGGTCTAGGCGCTCGCTCAGAGTTGGTGGTTTTTTTGTTTGCTACCACGCAAATTAATGTACCATCCAAAACGAACGCTTAGCGTATGAAACTGTTTACCCAAGGACTACTAATCAGTCTCTTTTCTTTACTTGCAACGCTCACCTACGCACAGAGAACCTACTACATCTCTAATTCAGGTAGCGATTCTAATAATGGCACCGAATCACGTCCGTGGAAATCGGTCGCTAAAGCCAACCAAACCAGCTTCTCTCCTGGCGATAAAATTTTGTTTAAGAGAGGGGGGCGATGGGACCAAGAGCTACTTCCCCGCAGCAGTGGCTCATCTAGCAAACCAATCGTTTTTGGAGCTTATGGATCAGGGAGCAAGCCAATTATTGCCCCCCGTTCTGGCTCTTATAGCGTCAACGTGCGGGTGAAGAGCTACATCCATATCGAGAACCTTCACATAGTCACCCCACCCTCAGGCAGTGGTATTGCCTTTCGAGGCAATTCTCGGGGTTGCGTTGCTCGCAACTGCTTTGTTGAGGGAAATAAGTCTAATAATAGCCGGGCTGGAATTGCTTTTTCAACAAGGATTGATGGCAATTACGGAACGAACAATAAGGTTATTAACAACGAGATAGTCAACTGCTTCGAGGGAATCATAGGGAGTGGTGGAATGCACCAGGGGGGATTAGTAGAGAACAATCTTATCCGTGACACTCGCCCTGGAGGTGAGGATGGCATCGTGGCCAAGCGAGGGAATTTCAATGGCTTGGTGATTCGAAACAATGAAATCACCCGCTGGCGAGATGACGGTATAGACTTGTTCGATGGAGCCAATGTGATTGTCGAGTACAATAGGGTCCACGACGTAGCTTCGCGGCTCAATGGAAGTGGAAACTGTATAAAGGCAGGCGGCAGCGGTTCACAGAGTGTAGGCTGTATCATTCGGTACAACACCGTTTACGGTAACATAAGCGGTGCTGGCGGGGGAGTTAGAAACGGAATATCCAGCAATACCGGCGACAAGATGAAGATCTACGGCAATTTGATCTACAACGTAAAGGGAGAAGCTATCGCGATTCCGGTAGGTAGCGTAGATGTCGAGATATACCACAATACGGCAATCAGCAGTTCCAAAGAGGCGATTTATGTGGGAGGAAAAGGGGTGGTTTTAAAAAACAATATCTTTTGGGGCAGCAGTCGGCCGCTAAACATTAACACGGCCGTGAAGGGATATAACAACGTATTTATCAATGGATTCAGTGAAAACAGATACTCAAGCTCCAATGATATTTCAGCTTCCGCATCTGCCGTGTTCGCTGATCCTACCAAAAGAGATTATCAACTAAAGGCGGGTTCGCCCGCCATTAACAAGGGCGTTAAAATTTCTGGCTATACCACTACTATCCGAAAGCGATCTATTAAGGGCAATCCCGACATTGGGGTCTATGAATACGGTGGGGCTACCGCTCCCCCTCCAGCCGCTAACTTGTCGGTGAGTGCCGGTAGTGATGTTACCATCACGCTGCCTACCGACCGTGCTTCGTTTCAGGCTCGGGCCAGCGGCACCAATGGAGCCAGTGTATCGTATCGTTGGACTAAAAAAAGCGGGTCATCCGTGACCTTGCAAAATACGAGTTCATCCAAAGTTAATCTACTGAACGCTCGGGAAGGTACTTACGTATTATCCGTTACCGCTAGTGCCAATGGGTCATCTGCTTCCGACGAAGTGCGTTTGGTGGTGCGGCCCGCGAACGACCCCACCCCACCCCCTTCGCCCGCCCCCCCGAGCGATCCCGAACCGCCAACAAGCAGCAACAATGGTTTACGTTACAAGTATTACGAGGGGTCATGGCCGATGATCCCCAACTTTGGCGCTCAGAAGGTGCTCAAGCAGGGCACCGTAGCCAACTTCACCCTGGGGGTACGCCGAAAAGACGACCGGTACGGAATTGCTTTCACCGGAAGCATTGATATCAAGTCAAATGGCAAGTACACTTTTTACACTACCTCAGACGACGGTAGCAACCTGTATATCGATGGCAAGAAGGTAGTTGATAACGATGGAAACCACGGTCCTCAGGAGCGTAGTGGCAGCGTGACCCTATCCAAAGGACGGCACGCCATTGAGGTGCACTTCATTGAGCGCACCGTGGGTGAGATGCTGGAGGTGCGCTACGCTGGTCCGGGCATCAGTAAGCGACGTATTCCCAGTGGTGTGCTGTATACCGACGGAAATACTCGCCCGACAATCCTAAGCCGGATCCGAAACCTGAACCAGATCCAGAGCCGAAACCAAATCCAACCCCCTACTTCACCCACCGCTAAGAATGGATTGCGCTATCGTTACTACGAAGGTTCCTGGGGCCTTCCTGCCTAACTTCGGTCTTCCCAAATTACTCAAGCAGGGAACAGTAACCAACTTTACCTTAGGAGTGCGACAAAAAGACGACCGGTTTGGTCTTGTATTCACGGGGAAATATTCAAATCAACACCAGTGGCACAGTATACTTTCTATACTACCTCTGACAACGGAAGTAACCTTTTTATCAACGGCAAAAAGGTGGTGGACAATGATGGCAACCATCCTCCCCACGAGCGTAGTGGTAAAGTCACGTCTGTCTAAAGGGGCGACATACCATTGAGGTGCACTTTTTTGAATGCACGGTGGGCGAAATGCTTGAAATGCGCTACGCCGGTCCAGGCATCAGCAAACAGAAAATTCCCAATGGGGTACTGTTCTGGATCTACCAAGTAATGCTCGAACGGCTACTTCCGACGAAAAGCTAGGACCAAATTCTATGAGCCGTCATGACCAACCGTTTGATCTGAATCAGATCAACGTCTATCCCGTACCTTTTGAAGATCAACTCACGTTGACTTCGGAGGAGCCCTACCGAACAAGCAGTTCGGATTTCGCTGATAGACTACTTGGGTAAGGTGATCCTTGAACAGTCGGTCGCTCCCGAGTCAAGGCAAAAACGTGATCCTTAACTTAAGAAATTTGGGACTTAGTAAGGGTTGTATCACGTCAACGTATCACCGAAGGAGAACGTCCTCGCTCATTCAAGGTGATTAAACAGTAAAGAAAAGCAGCTGTTGTGATGAAAAAAGCGAAACAGGACGAACGCTTGTTTCGCTTTTTTATGGTAGCAAGTCTTGGTGCTCAAACACTACAAAGTACTCCCAACTGCTTGATAGGAACATAGGAAGAGAAGTCAGCGCCCACGAAAATTAAACTTGACCATCTGGTGCACTGAGTAGTGTCAACGTGCCCGTCGCGAGGCTGGCAACTACATATACCGAACTTGCCCTTCTCAGTAGTCTGCCAGAAGCTGCGGTAATCATAAGTTTGGAGTGGATTGGCCATTACGATTTCCTTCTGGGGAAAGATCACGTTCCGGTAGAGAAATTTATTGAAATAATCGTGTACATGGGTCGTAACAAATACTTGTTCGCTAGGATGTAAATCCTTCTCTTGATAGAGAAATCCGCTACGGCTTGGTTTGCAACATACCCTGACTTACCGATATCATTTGCTTCTACCACCTTCTTTCACGAATTTCCCCCCGAAACGAGGTGGTAATGTGAATATCACTAAAAGCAAGTAGAATAGGGGCGCGCAGCTGGGTTCCCCCTTATTCTCGTTCTTAGGTAGATGACTGGTTGACTGTTGGACCGTGCGAAGTTATAAGCAGAACAGTAGCGATTAGCGTAAGTGTGATAAATTCAGTAAAATAGTTAGGAGCTGCGCCAATCTTGAAACTAGTAATCAGAGCAAAGGCGAAGGAGCTTATAATTGATAGGCCTAAGAACCGAAACAACGTGGCTTTTACCCTGTGCTAAGAAAAATAATTCCGCAAAACAAACCAATGATGTTCAGAAAACGCTCTTTTTGAAAGTGCTCCACCATAATTCGTTTCATAAACCAAGAAACGCTTACTCCGTTATTCACTCCCTGTACGACGTTTTGCCAGAAGGCGTGAAAATTGCCCTGCGCAGTTAAAGTGAGCAGCAAGCCAAACGTGATAGCCATTGTCAGCAGAGCAGTAAGGGTCCATCGGTGGTTCTGAAGGTAGAAAACCAGGTAAAAGAGCAGTAGTACCGGCAGATAGACAGCTGATTGTTTGGCGAAAATTGCCATTATTGCCAGCGTACTGGCTCCGATTAAGTAGCTCCGAAATTTCCTCAATTCTTGTTCGGTGAGCCATTGAAGAAACAACCCAATGGTGAGCAGAGCCAGCAGGTTAAACAAGCTGTCAGGCCGCGAAAAGCTTTCCTCATCCAAATAAACAAAGGCGTAGACGAAAGCCAATAAACTTAGCGAAAATCTTATCCGAAAGACATTCCGCAAAATTATGAATGCTGAAGACGCAAATAACAAGTTGAGAAGCAATGATACGCTTCGGGAGAGCATATATACGTGGTGCACGTTGGCTGCCTCCACTCCAACCAGCCGACCCACCATCCAGCACAAATGATAGTAGAGAGGCGTGTACTGGGTGATGGAGTAAGGAGGATTTGCCGGGTCAGCGTAGAGTGGATAACTGTTGAGGATGCGCTGTAGAGAGTAGATCACGTTGCTCTCAACCCCTCCTAAATCCGGAATGTAGGCCGTGATGAGGTAGAGGCGTATCCCTAGCATACCCAAGAATGTGGCGCCTGCGACCAATCCCATGAGCAGTGAGCTGTGATTGATTAGTCCACTGGTAGAAGCGATCCAATAGGCGCGGCACCCAAGACCGTAGGGGCGGCTTACAACCGAGCGGATCCTGGTTGGGTGGTGACTGGCTCATTGATTTGAAAACAACAGTTGGGTTAACCGTTTCCTTCTGCGCAACAGAAACCACAAGAGCAGTAGTAGTGAGAAACTTCTACCAAAACTTTTTCAGTTCCTCGTGCTCCCAGGGTGCAAAAGGGGGGCTAACCCTCTGGTACATCGGCTTCTTGTGCGGCTGATTCTGACGGTGCGCGATATTAAGCAATAGGATACCGATTACGTAGAAGCCAATGGCGATGAGCGCGGTGTTAAATAGGCCAACCGACATGGTACTGGCCCACCCTACGATGGCATGATCGGTGAATATTTTCTGGTATAATATATACAGAATGAGCCCCAAGAAGGCAGAGGCAAGCACAAAAAAAAGCTTTAGAAAGATCAGAAGCAAGCTATCGGCGTACTCGGTCAATGATTTGAAGGCGTGAGCTATCAAGCTATTGGTGTTCATCTTGGGGCGACCGCCCAGCCGCTTCTTGCGGTCGTAGGTAACGTAAGCGTGCTTTGCCTTGATTTTAGATAGATAGGCCGCAAAGTGGATAAACGAGGTATGGAGCGTTGCGGCAAGCACTTTTCGGTTAATCATGCAGTAATTACCAAAGTTCATGTGTTGGCGCGTAATTGTCCAAAAGAGCACCTGATAAAAGTGGTAGGCTACGCGGAAGAAAATCCCCTCGTTGCGTTCGCCCCGCACCACGTGCACAATGTCGTCGGTTTCATTCATCACCAGGTCAACGATCGCGTACGGATCGTCTTCCCCGTCCGCGTCCATAACGATAAACCTCTTTGCTGTCAACGCTTGGCTATAGAGTAGTCCCTGATAAATTGCTCCCTGATGCCCCATATTGAAATCCAGGGTCAGGATTTCCAAGGATAGGTTGCTGGCGCGGAAGGCGAAATCAGAAAGCAGCGCCAGGGTGTTATCCGTAGAAGAGTCGTCGACCACCACCACCGTGAAATGGTAGGGAAGACGGGACAAAGTCTCCTCGAGCTGCCCTAAAAACCGAACAACCGTATGATTTTCATTGAAGCAGGGAGTGATGATAGCAATAGACTCTTCCATAGTTCACTGGTTTAACGGTTCGTTGGGCGAAGTTGAAAAAGTGGCACCAAGCCCCGGTCTATTGCGCTTAGGAAGCAAACGGGTTCTTGAGCTTCTTAACGGATGATTGCTTATTGTTATAGTATCCGTCACCGTCACTTAAGTAACCGTACCCGTAATCTCCGGAGTACTTCACGTCGTTGAATAAGATGTTCAGATTTTTTATCTTATTGTTACTATAAAGATCGTTGATTCCCTGGAGAATATTTTTGTTAGTATACTTATAACGTACAATGAACAGATTAACATCAAAGTACTTGAGAAGCACAAAGTAATCGGCTACGTAAGCAATAGGAGGGGTTTCTATGATTATCACGTCGTAGCGGCGCCGTAGCTCAGCCATAACGTTATCCATTTCTTTGCTCTCATAAAGGCGAATCGGATCGGTGAGCGGTTCACCGGCCCCTAACACATCCAGGTTCTGATGGCCCGGCTGAATGGCTTCATCAATACTCAACCGACCGGTAATCACGTCGGCGATGCTAACCTGACGGATGTTAAAGTACTCATTAACCCGGGGTTTGCGTAGGTCACAGCAGATGAAGAGCGTTTTCTGTCCCGCCTCAGCGTAGGCCGAACTCAGGTTGATCGAGCAAAAGGTTTTTCCTTCACCGCTTATAGAGGAAGTCACGCCGATCACCTTGCTGTCCTCACCCTGATGAAAGTACTGTAGGTTGATCCGCGCAAACTTGAATGACTCAGAGATGGCCGAGTTAGGCGCTTCTAGCATCACTAGTTTGGCGCCCTTGTTTCCGTTAGCAATCATCCCCAGTAAAGGAGCTTTGGTCTTGTTCTCAATATCATCCTTGTTGGTGATGCTGCCATCAACAAAGTCTTTTCCAATGATAAGTGCCAGGGGCAACATAAGCGCCAACAAAAAGGCGCCAGCGTAGATGAGACCAGACTTTGGCCATATAGGGGCATTGCCCTGCATTTGTGCTTTTTCAATCGTATCGATGTTGGCAGTGTTGGTAGCCAACTTCATCTCGGCATCGCTCTTCTTTTTTTGCCAGTAGACTTGTTTTTCGTTGTACCGGTCAAACTCTTGCTGTAGTACTTGAATTCTACGCTCATCCTGAGGCAAAGAGCGCAGGTCGCTTTCCAGAGCGTAGATACGGCCGTTTATCCGCTTCATTCTAATTTGCAAGGAAGAGATAACCCCGTTGATATTTTGTTCAATAGCTGATTTGAGGTTCTCAACCTCCTCATTCACCTGTTTCACGAGCGGGTTAGCCTGGCTGGCCGAGGCATTTAGCTTGCGGGCCCGGGAGCTGATATCAATATATTTGCTGATGTAATTGTTTAGGCTGGGATCATTGATACCCGCGTAGGAGGGAGCCACAATAGCGTCGGATTTGCTGCTTTTAATGCCGCGTAAGGTACTTTGGTAATACTCCAATTGGTTCTGTAGATCGGCCCGTTCGTCCTCCAGATCGTTCATCTGGTTGTAAACGCTACTCATGGCATTGGCCGGATCGTACACCGCACCGCTCTTGAACGACTGTAGGTTCTGACGCGCTTGGTTGAGCGAATCGGTGGCAGCGGTTAACTCACTGTTGATAAACTCAATAGAATTTTCGCCCTGGTCGTTTTTGCCCTCGAGCACTTGGTTGGCGTAAGCATCAATTAGCGTGTTGAGGAACAGCTCTCCTTTCTGAGGGATCGGAGTATCGAAGCTGAGATTGACCACGCGCGCGTCTTGGTTCACCTGATCGGCCGGAGTGGCGGTGATGGCTCCTTTGTAACTGCCCACCAGCGAACCGGTACTGCTAATTTTGAAACAAAGATCGTAGTCAGCGTAATTGAATGAGGCTTCGGCTGCGGTGATCTCAAGGTTTAGCAATTTACTCTCGTAAGGCTGCCCCACGGTAACCACCTCGTTGATGGTGATATCGTTTAGCAAGCTCACCGTTTTGCCGCTCGCAAAGTCTACCAACGTTGCTTCGTCGGCCTCAGCGCTAATGCGTACCTGGTTCTCAGACACAATTTCAACGTAGATAGGTAGTCCTACCAGCTGTGGTTGGCTAGTATCCAGGGTGATCGTAAAGGGGTAATCGTGGTATTTTTCGTTGAGCCACGAATTTTGCAAAAATGACGGCCAAAACTTTTCTACGGTGTAGTAAGAAACGTTGAAGTCTAGCTGGTTGATTGCCCTACGAACGGTATTGTCTGAAACCAGCTTGGCCAGTTCGTTGGTAAGGGCAATTTTTCGCTCGGCGCTCCTACCGGATCGGGGAGAGTCATCTAGCTCCCGGTCGATGGCGGTAGAACCTACTTCCACATCCTCGAACAGAATCTTGGCATTCACCAGATACTGACTTTCGGTGTAGGAAACATACACGTAGGCTATTCCTACGAACAATAGCAGACTAGCAGCAAACCAGTACCATTGTGAACGAATTTTGAACAATAAGGGCATCAGATTGATGCTTTCTTCGTCTTGTTTCTTGAATTTTTCCATTATCAGAAATTATGGAGTGTTATTTTGGGTATTACTAAAGTTGATTATCACGTTAGCGAGCAGCGCTAGGCTAGTGATTGCCGTGAAAACAATCCCGATAGGAACGAGATTCTCTCGCCTCAATTGTCGAGTACTCGGTTCCACGTAGATCACATCGTTGGGCAACAGGTAATAATATTTAGACTTCATCATGTCCGAATTAGTGAGGTCCAGCAGAATGACTTCCGCTCCGTTTTCGTTCTGACGAATCAGCTTGATGTTGCTTCGGCTACCGAAATCAGTCAAATCGCCGGCCAAACTAAGTCCTTCCAGCACGTTGGCCTGTCCGTTGTAAACGTAGTAATAGCCGGGATTATTTACCTCGCCCATCACCGAGATCTTGAAGCTGATGAGCTTTACGTCAACGGAAGTATTCCTCAAAAACTTATCCACTTCCTGCTGTAACAAATTTTTCGCTTCGTCTACCGTGAGGTCTTCAACTTTTACCTTCCCGACCAATGGAACCGTCACGTAGCCACCTTCGTCAACAGAATGCCCCTGAACAAAAAGGGTCGACTGGTTGCCAAATGCCTGCATCCCTTCCTGCCCGTAGTTGAAAAACTGAGCTGATTCCGTATCGGGATTCTGTATATCAATATGCAGCACATCGTTTGTCTGCAATTTGTAAGTAGGACGACGATTCTTGATCTGCGTAGGATACTCGTTGGAAAAAGTGGGGTCTTGCAGATAAATCAGTTCTTTACGTGAATAGCAAGAAGACATCCATAACAACAAAAGTGCCCACGTAAGGGTAGAAGAGGGGGTCAGCTTTCCAATTTTTCTTTCAATCATGTTCGTTTAATAAGGCGAATGGTCGTTATGCGAAACAGTATGAGCACAAATGTACAATAAATTACATGAATGTAAAACAATACGTATTATTAGTTGTATTATTCTTTTAACAGTGGGTGTTAATCTTATAGTCTACGCAAAACTACACTAGTTTTTATTTTCCTACATTTTCTGGCAGCGCGTAGTAACTGTCGACCAGAAAGCGGAGGTAATATAAGCAACCAAAAATGAAAAAATTATCCTAAATAATGCGCGAGCGTACTACCGTAGATATCACTTGCCTCATTAACCGACAACAACTCAACACTGTCCACAACCAATGCGTTGCCCATTGCTTCTCCTAACAGCGTGTAGGGCAAATGACTACCAGATAAATATTCTTCCGCTGAGTCTTTCTTATCCGCTGAGACCCCCACAACGACCCGACCTTGCGCCTCTCCGAACAAAAAGGCATCTTTCCGCAAATTCGTGGGACACTGAATTGAAAAACCTATGCTGCCGCTCATCGCCGACTCGGCTAGTGTCACAAACAAACCACCGTCAGCCACATCGTGCACTGCGTTTACGTGCCGATCACGAATTAGTTCGCCTACGGTCTGCTGTAGCCTGAACTCTTCTTCCAAATCAAAATACGGAGCGGGTGAGGCCTTTATACCATGATAGCTATAGAGATACTCCGAACTGCCGATGTCATTAACCGACTTCCCGAGTAGATAAATCAGGTCGCCCTCCGCTTTGAACGAAAGCGTCATCTTGTTCCGATAATCTTCCAGCAGCCCAAGCATGCCGATCACGGGCGTGGGAAACACCGCCCCTCCGTCGTCCGACTGGTTATAAAAACTTACGTTGCCTCCGGTGACCGGCGTACCGAAGCGCTCGCAAGCTTGCTTCATGCCCTGGATAGCCTGCACAAACTGCCAGTAGACTTCCGGATCGTAGGGGTTGCCGAAGTTCAGGCAGTTGGTGACGGCCACTGGCTCGCCCCCGGAGCACACGATGTTGCGGGCGGCTTCGGCCACAGCGATGGCACAGCCCCGCTGCGGGTCGGCGTGCACGTAGCGGGCGTTGCAGTCCACCGTGATAGCAATGGCCTTGGTGGTTCCTTTAATGCGCACCACTGCCGCATCGGCCGGAGCATTCGTGGTGGTGGTGTTGGTGCCGATCATAGAGTCATACTGCTCGGCGACCCAGGCGCGGGAGGCGATGTTGGGGTGGCCTAGCAGAAAACGGGCCACCTCGGCGTAGTCGGTGGGTTCGGAAACACTGTCGATCGAGAACTTTTTGAACTCCTGGAAGTAAGCCGGTTCTTGATATTCGCGGTGGTAGACGGGAGCGCCTCCGCCTAGCACCAAGTCGTGGGCGGGCACGTCAGCAACAAGTTCATTATGCTGGTAGAATTGTAAGCGTTGGCTATCGGTCACCTCACCGATCTGGGCGCAGTTGAGGTCCCACTTGGCAAAAATTTCCTGAATACGCGCTTCACTGCCCTTTTCTACCACCACCAGCATGCGCTCTTGCGACTCGGAGAGTAGAATCTCGAAGGGTTGCATGTTCGGTTGGCGCAGCGGCACCCGGTCTAGCCAGATATCCATGCCGTGCTCACCCTTGGCGCTCATCTCGGAGGTGGAGCAAATGATACCCGCCGCGCCCATGTCCTGAATGCCGATCACGCTGCCCGAGGCAATGACTTCCAAGCTGGCTTCCAGCAGCAGTTTTTCCTGAAACGGATCGCCCACTTGCACGGCGGGCAGGTCGTCAACCGAACTGTCGCTGATGTTTTTTGAGGCGAAGGCGGCGCCGTGGATGCCGTCTTTTCCGGTGGCCGAGCCCACGATAAACACCGGATTGCCTACTCCGTAGGAAGTGGCGCTCGCGGTTTTTCCGATTTCCACAATGCCCGCCGAGAAGGCATTGATGAGCGGATTGACCTGGTAACAGGGATCGAAGAAAAGTTCGCCGCCCACGGTGGGGATGCCGAAGGCGTTGCCGTAGTCACCAATGCCCTTCACCACGCCCCGCAGTAGCCACTTCGTTTTTTCGTTGGATAAGTCGCCGAAGCGCAGGGAGTTGAGCTGGGCGATGGGCCGGGCGCCCATGGTGAAGATATCACGGTTGATGCCGCCCACGCCGGTAGCGGCTCCCTGATAAGGTTCAATGGCCGACGGATGGTTGTGCGACTCGATCTTGAAACTACAGGCCAGGCCGTCGCCAATGTCCACCAGCCCGGCGTTTTCGTCGCCTGCTTTGGCTAGCATTCGGTCGGAGTCGCGCGGTAGTTTTTTGAGCCAGACAATAGAATTCTTGTAAGAGCAGTGTTCGGACCACATTACCGAAAAGATGCTCAACTCCGTGAAGTTGGGTGTGCGCCCCAGGATATCTTTGATCTTTGTGTACTCGTCTTCGAGCAGTCCTAGGTCTTGAGCGGTTTGCAGGGTGGTGGTTTCGGCGGTCACAGCGGGCAAAGGTTGGGGTTTAGGCGGCAAGTTAGCGGTTTTTTGGGAAAGAAGAACACCCAGGCGACGAACCGGAGAAGTGGTGGTAGAGAATGGCCCAACTGTTATTAGGGTTCAATTGCTCAATTGTCGTTTTTAGCAATTGAGCAATCAGACCGTTTAACATCAACCCCTCGCGAGTATTTTCCCCATTTCCTTTGCAAAATACGTTAGGATAATGTCAGCACCGGCGCGTTTAATGCTCAGCAGGCTCTCGAGCATGGCTTGTTCTTCGTTGAGCCATCCGCGTTCTGCGGCTGCTTTCACCATCGCGTACTCTCCGCTTACGTGGTAGGCAGCAATCGGTAGCGCGTAGGTATCTTTCAGCAGGCGCACCACATCCAGGTAGGGGATAGCCGGTTTCACCATCAGAATATCCGCGCCTTCTTCCACGTCCAGGTCGGCCTCGATGAGCGCTTCGCGGCGGTTGGCCGGATTCATCTGGTAGGTTTTCTTGTCGCCCGACTTGGGGGCGGAATCCAGCGCATCACGGAACGGACCGTAAAACGCGCTGGCGTACTTGGCCGTGTAGGCCATGATGCCCACCTCCGAATAGCCATGCGCGTCCAGCGTGCGCCGAATGTGGCCCACCCGGCCGTCCATCATGTCGGACGGGGCCACCATATCGGCTCCCGGCTTCGGCCTGCACCAGGGCCATCTTACTGAGAATGTCCAGCGATTCGTCGTTCAGGATGCGCCCGTCCCGCACCAGGCCATCGTGCCCGTCGGAACTGTAGGGGTCCATGGCCACGTCGGTGACCAGGCACACGTCGGGAAACTGCGACTTGATGGTGCGAATGGCGGTGGGGAACAATCCGTCGGGGTTGGCACTCTCCGTCGCCTGCGGATCTTTGACGTTATCGGGCAGGGCGGGGAAGGGGGCAAAGGTGCGAATGCCCAGATCATAGCAGGTGGCAATTTCATCCAGCACGCGGTCGGTGCTATAGCGGCTGATGCCGGGCATAGAGTCTACCGGAATCTGCTGATTTTCGCCGCTTACTAAAAATAAGGGCAAGATCAGGTCGTCTACCGTTACGCGGGTTTCTTCTACCAAACGACGGATCACGGGCGATTTACGGTTGCGGCGGGGGCGAATTTGCATGGTGGGGATTTTCTGAGTCACTAGGGGATTAGGGATTTTGTTTCGGATGATTTGCGGGGGTAGATAACTTTCTATATAGTTAGGATATCGGATGCTGGATACACGAAGACGCGATTGCGAGGCTGATGCTGCTTAGATTACAACAACAGGAGCAGACAGGTTGCTTTGTGTGTAATAAGAGGTGAGCATCTTGCCGGGCCGAAGCAATCTCGATCTTTGAAAACGACGATAGACTTATCAGACCAAACCATTACTCACGCGCGCAGCCTTTTCATCGATTGTTGCTATCAAAGACTGAACTACCTTTTCTATCTTTTCTTTAATCGCCGGGTCTCTTATGTGCCCATGTTCATCTATTTTTCCCTTTGCCCCTTTTATCAAAACAGTAGATTCTTCATTTATTATTGATTCAATCGTAGTCATGATCAACTGAAGCGACTCTAGCGCTTTTTCCCCGGAAGTAGCGGCTATAATGATGCCCACTGGTTTGTTGGAGAAGAGCGTAGTTGAAACCGTCCACTCAATGGCATTCTTTAAGCTGCCGGGCAAGCTAAAAACGTATTCAGGACTGCAAAACAGCACTCCATCCGCCCACTCAATTCGGTCTCTTAGATTTTGAACCGAGTTTGGCAAATGACTTTCGTCGGCATCAGAGGTGAAATGAGGCAGTTGAGCAATCTCTGTATACAGATCAACTTCCAACCGTTCGCTATAATACGTAGCTACGAACGCTAAAATTTTTTCGTTCGATGAATGCTTCCTGGTGCTTCCTGAGATAGCTAAAATCTTCTTCCTAATCATCATTTCCCTTCAACGCCCACAACGAATCAGCAAACAAGCGCTCCTTATCATAAAAATTGCGGATCACCCGAAAACCGGTTTTCTCCGCCAGAGTCGCAATATCTCGCTCGCTGTACTTCTGCGAACGTTCCATATAAATGGTTTCCCAGGCATCGAAGTGCACGGTTTGATCCAGCGCGTCAATGGTCACGTCTTGTTCTTTCGTGCTCACCAGATAGCTGAGGATACTGCCTTCGGACGGATGGTAAATCGGAAAGTACTGAAAGGTATCTACGTCGAAATTACCGCCCAGCTCCCGGTTGATTCGCCGCAATAAATTTAGTTTGAAAGATTTAGTCACCCCTTCCTTATCAAAGTACGCATCCAGAATACGCTGCGGGTCTTTCTTGAGATCAAAGCCAATCATCAGCCGATCATCCGGGGACAACTGCTGCGCGATTTTTTTCAGAAAGCTGACGCTCTCGGTGGCATCAAAGTTGCCAATGTTCGCTCCCAGAAACAGCACCACCTTCCGGGCTCCTTCGTCTTCAGAATCGGCCAGTTGATCAAACGCCCGGAAGTAGTCATCGCAAATTCCCCGCACCTTGAGTCCCGGTAGCGTTTCTTTTAAATCATTGGTAAGCTCGCGAATGATATTGGCCGAAATGTCAATGGGCACGTAAGTGAGTCCCGACGACTGTTCCCAAAAATAGCGCAGCAGCACCTTGGTCTTGGTACCATCGCCCGCGCCGAACTCAATTAACTGAAACTTCTTATCGCCCTCACCGAAGTAGCTTAGCATCTCCTCTTTGTAAGTACGAAAAATCTCGTCCTCGCTGCGGGTGGGGTAGTAGGCTTCCATCGCCATGATCTCCTGAAAGATAGCGTCACCGCGCTGGTCGTAGAGGTACTTCGAGGGCAGAAACTTGGCGGGGGCGGTCAGTCCTTCGTATACATCGGCCGCGAAGGCCCGATTCACTTTTTCGGCAATGGCGTTGATCTCAGGGTTTTCCACAGAAGGGTAAGATTAAAAGCGTAAAAATTCCGGTTACAGATAGTCAGCCAAGCGAATGCCGGTGAACTGCCACCGCTTGTCGGTCTGGAAAAAATTTCGGTAGGTGATGCGCATATGGCTTTCGGGAGTAGCGCACGAACCGCCGCGCAGCACCATCTGGTTCACCATAAACTTACCGTTGTATTCGCCCAGCGCACCGCGCACTCGCTGGTAGTAGGGGTAGGGCAAGTAGGCGCTCTGCGTCCACTCCCAAACGTCGCCGATCATCTGAGCCGCCACCAGATCGGTGCCCGCGATCTGGAGCGGCGTGGGCTGGTACAACTTGCTTTCCACCAAATTAGCGGGACCCAGTCGGTGAAAATCCTGATCGTAACCCGAGCGGCGGCAGGCCACTTCCCACTCAAACTCGGTGGGCAGACGCATGCCCCGCCAGCGCGCGTAGGCTTCGGCCTCAAAGTAGCTCACGTGCGTGACCGGGGCCTGCTGGTCCACCGCTTGCAAACCGTGCAGGGTGTAGTGGTGCCACTCATTGTCAATACGGTGCCAGTAGGCGGGCGCTTTAATTTTGTTTTCGTTGATCCAGGCCCAGCCTTCGGCCAGCCACAGGTCGTAGTTCTCGTAGCCGCCGTCGTCCATAAAGGCCCGATACTCCGCGTTGGTCACCAGCCGGTTCAGAATCCGGAAGCCGGGCAGATACGCTTGGTGCGCCCCCTCTTCGTTGTCGAAGTGAAAGCCACTTCCCTGATAACCAACTGAGTAGAGATCAGAAGATATCTCAACGTACGCTTCCCCGGGCGGAATGCCGTCGGTGGGTAGAGCCACGGGTTGCTTTTGGTACACCGGAAACAAGGGGTTATTGCCCAGAATGAATTTAATGTCGGTAAGTAGCAGTTCCTGATGCTGCTGCTCGTGGTGCAGCCCCAGCACGATCAGCGAACGCAGTTCGTCGTTCTCAGTGGTGGTCAAACCCTCGATCAGGGCGTGCATATGCTCGTCCACGTAGTCGCGGTAGCGATACACCTCTTCGGTGGAGGGGCGCGTCATGTTGCCCCGGTGCAGACGCAGCATTTTCTCGCCCTTGCTTTCGTAGTAGCTGTTGAAAATGTAGCTGAACTGCTCGTCGTACACCCGGTAGTTCGGTTGAAAGCGAGTGAGCAGAAACGATTCAAAAAACCAGGTGGTGTGGGCCAGGTGCCATTTCGGGGGACTCACGTCTTCGGTGGGTTGCACCACGTAGTCCTCAATCTTCAGCGGTTCGCACAGGCGGGCCGACTGCCGACGCACCTGGGTATACTGTTCGTGTAGAGTCGGCGATAGATGACGTTTCGGGCGGAGCAACCGCCAGCAGTTCATTGTCCATAGAAGTAGGGATTGCTTTGCGTGGTATCAATACATAAATAGAACAAAAAATGTTTGTTGAGCGACTAATATTCTAAGCCTTCCCGCGGAGATGCCTGAAAGCCGGTTTAATCGTCTCGATTTTTATCGCTACCTTACCTTTTTGAACAAAGATGAAGCCCTGACCGCTATGCCCGCACCCTACGTTTTCTTACTCCTACTTGCCAGTAGCCAACTGTGGATCGCTTGTCAGACACTTTCCCCTTCCGAAAAAAACCAGGCGGCTTCTCCCGATAATCGGCCTAATATTTTGCTAATCATGGCCGATGACATGGGCTACTCGGACATTGGTTGCTACGGTAGTGAGATTCGCACTCCTGCCCTGGATCGCCTGGCGGCCAACGGCCTGCGTTTCTCGCAGTTTTATAATACCGCCCGCTGCTGCCCCACCCGCGCCAGTCTGCTCACCGGCCTATATCCCCATCAGGCGGGCATCGGACGGATGACCAGCGACCGCGGCACCGACGGCTACCGGGGCGATTTGAATCAGCAAAGTGTGACGATTGCCGAAGTGCTTAAACCGGCGGGCTACCGCACCTTCATGAGTGGCAAGTGGCACGTGACCAAACACATGGGGCAGTGGACCGGCGACAGTTCGCGTACCTCTACCCACAACTGGCCCCGGCAGCGCGGCTTTGACCAATTCTACGGCACCATTGTCGGGGCGGGGAGTTATTATGATCCGGTGACGCTCACCGAAGGCAACACGCCCAGTGGATTTGCAGGATACCAGCTATTACTACACCGATGCTATCTCGGAGCAAGCCGTAGCGTATATTCAGGAAGTGCTTCGACTGACACCCCGTTCTTCGGATACGTGGCCTACACGGCTCCCCACTGGCCCCTGCACGCGCTGCCGGAGGATATTGCCCGCTACGCCGGGCGCTACGATATTGGTTGGGACAGCCTGCGTCGGGAACGACTGCGGCGCATGCGGGA
>CAWHXE010000013.1:0-48038 GCA_963833215.1 uncultured Cytophagales bacterium | reverse complement strand
AGATCAACCAGTTGGGCGGGTTCTAAGCCGTAGGCCAGTCCGATACTGATAATCCCCCCGGTGGAAGTGCCTGCGAACAGATCAAACAGTTCAGTGGGATGCTGACCGGTGGCTTGGTAGATACCGTTGAGCAGCGTGGCGGGGATAAGGCCGCGGGTGCCGCCGCCGTTGATCGAAAGAATGCGGAACGGTTGGGTCATGAGGGTGGTTTTTAGGATAGTACATCCTGATAACCGCGATTGTAACCTCCAGTAGCGACAGATTGCAATCTGTCGCTACGGCAATCTGTCGCTACGGCAATCTGTCGCTACGGCAATCTGTCGCTACAAAATGAACCTACGCCGAACAACCCACGCCCCCAGAATCAGAACCAGGGCCCCCGCCACCACCCACCACCACTCCGAGAAACCACCCGTTGCCGATAGCGGATCGCTGTTGCCTACCTGCACAAAGGCGGCCCAGTAATAAGGATGCGCTTGCGCTGACCGAGCCTCGCCCAGGTAGTCCAATTTGGCCGTCCGCAGGGCTTGGTCTTTGGCAGCTCCGCCGTGCAACTGCGTGAAAAAGCGCTGCATGATCTGACTGGTCGACCGGTCGTCGGCGTTCCACAGGCTCATGGTCACGTTGGGGCATCCGGCGTACTTGAAGGCGCGGCCCAGGCTCATGATGCCCTCGCCGGGCGCCAGCGTGCCGATGCCCGTTTCGCAGGCGCTGAGCACCGCTAGTTCGGCATTGAGCGCGAGATTATACAACTCGTTAGCGTGCAAAAAGCCGTCTTCGCGCACCGTGTCAGACTGCTGGGTAAAGATCAGTCCCGAAAAGTCGTCGTTCTCGTTATTCGCGTAAGCGTGCATCGACAGGTGAAGCACGCTGCTCTGCGGAGCGTGCTGCTTGAATCGGGCTTCGGTGGCGGCCTCGTTGACAAAAGTTTGGCCCCGGAATAGCTGGGCGGCAAAGTCAATCTCTTCCCGGTTATAGCGCAACTGCCCCAGTCCCAACCGCTTTCCGTCCAGGGTGGTGCGCACCTCCCGGCTTTCGGCCAGGGGAGCTTCGGGATAAGAGGGAGCAAAACCGAGGTAGGGGTAAGGGCTATCCTCCGGCGGCGGCGCGATGCTCGTGAGCAACGTTGCCGAGTATTCGTAGCTGACCGGAAGCTTTTTAACCAAATAAGGAAGGCTTTGATAATCAACGCGGGTGGGAGCCGGGGCTTCAGTGAGCAGCACGTTGAAGGGCAGGTAGCCCAGCAGACCGTCGGGAATGATGATCAGTTGCTCGGTTTCGGTTTCCGCGGTTAGCCAGGGGGCGAGCAGGATTTGGTACAAGCCGTGCGCGTCTTCGGCGAACGTTTTAAAGGCTGATAGGTCGTTGGCCTGTTGATAATCATACTGACTTACCGAGCGCAGCACGTTGGCTAAGCTTCGGTGGAAGCTACTATCCAGCGAAGTGGTTTGCCACTGCACCTCATCCGAGCGGATGGCAAACGTGTAAAGCGTGCTGTCGCCGTAGGAAAAAGACAACAAAGTGGCGTCGGGTGGCAGGTCGCGCTGCAACTTCTTCAAAGATACCACTTCGGTATCGTACTTGAGTTGGTAATAGTTGGGGTATTCATTTTCCAGGCGTTTAATCAGGGCATTGTAGGCCTCCCTGGTTTCGAAGGCTCGGTTGCGCAGCATCTGCTGGGTAGCGTCATCTTCAGCCTGATACCGTTGATTTTCCCAGTAAGTTAGTTCTCGCTTGAGTTTATTTTCTTCTTCCAGCAGTTCGTCCGGAACAGCCGAGAAGGAGCGGGCTTCGGAAGTTCTAACGGCTTCTAGTAAGGTTGTGGCCTTACTCTTCTCCGAAAAGTAGAACGCTTCAGCCAGAAAATCGGCTTCCGTAAGGTTTAAATTGACTGCTTGCAGGCACGTTTGAATTGCCTGTTCGTACAGACTAGCCGCCTTTGCGGAGATAAACTGCTTGTATTCCAACGAAGGGAAAGTTTGGCGCATTTGGTCCGTTACCTCAATTGTCAATCGGTAAGTTCCCCAGGCTTGTAACAAACTGGCAGTGTCATGAGGTGTCGCCTCGTTCTTAAGATAAAGAGACCAGGCTTTTGAAGACAATGACTCCAACAAATCCTTAGTAGTGTTCACCTCACTTAGCGTAGGATTACTGGCCAAATCCAAGTTATCAAAACCGTCTACTTGCTGGATCAGTGCTTGCTGAAAATGCCATAGTGCAGTATCCACCTGATTATTCTGCAAATGTACCTGGCCCATTCGATTATAAATTGAAGCCTTTTCTACGTGTTTGCCTGGATAAAAATCATTGGTAATAACTAGAGCCCGCTGGTAGTGCTGAAGCGCCAGCGCGTGATTGCCTTTCGCTAAATAAATATCTCCTCCAAGAATTACATTAGCCGTCTCTTTGGCGCTAAGCGCGTGCCAGCGAGCCAACTGATCTAATTGCCAGAGCGCGCTATCGTACTGATGACGCGCCAAGTGCCATTGGGACAACTGTCGGTAATTGGCACCAAGTGCTCCTTGAGCTTGGCTGGGAAAAGGGTAACTTTTTAATATCTTTAATGAACTATCATAAAATTTTTTGGCCTTTAGCGCTTCGGGCGAATTCACGCTAGCGGCCAACTGATCGTAGCTTGATCCTATGGCCAACTGTAGCAGCGCTTGATGATACGGAAATTCTTCCTGGAGCGTTTGTCGGGGAAGCCACTGCAGTGCCAATTGGCGATAAACAACCGCCTGGGCGTAATTTTCTAACTTGTGGTAGCAAAGCCCCAGCTCATAATAGGTATCAGAAACCAGCATTGAGTCCTGATATTGCGCTGGGTTGACAACGATGGGTTGAAAGGAATTGATCGCTTTGAGCGGATCACCCATGCTCTCATCGTAGAAAAGGCCCCACGTATAGGGAATGTTTACCCGCAGCGCACGTGTGGGGTCGAGCGTGTCCAGGGCCTCCTGATGGTGTTGCTCGATAAACTCGGCCCGATGAAGAAAATACTGGAACGAATCTATCCAACTGTGTTGCAAGGCACACCAGGCCATGCGTAGATGTGCGTCCAGATAAAGATCATAGTGACCACCTTGCTGAGCCGCACTGGCCGCTTTTTGGTATAATTGAATAGCGCTGTCCGGATCAGCAAAGTAAAAATTCTGATCCACTTGATCGAGCTGCGCACTAATACTTAGCGCTGGTGGTGTTTGGGCGAACACCCCGGCAGATAAAAACATAAAAATACCAAGCAGCCTACCAATGGTAGATCGCTTGGTACCATTAAATGCCGAAGATAAAACTTTGCTAGCGCAAGAAATCAACAATATCAGAAGTAACTTTTCCTTCAAATCCAACCTGTTCAATCGATTTACCGGTATCGTACAGAGAGCCAAAGGTAACCTGAAGTTGATCGGATACTACCTCAGCTTTTTCGGTTGGTGAGTAAATTAGGGTAACCGCTCCGGTTTCAGGATTCTCGGAAATATCCGTTAGAATAGCTACCACCGAACCGGTCTCAGGATCGCTGATCAAACCGTCGTATTCTTTGTAATTAAAGCGTGTCGGATCTATGCCTTCAAATCCATTAGAGAAAAATCCAAGGTCAGGATAACAGAGTGGGCTGATTCTCACTGGGCAACCCTTTGGCCGTCGTAGTATAACATAAGATATCTGCCCTTGCTGTCCCAAAAATTCGGTTGTCTGTTTATCGGAGTACAAGGTTGCTTTAGCTATGATCTCAGATTTATCTGGGTTGCTAGCTTCGTATTTGTCAATGATTTTTGGTGAGTTGCTGAAAATACTGGCATCCTCTTCTTCCTGACAGGCAGATAGGAAAGCAAAACAGGTGAGTAACAGGACGAGCGAAAGTAAACGAGAATACGTCATGGGGATGGGTTGGTTAGGGTGAATGAATTTATTCGTTTGGTCATTTATACCCGTTGTTTCGGTAAGGTAAACAATAAATCACGCGAAATTGAAAATATTCTGAATTTATTCTTTTTCCGATAAATCAGTTAACTATTACGTTATCTGGTAGGAGTAAATTTCGTCATTTAATCTAATTATATTAGTATTCCAGAAGGTGGATTTTAAGTCGACGGTCTTCTGCCTCTCCCGAACGAATCAAGTAGCCTCCCAGCCCCGCACCAATCGCCTAGCCACCGGAGCGTTGCCCGGCACACCAGTAAAACCTGAAGCACCGGTTGGTCGAGTCTCCGGTAATTTCCGTACTTTCGCCCCGATCCTGCGCCAGGAGAATTATCTTACCGCTGCCTATATGCCACCCGACGTGAGAGAAATCATTAACCAAGCCATTGCGCAACATACCTACGGCCACCAACCCGCCGAACTCTACGAACCCATTCGCTACATCATGGCCCTGGGCGGCAAGCGGCTACGCCCCACCCTCACCCTGCTGGCCTACCAACTCTTCCGCGACGATGCCACCACGCCCGCGGTGCTCAACCCGGCCTTGGCCGTGGAGGTGTTTCACAACTTCACCCTGATGCACGACGATATCATGGACGAAGCGCCGCTGCGCCGCGGCAAGCCCACTGTGCACGAGCACTGGAACCGCAACGTGGCCATCCTGTCGGGCGACGTGATGCTGGTGAAGGCCTACGAACTGCTGATGCACACCCCGCCCAACCAACTGCCCGAGGTGCTCACGGCCTTCAACGGCTGTGCCACCGAGGTGTGCGAAGGACAGCAGTGGGACATGAACTACGAAACGATGTCGGAGGTGAGCGAGGCCGACTACCTGCGGATGATCCGGCAGAAAACGGCCGTCCTGCTAGGATTCAGCCTGCAGCTGGGCGGACTGCTGGCCGAGGCCGATGCAACCACGGTGAGCCTGCTGTACGAACTGGGCATCAACATCGGCATCGGGTTTCAGTTAAAAGACGACCTGCTTGACGTGTACGCCGACCAAGCCTCCTTCGGCAAACAACCGGGCGGAGATATTATCGCCAATAAGAAAACCTTTTTGCTCATCAAAGCGCTGGAAAACGCCCGCGACGAACAGCACGTGCAGCTGGTGGACTGGATCAGCCGTCCCGCGTTCGACAAAACCGAAAAGGTAACCGCCGTGAAGGCCATCTACGACCAACTCGGCATTCGGGCGCTCACCGAAACCACCATGAATCACTATTTCCAGCAGGGCCTGGAGCAACTGCAGCAACTACCGGCCGACGAAACGCGCAAGCAAACCCTCCGTTCGTTCATCGAACCCCTTATCCACCGCGAAAAGTAACCTAAACGTATGCAATTCTCGATCACCATTATCATCATCGCGGTCACCGTGGGAGTGAGCCTGCTGGCCTGGAACAAGCCCGAACTCATGCAGCGCTGGATTTTCAATCCGTACCGCATTCAATCGAATCGGGAGTATCACCGATTTATTACCTCGGGCTTCATCCACCAGGACTATATGCACCTGCTGTTCAACATGCTCACGTTGTACTTCTTCGGTACCCTCATTGAACAGGTATACGCCTACCTCTACGGCGCCAGCGGACCGTGGATCTACGTGGGTTTGTACCTGACGGCTATCGTGGTCTTGAGCATCACCACCTACGTGAAGCACCGCGACAACCCGGCCTACAATTCGCTCGGCGCTTCGGGCGGCGTGTCGGCGATTCTGTTTGCCGCGATCTTGTTCGACCCCACCAGTACGCTGCTGGTGTTCTTCATCATTCCGATGCCCGCTTTTCTGCTGGGAGCGTTGTTTCTACTGTACTCTTACCAGCAGGGTCGACAAGGACTGGGCGGCATCAACCACGACGCGCACCTGCTGGGCGCGCTGTTCGGAATCGCCTTCACAATCGCTTTGGAGCCCCAGGTGATCGGTAGCTTCGTAGAACAGATTTCACAGTATCAATTGTTTGGTTGAAGGTGCCTATCGCCTTACGAACGAAAGTGCTGATCGGCAAAATCCAGATACGCGCCCAGTCATAATCGGTGATATCGTGCTTGCCGCGGCGAATGTGGTAGCCGATGGTGCCCATCACGGGCTCCTCTACGGCGGGCATCTCATCTACCGGAAGTCCGGAGGTGCCCAGCAGTTGATAGACGGAGTCGGCATAGTAGGCCGATAGAAACTCGCCCCGCGGGTCGGCCCAGCGGTCTTCTTCGGCGCTCGCTACGTACACCGGGCGAGGAGCCACCAGGGCGATCAACTGATGCTGATCCACCGGCAGTTGCTCTTCTTTTCCGTTATACTGCTTGAAATTATCGCAGAACCAGTGGGGAAACGAGGTGTTGATCACGGCCAGGGTTTCCCCGAACCGCCGTCGGCTCAGCGCCGCTCCTCCGCAGCCGGAGTCGTTGGAGATCACCATCGCAAAGCGCTCGTCTTGCGCACCGGCCCACAGCGCGGCCTTGCCGAGTCGCGAATGGCCCAGCACCGCCACCCGCCCAGCATCCACCTGCGCGTCGGTAGCCAAATAATCCATTGCCCGTTGCAGTCCCCAGGCCCAGGCACCAATGGCCCCCCACTCGTCGGGTTTTGGCTTTGTCTGCCCCATTTCGTAAAAGAGCGGATGAATACCGTCTTGAAAATCGACCGGATCGTTTTTGTCCGGGTCCAGGTCGCCGCAGTAGATCGTCGCCAGTCCGTAGCCCCGCGCCAGGATGTCTTCTACGGGCCAGCGATGCGCCCGCACTCCGCGGGAAGTCTCAGTGGCCCGGTGGTTCACAATCCCGTATTCCTCCTTAGCCATCATCCACCGGTCCGACAAGGTGATGCCCGGGTCGGGGTGAATGCTGTGATTGCCGAAGAAATTGAGACCTAAAAACAGAGGAACGGGTTTGTTAGATTCAGTCGGAAGATACAATAATATGGTCATAGAGGGTTCCGCCTGATCCGCCGTGAAGTAGACGACCACCTCGCGCCGAATGGCCGTTCCGTCCAGGGCGTTCGGTTCGTTGTCTGTCACCTCGTAGCGTAACGTGTCGGTCGATTCCGGTGCTGCGACCGTACACTTGTTGTCCGAAAGGACTAAGCAACTCGGCACGTCGGACTCCCCACTGTTCGGAATTGTTCACGGCCTGACCGTCGGAAAGCCGAAGCAGCGGGGGCAGTTCGTAGTCGGGCACCTGGGATTCATCATAAATAACTGGCTCACGCTGGGCAAACACTGGGGGAACGCTCATGCTCACAAAAATTAGAAATAGAAGTCGGTACATGCAGTAAAGGTTAGCTCAACCATTAGTTTGGGTAATAATACAAACTTTGCGGTAGATGTTCTACGCTCAACCAATTCGGTTGACCCCGCTCCAAGAATCATCGGTAGTTTAACCCAGTAGAAATCAGTAGTTTTGGAGCCCAAACCTCCCAAACTGACCGCTAACTTCATGAAACTTGCCGCAATCGACATTGGTACCAACTCCATCCACATGGTGGTGGTGGAAGTAACCGCCCGCCATACCTTTGAGGTGATCAAGCAGGAAAAGGAGATGGTGAAGCTGGGATCGGGTGTGTTTGCTACCAACCATTTATCGTCCCGCGCCTACCAGGCGGGTCTGGAAACCATTCGGCGCTACGTGAGCTTGGCCGATCAACTGGGGGTAGACGAAATCATCACGGCGGCCACCAGTGCCATCCGCGAAGCCCGCAATGGTGGTGAGTTTCTGGACGAAGTCATTGAGAAAACCGGACTTTCTCCGCAGGTGATTTCCGGTAAAGAAGAAGCGCGGCTCATTTTCTTGGCGGTGCGCAACGCCATCGAGCTTAAGAACGAAAATGCGCTGGTCATCGACATTGGCGGCGGAAGCACCGAAGCTGTGGTGGGCAACACCACCGAAGTGCTGTACCGCAGCAGCATGAAGCTGGGCGTACGCCGTCTGCTCGATATGTTTGAAAACGAGGGGCCGGTGGGCAAAGAAGCCCGCGGGGTGCTGGAAGCGCACATCAAGTACACCGCCCGCGAGGTGATGGAGGCGGCCCGGGCAGAAGGCTTCACCCAGGTGATTGGCACCTCGGGTACCATTCGAAACCCTGGGCGAAGCGGCCCACCTGATCACCGGCGGCAAAGATCTGCGCACCGTCAATGCCGAAGTGGTTTCTTTGGAAGACATTGAGCAACTCACCGACCAACTGCTGGAGATGACGCCCAAGAAGCGCACCGAAATCAACGTGATTAACAAGCGGCGCGCTGACGCGATTCACCTGGGCGGCGTGCTGCTGGTACAATTGATGAAGCTGGCCGAAGCCCCGCAGATCACCCTGTGCGATGCTTCGCTGCGGGAGGGCCTGATCATTGACTACATCCAGCGCTACTCGGGCAAAGGGTTTTCGTTTTCGCTGCACGAAGACCTGCGGCACCGCAGTGTGGCGCAACTGGCGCGCAAGTATAACTCTGACCTGGAACAGCGGGCGCACGTTGCGCACTTGGCCGGGCAAATGTTTGATCAGCTTGAAGCGGCGCACCAATTAGACAATTCGGCGCGTGACCTGCTCCAGCACGCCGCAATGCTCTACGGCATTGGGCAGTACATCAGCTTCGAGCGCTACCACAAACACTCGCGCTACATCATTTTTCACTCCGGACTGCGCGGGTTCACCGATGAAGAGGTGCTGCTGATCGGCCATGTGGTGCGCTACCACCGCAAGGCAGTGCCCAAGAAAAAGCACGGGAAGTTTCGCAAGCTCTCTAAAGACCACCGGCGAACGGTATCGGTGCTGGCGGGCATTTTACGAATAGCCATCGGACTCGATAACACCAAAAACCAGTTGGTGAAAGAAATTACCTGCGAAATAAAGGATAAGAAGGTGACGATCAACCCCGGCGGGGCCGATCAGATTGACCTGGAAGTATGGGAAGCCCGCCGCAACCGTCATTTGTTAGAAGATGTATTGCGGCGTGAAGTAATCATACCAACAACTTGATCCAGTGTTTTTCTGCCCTAGCACTAGCGCGTGTAATTAAATAAGCTAATTACCAGCTACACCCATCATGATTGGTTTTTGTTTTGTTTTATGGCAATGATAAATATAACTTTTCTGATCAGAAAAAGGTATAAATCATTTTCTCATAAAACAAAACTAATATGCAAAGATCGCTACTTATTCTGTTATTTAGCCTGCTGTTCACCGGTGGTTACGCCCAGTACTACGAAGAAAATTACCAAGAGGAAGAGAAAACGAGTGAGAAAGCAGCCCTTACCATTGGGATCCTACAGGGAGGAGGTTCTCTGATTGGAGCAGATTTAGAAGTGCTGCTCACCCAGCAGGTTGGACTACAGGTAGGAGCCGGGCTGGTTGGCTTTGGTGCGGCAGTCAACGTCCACCTGAAACCGACCATTCGCAGTTCTATGATTTCGTTCACCTACTGGAACCAAGGAACCGGCCAGTCGTTCGTGCAGAACGCGGTAGGCCCCTCCTTTGTCTACCGAGGCGAAAAATGGTTCACCGCTCAGATTGGGCTGGGTAAGCTTCTGGGCAAAGGCCCCGCCTACCCGGAAGACATGGAGCAGCCGCCCGTCATGTTGCTTTACTCAATCGGCGGCTACATCCCATTTCAATAGTTTTAGCGCGCTAGCGTTGGCATCACTTCCAGTAATCCCTCCAACAACAGCCGCCCGTCGGTGTTGCCCAGTGCCTCATCGGCGGCCCGCTCGGGGTGGGGCATCAATCCAAATACATTTTTGCGCTCGTTAGCAACTCCGGCGATATTATCCACCGAACCGTTGGGATTGCTGTTTTCGGTGGTTTCTCCTTCGGCATTGCAGTAGCGAAACAAAATCTGATCGTTGTCGACGAGTTGGCGAATAGTCTCTTCGGATGCGTAGTAACGACCGTCAGCGTGGGCAATAGGAATTTTATAGGCTCGGTTCGCATCAAGCGACTTGCTCATTTGAGCAGAACGGGAAACTGGCTTAAGGAAAATATTTTTGCAGATAAACTTCTGCTGCACATTGGGCAGTAGCACCCCGGGGAGCAGGTGCGCTTCGGTTAAAATCTGGAACCCATTGCAGATGCCCAGCACGTACCCGCCCCGCTCAGCGTGCTCGATTACCGACCGCATGATCGGCGAAAAGCGGGCGATAGCTCCCGAACGCAGATAGTCACCGTACGAAAACCCACCCGGCACCACGACAAAGTCACAACCTTGCAGTTCAGTGTCTTTGTGCCACAGTTTAGTCACTGACTGCTGTAATACCTCGCTTAATACGTAGAAAATATCTTCGTCGCAGTTGGAGCCGGGGAAAACGATAATGCCGAATTTCATGCCGCGAAGGTAACAAAAACCCACGAAGATGATAACCGAAAAGTGCGCTAAAATTGTTGTTTCGGTTTGCGTATCAACACCCCCTAGGCCATCTGATCGGTTTTAGTATGGTAGAACCGGTAGTGTAGATACACTTTGTTGACCCGCAGAATGCTGAGCAGGTGCGTCCAGAGCTTTTGGTAGGGAACCACTTCTACCTCGGTAGCAATCTCGTTGGGGATGGTGTTGCGCGTTAGCTTCTTATAGTAGCTGTTGCCCTTTTCGCTTACGCGCTCGAAATCAAACTCTTTTTCTACCATAATTTCCAGCAAGCGAATGAAGATGCTACTGCGGTAGTTATGTCGTTTGTCCAGATGCGCCGATTTATGTTCCGAAAGCGCGGCCACGCAGGCTTTTACTGCTTCAACCTGTCCCTCACGAAGCAAAAACAAGCACTGAACCACGCGCGAGGCAATGGTGAAACTTTCGTTATCGAAGCGGGGGGGCTGCTGCATGAACTCGTCCAGGTTAAAGCCCCACCGCAGAATTTTGGCATCGTTGAAAAAGATCAGGTAAGCCCGATAAATAAACCATCGTTGGGCATCCGCCTCTTCCAAAGAAGTAAAGTTTTTGTTGGTGCGCACCTTGCGAAACAGCGCCTGTGCTTCTTCGTACTGCTCCTCGCGCATCAACAGCAAGAAGTAGTGCTCGGCAAAGCTAAACCAATCCAAACCACTCGGCCGAAAGAGTTTCAGCGCCGATTTGGCATAAGCCACTCCATCACCACCGGAGGGAGCGTTGAGATACGCGTAGGCCTTGGTGAAGGCAATACGCTTTTTGGACAGAGGCACCCGCACGCTGTCGTTATCGCCCCTTAGATACTGCTTTTCTAGTTGAGAACAGAGGGTGATGTTGTCCGCAAACCGACGTTCCATACCGTTGAGCACCAGCTCCAGTTGACTAGCCAACACGTCCAGGGTGCGACTCCGGTGGGCCTTGGCCTCCTTGCGGATGTGCGCAACAGAGGTAGGAATCTCATCCAAGATGCGTTTCTGCGCACTCACCGACTTGTTCACGTGCACCAGTGATTGGTGAAACAAGGTCTGGCAATGCTTGTAGGCCGCCAGCTTTTTCTCGTACTTCTGTAGTTCATCGCTCGCCTCCTCGAAGGGAGTGAGTTTGCCAATCAGCGCGTACTGGTCACGGAGCAGGCGGGCGGTGTCTACGGCTAGCGCGTACAGCTCAAAATCCTTGGCCGTGCGTAGCAGAGTAGGAAGAATCCGAAGTGCGATTTCCGTAGCTCCTTCGTTGATCAAAATTTTGCACTGCTGCAGCGCCTTCTCGCTATCGTATTGCACCCGTTCGTAGAGGGTGTACGAAGTCTTTTCGTAATCCAGAAAAAACAGGTGATTGAGCAGCTTCGAGCGAAGCTTGCCTTTGGCGTTGCGGTAGTTTCGGTTGCCCGGATCTACTTTGAAGATCGCTCGGGCCGCATCCTCATCCGAGTTGAACGCCGTGTTGACAATGCCCTGATAGAGAAGATTGTCTTTGGAGGTTTCTTTTTTTCGGAAGTTGAAATTGACTAATTGTAAACTTCGTTGGCTTTTTTTCTTAACAATTTTAACGAGATGCTGTAAGTCTTCCATAGAGCGCGCTGCTACAAGTTAGGTATCATCGCTTAAAGGTAGGAAAAAAGTGGCGTTTCCAAAATAAACTTACACAAAACTATGATTGTAAAGTGAAATGTATCCCCGAAAAAGTGATGGAAAAGATTCTAGAACAGCGTCATAAGCACAAATTTGCGACTAAAAAACTAACAAAACAGTGCGATTTATTACATCGCTATTCTGCCTTATCGATACTTCTTAATAATCGCCAACGCCTCGGCCGACGTCTTGCTGAGCGTTTCGTAATCACCGTTGGTGGTCACTTCTTTGGTAATCAGTTTGGAGCCCATGCCCACGCAGTGCACTCCGGCCTCGAACCACCCGCGCAGGTTCTCTTCGGTAGGCGCCACGCCCCCGGTGGGCATAATGCTCGTCCACGGACACGGACCCAGCACGGCCTTCACGAAGGCCGGACCGCCCACTTGCGTACCGGGAAATATCTTCACCACCTCAGCCCCTAGTTCTTCGGCGTACGAGATCTCAGACAACGAGCCGCAGCCCGGCGACCAGCCGATCTTGCGGCGGTTGCACACCTTGGCGATGTCCACACTCAGGATGGGCGACACCACAAACTCGGCCCCCAACTGTATGTAAAGCGCCGCGGTGCCCGCATCCATCACCGAGCCCACGCCCATCAGCATATCGGGCATTTCTTTAGCGACGTGCTTGTTGAGCGCAGCAAAGATTTCGTGGGCGTAGTCGCCGCGGTTGGTGAACTCAAACACGCGCACGCCGCCTTCGTAACAGGCCCGTAGCACCTGCTTGCCCACCTCCAGGTCAGCGTGATAAAATACCGGAACCATGCCGGTGTCATACATGGTGGTTGCTACTTTAATGCGAGAAGATCGAGCCATGGGGTTGGTTGGTTTTTACGATGGAATTAATTTTTCGAACGTTAACAGACGGTGCTTTAATAGCGTTATGCCTCAGTTTTGAATGGTTCGATTGTTCAATTGTTGATTACAGGGGCAGTATAGCAATTGAACAATCGAGCCATTGAGCTATCTCGACACCCGCCCCGAAGCGTCGCCGCCCATGAGTTTTTCTACTTCGTCGACGGTCACCAGGTTGAAGTCGCCCTTGATGGTGTGTTTCAGGCACGAGGCCGCAACGGCGAAGTTCAGTGCTTTTTGCGCATCGTCTTTATACGTCAGCAAACCATAAATCAGCCCGCCCATAAAGGAATCGCCGCCGCCTACGCGGTCCACGATGTGGGTAATCTGGTAGGTCGGAGCTTCGTAGAGTTTTTGCCCGTCGTACAGCACGCCCGACCAGCTATTGTGGCTGGCGCTGATGGAGCCGCGCAGCGTGATGATCGCCTTGTCGGCCCGCGTGAAGCGCTCCAGCAACTGCTTACCCACCGATTCATAGGCCGCCCCTTCCACGTGCCCCTGCGTCACGTCTACGCCTTCAGGGTGAATGCCGAACACCTTTTCGGCGTCTTCTTCGTTGCCCAGGATCACGTTGCAACCGTCCACCAGGTCGGGCATCACGTCGGCGGGAGTTTTGCCGTACTTCCACAGGTTCTTGCGGTAGTTCAGGTCGCACGACACGGGGATGCCTTTGCTGTTAGCGGCTTGGATGCCTTCCAGACACACGTCGGCCGCGCCCTGCGAGATGGCGGGCGTGATGCCCGTCCAGTGAAACCACTCGGCCCCGTCCAGGGCTTCGTCCCAGTCGATCATGCCCGACTGCACCTGCGCCAGCGCCGAACCGGCCCGGTCGTAGACCACCTTGCTGCCCCGGCTCACCGCGCCCGACTCCAGAAAGTAGATGCCCAGCCGTTCGCCGCCGATGGCGATGTGGTCGGTGCCTACGTTGTGGTGCCGCAGGGTGGCCAGGGCGGCACGGCCCAGGTCGTTATCGGGCAGGCGCGTGACGAACTGGGGCGACAGCCCGTAGTTGGCCAGCGACACGGCCACGTTGGCCTCGCCCCCGCCGTAGGTGGCCTCAAACTCGGTGGCCTGAATGAATCGCAGGTGATCGGGCGTGGCCAGACGCAGCATGATCTCCCCAAAGGTGACAACTTTCTTGCTCATGGGTAAGGGGTTGGTAGTTGAGTTAGTGTAAATAAACAGATGACTATCAAAGTGCGTTTCAAAGTGACTAAAGACGTGAACGAACGACGATTCTGTAGGTAGCCTACAAGCGCTCACTTCGTCTTTGCAGAAACATTTTGCTGGCTACTGGACACAGTCTTCAATTAAGAGATTTGCTAAACCTCAATTTTAGATCAATTGAGTTGATGTGTCTAATCGGTCCTTCAACTGATTGACTGTCGTTGTCAACTTGTTTAACGGAAATCAACTCTGTTCCAAACCAATTATCGAAGAGTCTGCTAAGCTTACTTGTTGACTCAAGAGTCGTTTCGCCATCGTTATTCTCTCTTACGCTTAATCCGTTCTCTGAAAAGAATTTCAATGTCCACGCTTTGATTTTCTTTACGTCAATTGTGTCGGTGAGAATAAGTTGAGACCGTCTTGCTCCAAATGTTACGCCTACTGAAACTCCAATAGCTAAAAAAACTAAATATGTCCACCATTTATAAAAATTTGGTTCACTTGAGTTCATTGACATAAAAATTTGAATCACTGCTCCTGTTATAAACACGCAGTTGCTGTCAGCAAGAGATGCTTAAGAACGTGCTAAAATTTGGTCTTAAAGATGTCATTCTAATTTTCATAGTATTGCCAGTTTAGAATTGAAAAGTGAAGGAAGCAGTGGAGAAAGAACAGAGTCTCAAGCTTGCTCTTAAAGTAAGCGAAAATTTTCAAACACGCTTTTAAGCCACCGGAACGGCCGTTGGCTCAAACTGAAAGAAATTCTTCGCATTGTGATAACAAATATTCTGCACCATGCTGCCCAGCAGGTCCATATCGTGGGGAAGTTCGCCGTTCACCACGTCTCTGCCCAGCAGATTACACAGAATGCGGCGGAAGTACTCGTGGCGCGGGTACGACAAAAAGCTGCGCGAGTCGGTGAGCATACCCACGAAGCGACTCAGCAGCCCCAGGTTCGAACAGGGCGTTCATCTGCCACTCCATCGCCTCTTTCTGGTCCAGAAACCACCAGCCCGAGCCGAACTGCATCTTGCCCGCCACCGCGCCGTCGTTGAAGTTACCCAGCATGGTAGCGATTAGGTAATTGTCGCTGGGATTTAAATTGTAAACAACGGTCTTGGCCAGTTGATCGGTACTGTCCAGCCGGTCGAAGAAGCGAGACAGTGACTGGGCGTGCGAGAAGTCTCCGATGGAATCGAAGCCGGTATCGGGACCGAGCGACTTCAGCATGCGGGTATTGTTGCTGCGCAGCGCGCCCAGATGGAACTGCTGCGTCCAGCCCGCCGCGTGGTCCATCAGCGCCAGTTGGTACAGGATGGCCGACTTCAACTGCTCCGTCTCGGTAGGATTCAGGGGCACGCCCGCCCGCACCTTGCGGAACAGTTGGCGGGCTCCCGATTCGGTAAAGTCAGCCGCGTAGACCCGCTCCAGTCCGTGGTCCGACAGGCGGCAGCCCAGGCTGCCAAAGTAGTCGTGCCGCTTTTGCAGGGCCGTATACAGGTCGTCCAGCGTATCAATCGCCACGTTCAACACCCGCTCTAGCCGCGACAAATACTGGTTGTAGGTATCGATATCCTCCACCGCCATCGACTTGTCGGCCCGAAAGGTGGGCAGCACCGTCACCTCGTAGCCATCGGCGCGCAGCTTGCAGTGGTGCTCCAGCGAGTCGGCCGGGTCGTCGGTGGTGCAGACCACTTCTACCTGCTGCTGCCGCAGGATGTTGCGGCAACTGAAGCGGTCTTCCTGCAGTTGGGCCGTGCAGTCGCGGTAGATATCGGCCGCGGTATCGGGATTCAGCAGCGTATTGATGCCGAAGTAGCGTTGCAGCTCCAGGTGCGTCCAGTGGTACAACGGGTTGCGCAGGGTGTAGGGCACCGTTTCGGCGTACTTCATAAACTTCTCCTCGTCGGGCGCGTCGCCCGTGCAGTAGCGCTCGTCGATGCCATTGGCCCGCATGGCCCGCCACTTGTAGTGGTCGCCGTGCAGCCAGATTTCGGTGAGGTTGCCGAACTTCTTGTCGGAGGCAATCTGCTGGGGAGGCAGATGGCAGTGGTAGTCGATGATGGGCATCTCCCGGGCGTAGTCGTGGTATAACTGCTGGGCCACCGGGCTGTGGAGCAAAAAGTCTTGATCGAGGAAAGGTTTCATGGAGTGCGTGGCGTAAATCAGTGGTGCTAAAAGTATAAAATGTTTCGGGATTGTGAAAAGAGAACGCGACACTGTTTTATATTGGGCCATCTAACCAAGCCAAACTCATGACTATCAAGCTATGCGCCTACTTGTTGCCTTTGGGTTTTTTGCTATCCTGCCAATCGAATGATCACACCGCCCACCCTTCTTACTCCGTGGTTGACGATTTTCTCACCGAACAGCAGCTATACGGGCGATTCAACCTTCAAAGCGTGAGCGTAGACCGCTTTTCGCTCGCTGATGCGCAGGAGTACCGCGGGGACAGTCTGAGGCGGCGTACCCTCAAGGCGACCTACGAACTCACCCTCCGGGGGGAGGACCAACAGTATGCCTCAACGGCCGAGCTTACTAGCCCCGACAGTGTGCACTGGACGATGGCCCTGTTCACCGTAACGGAGTATGACCACCGGGGCAGCACCGACGTGAAGACCACCCATAAGTGGGACATGCAACCATCATCCGATAGAACCTTCTAAACGCTCGGATCGGTTGAATTGGTAAATTTGTATCTTTGCTTGAAAATAGACTTATGGAAGAGCGAAGAGAGAAATACATTAATCCGTTTACCGATTATGGCTTTAAGCGACTTTTTGGAGAGGAACCGAACAAAGACTTACTGCTGGACTTCCTGAACGAATTGCTCAAGCATGAGCAGGGCCAAATTACGGAACTGACGTACCTGAAATCCGACAAACTAGGGAGCAGTGAAGAAGATTGAAAGGGCGGTCTTTGATCTGTATTGCGAGAACCAACATGGTGAAAAGTTCATTGTAGAACTGCAAAAGACCAAGCAGAAGTTCTTCAAAGACCGAACGGTATACTATTCCACTTTCCCAATAAGAGAACAGGCCCGGAGAGGTTCGGACTGGACATTTGAGTTGAAAGCAGTGTATACCGTCGCTATCCTGGATTTTGTCTTCGATGAGGATAAGAACGAGCCCAGTAAATTTAGATACGACGTAAAGCTAACCGACGTAGAAACCTGTCAAGTGTTCTACGAAAAACTGACTTTCGTGTATTTAGAGATGCCGAAGTTCCAGAAGAATCTCAAGGATCTAGCGACTAAGTTTGACAAATGGATGTACGTGATCCGTAACTTGAACAAGCTAGACCGAGTACCCGATGAGTTGCGAGAAGGTATCTTTGAAAAGCTATTTGAGGTCGCTGAGATTGCCAAGTTCAGTACCGCTCAAACTACGCATAGTCCAATCGTTGATCCTTTATAATTAGTGCCCAAAAGCAAAATGATCCGCTTACTGCTTGAAAATTATCGGGCTTCTTTTTTACTTTTAGCACTCCCCCCCCAGCCAACAAACCTGACCACCACATGAAATCTGCCGCCGTCGTCAACTTCGCTCCCGAACCCGGATCGGTTGAGCTGCAGGAACTTGATCAACCTACCATCGGCGACGAAGATGTGCTGCTCGAGGTGGCCAACGTGGGCGTGTGCGGCAGCGACCTGCACCAGTGGACGGCCGATCACAGCTGGCCGGTGAACTACCCTGTGGTGCTGGGCCACGAGTTCGGCGGGCACATCGCCCAAACCGGCCGCCGGGTGGTTGGCTGGCAGGAGGGCGACCGCGTGGTGAGCGAAACGGCCGCCGTCTACTGGCTGTCGGACGAAGCCGGACCGGTGAGCGGTCAGGTGGTAGATTTAGAACAGTATCCATTTATCGGACGCAACCCCGCCAAAGAATAACAATATGCCTCAACTCGCCGCCTTTCCCAAAGCCTACATGACCGCTCTCTGTAAAGACGGATCGATGCGCGTCAGCGAATGGATCGACCTGGCGGCAACGCTGGACGTCGACGGGCTGGAGTGGTACGCTGGCTTTCTGGAGATGGAAGACCGCACCAACTGGCCACGCTTCCGGCAGCAGGTAGAAGACCACAGCCTGGTGATCCCCATGATGTGCTGCTCGCCCGATTTCACCCACCCCGACGCGGCTTTTCGGGAGCAGGAGATGGCCAAGCAACGTCACTGGATCGACATGACGCACGCGCTGGGCGGCACCTACTGCCGGGTGCTGTCGGGGCAACGCCGTCCTGAGCTATCGATGGAAGAGGGTATCACGTTGGCGGCGGACTGTATCGCCGCGTGTTTGCCCTATGCCCAGGAGTGGGGCATCACGCTGATCCTGGAAAACCACTACAAAGACGACTTCTGGCAGTACCCCGAGTTTGCCCAGCGGATGGAGGTGTTCTGCCAGTTGGTAGACCGAATCGATCATCCCGCTTTTGGGGTGAATTACGATCCCAGTAATACTTATCTGGCCGGGGAAGACCCGCTGGAGTTGCTGCGCCGGGTGTCGGACCGGGTGGTGACCATGCACGCCAGCGACCGCTACCTGACCGAGGGCACCCTGGAAGATTTGCGAAACGCCGAAGACGGGGCCACTGGCTACGCCAAGTTCTTGCGCCACGGGGAAATAGGACAAGGGCTGAATGACTACGATGCCATCTTTACCGAACTGACCCGAGTGGGATTTGACGGGTGGATCAGCATTGAAGATGGGGTAGAGGGTATTGATCAGTTGGCGCGAAGCGTGTCCTTTCTTGCGCGGAAAGATCGCTCAGTTTTGGCCCGAAGGATGAGATGACTTTAGCTTTTGAAGCCACGTTATTTAATAGATTGCCGGATGTTGCTCATTGCTTCTAACTCGTATACGCTTGCCTGATCTAATTTGGCTACCGCTAGTCTTCTTCCTTATTGCCCTATTCTATTCTTCCGTAGGCTTCGGCGGAGGATCAAGCTACTTGGCGGTGCTTAGTTTGGTGCTTACCGACCTTCCTACCATGCGCACCCTGGCGCTACTGTGTAACGTGGCGGTGGTGACCGGCAACTGCTTTATCTACTGGCGCGCCGGATCGCTCAATATTAAAAAGGCTCTTCCGTTCGTGCTAGTCAGCGTACCAGCGGCCTTCGCCGGGGGAACTATCCGCCTAACCGAAACCGCTTTTTTCGTCACCCTTGGGCTGGTGTTGATAAGCTCGGCGCTGCTCCTGGCAGGGCAAGCAGAACGCCCCACTGCCGCATCAGCTACTCGCCGATCTTACCTGCTCTCCTCGGCCCTGGGCGGAGGTATTGGCCTATTGTCGGGAGTGGTAGGCATCGGGGGCGGTATTTTTTTGGCTCCGGTGCTGCATCTGCTGCGTTGGGACACGGGCGTCCGCATTGCGGCGTTGGCCAGCTTTTTCATTCTGGTCAATTCGTTGGCGGGGCTAACGGGCCTGGGAGTAGGAGGCGCGCTTCGGGCGGGCGGCTGGTTGCCCTGGGCACTACTGGGATCCGTAGCGATTGGCGGGCAACTGGGCACCCGGCTGGGATTGAATATACTAAGTACCCGTTACATACGACTGGCCACGGCGGGGTTGGTGTTCATCGTTGGTCTGCGACTGTTGCTGCGCTACGGGTTCGAAGTTTAGCGGGTGATTTTTTGTCTGACCTCTTTTGGAGAAGAAACAGTTGGGCCGTTTTCTGGCGAAGCCAGTAAGCGCTGAAAACCAAAAAGGCCACCCGAGGGTGGCCTTAAACTTCTGAAAATTAAAAGGACAGAAATTATTCGCCTGCTGAAGCGCTAGCGGTATCAGCTGCGGAGCGCATCGCCTGCACGATGGTGTTGTAACGTTCCTTCACCTCAGTATCGTTGGCAATTCCTTTTTTGACGGCGCTGTAGGTTTTTGCTCCCAGCACCCGTTTGATCATTGTCTTAAAGGCATCGCTAAACTCACCGGTGCGTTCGCTTTGCATGTTCTTCACGTTGCTCATAAACTGCTTTTCTTCGTCGTTCGCAGGGGCTTCTCCACCCGCCAACGCGTTGTAACGATTTTTAATCTCGGGGTCTTGGTTGTTAATGTAATCCGTTACCTGCGTAGATAGCTCATTCTTGAACATATCCTGGGTTTCCATTACCACGGCGTACTTGTACAAATCTTGATTGGTAATATCCTGTGCAACCGTCTTTCCGATTGAAACTAAGCTAAAAAGGGCAACAGCAACTAGTGTTCTGGTCATCATAGTCAACTAAATTTAATAAGTGAATGTAAGTTTTTAAAAGTTTGAAGTAAGAAATTAACGATAATTATCCAAAAAAACCAAATCTGGCCACAAAAATCAGCGACGTAGTGAGTTATTGTGTGCTAAATGTTAAAAATACTATGCTAAAAGTATAAAAAATAAGACGTGGTGGATTTTATGGCTTTTCATGGTCGAAAACGTACGCCTGTACTTAAATGTTTGATTTTCGGGTTGTTCGGCCTTAAAAACTCTCAAACTAAAAAGCCTGTCATTTTGTCATTCCTCGTAAACTATCCGTACTTTTGCTGCACCAAAAATTTGAAGTATGTCTCAGTTAATCGAAGAACTTACGATTCTCCCTCCCCCCTCCGCCGACCAGGAAATTTTCTGTGAACGGGTGCGCACTTCTGCCGAAAAGAACACCGGAAAGTCGCGCAAGCTCTACGTGGAAAGCTACGGCTGCCAGATGAATTTCTCGGACAGCGAAATCGTGACCTCAATTATGCAGGACGAGGGCTTCAACACCACCGCCGATTTCACCCAGGCGGATGTTATCTTCTTGAATACCTGCTCCATCCGCGACAAGGCCGAGCAAACCGTGCGCAAGCGCCTGGCCCAGTTCAACCAAATAAAAGAAGCAAAGCCCGAACTGCTCATTGGCGTGCTGGGCTGCATGGCCGAGCGACTCAAAAGCCAACTGCTGGAAGAAGAAAAGATCGTTGACCTGGTGGCCGGACCGGATGCTTACCGCGACCTACCGAATCTGGTGCGGCAGGTGGACGAGGGACACAAATCGGTGAACACTTTTTTGTCGCGCGAAGAAACCTACGCCGATATCAGCCCGGTGCGCCTCAACTCGAACGGAGTCACCGCATTTATCTCGATCATGCGCGGCTGCGACAATATGTGTTCGTTCTGCGTGGTGCCCTTCACCCGGGGGCGCGAACGAAGCCGCGATCCTCATTCTATTGTGGCCGAAGCACGGGGTCTGTTCGAGCGGGGCTACCGCGAGGTGACGCTGCTGGGACAGAACGTCAACTCCTACAAGTGGTCGCCCAACGCGGACCTCAAGGGCAAAGCCCAGATCGAGCGCGCCGCGGGAGTGGAAACCGTCAACTTCGCCCAACTGCTCGAGATGGTCGCCCGCGTGCACCCCGACTTGCGTATCCGGTTTTCTACGTCCCATCCCAAAGACATTACCGATGCGGTGCTGCACACCATGAAAGCCTACGATAATATCTGCAAATACATTCACCTGCCCGCCCAGAGCGGCAATTCCCGCGTGCTTGCGCTAATGAATCGCACCTACACCCGCGAGGAATACCTGAACCGCGTGGATGCTATTCGTCGAATTTTGGGCGAAGACTGCGGCATTTCATCCGACATGATTGCCGGGTTCTGCACCGAAACCGAAGCCGAGCATCAGGAAACTTTAACGCTGATGGACTACGTGCAGTACGACTTTTCGTATATGTTTTACTACTCCGAACGGCCTGGCACGCTGGCCGAGCGTAAGTACGACGACGATATTCCGCTGGATATCAAAAAGCGACGATCTGAGAGAAATTATTGATCGACAACAAGCCATCTCGCTGGAGCGCAACCGCCGCGACGTGGGCCGCACGTTCACCGTGTTGGTAGAAGGATTTTCCAAACGATCGGATCAGGACTTGCAGGGACGCAACAGTGCCAACAAGGTGGTAGTCTTCCCTCGAGAAAACCACCAAAAAGGAGACTACGTGCAGGTAAAAATTCACGATTGTACGGCCGCCACATTGTTAGGTTCTGGGTTGTAGAAGTTCTAGGTTCTGAGTTCTCAGTATCCTAGAAGAAAATCAGAACCTAGAATCCCAAACCAAGAACATAGAACCCATAACCCCGAACCAAGAACCTACAGCTATGATGTTAGACGAAGCCAGCCTGCAAAGTATTAAGCTGCGATACGGTATTATCGGCAACGCCCCGCGCCTGAACTACGCGCTCACCGTAGCGGCCCAGGTGGCTCCCACCGACATGACCGTGCTGATCACCGGCGAGAGTGGAACGGGGAAAGAATCTTTTTCCAAAATTATTCACAACCTGAGTCCGCGCAAGCACAACAAGTTCATCGCCATCAACTGCGGAGCCATCCCCGAAGGCACCATTGACTCGGAGTTGTTCGGACACGAAAAGGGTGCCTTCACCGGGGCGCAGGACTCCCGGCAGGGCTACTTTGAAGCGACTAACCAGGGCACCATCTTTCTGGACGAAATCGGGGAAATGCCGCTGGGCACGCAGTCGCGCCTGCTGCGGGTGCTGGAGTACGGCGAGTTCATCAAAGTAGGCTCTTCTAAGGTCATCAAAACCGACGTGCGCGTGGTAGCCGCCACCAATATCAACTTAATCGAGGCGGTCCAGAAGGGTAAATTTCGCGAGGATTTGTACTACCGCCTCAGTTCGGTCCCGATCTTCGTGCCGCCCTTGCGCGATCGCGGCCGCGACATTGAACTGATCTTCCGCAAGTTTGCCACCGATTTTGCCGACCGCCACCGGGTAAAGCCGATCTCACTCACTCCCGATGCCGAGCAGATACTACTCAGCTACCGCTATCCGGGCAACATCCGCGAGCTAAAGAATATCGTTGAGCAGATGTCGTTATTGGTAGAAGACCGCGAGATTGAAGCGGCCACCCTACGCGGTTTTATGCCTTCGGTGAGCACCCTGCCCGCGCTGTATCAGGATGCCAACGGCCAGGGTGAAAGTAATTCGGGATACAGCGAACGCGATTTGCTGTATAAGGTGCTCTTCGAAATGCGCCGCGACATGACGGAATTAAAAAAACTGGTGTACCGAATTTTGCAGGCCGAAGGTATACCCAACGGTGGAATGAACGGACGTAACTACTCTCCAACGGGAAATAAATCGTCTCAGTCAGGTTCGCCCACCGGGGGGCCGTCCAACGGTATGTCATCCAACCGCCCGGCTCCGGAATACTCCGATCAGGACTACGCCCGCTCGGGCTACGGCGATGAGTTGATCCGCGAGCACGAGCACTTATTTAATGACGTGGAGCAGGAGGAGAGTAGTGCCGAACTCGCCGAAAATCTGGCCCGTAAGCGACTCTACTACGCCAAGTCGGCCCCGCCGGAAGCGCAGCGGACGGATGATTCTTACGACGTGATTGAGGATATCACCCACGAAACCGAGGACGACGGTGATTTGTCGCTGGAGAAAAAGGAAAAAGAACTCATCATTAAAGCACTGCGAAAAAATGATAGCAAGCGCAAGTACGCCGCTAACGACTTGGGAATTTCCGAACGAACGCTGTACCGAAAAATCAAGCAGTATGAAATTGATTAGAATCTGCGGAGAAGTCCACGGTTGACGGTCAACAGTCCACGGTCAACCGCCAAGTGCGCTTCGTATGCTACGGACGATGGGCTATCAACTGTCGACTGTCAACCATAAGCCACTGCAAACTGTTTTTAATCTACTTCTACCCCTGGTTCTGTTGACTATTCAGGGCTGCGGAGTCTATACCTTTACCGGAGCGGCTATTTCGCCCGAGGTGAAGACCATCTCTATTCAGAATTTCTACAACGACTCGGGCGGCGGGCCACCGGTGATGAGTCAGCAATTTACCGAAAGCGTAAAAGATTACTACCAGCAGAATACGAGCCTCGCTTTGGTGGATGAAGACGGCGATTTACAGCTCGAAGGAGCCATCATTCGGTACGACTACGAACCAGTGGCCCCGCAATCTTCGGGCAGTGACCAGGTGGCCGACGTGGCCGCGGAGATGCGACTCACCATCACCGTGGAGGCTACCTATATCAATACTTACGACGATCAGTTTGATTTTGACGGAAAGACGTTTAGCTTCTTCGCCGATTTTCCCGCTGATAGAGACCCTACCGCCGTAGAGGATGAATTGGTAGAAGAGATTCTGGATCAGATAATTTTTGATATCTTCACGGCCACCGTAGCCAACTGGTAATTCTATGTCCTTCAAGCAAGCCGAATTGTGGGAGGCTGTTCAACGGCCCCGGGAAATAAGCACCGACGCAGTAGCGCAGATGGAAGAAGTGGTGCATCGGTACCCGTACTTCCAACTGATTCACACTTTGATTGCCAAGGCTAAGCACGATCAGCAGGCTCCTGATGCTTACGCTGCGTTGGGCCGAGCCGCTATTTACGCTCCCGACCGACGTCTGCTCCGGCAAGTGTTCTACGATGAACTCACGGTGGTTTTGCCCGACACCAAAACCGAAGCTGGGCCGCCAGATTTGACCGCCGACGCTACCGTCGCCGATGCTGATGAGTCGCTGACAACGAATTCGTTTGAAGCGACCGAGACGGAAAAAATGCCTGAACCGGTTTCTGAAGAGGAAGCGGAAGTGGCGTTTGTTCCTGCCTCAGCAGAGAGCGTGCCTGACCACACTTCCGAGGAAGACGACAGTGACTCCCTGCGGGAGGAACTAGCCAAGACCCTGGAAAATCTTCGCGCTAGCAAAGGTCAGGCGGCTGAATTGCGACTGTATTGAAGAGAAACCGAATGCTGAGGATGTACCCGGACGGATGTACCGACACGCCCCGGACGCGGCAGCAGGAAATTATTGATCGCTTCGTGGCCGCCAATCCTCAGATAACCCGAGACCCTTCCTCGGCCGACGAGAACGCTTCGGACCTTTCCGCGCCGAGTTCGGCGTTTCAGGATGATCTGGTCACCGAAAATCTGGCCGAAATAATGCTTAAGCAAGGGAAAACCGACAAAGCTGCGAATCTGTACGAAAAATTGATGTTGAAGTATCCCGAAAAAAAAGCGTACTTTGCGCAAAAAATTGAACAATTAAAAAAATAAGTAAATGGTTGCCGTTATCTCAATCACCATTATTTGTGCGGTGCTACTAGTGCTGGTAGTGCTCTCTCAGAACTCCAAGGGCGGGTTGTCCAGTCAGTTCGGTGGGGCTGGTTCCTCCACCCAGATGATCGGCGTAAAGCGCGCTACCGATTTTCTGGAAAAGGCCACCTGGGTGCTGGCCAGCCTGATGCTGCTGCTGAGCATGACCTCCAGTTTGCTCATTGATCTGCAGACGCCTGATCAGGGATACACCAGTCCTAACATTGAGAATGCGCAGGAACGTAACGTGCTGCCCCCCATCAACCCTGGCATCTCCGATGATGAGGAAGGATTGGGCGGCGCTGATGATTTAGAAGGTTTGGGCGAGGAAGAAATCGTTACTCCCGATACGGCCAATTAGTCACGCGGCCTGCCCGATGTGCTGCACCAACAACCGTTTGGTGATTGGCAACAGCGTTTCTTGCAATGGAAAATGCGACTTCGACAGGGCCAGATACGCCGCCGGATTGGGCAGATGCTGATTCCGCTTGATCAGGTCCCGTTTGATGTGCTCAAAGGTGTTCACCAAACTCCACTGCATCTCTTCTAACAATTCCGTCCGAATGGCGCGGTACGATTCGTTCGCCTGCTCGAACACCGTGATTTTGTACTGATGCACGTAAACGGTTTTGGTGTTGCTGACGAACAACAGCAAATATCCTTCATCCTTATACAAAGGGGTGATTCCGATTGGCTCGATACTGATGTGGTAGGCAATGTCTTCGTACAGCATCACCCCCTCGTCCATGCGTTCCTTGAAGCGAGGAATAGCAAAATTCACAACCTCGCTTAGCGTGTCCATCAGCTGGTCATCCTCCACAATGCGGCGGTAGCTCAGTTTCAGTTGCTCAAAGTCAGCGCGCGTTAGTTCCTTGGGAAAGTTCTCGTAGAGGAGTTGCTTGTTCTGCCGGATCGTCAACAGATTGTTGTAGTGAAATACCAAGTCCGACATAAAGGGATAGAGTTTCTTTTCTTCGAACTTTTGCTTCACCCCTTGCATATACGCCAGGGCTAAATACTTCTTGTACTCAAAATCCAGCAGACCACTGGTCAGCCAATCTTCGTGCAGATTTGTCATAAGGATAGCATAAACGTTTGTCGCTGGGAATATAATCAGCAGCTGCACACCACGCAAGTCTGCAATAATGTCAGTGACAGCCAAGAGGTACACGGGTGCCTTTTGGATAAATTCGGCAACATTGGCGGAGAACCGGACAGCAATTCGTGTTTTCGGCCGTTGGCACAGGAAGTGTACACTCTAAAGTCGTTAACATCATGTTAAACTTTAAACGTAACCAACAACACAATGTCACAAGTAAACATTAAGCCTTTAGCAGACCGAGTTCTGGTGGAGCCCGCTGCTGCCGAAGAGAAAACCGCTTCTGGTATTATCATTCCTGATACTGCCAAAGAAAAGCCCCAAAAAGGCTCTGTGATCGCAGTAGGCGATGGAAAAAAAGACGAGCCTCTCACCGTAAAAGTGGGCGACAGCATCCTCTACGGTAAGTACGCCGGCACTGAAATCACTGTAGACGGCAACGACTACCTTATCATGCGGGAGTCGGACATCTTTGCCGTGCTGTAAGCGCACAATTATTTAATTTCTAATCAAAACAAAAAATTAAGACACAATGGCTAAGGAAATATATTTTAACACGAACGCCCGCGATCGCATCAAGAAAGGGGTAGATACGTTGGCAAACGCCGTAAAAGTTACGCTCGGCCCCAAGGGACGAAACGTAGTGATTGACAAAAAATTCGGTGCTCCCACCGTCACCAAGGATGGAGTTTCAGTAGCGAAGGAAATCGAGCTGAAGGATGCCATCGAGAACATGGGTGCCCAGTTGGTAAAAGAAGTGGCTTCCAAAACCGCCGACAGTGCGGGTGATGGTACCACCACCGCTACTGTGCTGGCACAATCAATTTTCGCCCACGGTATCAAGAACGTGGCCGCCGGTGCCAATCCGATGGATCTGAAGCGTGGTGTAGACAAAGCGGTAGAAGCAGTTGTTGCCGCCCTGGCAAAGCAGTCTAAAACCATCGACAGCTCTAACGAAATCACCCAAGTAGCTTCCATCTCAGCCAACAACGACGAAGAAATAGGTAAGATGATCGCTCACGCGATGGAGAAAGTAGGCAAAGACGGTGTGATCACCGTAGAGGAAGCCAAGGGTACCGAAACCGAGGTGAAACTCGTGGAAGGTATGCAGTTCGACCGCGGTTACCTGTCTCCTTACTTTGTGACCAATACCGAGCGTATGGAAGCAGAGCTGGAGAACCCTTACATTTTGATCTACGACAAGAAGATTTCTTCCATGAAGGAGCTTCTGCCCGTACTGGAAGCCGTAGCCCAAACCGGCAAGCCGCTGCTGATCATCTCGGAAGACGTGGACGGTGAAGCCCTGGCTACCCTGGTCGTGAACAAGATTCGCGGTTCGTTGAAAATCGCTGCCGTGAAGGCTCCCGGATTCGGTGACCGTCGCAAAGCAATGCTGGAAGATATCGCCGTATTGACCGGTGGTACCGTGATCTCGGAAGAGCGCGGCTACAAGCTGGAGAACGCTACGATTGATTATCTGGGTACTGCCGAGAAAATCAACATCGACAAGGACAACACGATTGTTGTAAACGGTGCCGGTGAGAAAGACCAGATTCAGGCCCGCATTGGTCAGATTAAATCGCAGATTGAAAACACTACTTCTGATTACGATCGCGAGAAGCTTCAGGAGCGACTGGCCAAACTATCGGGCGGCGTAGCCATCCTGTACATCGGTGCGGCTACCGAAGTAGAGATGAAGGAGAAGAAAGACCGCGTTGATGATGCTCTGCACGCTACGCGCGCTGCGGTAGAAGAAGGAGTAGTTGCCGGTGGGGGAGTAGCCCTGGTACGCGCTATCTCTTCGCTGGATAATATTACTACTGAAAACGCCGATCAAAAAACCGGAGTAAACATCGTACGCTTGGCGCTGGAATCACCCCTGCGTGTGATCGTTGAAAATGCTGGACAAGAAGGCTCGGTTGTTATTCAGAAAGTACTGGAAGGCAAAGACGATTACGGTTTCAACGCCCGTACCGATCAGTACGAGAACCTGTTTGAGGCCGGGGTAATTGACCCGACCAAAGTGACCCGTCTGGCCCTGGAAAACGCGGCCTCTATCGCGGCCCTGTTGCTGACCACCGAATGCGTGATCGCCGACGAGCCCGAAGAAGCGGGTGCTGCTGGGGGCGGAATGCCTCCCGGAGGAATGGGCGGCATGGGCGGCATGATGTAATTCATCCTCCTTTATTATATAAACGAAAAAAGGCGATCCAATACGGATCGCCTTTTTTTGTTCAACCAATGATCAGTATCCTTAAATAAAAAAAGAGCAGCTTTTTCGGCTGCTCTTTCTTGTGCGCACGAGAAGATTCGAACTTCCACGCCCGTAAGGGCACTGCCCCCTCAAGACAGCGTGTCTACCAGTTTCACCACGTGCGCCAGTAGTTTTGCAAAACTAGAAATAATCAGCCCAGGAAACAAAGCAGGGTCGCTGAAAGTTTTTTAACAAAGTAGTCTTATGTATCAACACCTGAACTTCTCGCACGAGGGACCCCTGGCCACCGTCACCCTGAACCGGCCCGCCGTATTCAACGCCCTTAACAACGGCATCAAAACCGAATTGCGCACCGTTTTCGAGCAACTGCACGACGACTCCGAGGTGCGGGTGGTGGTGCTCACCGGGGCGGGCAACGCCTTCTGCTCGGGACAAGACCTGAAGGCGGCCCAATCCGAAATGGAGGGCAAACCCTACTCCGAAACCATTCGCACCTACTACAATCCGCTGATCTTAGCCATGCGGAAGCTCAACAAGCCGATTATTTGTCGACTCAATGGCATTGCCGCCGGGGCGGGCTGCTCGCTGGCGCTGGCCTGTGACCTGATCGTGGCCTCGGAAGAAGCTTACTTGTCAGAGTTGTTCGTAGGCATCGGGCTGATTATGGACTCGGGTTCTACCCACTTTCTGCCCCGCATTGTGGGGCGACTGAAGGCCTTCGAACTGGCCACGATGGGCACCTGGGTGGGAGCGTCCGAAGCGTTGCTGCTGGGTTTGGTCAACGAAGTGGTGCCCCACGCCCAACTCAATGCGGCGGTGCAGCGCTACGTCGACCACTATGCTAACGCCCCCACCGTGGCCATTGCGGTGATGAAGGAGATGCTCAACCAGGCCGGGCAGTTATCGCTGGAGCAAATGCTGGAGCTGGAAGCCCAGAACCAGGACATTGCCGCCACCACCGCCGACCACGCCGAGGGCATTCGCGCCTTCACCGAGAAACGAAAACCAATTTTTAACGGAAACTAAAAACCAGCATGCAACTTTTCAAACTTTTAGCACTCATCAGTAGCCTGTTTGTGGCAACCACCGGTCTTTTCGCTCAGACCCAAGACTTCCCCTCCGACGATGTGATCGAGCGCCGGTCTTCGGAAGAACCGCTCAACGAAGGCGACTACCCCGCAACCGTTGAAACGCTCAGCGATCAGGCCGATGGTACAACCGACGATCCCTACTTCGCCGAAGGCTGGAACGACGGGCAGGTAACCCTCGATGGCGGAGATGAATACGATAATGTCCAGTTGCGTTACGATATTTACCGCAATCGATTGCTCATTCGGGGCAAAGACGGAGAAGCCACGCCCCTTGATCCGGAGAAAGTACGCAGTTTCACGATCGGTCCGCCCCGGCTGGCCAACCTTGCCCGGTTTCAGCGCGCCAAGTACCTGGGAGACTTTGACAAAGTGCCCGACGAGCAGTTTGTGCAACTGATCTACCAGAGCGAATCGGCGCTGCTGGCCGTGCACCGCAAAGACGATGCCTCGGCCAGTCAGGCGTTGACGAACCAACTGGGAGCCACCGTCACGGATTATTACTACGTGTCGCCTGAAGGAAAAGTATCTACCTTTGCACCCAACCGCGAGGCGGTGCTCGACCTGTTTAGTGACCGACGAGAAGCAGTGCAGGATTTCATCATAGAAACCAAGCTTGACTTCGATAATGTGTCCGATCTTGCCCGCCTCGTTGCCTTCTACGACCGAGAACCCTAGTGTATGCGATTTTTATGGTTATTTTTATGGTTGTCTGCTGCTTTACCCGCAGCGCACGGACAACAAAAGAGTGCTCCCGAGCGACAGCAGATTGTGGACGAGGTTGGCAAAAACTTCAACCAAAACGCCGTTCAGACCTTTGATGATCGTTACGAAGGGGTTAAGGGAAGCCCCCTGCTGCTTGATCAGTGGACCCCCGGCCGGGTGACCCTGCGCGATGGCAAAGTGTTTTCTAGTGTCCAGCTAAAGTACGATCTGTACCGCGACGAGATTGTAGTGAAGCACCCCTACGATCATGCCGTGATTCCGGAAAAGTATACCGTGACTCAGTTTAGTTTGCGTAGTGAACCGGGCGAGGATTCCTTGTACTTTATGCTGGTTGATTATCTTCCTAATTACCGTAAGTTTCCGCCTAATCACTTTGCGCAGGTGCTCTACGGCAACCTTTCCGACCCGAATACTTCTACGCTACTGGCCGTCCATAACAAAAAGCTGATCAAAGCCGACTTTCAGGGTGCCTACAGCGCCGACCGTCGCTACGACGAGTTTAGCGAAACCATGACCTCCTACTATCTGGTCAAGCCCAATGGGCGGTCCTACCGATTCAAACCGACGTTGAGTTCAATACGCCGGTTACTGGGTGACAAAAAGGCGGCGGTCAGTGATTTCCTGGCGGATAATCCAATCGACCCCAGCGACCCCGACGATCTGGCCCGACTGATAAAGTACTACGATCAGCACTAGCGGACGCCCGTTTCCGACCCTCTCTAGCGTGCGTTCTTAATGCGTGCCTTCCAGGACGCCATTTCATTCCACCATCCAACTACCGCTCATTAATCAGGTTCAGCGTTAACCCGGCCACCAGACCCGCCGTCTCTGTACGTAGTCGGTAGTTGCCCAAACTCACCCCATGGTAACCCACCTGCTTCGCTTGGTCAAGCTTCCGCCTCGCTAAACCCACCTTCCGGACCCACGAGTACCACGTATGAGCCCACCGGTTGGGCGGCCTGCTTCAGGAGAATGGGATTGTCAAAATCCACGTAGGCAATAAAACGCTGCTGCTCTTTCAGCGGGCTTTTCAAAAACTTAGTAAACGATTGCAGTTCATCGATAACCGGCAGGGTGGCGCGACCCGCCTGCTTCATCGCGGCCACGGCTTTCTTCAGCAAACGTTCGGTCTTGAGCACTTTGCGTTCGGAGTGGGTGCACTTGATAAAGCTCAGCTGATCCACTCCCACCTCCACCAGTTTTTCTACCAACCACTCCGTACGGTCCAGGTTCTTGGTGGGTGCCACCGCCAGGTGCACCCGAAACGGACGGGCGGCCTCGCGCCGGGTTTGTTCCACGGCAAAGCCACAGCGCTTCGCGTTGGGTTCGGTGATCACGGCCTCGTAGTAGGTGCCCCGCCCGTCCACTACCGTGATCGCATCGCCCGCCTGCCGACGCAGCACCTGCACGCAGTGCCGCGACTCGTCGGGAGGAAGCGCCGGGGTGGCCAGGTCTAGTTCGGGCTGATAGAACAGTTGCATCAGGACAGCACCGGCTGCGCGGGCGTTTCGGCCAGCGCTTGGTTGATGCGCTTCACCAGGGCCGGACCTTCGTAGACCAGGCCGGTATAAATCTGCACCAGGCTGGCTCCGGCGGCGAGCTTCTCGAGGGCATCTTCGGGCGAGGCCACGCCGCCCACCCCGATGATCGGCAACTGCCCGCCCGACCGCTGGTGCAGGTAGCGAATCACCTCGGTGGCGCGTTGCCGCAGCGCCTGACCGCTTAATCCACCGGCCCCCGCATCGGTTATTCGCTGGTCAGGGGTGGCGAGCCCATCGCGGCTGACGGTGGTGTTGGTGGCAATGATGCCGTCGATGCCCAGCGACTGACAAATATCCACGATATCGTTGAGCTGCCCGTCGGATAGGTCAGGAGCAATCTTAAGTAGGATAGGCTTCGGGTGTGGTTGCTGCTGGTTCAGTTGCTGCAAGCCACGCAGCAGTTCGGTGAGCGGTTCTTTCTCCTGCAACTCCCGTAGGTCAGGGGTGTTGGGCGAACTTACGTTTACCGTGAAATAGTCTACGTGGTCGTAGAGCGCGCGGAAACAGCTTTCGTAATCGCGCGCCGCGTGGTCGTTGGGCGTGCTCTTGTTCTTGCCGATGTTGCCGCCCACGATCACCGAGGAGCGGCGGCGCGCCAGGTTGTAGGCGGCCCGGTTCACCCCGTGGTTGTTGAAGCCCAAACGGTTGATCAGGCTTCGGTCGGCGGGCAGCCGAAACATCCGGGGCTTGGGGTTGCCCGGCTGCGCGAAGGGCGTCACCGTGCCCACCTCCACAAAGCCAAAGCCCAGCGCTGCCATGCCGTCGACCAGGCGCGCATCTTTGTCGAAGCCCGCCGCTAGCCCCACCGGATTGGCGAAGCGCAGTCCGAACAAGCTCGCGCTCCAGCCGCGGGTCGTCCACCGCGTAGAGTCTGCGTAGCAGCCCGGTCACGCCGGGTAGGGCAGTGGCTACCCTGAGCAGGGCCACGGTGAGTTGGTGCGCCGTTTCGGGCTTCAGACGAAAGAGCAGCGGACGAATAAGGGATCGGTACATAGGTGGTTGTAGTATTCGCAGCTAGGAGAAATCTGGTCTAGCCGGAACACAAAGAAGCAAAAAAGTAGGCGGAATTGGAATAGAAAAAGGGGGCAGATTGGGTTATTGAGATACTCGGGGGCCTTGGACTGGAATTTAGACGGAATGGTAGAGAGTGCTAGCCCGCGGGCGGATGGAATCCGCGCGGACGGTTAGCCCAGATTCGGTGAATCTGCGCTAGAAGGGTTTTGCGGGCCTGGTAGAGAGGTGGTTATACATCAACCTGTAGCTTTAGGGCAAGCCCCCTTGCCCCTGCCGTGCTTTTGATCCACGTTGAGACAAGCGGACGTCGCGCGGGTCCCTGCTGGATGACAAGATTATTGATGTGATATCGAGCTATTGTCGCTAACAAAAGAGGAGCGCAACTAAATAACCACCTCTTTTCTCCCGCTGAGCGATAATTTCGCCAAATACGGGCAGCAAGCGTGGGCCTTCGAAAAGTGCAAATACGATTGGGCGGCACCCTGGGTGCAATATAACTACCACTGCCGGAGGGATTGGGATTGATGGTGCGCAGTAAGCTACTTTGTTAGTCCGTAATCTTTCTTCTGCGAAAGTGAAATTCGGTTCTCAACTAAGACTAGCGTAGAATTACTGAGTAGATGATTATATTTTTACTGAAATTACCTAACACCATGATAAAAGCAGTTCTACGAACCAAATACGGATCACCCGAAGTTCTCACTGTCGGAACCGCGCCGAAACCGGAACCTAATAAAGATGAGCTTCTCGTTCGAGTACACGCCACCACCGTTAACCGAACCGATTGTGGGATTCTGCGCGGCAAACCATTTCCCATTCGGCTGTTCACAGGATTGCTGAAACCCCGTTCCCCCGTTCCGGGCACCGACTTCGCCGGAGCGGTTGAGGCAGTGGGGCCTCAGGTAACCGACTTCAAGATCGGCGACCGCGTGTGGGGCTTCAATGACGAAGGGCTGGCCTCCCAGGCCGAATACCTAACAATCAAACAACATAAAGGAGTTGTCAAAATCCCGGAGGGAATAGCGTATGAGGAAGTCGTCGCTTGCGCCGAGGGGGCTCACAACGCTTACAACTTTATCAATAAAGTCACCATTGAACCGAAGGCGAAAGTGCTGGTGAACGGGGCCACCGGGGCCATTGGCTCGGCCGCTGTTCAGCTGCTGAAATACTACGGGGCCCACGTCACCGCGGTGGGCAACACTCCAAACATTGAGTTGGTCAAATCGCTGGGGGCGGACGAAGTGATCGACTACCAACGGGTAAATTTCACCGAGACTGACAAACGGTACGACTTTATCCTGGATGCGGTGGGCAAAAGTACCTTCGCCGAGTGTAAGCATCTACTAGTGCCCCAGGGCGTCTACATCTCGTCAGAACTGGGACCGAACGCCCAGAACGTTTACTTACCGCTGATCACCAAGCTGACCGGCGGTAAGCGGGTCGTATTCCCCATACCTAGCAATAGCCGAAGGACGCTCAACTTGATGAACGAACTCCTGACAGAGGGCACGTTTAAAGCGGTAATCGACCGCCGCTACCCGATGGATGCGATCCAAGAGGCGTACCGCTACGTTGAGCGCGGCGAAAAGACGGGGAATGTGATTGTTACCTATCGATAGGGAAAAGCATGAACTATTGACGCGGGTTTTTATTTAGTGGATAGAACCCTTTTAGCTCCACTAATTATGAAGCCCAGTCCGAAAGAAGAAAAAGCTCCCCGCTACCGTTTTGCGGTGATCGTCTGGTTAGCGATTTACCCGGCGGTGACCCTAGCGCAGTGGCTGCTGGGGCCAGTGATGGAGGGCTGGCCGGTACCCCTCAAGACGCTGGTTATTTCGGTAATTGAAATTCCTTACGCGGTGTTCTTCGCTATTCCGCTGCTGCAAAACTGGTTCAGTGGCTGGCTCAAGCACGGCAGTTGGGAGGATAGTGACGACTAAGAAAGGTTGATACTTGCTACGCCTACGAAAGTAGACTCGTGTCGCCTACCGGGATGCTTATTCACTCTCCCGTCCTTCCGGTGGGGCACTGCCGGAGTTTCTGCCTCGAACTTGGTTTTGTACTTCTGGTACAGCTCCTGTTGCATGGCGGGCAGCGTGATCTGGCGTCCGTTGATGAAGGCATGGGTGAGGCGGTTGGTACGCATGTCCAGGGCGTCGCCGTCCGAGACGAACAGCGTGGCCTGCTTGCCCGCTTCCAGCGTGCCCACCCGGTCGGCGATGCCGAGCATCTGGGCGGGGTTGGCGGTGATCAGCTTCAGCGCTTCTTCTTTCTCCAGTCCGTAGGCCGCGGCGGTGCCCGCCAGAAAAGCGAGGCTGCGGCTGCGGGCGGTCATCCCTTCGTTGTAGGCCAAGCTCACCAGGATGCCCGCCTGCTGCAAATCATTGGCCAGGCTGTATAGCGCGTCCACCGGGCTGTCGGGGTGCGGGGGCAACTGGTGCACGTTTTCAATAACCACCGGCAGCTTACGCTCCTGTATAAATTCTTTCACTAGCCAACAGACCCGCTTCCTCCGACCAGCACCATCTTTTTCACGCCGTACTCTTCGGCGAACAGCACCGCTTCCATAATTTCGCGGGCGTCGTCGGAGTGCAGAAAGAGGGTTTGCGATCCGTTGAGTAGGCTACGAAGCGCCTCCAGTTTGAGATTGGGCGTCTCCGGATCAGTGGCGATATACGCCTGGGCGTCGGCAAACAGAGTGCGCACCGCCCGAATCTGCTCGTCGTAGTTCTCGTTGCGCTCGCGCATCACCGTGAAGGTGACGAAAGTTGAACTTGTTCCGGAAACGACTGGGCCAGTGCAGGTGCAGGGCGTTGTCGATGGCCACGGCGGCGTCTTCCCAGTTCCAGGCGTCGAGCTGCACCACCGACGAAGTGCCCGGCATCAGCCCGCTCTGCGGCACGATCTGCGCCAGCAAGATACCGTTGAAGCGAAACGTAGGAATCAGTTCCGAGTCGGTATTGTACGAAATGAGCGAACGCACGTTGGGGTTGAGCGTCCCTTCTTCGGCGTTATCGACGGTGGCGCGCACGGCGCTGATTTCTACCAAGCCCAGATCGGTGTCGGGCAGGATGAAACCGGGGTAGACGTGCTGTCCGCTCACGTCGATCACCTGGTAGGATGAGCGATCGCGGTCGGGCACGGACGAAGCGGGGCCAACCGCGGTGAGCTCGCCATCGGAGAAGGCCACGGCGGAGTTTTCAATCACCTCACCGGTGCCCAGGTGGGCGGTGCCGCCCAGCAAGAGGATGGGTTGCGACTGGGGCGGAGCGGGGGCCGGGACTTGAGCGCGTAGGGTGGTGGGGAGTGAGAGAAGAAAGAGGATGAAGAGGCGTAGGTGGGGCATAAGTGTAGGGAAGTTTTGGATGTTTGTCGCGAGACGCCACAAATGGCGTCTATACTAGAGGCCAACAATGTCGTCGCAGTGGAACAGGGCCCGCGTTTCGCTGCTGGGCTTTTGGGTAGCAGCTCCGTTCTTCTTCGCGGCCAGTTGCTTCTGGATCAAGCGGTTGCGTTCCTGAGCAATCTGATCCTGTTTGCGGGCATCCGTTTCCTGATCGTAGTACCAGCGACCGTCCACCATCGTCTTTTCGGCCTGGGCGTAGATGGATAGCGGATTGTCGCTCCACAGCACCAGGTCAGCGTCTTTTCCTGCCCGGATGCTACCCATACGGTCGTCGAGGTGCAGCAGCTTGGCCGGGTTCAGCGTTACCATCTTCCAGGCTTCTTCTTCCGCCATGCCGCCGTACTTCACCGACTTGGCGGCTTCCTGGTTGAGGCGGCGGGCCATCTCGGCATCATCGGAGTTGATGGCGGTGGTCACTCCGGCCATCGTCATCAGGGCGGCGTTGTAGGGAATGGCGTAGCGTACCTCAAACTTGTAGGCCCACCAGTCGGAGAAGGTGGAGCCGCCCGCCCCGTGCGCCGCCATCTTGTCGGCCACCTTGTAGCCCTCCAGAATATGCGTGAAGGTGTTGACCCGAAAGTCGAAGTCATCGGCCACGTGCATCAGCATATTGATCTCGGACTGCACGTAGGAGTGGCAGGTGATGAAGCGCGTATCGTTCAGGATTTCTACCATCGCTTCCAGCGCCAAGTCGCGCCGGGGTGGGGAAGAATTTTCCTTTTGTCGGGAAGAAAGATCGTTGTAATCCTGCAACTGCTGCTGGTAGGCTCGCGCCTGCGTGAAGGCATCGCGGTACACTTGCTCCACGCCCATGCGGGTTTGCGGATAGCGGATAGATTCTTGATTGGACGAGCGCTTCACGTTTTCGCCCAGGGCAAACTTGATGTACGCATCGGCTCCCTCGATGAGCATCTCCTGCGGCGACGCGCCCCACCGCAGCTTCACCAGGGCCGACTGTCCGCCGATGGGGTTGGCCGAGCCGTGCAGCAACTGGGCGGCGGTGACTCCCCCGGCCAACTGCCGGTAGATATTGATGTCTTCGGAATCGACCACCTCTTTCATGCGCACCATGCCCGAGTTAACGGCAATGTCGTTGATGCTGGTCAGCGCGATGTGCGAGTGCTCATCGATGATGCCGCTGGTAAGGTGCTTGCCGCTGCCATCGATCACCGTCGCACCGTCTGCCGACAAGTTGGGGCCTACTTGCGTGATCTTTCCGTCGGCTACCAGCACGTCGGCTTGCTCGAGAATGCCGTCGGCTTCGTTGGTCCACACGGTGGCTCCCCGGATCAGGTAGGTGCCCGCTTCGGGAAGTGCTTCGTTGCCGTAGGGCATAAAAGGATAGACGATTTGCGATAAGCTATCCAGGTTGACGGCGGTGGATGCTTGCTGGGTGGTGTCTTCCTTAGCTTCCAGATCGCCCTGATACGTGGCTTGCCAGTTCACCGGCGTACCGTCGGCGAGTTGTCCTGCCCCCTTGAGCGTTTGCCCATCCACGTAACCCGACAGTCGGATGCGTTCTTTAACCCCTTTTTGGGGAGGAAAAGACAGCGTAAGCGTGGTACGGTCTACCGCTGCTTCGGCGCTGACCCGTATGGTATCCTGCACATTGATCGAAAACTTTTGCTTGCCGGGTTTGCCACTGATTTCTAGCGGGTAGGTAGCGTCTGCCACCTCCAAGCTATACTTTCCCTTTAGATCAGGAGCGTTCCGGTCGTTAATGGTAAAGGGTTTGCCCTGAATCCAGTTTTCGTAGAGGATTACTTCGTCGTCGAACAGATTATCCGAAGTGATAATAAAGTTAGCCAGTCGGCCGGGTTGCAGACTACCTAGTTGGTCTTCGGCGCGCAGCAGGCGGGCGGGAGTATCGGTGAGCGCTTTGAGGGCTTCTTCTTCGGACAAACCGTGCTGGATTGCCTTGCGTAGGTTCTTCCAAAAATCTTCTCCCGCCGTGAGTCCATCGGCGGTCAGGGCAAAAGTGATTCCCCGCGCTGCCAGGCGTCCGGGGTTGGTGGGAGCGAGTTCCCAGTGCATCATGTCCTGCAGCACCACGTGCTCAGCGTCGTAGGGGTCGCTCACGTCGTAGGCATCGGGAAAGGTAAGCGGAACGATGAGCGCGGCGTTGGTGGCGGCCACCGCATCAAGGCGTTGGTAAGCGTCGCCGTTGCCGCGCAGCACGTACTGCACCCCGAACTCATCGCCCAGCTGGTCGGCCCGCAGCATCTGCATCCAGCCCGGAGCGTCAAAGAACTGGGGAAGGTCCTGCTGGGCGATCCAGGCTTCCAGCGACTCGTCGCGGTAGTCGTCGTTGCGCTGGGTAGGGTACCAGGCCGCATCCAGATAAGTCTGACGCAGCAGGGCCAGGAAGCCCATTTTGGAAATAGGATAATACTGGGGTGAGCTTCCCTTCTCAAAGGAGTAGTGCGCTCCGGCGCGACCCCGGATCACCACTTTGTTGGGTGGCTCGTCCGATAATGATACCAGGGCCGACGTGCCCCGGGCCAGTCCGTCGCGCTTGTTGGTGAGCACCGCCCCGAAGCCCAGTTGCCGGTAGGCTTTAGCCTGCTCCTCTTTGGTCTGAAAGTCCTCCACCGCCTGGTACTGTGATTTGATGGCGTCGTTGGTGTTGTACGGCCCCTCGGTGGTGCGGTCGAGTTGCTCACGGCTGCCAAAGCTGAAGGGTGGCCTCGTGGGCACTTCTGATAACCCGTAGTCGCTGTACAAGTCGATGAGTCCGGGATACACGAATTTGCCTCGCAAATCAATTTCTTGAGCCCCGGCGGGAGCGTTCAGGTTGCGGCCTACGGCCACCACCACGCCATCGCGGATGAGCAGCGAGGCGCTGTCTAAACGGGTTTGATAATCGGAGAAGATGGTGGCGTTGGTGAACAGGTAGACGGCCGGACGGGTGTCGCGCACTCCGTTCACCGGGTAGATTTCATCCTGGGCAAACGCCGGAAATTGAACGAACAGCCAGGCACTGAGGAGCCAGGTGATTTTTTTCATAAGAACAGGTTAGGTACCGAAGCAGACGGCAGGGTAGCCAACAAAAATAAGCAAATACCTCAGCAAATGCTGCACGCCAGCCTAGAAATTGCGGATTACCCATCCCAGACGCTCCTTCATTTTGTCACTGACGGGAGGCAGCAGAAAGCGCGTGATTTTGTTACCCCAAAGTTGTCGGAACACCGATTTCTCGTTCGAGAAAGCCAGAAACCCGTGGTATCCTCCGGCTTTGCCAATACCGCTGTAGTTCACTCCCCCGAAGGGTAAGTCAGGATGGCTAAACTGCATGATGCACTCGTTGACCGCCGCCCCGCCCGAGGAGGTGCGCTGTAGCACAAAATCTCGGTTGGCCTGGTGCTCGGTGAACATATACAGCGTGAGTGGCTTGGGTTTGGCATTGACGTAATCTACCACCTCCGACAAGTTCTGGTAGCTACGGATTGGTAAGAGAGGTCCGAAGATTTCTTCCTGCATCAGGTCCGTGTCTTCCGGCACGTGCGTGAGCAGGGTAGGGGCAAGGTAGTGCTCATCTACCGCGTGTTCGCCGCCCAACGCTACGGTGGCTCCCTGCGCTACGCCCTGGTCGAGCATACCTACCAAACGCGCCGTATGAGACCGATTCACGATGCGGGCGTAATCAGGCGAGTGTTTCATCCCCTGGCCATCGGGATTGTACATCTTTCGGGTAGCCGTGATGAGTCGACCGACCAGTTCGTCGTGTACCGATTCGTGCACCAGCACGTAGTCGGGCGCGATGCAGGTTTGCCCGGCGTTGAAAAACTTACCCCAGGCAATCTTCTCGGCGGCCACGGCCAGGTCGGCGGTTTCATCGACGATGGCCGGAGACTTACCGCCCAGTTCCAGGGTGACCGAACTGAGGTGCTGGGCGGCGGCGGCCATCACGTGCTTGCCCACGGCCGGGCTGCCGGTGAAGAAGATATGGTCAAACGGGTGCGATAGTAGCTCCTGCGCCACTTCTTTATCCCCCTGCACCACCGCTGCCTCGTTAGCTGGAAACAGTTCAGTGACCATCCGCTCGATCAGGTTGGCGGTGTGGGGCGTCATTTCCGAAGGTTTCAGAATAGCGCAGTTGCCCGCCGCGATGGCTGAAATCCAGGGGCCCACCAGCAGTTGAAAGGGGTAGTTCCAGGGAGCGATGATCAGGCAGACACCCTTAGGTTCGTAGCGAATGTAGCCCGTGGTGCCGGGCAAAGTGAGGGGAGTGGCCACCCGTTGGTCGCGGGCCCAGCGGGTTAAGTGCTTAATAGTGAAGTCCAGCTCTTGCAGGCACACCAGCACTTCGGAGGTATCGGTTTCGAACGTTGGCTTCTTGAAATCCTGGTAGACGGCTTGCTGAATGTCGATCCGGTGGGTTTGAAGCCAGCCCTTCAGCCGCTTGAGCCGGGTGATGCGATCGGCTACGGGCGCATGGCGGAGGGCAAGACTACGTTGCTGCTGCTGCGCAAACAAATCTGAAATGGTAACCGGGGGGGCGGGGGCGGTGAGGGTGCTCATCGTTGTTAGATTGAGTAGAAAATGAATTAGACAAAAAAAAGCTGCTCCTTTCGGAACAGCTTTAGGGCGTAGTAAGTGCCAATGCGAGCTTAACTATCCGCTTTCTTCTCTTTTTCCAGCTTTTTCTTCTTTATCGACAAGGTTAGCTCTTCCTGCTCAGCTTCGTGATCGGCGGTGATGATGTCGCCGGGCTGCACGTCGCCTTTCAGGATTTCTTCCGCTACCGCGTCTTCCAGGTACTTCTGGATAGCCCGGTTGAGCGGTCGTGCTCCGTACTGAGGATCGTATCCTTTTTCGGCCAAGAAGTCTTTCGCTTTATCGCTTAGCTCCACCTCGTAGCCCAGCGCCATAATCCGCGCGAACAACTTGTTGAGCGTGAGGTCGATGATCAGGTGAATATCCTCGCGCTTCAGCGAGTTAAACACGATCACATCGTCCAGTCGGTTCAGGAACTCCGGACTGAAGGTCTTCTTCAGTGCGTTCTGAATGGTAGACTTCATGAGTTCATCCATGTTCTCTTCCTTGGCTTTGGTTGAGAATCCGATGCCGGCTCCAAAATCTTTCAGGTCACGGGCTCCGATGTTGGAGGTCATGATGATGATTGTGTTGCGAAAGTCTACGCGTTGACCCAAACCGTCGGTGAGGATACCATCGTCCAGCACCTGCAGCAGCAGGTTGAACACGTCGGGGTGCGCTTTTTCGATCTCATCGAGCAACACCACGCTGTAGGGCTTGCGCCGCACCTTTTCGGTTAACTGACCACCTTCTTCGTAGCCTACGTAGCCGGGAGGAGCTCCTACTAGGCGAGAAACCGAGAATTTTTCCATGTACTCACTCATGTCGATGCGGATGAGCGAATCTTCTTTATCGAACAGATAAGTCGCCAGCACCTTCGCTAATTCGGTTTTTCCGACGCCGGTTGGTCCCAGAAAAACGAACGAGCCGATGGGACGGTGTGGGTCCTTCAAACCTACCCGGGTACGCTGAATAGCTTTGGTCAGCTTCACAATTGCGTCTTCCTGTCCGATTACCCGGCCGCTGAGTTCTTGTGTCATGCCGAGCAACTTATTGCTTTCGTTCTGCGCCACGCGCTTGGTGGGAATACCGGTCATCATGGCCACCACTTCGGCCACATTTTCCTCGTCTACTTTGTAACGGCGGGTGCGGGTTTCTTCTTCCCACTTGCGTTTGGCGCCTTCCAGCTGGTCGATCAGTTTTTTCTCCCGGTCGCGCAGCTGCGCGGCCTCTTCGTACTTCTGGCTCTTCACCACCCGATTTTTTTCCACCTTGATGTTCTCGATGGCTTCTTCCAGCTTCACGATTTCGTCGGGCACGTGGATGTTGTTGATGTGCACGCGGGCTCCGGCCTCGTCCATCACGTTCGATGGCTTTGTCGGGCAAGAAGCGGTCGCTGATGTAGCGATCGGAAAGCTTCACGCAGGCCTCGAGTGCTTCTACCGTATAATCCACGTGGTGGTGACTCTCGTACTTGTCTTTGATGTTGGTAAGAATCTCCACGGTTTCTTCGGGAGTGGTGGCATCCACCATCACCACCTGAAAACGACGGGCTAAAGCACCATCTTTCTCGATGTACTGCCGGTACTCGTCCAGCGTGGTGGCGCCGATGCACTGAATCTCACCCCGGGCTAGCGCGGGCTTAAACATATTAGAGGCATTGAGCGATCCGGAAGCGCCTCCGGCTCCCACGATGGTGTGTAGCTCATCGATGAAGAGAATCACGTCGGGCGATTTCTCGATCTCGTTCATCACCGCTTTCATGCGCTCCTCGAACTGCCCGCGGTACTTGGTACCGGCGACCAGCGAAGCCAGATCAAGGGTGACCACGCGCTTATTGAACAGCACCCGTGATACTTTCTTCTGGGTGATGCGCAGGGCCAAGCCTTCGGCGATGGCGGTTTTACCCACGCCGGGTTCGCCAATGAGGATCGGGTTGTTCTTTTTGCGACGGCTCAAAATTTGGGCTACGCGTTCGATTTCCTTTTCGCGGCCCACAATGGGGTCCAGCTTATCATCGTCGGCGAGTTTGGTCAGGTCGCGTCCGAAGTTGTCTAGCACCGGGGTGCGGGACTTTTCGGAGCCTTTGGTCTCGCGTCCGGAGCCGGAGCCGCTTCCAAAGATTCGTGATGAGTCTTCGTCGGCGTCATCGGTGTCCGAAGAGGCCACCGGGTGGTCAGATTGATATTCTAGTAGTTCTTTCACAACATCATAGTTTACGTCAAACTTCTCTAAAATTTGGGTGGCAATATTGTCTTCGTCGCGCAGGATAGACAGCAGCAGGTGTTCGGTGCCGATGAGTTGGCTTTTGAAAATTTTGGCTTCCAGGTAGGTGATTTTCAGCACTTTCTCTGACTGTCGGGTCAGCGGAATGTTCGCTAAATTCTTTACGTTGCCCGTAGCGGTGCCGCGGGTAGCCTGCTCCACCGAACCGCGTAGTTCGTTGAGCAGCACTCCTAGCTTTTTAAGCAAGCTTACCGCCACGCCTTCGCCTTCGCGAATCATGCCCAGCAGCAAGTGCTCCGTACCAATATAATCATGTCCCAACCGCAAGGCCTCTTCACGACTCAGTGATATTACTTCTTTTACTCTATTCGAAAATTTTGCTTCCATAAGAAATGTAGGAATTAAACGGCGAAACGGGCGGTTCAGTGCCTCATCCGTGTCCGAGCAAGATAGAAACTTTGTTCTACAAAACAACGTAGGGCGAATTGCATTTGTTCACCCCTGCTCCTCGATCGATTGGCGAATAACAGAATTAGCGCGCGAACCGGCACAAAATAGCAAATCTATTACACTGAGGTTGGGCACAAAGTTGTTGCCAAACAACTGCTGGTAGGCAACCGGGCGAAAGTAAGGGGGCATAACCGGTGGCAAACCCGGCGCCAGGATGCTACGAGCGTCAAAAAAGCCCGCTGGAACCACCGAATGATACTTTTGACTAAGTGTCAGCGACTCAACCTCCAATTGCAGTATTTCCAGACACTTTGTCAGGATAGCTACGGACAAGTCTACCAAATAGTAATTTTTCCGCTTAAATATGTCATGAATGTCCGCAGCGAAAAAGTCAAAGAAAGGCGCGTTTCCGTAGGCCGATTGCAGGGTGCGCCAGTGGTGGGCGGCCCAGGGCTCATCGTGGTTGATCGTCACCGCGTGGGTAGGCACCTTACCCTTCCCTTTGCGCACCGGCACCGTGAGGAGCTGGAGCTGGTTGGGCCCCTGCACGTAGCAGCGGTTGCGGTAGGTTTGCTTGGGATAGTGCTCGTGCACCTCCAGCACCACCTTAGGATACTTCGCTAACAGCGACAGGTAGGCGACCGAGGGGAAGTAGTGCGGCTCAATAAGCAGGGTATCGTCGCAAGACCTACTGAAACAACGAAGCGTCGCCTTTTCCCTCACGCACCAGCGCCGGAGTGTCGCTGGTTAGGTCGATCACCGTTGAGGGCAGGTTGCCTCCCATACCGCCGTTGATCACAATATCTACGTGGTCGATATACTTTTCGTAGATCAGTTCGGGATCGGTCGGGTAGCCAACGATCTTATCTTCGTCGTGCACCGAGGTGGTGATGATGGGGTGGCCCAGCCGGGTGATCAGCTCCAGCGGAATGGCGTGATCCGGAATGCGAATGCCCACCGTTTTACGCTTAGGATCGATCGTTTTGGGTACTTTGCTGCTGGAGGTCATGATAAAGGTATAAGGACCGGGCAGGGTTTTTTTGAGGAGTTTGAAGAGCGGCGTGGAAAAGTTCTTCACGTATTCCGACGCCTGGCTTAGGTCTTGGCACATGAACGAAAGCTGATTCTTGCGGGGATCGATGCCCTTAAGTCGGCAGATTTTCTCGATGGCCGCCGGTTGAAACAGGTCGCAGCCGAGACCGTAGACCGTGTCGGTGGGGTAGATGATCAGGCCGCCATTGCGCAGCACTTCGACCACTTTATCTAGTTTGCGGCCTTCGGGATTGTCGGGGTAGATTTTAAGAAGCGTGGCTTTCATGGTGGTTGTGGTTAGTTGGTAGACCTAGAACTTGCCAGGATAAAGCGGGGTTTAACCTGAACAAACAAATGTGCTACAAAAAGTACAGGGGTGAAATTGCGGATGATTCTGCGCTAAGTTTTGCGGCAAATTACTAATTTTGGTCTGATATGAAAAAGCATAAGATTCTGGTTATTGTTCTGCTGGTTTTCGCGGTGAGCTTCATTTCCTTTTCGTTCTATGCCTACCAGGCGGTACAAACCCCCAACCTGCTGGTGGAGCAGCCCGATAGAGTACTGCTCATCCCCGAAGGGACCACCTTTAAGCAACTGCAAAAGAAGCTGCACGATGAGGACTACGTGAACGACCTGCTGTCGTTCAGCGTTCTGGCCAAGTTGATGAAGTACGATGAGAACATCAAGCCCGGTCGCTACTTGCTGCGGGCGGATATGAGTAATTTATCGGCGGTTCGGTTGCTTCGTTCGGGGCAGCAGGCGCCGGTGAACGTCACCTTTAACAACGTCCGGCTCAAGCACGAACTGGCCGAGCGCCTGTGTGAGAACCTTCAGGCGGACGCGGCGGAGCTTGAGGCCCTGCTCAACGATGAGGCGGTGGTGGCTCAGTACGGTTTCACCACCGAAAACGTGCTGGGCATGTTCTTGCCGAACACCTACGAGTTCTTCTGGACCACCACCGCCCCGGAACTGCTGGAGCGGATGGCACAAGAGTACGAAAAATTCTGGACGACCGAGCGGCGGCAACAAGCTGATTCGCTGGGAATGACTCCTGTGGAGGTGTCGATCTTGGCCTCCATTGTGGAATCGGAAACTAACAAACCCGACGAGGCTCCGGTGGTGGCGGGACTGTACCTGAACCGACTGGACCGCAATATTGCCCTGGAGGCGGACCCTACGCTGGTGTTTGCGGCGCAGGACTTTACCATTAAGCGGGTGCTCAACAAGCACAAGGAGATTGATTCGCCCTACAATACGTATAAGTATCCCGGACTGCCGCCCGGGCCCATTCGCATTCCTTCGATTGGGGCGGTGCAAGCGGTACTCAACCATCAGGATCACAATTATATTTTTATGTGCGCCCGCGAAGACTTTTCGGGCTATCACAACTTTGCCACCAACCTGCGGGCGCACAACGCCAACGCCCGACGTTACCAACGCGCGCTGAGCGCCGCCGGGATCTACAACTGATGTATCAGCATACTTTAGCGTTGCGGGTCCGCTACGGGGAGACCGACCAGATGGGCTACGTCTACTACGGGCACTACGCCGCCTACTGCGAGGTGGCACGGGTAGAAGCGCTGCGTAGTCTGGGGATGAGCTACAAGCAGCTGGAAGAAAGCGGGGTGATGCTGCCGGTGCTAGAACACCACGCGTTCTATCATCGTCCGGCGCACTACGACGATCTGCTCAGGATTGCGGTAACAATAAAGGCGATGCCTACGGCGATTATTCGCTTTAAGTACGAGTTTCATAATGAGCAGCGCGAGCTGTTGCACACGGCAGAAACCAAGTTAGCGTTTGTCCGGTCGGATAGTATGCGTCCTTGTCGCCCGCCGCAGCAATTACTAGCGCTCTTACACCCGCATTTTTCTGAGGAAGCGTTTGGCAAGAACCAAGAAAACGCCTAGATTTGCGCACCAGTTTACAGAGAGTTGGCGGAGTGGTCGAACGCGGCGGTCTTGAAAACCGTTGTACCGCGAGGTACCGGGGGTTCGAATCCCTCACTCTCTGCATCGTAGATTCAAATAGCACACAAAACCCCTCAAATTTTATCGTTTGAGGGGTTTTTTGTTTTGAAGGGTTTTATATTGTGCATAGATTCTCGTATTTTAGGTGACCAGTTCGGTTACCTATCTTTATGATTTCAGGACAGGTAACCGAATTGAGTAAGTGACTGGTACGTAGTTTATTAAGTTAAACTGGATGCCGCTCACAATAGTGTTAACAAAAAATCCGGTCACCTTATGAAATATACCATCGCAATATTGTTCTGGCTGAACAAATCGAAAACTAACAGTAAGGGAAAAGCGCCCATTTACGCTCGAATCACCGTTAGTGGTCGTCGTACCGAAATGGCCACCGGCGAGCAGATAGAGCCCGAAAGGTGGAATGCTAAAATGGGATGCGTCAGGGGTAACCAAGAGGAAGCCAGAAGGATAAATACGCTATTGGATCGGACTCGAACAAAAATAAACAAGACTTTTGATAAACTGATAGACGAAGGTGTTGCTGTATCACCCGCAATGATTAAGGATGCTTTTTCCGGGAAACAAAACAAAGAGCATAGCCTGCTTGATATCTTTCGGAAACACAACGATGATATGCGCGCTCAAGTAGGAAAAGAATACGCTGCCGGAACGCTGGAACGTTATGAAACCTCACTAAAGCTGACACAGGAATTTCTGAGATACAAATACAACCGGGACGATATTTTCCTCTCAGAGCTTCAGTACAGCTTTATCACCGACTACGAATTTTTCTTAAGGACAGTCCGAGGCAACAGTCACAATACCGCCAGCAAGTACCTACGTAATTTTAAGAAAATCATTCGTATTGCGGTGGTGAATGGTTGGCTGGCGCGCGACCCCTTCGTTGCCTACAAATGTACTCTGCGCGAAGTGAAGCGTGACTTTCTAACGCAGGAAGAGTTGGATCGAATCATTGACAAACGGTTTCCTACCGAGCGGCTCCGTATCGTTAGAGATATCTTCGTCTTCTGCTGCTATACGGGGCTTGCCTACGCTGATGTCTACAAACTAAAACCTGCCGATATTTCCCGAGGTATCGATGGTGAATACTGGTTGTTTGCCGAACGTAGAAAAACCGGTGTATCCTCTAACGTCCCGCTGCTCCCCCCCGCACTAGCTATCCTTGAAAAATATAAGGACTACGCTGAGGTAACAAACGGTGAGAAATTCCTACCTGTCATCACTAACCAACGGCTAAACGCGTATCTGAAAGAGATTGCTGATGTGTGCGGTATTCTTAAAAACCTTACTTTCCACATTGCTCGCCATACATTCGCTACAACGGTGACACTAACTAATGGCGTGCCTATGGAATCCGTAAGCTCAATGTTAGGCCACAAAAATTTACGGACTACCCAGGTGTACGCTAAGGTTGTTGAGAAGAAGGTTAGTGAAGACATGAAAATGCTGAGAAAGAAGTTGATAGATGAAACTCAGAGCAAAGATTTGAGAAAGACTTCCTAACAAGTCATTTTCTACAGTTCCATTTCCTGATCCTTGGATGGTGCAGTGGGTACGATTCTACTTTGCAAGTCAGCGTAACGTTCCTGTTGTTCGGCCGACAAATGAGAATAATCCTTCTGCAGCGTAGTCTTCCAGGTATCAGCTTTATCTGGTTCCAAATCATTTTTATCAAGTACCGGAGTAGTCAGCGCTTGC
>CAWHXE010000012.1:0-44749 GCA_963833215.1 uncultured Cytophagales bacterium | reverse complement strand
AACCGGTTCTTTGTCAGAAAGTTAGAATAAAATCATTACCAATTGAACGATTCGTACTAGCAATCATAAGCCCTTAGGTGTCACCTTAGTGCCAGCAAAAAATCACTTATTTTTTATTGGCACCCTTAACCCTTACTGCTTATGTTCTTTTCTAGACTATCGTTGGCCTTTGCTCTCCTCACGGGGCTGGTGGGCCTCTCCCAAGCACAAGTCTCATCCGGCTCGGCCCACGTGATGCGCGACGGCCAGAAATTCTTTCCCGTCGGTCTGTACGGCCCGCAGTTTCGCTCTCCCTTCGAGGAAAAAGCCCAGGCCGTAGACATCCTGGCCACCGACGGCTTCAACACTATTGTCTTGGAAGACATCGCCACCAGTCGCTTCGGTGAACTGCTCGATCAGGCCGATCAGCAGGGCATCAGCGTGCTGGTCGGAATAACCAACCTAAAGGAAGACGAATTTGTTGAGGAAACGGTGAGTGCCTACAAAGACGAACCCGCCGTGCTGGGCTGGAGCCTGCTCGACGATGCCGACAACGGAGAGTGGACCATCGACGAAATCCGCGCGCGCAACAACTACCTGAAAACCCTGGATACCGACCACTTCACCTACACCACCCTGACGGGCTACTACCCGCCGCGGCGGGAGGCGGTGGACGAATTTGTGGCTATTGCCGACGTTTCTGCGCTACAAATTTACCCCATCGAGCCGCTGCCGGACTACGACGTGACCGACGAAAATGCCCTGACCCAGACCTACCTACGCACCTTGCAGTACGTGCAGGCGGCCGAACAAAACGGCACCCCGATGCTGATGAATGCCCAAACCTTTGAGTGGTTTCCCGGGGGCAATCCCGACGTGCGCTACCCCACCGTGGCCGAACTGCGCAATATGATCTACTCAGGATTAGCCGCGGGCGTGGACGGCATCATCAGCTACGACTTCACCCTGGACTTGTACAACAACCAGCGGGCTTTGTACGATGAATACGTGGCTATCAAAGACGACATTCTCGGTAGCACGGTAGATTTCTACCTGGAGGGCGAACTGACCCGCTACGCCACCGACGACCCCGCCCTGGTTGCGTCCTACTACGCTTACCAAGACGAACTACTCCTAATCACGGTCAACACCAGCTACACCGCTTCTCAAAACGTAAGCATCCAACTGCCGTCCGGGTACGAGTCGGCTGAACCCTTGTTTGATCGGATGCCCGCCACCCTCAGCCTATCGGAAGACATGATCCAAGGCACCCTGGCCCCCCAGGCGGTGCAGGTCTACCGACTCACGGAAGCGGGCGCCGAAGAAGACCTTATTTCCCGAATCAACAGCGACCCCCAGTTCTCTACCCTGGCTGGTTTGCTCGCCCAAACCGGACTCAACCCCGACCTTTCTCAAGTCGGTCCCTTCACCGTGTTTGCCCCCACCAATGAGGCTTTTGAGAAACTGGACGCCCAACTGGCGGCCCTCAACCGCATCCTGTCGCCCGAGCAACTGACCGGTTTGCTGCTCTACCACGTGGTCCCCGAACCGGTGCTGGTCGGTGCGCTGAGCGAAGCCCGGACGATAGAAACCCTGGCTACTCCGACCCTGGACCTGATTCCGCAAGGGGGGCAGACGTTGGTGAAAGCTACCTACAACCAGGCCCGGATTACGGACCCCGACATCCAAGTGACCAACGGAGTCATTCAGGCGGTCGACGAGGTGCTGCTGAGCATCCCCGGTATCGCCCCGGAAAACATCGTGCCCCTGCTGGGTGATGACCCCCGCTTTACCCGGCTGGTTTCGCTGCTCGCCCAAACCGGCTTAGACAACGAACTGTCGGCTGCCGGACCGTTCACCCTGTTTGCGCCGACCAACGACGCCTTTGCGCAGCTAGATACGTGGCTGGCCGACTCCAACCGCATCCTATCGCCCGAGCAGCTGACGGGGCTATTGTTGTACCACGTGGTGCCCGACGAACTGCTGACCAGCGAACTTAAATCGCGCCAGACCGTGCCCACCCTGGCCACTCCGACCTTAGAACTCATCAAAAGCCAGGGGCAGGTAAGCGTACAAGCTACCTATACCCTAGCCCAGGTGGTGGAGGCCGACCTGCTGGCGGGCAACGGGGTGATCCACGCCATCGATCAGGTGCTGCTGAGTATTCCCGGAATTGCCCCGGTCGTGCTTACTTACTGCGACAGCCGGGGGGAGAGCACGCAGGACGAATGGATTGCCGAGGTGCAGATTGGGGATTTTACGAATACTTCGGGCAACAACGGCGGTTACCAGGACTTTCTGGCCCGCGCCGTTACGCTGACGGCGGGCGAAAGCTACGCGGTGACGCTCACCCCGGGCTACACCGGTGAGGAGTTTCCGGAGTACTGGAAAATATTTGCCGACCTGAACCAGGACGGCGACTTCGACGATGCCGACGAACTGCTCTTTGATGCGGGGGTTGAGAACATTGGTCCGGTTACCGGAACGCTGCGCTTGCCCGATAGTCCTACTCCCGACAGCACCCGCCTGCGCGTGGTGATGAAGTACACCACCGACGACGACCCGACCATCCCGGAGGCGTGCGAACCCTTCGGCTTCGGCGAGGTGGAAGACTTCACCCTCAAGGTAGAAGGCGCTACGGTTGCCCCGCCCACCGGAAGCGGTTTGCTGGCCGAGTACTTTGTGAAGGACAAAAAGCTAAAGGGTACCCCCGTGCTGACCCGAACGGACTCCACGGTGAACTTCAACTGGCGAGGAGGTTCGCCGGATGCGCAGCTTCCCGGCGACAGTTTCTCGGTGCGCTGGACGGGGCAGGTGCAAGCTGAGTATTCCGAAACCTACACCTTTATCACGCGCAGCGACGACGGGGTACGGCTGTGGGTAAACGGCGAGCAACTCATCAACAACTGGACCGAATCACGCCGTGCAGACAGACCGGGGTAAAATCACCCTGCAAGCGGGGCAGAAGTACGATATTCGGCTAGAGTACTACGAAAACCGAGGCAGAGCGGTGTGCAAGCTGCTGTGGCAGAGTGCTAGCCAAGACCGCCAGGTGATCCCCGCGGCGCGCTTGTTCCCCGCCGACGACGCAGCGGCTCGAACCGCCGATTCTCCGCTGGCCAAAAAAGTTACTGAGCCGCTGACCACTGATTCTCCAGAACCTATTGTTGTATCCCAACCCCAGTGTCGATGGCGCATTCACCGTGCAGGGAGTAGCCGAAGACAGCCAGGTGCGGATGTACGATCTGACCGGTCGAGAAATGCTGCTCACTGCGCAACGGATAGGGACCCGGCTACATTTGCAACCGAACGCTAACGTTACCCAGGGCCTCTACGTAGTTCGGGTTCGGCAGGCCACCGGTGAGGTAATCACGCGCAAGCTTATGGTTCGGTAAATTATTGTTTGTTTGATGACGAATAGCAAGATGGTAAAATCGCGGCGGCAGTTTTTGAGCACCCTGGCGGTAGGCGGTTCTGCCCTGATGGGGGCCGCCCCCGCCCGGGCGCAGCGGCGACAACGGCCGGTCGCGTCCCGCGTCCGGGACGCGGTGCTGTACGTCAACGAGCAGGCTCAATTTCCCTTTGGGTTCTACTTCGAGCACGCCGGTAGTCTCCAGGTTCACCAAGAAGGGACTGCAACTGATGGCTACGCTGGGGTGCAACACCACCTACCTCTCGCTGGGCGACGATGACAAATCTTTGGCCGAGCTAACCTCCATCTACGACCGCGCCCAGGCACTGGGCATCGGAATCGTGGGCGAGAGTCCGCTGCACCCGTTGGACAACGACGTGCTTGCCGTAGACGCGCTGAAGGACCACCCGGCCTGCCTGGGCTGGACCATCGGCGACGACATCATGGATCAGCAGCCGAGCGATCTCGCGAAGATTGCGCAGCGAGGTCAGGCAGCACGATTCCAACCACATCGTCTACGCCAGCAGCAACGGCATTCAGCGCCAGCAACGCATCAGGATTGAGGACTTTCTGTACCGCGGTCTGGATGCCCTGGCCGTACAAGCCTACCCGGTGCCGTCGCCCCGCCACTGGTGGGACCAGGAGCCGGGCGTAAAGGACCTTCGTCTGGTCTACTACCGCTGCCGTCGCCTGGTGCAGGCCCTGGAGCCGGTAGGAATGTTACCCATGTGCAATCCGCAGGCGTTCACGTGGTGGTACGAGTCCGACGACCGCTACCCCACCGCCGCCGAAACCGACAACATGCTGTACCAGGCCCTGATCGCCGGGGTGAAGGGCGTGCTGGCCTACACCCTGGCAAACTGCTGCCGCGAGGAGGGCCAGGAAGAATCCGTTCGCTACTTCTTCGACGGGCAACCGGAGTTGAAGACGGCGTGGACCCGGCTGGCATCCGAAGTTCGCACGCTGAGTCCGTACCTGCTGCACGGGAAGCGCCGTACGCTCACCGTCGACCCTTCGTTCGACTGGGTGGTGGCGGCTACTTGGGAATACGAAGGAAAAACGCTAATTATGGCCACCAACTGCGACACGAAACCTCAACCGGCCCGCGTACCGTTGGTGGGTGCCCCTACTGCCGGAGAAGTGCGGGCAGTGTTTGCCGACCGTCCCGGTGACATGCGCATCGCTGACGGATTTTTGCGGGGCACCATTGGCCCGCTGGACGTACACGTATACGAACTGATAACCTAGCATGACAACCGATACCGATATGACAAAAATTTACGGGCATCTCGTTCTGTGGCTAGCGACCGCTAGCATGCTGTCGGCCTGCACCACAACCGGTGCCGAGCGTACCTCAGCCGACGCTGACTCAGTTTACCTGGATAAGTCGTTGGTGCCCCGACCCCCGATGGGCTGGAACGGGTGGGATACGTTCGGCTTCTACCATACCGACGAAAACGTGCGCTCCGTAGCCGATTACATGGCCGAGAACCTGGCTGATCTGGGCTACGAATACGTGGTGGTGGATATGGGTTGGTACATTACTCCCGAAGAAAGCGACTACGCCCGCTGGGCCTCCAACCAGTTTCCCCGCCCCAACTACGCGCTGGATCCGTACGGCCGTCTGATTCCTGACCCCGAAAAGTTTCCTTCTTCGCGGGGTGGAAAAGGCTTCAAACCCCTGGCGGACTACGTGCACGGGTTGGGGCTTAAGTTTGGTCTTCACATCATGCGCGGCATTCCCTGGAGTGCTGCTGAGCAAAATCTTCCGATTAAAGGAACCGAATTCAAGGCGGCGTCCATCGCCGATTCTACCGATGGCTGCGAATGGTACGAGGGCATGTACGGAGTGAAGATGAGCCAACCCGGTAGCCAGGCGTACTACAATTCGCTGTTCGAGCTCTACGCCTCCTGGGAGGTGGACTACGTGAAGGCCGACGACCAGGTCAACGAAGACGAACTGATTGCCATCAACAAAGCCATCGCGCAGTGCGGGCGGCCGATGGTGCTGAGCATCGTGGGCGACGTGAGCGACGAAGCCCAGCAGCAGTATTCGCACCTGTGGCGCATTTCTACCGACTTCTGGGACGACTGGGAGATGCTGAAGGCGCAGTTCAATAACGCCATCCACTGGGCCCCCACCATCGGTGAGCAGGGCTGGCCCGACCTGGATATGATGCCGGTGGGCAAGGTAGGAAAATACATTTGTTACAAGGGCCCCGAGCGGCAGTCGGCCTTCAACGAAGACGAACTGCATACCCTGTTCACGCTGTGGTACATCGTGCGCTCCCCGCTAATGCTGGGGGGAGATTTGCCCGAAACGGATTCGCTTACGCTATCCCTCATCAAAAATACCGAAGCCCTGGCGGTGAACCAGCGTAGCGAGAATAACCGCCTGGTGAAGTGGATGAACGCCGAGATGGTCTGGACCGCCGACGTGCCCAACTCAGACGATAAGTACGTCGCCCTGTTCAACGTGTTCGGGTGCGGCCCCCTGGAACTCGGCTGTCCGCTGGAAGGAAATGGGACTGGACGGCGAAACGTACCAGGTGCGGGACCTTTGGAGCCAGGAAGACCTGGGTGCGTTTTCGGGGAAGTTTACCCAACACATCAACCAGCACGGGGCCGGACTCTACCGCGTTAGTAAGCGCTAAATTGCGTCAGAATCGTTCTGCAAAAAGGGCGGCTAGTGTTGCCCCCGGTCCGGAGTGGAGAAAACCGCCTAGGCACTGGCCATCCGGGGATACTGCGTGAAGAGCTCCTTGCGGTACTCGCGGGGAGTGCACCCTTTCAGTACCTTAAACTGCCGGTTGAAGTTTGAAATATTCTCAAAGCCCGACTGGTAGGCAATCTGGGTGACGTTCAGCGACTTGTCGGCCAGCAGTTTGCAGGAGTAGCCGATGCGCAGGTTGATCAGGTAGGTCTTGAACGACATCTGAAACGTCTTCTTGAAGGTCTTGAAGAAGGTAGTGTTGCTCATGTTCGATAAATCCTGCAACTCTTTGATCTTGATCTGCTTCTGGAAATTTGTCATGATGTGATCAACCACCCGCTTCATCGGTACCAACTCGTCCGAATGATAGGGCTCCACAAAGGCCGGCGTTGAACAGGGTGTCGTACTCATTTGTTTCTGACAGCACCTGAAAAATGGATAGCAGCTGGTACAGCTTGTGGGTGTCGCTTAGCGTGGTCATGTTCATCATGCTGGCGGTGATGGTGTCTCGGGTGTCGCCGCGCAGAAAGCACCCCTGCGCCGCGGTGGTGAGAAAGGACTTCAGCTTGGCGTTCTCGGCCAGGTCAAAGAAGCCCGGACCCAAAAAATCGGGCAGAAACTGAATCACCAGGCCTTCGCCCAAGAACGATCCGTCTTTTCGGTAGCACGAAGCATCACACCGCCACTCATGGGGAAGATACGAACCCAGAAAGACCAGATCTCCCGCTTCAAAGCGCTCGATAGAATCGCCCACCACGCGCTTTCCCCTTCCCTTGGTGATGAGCACCAGTTCGTATTCAGGATGATAGTGCCAGCCCGAAAAGGTAGTTTTCTCGTGATGCAGGATAAACGATCGGTTGAGCTCCTTAAAGAGGCGGACTTCAGAAACTTCCATAAGTTAGGCGGTTAGGTACTGGTAACGAATGATTATACTAATACTAATCGCCCAATAAGCCAAGCTCAGAAGCGGATTTATGTTAAATTGTGATGAAAAGTATTGAAATTGAGAAGAAAAGTGTAGTTGCTGGGGGCAGGCCCGACCTCAAAGTTATTGCCCCACCTCATCCGTTTGCAGCCTGCGCCACGCCCTCAGGAGAAAAGCGATGCCTCCGGCGGTCGCCACGGTGAGTCCTGCCGCCAGACCTACATTTCCATAAATCCAGTGGCCGGTGGCAAACAGGGCGGCAATCACCGTGAAGCTTCCTACCACCACGCACAGCAGCTCCAGGGGCAGCTGCCCGACCTTCTTTTCCAGCGGAATGCCTTCGGCCCGGGCTTTACGAATCACGGTGTCCCAGCCGCCACCGCCGGGCCGAATGGTGCGGTAAAAGTGACGGAGGGTTTTATCGTCGGTGGGCGGGGTGAAGTAGGCCGAAACAATCCACACGCCGGTGGTGAGTAGCGACCCCACCACGATGGTCTGCCAGCCTTCCAGGCCGGAGTTAGCAAAGGTGAAGTAGGCCGCGATCAGTAGTGAAGCCCCCATCGCTACGATCTCAGTGACGGCATTGATGCGCCACCAAAACCACCGCAGAATGTAGATAAGCCCGGTACCGGCTCCCAACAGCAGCAGCAGGTTGAACGCCTGGCTGGCGTCGGTAAGTAGCAAGCCGATGCCGAGGCCCAGTACGGCGGTGAGCAAAATCACGAGTCGGGCCACCCACACCAACTGCCGCTGCGAGGCAGCGGGGTTCACAAACCGTTGGTAAAAGTCGTTGACCAGATAAGAAGCGCCCAGATTAAGTTGGGTGGAGATGGTGGACATAAAGGCGGCAATCAGCGAGGCCGCCACCAGCCCCAGCAGTCCGGTGGGCAGCAGCGTGAGCATGGCCGGATACGCCACATCGTGCCCCAGCTTATCGGCCGACAGTTCGGGAAACACCCGTTGGATATCCGCAAGCTCGGGAAACACCAGCAGCGAGGCCAGCGCGATCAGAATCCAGGGCCAGGGACGCAGCGCGTAGTGCGCGGTGGTGAACAGCAGGGTGGCCCGCACGGCCGAGCGTTCGGTCTTGGCCGAAAACATGCGCTGCGCGATAAAGCCGCCGCCGCCGGGTTCAGCTCCCGGATAATAAGACGCCCACCACTGCACCGCTAGCGGCACCAGCAGCACCGGCACCCACTGGGCCGGATCTGAAAAGTTGGGCAGCAAATGCTTCTTTGCCGCCACGGTTGGGCTTGACAACAGCGTCGTGAGCCCCCCAACGCGTTCGTGGTTCACCAGATAAATACACGCCCACACCGCCCCGATCATGGCCAGCACAAACTGCACAAAATCAGTGATCACCACCGCCCGCAGTCCTCCGAACACGCTGTAGACCAGGGTGATGGACCCCGCGATGAGCAGGGTGAGCCAGCCGGGCATGCCGAGCACCGTTTCACCGAACTTCACGGCCGCCAAGGAGGTGGTTCCCATCACCACCACGTTGAAGATCAAACCGAGATAAAGTGCTCGAAATCCGCGCAGAAAGGCGGCCGCCCGGCCGCTGTAGCGCAGCTCGTAAAACTCCACGTCGGTAACCACCATCGAGCGGCGCCACAGTTTGGCGTACACAAACACGGTGAGCATGCCGGTGAGCAAAAAGGCCCACCACGACCAGTTGCCCGCCACCCCGCTTTCTCGCACCAGTCCGGTGACCAGGTTGGGCGTGTCGGCCGAAAAGGTGGTTGCCACCATTGATACGCCCAGTAGCCACCACGGCATGGAGCGGCCCGACAGAAAGAAGTCAGACACGTTATCTCCTACTTTTCGCGACACCACCACCCCGATGACCAGGACTACCGCAAAATACAGGGCAATGATGATCCAATCAATGAGGGCAAGATGCATGAACAGAATAGGTAGATTGTCTAACAAAAATTATCAACGCGCAGTAACCCCGGGTGCTTGGTTGAGCGGATCAACTCCACGCTGCTCGGAAAAACCGCAGCCAGTTGCCGCTGAAAATATTCTGCACGTCTTCCGGAGAGTATCCCCGCCGCGCCAGAATGTCCGCGTACTTGGGCAAATCGGCAATGGTGTCCAGGTCGTAGGGCGACTGCTCTTTGCCGAACAGCCCGTCCAGGTCGGTGCCGAAGCCCACGTGGTGGCTGTTGCCCGCCAGTTGGCAGATGTGGTCGAAGTGGTCGACGAGTTTCTCCAGCGAAATGCCCAGCGCCTCGGGCTGGTCGGTGCCCATGTTGAAATCAGGATGCAGCATCCAGGCATCCAGCGACCCGCCGATCACTCCGCCCCGCTCGATAATGATCCGCAGCTGATCGTCCGAAAACTGCCGCTCGCCCGGCACCAGCGCCCGGCAATTCTGGTGACTGGCGTACAGCGATCCCCTGAATAGGTCTACGGCTTCAAAAAAGGCGGTATCCGTCAGGTGCGTAGCGTCCAGAATGATGCCTAGTCGCTCCAGTTCGGGCAGCAGGGCCTTTCCGGCCGCCGTCAGCCCGCTCCCGTCCGAATGGGTTCCGGCGGCGTAGCGGCCCGGCCCGAAGTGCGCGGGCCCCACGGCGCGCAGCCCTTGCTCATAGTATTTTTCCAGATAGCTCAGATCAATAATCGAGTCCGCGCCCTCCAGACTCAAAATGTAGCCCACCGGTTTTTGCTCGTTCGGAACCGAGACATCATTCCAAACGGCCAGGTGGCTATCCAGGTCGGTAAGGTTGGTGATCTGCACCATTTCGCCCTGCGCTTCCATCACCCGGTACCAAGCCAGTTGCGCCTGTCCGAAGGCGTAGGCCTGGGCGGGAGAGTGCCACCCCGGCAGCGACAGGGTAGGCAAAGGGTTGCCGTGCTCCGACACCCGAGAGATGATGCTGGTAACCACCAGTCCGATCGATCCCTGGCGCAGGGCGGGTAGCGACACGGTGCCGTTGCCCCGGTCGGCTGTATCAACCCACCGCAGATCGTGCTCTTTCTGGCGGAGGGCGGCGACGGGCAGCGTCAGGTCGCGGTTCAGACTGAGCGCGTTGGTGGCAAGGTCGAGGTGGGCATCAATGAGAAACATACAAACGGGCAAGTTGGATCATAAAGATTCCGGCACATCGGCCTTTTGGGTGGATGGGTTCAGGGTGTGTTCGGCCGACAGGCGACGAATGGCGAAGGAAAAGTCTTCAAAGGCCTTTTCCCACTGGGTAGCCTGCTCGGGCGTATACTGGTAAAACCCGTTGCCGTTGGCGGTGCCGTTGCCTCCCGATCGGGCGATGTCGTCAATGAGTTGGGGGGTGGTGGTTTGGTTGCTCAGCGTGGGAAAGAGGTCCTTTATCACGTGGTGGTAGGCCTGCAAGCCGGTGAGGTCCATGTAGCGGAACGGGCCGCAAAAGGTCATCCAGTGGCCCGCGTCGTTCTTACAGGCGCGGTCCACGTCCTCGATGGTGGCGTACTGATTTTCGACCAGATAAAAAGCCTCTCGGTACAAGGCGTACATCAAACGGTTGGTGATAAACCCCCGGATGTCTTTGCGCACCAGCGTGGGTTCTTTGCCCCAACCGGTGGCCAGGGTATGCAAGGCTTCGCCAATTCCCAGATCGCTTTGCTTGCCACAGATGATTTCCAGAAAGCGGGTGGTGAAGGCGGGTTCGGCAAAGTGCATTCCAAAAAATCGCTCCGGGCGCTGCAAAAACGGCTGAAGGTCGTTGATCGGAATGGCCGAGGTGTTGGTGGTGATGATGGCGTCGGGGGCCACCACCGCTTCGATGGCGGCAAAGACTGCTTTTTTAATGTCGATGTTTTCCACCACGCACTCCAGCACCAGTTCGCAGTCTTGCAGATCGCGGTAGTCGGCGCAGTAGGTAATCCGGCGCTGGTAGTAGGCCGGTTCTTCCTCCAGCAGTCCCTGCTGCCAACACACGTCCAGGTAGTAACGAATCCGTTCGGGAGCAGCCTGGTCAAGCCGGTTAGGCACCGGGGAGAGGGCCACTACTTTTTGGTCGTGCATCAGCAGGTCGGCCGCAATGCTGCTGCCCATCATGCCTAGTCCGACCACTCCAATGGTCATGTTGTCAAATTCCATACGTCACGAGCGTTCTGATAGATATAAACTACTTTTTCATGTCACTGAGCACGGCACGGGCGGTATCCAGTGCTTGTTCGATGTCTTCCTCGGTGTGGACTGCGGAGATATACCATAGCCCCCGGCCGATGGCGCGCACCCCGTGGTCGTGCAGGCCCGCAATAAATGTTTTCAGCTTGGCTTTGTCGCACGACAGGGTGTCGCGGTAGTCTTTCAGGCGAGGCAGCGCGGTGAAGCAGGTCTGAAACATCGGCCCCACTCCCTGCACCAGCAGGTTGTGTCCCAGCTCCTGACCCAGCTGCGTAAGTCCGTTCATGAGTTGGTGACCCAAGCGAAAGATTCGTTCGTGGGTGCCCGGTGCTTCCAGCACCTCGATGGTGGCCAGGGCGGCGGCCACTGAAGGGTTTCCGGCGTTCATCGTGCCGGCGTGAATCACCGTGCCATCGGCCAGTAGATTCGTCCAGGGTCGTTTGCCCACCACGGCCGAAATGGGATAGCCACTGGCCATCGCCTTGGCAAAAATGGCCAGGTCGGGTGTCACCCCGTACAACTGCTGCGCGCCACCGAGCGACGTGCGAAATCCGGTAATTACTTCATCGAAGATCAGGGTGATGTCGTACCGGTCGCAGAGCGCCCGCATTGTGGCCAGGTAGCCCGGCTCCGGGGGGATACACCCGTTGTTGCACATCACCGGCTCGGTGATAATGGCGGCCAGGTCGGCGTGGTGCCGGACGACGGTTTCTTCCAGAAGGGCCGGATCGTTCCACGGCAGGATCATGAATTCGTCGCGCGCTCCGGCGGGCAAACCCTGCGTCCAGGGGTAGGGGTGGGGGTGCGCGCGGCTGCCCAGGGCGTCGGGGTTGGGTGCCGATAGACCCCAGGCCACGTTGTCGAGCCAGCCGTGGTAGTGTCCCTCGAAGCGCAGGAACTTTTGCTTGCCGGTTTTGGCCCGCGCCAGCCGCAGGGCGGTGTGCACGGCCGACGAGCCGTCCAGGCAAAAGCGCATCAGCTCGGCCGCAGGGATGTGGTGGTGCAGCTTCTCGGCCAGTTCTATCTCCAGCATATGTTGTCCGGCAAACAGTTGCCCCCGCTCAGAATATTCCCGCACCCGCTCGAGCACACGGGGGTGCGAGTGCCCCACGATCAACGGACCCTGACTCAGGGTGAAGTCCAGGTACTCGTTGCCGTCCACATCGTACAGTCGACTGCCCCGGCCGTGTGAGTAGAACAGGGCGTGCGGGTGGTTGTACTTTCGGAATTCGGACGATACCCCTCCGGCCAGCACTTGCTTGGAGCGCTCGAGCAGTTCGGCTGATCGGCGGTAGCTTCTTGTAAGCGTATCAGTAGGAAAAATAGGTTGTTGCATGTTGTAGTTAAATCGTTAGGGTTCGGGCCCGCGCCACCACCGACCAGGTAGCTTCCCAGCGGTGGTTATTGATGACGTGGAGCGATTCGTAGAGATTGACGGTCGGGCAGATATGCAGCGGCACGCCCCGCCATACGTCTCCGACCGCCGTACCGGTGGTGTCCGCCACGCGCACCAGCAGGTGCTCTTCGTACTGACTCATGACTTCGGCATCCGGCTGGTCGGGGAACACCAGTCGGGGCCAGGCGGCATCGGTGGCGACGGCTTTGCTTCCGGCGTCCAGGCAGATCGTGTGCGCGTCGATCACCGAGATCACCCGGGTGAGCAGCAGCACCGCCCAGCGGAAGGGCAGGTCGGGAAAGGCCGCGGCGTAGCCCGCGTCCCAGAACGGAAAGGTGCCCGGACTGCACTCCACCTGAGTTCGGCGGGCGTGAAACGGAAAGGTGGGCGTGCCTCCCATCACCAGGGTCAAGTTATCTGACTGCGCTGGACTAAGTTCGTTTCGCACCGCGTTAACCAGCGCGTATACCGCGTCAACCTCCTGCGCCCGTTGCTTTGTGCTGGGGGCGTGAATGTGGCCGTCGTAGGCGTGTAGTCCTACGGGTAGCAGACCTGGTAACTGTTCACACTTTCGGTACAGCGCCGCGGCGGTCGAAGGAGCCACCCCGGTGCGGTGCATGCCGACGTCCAGATCGATAAAGACCGGTAGGGGGGCGGCCGCAAACCGTTCCGCGAGCATGGTAGCTGAGGCTAAGTTGTCTACCAGGCAAGAAAATCGGGTGTCGGGAAAGGCTTCCCGGAGATGGGCCAAACGCTCGGCCTTCACCGCGGTGGGTTGGTAGGCCAGTAGCACGTCAGGAGCGTTTGCCAAACCTAGCATTTCGGCTTCGGCGATGGTGCTGCACTTGAAGCGGTTGATGCCCGCTTGCTGCATCATCTGCACCACCTCCTTGGTTTTGTGGGTTTTCACGTGGGGACGAAGCATCGTGCCCTCGGTCGGCTCCACCATCGCCACGGCCCGCCGGATGTTGCGGCTCACCAGTTCGGGATACACCGCCAGGGCCGGAGTGTCAATGGCGTTCAGGTTGTCGATGTGGTAGCGTTCGTCTAGCAAGCCAGGGGGCGGTTAGGGTAAGCGCACGATCGCGTCGATTTCTACCTTGATGCCTTCGGCCAGCACCGATTGCACGGTGGTGCGCGCGGGCTTCACTCCCGTGAAGTACGCGCCGTAGGTCTCATTAAACCGACCAAACTCACTGATATCAGTCAGGTGCACCGTGCATTTCACAATGTCATCCATGGTGGCCCCGGCGACCTCGATGATGGCCTTCAGGTTGTCCAGCGTCCGGCGGGTTTCCTCCTCCACGGTGCCCAGCATAAACTCGGACGTACGAAAGTCGACCGACGCCTGTCCGCTGAGGAACAGGAATCCGTGGGCGACCACCGCGTCGGAGTAGGCCCCGGTAGCAAAGGCTGGGTCGCGGTCGGGATGGCTAATCGCTTGTTTACTCATTGGTGGTGGTAGCGTTAGGTGCTTCTTTGATTTCGTTGAGTAGCTTGATCGAGGAGGTCACCAGCCGCTCGCCCTCCCCGGGGGCCACCTGGCTCACCTCCACTTCGTAGGCTCCGTGGGGAAACGCCGCTTCGTTAGGCACGTAGCCCACCGAGTTGTTGGACAGCGTCAGGATGAGGGTACGCTTGAAGGGTGACTTTTCCTTGATTTCCAGACCCAGTTCTACGAAGATCTCTCCGGGCAGGGCCACGATGCCCACGTCGCCCAGTCCGAAGGCTAGCACTTCGGCTTCCAGGGGCTCACCGTTCATGGTGTCGATGCGCAGGATCTTCATCGCCTCCCGAATTTCGGGAGTGGACGACTCGTGGTCGGATTCTTTTTTCGCATTGATCTTCGCTTCGGCCACCTGCTGCTTGGTGTACGCGGGGATCTTGAGCGCCAGCGTTTCGCTGGCCGACTGCAGGGCGCTTACCTCGCTGGTTTCCAGGGCCGGGAGTTCGCGAATCACGCTGGCCGCAAGGGCGTGGCCGATGCGTTCGGCCCGACCGAAACCCTTGAGCGTTTCGGGGCTCTTCACGTTGAAGTGGTTGAGGTTGCCGCAGGTGCCCAGGCCAAACATCACCATCGTATCGTCGCCCAGTTGCTTCTTGAGCACTTCGCTGATGAAGGCTGGGAAGTCGGCCGACACTTCGGTGCCGCCCACCGTATCCAGGTGAATGGCAAAGTTGACCAGCACGGCCAGGGGCGTGCCACTCGGTGTTTGCACGTATAAGATACCCACTTCGGGGTCAATAGGGCCCATCGGGCGGACGATATCGGGGTTGAGCGCTCCGGGATTAAACTGCACCGTGCTATCCTTCATCATAAACCGGCGGTGGAAGGACACGTGGGCCTCGTCGCCCGCGCCGGACTTGAGTACGGCCGGTTGCAGCGACTGCTGGGCGATTTTCACCGCATCGTATACCTTAGTGGCGACCAGCGCTTCGTACTCCGGAGTGATCACCGGGCCGGTGTGGGTGTGGGTGGCCGAGATAATAATGTTGCCGGTGGGAATGTCAAAGTCCTTGGCGATGCGCGCCCGCGCCTGCTTAAAGCCGCTGGGAGCCACGTCCACCAGGTCGGTGATCACGATCACTAGGGTGTTGTTTCCGTCTTCCAGCACCAGGGCTTTGGCGAAGAGCGGGTCGTGCACGTTGGTGGCCAGGCGTTCGTAGTAGTAGCCTTCCAGGGGAGTGTCCAGGGCGGGGGTAATGTCGGTTTTGCCCACTCCGGCCCGCAATTGGGCCGTGGCGAGCGGGGCGGTGCCCAGCAGTACCCAAGCGGTGAGCAGGAGTTTCAGAAAATAGTGATTTGATTGAGCAGGTCTTATGGCGTTGAGGAGCATAGGGGTTTAGCGTTTAGGTTAGACGACCACAGCAGTTTTTCAATTCTAGGGCAAAGTTTGGGTAAAAAACAGTACAAATAGTCTAATTAACGATACAAATGTTTTTGGCTGCCTTGATAATGGGGGGCATGGTGGCGATTCTCATTTGCCTACGGACTGCAAAGTTCAAAAGCTCGCTACCTCTGCATCTTAGATGCAACTGCAAACAAAACCCCTCAAATTTCATCGTTTGAGGGGCTTTTTTGATTCGAGGCACTTCATTTGGATAAGTGACAATAGTTCATTCCGGACGTCCTCAGTTAGGTGCCGAGCGCAGGTGCTAGTTCCTCACACCCTACAATACTTTTTCCACCATTTTCTCATCTTCCACGATAATGGCCCGCCGTTTGGCACCTCGTTTAAGGCGGTTCCGTTTCCGTGCGCGGGCCTCTTGCTCATCCGGTGGGTTGCCCAGCAAGAAGCCGTAGGGTTTCAGCGACTCCACTGCATCGCAAATCACCTTGATAATCGCCAGTATCGGAATCGCTAAAATCATCCCGATGGGACCCCAGATCATGCCCCCGAAGAACAGCGCAATGATGGCCGCAAAAGGGTTGATGCTCACACTGCTGCCCACCACGTTAGGCGTGATAAAATTGCCCTCCAAAAACTGCACTCCCCAGAAAATCAGCGCTACCCCTACCGGATACCAAAGCGAGTCTTTGGTGACCAGCGCGAAAACTACCGGCAGAATCGACCCGATGAAAATACCAATGTAGGGAATGATCGTGAGCACCGCGGCCAGCACTCCGAAGAACACCGCGTGCTCGATGCCTAGCAACATGAGGCCGGTAATATTCAGAACCCCTACAATTACAATCACGGCCAGCAACCCCAGAATATAGCTCCGCACTACCTTTTCGGTCTTGTGAATGGTATTGCCCACAACGTTATGCTCATCGGCGGAAAACAGTTGGTACACAAAGTTTACTAGGAAACGCCGGTAGTACAAGAAGAAGAATAGGGCAATGAGCACCAGAAAAAAAGCCGTGAAGAACCCCGCCGTGGCCGAAGCGGTGCGGGTCAGGAACATGGTGCTGTTGCGCAGCACACTGTTCAGCGAATTCTTTAGGTAAGTGGTTTGCTCTTGCTGTTCTATTCCAAACTCATCTTCCATCCACACGTAACCCCGGTCGATGATATCGTTAAAGCGGGTTTCGATAGCCGCCAGGTCGCCCGAGATGTTGCGAATCTGCGCCGAAAAAAAGTAGAACAGACCAAACAGTAGTACGAATACGATCACAATCGACAGCACCGAACTGATGCCGCGGGGAATGCGGATGCGCTCCATGCGCCGGGCCAGCGGGTGCAGTAATAAGGCCAAAATGAAGGCGGTGAAAATGGGGCTGAATACCGACTTAGCGATGATCAGCACGTGGAGCGTGAGCAGGATGCTCGCCAGCACCACCAAATATTTGACGTAGCCGGGTAGTTTGATTTCTTTCAAAGAAGTAAAAGTTAGAGAGGTAAAAACCGCCGAATGTGGTTTATATCACCTTAAACGATTAAGTAAGCGGTCGGTTCAAAATTTGAGTATTGATACCTAGTTGCCCCGGCCCGGTTGCCGCTAGAAAATATCGCGGACGCGTCGGCGGGCCTTTGGCTTTTCGCTGTTGGAACAGAAAGTATATATTTGCGACGCAAGACCTTTGATAAGTACTATGAATAACCCTAACCTCTCCTCGCTCATCAGCGAACTGCGCTGGCGCGGTATGATTCACGACATGACCCCCGGCACCGAAGCGCAGCTCGCCCAGGAAGTCACCACCGGCTACATCGGTTTCGACCCTACGGCTAAGTCGCTGCACATCGGCAACCTGGCCACCATCATGCTGCTGGTGCACCTGCAACGGGCCGGGCACGTGCCGGTGGCGCTGGTGGGCGGTGCCACTGGCATGATCGGCGACCCCTCGGGCAAGTCGGCCGAGCGGCAGCTGCTCGACGAAGCCACCCTGCGCGACAACCAGGCGGGCATCCGCCGTCAGCTGGAAAATTTTCTGGACTTCGACACTCCCAACAACCCCGCCCAACTGGTCAACAACTACGACTGGTTCGGCGAGATGGGCTTTCTCCGCTTTCTGCGCGAGGCAGGCAAGCACCTCACCGTTAATTACATGATGGCCAAGGACTCGGTAAAGTCGCGCTTAGAGACCGGCTTGTCGTTCACCGAGTTTTCGTACCAACTACTGCAGGGCTACGACTTCTATCACCTCTACGCGCACCACGGCGTGAAGCTTCAGATGGGCGGCTCCGACCAGTGGGGTAATATCACCACCGGCACCGAATTTATCCGCCGCAAAGCGGATGGCAACGCTTTTGCCCTCACCACCCCGCTGGTGACCAAGGCCGACGGCACCAAGTTCGGTAAGTCCGAATCGGGCAACGTGTGGCTGGACCCGGAGCTCACCTCTCCCTACCAGTTCTACCAGTTCTGGCTCAACGTGGCCGATGAAGACTGCGCTCGCCTTATCCGGGTGTTCACCCTGAAGAGCCAGGCTGAAATTGAGCAGCTGGAAGCCGATCACGCCGCCGCCCCGCACCAGCGCGGACTACAAAGGGCTCTGGCCGAAGAAATCACCAGCCGCGTGCATTCCCCGGAGGAGTACCAGGCGGCCGTCCGGGCGTCGGACATTCTGTTCGGGAAGTTGAGTGCCAAAGATTTAGCCACGCTCAACGAGGCCACGCTGCTGCAGGTGCTGGAAGGAGTGCCCCAGCAAACGATCAGCCGGGCCGACTACGAAGCAGCGACGAACGTCGTTGATTTGCTATCGGAAACCTCGTCGGGGTTGGTGTTTCCCTCAAAGAGTGAAGCCCGACGCACCATTCAGCAGGGGGGCGTGAGTATCAATCTGGAGAAGGTGGCCGACCCGGAGGCACTGGTAGACTTCGCGCTGTTGCAAGACCGGTACCTGCTGGTGCAGCGCGGCAAAAAGAAACGGTTTCTGTTGCGGGTGGTATGATAGGCAAGGGAACAATGTGCGTATTCTGTAGCGGATTGATGAATAGGCTAGCGCGCCCCGGCGAGGGTGCCTAGTGCCCTAGGCACTAAGTAGTCAACCATTTAGGGTAGTGGGAACGCGCCACGGCCACCGTGGAACGGCCACCGCGGAACGGCGCTTTTCCACCCAAGAGGATAGCCTTGAATTTTTATATTCAGGAATTTTAGTGCCTCCAGCCCTAGGGCGTGTTGACACATAAATTTGAACAGCGCTTTTGGCATGCTTTACGGCTATTCTGCGTTACTTTCGGCGCCCGATGCCCTGCATCGCGCTTCTCAAGTGCCTTGCCTAGCCTAAAATCATGCTCAAAATCTCTCGTTAATCTATATGTCAACCCGCCCTAGCCACTTCTGCCGAAACCAGCGCTTGAATTCCTTCGGCGCAGAATGACCCAGATCACGACCGGCGAACCCACCAGGGCCGTCACGGCATTGATGGGCAGCACCGTCTGGCTTCCGGGCATCTGAGAAATGATGTCGCAGCCCAGCATCACAATAGCACCCACCACCATCACGCCCGGCACCAGCACAAAGTGGTTGGTGGTGCCCAGCAACGAGCGGGTAAGGTGGGGCACCGCAATGCCCACAAACCCAATCGGACCGCAGAAGCCCGTGATGGCTCCGGCCAAAACGCTGGTGATGAGGATGATAAAGCCCCGCGCTTGCGCAATGTTGAGTCCCAGACTGCGGGCGTAGTTTTCGCCCAGCAGCAGGGCGTTCAGTTGCTTCGACAACAAAAAGCTAAGGCCGATTCCCCCGCCCACCACCGTAAGCAGCACCGGCAGGTGGCGGGGGGTAACGCTATTCAGACTGCCCAGCGTCCACAAGACGTAATTCTGAATTTGCTCGGGCTGACTAAAGTACTGCCAGATGCCCACCACCGACAGGGTAACGTTGCCAATCATCAGTCCCACAATAAGGATCACCACCGAATCGCTGATCCGAAACGATACCCACAACACCAGCAGCAGCACCGCGGCTCCCCCGGCCGTTGCGGCCAGCACGATCAGCCAACTGCCCGCCAGACCCAGGGCTTGCCCGGTGTAGGCACTAAGCGTACTTCCGGTAGACAGCGTAACCAGCGCCACGCCCAAGCTAGCTCCCGAAGTCACACCCAGCACCGAAGGACCCGCCAGGGGATTGCGAAACAGGGTTTGCATCTGCAGCCCGCCCACCGACAGGGCGGCTCCGGCCAGGATGGCCGTCACGGCCTTGGGCAGCCTGATTTGCGTTACGATACTCGTCCAGGCCGGGGAAGAAGCAGTTTTACCTACCAAAATAGATACCACCTCCGTCGGGGGAATGCTGACCGAACCCAGGGCCACGTCTAGCACGAACAAAATCAGCAGCGTTACTCCCAGGCTTACCATTACCCACAGATGAGGTCGGCCAATGGTAGCGGAAGGTGAGAAAAGGGGCATACTGAGAGGAAGCGATAGGGCGGAAGATAGCGTGCCGGGCGGGTTAATCCAACCTTCGATAGTAGTAGAGTGAGTGATCCAGCAGGTCGGGATGAAATATTTCGATCAGGTCGGCCAGCACCAAGTCCGGGCGCACCGCCCCGCTTTCGTAGTAGTCGTTGCCTCCGGAGTCGCTCACGCGGCGGGTGTGGGCGAACACCGCTCCGCGTTGGTAGGGGCGGAAGGATTGCAGGCGCTCGTCTTTTTCGCCCAGTTCGCGGCGCGCTTGAAACATGCCCGGATTAACCCAGTAGTCGGCCCGCAGTCCGTAGGGATAAAGCGTTTCCAGAGATACGTTGAAAGACACCGCCGAGCTATCGTGCTCGCCGGGCCAGGTGGCGCGGGCGTCGCGCAGCAGTTGGCCCACGTAGCTGTGGTGCCCCGGCACGTACCACGTGCCCTGAAACGGAGACCCGGTGATCACCAGCGGCGCGGCGGCGGCGGTCGGAATTTGTCGGGTTAGGGAGTCGTAGGTAGCGGCTATCGCCCCAAAGCGTTCGTTGGCCACCGATTCTTTGCCGAGCAGCACCGCCAGCAGCTTCACCCATTCGGCCTTGCCCAGCGGACTAGCCTCCTGCCACTCGGCGTTCACCACCACGGGAATGCCCGCGTTGATCAGGGGCTGGTAGGATGCGGTGCCGCCCGGATTGGCCGAAACCATCACCAGGTCGGGCTGTAGGGCCAGCACCGATTCAATGTTTAAGCTACCCCCAACGGCCACTTCCTGAATCTGCCCCTGCTCCACCCGGCGGCGGATGTCAGCGTCGTAGACGTAGTCGGCCTGCCCCAAGCCCACCAGGCAGTCGCGGGCGTCGAGCAGTTCTACCAAGCCCAGGTGGGTGGTGGAGGTAACCACCAGGCGGCGTACTGGGATGCGGATGGGGATAAACCCAGACGAGGGCGACGCTGATGAGGGCGTATTGGTGGGTATCAAGGCATAGCGTGTCGTGTCGGCGGAAGTATATATTAATAGGGTGGGATAGGTTTCGGTATAGTGAACATCGAAACCTTGGGCATGCTGCACTCGTACGGTGTCAGTTGGTAAGGCAACGGTAGTTGAATAAACTGATTCAGGCGGGTGGGGAGCGGAGCAACTGCCGAGCAGAATGACGCTTGCGAAAATAGCCTTCCAATAAGAGTGCGGCAGAAAATATCGAGTCACGAACAAGCGGAGCTGATTAATAGAAAAAGTGAATTGATTCTTTCAAAATTCGGTATTCCTTGCACGATATTCAATATTTTAGGTACTTACCTGCGCATGAAGATTCGCCGGAAAACCAACTGCTGCCTCAACTGCAACCATACCCTGTCGGAGGTATATAACTTCTGCCCCCACTGCGGACAGGAAAACAACGACAACAACGTATCGTTCGGCACATTCATCGGTGATTTCTTCTCCAACTACTTTTCGTTTGATACCCGTATTGGCCGGAGCGTAAAGCCTTTGTTTTTGCGGCCGGGCTATCTAACCGACCAGTTCAATGAGGGTAAGCGGATGCGTTACGTGCATCCGTTGCGGTTGTATTTGATTGTGAGTGTATTCTTCTTTTTTGTGGCTACCCTGCTGGTGCAACGCAATTTGGAGGAAGTATCGCTGATTCCGGATACCGAGATAGGCGACGGTTCAATTGTGGAAGACTCGACCGTGATTTCGGGATGGAACCGGATGTTGCTCATATTGCGCGATGCCAGTCTAAGTGATCAGGTTGCGCTGGACTCTATCCGGAAGATGGGAGTTGTTCAAAGCAATCTAGAAAACCAGGAAGTAATCAACCGACTTTTTCATCAGTTTCGCAAAGTGGTGAAAAACGATGTGTCGGTATTCAGTGGCTACCTGATGCAAAACCTGCCGGTGATGATGTTTATCGTGCTGCCGTTGCTCGCTTTGGTCATCAAGCTGTTCTATATTCGTCGCGACTTCTTTTACGTCCATCATCTAGTGCACGTCCTTCATCTACATGCCTTCACCTTTTTGGTTACGGGCCTGTACTTGCTCATACTCATAATTTTCGGCGCGTTAGAGACAGTTCCCGATTGGGTGAACAACGCGCTTCTGCTACTGCTGTTAGGATACGCGTTCCTTTCGTTCGTAAAAGTCTACCGGCAGCGGTGGCCCAAAACCTTGCTCAAGTTTTTTCTGTTAGCCAACGTATACCTATTCTTGCTGGTCTTCGCTGCCCTGAGCGAAGGGTTTATTTCATTCTTGATTTTCTGATATGCCCAATGCGCACTACGATTACATCATCGCCGGAGGGGGCGGGGCGGGACTCAGCCTGGTGCATCACCTGCTGCAAACCCGGCTCAGCCAGAAGCGTATTCTGATCATTGATCGCGACCAGAAGCAGGCCAACGACCGCACCTGGTGCTTCTGGGAAGCGGGTCCGGGACCCTTTGAAGAAATTGTGCACCACCGCTGGCAGCACGTGTACTTTCACGGAGAAGGTTATTCAAAGCTTTTGAACTTGCTGCCGTATCATTACAAAATGATCCGCAGTGGCGATTTTTACCAATACGTAAGGTCTTGCGTTGCCGCTTACTCCAACATCACCTGGCTGACGGCGGAGGTGCAGTCCACCCACGAAACGGCTACCGGGGCCCGGGTAGAAACTTCTGAAGGGGCCTATACGGCCGACTGGGTATTCAACAGCCTGCGTGATCCGCACGAGCGGTTAAACAACCGCCAACACATCTATCTGCTGCAGCACTTTAAAGGATGGGTGATCCAAACTCCGGAAGATTTTTTCAATCCGCAACAAGCCACCCTGATGGACTTCCGGATCGATCAGCACAACGAATGCCGCTTCTTCTACGTGCTACCGACCGACAAGCGTACCGCACTGGTAGAATTCACGCTGTTCTCGCCCAAACTGCTACCCGACCGTAGTTATGAAGAAGCGTTGAGGCAGTACTTATCGCAATTTTTATCGCTGGACGACTACACAATTAAACACGAAGAATTTGGGGTCATTCCCATGACGAACCAGCCGTATCCGTCGCAGCTGAGCGAGCACATCATCAACCTGGGCACAGCGGGGGGCATGACTAAACCCTCAACGGGCTACACCTTCCAGCGCATGCAACAGGATAGTGAACAGTTAGTCGGGTCGCTACTGCGGACGGGAAGGCCCGAGCGGCATCCGACGACCTGGGATAAAAGGTTTAATCTGTACGACAGTACGCTCCTCCAGGTGATGAACCAAAATCAGTACCCGGTGAAGGAGATATTCACCGATATCTTTCGCAAAAATCCACCCGAGCGGGTGCTACGCTTTCTGAGCGAAGAAACCACTTTTCAAGAGGAAATCCGGGTGGCCAACTCGGTGAGGAAAGGCGAATTTATCCGAGGCATGGGGCGCGCTCTTTTCTCTTGAGTAGCGCGCTTATTTCCTGCTTCGTCTTCTCATTCCCCCGTAAATTTATGCAGTTAAAGGGACGAAAAAGCCCCCCTTTGTGTTACTTTTGCGACCAAACGATACGCAATGAAAAAGCAGTGGTGGAAAGGCTTAACGGTATTACTGATCGGCTACACCATCGTGGCCGGACTGCTAGCCGGTGTGCCCCGTTTGCCTATTCTGAACGAAACCATCCGAGTGTTGCACTTCCACGTGCCCATGTGGTTCGGAATGATGGGCTTGTTTACCGTATCGGTGGTCTACTCGGTGAAGTACCTCCGAAATCCGCTGCACCGCCAAGATGTTTACGCCCTTGAGTTTGCCAACACCGGTATGTTGTTGGGTGTTCTGGGCATTCTTACCGGTTCGCTGTGGGCCCGGTTCACCTGGGGCACGTTCTGGACGAGCGATCCCAAGCTGAACGCCGCCGCCATCGCTTTGCTAATTTATTCCGCCTACTTTATTCTACGTGGCTCGCTCACCGATGAGCAGCAACGCGCCCGCATTGGGGCGATCTACAATATCTTCGCCTACGCCACGCTCATTCCGTTGCTATTTATCCTGCCCCGCATGACCGATTCATTGCATCCCGGCAACGGGGGCAATCCCGGCTTCAGTAGTTACGATCTGGACAGTCAGTTACGAATCGTTTTTTATCCCGCGGTAGTTGGCTGGCTACTGCTCGGTGTGTGGCTTACCAGCTTGCGCATTCGCCTGCAAAACGTTAAAGATACCATCAATGAAAGAATGGAAGACGCGATGTTTCGCGCTAATCGTCCTCGTCCTGTTGACAATTCATCAACCGTTGAGCGCTCAGTCTAATATAACCCAGCCGGGAGTGGCAAGCCAGGTAGAAATGGCCGACGTCATGCGGCAGGAAGGAAAGATCTACGTCGTGGTAGCCGTGATGCTACTGCTGTTTTCCGGCTTTGTGGTTTACGCGATTCGTATCGACCGCAAAGTGAGCCGCCTTGAAAAAGAACTACACAATCAAACTTTATGAAAAAGACCCACATCATCGCCATTGCCGTTATCGCCATCTGCGCGGCTATCATCATGACCACCGCGGGCGACGCCAGTTCGTACGTCACTTTTCACGAAGCCCAAGAAATGGCCACCGCGGGTCAGGATAAACTGATTCATGTGGTGGGTCAGCTCAAAAAGGACGATCAAGGTCATATTGTGGGCTTGAGTCCCTCGCCCGACAAATTATCGGTGTCGTTTGTTATGGTCGACCAAGACGGGCAAGAGCAGCAGGTCTACTACAACGAACCAATGCCTTCCGATCTGGTCCGGTCCGAGCAGACGGTGGTGATTGGCGCCTACCACAATGACTTGTTTGTGGCCGAGCAAATCCTGCTCAAATGCCCCTCGAAGTACCAGGAAGAAGAGATCGGGTAGTTTTATGCCGAACGAGTATGATCGAATCATAAAAGAGAATATTGAGGCAGTCATTCTTCCGTTATCAGACAAGCTATTCGGCATTCGTCCGGAAGCAATGGAAGAAATTACCGTTGATCTTCACCTTTGGCAGTACTCGGAGATTTTCAGAACGAATCACCGGAAGCGGTTGTTGCTAAAGTGGTTAAGCGATTGCTGGAGGCCAGTCAGGATACTACCAAACTACAGCGCTACGTTCGGCAGTTGGTGGTGATGAGCAAACTGCGTAACTTACAGGAAGAAACCCTCTTAAACATAGAAAAGATGCCCTTTGACTTTGATATTGAAACCGACGTAATTTACCAACGAGGTAAACAGGAAGGAAAGCTAGCGGGAAAAAATGACATGATTATCGCTATGCTGCGTGATGGTACTTTGGCACCAGTAAAAATTGCTGCCTACGCCCACGTCTCGGTTGATTACGTCAAAGAACTACAGCAGCAGCTAAATGCCTAATTTATGATTAATACCTTTGCTGGTAACCTCGGCCACTTTTTTGTCATCGCTTCGTTCGTCAGTGCGTTAGTAGCCGCCTGGGCCTACATAAAAGCCTCTAACTCCCACGACCTTGAAGCCCCCGTCTGGCGCCGCTTCGCGCGTACCGCCTTCCTGGTGCACGGCGCCCTGGTGCTCGGCATCGTGGTGAGCTTGTTCTATATCATTTACAATAACCTCTTCGAATACCACTACGCCTGGACGCACTCGTCGCGTAGTTTGCCCGCTTATTATATGGTTTCCAGTTTTTGGGAAGGACAGGAAGGAAGCTTTTTACTGTGGATATTCTGGCACGTGGTGCTGGGCGTGGTTCTAATTTACGCGAACCGGAAAAACGCTTGGGAAGCTCCGGTGATGGCCGTGTTTGCGCTGGTACAGGCATTTTTGGCTTCCATGATCCTGGGCGTGGTGATTGGTGATGTGAAGATCGGCAGCTCGCCCTTCTTGCTGCTGCGCGATGTGATGGAAGCTCCCGTGTTCGCCATCAACCCCGATTTTGTGCCCGAAGACGGCACCGGACTCAACCCCCTGCTGCAAAACTACTGGATGGTGATTCATCCGCCCACCCTGTTTCTGGGCTTTGCCACCACGCTGGTGCCCTTCGCCTTCTGCATTGCCGGACTCTGGAAGCGGCGCTACGAAGCCTGGGTGAAACCTACGCTTCCGTGGGCGCTGTTTTCGGCTGCCGTGTTGGGACTGGGCATTATCATGGGGGCGATTTGGGCCTACGAAACGCTTAATTTCGGCGGCTACTGGAACTGGGACCCGGTAGAAAATGCGGTCTACGTACCCTGGCTGGTACTGGTCGCCGCCATTCATACCCTGCTAATCTTTAAGAATAACCGCACCGCGCTGAAAACCTCTATGGTGCTGGTGATCAGTATGTTTGTGCTCATTCTTTACAGCACCTTTTTGACGCGCAGCGGCATCCTGGGCGATGCTTCGGTGCACTCGTTTACCGATCTGGGCTTGTCGGGTCAATTGCTTATCTATATGTTGTTTTTTATGGTGGGAGCCATTGTCCTGGCGGCTACTCGCTGGAAGGAAGTGCCTACCTCCGAAAAAGAAGCCTCGGCCTACAGCCGGGAGTTCTGGATCTTCATCGGGGCCACCACCCTGTGCCTGATGAGTTTTCAGGTGCTGGTACCCACCTCTATTCCGGTATACAATACCATTGTAGAATTACTGGGAGGCGTATCTAACGTGGCTCCTCCGGCCGATCAGATTGGTTTCTACACCAAATTTCAGTTGTGGTTTGCGGTGGTCGTTGCACTTCTCTCGGGCACCGGGCAGTTTTTCTTCTGGAAGAAAATGGATGCGGCTCGTCTAACGGAAGCGCTCACCCTGCCCTTCATTATCACGCTGCTAGTGAGCTCGGCGGCCATTCTAATTGGCAAAGTGACGGACCCGGTCTACATCGTGCTGCTCACCGCTTCGCTCTACTCAGTGATTGCCAATGCGACCATCCTGCTGCAACTCGCTCGCCGTAAGGTGAAACTCGTGGGTGGTTCGGTAGCGCACATCGGAGTGGCCTTGATGTTTATCGGAATTCTGTTCTCATCAGGATACTCCAACGTGGTTTCTTTAAACCTCTCGGGCAAAGTGATCTTTAGTGAAGATGTTCCGGAACAAGAAAATGCCGAAAATCTGGTCTTGTGGATTAATGAGCCGCGACAGATGCTCGACTACCAACTTACCTACCGCGGTCGGCGCATGGAAGTAGACGGTGTGCCAGGTTATATTGATCGCAAACTGATGCGCCCCACCGAAGACGAGAATATTGCTACGGCTCGTCAGAATATTCTGGTAGATGGCAAGCAATACCTGAGCAAAGGTGACACCGTGGCGGTTCGTCCGGAAAATACCTACCATGAGATAGTTTATCATGACAATGACAGTGGTGACGAATTCACGCTGTATCCCCGTACGCAGATTAATCCCGGAATGGGGGGCACCTTGGCATCGCCCGACATCTTGCACAAAGTTACCAAGATATGTACACCTTCGTGAACGCAATGTCAAACGAAGCCGATGAGAAGCAGTGGAGTGAGATGAAAGAAATGGTGGTGAAGATGGGTGAGCCGTTTTTCGTCAACGACTACGTGGCTACCCTACAGAGCGTAGAGCGAATCAGCGAATCGGATGACATAGACCTTAAAGAAAGCGATCTGGCGGTGCAGGCGGTGGTGAAAGTGGAGGCTGAAAACCAAGCCTTCGTGCTAAACCCCGTTTACCTCATCCGCGACCGCCTGGTGGGCCGGGTGCCTGATACCCAAAGTGAACTCGGGGTGCGACTTAGCCTGATGACCATCTCCCCGGAAACCAATTCATTTACCTTCGGGGTAGAAACTACGCAGAAAGATTACATCGTGCTCAAAGCCATTGAGAAACCGCTCATCAACGTGCTTTGGATTGGTACCTTAGTGATGCTCTTTGGTTTCGGAATCTCTATCTACCGCCGGTATAACGATCTGAAGAAACCAGACACTGATACTAAAAGGCCCAAAGCTGCCGGTCGCAAAACATCCTCCCGCCGCGAAATACCCGTTTAATCTTCTAAAGCGAGATAAAGATCTGAAGGAGTTTCGTGAGGCAGTGCGGGCCGATCAGGACGCGCTAAACCAGAGCATAGACAGAGTTCAGCAGCAAATTCAGCAAGATCTACAGGAGCACAAAATAATGTCAAATAAGCGGTGGGGCGAGCTTGCCAACCGACTGGGCACCGTGGTGGAAGACATCGTGGCTCCCAACCTGCCAACCATCGCTCAGCAGTACTTCGGATGTGCGGGTATTGACTTCTTCGGTCTTCGAATCAAGCGGAAGAACCAAGTTGTTGAAAAAGTTTCTAATTTGGAATTTGATGCAATTCTAGTTTTTGGCTACCGATTCGTCCTTCCTTGTTTTAAGCCGATTTATCACTAGCCTTCCCACACTCCGTCCCTGCTCCACGCCGTTTTCAATGGCGGGCAGATAGTGGATTCCCCCGTACAACCGGCTTATCGCAGCCTCTTCAGAAGCCTGAATAAATGAATCAAAGTCCCGGGGCGGTAATCCGTACTCATACTCCGTAGAATCGGTAAACTGGAAATTGTCACCGTATAAATCGGTAAGAGCAATTGCCGCCGCCGAAGAAATCACACTGTGCCCGCTGGGATATTCAGGAAAGGGTGGGGTTTGCAGTAACGGCACCCAATCTTCATCCATGTGCATATTGATGAGTGTTTCGGGGCGAATAAGGTTACTGCGGTATTTTTCGTCCCAGCAACTGATGAACCCGTCCATAAGGGCCACGGCGGTCACGGTATACGTCTCTACCGATTTCATCAAGTCAGCACCGCTCTGCCGGGCCGCGATCGAACGCGATGCCAATCCAGTGCCCGCCGGGAGTGATCTTTTTGGTGGCGAACATCACGTGACCCTGGTGGTGAGATACGTAGGGATTGCAATCCCAGAAGCTAGCGATTTCGGTCTGCTCTTCGTCAAGCTGCACCCCCGTTTCGTACACCTCCTTCACTTCCTGGAAAAAAGGGCTGTCCTCTTCCATGCTGAAATCGGTCGGGGGCGGGGGCACAAACTGGTTGGCCGAATCCAGCACAAAGGGGCGAATGGCGGCCCAGTGCGGTTCAATGCCGTCCATATAATCAGGAGGGGTAGGCTGCCAGCGACCCGGCGCATCGTTCACGGTGAACTTCGGGTACGACCGGCTTTCTTTGTACTGGTCTTGATTGGCCCAGGCCAAAATGTGTTTGGCCACCGCCTCGCCGTAGATCAGGGAGCGATCGTATACCTCACCCGAGAGCGCACCATCGTACTTGTCGTACAGCGATTGTTCAAACTCCTCAATGTCTTGTTCCGAAAATATCAGGGCCTTGCCGACGGTCAAAAAGGCGTGCAGACTAGCCAGTGGATAGCAGTATGCCTGCCCGGCTTCGGGAGCAGGAGCTGTATCCAAACCGTTCAATTGTCCGGCCAGCGTTTGGTACTCCGGATGGTCGTGGATAAGGGTTTCGTAAGCCGCGATACTAGGGTACGCGTAGATGCGACTAGCCACCGGTGGCGAGAAAATATCGTAAACAATTACGTCGGTTAGCTTTTTCATCGACTGATGAATCAGGTCCGGATTGTCCGTATCAAAGTCGCTGGTAGGCTGGCAAGATATAAGCCCTAGTAGCAACAAAGCGCCTAGGTAAACAGCATTTAATTTCATAGTTGGTAGTATCTAACGAATTAGCGTAATAGCGGCGGACTTGTTATCAAGGCAAATGACCCAACGAACGCATTTTCTGTAACAGCAAAGGTAGCGTAACAAGTTTCCCGGAGCAACAATTCTGACTGAGCAATACGGTCTGGTTGCCAAAAAATCCATATCTGTGACTAATTCATGTCTAATTTTACAAAATCCTTACGTGAGGCATCCTTTTTGTAATTAGGTAGTCAGTCGGGCCAGTCGGCCTTGACGGCGGAAACTTCCGCTATGTTTCACTTAATCGCTTATCTCATGCAACTTCTCCGATATATCCCGATTTTCTTTATACTGGCCACCTTATCCGGCTGTTATTCCGAACCCATTCCCGGCCCGCAGGGTCCGCCCGGTTTCGACGGATACGATGGGCGCGATGGCTTTGACGGCGCTACCGGTCCGCAAGGTCCTCCCGGCACTGGCCTGATGTACGAAGTGGAATTTAGTCTGAACGCCAACAATGAATGGCAAACTTTCTACGAATTCCCGCCCCAAGACCCCATCTACGTCGAAGATGTTGTGTTGGGATACCTACTATGGGATCAAATAGACCCTGAGGATGGTGGCGATCTTATTGACGTATGGCGCCCCCTGCCCGTGAGCTACTTGTACGAAGAAGGTACGCTACAGATTGGCTACGACTTCACCGCCATCGACGTGAAACTGTACGCCGAAGCGGCGTTTCCTCTGGACCCCGAACGCGATGTGTTCGATGATTTCTTGGCGCGCTTCGTGGTCGTCCCGGCAAACTACTCAGCCAACGCCCGAACTAGCAGCCCGGTCGATTTAGAAGATTACCAAGCAGTAAGTGATTGGCTGGGTCTAAAAACAACCCCCGCCAAACACGGGGTTCCGTTTTTGAAGGCAATCGCCCAACAGTAGATGAATTGCGTCAGCAAATTGCTTCGCCACCCAAATCTAGTGACGGTGGGAACGGCGAAGCAATTTTTGTAAGCAATGGTTACCCACTCTTGAACAGCGCATCAACTGGGGAAAAGTTCCCCGTTTTGGGCTGCATATAAGCGGGTGCAGAAGCGAGTTATTTTTGCAAGCTATTGATACATAGTGGCTTACATATTTGGTATTGTTTTTATTGCGTCAAATGGTACATCGATCAGTTATTCGCCATGAAACGCCTTGCCACTCTCTTCGTCATCTTAACCATTGCACTGACTCCCGTGATCGCCCAGGATATGATCCTCTCTGAAAGTGTGATCAACCCTGAATCGGTGGCCGACGCCAATCGTCAGGAAATTGATCATGCCCAGCTTCCTTCATCAGTGGTGCGCGCGCTGGACGAAGGCACTTACGAAGGAATTACCATCACCCAGGTGTTTGTTTTGCGCGGCGCGGCCCTGAAGCATGCCACTGCCCAGCGCACTGACCTGATGCCTCGTCGTCTGTACGAATTGCAACTCTGGAACGGTAAACAACTTTCGGTTGTCTACTTCACCGAGTACGGCGAAGTGTACGAAGCCGACCGCTCGGTATAACCCATTTTATTGCACTACATTGCCAGAAGCGAACAAGAACCCTTGTTCGCTTTTTTATTTTTTACAACCTTGTAGCCCGTTCGCTTATCTCACCGCGCTACTATGGCTCAGCAAGTATTATTAGGATACGATATTGGCAGTTCATCGATTAAAGCTAGCTTGGTGCAGGCTGATACCGGAGAAGTGATTGGAACGGCCACCTCACCGGCGCAGGAGCTGCCCATGACTGCCCTTCAGGAAGGCTGGGCCGAACAACATCCTGATCTGTGGTGGGAACATCTGGTGAAAGCTACCGCCCAGTTGCGTTCTGAATATCCCGAAGCCCTGGCTCAGGTACAGGCCATCGGCATCGCCTACCAGATGCACGGACTGGTGGTGGTGGACAAAAACCAGCAGGTACTTCGCCCGTCCATCATTTGGTGCGACAGCCGGGCCGTCGGTATCGGTCAGCAGGCTTGGGACGGCTTAGGACACGACTACTGCTTGTCTCACCTGTTAAACTCTCCCGGCAACTTCACTGCTTCCAAGCTTAAGTGGGTGCAGGAAAATGAACCCGAACGCTACGCGCAGATCGACAAGATGATGCTCCCCGGTGATTATATCGCTATGAAACTGACCGGGGCGGTGCAGACGACCGTTTCGGGACTCTCCGAAGGAATTCTGTGGGATTTTCAGGAAAAGAGAGGTGGCGCACGCGTTACTTAAGCACTACGAATTCGACGCATCGCTGCTGCCAACTATTGTACCCACGTTTGCCGACCAAGGAACCGTGTCTTCGGCAGTAGCCGAGCAATTGGGATTACCCTCGGATGCCCGCGTGACCTACCGGGCGGGCGACCAGCCCAACAACGCGTTGTCGCTCAACGTGCTGCAACCCGGCGAGGTGGCCACCACGGCCGGAACCTCCGGGGTGATCTACGGCGTGAGCGATAAATTAGAATATGATGCGCAGTCACGGGTGAACACCTTTGCGCACGTCAACTATACGGCTGAGAATCCAGTATACGGCATTCTGGCCTGCGTAAACGGCACGGGCAGTCTGAATAGCTGGCTAAAAAACCAACTGCTCGGCGGTCAGCTAACGTACGAAGCCATGAACGAGCGGGCCGCGCAGGCTCCGGTGGGTTCGGCCGGAGTGCGGGTGCTGCCCTTCGGCAACGGCGCCGAACGCACGCTGGGCAACGCCGAGCTTGGTGCCCAAATTCACGGACTGGACTTCAACACCCACACCAATGCGCACGTGCTCCGCGCCGCCCAAGAGGGCGTGGTCTTCGCACTAAAGTATAGCTTCGAGATCATGCAAAGCATGGGCTTATCAATTCAACGCGTGAAAGCCGGAAGGGCCAATATGTTCTTGAGTCCGCTCTTTCGCGAAGCCTTCGTTAACACGACTGGCACCTCTCTGGAACTCTACGACACCGACGGTTCGGTCGGCGCCGCGCGGGGCGCGGGCATTGGCGCGGGCATCTACGCCACCTCTGCCGAAGCCTTCGCTACCCTACAGCAATTAGAAACCCTAGCACCCAACGAAAAACTACAATCCCAATACCAAGAAGCCTACCAACACTGGCTCACCCTTTTGTAAAGACGCCATGCATGGCGTCTCAATGGAATCTAATAAAAATATCGTACAGACGCGGTGCATCGCGTCTCAAACCCTACCCACCATGACCTCATCCCAGTACTTCCCCGGAATTAACAAAATCACCTTCGAGGGCACCGACACCGATAACCTACTCGCCTTCCGCTACTACGACGAAAACCGACGGGTCGGCGACAAAACCATGAAGGAGCACCTGCGCTTCGCCATTGCCTACTGGCACACCTTCACCAACGCCGGGGCCGATCCCTTCGGCCCCGGCACCCGCATTTTCCCGTGGGACGACCACCGCGACCCAATGGATGCCGCCCGAGCGCGTCTTGATGCAGCCTTCGAGTTCTTTACCAAGATCACCGCGCCCTTCTACTGCTTCCACGACCGCGACATCGCTCCGGAGGGCAACAGCGTGTCCGAATCAGAAAAAAACTTGCAGGAGATTGTGAAGCGGGCCAAAGAGTACCAGCAGTCCACCGGCGTGAAGCTGTTGTGGGGCACCGCTAACCTCTTCTCGCACCCCCGCTACATGAACGGTGCTTCCACCAACCCCGACTTTGCGGTGGTGTGCCACGGCGGGGCCCAGGTGAAAGCGGCCCTGGAAGCCACCGTAGAACTGGGCGGCGAAAACTACGTGTTCTGGGGCGGTCGCGAGGGCTACGCTTCGCTCATCAACACCAACATGAAGCGCGAACTCGATCACCTGGGGCAGTTCTTACGCATGGCGCGCGACTACGGCCGCAAGATCGGCTTCCAAGGCGTGTACCTTATTGAACCCAAACCGGCTGAACCCAGCAAACACCAGTACGACTTCGATTCGGCCACCGTGGTGGGTTTCCTGCGCGACCAGGGGCTGGCCGACGACTTCAAGATCAACGTGGAGCAGAACCACGCCATCCTGGCGGGGCACACCTTCGCGCACGACCTGCAAACCGCCTCGGACGCAGGCATGCTGGGCAGCATAGACGCCAACCAGGGCGACCTGCAAAACGGCTGGGACACCGACTACTTCCCCACGGATTTGTACGACTGCATTCACGCCATGATGATTGTGCTCAAGCAGGGCGGCATCGCGCCGGGCGGACTCAACTTCGACGCCAAGGCCCGCCGCACCTCCACCGATATGGAAGACCTGTTCATCGCCCACATCGCCGGCATGGACACCTTCGCCCGTGGCCTGTTGATCGCGCACGACATCCGGGAAAATTCTAAATTTAACCAGATGCTGGAAGAGCGGTACGCGTCGTTTGACGCAGGGAAAGGAGCGGCTTTCGAGAAGGGAGAACTGTCGCTGGAAGACCTGCGCGACCTGGCCGAGCAGCAGGGTGAACCCGAGCAGCGCAGTGGCAAGATTGAACTCATGGAGATGATGATTAACAACCACATCAAGTAAGCAGAATGAAAGCAGTGGATAAGGTGCTTTCGCGGTTGGAAAATAACCTTACCAGAAAGGAGCTCATCGTAAAGTCTGATAGCAGTAGGCCAAGCTATACGATCAATAATTCTTTTGCGCGAACCCCCTCCTTGTTCGATTGAAAGTTCAGTCTTTATTTGCAAGAAACGCCCTCATCTTTCTCTGACTCACGCTTGCTAAAAAGCTTTTTGCTTTAAAATTGATGCTGTGTTCCACTATGCCGTTCAGATTATAGAATGCAAAAAGAAAATACGATGCAAATCACACAAAGTCGTTCTACGACCTGCTTAGCGTGTGTTTTTCTACCTACTATTAGCTGGCGTTCTATTCATCTCCCAATGCCCAGTGTTGTCATTTGTTATTTTTCTACCGTCTGCGTATTCATAGATTGTTCTGAATTCTCCACTGCCCAATATATTTGTTCCTACAGTTATCAAAAATTCCAGTATAGTTAACAAATAGAGGCCCTTCGTGAGTTGTTAGATTACCTAGTTCATCTGATTTCATAGAAGTTTTTATATTTCTTCGAGAACTCAATTCTTTTGCCTTTTATACTTCCGGTAATCTGTCAGAATTTCCGCAATCCCTTCTTTGGACTCCTCTGATTTTCCCAACAAATACCAAGTGTGTTCCGAATTCAATGATATTTGTGCAGTGAAGCCAACTTTTTTTTGCTTTATAGACTCGGCTGAACGAATTACTGTACCAGTAAAATCCTTGATAAGTTCCTTCCACTTCTACATGCTTGACTTCGAAAAAGGAATAAATTCTGCTAATAATGGTTCTCATCTGTGGTAAATAATGCCTGCTAACATATATACAGACACATTGCGTCTATATTCAATACACCAATAGGATAGCTATTTGAATAATGGTCGGGTAAAGTTGTTCTGCTAACGATCTCTATTGAGTGGTAACTGAAATAGATGGCGGATAGCATCTACAAACGTTGGTAAACATTGACACCGGTAGCAAACGCTTACCCCTTGCTGCGCACCAGCAGGCCCATGCCTTCCAGTAATTGGTCCTTTTCTTCCAGCGCCATGCGGGCCATCTTGGCGAAGCGGCGCGTCCAGGTGTTCAGCTCTCGAAGAGCCTTATTGCGCTCCTGGGTCATCTGCTGGGCTTCGCCCGCCAGGCTCTTGCGCACCCGCTTGGCCTCGGCCACCGCCTCGATCATGGCCAGCGTCTGCGCTAGCACTTCACCCGTTACGTTCACTACCGCAAAGTCGTCGGTCATCTGTTGCAGTTCCTGGTAGAAAGTGGCGGACCTGCACCAGCCCACTCCGCCAGGGCCGCGCTTGCGAGCAACGGTTAGGTCTAGGGCTTCTCTTGCCCAGATCGTCGGCAAAAGTCAGCCGGGCCGCTTCACATGGTGCATATACTTCGCCCAAGCTCTCTGCATGATCTTGGTTGCACTGCACCGCGGTGTTGTGCTTCAACCCATACCTGTTTGACTTAGCGGATTCCAGCATGATCACCCGGTTCAGTTTTGCGGTTCCCTTTTGTATTTCTTTGGGAGGGTAACCTAGCTTCGATAACTCTTTCATCACCTCGGGTTGGGCGAGGGCACCATCAATAAGCTGTTGGGCATCTTCTATCTGCCGGGCAACACTGCTTTTCTTAATTTTTACCATGACCCGACATTTCCCAGCTATCCTGAGAGGAAATAACATTTTATGTAGGGATCTCCCATCAGGGTGAGTACTTTGTTATGAACAGGTTTAAGGTTGAGCACGACTATCTCTGTTTGCGGCATTCCATATAAGAGATGGATGCCATTGAACAGGGCGAATACCCATCGCATGGTTGGATTTTGTATGGGCTTGCCCAGTTGATTAGGCAAGGTTTCTTCTTGCTGCACGAGTTGCTCACGCAGTTTGTATTCCAGAGCAGCGTATACAGTCAAGCAAAGCGTCATGATGAAGAGCAGGGCTTCTACACGTTCGGGCTTTTTCACAAACAGGCTGGAAGCTACAAACTGCGGGTCTTTCAGAAAGCGAAAGCCTCTTTCTACCTTGGCCTGCCCTTTATAGCCTGCCAGCACCTCTGTGTCAGGTAGTGCTTGCTCATCGAGTTGATTGGTGGCAATCACAAACCTGCCCTTCCGGCGGGCAGCCTGTTGGTGGGGTTCCCCCGTTAAAGTAGACACTAAGAAGAGCACAGGTTAGCGGATAAACGCTTAACTTTAATCATCTAAACCAGTGTCAATTATGAGTAAGAAGAAGTACTACAGTCCGGAATTCAAACAAGAAGCCGTACGCCTAGCTGAGAGCAGCGGTAACAAAAGCCGGGTAGCCCGCGATCTAGGTATCCATGCTACGATGATCGGTAAATGGCAACGGGATATACAAACCGAAGGGAAGAAAGCCTTTCCGGGGAACGGGAAGCCTAAAGACGAAGAGCGGACGCCGCGCGGGTGGTTCAACTGAGAAAAGAAAACAGGCGGCTACAGCAGGAAGTGGAGATACTAAAAAAAGCGGTCGGTATCTTTGTAGTCCGCTCCTAGAAAGATACCGATTTATTGAGGAGCATCATCAAGAGTTTTCCGTCACAGTGATGTGTGAAGTGTTACAGGCATCCCCAAGCGGCTACTACGCCTGGTTGCGAAGGCCGCCAAGCAAGCGAAGCGTACAAAACAAGCAGTTAGTGCAACAGTCGGCCCGACCGGGATTAAAGACATCCACCAGCAGAGCCGAGGCACATATGGTAGCCCACGTGTCCATGATGAACTCAAGGATCAGGAAGTGGTTTGTAGTGAAAACAAAGTAGCCAGGCTGATGCGGCAATATGGTATTGCGGCTGAAAAGAAAAGGAAGTTTGTCCGAACTACCGATTCCAATCATTCACTACCCATTGCCCCTAATCTGTTGAATCAGCATTTTAAGGCAGATAGGCCGAATGCGACATGGACAGCCGACATAACGTATATATGGACCCAACAGGGATGGCTTTATTTGGCGGTCGTACCGCGCGGCGTCCGCTTGATTTGTTTTCTCGTCAGATTGTGGGCCACCGTGAATTCTAAGGTTAAAGCAAGTTTTCTTGGTATAATTTTTTCAGGAAAGTAATTTTCACGGTGGGCTGTTGAAATATGGATAACTTTTCAAGTTACCCACATTTCAACAGCTTAGTAGCGACAACGATCTTCTAAGAAGTTCAAGTTTAAGCAGCCTGTCCATACTGTCTCAAGACAACATATTCTGTACCTCGGTTGATAGTGGCAAAAATTCGGTTAATGAGTTTAGCCCTAACGGCGTTGATAACCACCATTTTAGGTTTTCCTTCCGCTACCTTCCGATGAAAGTATGTCTTTAGTTCTTCATCTGATTGGATAGCTGATGCTGCCCCGTTACTTAGCAGAGCTTTGATCCGTTTGTTAGCCAGATGACTGGTTTTTGTTCTACCCCGGATGCTGGTACCAGAGGTATGCTCAAAGGGTGCTACGCCACAGTAAGAAGCAAATTTACGGCTGTCACTAAAGGCAGTGAAATTGTTAGTCGCTAGGATCAGAGCGACGGCAGTGACTAAACCGATACCAGGAATAGAACATAGGAGCTTCAAGGTATCTTGTAACTGATCGTCTTCTTTGATGGCATTCTCAATCTGCTTTTCGGTTTGGTTAACCTGTTCCTTGACAAGCTTTAGGTGCTTCTCTGACTGTCTGATAATGAACTTGTTATCCACCAGATGAGCGGTATCTTTTAGGTCTTTGATGGTCTGCTTGAGGCTCGCTTGATTCTTTACAAGCCGTTCCCGAAAGGCAAACAGATTCTTAAGTTTCAGTAGACTCGCTGAGGGCAGTGTCGTAGGGGTGAGCTTATGACGATGCAGGAAAGCGTAGTGCGCCATCCGTTGCGCATCTACCCGGTCATTCTTGCCTCTGGCTATTCCCAACGAACGCTTCAAATGCAAAGGAGAGTAGAGCGCAAAAGCTAACTCCTGATCTTGTAGGAAGCAGCACAATTCCAGGGTATACCATCCCGTGTGTTCCATTGCAAAGAAACACTGACCTAAGGCTACTTTATGCTTTCTGAGCCAAGTGAGTAGTTGTCTACAACCAGCCGCTGAATTGGCAAACTTGCTGTGAACGAATCGGTCGGGATGTTTCTCAGAACAAAAGCACACATCAAAGCTGTCCTTTGAAATGTCAATACCGATAAAGTAGGTAAACTTCATAGTGGTAGTGGATTAGATTAGGTGAAAGAAAATGATTGAATCTACTGATCCCTTTAGTAAGCCCGAACGCTTAATATTCTAATTGGTACCTTCAATCAAAAACAAAAGCCAAGGACTAATTCACGGTATGAGTCCGGTTGCTCTGGCGCGGCGGTAGTTCACCTCAACTCTTGTCAAAAGTAGTACTTTTCCAGTACTAACTCTATATTGCAAATCTAAAGGGCGCGGCTGGTCGATGGCTCCCAGTCTGGAACGAACCCTAGTGATAGATGCTTTGCAGATGGCTATTACCACACGTAACCCAGATGAAGGACTCATTCACCATAGCGACCGGGGTAGCCAGTATGCCAGTTGTGATTACCAGAATATCCTCCAACAAAAGGGGATAGTAGGTAGCATGAGTCGGCGAGGAAACTGTTACGATAATGCACCTACGGAAAGCTGGTTTGCCACCCTGAAACGCGAATTAGTATACCGCACCTATTATACCACGCACGCCCAAGCCAGGCAAGACATCTTCGAGTACATTGAGGTATGGTACAATCGCCAAAGAAAACACTCCACTATCGGATATATGAGTCCAGTAGCTTACGAAAAACAATGGAAGAAATCAACCGCTAAAGCTGCTTAACTAACTGTCTACTAAAATGGGGGAAACCCAGGGTGTTAGTTGAGAAAACAGCTTGGTACAGCCATAGGCATGTAGATCGTCTAGGGCTCGGCCTAACACACTGTCGTTGAGTTGAGAAGCGGTGAACTCTTCACCCAATAATAACTCCACAGGCTTACCTTCAAAAAATGAACTGACCATATATAGAGTGCGTTGCGTAAAACCTAAGCCGTTTAAAACCAGCGCTTTGCATAACGTGCCAATGCTCACATCCCGACGCGTTGTCTCAGTTTGAACCAACTCATCAATACCAGTACCCAAGCCCAACTCATCATACATTCCACTGATCAAACCCAAATGATCCAGAGTCTTGGTTTGTAGAGTAATTTCCATCCTGCAAAGTAATCGCTAAATTAAATGCTCTCCCCTATCAAATAGGTGGGAAATGTCGGATGACTACTCTTTTTTGGTTTTGAGAAGGGCAAATTTTAACCATTAACGAAGCCAATGCCACCCATAAATCGGGGTAATGGTACTTCGTCCAGAAAACTTTTAAAAAGAAACAATGGATGGTAAGCGCTTTAGCTGATGTGGCCCTGAGGAAACGCGCTACATTAACCCTGAAACTGTAACGGGAGAGGCAGAACAGCGTAACATGATAATTTTTTATCGAGGGGCAGTGCCTATGTAACGTTACACGAAGGCCAAATCACGGGAGGGAATGCTCAATTAATACTGTTAGTGTAGGAAATGGGTAAGATAAACGACTCAAAAATACTGCACCGGCACTGCGCACGTAATTTCAAGGGCAATGATGCTCGGGCTTACCACTTTTCTTCCGTTTTGTGCCTGATCTTACGCCACGCTTACTACCCCATGACAGGTCAATATCAAAAAAGTTGCTTTCGTAGGCAGCACCTGACGCTACGTAGCGTCCAACCGCAAGTAAGTTTTTCCTACGAAGTTCTCCGTACGGTAGAAGGTTCCTACAAAAATACCACATCTACCACGATCACCTCGCCAAACTCGCGCAGGAAGAGGGCCAGTATTTTAGACTTTGACAGATTGAGTTCTTGCTTCAGGGGGGCAGAGTTGAGCTTGACGTATAGCTTACGATCCTTGATGAAAAGCTTGTCGGTGCGACGGGCCACCGGTGCCCCCATCAGGCGGTCCCACGACTGGATGAGTTGCGTTTGTTCGTAGCGGGCAGTGAGTTTATAGGTATCTAACAGATCACGCATGGCTTCGCCCACGGTGGTGCTCTCGGCCCGACGGGCGCTCTGGCTCTGGTTTATTTTCTTCATGGGTTGGTTAGTAGTGCTTCGGGCAAATTACGTAAGCCCCCGCAATAAAGCTAGTCTTCGTTGCCGGGTGAGTACCGCTTTTTGGCTAACCTCCTGCCGGTCAAAGCGATACCTAACAACAAATTTTTGTCCGGGAAATCCTCCTGATTTCTGCCTAGTCGTCTGATAGAAGAAGACACTACGTATACTGCTTGAGCAACTCGATCACAACTTTTTCGTCCTCTTTCATCTGGGCCGTGAGCGCCTCTAAACCATCAAAGGTCATATCGCCGCGGGTGCGGGCCAGCAGGTCAACGCGCAGCTCATCACCGTAGATACTTTGGTTAAAATCAAATATGTTTACCTCAATATTGCGGCTGGTGCCCTGGATCGTGGGCCGGTGACCAATGTACAACATTCCCTCGTAGCGCTGGTCGGCGTGTTCCACGTGCACGGCGTAGATACCATCGGCGGGGATGAGCTTGTGCGGACTATCAATGCGAAGGTTGGCCGTTGGGTAGCCCAGTTGACGGCCCAGTTGGTCGCCCTGCACCACCGCCCCCGTCAGGCGATACGGGCGACCCAGGTACTCCCGGGCGGTGTGCACCTGCCCCGCCTCCAGGGCATTACGAATCTTGGTAGAGCTTACGCCCACCTGATCCACGTCCTGCCGGGGAATCTCTTCAACGGTGAAACCATACTCGGCCGCGTGCTCCTTCAGATACTCAAAGCCGCCCTCGCGGTTGCGGCCAAAGTGGTGGTCGTAGCCAATCACCAGCTGCCGGGTGCCGATCTTATCGACGAGCACCTGCCGGACAAACGCATCGGAGCTGAGCCGAGAGAATTCTTTGGTGAAGGGAATTTGCACGAGGTGATCAATGCCCAGTGTTTCTAGCAAAGCCAGCTTTTCGTCGAAGGTGGTGAGCAACTGAACAGCCGGATCATCCGGATAAAGCACAATGCGCGGGTGGGGCCAGTAGGTGACCACCACCGTTTCACCGCCAGTTTCGCGGGCTAGCTCCTTGAGCCGACGCAGAATTTTCTGGTGCCCCACGTGCACCCCGTCAAAGGTGCCGCTGGTGACCACCGCCGCGCGGGGCGGCTCGAACGAAGCGTCTCCCCGGTGTACTTTCATACTTTCGCCAGGGCTATGAATTCCTCCAGGGAGTAAGCATCGTCCAGCGTATACTCGCCGATGCGGGTGCGGCACAAGCGCTGTAGATACGCTCCCACGCCCAGCTGTTCTCCTAAATCGCGGACCATGCTGCGTACGTAGGTCCCCTTGGAGCACACAATTCGGAAAGAGATTTCGGGCAAGGCCACTTCGGTGAACGCGAATTCCTTTACCGTGACGGTGCGGGGGTTGATAACTACTTCTTTGCCCTGACGCGCTAGCTTGTAGGCCCGTTGCCCGTTGATCTGCACCGCTGAATGAGCCGGAGGAATCTGCTGAATCTCCCCGGTGAGTGATTGGCGGGCCGTGGATAGGTCAGCTTCCGTGAGGTGATCAATTGGCTTTTCGCTATCAAAGGGAGTTTCTAAATCGACTGAGGGAGTGGTTTTTCCAAGCACCAACGTGCCCACGTACTCTTTCTCCTGCGCTTGGTAGCGGTCGATCTGCTTGGTCATCTTGCCGGTGCATAAGATCAACAACCCAGTAGCCAGTGGATCAAGCGTACCCGCGTGACCAATCTTCTTGATGCGACATTGATACTTGATCTTCTTCACCACGTTCGAACGAAGTCCAGGTCAGGGGTTTGTCGATCAACAGCCGTTCACCTTCGGCGAAATCCCAGGGGGGGGAAGAGGTTCGTTGGGTTGTCATAATAGTAAGACCCGTTCGGACCTCAAATAGTTTCTAGAAATAGGCCACCAGTATGGCTACGGTGCCCACCACGAAGCAGTAGATCGCAAAGTAGATCAGCTTGCCCCGCTTCACAATAGCAATCATCCACTGGCAGGCCAGCAGTCCCGATACGAAAGCGGCCACAAACCCCGCTACCAACGAGGTGATGCCAATGGCGTTGGTGACGGCCGGAGCCTCCAGATAATCCTTGAGCTCGAGCAGCGAGGCCCCAATGATCGGTCCCAACACCATGAGGAACGAAAACTTGGCGGCGCGGCCTTTGTCTACCCCCGCCAGCAGGGCGGTGGCAATAGTGGCTCCCGAGCGGGAAATCCCGGGCAAAATAGCGATTGCCTGCGCCATTCCGATTAGCAAGGCTTTCGGATACGTTACAATTCCGACCTGATCTTTTGCGTAGTAGGTGAGGGCCAGCAGCGTGCCGGTCAGCAGCAGCATTATGCCTACGAAGAGCACCTGGCCGCCGAAGAAAGCCTCTACTTCGTCTTTGAACAGCAACCCAATCACCAGCACGGGCAGCATGGAAAGTAGAATCTTGGCAGCGTAGTCCTTCCCCTCGTTCCACTCCAGGCTAAACAGCCCCACAAAAATATCAGCAATGTCTTTTCGGAAGACGACGATGGTGCTCAGGGCGGTGGCGCAGTGCACGATCACCGAAAACAGCAGATTATCTTCGCTTTGCACGCCCAGCAACACGGTGCCCAGTTCGATATGGCCGCTACTACTGACGGGCAAAAATTCGGTAAGTCCCTGAACGATTCCCAGGATAATGGCTTCAATTAGCGTCATGTGATTCTACGTGATAAAACGGTCGGCGCGCTACGGTGCGTGCCTGGGCATCCCACCGCACAAAGCGTACCTAACATCAGACGTGAGGCAAGTAGATAAGACTTGACTATGCTTCGTTCTGGGGCTTGCTCAGGATGGCGAAGAACTCAACGATGAAGCCGATCATCACAATGATGGGCCCAACGGTGAGTCCAAGTGCGCCAAAACCGTAGGGTTCGCCATCAAGCGACATCACGGTGAAGCCGAGGATCAACAATCCGATGCCGACGAGCATGAAAATGTAATTTTTTTTGCCGAAGGGTAGGGGTTCCGAAGAAGGTGTGCGGTCCATTGGTTTACATTAAGTTTTGAAAGAGAACTTCTTGATTGTTATTTTATATCCAATTGTTTCATTGCTCTATTGTTGGTTCTTCTGAAAGTCAACAATCGAACCATTGAGCAATCGAGTTCAGTACAGTTCATCCAACGACATGCCCATATAGCGTTTCACCGCGCGGTAGGTGCTCATAAATCCCAGGGCTCCACCCAGGATGAGCAGTCCGGTGAGTAAAACTGCAATTTTAAACGGGTCCTGTAGCTGTTCAATGTCTTCTATTTGTTGGTTGGCGTACTGCAGAATGAGTACCAGCAAGACTGAGGCGAGCGCCCCGCCCAGCAGTCCGTGGGCGAACGAACGGGCCAGAAACGGCCGCTGAATGAAGCGGGCGGTGGCTCCCACCAACTGCATGCTGCGAATCAGGAAGCGCTGTGAGAAGAGCGCCAGCCGGATGGTGTTGTTGATCAGCACCGTAACGATCAGCACCAGCAGCAGCGCAAAGCCCATAAGCACCAAACTAATTTTAGTGAGGTTTTCGTTGATTGACTTCACCAGATTCTCAACGTAGGCTACCTCAAACACCCCACTGAGACGTTCCACGTCTAGCTTGACCTTCTGTAGCGCCTCGGCGGTATAGTACTCCGGTTTGATGCGAATCACAAAGGCATCGTGCAGGGGGTTTTCTCCCAAAAACTGCCGAAAGTCCTCGCCGGTTTCCTGGATAAAGTCCTCAGCCGCTTCCTCTTTAGAGATGTAGCTAATCTGCTGTTCGCCACTGATATCAGCTATGTAATCTTTCGTCGCCAGCGTCTTTTGAATCTTCAAGCGGTCATTTTCCGAAATGGTCTGGTTCAGAAATATCTGCACCTCCACGTTTTCACGAATCACCCGCGATAGCGCATTGGCGTGCAGCAGCAGCAGTCCAAACAGACCGATCACAAACAGCGCCATGGTGATGCTGAACACCACGCTCACGTAGGGATAACTCCCTAGTTTCTTCTTCTTGCGGATTTTAACGTCTTTGACCTCCATTTTGCCCTTTGCCACTGGTCATTTGTCCCTTGACTCTCGTAAATGTGACCAATGTCCAGTTTACCGTTTTTTATTTTCTTCCCTTTTCCGTTTCCCTTTTCCGGCGCTTCCGTTACTGCCGCCCTTGCGCTCCTGCTGCTTCTCCTGGCTGGCCTTCATCGCTTCTTCAATGCGCGCCTGGAACTTCGATTTCTTTTTATCCTTGTTGCGAATCTTGTTCTCCTGTAGTTTCTTATGAATCTTCTCATCGTCCACAAACCGGCGGATAATTGCCTGCTGCCCGAAGGTGATCAGGTTAGAACAGAAATAGTAAAAACTCAACGCTGCCGGGAACGAGTTCAGTACAAACATCAGGATCACCGGCATAAAATACTGCACCGACTTCATCGGACCCTGCACCGAGGTGGCCTGGTTATTTGACCAGGTGTAGAGGATCGTTGACAAGGTCATCAAAATCACGAAAAGACTCACGTGGTCGCCGTAGAAGGGAATCTCGAAGGGCAGACTCAGGATTGAATCATAGGTTGATAGGTCGTCCGTCCACAGAAAGGGCTCTTGACGCAGTTCGATTGAGTTAGGGAAAAAGTTGAACATCGCCAGCAGCACCGGCATCTGTAGCAACATGGGCACGCAGCCGCTGATCGGGTTCACGCCTACCTTGCCGTAGAGCTGCATCTGCTCCTTCTGGGCCGCCTGCGCATCGTCGCCGTTGCGCTCCTTGATTTCGTCAAGCTCGGGCTT
>CAWHXE010000011.1:0-209256 GCA_963833215.1 uncultured Cytophagales bacterium | reverse complement strand
GCACCTACGCCGACAACCGCACGGTGGCCGTGTCGTGCACCGGCAGCGGTGAGTACTTTTTGCGCGGAGTGGTGGCCTACGACGTGTCCTGCCTCGTTGAGTACAAAAACTATTCGTTGGAACAAGCCTGTTGGGAGGTAGTACACGAGCGACTGCCCGCGCTAGGCGGCGACGGCGGATTGGTGGCGGTGAACGCTCAAGGTGAGATCAGTTTACCCTTCAACACCGAAGGCATGTACCGGGCCGCTAAGACTCCCCAGACCGAGACCGTCGCGATTTACGGGAACTAGTATCGTGCGGCCGCTCCAGTAGCGTGCGGGCATCCAGGTTGAGCGGCAGAATTTGTAACTCGCGGGTATCCATGCGGAAGCGGTCTCCTACCGACAGTACGTGCACGATCAGATTAGACAACGACATGGGCGTGCCCTCAGTGAGAATCTCTTCGTTGTTATGGGTAAGCGCACTGGGGTCTACCACCACCACCATGCCCGAACCGATCACCTCGCATTCGTTGCCCTTTTTGATCACCAGGCCGGTGTCTTCCGCCAAACCTACGCCCAGCAGTTGCGGGAAACGCGCCACAGCTTCCATCACCCGCCCAAAGCGGCCCCGCTGGATAAAGTGCGAGTTGATGATCAGCCCCGGCACGTAGCCCATGCCCTGCCCGGTTTTCACCGCTCCCTTGAACAGTGCCTCGGTCGACTTCCCCCCGGTGATCATGGCGCGCGACATAGACATGGCCCCGGCACTGGTGCCCGCCAGCACAAATTCATCTTCGTGATACCGCTGCATGAGCAACTGATGCATCGGCGTTTCGCGCATTGTGCGGGTGATCTTCGATTGGTTGCCCCCCGAGAACATCACGCAGTCGGCCCGTTCAATCCAGCGCAGGTTGTCGGGGTTTTTAGACTGCTCTTTCTTGCGGACGTCCAGCACGTGTACCCGTACGGATGAGAACTGCCCGAAGGCGGCCTGGTACTTTTCGCCCACCTCTCCCGGAATGCGCGACGCGGTGGGGATCACTACAATGAGCGGTTCCGGCGAGCGGCACTCCTGGATGACGCGGGCTAAAATGCTTTTCTGTACGAAGTTGAGCTGACTGGATTCATCGCGGCGGGTGCCCTTGTCTTCATTGCCGCCAATTGGTATGAGTATTCCCTTAACGTTGGTATGATTCATTCTTTGCCGTAGAAAGTTTTGCTGTAATCGGATATAAACAATTATACTTGTATCTCACTTTTATAAGAAGCAAGCTAGACAAGACCAATCAATTTTCCCTATGAAAATCAAGAAAATAAACGTGATGCGTGGCCCCAACTACTGGTCCATCCGTCGCCACCAACTCATCGTGATGACGCTCGACCTGGAAGCGCTGGAAGAACAACCCACCAACACCATCGACGGATTCTATGACCGCCTGAAAACCTTGTTGCCCTCACTCTATGAACATCGCTGTTCAGAAGGCGGGCCGGGCGGCTTCTTTCACCGGGTGGAAGAAGGCACCTGGATGGGCCACGTAATCGAGCACATCGCCCTGGAAATCCAAACGCTGGCGGGCATGGACGTGGGCTTCGGACGCACCCGCGGCTACGGCGAAAAAGGCGTGTACCAAGTAGTGTTTGCCTACATGGAAGAGCGGGTAGGCAAATACGCGGCCGAAGCGGCCGTGCGCATTGCCGAGGCCCTGATTGCCGACGAGCCCTACGATTTAGACGACGACCTGCAACAAATGCGCGAACTGCGCGAACGAGAACGCCTCGGCCCCAGCACCGGCTCCATCATCGAAGAGGCCGCTGCCCGCGGCATTCCGTGGATTCGCCTCAACGAGCACTCACTGTGCCAACTGGGCTACGGGGCCAACCAGAAGCGCATCCAGGCCACCGTCACCAGCAACACCAGCAGCATTGGGGTGGAGCTGGCCTGCGACAAAACCGATACCAAATTCCTGCTCGACCAGGCCCAGGTGCCGGTGCCCCAGGGAGAGATCATTCGTAGTGCCGAAGAACTCAAGGAAGCCGTCGACCGACTGGGCTATCCGCTGGCCATCAAGCCGGTGAACGGCAACCACGGCCGCGGTATCACCGCCGACATCACCACCTGGAAGACCGCCCAGCTCGCGTTCAAAGAGGCCCAGCAGATATCAAAGCGCGTGATCATTGAGCGGCGCATTGAGGGCGAAGACCACCGCCTGCTGGTGATCAACCACAGACTCGTGGCGGCCGCCCGTCGCTCTCCCGCTCACGTGGTTGGCGATGGAGAGCACACCATTCAGCAACTTATCGACACCATCAACGAAGATCCGCGCCGCGGCTACGGGCACGAAAAGGTGCTCACCGCCATTGTGGTGGACGAGATGACGCAGAGTATCCTGGATGCCGAGGGCTACACGCTGGAAACCGTGCTGCCCGAGGGCCAGCGGCTCAACCTGAAAGACACCGCCAACCTGAGCACCGGCGGCACCGCCACCGACGTGACCCACAAGGTGCACCCCGAAGTGGAGTTTATGGCCCAGCGCGTTTCTAAAATCATCGGCCTGGATATCTGCGGTATTGACGTTATGACCACCGACATCAGCCTACCGCTGTCTGAAACCAAAGGAGCAGTGCTGGAAGTAAACGCCGCCCCCGGCTTCCGCATGCACATCGCGCCCACCGACGGACTGCCCCGCAACGTGGCCGCCCCCGTACTGGACATGCTATTTCCGCCCGGCGCTTCGTCGCGCATCCCCATCGTGGCCATCACCGGCACCAACGGCAAAACCACCACCACCCGGCTCACCGCCCACCTGATGAAGATGCACGGCTACAAAGTCGGGTACACCACCTCCGATGGCATCTACGTGAACAACCACCTGCTGATGAAGGGCGACTGCACCGGACCGACGAGCGCCCAGTTTGTTCTCAAGGATCCGCTTGTGAACTACGCGGTGCTGGAAACGGCGCGCGGCGGCTTACTACGGGCCGGGCTGGGCTTCGACCACTGCGATATCGGCATTGTGACCAACGTGAGCGGTGACCACCTCGGCCTGAAGGGCATTCACACCGTGGAGCAACTGGCCCGGGTGAAGGCGGTGATCCCGGAAGCAGTGCACAAAGATGGCTACGCCGTCCTGAACGCCGACGACGATCTGGTTTACGCCATGCGCGAGGGACTGGAGTGCAAGGTGGCGTTGTTCTCGATGGACGAGAACAATCCCCGCATCAAAGAGCACGCTAAGAAAGGGGGGCTGTCAGCGGTATGGGAAAACGGCTACATCACCATTGGCAAGGGCGAGTGGAAACTGCGGGTCACCAAGGCGGTGAACGTGCCCCTGACGATGGGCGGCAAGGCCACCTTCATGATCCAGAACGTGCTACCCGTGGTACTCACCGGAGTCATCAACCAGTTTGCTATTGAGGATATACGGTCGGCGTTGGAGTCGTTCGTGCCATCACCGTCGCAGACGCCCGGCAGGTTGAACCTGTTCACCTTCAAGAACTTCAAGTTTCTGCTGGACTACGCCCACAATCCAGCCGGACTACGGGCCTTGCAGGACATGATCAGAAACATGGGTAGTCCGCACAACGTGGGCATCATCACCGGCATTGGCGACCGCCGCCGCGAGGACACCGAGGAGGTGGGCCGCATCGCCTGCGAAACCTTTGACGAGATCATCATCCGGGCCGACCGCAACCTGCGGGGCAAAACCCAGGAAGAGATCATCGAGATGCTCAAGGCAGGCATTCACCAGGTGGACCCCGACAAGAAGGTGACCGTGATTTCTCAAGAAAAAGAAGCCATCGACCACGCCATCACCAACGCCAAACCGGATTCTTTAATCGTGCTGTTTAGCGACGCCATCCAGGAAGCGCTTACGCAGGTGAGCAAGTACAAAGAAGACGAAGCCCACGAGCTGTACCAATCATCGGGACAGGACTATCTAAGTCAACTGGGACTAAACGGACAGCAGACCGAGGTGGCCGAACCGGCTGAGTAGGATTGGGGTGGAGAGTGCGCTGTATTTGGTGCTAAATCGGTGAGGCGCAGCCAGTTTTTTCCCAGGCGTCAGGACAATCCTTCTGACGCTTGGTGAAAATATTTCCGAAGGTTGACTTGGCTTTAACTAAGCGAGGGGCGTATGCCTAACCAGTATCCTCACTCCCCCTTCGTTCTAGAAATTGGTACTGTAGAATGTGCCAGCACTGTTAACCTCTGCAATCTTTTGAATCTTAGACGTGATTCTACCAGTTCTGCCCTCTCTGTTGCCCTCCGTATAAATGTATCCATGCTCGTTCGGTTGAAAGAGCGCCATGCCAAAGCTTCTTCCCTTAAATCAACTCCCATACGTTTAAATTTTCGCACTTTGGTAAGGTTGACCTTATTCCCGTACCAGCGGTTGGCAATCACTGGATCTATCTGCATTGATGCTGCCAAGGCTACGTAGCTTTTCTTATGACTTAGGTACGCAGCTTGCGTTTTGAAATATTGCGCCTCTTCGTCCACTATCTCGATCCGTTGGTCGCCCCTCGGTTGACTCAAGACGGGAAGAATGCCTGGCAATAGGGACAACACCGGCAAACTCGCCCTCAATAATTTGGATAGTGGATTCTTCATATCAATGTATTACAAAACATCTGCCTGAATTCAGCCGTACGTAACACGCACAGCAGCGCATGTTTCAATAATTAGTAAAGGACAAGCCAGACAGGTTCATGCGTTTGCCTTTGTAGTAGTCTTAAACGCAGGAACCTAAGGGGTGGTTTAGGACGAGCGTTCAGGTTAACCGCCAACTACTAAACTATCGTGCATCCTGCTTAGTAGTTGGGCTGATTGGTAGGACTTCCGGCTACGATTAAGGGGATTCCGGACATTTTACTACGCTATGCTGCGTAAAATTCCGGATTGACGTTCTGGGGGAAGGGTTCTGCGGATGGGATCAGGGATAATAAGATTACGATGCCTCGGCAAACCTAACGGTATGCGTATGGGAAAGAGTTGCTTAGAACAGGTAGTTTGGTTACGTAGCCGCTTAATGAACGGTTTTAGGAAGTATTGGGAGCGATCAGTAGCTTTTGAGGAAATGCTAGGCAGCATTTTCGAAACGCAAGGAAGCTTTTCGAAAAAGCTGAGCAGCAATTTTTATTTTCTCCGCTGCATTTTGGTGACTTTTACGGAGAGTTTTTTGCCTTAAACGCAAAAAACCCGACAGGTCGTGCCTGCCGGGTGGGGTGCCCTGCCGTTGCTTGGGGGAGAAAGATACTCTACTTCTCCTCGGAAGTTGGAACAGGTTCTAGAGATTTCACCCGGGCGTACTTGAGAATCTTGAGCGTCTGTTGCAATTCGTCGCCCGCCCTGAAGTGGTAGTTTGCCCGCTTGATGTTGCGGGCGCTCACTGCTTCGGCCGTGTCGCTGCCCGCGCTGTTAATGGTGAGTCGCAGCGACCCCAACTCGCCGAGCCGAACGATCTCTCCCTTTTCAATGTGCCGCGGAATGATCATCACCAGCGACTCGAGCACCGCCACCGCATCGGGCAGGCTAACGGTGGTGATCTCGGCGATCTCTTTGGCCATCTTTCGGAAGTCGGCCTCCCCGGTACTTTGGGCCACGGCGTAGAACTTTTGCGCTGCCTTTGGTTGCTGCGGATTGTACTTGGGAACAACGTTGAAGGGAACACTCATGAGAAAGTAGATTTTAGTGCGTAAATAATTGGTTTCTGCTACGGTCTATCACAAAGAACTAGCCGCAGAAATTGAGAAACTAATGCTGGTTGTCATAAATGGTACTCGGGTAGGGTTTTCGGGAGGAAGGGCGACAGTTGCTATAAGGACGTAGGACGCTTCGCTACCCTACGCCCAGAATTCAGGTAGAAATGAAGGGTTTTTGAAGGAATAAAACTCGTTAAACAACCACCCATCCACAACGTCATTCCGGAAATTTGCGCAGCGTAGCGAAGCAAGTTGTCCGGAATCCCCTCCGGACGGAGGCGACAATTAACATTCAATTGGGCGGAATGCCTCTTCGTATCGGGGGGATTCCGGATATTTTGTTTCGTCGCATTTCACAAAATTCCGGAATGAATTGTGTAAAGAGTCAAGCATCGGGGGCAAATTTTCTTTTGTTTAGTTGTCATGTTGGTCAAGTTTGTTAGTGTCTACCCTACCGGGGGTGCCTGGCCGTAGAACATCAGAAGGGCAGTGAGCTATCCGGCTAACTGGTCACTACCAGTTGCCCTTCTGATAACCTCGGCCAGGGATTAATGTCCAGAGGCGGCTACCACATAGTTGATATCAAATCGCTGCCCGGACTTAGCGATGGCAAAGGCCTGTTTGAGTAGTTTGTTGACTACGGCAATCATAGCCAGCTTATGGGCTTTTCCTTTGGCCCTGAGCCGATCATAGAGAGCTTTACAAGCTGGGTTGTACTTTCTGGCCGAGCGGGCCGCCATGTAAAGGCAACTTCTCACCTCACCCATGCCCATCTTACAGATTTTAGTTTTTCCTTTCACCGAGGTGCCCGATTCAAAGATACGGGGGGATAGGCCCAGATAACTGATGACTTGTTTGTAGTTGTCAAAGTCTTCAAAGCCTCTCAGAGTAGTGATGAGCAACAGGCTGGTTTTAGGACCAACGCCAGGGATAGATTCTAGCTGATCTTTCAAAACCCCATTTTCCTCTTGGATCAAGACTTCCATCTGGTGCTCGATAGCCTGGATCTTTTCGCCGGTTTGTCTCAGGTCTGCCCGCATCATTTTTTCTAAGAGGTTGTCTACTTGACCGGTGGCCTGGAAGGCGTCTAACTGCTGACTTACGGCATGTTGATGCTTGAGCAATTGCTTGCGGGCGGTATAGTACTGCTTGATTTTCAGGTGGTTCGCAGGGAGCGGTTGCCAAAGTTTGGTCTCCATGATACTACCATATTCATAGATGCTTTTGGCATCGGCCCGGTCAGTTTTGGCTCGTTTCAATTGCATCTGCGAAAAGCGTTTGATCACCAGGGGATTGACTACCGCTACGCTGATCTGCCGTTCATGTAAGAAGCAGGCCAGAGCATAGTAGTAGGGGCCGGAAGCTTCCATCACTACTCTTATGGCTGGGTAAGCCGCCAGGCGTTTGACCAGCTTTCGGAACCCCTTGGCATTATTGTCTAGTTTTAGAGTGACTGGGCTACCTTTCGGGCTAGTGAAGTAGACATCAAAGGTGGCTTTAGAAATGTCTATGCCGACTACGAATACCAAGTCGCCGGACGATTGATTAGTGTGCATTTTCTTATAATTTTGTCCTTATTGATTAATGGCAGCGTAGCTACTGGTAAGCTTTTATCCTCTTCATCTATACTGAAAACAGGTTCTAGGGCTACTTCCCGATGACCTAATGAATTGTCCGAATTGTGGATAAAAGAAGCAGAGGGGAATAACATTCCGGGGAGTCTTCAAGACTAATGACGATAAGGGTCCTTGTTCCTCTGCTTTTTACCGGTAGCAACGTCTTGCTTATCCGGTAAACCAAATAATCTTTGGTGAACTTTCCAAATATTCCCGCACTGCAAACTTAGTATGACGTTAGGGGTTATTACTTATTGCTCACCAATACTGGCACAGGACTGGAAGTCCTGTGCCTGATTGTAAGCGGGTTTCTAACCCAACGGGGCGGACAGGGTCCGCATATGCAGTTCGCACAGATTCGGAGAATCTGCGCCAGGATGCTTTACTAGTGGTGGGCCTTACTTAACGGCGGCGGCGATGGCTTGCACCAGTTTGGGACCCAGTGCCCGCCAGTCGTTGACGGTACGGCGGCCGTTGAGCTTGCCGACGCGCTCCACCTTCAGCTCCATCAGGTAGGCCGGTACCTGTTCTTCGGCCCACAGCGCCTGGTTCACCGTCATGCGGCCGGGCTTTCCCGGCGTGGTAGACACCGCCATCGCCCGCAATCCCTCCTCCGACTCAAAAGAAGAAGTCTCCACCATGCGTTGCCACAACCGCTGCCCCACCGGCCGGTCGGGTCCCTGCAGGTAATCGGCCGACTCGGTATTGTGCAGCGTGAGGAACAGGTCGATGGGGTGCCCATCGGCCAGCCAGGTGGTGATGGTCCGCTTCTGGGCGGCGATCTCGGGCATCTCTTCGGCCACCACGTGGTCCCAGTTGCGGTTCAGGTCGTGCCCGAACACATTAAAGCGCACACCGCCCCGTGCCACCCCGTCGGGATCACCCATCGGAATAATCTGAAACACCATGCTATCGAGCAAGGCTTGCCCCTGGGCTGAGTCGAGCAGGTAGCGAAGGGCGGCGTCCATCACGTAGGAGGTGCCTGCTTCCCAGGCGTGCTGCCGGGCCATCAGCCATACCACCTTCTTCTGGTCGAGCGCAACCTCGGGATTAGTAATGCTCATCAAATGCAGCGGTCGCCCCTCGGGAGTGTAGCCAATCGTACGCAGCACCACCGACGGGTATCCCTGGTACTTGGTCAGCAACTGGGCTAGGGGTTCGGTGATGTAGGGAGGGATATGGGCCACCCATACGGTGTCGCGCTCGGGGTTGAAGGTGAGACGGAGGGTGGTGTCGGCGGCGTTCCACTGCACTTGCTGATCAGAGAGGTGATGCCAGTGCGTTTGGTCATGGCTGATCACGGGCCGGGTTTCGGAGGTGACGGGGTGGGAGCCGTACTTATAGTTGTATTCGCCCACCAAATCGGTGAGCTCGATGGTGAGGGGCGTGCCCTTAGCTCCGTCGATGCGAAAGTAGTACCAGCTGGCCTGTCGGTTGCGATCGTCGGCATCGCTTTCACCCGCCAGGGCACACTCCCAGTGCATTTCGTCAATTTGCCGGATGCCCCCCAAGTTGCCGCCCTCAAAATCGGTGCTGATGCTGATGGGGGTGCGGGGAGTGGATTGGCTGAAGGCTGGGTTAAGTAGGGGGCTAAGTAGCAATGGGCTGAGGAGGAACAGGACAGCGTAGGGGAGTTTCATGAGAAGCCGTAGAATAGGTTGGAAAGAATCGTTGCCGTGAAAGCTAGCAAAGTATTAAAGTCTTGAGAATAGAGGAAACAATTCTTTCACCGATCTGGCGCCGGACCTCTGCCCCGGTGACTACAGTAAGCGGGTTTTCTGAACCCAGAGTGGGCAGACGGCGGGTGCCTGCAATTCCGTGAAGATTCGGTGAGTCCGCGTGAGGCCCTTTGATGACTTGTCAGATGGCTTAGTGCTTTAAGGAAGCTTTTTGCGTCAAACAACTATTCTGCCATATTATGAAAGGTTCCTTTAATACTTTGAAAAGCCATTTGCTGTCAACAGTGTCGAGTCAACCATACCTTTCTTATCCATTATTTTCTTCGCCTATACTCTGGGCAAACTAACCTGATATAGTAGTTGACCTAACCATCACTCGAAGGGAAACACCCGCGGTTTACTGCCTACGAAGTCGCGCAGGCGGGGCAGGGGGATGTTGCCGGCGCTGAAGCCGATCCAGCTTTCGCCCGCGGGGGCGTTGGGATACACAATGATCCGCACCTGAAAGGTCTTGAAGGCTAGGTTCTCGTTCCGCACCCGGAAGCCCAGGCCCACCCCGTGGTAGGCCCGCGTCCGAAGTAGCTTCTCTTGTTCCTCGGCGATGAGGCCGGTGTCCAGAAAGCCGAACAGCGCCAGCCGGAAACTGTAGAGGTTCCAGGGCGGGTAGGCCACGCCCTCCAGGCTGAAGGTGAGGCGCTCGTTGCCCTCCAGCGCTGCACTGCTTAGTCCGCGGATGCCATCGTCGCGGCGGATGCTGATGTAGCGGGTGGGAAAATCGATGGTGGGTGGCCGCCGGATGCCGCGGGTGTAGTTACTGCGGAAGAAGAAGCGGTAGCGCGATCGGCGGGCGTAGAACAGATAACTATAACTGTCCAGCGTGAACTGTAGCACTCCCTCTTCCATCCGGCGGTTTCGCCAGAACCCGCCCCCGCTCGCCCCCACCGACACGTAGCCCAGCGGAGTGAGGTAGTTGCCCCGCGCGTACGACAGCCCGGTGAACCAGCGATCGGCAAACTCTCCAAACTCGGGCCCCACTACCAACTCGGCCAACTGCCCCACCGGAATGTCTTCGGTGCGCCCGTAGGTATACACCAGTTGCTCGGTGGTGTAGTACCGCTTTGAGAAGGCTAGTCCCGCTAGCAGTTGCGTGCGGTGGTGAAAGGCCACGTTTTCTCCGGGCCCCACCGGCGGACGCTCGTAGAAGTGCTGCTGCCGCCCTCCCAAACTCACCGACAGGCGGGTGCGGTCGTTGAATTCGTCCAGCGCAAAGCTGCGGGCCAGCCAGTAGTCCTGCTCGAAGAAGCTGTAGCGGATGCGCGGAATGGCGCGTACGTCGGTAAAGGTATCAAGCACGGCGTACGAATCTATCGCGGGCGCAAAGGTGCTCCGGCGCTGGTAGTTGATATCCGCCCCGCCCGCGAAGCGAATGTCTGGCACGTAGAACGGACGAAGCACGGCCATCTGATAGATCTCGTTGAAGTAGTTGTTGGTGTAGCGCAGATCGGCCTGCACGAATGAGCCTCGAATGTTAGGAAGGCGGTACACACCCGCGTACCCTACCGGCTGCGGCTGATCCGAATCTACGGTGATGGTGTTATCCAATTCGTGGCCGGTGCCCAGAATGTTGCGGTTGCCAATGCTAACACTGCCCTCGATCCAGCCGCGGGGGCGTCCCGAAAAAGAGTAGGGAATCACGTCTTCAGTAATCAGTAACAGGTCCACCGTATCGCTGCCGTCGTTGCGGGGCTCCACCAGCAGGCGGGCGTCGCGAATGAAGGGCAGCGTCCGGATAATCCGCTCGTTGTCAGCCAGTTGGGTGGTAGTTACCGGATCGCCCTTCTCGAGCAACAGGTGGTTGCGCAGCACCCGGTTGTGGGTGTTGGTGTGCAGGGAATTGTAGAGCCGTGACAGCCGCTTGGTGGCCCGTTGGGTGGTATCGGTGACGCTGGGGCCGAACACGTCGAGCTTTTTGATGCGGATATCGCCCACCACGCTGCCCGGGGCGAAGGTGCCCCGCTGCACCGGGCGCGTCCGGGTTTTGGAAGATGCCGGAGCGGGTCCTTTCAAATCGAACAGGGCATCGAAGAGCTCTCGGCTAATCTTACGGCGGTCCATCCGGCGCTTCACCTCCTGATAAAACGCAGTATCGCGCGACAGATCGGCCCCCTTGATGATGGCTTCCATGTTGGTGCGGATGGTGTCCACCACGTAGATCACCGTGTCGCGGTCGGTAAAGAATACGCTGTCGGGAAGCAGCACAAAACTGTTGCCCGTCACCACAATGGTATCGATCACCACCATCTTCACCCGCGTGGTGTCTTGGGCCCGAAGACCAGAGGCCAGTAATAGCAACGCCAATAACCAGCTAATACCAATACGGGGGGGGCAATTCAAGACGTAGGGACTGATTTAAGTAGCACACTAACCCCTAAACATCGGTATATTTCCTTAGTTTTGCGGCATAGCGCTCAAGTTTTAACGATCAACCCGAATCCGTATTTCCCCGCCCCCCTGATGAGGAAGTTGTTGCTTAGAATGTATTCTACCTACGGGTTGGTGGTGTTCGGTGGGGTGCTGGTGGTATTGTCGCCCCTGTTCTGGGTCGCCAGCCTGCGTTCTCAGTGGCACCGGCACGGACTCTGGCTCAACGGCTTTTGGTCGCGGGCCTTTTTCGGATTGATGGGCGTGCCCGCCCGCGTGCGGGGGCTGGGGCACTTGGATCGGCAGCAGACCTACGTGTATACGCCCAACCACTTCTCGCTGCTCGACATTGCCCTGGTGGGCTACATTCCCCAGCCCTTTGTGTTCATCAGCAAATTGTCGCTCACCCGCCTGCCGCTGTTCGGCTGGGTGATTCGCACCTTCCACATTCCGGTGGACCGCGACAGCACCCGCAGCAGTTATCAAGCGCTGCAACAGAGTCTGCGCAAGATTGAGGAGGGCAAAAGCATGGTGATGTATCCCGAAGGGGGCATCCGCACGCCCGCGCCGCCCCAACTGGCGAGTTTTAAAAGCGGGCCTTTTCGGGTGGCCATTGAAAAGCAGGTACCCGTAGTGCCGGTTACCATTCCGTACAACTGGTTTATTCTGCCCAACGATAAGAAACTACTTATGCGGCCGCGCCGTCCGCTGCTTATCTTTCACGAACCCATTCCCACTGTTGGGTTAACCGAGGCGGACATACCGCAATTGCGTGATCAGGTTCTTGGAATTATTGAGCGAGAGTTGGCGCGTTGTCAAGGGGGCGACCAATACCAACCTGGTTCTCCTGAAGTGGCTAAAAATGCCCCGCTAGTTGATTCGCCTTCCAAAAGCAACTAACTTTAGCGCAACTATGAAAATAGACCAAACCACCGTTCGTAAGATAGCCCACTTGGCCCGGCTGGACCTGGAACCCCAGGCCGAAGCAGCCATGCTCGACAGCATGAGCGAAATTCTGGACTGGGTTGCTCAACTCGATGAGGCAGACACCACCGGCGTGGAACCGCTGACCAATATGTCGTTCGAGATGAACGCACTGCGCGAAGATCAGGTCGGGGAGCATCTGTCGCGCGCGCGCGGACTGCAAAACGCCCCCCGCCACGACGGCGAGTTCTTCCGCGTACCCAAGGTGCTGGAGTAGTGCGGAAAGTAAGCCTTCTTCAGGCCATTTCCTTCAGGAATAGGGGCAAAGTAGGCCTCCTAAAGACAAATTCCGCTCGACCGAAGGGCAAAGTAGGCCTCCTTATGGCTGCGGTCGAGCTTCCAGAGGGCAAAGGAGGCTTCCTCAAGTCTCGGGCATTGCTTTCCACGTGCTGAGAAGACCTTCTTAAGTCGGCGCTCGGCTGATTTATGCTGCATTCGGCAGTTTCTTACGTTGATCCAAATCCGTTTAGCGATTCCTTTTGCGCCGAATAGCTTTTCCCGACCATTGGCCGGTGTAACTTCGCAAAATACGGTACATGGCTCGCCGTTATTCAATAATATTCGCTAATTCGCACAGTGTGGCACAAGTGTGTCTCACCAAGCCTTGCCTTACATGAGTCAACTGTTTTTCTGGAAGTCGTGGCACCCCGATAGCCGCCGGGTTTACTGGGGGCTGTTGGTCCTGCTGGCCGCTGCCCTGATCGTCTGGAGCATCAGCGCACTGCGCGGCCTGGACGGCAGCGTTGACTGGGAGCTGCTTTCCAATGTTGAGCAGGTGAGTCTGCCCGACGACCCGGTGTCGGTGGGCGTGTTCGACTTTACCCGCACCACCGACTACTACGTGATCAGCGAAACCTACTGGGGCAGCAACCTGACGATGGCCCCGCAAGTGGCCTACGGACTGCTGGCGGCGCTGGCGATCACCGTGGTTTTCTTGCTGGTGATCATCTCCACCTTTACGGGCTTCTGGTTCTACCTGGGCAATCTGGTGGTGGTGGCTCTGGTGCTGGGCATGAAGTGGGAGCAACTACAACTCTTTGGCACCACCGGCCGGGTGGGGGCCGGGCTGGTCGTTGCCTTGTTTCTAATCGCCACCTTCTTCTTTCAGAAGATTCGTCCCGATACCGGACTGCTGCCCCGTCTGTTCACCTATGCCGGGCTGGTCGTCCTGATCGGGTTAGTGGTGCACTTCTTCTCGTCGGCGGGTGGGGCCCCACCGGGTGGCGCCCCACTGCCGCACCCGGCGCTGCACCTCATTAGCTACGGACTGCCGGTGCCGATTGTGCTGAGCCTGTTCTTTGTCTTGCTGGTAGGGCACGAACTGCTGAGCTTCTTCCTGAAACTTATCACCCAGAATAATGCTCCCGGCAGCAAGAACACCTTCCTGCACTTCACCGCCATCACGGTGATCTATCTGGCCAACCTCGGACTGCTGGTGCTGCGCAACATTGGCATCATCGACTGGGACATTCTCTACCTGAACGCTTTTGTGGTGCTAGCGATCTGCGCCGTGATCGGTCTGTGGGGGTTTCGCGACCGCGAAGAGCAGTATCAGTATATTTTGCCCTTTCAGCCGCTGGGGGCTTACCTTTACGCGGCGCTGGCGTTTATTACCTTCGCTACGCTGGCCTTCTTCAATGCCACCGCCAACGACCCCGTGCTCGAGACCTTTGAGGACACCATTGTGTACAGCCAACTGGGTTTCGGAATCATCTTTTACGTGTACGTGGTGGCGAACTTCATTCAGGGACTGGCCACCAACCAACGGGTGTACCGGGTGGTGTACCAACCGCCCAACCTGCCCTACGGCACCATGCAGATCGTGGGGCTGGTGGCCACCGTGGCCTTCTTCGCCCGGGCCGGATTGTTTCCCTTTTACCAAGCCGTAGCGGGCTACAACAACGCGCTGGGCGATTTGTATCAGTACGAAGGCGATCTGTTTCTGGCCGAGCAGTACTACAAGCTGGGCGACCAGTACGGCTACAAAAACCACCGCTCGAACTACGCGCTGGGGGCACTGGCCCGCGTGCAGAACGATCCGGCGCTGACCACCTTCTACTTCAACGAAGCGGTGCAGAAGAATCCGAGTCCGCAGGCCTACGTGAACCTGGGCAACGCCTTTCTGGAGACCAAGCAGTTCTTTGAGGCGGTGTTCGCGTTTCGGCAGGGCCTGGAGGCGTTTCCGCAGAACCCGTATTTGCAGAACAACCTGGCCCTCACCTTCGGCCGCACGGCGGTGCTGGACTCGGCCCTGTTCTACCTGCAGCGGGCCGGGGTGGAAGCAGCGGTGCGTGACGCCGCGGAGGCCAACACCCTAGGCGTGCTGGCGCAAAGTGCAACTTCAATACCCATTGCCATCGACTCGCTGCTCGACGAGGTGGTAAGTGACACCAGCTACGTGCCCGTGCAGGTGAACGCCCTGGCCTTTTCGGAGCGCTACGGTGCGGGTATCTCTCCGGCGTCGTTTCGCTGGCAGGAGTCGGCCGATTCTACGCTTAATAGCCTGCAGTTCGCGCATCTGTATAATTATCTGCTCACGCAATCGTCGGTGGATACCGCCCTGTTGCAGCGGGCGCAGACCCTGGCGCAGGAAGGGGCGCTGGCCTATAACGAACCGCTGTCTTTCGCCGCGGCGGTGGCGCAGTACCGCGCCAACCGGGTAGAGGAGGCCCTGCGGGTGGTGGACCGTTTGCAGTCCGTGAATGTGTTCAAGCAGGGCTACTATTTGCACACAATGGGGTTGTGGGCACTGGAGCAAAACGCCCCGCGCATCGCCGAAGGCTTCTTCGCCCGGGCGGTGGAAGCAGGCTTCGATGATGCCGGATTTAAACGAGGGGTAAGCCTGAGCGAAGCGGCGGCGCTGCCCGGCGGAAGCCTCTCGGACGTGGTTGACCACTGGAAAGAGCAACGGGATGACGCAATTGCCGTAGAGGTAGCGCAGGATATGCTAACGATCTTTTCGGATGAGAACCTGCGGCAGGCCGCCGACACCGCTTCTGATGTGATGCTATATCAGGCGCTGCGCTACCGTTATCCGCAATTGGACGATGCACTGCGTGAGCAGATCTGGCAAGCCTTCGATGACCCTAATTACCAGGCGCTGGCCGTCCACGACCTGTGGCTTCGGTTCGGAGAGGCGACGGGTGCCCGCTGGGACGCTTGGGCCGATGAAATCACTTCAGCTTCCGGGCTGTCGTCCGATGGGCAGGCCTACGCCCGCTGGGTGGCCGCTTTTCAGTCCGAGAGCAGCGGTGACTTGATGGCGCGGGGCGATTTGGTTGAGCAACTTCGGCCCCGGAGTCGGCAGCAGGCGTACTGGCTCACCTACTTTCGGGCGCAGCTGGCTGAGCAAGCGGGCGACGATACTCAAGCACGAACGGGATACGCATTCTTAGCGGAGAATCCCTTCTTCTTCTCGGGGCTATCTGGCAGCAATTGCCTACCTGTATCCGTCCGACGCTGATCCCACCGAAGCCTACCAGCGCCTGCTCGATGCGGTGGAAACTAATCCCTACGATGCGGCACTGCTGCGCGCCTACGTGCTGGCGGCCCTGCGCGCCAACCTGGAAACCTACGCCGAGGACGGGCTGGGCGACTACCGGGAACTTGTAAGCGCCGCGGACTACGCGACCTTTGCCCAGGAGTACCAGCGCGTGCTCGCCTCCGTAATCGTGGATTTTTAGGCGAAGGTATCGTCTGTTGCCAGATTTCGGCGTATCTTGCCACGCATGAAGATTTATACCAAAACCGGAGATGCGGGCACCACCGCCCTCTACGGCGGCACGCGCGTGTTGAAGTCCGACGAGCGGGTAGAGACCTACGGCACCCTGGACGAACTCAACGCCCACTTGGGCCTGCTACGCGATCAGGAGGTAAATAAAGATCGCGCCCCCCTGTTTCAGGAAATCCAGGAAACCCTGTTCGTCATCGGATCGCACCTGGCCGCCGACCCCAACAAGGCGTTGATGAAACTTCCGTCTCTCCCCAAGGGCATGGTGCAGCACCTTGAGCAGTCAATTGATAAGATGGATGCTGACCTGCCCGCGATGAAATTCTTTATTCTGCCCGGCGGGCATCCGGCGGTGTCGGTGTGCCACGTGGCCCGCTGCGTGTGCCGCCGCGCCGAGCGGCAGGTGGTGCGCTTCGCTCAGCACGAAACCGTAGCTCCCGAAATTATCATTTATCTGAACCGCTTGTCCGACTGGCTGTTTGTGCTGGCCCGGACAATGGGGCAGGAGTTGGGCGTGGATGAGATACCGTGGAAACCTCAAAAATAAAAAGCATATGAGAACTCTGACAATACAGATACCTGACACCGTTGAGGTAGAGGATAAGGAAATGGTTATGTTTCTTGCCTCCAGACTTTACGAAAAAGGCAAACTTTCTTTGGGACAAGCGGCTGAAATTGCGGGCCTTTCTAAACGTATCTTTATGGAAATGCTGGGGCACTACGGAGTGTCTGTATTCAACTACGACGAAAGTGAACTAGCAGAAGAACTAAAGCAAGTCAAAAATTATCGTAAGTGACACCAGTTGCCTGATCTTGCTAGACAAGCTGGGACTGCTTTTTCTGCTAGAAAACCTTTTTGGAGAGATAACAGTAACCCCTGAAATTAATGAAAAATACGGACAAATGTTGCCGGAATGGATAAACGTGCGGGAAGTTCAAAATAAAACTTACCAAGCGGTACTCTCAGCTACCGTAGATTTAGGGCGTGTTGACATACAAATTTGAACAGCGCTTTTGGCATGCTTTACGGCTATTCTGCATTACTTTCGGCGCCCGATGCTCTGCATCGCGCTTCTCAAGTGCCTTGCCTAGCCTAAAATCATGCTCAAAATCTCTCGTTAATCTATATGTCAACACGCCCTAGGAGAAGCCTTGGAAAGGAAGATACTGACTTTGGCTGGGGAAAAATTATAAATATAAAATCTAAAACGCAGATGTGGCAACCTAAAGATCGATCAACCCAACTACGCTGGGAGATAGACCGCGGCTCTACGGGAGATACGATTCCTTACACACAAGCTTTGATCGAAGACATAGAATTGCGGGGACGTAAGCGCTATGAAGAGGCTTGTGATGCCCGCAAAAGATGAACCACAATGTATTCAAAACAGCGCTTCGTTAACTGTGGCGGAGATGACTTCGGCAGTTGTTAAAAATTGCTTCTAATGCAAGGAACAAATAAAATGACTATCTCGATTTCAGCAGCTAAAGCAGCTTACTGCCTCGTCATTGCGTAATCAAATGGAACACCTCTCTCTGGTAGAACTTAACCAACTCATCAAGCAGGCGCTGTCGGCGCAACTGCAACCGGCCTACTGGGTGGTGGCTGAGATCGGTGAGCTGCGGGTGGCGCAGAACGGACACTGCTACTTAGACCTGGTAGAGAAGGGCGACAATCGGCTGCTGGCCAAGATGCGGGCCACCATCTGGTCGTACACCTTTCGCAACCTGCAGGGCTGGTTCGAGTCAGTCACCGGCGAGGCGCTGCGTCCCGGACTCAAAATTCTGGCGCAGGTGGAGGTGAAGTTCCATGAACTGTACGGACTGAGCTTCAACGTAAAGGACATCGATGCGCAGTACACCCTGGGTGAGCGGGCCCGGCGGCGGCGCGAGGTGATCCAGCAACTCATCGACGAGGGCGTATACGAGATGAACAAGGCCCTGCCGCTGCCTGTGGTGCCGCAGCGCGTGGCGGTGATCAGCTCGCCCACCGCCGCCGGTCTGGGCGACTTCATGGACCAACTGCGGCACAACCGGGGTGGCTACCGCTTCGAGGTGCAGTTGTTCAAAGCGAGCATGCAGGGCGACGCGGCCGAAGCCAGCATTGTGGCGGCCCTATTGGAAGTGTACGACTGTCTGGAACGGCAAGGCCCGTGTTTCGATGTCGTGGTGGTGATCCGGGGCGGCGGAGCGCAAGTTGACCTTGACTGCTTTGATACCTACGGGCTGGCTACCCACATCGCGCAGTTTCCCCTGCCGGTGATCACGGGCATTGGGCACGAGCGCGATGAGACCGTGGCCGACCTGGTGGCCCACACCAAGATGAAAACTCCCACGGCGGTGGCCGAGTTTCTGATCGACGGCCTCACCGCCTATGATGAGCGCATGGAGGGTTACCGCCAGCGCCTGGAGCGACAGACGACCCACCGGCTGCGGGAGCAAACCCACCGGCTGGACGGACTACAAACCACGTTGCGTTACGCGCTGTCGTCGCAACTGCAACAGCAAAATCAGCACTTCACGCAGCGCGGTGAGCAGTTACAGTACCTTACCCAGGCTCGGCTTCGTCGGGAGCGGGAACGGCTAGCCCGTTGGCCCGAAGTGCTGCGTACCCAAACCCATCACCAACTGCAGCGCTGGCAACAGCAACTCAACATCCACGAAAAGGTCGTTGCCCTGCTAGACCCCGCCAGTATCCTACGCCGCGGCTTCACCCAAACCTACGTGAACGGAAAGTTGCTATCAAAGACCACCCGGCTTGTCGCGGACAGCGAAATACGTACCCTCACCGCCAATAAAACGTTAATCAGCACTTTAAAAGAACAACGACCTCGCAACGATGGCCAAAAAGAAGACTAAACCCACACCCGACCCTATACTTACCTACCAAGAAGCCCAACAACAATTGGAGCAAATTGTGACGGCGGTAGAAAACGAAGAACTCGACGTAGACCAACTCTCGGAACAGGTGCAACGTGCCATGGAACTGATCACCTTCTGCCGCAAGCGACTCAAGCACACCGAAGAATCCATTAAACAGGCCTTCGAAGACGAATAGGGTTCTAGGTTGAGGGTTCAATCCCGAACCTAGAATTCCGAACTTCTACTCTCCTGATTCGGGAAATACAATCGTTCGGTTGCCGGTGATGATGATGCGGTGCTCCAGGTGGCTACGGACGGCACGGGTAAGCACGGTGCGCTCGATGTCGGCGCCGATGCTCGATAAACTCGCCGGATTGCTGGCGTGCGACACCCGGGCCACGTCTTGCTCAATAATCGGGCCTTCGTCCAGGTCGTTGGTGGCGTAGTGGGCGGTGGCCCCGATCATCTTCACGCCCCGCTCGTAGGCGCGTCGGTAGGGGCTGGCACCCTTGAAGGCCGGCAAAAACGCGTGGTGGATGTTGATGATCTGACCGGGATAGTGCGCCACGAAGTCCGGACTTAAAATCTGCATGTAGCGCGCCAGTACCACCAGACCGATGTGGTGTCGTTGCAACAGATTGCGCAACTGCGCCTCTTGTTCTGCTCTGTTTGATAGATCAATTGGCAGACAGTAGAAGGGTATCCGAAACTGGTCAGCCAGGTATTCCAGGTCGGGATGGTTGGAGATGATGAGGGGAACATTGGTTTTGATCTTTTGTTGGCTTTGCCGCTCGAGCAAATTGAACAGGCAGTGGCTGGCCTTAGAAACCAGGATGGCGGTGTTGGCTACCTCGGAGGCGTAGTGCACTGACCAGGTTAGGCCCAGCGCTCCGGCCAGTTCATCAAACTGCTGCGCGAGTTCTTTGCGCGTGTAGGACACGCCCTGCCCGTTGAGCTTGATGCGCATGAAGTACTCGTTCTGAATCTCGTCGGTGAACTGCTGGCAGCTCAGGATATTGTAGTGCCGCTCGAAGAAGAACGAACTGATCTTGGCAATGAGTCCCTGCTGGTCTTCACAACGGATCAAGAAAACAATAGTAGCATCGGTCATTCGGGCAAATAAACGAAGAAATTGGTAATTTACTGCCGATGTCCCCTTCCAAACCATCCCGACTCACCCGCCTTCCAGGCGATGTTGCAGTCGAAACCGATGCTCACTGCCTAAAAAAGTTACTGCCTCCTGACACTGGGCTGTCACCGACCGGTGCTACGTTTGGTACTTCTCACCAAACCCCCATCAGAATGAGTAATGCAACTATCAACCCCTTCATCGTAGTCGGCATCAGCGTGCGCACCACCAACCGAGACGGACAAGCCGCCCGCGACATTGCCGCGCTGTGGAACACCTTCTTGACCGAAAACCTGGCCGCGCAGATTCCCAACAAAACCGACGAAGCCATCTATTCGGTGTACACCGACTACGAAGGCGACCATACGCAACCTTACACGGTGCTGCTGGGTTGCCGGGTGTTGCACGCTGAGGCGGTACCCGACGGCATGACGACCAAGCACTTTTCCGGGGGGACGTACCAACCCTTTGTGGCCCAGGGAAGCCTCGCTCAGGGAGCCGTGTATCAAGCCTGGACCAACATCTGGAACGCGGACCTGGATCGGGCTTACACGGCTGACTTTGAAGTGTATGGTGAAAAAGCGCGCAACCCAGAAGACGCGGAAGTGGATATCTTTGTAGCGGTAAACCAGTAGTAGGGATGCGAGAGCAGCTAGACAATTGGTAGTGTTACAGAATGTATGCTGCCTTTTAGGCAGCATTTTTTTGCCAAATATAGGCCTTGATAAAGCCAAAATGCATATCATCTTTTTTTGAAAAACAAATAGTCTTTCGGCAAAGCCTTTTGATATGCGTTCTGAAGTTGAGGTTCTGCCGCTCAATTTTCTGTGTTTTTCTCTTTGATATGGTATGCTTTTCAGGAGGTATATATTTCTTATAGGATTTCCAATTGTCTGTGTAATAGTGATTTATGTCTAAATGAGCTAGCTTTTTCATCAGTTTTTTGCAAGAAGCATCATTACGCTTGCCTATTTGAAAAGCTAATATTTTACCACTATTTCCGCAGTAGGCGTACCAAACCCAACGTTTCCCTTTTTTACGATGCCCTACCCAGGACCAAAACTCATCGATCATCACCTCGTCAAAGCTGCCTTCAACCTGGGGCTCCCGGAGGGTTTCAAACCATACCCGCAAAGTCAATATTACGGTTACTGCACTGACTTTCAACACATTAGCAGTATCCCTGATACCACTCCCTCGCATCGCCATGGTACGCATCTGCTTTTTGACTCTCGGGTCAGCACCCTTATTTTGGTAGCTAAATTGAAATTGCTTTTCACAGCCATGGCAAAAGAAATTTTGTTGCCCATTTCCTTTAATACCGTTTTTCTTTACTTTACCGCTATCGCAATGAGGGCAGTACACTTTTACCTGAACGTAACACATTCAGCAAAAATGGGCTTTCATTGCGATTTTTCATAATAGCATACATTCTGTAACACTACCAGACAATTATTACCTACACCTGCCGGAGCCTACGCAAGGGTGTTTTCTAGCGATGCGGGACTATATCCTAGCCTACGATCCGCAGATCACCGAAGCCTGGAAGTACCAGGCACCCTTCTTCTGTTACCGGGGCAAGATCATCGTCTACCTATGGATCAATGGCAAAGCGCAGCAACCTTACCTGGGGGTGGTGGACGGCCGACACATTGAACATCCGCAGTTGCAGGCAGACGGGCGAGCCCGTATCAGGGTTCTTCCGCTTGATCCGGTAGACGAACTGCCGCTCGACACGCTGTACTTTATACTGCAGCAGTCTATTGCGCTGCGGCGGAAGTAGCATAATTGAGGAATAAGTGGCAACTTTGGGACTCACTACATAAGCCCAACCACCCTGTGAAACTCTGGCAAAAAGAAAATACCTCCATTGACCACGCCATTGAGGCGTTTACGGTGGGGCAAGACCGTGAACTGGACTTGCATTTAGCGGCCTACGACGTGCTGGGCTCACTCGCCCACGGGCAGATGCTGACCCGGATCGGACTGCTCACCAACGACGAGTTTGAAGCACTGCGGCCCGAACTGATTCGCATCTACCAGGAGATTGAGGCGGGGAAGTTTGTAATTGAGGAAGGAGTAGAAGATGTGCACTCGCAGGTGGAGCTGATGCTCACCCAGCGGCTGGGCGACGTGGGTAAGAAGATCCACAGCGGGCGCTCGCGCAACGACCAGGTGCTGCTCGACCTGCGCCTGTTTCTGCGCCACGAACTGCAAGAAATCACCGGCCTTACCCGTACCCTCTTCGATCGCTTGCAAACGCTGAGCGAACAGCACAAAAACGTGCTGCTGCCCGGCTACACCCATACCCAGGTGGCCATGCCCTCGTCGTTCGGACTGTGGCTGGGAGCTTACGCCGAGAGCTTGACCGACGATGCGCAACTGTTGGCGGCGGCCTACAAAGTTACCAACCAGAATCCGCTGGGCTCGGCCGCGGGTTACGGCAGTTCGTTTCCGCTCGACCGCTCGCTTACCACCCAACTGCTGGGCTTCGATACGCTGAGCTACAATGTGGTGTACGCCCAGATGGGGCGGGGCAAGGTGGAGAAAACCGTGAGCTTCGCCCTGTCATCAGTAGCCGCTACCCTGGGCAAACTGGCGGCCGATATCTGCCTGTACATGAGCCAGAACTTCGGCTTCGTATCGTTTCCCGACCAGCTCACCACCGGCTCGTCGATCATGCCTCACAAGAAGAACCCCGACGTGTTCGAGCTGGTGCGGGCCCACTGCAACAAGCTGATTGCGCTACCCAACGAAATCAGCCTGGTGATTGGCAACCTGACCTCGGGCTACCACCGCGACCTGCAAATTCTGAAAGAAAGTCTGTTTCCAGCCCTCAACCAAACCAAGCAGTGCCTACGCATTATGCACTACGCCCTGGGGCACCTGCGGGTAAACGAGCGTATCCTGGACGACGAAAAGTACCGCTACCTGTTCGAGCGTAGAGGTGGTGAACCGAGAGGTGATGAACGGACTTCCCTTCCGCGATGCCTACCGCACGGTGGGGCAGCAGATCGCCGACAATACCTTTGCGCCGGTAAAGGAATTTAACCACACCCACGAGGGCAGCCTGGGCAACCTGTGCACCGAGCAGATCGCTAACAAGATGCAGCAGGTGTTGGCTACGGTTGATTTTGCCAAGGCTGAGCGGGCCATTCAGCAGCTGACGACCTAACTTTTGTTCTTATGAGAATATTTTTCATTCTAATTATCGCCACGCTGAGCGCAATTGCTGCCCTTGCCCAGGGCAACATGCTCTGCCAGGGTTATCACTGGACAGAAGACGAAGGCAACCGAATGATGAAGCAGTTTGCCACGGAGTGGAGCGATTCGACCTCCTGGGAAGCGCGGGCTAGTAGGATCAGGCAGGGCATTTTGGAGGGAATGCAGTACGATAAAATGCCTAAAATATCCGGAAACTTTGATGCGATCATCAACGGCACCCGCGAGATGGACGGCTACATCGTGGAGAACATCGCCATCCGAAGCTTCCCGGGCTTCTACGTAACCGGTAACCTCTACCGTCCCGCCGAGAAGAAAGAACGTTACGCCGCCATTCTGAGTCCGCACGGTCACCTGAAGGACAAGCGCCTCACGCACTACGTGCAGCGGCGGGGCGCGGTGCTGGCCCGCATGGGCGCCATCGTTTTCGCCTACGATATGGTGGGCTACGGCGAGTCCGATCAGGTGAACCACAAGATGCCGATTGCCCTGCTGCTGCAAACCTACAATAGCCAGCGGGTGCTCGAGTATCTGCTCTCGCGTCCCGACGTGGACCCGGAGCGCGTTGGGATAACGGGCGGTTCGGGAGGAGGTACCCAAACGTTTGTGCTCGCGGCGATTGACGACCGCATCAAGGCATCGGCCCCGGTGGTGCAGGTGTCGGCTCACTTCTTTGGCGGCTGCGTTTGCGAAAGCGGCATGCCGATCCACCGGAGCCCAGCGCACCAGACCAACAACGTAGAGATCGCGGCCCTGGCGGCCCCCCGCCCAATGCTGGTGGTGTCTGACGGGGTAGACTGGACGCGCAACACGCCGCGGGTGGAGTATCCCTATCTTCAAAAAGTCTACGCCCTTTACGATGCCGAGCACCGGGTAGAGAATGTGCACCTGCCGACTGAAATCCACGACTATGGTTATTCGAAAAGGACAGCGGCCTACAACTTCTTTGCGCATCACTTCGACCTTAACTACCGAAACGTTCCCTACGACGAGGGTTATCAGGAGGACTTTGTTACTATTCTGCCCCCGGAGGCGCTGAAAGTGTTTGGCGAAAAGACTCCGAAGCCGAAAGACTTGCTGCAAGGAGACGAAGCGGTGATGAATTACCTGGGTATTGATCGGCTAGAATAAGTTGCCCAATAGTTTTTGAACAAGGGGCATTTTAAGCACCTCCGTACCCATTGGCAAAAAAGGCAGAAATGGGGTGTTTTGGGCAAAAACCAGTAGCCGATTCTTCCTTTTCATGACCGGGCATAGTCGACCCGGTTACGAAACGTACGTTGACCTTACTCGGCAGCACCGGAACGGTCTTGAAACTTACGTCTACGACACCATTCTTAGCGTTCCCGGCCTCAAAAAGCAGTGTTTCGAGACCGGGAAGTGGTTGCCCGGTGCCGTTTCATGACGTTTCGTCACTGGTTTTGCTCGACCGGGTGTCGTCTCCTGACGTTTCGTCACCGTTCTCGCTCGGAAGGGTGTTGATTCCCTAAGCTCTATCACTGGTCACAACCAGACCAATGCTGTTTATCGCAGACTTGAAGGACGCGCACGAATTACTTGAGAAACAACTTGCCCGACGGAGTGCCGTGGCTTAGTGCAAGACAGCGCTCACCAACCAACAATTAATCGTACAAAACACACAATGCTTTGTTCGTAACTACGAATTCTGTATACTCACCGTCAAATTGAGTCCAATCTAACCTACGAACGATGGCATCTCCCTGCGTACTGGGCATCGATTACGGCACCGACTCGGTGCGCACCGTGGTCACTGACACCGCCAACGGTACCATTCTGAGCACCGCCGTGTTCCGCTACCCGCGCTGGCAGCAGGGGTTGTTCTGCGACCCCAGCCGCAACCAGTTTCGCCAGCACCCGCAGGACTACGTAGACGGACTAATACAAAGCGTGCAGCAGGCCCTGGCCCAAGCCCCGGCCGGAACGGCTACCCGTGTAACCGGCATCGCCGTCGACACCACCGGCTCCACACCCTGCGCCCTGGATCGCACCGGCACGCCCTTAGCCTTGCTGCCCCACTTCGCCGAGAACCCCAACGCCATGTTCGTGCTGTGGAAAGACCACACCGCCGTGGGCGAGGCACAGGAAATCAACGATCTGGCGCGACGTTGGGCTACCGACTACACTCAGTACGAAGGGGGCGTGTACTCCTCGGAGTGGTTCTGGGCCAAAATCCTGCACGTGCTGCGCGCCGATGCTGCGGTTCGCCAGGCCGCTTATTCCTGGGCCGAGCACTGCGACTGGATTCCCTATCTGCTCACCGGCGGCACCGACGTGCAGCAGATGAAACGCAGCCGCTGCGCCGCCGGACACAAGGCTATGTGGCACCCCCGCTGGAACGGCCTGCCCGACGAAGAATTCCTGACCACGCTCGACCCGCTGCTGGGCGGGCTGCGGGCCCGGTTGTTCGAAGAGACCCATCCCTCTGATCAAGTCGCCGGAACCTTGTCCGACGCTTGGGCCGAAACCCTGGGCTTATCATCCGACGTGGTCGTCAGCGTGGGCGCCTTCGATGCGCACATGGGCGCGGTAGGCGGACAGATCGAACCCTACTACCTCAGTAAGGTGATGGGAACCTCCACCTGCGACATTTTGGTAGTACCAAAAGACGAACTTAACGACCAACTCGTATCCGGCATCTGCGGGCAGGTAGACGGTTCGGTGATTCCCGGTATGGAAGGACTGGAGGCGGGGCAGTCGGCCTTCGGTGATGTGTACGCCTGGTTCAAGCAGGTGCTGGCCTGGCCGCTGGAGCACATCGTAGCGCAATCGTCGCTGCTGGATGCATCCACCAAGCAACAACTGCTGGACGAAACGCTGGACCGGATCATTCCGGCGCTGAGCGAAGCGGCGGCCCAGATATCACCCGAGCAATCCAGCGCCCTGGCCATTGACTGGATGAACGGTCGGCGCACCCCCGATGCCAACCAACGGCTCACCGGGGCCCTGTTTAACCTGAGCCTAGGCAGCGACGCGCCGGTGCTGTTTCGGGCGCTGGTGGAGGCCACCTGCTTCGGAGCCAAGCGCATCGTCGACCGCTTCCGCCGCGAAGGGGTACCCGTGAAAGGGCTCATCGGACTGGGCGGCGTGGCCAAGAAGTCGCCCTTCATCATGCAGACGATGGCCGACGTGATGGATATGCCCATCCGCATCGCCCGGGCTGAACAAACCTGCGCCCTGGGAGCTAGTATGTTTGCGGCCACCGCCGCTGGTCACTTCGCCACCGTCAGCGAAGCGATGGCCACGATGGGTGCCGGATTCGACGCCGAGTACCAACCCAACTCCGAGCGGGTAGCCCACTACCAAGCCCGCTACGAACAATACCAACGCTTTGGCGATTTTATTGAAAAAGACCTGAACGGATAGGATAATGGCTCGATGGTTCGATTGCTTAATAGTTAACTACCGCAACGCCCAACAATCGAACAATAGAGCAATCGAACAAGATAATTATGAACAATAATTTCAGAGATATAAAAGAACAAGCCTACGAGGCCAATCTACAACTGCCCCAACTGGGCCTGGTGCTCTTCACCTTCGGCAACGTAAGCGCCGCCGACCGCGACCGCGGAGTATTCGCTATCAAACCCAGCGGAGTGCCCTACGCCAAACTCACTCCCGATAAGATGGTGGTGGTGGACTTCGACAACAACGTTATCGAAGGAGAAATGCGCCCTTCGTCGGACACCAAAACGCACGCGGTGCTGTACCGGCAGTGGGAGGGCATCGGCGGCATTGCCCATACGCACTCTACCTACGCCACCGCCTGGGCGCAGGCGCAGCAGGACATACCCATCTTCGGCACCACCCACGCCGACCACCTCACGGTGGACGTGCCCTGCGCCCCCGTGATGAGCGACCAGATGATCCGGGGTGACTACGAGTATGAAACCGGGTTTCAGATTATCAATGCGTTCAAAGACCGAAGCTTATCGTATGAAGAAGTAGCGATGGTGCTGGTGGCCAACCACGCCCCCTTCACCTGGGGAAGCACCGCCGAAGAAGCGGTCTATAACAGCGCGGTGCTGGAGGAGGTGGCCAGAATGGCGCTGCTCACCCGGCAGATCTACCCTACCGCGCCGCGCCTCAAAGAATCCCTAATCAAAAAACACTACGAACGCAAACACGGCAAAGACGCCTACTACGGACAGAAGTAAATTGCGGAAGTGGTTAGATGCTTGATGATTTTCTGGGTGGCAATGATATTAGATATTGGATAGTAGAGAATGGTTGTGCAAATCCCAACACCCAACACCCAACACCCAACACCCAACACCCAATATGATCGATCTAAAAGAATACGAAGTCTGGTTTGTCACCGGCAGTCAGCACCTATACGGCGAAGAAACCCTGCGGCAGGTAGCCGAACACTCCCAGCAGATCGCCCGCGCCCTGGATACCGCCGAAATGATCCCGGTACGGGTGATCTACCAACCGGTGCTCACCACTCCCGACGCCATCTACCAACTGTGTCTGGAAGCCAACGCGGCCCCCCACTGCATCGGGCTGGTGGCCTGGATGCATACCTTCTCACCCGCTAAAATGTGGATTCGGGGTCTGAGCGTGCTGCACCAACCGCTGCTGCACCTGCACACGCAGTTTAACCGCGACATTCCCTGGAGCAGCATTAACATGGACTTTATGAACCTGAACCAGTCGGCCCACGGCGGGCGGGAGTTTGGGTTCATGCTGAGCCGGATGCGCATTGAGCGCAAAGTGGTGGTGGGCTACTGGCAGGATGAGGAAGTGCAGCAACGGCTGGCCGTTTGGCTACGGGCCGCGGCAGCCTGGCACGATGCGCAGGGCGCCCAGATTGCCCGCCTGGGCGACAACATGCGTGAGGTGGCCGTGACCGAAGGCGATAAGGTCGCCGCGCAACTGAAGTTTGGCTACACCGTGAACGGCTACGGACTGGGCGACGTAGCTGCGTACGTGGATCAGGTGAGCGATGCTGAGGTAGATAGATTAGTCCGTGACTACGAAGGACAGTACGAACTGGCTCAGCAACTGATGGCCAACGGCGTAATGCGCGCTTCATTACGGGATGCGGCCCGCATTGAACTAGGGCTAACGGCTTTTCTGGAAGCGGGAAACTTCGTTGGCTTCACCGATACTTTTGAGAACATCTACGGGCTCAAGCAACTGCCCGGTCTGGCGGTGCAGCGCCTCATGGAGGCGAGCTACGGCTTCGGGGCTGAGGGTGACTGGAAGACCGCCGCCCTGCTGCGGGCCGCCAAGGTGATGGGGCACGGACTGGCCGGGGGCAACTCCTTTATGGAAGACTATACATATCATTTTCGTCCCGACAACCAGAGCGTGCTGGGAGCGCACATGCTGGAAATTTGCCCCTCGATTGCGCAGGGCAGGCCCTCGTGTCAGGTGCATCCGCTCGGCATTGGGGGCAAAGAAGACCCAGTACGGCTGGTGTTCGATGTGGCGCCTGGCCCGGCGCTGAACGCTTCGGTGATTGATCTGGGCGACCGCTTTCGCTTGCTGGTCAATGCGGTGGAAGCCATTTCGCCCGAAGCCGATTTGCCTCACCTGCCGGTGGCCCGGGTGCTGTGGAAACCGCTGCCCGATTTAAAGACCGCCGCGGCCGCCTGGATTCACGCGGGTGGAGCGCACCACACGGTATACAGCCAGGGCTTGACGCCGGAGCACTGGGAGGATTTTTCTACGATGGCGGGGGTTGAGTATTTGCTTATTGATCAGGATACACGACTGTCTTCTTTCCGGAAGGACCTGCGCCACAATGAGGCGTATTATCGGAAGTGATTCGGGGTTGGGAGAAGCGCAACGGGGTGCGGCCGTGGCAAATGCGGGATTTTTAAGGCGTTTTTAGTCCGCAAGCCGTAAATTTATTTAGTGGCTATATCTTCATTTTTAAGTAGTCATCCCGTATTTGCTATAAGTGATATTAGCTATTGCTTTTTTTATTCTTTCTTAGTAAATACTATAAAAGTATACAAATAGTCTTCACCAGTACTCGTCATTTTTGATATTTCATATCTCTTTTCTGACATATCATTGAGTAGCTTATTGATAGTTTTTTGGTTTTCGATAAGAATCTTGTTGGTTGAAGACGCACTGCCAAAAAACTTCAAATTCTTAAGGGGTATGACTTCACTTTCACCCGTTTCGTACACAAGAACAATACGAGATAGTTCTTTTGATTGAGTCTCAAATATTCGGGCTGTTGCTTGTCTGTTTGATTGAGCGTTAATCCGTATCGTTATAAACAAGAAAACAACAGTTAATAGTGGTTTCATTCTCATGGTTTTTCTTTTTAGTTTCGTTTTTTAATTGCAGCTAACGTCTGGATAAACAAGCGTAAGTAATGTCTTCAAAGCAGACAAACACATCATGATTGTATATCCAAACCATTTTGCCGACGCTTGTATAACTAAAATTAGTGATGGTTATGCAAACCTATGTTCCTTTTGAGCGATTACTAGTCATCAAACGTTACAGTCCGGCTACGACTAAGATCTACGGGGACCTACGCACTTCTTTTCAAGCGTTCGTGGGAGAACTGCCGCTGCAAGACCTCGATATTCCGGCTTTGCTCAACCAAGTGGTGCGCGTCGTAGAAAGCAAGTAGTATATTTTCGCCTCTATTCGGCGTCTTCATGAAACAGTATATTAGTTTCATACGATAACTGCTCAATATCTTCTTTATCTATCCAATACCTGGATGTTACAATCTCATATCCATTATCGCCTTCTTTGTTAAACAACCATATAATTTTTGCAGCATCACCGAAGGGGGATTCGCCTGAAATTTGGTCAGCATATAATCTCAGTATCAAACTTCTTTCATTCAAGCTTGCACCAATAATTTTTAGCAGAACTTCAGTGTTTATTTCTGCTTCTTGATCTGTGTGTATCTCGAGCTTAATTATTGTGGCTTCAGTGTTTGGGAAAGTGCCATTGTATGCTTTAAACAACAATTGGTTTATGTTGAATAAATCGTAGTGCAGTGCGGGATCCGGATATTCTTCGGCAATTTTATCCTCAATCATTTCGTGTGACAATGAATGAATTTGTCCTTCTGTTAATTTTTCATCCAGCTTATAGGTCAGTAAAACACGTGCTGCTTCATCCGGTTCAAAATCAGTGATAGCCATAAGGACCAAGTCTTTCAACTCTTCTGGTTTTGATGTTTCAGCATCGGGGAAATCCATTATCTTCAGTAGACTGATAAAGTCTGCATCGTTCCAATAATAAGTTAATTCGTTCACAACTTCTATACTTAGAATATTTACTTGTGCTTTCATCGTTAGTATTTTTATGACTTGTTTAATGTACTTTGTAAATCGTATAATATTGGTATAAACAATTTTAGGGGACGCCCAAGTGTAAATAAGCTTTCTTAAGAGGTATATCCTAACATCCCGAGTTATTTTGTATACCCTCTCTGCGTCCGTTAAGCAAGTAAGCAAGCCTTTATTGCCTTTGAAAGACTTCGCAACAACCGCTAATCACCCGTGATCACTGACTACCTCAAAGCGGTAGGTGAGCGAACCGAGTAGTTGCCCCTTTAGCAGTTTGTGTAGCAGGAAATCGCGCTTCCGGCGAAGCTTCTGCTCGCGCTTGCCGGGATAAATCATGGCCAGAGATGGAAGGACTACAATCAAACACCGACGCAGCGACGGCTTGCCCGGAGTAGGCGTCCTCGTGGTCTTGGGTCAAGCGTACTTTGATAGGGCTGCTGCTCTTGACCACGCCCAAGGTGTAGGCGCGGATGTACTGCATCTAGGCCGACTGATTTTCGGGCGCGGCATCTTTAGAACCGGAACGGGCCAGCAGACTGCTTAGTCCGGCAAAGAGCACAAATCGGGTGAAAAGAGTAGCTCTTTCCTTCGATTGAGATAAAAATTCGGAGTTGCTTGGTGCTTTGCGGGCAAAAGCAAACGGGAAGACGCCTTTATGCGGTAAGCAACAACTCCAACTGCCACCCGAGTGAGAGATCGCGCACTTTAAAAGAATTTTTGCTTTATTTTTATAAAGATGAACAAACGCTTCACATTTCTCGTACTTGTGACTGTTAAACGACACCGTAAGACACAGCTCTTAGATTTATAAGAAAAGAAGAACCGGCATAGTGCTGGTTAGTTGCGTTCGCTAATATTTAAGAACAATCGTTTGCTCGTATAATCAACTTGACGTAGTTTTGTCCCCTAAATGATAAAGATCCTGTTAAGCTATCTAGTGCCGTTGAGTATGCTCCTGATGAGTGGGTACTCTCAGCTAGCTGCGCCCTCGGATCAGGACGTTACTTTTGACGCACTTGTAGATAACTTTGACGAGTCAACGCCCATCCACTTCGGTAGCGCCCACCCTGATTTAGCCTCGAGTCTTTATTCCTCATCGGCGGACGCCGAAAGAAGTGTTGCCGTAGAGGTCGCCGAAATTGTTGAAGAGAAGGAGGAAAACGAGTCCGATCTGTTTAAGAAGTACGTAGCGCACTGCGATCACGCTACCTCGCTTTTCAACGCGCACCGAGCCGATTACTTCGGCCACTTCACCAAGAAACGCTTATCTTCTTATAAGCATTTTTCTCATTACGCATCGCTGGCGTCTCGGCACCTCCTTTTTCGAGTATTCAGAATTTGATGCAGTAACTACGCGGGCTTCATTCCAGAACCCGCCTTCCCTCTCCCTTACTTTTCTCAGCGTCGGCTAGCACTCAGTGAGCCAAAACGCGACCGTGTACGGTGTTTTGCACCCCGCACGAAAGATTACCCTAAAATCCGTATTGCTTTAAACCGAAACTATCATGACAAGAACATTCATGTTCCTAGGCCTGTGCGCCTTGTTGTATCACAGCAGTTGTACCTCGAAAGGTGAAGAGGTACACGAGAGCGAAACCAAATTTCTGGTGACCAGCCCGGTGAAAATGGACACCGCCATTACCGAAGACTACGTCTGTCAGATTCACTCCATCCGCCACATTGAGCTCCGCGCCCAGGAAAGAGGTTACCTGGATAAGATCTTTATTGACGAAGGCCAGGCGGTGAAAAAGGGGCAGTTGCTGTTTCAGATCATGCCCAAGCTCTACGAAGCCGAGTTGAAAAAGGCGCAGGCCGAAGCGGAGTTTGCCGACATTGAGTACCGCAACACCAAAGCACTGGCCGATAGCAACATCGTGGCTCCCAACGAACTGGCGATGGCCAAGGCCAAGGTAGACAAGGCCCAGGCCGAGCTGTCTCTGGCGCAGGTTCATCTGGGGTTCACTAAGATCACGGCCCCCTTCGATGGCATCATCGACCGTTTTCACGTGCGACTGGGTAGTTTGGTCAATGAAGAAGATCTGCTCACCAGTCTGTCAGACAATAGTGAAATGTGGGTCTACTACAACGTGCCGGAAGCCGAATACCTGGATTATAAAACCGAGGTTCAGAACGACGACACCGTGCAGGTGCACTTGATGATGGCCAACAATAAGCAGTTTGAGTACCCCGGAGTGGTAGAAACCATTGAAGCCGATTTCAACAACGAGACGGGTAATATTGCTTTCCGGGCCATGTTCCCCAACCCGAACGGACTTCTCCGACACGGCGAAACTGGCAACATCGAGATGACCGTGCCCCTGAAAGACGCCCTGATCATCCCGCAGAAAGCTACCTTCGAGGTGATGGACAAGCGCTACGTTTTTGTGGTCAATGAAGACAACGTCATTCAGTCGCGAGAAATCACGGTCGGGGCGGAAATGCCGCATCTCTACGCCGTGACGCAAGGCTTGGATGAAAACGACAAGATTCTGCTCGAAGGACTACGGCTGGTGAAGGAAAACGACGAGATCGCCTATGAATTCATGAAGCCGGATTCTGCCTTAGCGCACCTGGATTTATACGCAGAATAGTTAAGCACCCCTAAAAACAGAACCATGTTCAGCAAAATAATTCATAGACCGGTCTTCGCGATTGTGATTTCGGTCGTCATACTTTTCCTGGGATCTTTGGCGATTGTGCAGCTGCCCATCGCTCAGTTCCCCCAGATTGCCCCGACCACCGTCAACGTGGCCATTGCCTATCCCGGAGCCAGTGCCGACGTACTGATTAAGTCCACCATGATTACCCTGGAGAACGCCCTCAACGGCACCCAGGACATGCGCTACATGGCCACCGATGCCACCAGCGCCGGGGAGGCCACCATCCGCTTGATCTTTGAGCCGGGCACCGATCCCAACCAGGCGGTGATCCGGGTGAAAACCCGGGTAGACCAGGTGATGCCCTTGTTGCCGGAACTGGTGCAGCGCGAAGGAGTGGTCATCAACCCCATCCAGCCCAGTATGTTGATGTACGTCAACCTCTACGCCAAGGATAAAGGCATGGATGAAAAATTTCTGTACAACTACGCCGATGTGCAGATGATCCCGGAAATTAATAGAACCAAAGGGGTGGCGAGTGCCCAAATTCTGGGCAGTAGACGGTACGCGATGCGGGTCTGGCTCAATCCGGATCGGATGCGCGCCTACAACATCTCGGTAGACGAAGTGATGGAAGCCCTGGCCGAGCAAAGCATCGTGGGACGCCCGGGCCGGTTGGGACAGAGCTCCGGCATCTCGGCCCAGTCGTTAGAGTACGTACTGACCTATAAGGGGAGATACAACGAGCCGGAGGAGTATAATAACATCATCATTCGGGCCAATGCCGAAGGCGAAAGTATCCACCTGAAAGATGTAGCGACCGTGGAGTTAGGAAGTGAATTTTTTGATATCTATTCCAACCTGGATGGTCATCCTTCGGCCGCCATTGTGCTGAAGCAGAACTACGGTAGCAACGCCAGCGACGTGATTGCCCAGGTAAAAGCCAAGCTCAAGGTAATGGAGGTGTCTTTTCCTCCGGGCATGGACTACAAGATCAGCTACGATGTGTCCCAGTTTTTGGATGCTTCCATCGAAAAGGTGCTCCACACCCTGGCCGAAGCCTTTGTGCTGGTGGCCGTGGTGGTGTTCCTGTTCCTGGGCGACTGGCGCTCTACCCTGATCCCCACGCTGGCCGTTCCGGTATCCTTGATTGGAGCGTTTTTTATCATGCAGTTTTTTGGGTTGTCCATTAACCTGATCACCTTGTTCGCGCTGGTGCTGGCCATTGGTATCGTGGTAGACAACGCCATTGTGGTGGTGGAGGCCGTGCACGCCAAGATGGAAGAAAAGAACCTGTCTCCGTATCGGGCCACCCAGGAAGTGCTGCACGAAATCAGCGGGGCCATCATTGCCATCACCGCCGTGATGACCGCCGTGTTTGTGCCGTTGGCCTTCATGACCGGGCCGGTGGGTATTTTCTACCGACAGTTTTCTATCACGATGGCTTCGGCAATTGTGCTTTCCGGCGTGGTTGCCCTCACCCTTACCCCGGTGCTGTGTGCGATGCTACTGAAGAATACCCACGGACAACCCAAGAAAAAAACCCTCCTGAACCGGTTCCTCAACAGCTTCAACCGCGGGTTCGAAAGGCTGACCGGGAGTTATGCTTCTCTGCTGCGGCGGATCGTGAGCCGACGCGTGGTCACCTTCGGTATCCTGGTGGTGTTCTGCGTGGGAATAGTCATTGAAAATCAGATTCTTCCGTCCGGATTTATTCCCGGCGAAGACCAGGGCACCATCTACGCCATCATCCAAACCCCTCCGGGTGCTACCCTGGAGCGGACCAACCAGGTGTCGCAAAAACTTCAAAAAATCTGCGAAGAAATCGAAGGAGTAGAGTCCGTTTCATCGCTGGCCGGTTACGAGATTATGACCGAAGGCCGCGGCTCCAACGCCGGTACCTGCCTGATCAACCTGAAGCCGTGGTCGGAACGAGAACACGGCGTGCGAGAGATTATGGAAGAATTAGAGGAGGAATCCAGGGGGCTGGGAGCGATTGTGGAGTTCTTTGAGCCCCCCGCCGTGCCCGGCTTTGGCTCTTCGGCCGGTTTCTCGTTGCGTCTGCTGGATAAAACCACCACCACCGACTACCAGGAGTTTGATAAGATCAACCAGGAATTCATGGCTAATTTGGGCAAACGTGAGGAACTCACCGGCCTGTTTACCTTCTTCGCCGCCAACTATCCTCAGTACGAATTGATTATCGACAACGAATTGGCCATGCAGAAGGGAGTGTCGATCGGTGAAGCGATGGAAAACCTCAATATCTTGATCGGCAGCACCTACGAACAGGGGTTTATTCGGTTTGGTCGGTTTTTCAAGGTGTACGTACAGTCCGATCCTAAATACCGAAGACTTCCCTCTGATGTGTTGAAGCTGTTCGTCAAGAATGATCAGGGAGAAATGGTGCCCTACTCGGCTTTCATGAAAATTGAGAAGAAGCAGGGGCCCAATGAGGTTACCCGCTACAACATGTACAACTCATCGGCCATCCGGGGACTTCCGGCCAAGGGATACACCACGGCCAATGCCATCCAGGCGATCCGGGAAGTGTCTCAGCAGACCTTGCCAAAGGGGTATGACATTGCCTGGGAAGGGCTGTCTTACGACGAAGCCATCAGCGGTAACGAAGCTATTTGGATATTCGTGATCGTGCTGGCGTTCGTTTACTTCGTGCTGGCGACTCAGTACGAAAGTTTCTTGTTGCCTTTTGCGGTGATCCTCTCCATTCCGGTCGGCGTATTCGGTTCGTTCCTGATGCTGAAGTTGATGGGGCTGGACAATGATATCTATGCCCAAATCGGCCTGATCATGCTGGTCGGTTTGCTGGGTAAAAACGCGGTGCTAATTGTAGAATTTGCCGTGCAGAAGCGGCAGCAGGGAGCCAGCATTCTCGACGCTGCCATTGAAGGGGCCCGAACCCGTTTCCGCCCCATCCTGATGACCTCCTTCGCTTTTATTGCGGGACTGATTCCCCTAGTGATTGCCACCGGCGCCGGAGCCATCGGCAACCGCACGATTGGGTCTTCGGCCCTGGGAGGGATGCTCATCGGCACCGCCCTAGGGGTAATTATTATTCCCGGATTGTATTACTTCTTCGCCAAACTCTCTGACGGACGTCCGCTCATCAAAGATGAAGACGACAGCCCGTTCAGCGAGCGGTATGCCCCCGAAGATGAAGGCGAGCGTGAAATTGTTCCTACCCAACCCGTTGTTAATCATGTATAGAAAGTTCATCAACAAGTGCGCGGGAGCAGTAGGTCTGATGCTCGCTGTTTCGGCCTGTGCGCCTGGCTTGGTCGAGAGAACCGCTCGCCCCAACGTTCCGGAGCAGTATGGCAACCTGTCGGATACCGCCAATTCGGCGCAGGTGGCTTGGCGAGATTATTTCACCGATCCTTACCTGACGGCCCTCGTTGATACGGCCCTGGGCAACAACCAGGAACTCAACATCACCCGACAAGAAATAGAGGTGGCGCGCAACGAGGTGCGCGCCCGCAAGGGAGAGTACCTGCCCTTCGTGGATATTCGAGCGGGGTCCGGCGTGGATAAAGTCGGTCGGTACACCTACCGCGGAGCGACGGAAGCCACCACCGATATCGAACCCGGCCGAGAAATGCCCGATCCCTTGCAGGATTATTACGTGGGTGCTTTTGCTACCTGGGAGCTGGACGTATGGCGCAAGCTGCGCAATGCCAAGAAATCCGCCGTTTACCGGTACTTGTCGAGCGTAGAGGGCAGAAACTTCATGGTGACCAACCTGGTGGCCGAGATCGCTAATTCCTACTACGAATTGCTCGCCCTGGACAACGAACTGGCTATTGTACAACAGAACATTGAGATCCAGAACAATGCGCTAAAGATTGTGAAGCTTCAGAAAGCCGCGACCCGGGTCACCGAATTGGCCGTGCGCCGGTTTGAGGCCCAGGTGTTCAACACCCAAGCACTTCAGTATAACATTCAGCAGGACATTGTGGAGACTGAAAACCGTATCAATTTTTTGGTAGGCCGCTATCCGCAACCCATCACCCGAAATACGGAAACGTTCGTTGATCTGGAGCCGGGTACGATCCGCGCCGGGATGCCTGCGCAGTTGCTGGCCAACCGTCCGGACATCAAGCAGGCTGAGTTGGAACTGGAGGCCGCTAAACTGGACGTGAAGGTGGCCCGTGCCCGGTTTTACCCTTCGCTAGGTATTTCGGCCGGAGTGGGTTTCCAAGCATTCAACCCGACCTATCTGTTCCGAGCTCCCGAGTCGCTACTTTACTCGCTGGTGGGAGATTTGGCCGCCCCGTTGATTAACCGAAACGAGATCAAGGCTACCTATTTTGGGGCGAATGCCCGGCAGTTGCAGGCGGTCTACGACTACGAACAGACGGTTCTTAACGCGTATATCGAGGTGGCAAACCAGGTGTCCAACATCAGCAATCTGGAGAAAAGCTACGATCTGAAGGCCCAGGAGGTGCAGGCGCTAACCCAGTCGATCACCATCTCCAATAGCCTGTTCCGATCAGCCCGAGCCGACTACATGGAGGTGCTGTTGACGCAGCGAGATGCACTGGAGTCTCGATTCGACCTGGTAGAAACCAAGCAACAGCAGATGAACGCCATGGTGGACATTTACCAGGCACTGGGTGGGGGATGGAACCAGTAGGGCGAAGACTGATGTGAAACAGAAAACCGCCGCTTCAACAAACTGTGAAGTGGTGGTTTTTACTTGCTCTTATTTGGTTGGTTTGAATCTTTGATGGAATGTCATAGGCGTTCTTGAGACTACGATGATTTTTTTTGCCTCCGAATGGTTAGGATTAATCAGGTAGTTATGTTCAAAAGGAACAATACTGCTTGGCACTTTCAAGATGGCAAAACCCTTCCCTTTTACGAGATCATCTGATACTGCTTTTTGGGTCAAATCTTCTGATTCTGTTTGGTATTGCGTCTTCCTTAATTTTCATGACAGTAAATTTGCTATAATTACACAACAATTCTGTTTCTATTGCAAGTAGCTTTTTCTGTAAAGATGTGCTTAAGGCGTTCCTAGAGTTTCACCGGCGCGACAAAGTCGGGTCGCCACTCTCGATCACTTTCAGCAGTGTTCCCTTCTTTACCGACTCATTCAGCTCCATGCCGTTTAGCAAGGCCAACTCCTGCATCTGCTTGGTAGGAACATCCAACTGCTGAAACGCCTGTTGCAACGTGCCGCTCTGCGCTACGGTTTTTACCCGGACCCGGTCGGGCTTGCGATTGAGTTTGTTAGCGTCGGTGAGCTTGCGAAAATTATTGATCACCGAATTGAAGGTTGGGTAGTACTGCTGAAAATCCGGCTGGGCCGCGTAGCCTAAAAAGTTGTAGATGTTTTGTCCATCCTGAATAAAGTAGGCCAACACCCGAATGGGAGGCGCCTGCTGTTGCTGTTGTTGCATCTGTTGTTGCTGTTGCTGCTGGTCGGCCACCACCGCCAGAGCCGAATAGCCGTTTACGGTCACTTCTTTCAATTCTACGGCCGTTAGGTTGTTGCCGGAAAGCGTCTGCTGCGCGGCTTCGCGTAGGGAATTGCCGGGAGCTAAGCGAAATACCATCGCCGCGTTTCCTTCCTTGTTGGCCATCTGCACCTGGGCGGGGGTATTCTGAAATGCCCAACCCTGGGGGGTGGGGAACTGAAACTTGAGCACCGGGTGGTAGAAAATATTGTTTTCTACGAATCCCTGCCGCGGATCGTCTCCGTACACAATCCCGTCAATCATTTTCAGGTAGCCATCCCGGTCGGTTTCCAAGTTGGTTTTATTAAGCTTCTTCTGCCACTTGTCGGCCAGTTTCGTCACGTTGTTGAAGCGATCGCCCGGGTGGGGGTGGGTCGACATAAAGGTGGGCACCGCCTCGCCCCCGCTCTGTTCTTGCAAGCGTTGTAGCGTCTCAAAAAAGCCCGCCATTTCCTGGGCATCGTAGTCAATCTTGGTAGAATACTCTACTCCGAGCCGGTCGGCCTGGTTTTCGGCATCGCGGCCGAACTTCAGAAAGAGCAGGCTCACGCCGGTGTTAGCCAGGTCGGCAAACTGCCGAAACTCGGGCGATAGCACCATCCCGGCCACCATGCCCACCTGCGCCAGCATGGCCTTGCTATACTGCTTGGCCGAATGCCGGGCCGTCACGTGACCAATCTCGTGCCCCAGCACTCCGGCAAATTCCGCTTCGTTGTTGAAGTGCGCCATGATGCCCCGGGTGAAGTAGATGTAGCCCCCCGGCACCGCAAAGGCATTCACCACCGGCGAGTCCACCACCTTGAATTCGTAGGGCAGATCCGGGCGGTGCGAGATTGCCGCCATCGCTTTGCCCTTCTGCTGGATGAACTGCTGTAGCTTTTTGTCGTCGTATACTCCGAAAAAGCTTTTGATATCAGGGTCGGACTGCTTGCCCATCGCGATCTCCTGGCTCTCGGACATCAGCATAAAGTCGCGCTTGCCCGTTACCGGGTTGCGGGCGCAGGAAGAGAAGAGGAAAAAAATGGTGAGGGGGAGTAGCGCAAGTCGGGTTAGTTTCATTGTAATAAGGATTAAAGCTACCGGCGGCAGCAAAAAAATGGAAATCAAGCTTAGTTGACGAGCCTTCGTATGGCTACGGCACTATAACAACTACCAAAAAGACAATTTAGTTATGTTTAAGGTACTTAAAAGCTACCTAAAGTATATGGTTAGTTATGTTTAAGGAAGTCTCGACAGGTCACTAGCGCTCACAACTTGTATCAGTCGTTTCGCATTTCAGCCATCTTGCCTTCCCAAACAACCCTCAATAACGCAAGCGCTTCTGAAATCACCATCCGCCCGAGGCGCCCCCGCCCCCGAATGAACCGCCGCCCCCGGAAAAACCTCCGCCGCCCCCAAAGGAACCTCCCCCGGAAAATCCTCCGCCAAACGAGCCACCCCCGGAGAATCCGCCGCCCCCCACGATCACGGTGCGTCGCCGCTGCAACTGGGGAATGCGGTAGCGCTTGGTGTGGGTGTGGTCGCAGTTTCAACACGCGTAATTCCGCACTCCCTGCCCGTCGCGCCCGTAGGTGGCACTGCGCAACGTCTTACTGTTGGCGTGGTAGTAAGTGCGGAACCCGCAGTTGGGGCACTCCGAGTACTTCGACAGCGTACTTCGGTAGGCCAGCGTCATCACGTCGTCGGGCTTGTCCGACACCCACACGTCGTAGTCTACCGAACCGATTTCTTCTTCTACCTGCTGCCCTCGATTCAGGTGCGTGTCTTCCTCTTTTTCACTGAGCTTCTTCATGGGCAGACCGGTTTTCTTACTTTTGCGGGGGGCGTTGCGGCGGCGCTTTTTGATAATAAAAAACCCAACAATTGCCGAGAATATTCCCAGTAAAATTGTTCCGAAACCAAATCCCTGGTCTTGTTGCACCACCTCTCGCTCGCTGAGTTCGTCAATGCCTTCCACCTTCTCCAGAATGGCGTTTACTCCCGCGGCGATGCCCGCATCGTAGTCACCCTGCTTGAAGTACGGCGCGATCACTTCCCGGATGATCCGGCTGGCGTAAACGTCGGGCAAGTAGGGTTCCAGGCCGTAGCCCACTTCAATGCGAATCTTTCGGTCATCGCGGGCCACCAGCAGTAAGATACCGTTGTCTTTTCCTTTTTGTCCCACCTTCAATGCTTCGGCCACCCGTAGCGAAAACTCTTCCAGGCTCCCCCCTTCCAAGCTGGGCACAGTGAGCACCGTTATCTGGTTGGTGGTGCGCTCCTGGTGCTCGCGCAAGCGGGCTTCTAACTCCTGGGTGGTGCCGTCGGTGAGCAGGTTGGCGTAATCATTCACGTATCCCGAAAAAGTGGGCACCTCCTGCGCCTGCGCCGTAGTGGTAACGAACAGAAAAAGAAGCCAAAAGGGGTGACGAAGAAGCATAGAAAAAATGGAGTAAACGTGGTGGGCAAATCTTGGCGAATACTTAATCATTCTTGAACGCGAACCTCATCCGGCAACTCGTTGTCGTCGTCCACCGCCCGCTGCACGCCGCTTTCCTCGAGCAGCCGCCCGCAGGCTTCTAGCGTAGCGCAAATGCTCTCTACCCGCCGACCCTGCTTGAGTCCGTTGGTCAATTCGTCAATCATCGTTTGCCAAGCGTCCTGCGGCACCAATTCGTCGATACCTACGTCGGCCAGGATAACCGCTTGGTGTTCTAAGAAGCTGATATACAGTAAAATGCCGGTTCGCTGCTCGGTCATGGCCAGCCCGTGGTCGTAGAACAGCGTTTTGGCTTGGTCTAGCACCCGGGCTTCCTGGGTAGCGCTACCAATGAGAAGGCGCTTCACCGCCGGGACGAGCAACGCGATCAGGGCTCCCAGCAGTCCGCTAGCCAAGACAGCCAACAGCCACAGGTGGGGCGGGGCAAAGAGCAAGAAATCGGTGGTGAAGTAAAGTAGGGTCAGCAGTACCCCGGTGAACAAGGCCAGCAAAAATCCGCCACGCCAGTAGGCCGACTCGTAGAACGACGACTGCCGGGCCAGCACCGGCACAATCTCTCCGCCCGAACCGGCTTCGGCCTGTTGCACCGCCTGCTGAATCTGGGCTAATTCTTCGGAAGTAAACAGGGGAGAGGCCATGAGTAGAGATTAGTAAGCAGTTGTTAGCAGATCAAAATTCAACCTTGGGAGCGGTGGCATTCGCCGGGTCGGACGAAAAGTAGGCCTTGGTATCGAACCCCAACACGTTGTATGGAAAACGACGGGCGCGGGCGTTGTAGGTCTGCACCGCCTCGTTGAAGCGCTTGCGCTCCACCGCGATGCGGTTTTCGGTGCCCTCCAACTGCGCTTGCAGGTCGCGGAAGTTGCCGGTGGCGGTGAGGGTTGGGTAGTTCTCAGCCACCGCCAGCAAGCGGCCCAGTGAGCCTGACAGCGCCTGCTGCCGCTCAGAAAATTCGGATAGCGAAGCCTCAGTGAGTTCATTGGGATCGATGTTTATGGCCGTGGCCGCCGCGCGGGCCTGCACCACCTCGTTGAGGGTTTCTCGCTCAAAGTTGGCTGCCCCCTGCACCGTTTCCACCAAATTGGGAATGAGTTCGGCGCGGCGCTCGTACTGGTTCTCAACCTGGGCCCAGGATCCGTTCACGTTTTCTTCCAGACCCACCATACCGTTATACATACTGAAGAACCCGACAATAAGCAGCACCGCCACCCCGCCAATGATTCCCCACTTGGTGAGTTTACTGGTTCGCGTTTTACTCGCTACCTCGTTCTTGTGTACCCGTTGCTTGTCGTTCACTTCGCCCTTAAGGCGGATCGCTTCTCGGTGATGGGGGTTGATGCTGATGGTGCGGTCCAGATAATAATCAGCCTTGCTAAAGTCGGCGCTCTGCTGGTGGCGGCTGCCCCGCCCCAGAAATGCCTGCGCTGCCAAAACATTGGCCTCGGCATCGTGGGGGCGCAGGGCAGCGGCCTGCTCCAGTTCGGGAGCGGCGTCTTCGTAGTTACGGGTTTCCAGGTAGGCTTTTCCCCGCTGCAGGTGCTGCCGGGCTTGCTCCTGCGACTCCTGCCAGGCGCGTTCGGTGAGCCCCGCTTCTAGTGCAATGTCTTTGAGTTCTTCTTCGGTAAACTGTTGCTCGGTGTTCGAGTTATACTGAAGCTCCATGAGTTTCTTCAGGTAGTCTTCCAGCGAGCGGTCTTGGGTAGGCATGGTGATTCGGTTAGTGCTTCTGGTGCTAATAACCGGAAGAAGGATGTCACTGTTTACAATCTTATTTGCTACCTTACTCTCATGAAAAAACGTTATCTCATACCGTGGCTCTCGTACGCGGTGGGTGGACTGCTGGCCACCGGGCTGGGGCTGAGCCTGTTTGGAGACGCTTTGTCGGCCAAGCAACAGAAGAGATCCTGGTTCTGGCGTGGCACACTGAGCCTGGTGGTGTTCAACTCCGGCTTGTCGCTCATTGGTACCTCGGTGGTTCATCGGGTGCGGGGTCTGCTGGATAAATAACGATGGAAGACTACGACCGCTTGCTGGTTCGACGCAGTTGGTTGTTTGCCGGGGGCTTCACCCTGTTGCTGTGGTTGGTGCGCACGGTGGAGTGGGGCACATCGACCAGCTTCGGTAGCCTGGGCATCTTTCCCCGGCACGCATCGGGCATGCTGGGCATTCTCACCGCCCCGCTGGTGCACGGCGACTTCGTTCATTTGCTGTCGAACACCTTTCCGATGCTGCTGTTGCTGGCCGCCGTGTTCTTTATCTATCCGAAAATTGCACTGCAAGTATTTATCGCCATCTACCTGATCACCGGGTTCTGGGTGTGGATTGCCGCCCGGGAGGCCTATCACATCGGGGCCAGCGGACTGGTATACGGCCTGGCCGCTTTTCTGTTCTTCAGTGGAATATTCCGGCGCGACGCGCGCTCGATGGCGGTGGCCCTGGCCATCGCGTTTTTGTACAGCGGCATGCTGCAAGGTTTGCTTCCTGGTCCGGACACTTCGGTTTCGTGGGAGTCGCACCTGCTGGGGGCAGCGGCGGGTATTTTCTGTTCGTTCTACTACCGGCGCAGCGAAAATGATGCAATACCCAACCGGGTCGAGCCTGAGCAAGATGATGCGGTTAGCAGCACCTTCGTATCGTACAAATTCAACGCTCCGGATGAGCAGATAGCGTATACCTTTCGCGCGAACGAAGACGATCATCTACCGACGCGCTATCACTACCGGGAAAAGGAATAGAAGGTTACTGCTTAAGAAATTTGTGAATTTCTTCGTGGTGGCCTTGTTCGTCGCCACAGCGTTCGCATCGCAACACGAGCAGGTAGTAGCCGCTGGGATATTCGGACAGGCTGATGCGAAACTTACCGCCACTGATGGATTCTAACTGCACCGGCATTTTGTTGCCCAAAATATTACGAATTTCTACGTTAATATTCTGGTTGCTGATGGGGGCGGTTTCAGCCAGATGAAGAATGATGTGATCGCGGGCCGGGTTGGGATACACCGGAGCGTCCTGCTCTATTGTGAAAACATTCTTCTTGCCGAAGGGCGTAGGATCGATCGGTTCACCAGCGGTTGCCAGCGAGATGCCGATTGTTCCTAAGCAAAAGACAAGTAGAAGTTTTTTCATGGAGTACGTAAGCGCATTCGTATTTACGTACTAATATACTGAAATTGATGGGTCTATGTTTACGAATGCCTCCGATTTTAAATAAAATGTAATAAAAAACGTTAAAAGCGACCAATATATTGGCAGTCAGGGAAAAAACTTGAATGAAAAGAGGTTTTAGCGATACGAAAGACTGCTTTGTCGCGGCTTGCAAATTGCGGTAACCCGCTAAGCAGAGCGGTCCAGTGCCTTGGTGATGCTTTCGGTGTTCAGGGGTTTGGTGATGTATCCTTTCACCGAAGGGTATTCTGCCGCCATCGCTTTGTCGCGTTCGTCGAGCGAGGAGGTAAGGATAAATACCCGCTCGGGGGAGCGACTGAGCGGCTTGACCGCTTCTAGGAATTCCCAGCCGTTCATGCCTGGCATGTTCAGGTCGAGCAGCACCAGATCGGGCAGCGCTTCCTGAGTGTCTTGTAGAGCAACAATAGCCTCCTGGGCTTTGCTAAATTCAATGACCGTCAGTTCACTATCGTGTTTCAGTAGAAGCTTGCGACTGATAAGCAGGTCTATGGTATTATCGTCAATAAGAAAAATTTTCATAACTAGCGCGAAACCCTATTAAAGCGGTTTCCCTAATGTACAAAGGTTTGAGAATAAAAAAACCCCACAAGTGAAAACTTGCGGGGAAAAAAGTGAATCAGCTGGGGCTCGAACCCAGGACCCACGCCTTAAAAGGGCGTTGCTCTACCAGCTGAGCTACTGATTCGTGGTGAGGATTAGCTAGTTTGGTTGATTTTGAGGGGCGGATACCCGTAATTGCGTTGCAAAGGTAAAATATGACTATGAGAATCCAAAGAAGGCCCCGTAATTTTGTCTTTTTTTTTATGCTGTGCTGGGAAACAACCGGCAGCCCAGCCGTTATTGCCCAATCAACCGACACCACGCTACTAACTTCGGCTGACTCGCTCTTTGCCGCCCGGCAGTATACCGAAGCGTTCAGTCAGTATCAGCAGCTATTCGCCCAACAAGAAGAAGTTTCACCGGCCTCGTTGCTAAAAATGGCGTTCATTCAGGAAAGCATGGGAGACTACAGCGAAACGCTCTACTACCTGAACGAATACTATCTGCTCACCTCCGACGAGGCCGCCGTGCAAAAAATGCAGCAGCTCTCCGAGCAGCACAACCTGCGCGGCTACGCCTACACCGACTACCAACTGTTCTACAATTACCTGCGAGAGTATCGCTATTACATTATTTACGGACTCATTGCTCTGGCGATGGTGGGGCTGATTTTCTTAGCATTGTCCCGAAAACGGGCAACGCGATCGGGACAACCGGCGCGTCCCTACGGCTGGGGCATCACCTACCTGCTGGTGCTGGGGCTGCTGTGGTTCATGACCAACGCTTCGCTCGAGCCGCGACAAGCCATTATCATGGATGACCACACCTACATCATGGCGGCGCCCTCGTCCGGCGCCGAGGTGGTTTACATCGGCGAAAAAGGCCACCGGGTGCCCGTTGGCAAACAAGAAGACGTGTGGACGCAAATTGAGTGGGACGGAAAGCCCGCCTACGTGCGCCGCGGAAACCTGCGCGAAATTGACCTTTAGCGAACTTTAGCGCCTGATATTAGCTTCTATAAGACATAACTTTACAACCTAATATGATTGAACCCGTATCAACAACGGCAGAAAAAGAAACCGCGGTTCTGGTGGCGCTGATCACGCAGCAGCAGAATGAACAGAAAGTCAATGAGTATTTAGACGAGTTGGCTTTTCTGGCCGAGACTTCCGGGGCGATCACCCTGGAGCGCTTTACGCAGCGCACCGACAAGCCCGACGTGACCACCTTTGTGGGCAAGGGCAAACTGGAAGAAATAGCCCAGTACGTGAAAGAACACGAGGTAGACATGGTCATTTTTGACGATGACCTGACGCCCTCGCAGGTGCGCAACATTGAGCGGGCGCTGGAGTGTAAGGTGTTGGATCGCAGCCTGTTAATCCTAAATATATTTTCGCTACGGGCAAAAACTGCCCAGGCAAAGTCGCAGGTAGAACTAGCCCAGTACCAGTACATTCTGCCGCGACTCACCAAAATGTGGACGCACCTTTCCAAGCAGAAGGGGGGCATCGGTATGCGCGGACCGGGGGAGAAAGAACTTGAAACTGACCGCCGGATTGTGCGCGACCGCATTGCGCTGTTTAGTCAGAAATTAGAAAAAATAGACAAACAGAGCATCACCCGCCGCAAGTCGCGGCAGAAGGTGGTGCGCGTGGCCCTGGTGGGCTACACCAACGTGGGCAAATCAACCCTGATGCGTCTGCTGTCTAAGGCCGACGTGTTCGCTGAGGACAAGCTCTTCGCCACCGTCGACTCTACCGTTCGCAAGGTGGTGGTGGGCAGTATCCCGTTCTTGCTCACCGACACGGTTGGTTTCATCCGTAAACTTCCTCACACCCTGATTGAGTGCTTTAAGTCGACGCTGGACGAGGTGCGGGAGGCCGACGTGCTGCTGCACGTGGTAGACGTGTCGCACCCTTCGTTTGAAGAACAGATCGCGGTGGTCAACGGCATTCTGGCCGAACTTGGGGTGGCCGACAAGCCGACGCTGTTGGTATTTAACAAAATTGACAAGCTGATGGAGCAGAGCCGCACCACCGGAACCGTTCCGGAAGAAGGGGAAGACGAACTGGACTATCAGCCTCCGGTGACGCTGGAGCAGCTCGAGGCCACGTATCTGAACAACGGTCGGCACGATGCGATCTTTGTTTCGGCCGAAAACCGGACCAACTACGACAAACTGCGGGAAGCTATCTTTGAGAAAGTAGCTGATAAATACTACAAAATCTACCCCAACTACGAGCGCGAAGCGTTTTGGTAGAAGGTTCTGGGTTGAAGGTTCTGAGTTCGGAATTCTAGGTTCAAAGCCATGGCTTTGAACCTAGAACTCCGAACCTTTTAACCTAGAAGCTTAGTTGGATGCCGTTAGTGACTGAATAGACCAGTTTGGTAATAGGTACGATCGGTTGGTTTTCGTAGGTGAAGCCCGCGTAGGTGCGGAAGGCAAGCCGCGCGGTTATTTTTACTAACACGTTGGTATCCAGACTCACCCGGTGGCGGAAAAACTCAGCCTGCGGATCATAGCCCGTCTGGAAGTAAGCGATTGCGTTAAAGCTGACAAACTGGTTTAGACTTACGTTGGTGGTTAGGTAGTTGGTGCTCTTCCAAATGTTGATTGAAATAGTTTCTACGCCCCTTTCGGCCACCAGACCACTAGGAACTTCCCACACCTCCCGCTCGCGCATCGCTCCAATACCCACGTACAGGTTAGACCGTTCTGCCTCATAAACGCGCAACCGGATGTTTCCGCCAATCAATCCCCGGAGCACCATCCCCCGGCCCTGATCGTACTGCAACTGGGCAAACGTTTCGTACGAAAGCGGTTGTTTACGCCGGAACGTGGTGCGAAGGTGCCCGTAACCGGTGCTATTGATGTCCTGCTCGGAGGTGGCGTTATACTGAAACTGGCTTAGCAGAAAGTAACTGCTGTGTTCCGTGAGGTAGCCCACGTCCGAGGTGGCAGCCAGGCCGATAAAGTAAATTCCCTCGCCGGTGTCGCTTAGGTTGCGGTTATTGATGCTAAAGTTGACTCCTATATTTCCTACAAAATAGTTGGCAGAATCACCCTTGATGCGGGTTTTTTCTACGTTCAGAATTTGGGCGTAGGCTGGTTGGCACCAACTCGCCAGAAAAAGTAGGCCAGTCGCCAGAAGGCAAAATCGCATGGACGTACGAACGTTATAGTGGTTGAAGAAAAGGGACGAAGGGCAAAACTAGGAAAGAAACGCAATAGCTGGCAAGCGCAGCGCAATTAAAAGCGGATACCATCGGGCATGATGTATCGTTTCTGAATGATTTCATCAACCGAAGCCGGACGCACCCGCAAGACTCTTCCTTGAAAATACAAATCCTTGTCCACCATCGCGTGGTTCAGGTCCACCGTGAGTTCGATGGCTGTCTTCTTGATAATTTTTCCATTTTGCTGCCGTCCCTGGTCGTCGGTCACGGCCACGTACTGCCCCACGTCGCGGATGGTATCGGCCCCTTCGTGGTCGATGACAAAGCGCTCGATGGGGATAGCCACTACCTGCGACGACTGGTGCGTACCGTAGGCTTCCGAAGCCGCTAAGGTAAAAGCAAACTCATCGCCGTGGGCCAAGCCATGAATGTTTTTCTGAAAAGACGGAAGCAGGTTATCCGACGGGTAGAAAAAGATAAACGGGTAGGCAATGTCCATCACCTCGAGCACCGCGCCTTGTTCATTTTGCTCCCGTAGTTCGTAGCTCATGGTAACAATGCAGTTGTCTTCAATGCGCATAAGGAAAATGATTGTGAGAAGGATTGAATGAGTGAGTGGATGCTTTTGATGATACACTGTCTAACGATGCGTAGTGGGCATTGTTTGCCCGAGGGCTAGAGCTTGGGTCAGACCGGATGGCCCACCACAGACCAAAGTACGAAACCGGTCGGACGGGGGGTTGAAGAAGGCCGGGAAATGCCGTACTTTTGGGCGTAATTAAACCGGCCCTTTAGTTCAACGGATAGAATAGGAGTTTCCTAAACTCTAGATCCAGGTTCGATTCCTGGAGGGGCTACATCAATGCGCAGACCGAAAAACGTGTCTTGTAAAGCATTCAGCCCAGCCTGTTAAAAATCCGAGAAACGTTTTCGGATTTTCTTTTGTACCGGTCTACGAAAGTTTTGACTGATAACGACGCTACTGTATCACTTGCCCCCCGTTAAACCAACCTCACATCGGAGGCGGGGTGAGAATAGTTCGGTAAGGAGTAGTATCTACCAGGGGAATTGTTGCGTCAAACGAGCTATTGATCACCTTGATAATCTCATTGGCCACCACCGCGTGGCCCTTCGGATTGGGATGAATGCCATCTACCGAGAAGATGCCGTCGGGCAGAAAAGTGATGTCGAAGTACCACTCCATCAACGACCAGTCCCTGCGTTCCGTCAGCCGCCGCTTGGGCATCGGCCGACATACCTAACTGGGCAGCCTGCGTGGCACTCTAATCCGGCGATATCAGCAAAGACCGGATTCACATCCAGCAGCGCAACGCGTTCCTCCGTGCCCTGCACGATGGCGTTAATAATTCCGTTGAAAGTTGCTAAGCGGGTGATCAGCGTCATCTGCTCGTTGAGCGTCAACACGTACTGATCAGTTACGGGGTCCTGTAAGCCGTAGGGACCGGCGTCTTCCCGTAACTCTTCGCCCAGCAAATTGGCCAGTGGCAACAACAGCAAATCGGTAGGCGCGGTCTGCCGCAGTTTGGGTAGCACCTGCGAACCGGGTGGCAGCCCCAAGGCCGCCGAGATATCGGCCTCAGTAAGGTCTTCGTCCACCATCACCGCCGCGTTAGCGTTTGAAGCAGCGAAGCTGATCTTGCGACGAGTAGCTTCATCGGCGGTGATCTGTCCGATGGCCACCGCCGCGTTCGAGTCCTTGGTTGTACGATGCGTAGGCCCCGTTGAGCGCATCGGCGTTCGCTTGGTCGAGCGGAATAGGATTGTAGCCAACCGCCCGAAAGAAGGGTAACAGTGTGACCGGCGGAAGGTTGATCGCCACTCCCTTGGCCTCCGGCGTCGCCAGCATACTACTGATAATCCCCTGGTAGGCCTGGGTGAAGCTGGCAATACTAGTTAGCGTAGCGGGATTGGTGGCCTGCGCCGCCGGATCAGCCTCACCGTCGGGAGCGCTGCCGCCGGACAGGGCCCAAGCCCAGCACATCGTTGCTGCCCAGCCAGACCGTAAAGAAGGTGCCCTGCGCCCGGGCCGCGTCGCCCAGCAGCGAGGCGTCGGGGGCCGAGGCAAAGCGCCCGAAGAACGGATTGGCCTGGGCGTAGCCCGGAACCACCGCGTCAATGGCCCGTATCCCCGGCACGCCGAAGCCGTTGAGTTGTCGCCCGGTCACCGGCGTAGGGAGTAATCAACTCACCTACCGTAGACTCAATACTTTGGGTCACCAGATTGAGCACAAGGCGTCCGACAATAGGTCCGCGATTGACTGCCATTGTTGGTCGAAGTGTTGAAGCCATTCTCCGAATTAATGTCTGGTTGGTTGAAGGCCCCACCGCCAACCCCGGCGATGCGAAACTGCTGGGCCAAAATGGCTGGGAATGCGTTCTGCTGTCCGCTGGTATACAAGGCCGCGTCCATGAAACCAGCTGTCAGGAGTTGCCAATGGCCACGTACTTGGTGAAGTCGGCGGTGCCGGCAGTGCCGGTGGGCGGCGGTTCCGCCGCCAGACGGAGGGTTATCAGCTTGCGTTCTTCAATAAGGTCGTCTTCGGTGCTGCAGGCTCCCAGAAGCAGAGCCAGGCCTAATCCGCCCAGGGTGGCAATATGATGGGTAAATCGCATAATTATAGTTAGTTTAACAGCTCATCAAAGGTGAGCGAGATGTAGTAGACGGCTCCCATGCGCGGGTTGCCAAAGGAGGTGGTGTAGCGCTCGTTGAGCACGTTTGATCCGCCTAACTTAATAACTGACTTCAGATCGGCCAACTTGTAGCTCACTTGGGCGTCCAGGGTAGAGAAGGCCGGAACCACGCCCACTCCGAACGACGACTCCCACAAGAAGGCGTCTTGCCAACGGTAGTTGACGCTAAAACCAAAATTGTCGGTCACCTTGCGGTTGGCCAGCTTCAGATTATAACGCCACAGCGGAGTATTGTACGAAGCACGGAAGCCCTGGTCGATCAAGTCCTGCTGGTCGAGCAGTTCGTTGAAGGCGGCGTTGGCTCCCACCACAAAACCCCGGTCCAGCGCGTACTCGGCCCCGAGGGCAAAACCGTGGGCGTTCACCGTGCCGTCGGCGTTCACGTCGAAGCCGAAACGCTGCGTGCCCACTGTCTGCTGAATGATACCCTGCGGATTGGCTTCACCACCGAACGGAGGACCGCTGCCGTTGGCGGTCTGGGTGAAGTCCACTTCGGCAATGAAGTCACGGTACGAACTGAAGTAGTAGTAAGCGTCAATCAGCAGCTTTTCGCCCAGTAGGCCTTTGTAACCTACCTCGTAGGTATTCACCTTTTCGGTTTCAAAATCGCCAAACTCCACCGGATTCAACAAATTCTGGGCGGCCGCCAGGTTGCCCGTGGTCTGGAACTCCTGCCGGGCCGCCTGCACACTGTTGGTGGTGTACACCTGGTTGGTTCTGAAAGTTATAGCGATCCACCAAAACGGGGTTGCTGCCCACCAACCGGCGGGTCACCACGTCGAGGTCGATGAACTGATCCTGGGTGGTGGGAATGCGGAAGCCGCGCTGGAAAGAGGCCCGGAAGTTATGGTTCTCAATCGGGGTAAACACCGCTGACAAGCGAGGCGAAAATTGTCCGCTAAAGTTCTCGTTTTTGTCGTAACGCACCGAGCCGGTCAGGTCTAGCTTATCGTCCAGCAAATCTTTCGACACCTGCACGTAGGCTCCCCACTCGTCGATGTTAAACTCGTCGCCGTTGTCTTGCAGGGCAAACAGCGTGCCTTCCGACACCAGCGCGTAGCGGCGGTAGTTGGCTCCTACAATAACTTCGGCAAAGTCAATCTGGTCCGACAGGTTATACATCCCTTCAAAGTGATACAGTCCCGTTTGGTCTAAGAATTTGGCGCCACCCTCCGAGATCGGCACCTGTCGTAGCGAATCGTAGAGCTGTTGAAATACGCCATTTTCAAGATTTCATTCAGCGAACTCCATCGCTAATGTCCCGCGAGCAATAGTGTGCGCATCTTCAATGGAAGCTCCTTGCAATCGAGCACCCGCGAAGCCGCTCAAATAGGCCGGAATGGTGGTCTGTACGTTGATGAGCGAAGCCAGGGTGTTGGCAGCGTACGAATCGCCGGAGTTTTCGCGGGTGGTGTAGGCCCGCAAGAAGAAGTTAGACCCCCGCAGCTCCAGCTTACCCGTCCAGATAGAGAAGTCGTTGAGCACGAAGCGGTCGTTGGCTGTGTACACCGTGCTGCCCGAACCAAAGTTGTACTGCGCCAGGGCCTCCACGTTATCGTTGATGCGGTAGTGCAAGGCTCCGCCTAGCTTGATACTTTCGGTGGTGTTGTCCAGTATTTCCGACTCGGTGTATCCGGTGGGAGTGAAATTACCAGCCTCACCGAAGGGCATCAGTGGCCGAACCGCCGCCAGTGCATCTGAGCCCGCCGCCGTTACTCCCAGATTGAGTAGCGGATCGCCGTACACGTTCACCCCGTCGTAGGTGCGCCGACCGGCCCGATTGGTGGGATCAATGTTTTCGTCGCTGCGTTCCACAATGTCCTGCTGGTCGCGGTAATCCACGCCCCGAAAGTCGCCCGCCCGCAGAAACTCACCGTTCACCTTAAAGGCGAAGCGGTTGTTGAAGGCTTTGGCGTAGCGGATCGCGTAGCTTTGGTACAGGGCCGGGTCGGCATCCACCCCATCAAGGTGCGTGGCTCCCAGCTTAACCGCCGCGCTTAGGCCCTGGTAGTCGAACGGACTCTTGCTGTTCATCAGGATGATGCCGTTGATGGCGTTGGGACCGTAGAGCGCCGAAGCCGCTCCGGGCAAAATCTCTACGCTTTCCAAATCTAGCTCAGAAATACCCACGATGTTGCCTACCGGAAAGTTGAGTCCGGGCGCCTGGTTGTCAATGCCGTCGATAAGCTGCACGGTGCGCACGTTGCCATTGGCCCCGAAACCCCGCGGGTTGATCGACTTAAACGTGAGGCTCTGGGCACTCACGTCGATGCCCTTCAGGTTCACGATCTGGTCGTAGAAGCTAGGGGCGGCCGCCGCCTGAATGTCACGAATATCAAGTTTCTCAATAGAAACCGGTGATTCCAGAATGCTTTCTTCTACGCGCGAAGCCGATACCACCACCTCTTGCCCCAGTAGGGTTTGATACTCCAGTTGGATGTCCAGGTTATCGGTTTGGCTGTCCACCACTACCTCTTTGCGTCCGTAGCCCACGCTGGAAACCACCAGGGTGAGGGGCAAACTTTCGTTCACGGTGAAACTAAAGTTGCCATCGCTATTGGTGACGGTGCCGATCACCTTGTCTTTGACCAAAATGTTGACTCCGATCAGCGGCTCGCCGTCATCAGCGTCGGTGACTTGTCCGGAAATGGTAACCGATTGGGCCTGTAAAGGAGTGGCCAGGAAGGTGGAGCCGCAAAGTAGGCAGGCTAAAGCTAGAATAAGTCTCATAGGTTAAGAAGATGCTAAATTGCACCACTGTATATGGTGTAGATTTTATAAATCTTTCAAATATACAGGAAAATGATAAAAATAGTAGGCATGCCGAGGAAATTCTTGTGCAGGAACATGATTAATCATATTCCCACTATACTCCTACCTGATCCAATTCTTCTTTTACAAACTGAATGAGCGAGCGGATATAATCGGTGCTGAAGTCGAAGCGGATGTCGGCGGCTTCGTACACCTCGGGAATGGTTTTGGTGTAACCGAGGCGAAGGGCGTTTTTGTATCCTTCCAGACCCTTCTTCGGATCTTCCTTGTAGTTCTTCCACACCGCAATAGCTCCCAGTTGGGCGAAGCCGTACTCTATGTAGTAGAATGGCACCTCGTACAGGTGCAACTGCTTCTGCCACAGGTGCTGCTTTTCTTCTTCCAACCCGCTCCAGTCGGTCACTTTGTCGGAAAACGTTTCGTAGACGCGCAACCAGTTTTCGGTACGTTCGCCCACAGAATGCTCCGGATGCTCGTAGACCCAGTGCTGAAACTTATCGATAGTCGCTACCCAGGGCAGGGTTTCAATCAACTGCTCCAGGTGGTCGCGCTTGGCCCGTTTTAAGTCTTCTTCATCCGTGAAAAACAGGTTCCAGTGGTCCATCGAGATCAGCTCCATCGCCATCGAGGCCAGTTCGGCCACCTCCGACGGAGTATTCTGAAAGTTCGTCAGCTCCAGGTCGCGCGTCAGAAAGGAGTGCACCGCGTGACCGCCCTCGTGCATCATGGTGACCATGTCGCGCAGGTTCGAGGTGGCGTTCATGAAGATGAAGGGCACCCCGGTTTCGGTCAGCGGATAATTGTAGCCGCCCGGCGCCTTTCCCTTGCGTGATTCTAAATCCAGGTGGCCCATCTTTCGCATCACGGCGATGCGTTCGCCTAGGTAAGTATCGAGCCGACCGAAGGTCTGGATGGTCTTTTCGGTGAGTTCTTCTCCGCTAGTAAAGGGCTTGAGCGGCGGCTGCCCCAGGGGGTCCACCGATTTATCCCACGGACGCAGCGCGTCCACTCCCAACTGCTGCTTTCGCTCCCGGGCCAGCTCATCCAATAGGGGAGTCACCTCCTGGGCCACCGCCTCGTGAAAGTTGAAGCAGTCTTGCGGTGTATAATCGAAACGGCCCATCGCCTCAAACATATAGTCGCGGTAGTTGGCGAAACCGGCGTTGCGGCCAATGCGGTCGCGCAGTCCGATGAGCGTGGTGAACAGTTCGTTGAGTTGATCTTTGTCCTGCAAGCGGCGTTGGGTAATCTTGCGATAGGCCTCCTCTCGTTCGGTCCGATCGGTCGATTGCAATTTGTTAGCCGCTTGTTGCAGGGTGATCTCCTGTCCGTCAAACTCCACGGTCATCGCTCCCGAAATGGCCCCGAACTGCTGGGCCGCCTGTTGCTCTTCGGTCTTGAGCGGAATGTTTTCTTCCCGAAAAATACGAGCGTCTTTTTCTAACTCTCGAATCAGAATGGGATAGCCGTCCTGCGTTTTGAGTTTGTCCAAGTAGGGGTTGTTCAGCGCTTTTTTGTTAAGCTCATTGCTCACCGGAGCAATCTTGGGTTCAATTTCGGTGATAAACTCGGTGTAGCTCTGCCGTAGCTCCTCGTCGGTGGTGTCGCAGGTCATTTTGATGTAACGCCACGCCAGGTTTTCTGACAGCACGGCTTCCAACTCACTGCGGTCGTTGAACCAGCGGCGCAGTTCGTCGGCCGATGGGATGTCGCGGTTGAGCAGATCGTCAAAGTAAGGCTTCACGGCCTCCCAGGTGGTCACTTGGAAGTCGGCGGGGAGCAGTTGTCGGCTTCTCTTTTCGGGGATGGTAATGTTTTCTGTGTTCATGATACAATGGATGAAATCAAACAATGGGGCAAAGCTAATCCAATTTGTGATTGTATTTGCATACCCAAGGATTCCCCGGTTTACTAAGTTCCTTATCAGTTGGCGGATTCGCGTTCCGGCTTCGTATCGCTCCGGCGCTCCCCAAGGGTTTCGGCATCGCGTCGGGCCGCCGACCGCTCAAAATCTTCCGGATCGTCTAACTGCGGAGAAGCCATGACCGCCCGCCAGTCGAAGTTTTCATCAAACGGATCTAGCGCCTTCTGCGGGTCAAAGATACGAGGGTCCACCGCGTGGGCACGGTAAACGCTATCAGTGGGCGTGGCGGTAAACAGATCAGCCAGGTCGGTGGCCCCGGCATCGTACTGGTTGAGGTAGGGGATGCCCAGGATATTCCAGAAGGTCTTGAAGATGCTACCGAAACTGTAGTGCTGGTGGCCTACGTAGTCACGCTTGGCGTAGGGCGAAAACACCATCAGCAAACTGCGGTGGGCATCAATGTGATCCACCCCATCCTGCGAATCGTCTTCGGTCACCACAATCGCCATCTCGTTCCAGTAGGGCGTGCCGGACAGAAACTCCACCAAGCGCCCCAGCGCCAGATCATTGTCCGCCATGTAGCTTTCTTTAAAGGGGTACCCCGCTTCCGGCCGATCACCCGCCCCGTGGTCGTTGGGTAAGATGATGGTCAGCACCTGCGGCAGCGTATCCTTTCCTTCGCCCCAGCGCTCGTTAAACTCGGCAATAAAGGTATCCACCCGAAACTGATCGGGAATGCCCATGTTGTAGGTAGCGTACTTTTTAGAAGTGCGATCATATAACGGACCCGGAATGGGGTAGTTGATGAGCGGACGCACCCCGAAGTACTTCAGGGTAGAATCGGCGTAGCTATTGGCTAGCTCCACCCCGAAGCCAAAGTTGAAGAAGCTCACGCCGTTGCGCTCCATATGATCCCAGATCGATCCGGCTTCGTTGTAGTCTTCGGGATAAATAGCTCCCGAAGAACCCACGATGCCGTAGTTGCCCGGCGCCGACGAACCAGGCACCGCCGCGCGTTTTCCGCCGTACGAAGCTGCCACTGAGGTCTCTACCCACTGGTTGGGGTAGGTGCTCACCAGCCAGCGGTGCCCGTCGGCCGAGTGGTCGGCGTCCACGTAGAAGTTGTCGGCAATGGCAAAGCGTTGGGCCAGTTTCAGGTGATTCACCATCACCGTAGCGGTGTCCACCGTGCGATTGCCCGCCCGATTGCTGAAGGTGGCGCGGTAGCCGTAGCGGGCCAGCGTCGGCTCGCCCCGCCCCGCTTCCACCTGCCCGAACACCTCGTCGTAGGTGCGGTTTTCTTTGGAGATAAACACAATATGCTTGATGGGTGAAACCCGTTCGCTCGGGTACAACGGAACCGGGTTTTCGGCCCGCGCTTCTCTAGCCAGTTCATCCGCCTTCTGAAAGTTAAAATTATTGCTGATCACCCGCTGGGTGGTTTGCGCTAGTTCTTCGTCGGTCGGCACATCCATCACCGTGATCGAGCCCTTCATCAGACGACCAATGTAGCTGCCTTCGTCACCAAGTGCGAAGTCCGGCCCGCCGTTGGGCCCGCTGCCGTAGCCCTTGGCGTTGGCTACGATCAACTGCGACCCGTCGGGACTCACCGCCAGCTTCGACGGAAACCACCCCACCGGAATATGTCCCACGACTTTCATCGAGTCGGTGTCGATCACGCCCACCGCGTTGATGCCCGATTCGGCTACGTACAGCCGGTTGCGGTCGGGCGACAGCGCCAGCCCGAAGGGAATCACGCCCCGGAAGTTGCCCAAACGCTTATCGGGTTGCAAACGAATGGTGTGCACCACGGTATCCTGCGCGGTGCTGATCACCGACACGCAATCGTTGTTGCCATTGCTCACGAAGACGTAGTCATCGGTAGCGACCAGCGAATTCGGACTGGCCCCGCCCACGGCCGGGAAGTCTTCCACCAGCTCGCCCACCAGCACCCCGGTTTTGGTTTTGGCCGTCACCGCGTAGTCCTGCGCCACGTCCACCGTCCACACCGAAAAGGATTCGGGTGCGTTGGGATCGCCCAGGGCGGGGATGCTCACCGAGTCGTTCTGCACTCCTTGGTGCATCTCCTCGCTGCCGTAGGCCGAGGCCGGATAGCGCAGTGCTTGTTCTTTCAGATTGTCCGCGGTGAGTCCGCCGATGGGCTGGTAGGCAAACATCCCTACGTTGGCCACGTACACCTCCTGCTCGTCGGGCGATAAAGCGAGTCCGAAGGGATAGCGCCCCACCGGCACGTTGTGCGTCACCGTGCGACTCGGCACGTCGATCACCAGCAAGCGAAAGCCCACCTGGTCTACTACGTAGAGCGTGGTGCCGTCGCGGGTGAGCTTCATATCGCCCAGGTAGCCGTCGGTATAATCCGTTCCGTCGCTGCCGGTCACCGCCCCGCTGATCTCACCCCGGGGTTGGCCGCTGGCCACGTCGAAGAGAAAGATTTTGTTTTCCTGTCCGCCGGACACGTACACGGTTTGGTTGTCGGGCGACAGGGCCACTCCCATAAACACCGCGCCCAGCAGGTCGTCGTCGGTGTCGGCCCCTTCGGGAATTTGTCGCACCGTAGGTTGTTCGCCCAGCACGTTGTTGATGATAGAGATAGAAAACGGGGCGGTGCCCGAGTTGGCGCTGATCGCGATTTGTCCGTTGCGACTCAGGGTGAGCCCGTAGGGATGCGGTGCTACGCGAAAGGTCTTTCCGCGGGGAGTGAGCAACCGACCGTTGGGCAGCACGGTGGTTCCGGCGGTGTCGATCTGCGCATACCGATCACCGGCGGGGGCCTGGGCGATCCAGGGGATGGATGATTCGGATTCCTGGTTGGTAGTGGGGTTGCAGCCGCTGACGACCAGAGCGCCACCAAGGATCAGGTAGGAGAGACGTTGATTAAGTGAAGTACAGAAAAGTGATTTTGAGGATTGAAATCTATTTAGCAGGTACTTGGGCAAATGGGTCGTAGGACGTTGCCCTACCCTACGACCAGAAATGCAATACTGGTCGTAGGGTAGCGATAGCGTTCTACGACCGGAGATTTGGCGGAGAAACGAACAATTAATTAGGCTAGAGCAATGAAGAGGTAGCATAAGAAGTGGGTTGGGTCAAACATAAAAAAAGCGTGGAGTTAATAAAACCCCACGCTCACAAAACTAAGATGAGAAGCCGTCTTTCTGAAAAGCTACGCAATTGCTAGCCTTTAGAAATTTAGTACGCAATCTGATACCGGGTTGAAAAAGCCCTTCCGTCGGTGTTCTGGGCGGTAAACTGAATGCGATCCGCTTCGCTGAGGGCACTCACCGGCACCACCAGCGTGGCCTGGCCATCGGCAAAAGTGAGCGTGCCCAAATCAACGGACTGGCTACCGCCCAGCGCCGTGACCGTGGCCGATTGCAAGCCGGGGGCGGTGATACCCACCGATACCTCGGCGGTCTCGATCAGTTCACCGGTTTCGGTGCGCGTCACACTGGTGAAATCTCCGCCTTCCGGACTGAACGTGAGCTTGGTAAACGGTTCAAAGGCTTCGGTTTTGTCCAGCTCGTCGTAGCAGCCGCTCAGGGCGAATAGAACCAGCAATAGTAAAGTGCCTATCGTATTTTTCATGATAATTATGTTTGGTGATGTATAAGGATTGTTTGCGGGCGAACGCGTTGCAGACGCGCCCGATTAAATTGAAGTGTTTTGAAACTACTGGGCGTCCCACCACACCGGGGTGGTGATGTCGTCCGGTCCTTGCGCGGATAGTGCCGAGCGGTAGTTGTCGCCGTTGAGGGCCTGGGCTTCGCCCGGATACATGAACCGAACCGGTACTTGATCGATGAGCGCGTCGGTTCCTGGCTGAATGCCCGCCGGATAGCCGGTGCGTCGCCAGTCGGCCCAGGCTTCGGTGCCGTTAAAGAACAGGGCCAACCATTTTTGGGTACCAATCTTCGACAACCGCTCTTCGGCAGACCCCGTGTAGGCCACCGCGTCCTGTGTGAAGTATCCCTCAGCGGGGGCGGCCGATTCGCTGATTTCCGGCGAGATCAATGCCGATCGCTCTTGAAAGTAATCGTAAGAGGCTTGAATGCCGCTCAGATAATATTCTTCGGCACTGCCGTCGATGAAGCCCCGTTCGGCAGCTTCGGCCAGGATGAACTGCAACTCGGCGTAGGTCATCACCATGCCCTGCCGCGCGGTGGGCGAAGCGTCGTCGTTGCACACCAAACAGGCGTAGAGTAGTCCTACGCGCGAAACAAAATTAGAACCACCGTTAAAGACCAGCGCGCTCTCGTCGGCCAGGCCGTTGGGCACTCCCTGGTAGTCACTTTCTTTACCGACTAATCCTGCTTCCGAGTTGGTCGTGGGTTGCGCGAACACGTACAGACGATTGTCATCAAGACCCTTGAGCGTGTTCTCCGCCAGTTTACTGAGTCGATACTCGTCAAAGGAACCCGAACGCGTGGTGTAGAGCGGCTGCTGATTGGGGGCCGATTCCAGGTAGTTAAACGCCGCCTGATCGTCGTTGCCAGTGAAGATGGGGGCGTTCGCGTTGTTCAGAATGGCCGACATGGCCGCCGAAGGGTCTACTTGGTTAGACTGCCGCAGCAACACCCGCAGGCGCAACGAGTTGGCCAGTTTCTGCCACCGCTCCAGGTCACCGTCAAACAAAACGTCGCCCGCAATGGGGGTGGGGTTGGTATTCAGCAGCGTGTTGGCGCGCTCCAGATCGGCCAGGATACCGGCGTAAACTGTCTCCTGCCGGTCAAAGGCCGGGGTGAAATTTCCTTCCGATTTGCCCTGCGTAGCTTCGCTGTAGGGAATGTCACCGTACAAATCGGTCAGAATCTGGTACATCCACGACTTCATGATCAGCGAAACGGCCACGTAGCTGTTGTCGGTTTCCTCAATGTCCTGGATATTTTTCACGTCGCGCAGCAGGTCGTAGAACTCGAACCAGGGGTCACCCTCCGGCCCCCAGTCGTAGCGGTCGCGGCCGGTGAACTGGATTTTTGCTACGTACTGCGCAATCACGTTGCCCTCGCCCCAGGCCATCCCGTCCATCTCACGTACCGACTCGTAAATGATATTGGTCAGCAGCAGGTCGGACGTAACGTTTTCCGGTTGGTTCGGATTGGAGTTGAGTTCGTCAAAATCTTCGGTGCAGGCCGTTGCGAACAGTAGCAGCCCGGCAAAGCACCCGGTGAAGAGAATATTTTTCATAATTTTACTATTTATCAGTGCGTTGATTACAGTTTGAAGTTCAGGTTAAACCCGATGCTGCGGGGCGTAGGGTAGGCCATGTTTTCTACCCCGGGCACCAGGGTGCCGCCGATCATCGACATATTTTCAGGATCGAAGTGCGGGTTTTGCGTCCACAATGCCACGTTTCGGCCAACCACGGATAGGCTAACGTCCCGGAAGGGAGTAGACCCAAAGAGGGTGTTGGGGAAGGTGTAGCCAAATCGGACCTCGCGCAGCTTGGTAAACGAGGCGTCCCAGGCGGCGGCTTCTACGTTGTTCTCCCGGCGGAAGTACTGGTAGTTCCAGTCGCGGGCGGCCACCACCACGTCGTTGGGGCGCACCTCGGTGATGTTGCCGCTTTCGTCGCGTTGGGTCACGATCACCCCGTCTCCCACTAAGCCGTTTTCCCGTCCCAGCACGGTGCCTTCTAACTGCCCGGCGTTGCGTCCGATCCAGGTGGTTTGCGAAACAATCACGCCGCCCTGCCGGATGTCCAGCAACACGCCTAGATTAAAGCCTTTGAAGGAAATACTGTTGTTGATGCCGAGCATCCAATCGGGATTGTAGTTACCGATGTTTTCGATATCCGAAGTTCTTAGCGGAAAGCCCGACTCACTGTAAACGATCTCTCCCTCGTGCCGCTGAAACACCGAACCGTAGATATCGCCCATGCGCTCACCCGGCACGGCCAGGATGGTAGCCCCGCGATTGCCGGCAATGCGGTACGACGGAATTTCTTCGGTCAGTTCCACCACCTTGCCCCGGTTGCGGGTCCAGTTCAGGTTCACGTCCCAGCGAAGCCCGTTGCTCAATTCTACTGGAGTACCCGTCAGCATCAGTTCTACGCCGCGGTTCTGGATTTCCCCGGCGTTGATCACGTTCTGGCCGTAGCCCGAGGTGCGATCCACGTCGATCCGCAGAATCTGATTGCGACTGTTCATGTTGTAGTAGGTGAAATCCAGTCCCAAGCGTCCGCCGAAGAAGCGCAGGTCGGTGCCCACCTCAAACGAAGACACAATCTCGGGCTTCAGGTTCGGGTTGCGAATCACCGACGACTCGGTTACCCGCTGGAAGTCTCCGATGGGCTGCAAGAAGTTATACACGTTGCGCAGGCTGTAGGGGTCGGTATCGTTGCCCACCTGGGCCCAACTGGCGCGCAACTTGGCAAAGGCAAAGGCCGACGGCAGTTCCACCATGTCGCTGATCACCGCACTGGCCGACACCGAGGGGTAGAAATACGAATTATTATCCGCCGGTAGCGTGCTCGACCAGTCGTTACGGGCCGTAAAGTCTAAAAACAGCACGTTCTGATAGCCCAGGTTGATCAACCCGTACAAGCTGTTGATGCGCTTGCGATCCACAAACTCCTGGGCCTGCAGGGCCACCCGCGAGTTACCAAAGTTATACACTTCCGGGATGGACAACTGTGGGGCCACCAGTTCGTTGTACTCGTAGGTCTGACTCATGCGGTTGCCGCCAAACGAAGCCCCCAGGCTCCAGGTTTCATTAAGCGTCTTGTTATAGGAGAGCAGAAAGTCCGTGTTGCGCTCCTCAAAGAAGATATTGTCTTCCCGATACATCCCAAAGGGAAAGCGCTGGGTGCTGAAGGCCCGCTTGCGGTCGCGCAGCTCCCGGTAGAAATCCGTTCCCGAGCGCACCAGCAGACTCAAATTATCCGTAAAATCGTAGGTCAACGAGATGTTGCCCAGCAGCCGGTCTTTGGACTGCCCGTTGGTGTTCTCGTACGAGGTGAAGTAGGGATTGTCGTGGTAGTTATAATTATAGTTGAACTGCTGCTGCCCCTCCAGACCCGGCTGCCAGTAGTTGCGAAGGTTATCGGTGTTGATCTGCCGTCCGTACCATACCCACAGGTACATGAGACTCTCAGTGCCGTAGCTGATCGAGGGGCGGTTGTCGCTGCGCGAGCGGATGTAGTTCACCGTGGCATCGGCCTTTAGCTTTTCCGACAGCTTATAGCCGCCACTGAACAGCACCGTGTTGCGCCGCAGATCGGTGTTGGGCAGCATGCCGACTTGGTCGAGGTTGGTGTACGACAGTCGGAAGTTGCCCGACTCGTTGCCGCCCGACACCGCCACGTTGTTGGTGAGCGTGAGCCCGGTCTCAAAGAAGCCGGTCACGTTGTCGGGGTTGGCCAGCCAGGGCGTGGGGGTGATGGTGCTTCCGTCGGGAGCCACGTCTACGTCGCCACCCCGGAAGCCGGGCACGTTGCGGGGCGAGTCGAACTGCGGAATGAGTTGTCCGTCCAAGCGGGGACCCCAGCTTTCGTCCACTCCGTCGGCAATGCCTCCTCCTTCGCCGTCAGCGAAAGAAAACGCTCCGCGGTTGCCCTGCCCGTACTGATCCTGCCAGTCGGGCAATCGTAGCGGATTTTCAAAGGTGGCCGTTGAGTTGACACTTACTCCCAGACCCTTGTTGTTCTTGCCCGATTTGGTGGTGATGATGATCACGCCGTTCGCCGCGCGAGAACCGTACAGCGCGGCCGCGTTGGGTCCCTTCAGCACGCTGATCGACTCCACGTCGTCGGGGTTAATCTCCCCCGCTCCGTTGCCGTAGTCGGTTTCCAGGTTGCCCGAGCCCGACGAGCCCACCACGTTGTTGTTGATGGGCACCCCGTCCACGATGAAGAGCGGCTGGTTCTTGTTGATGTTGAGCGACGACTCGCCCCGAATGGTGATGCGGGCCGAACCGCCCACGGTGGTTGATGAACCAGTCACGTTCACTCCGGCCACGCGTCCTGACAACGAATTGACCAAATTGGTCTCCCGGGCTTGGGTGATAGACGTGCCCTGCACCTCTTCTACGGCGTAGCCTAGGGCCTTGGTTTCTCGCTCCACGCCCAGCGCGGTCACCACCACCTCGCCCAGTTGGCGGGCATCTTCGGTGAGATCCACGTCGATGATGCTTTGGGTGCCGATGGGCACCACCAAGGTTTCATAGCCAACGAACGAAAACACCAGCGCTTCGGCATCGTTGGTCACGGTGATGCGGTATTTTCCGTCGATGTCACTGATGGTGCCCTGGTTGGTGCCTTTCACCAACACGTTGACGCCGGGAATCGGATTGGTTTGCGCATCAACCACCGAGCCATCGATGGTGCGCTCCTGGGCGTGCGCGGTTAGGCCGACGCCGAATAGGGCGATCAGGCAGACGGTGGCGTACCGGGCCAATGCCCGTACGGGAAGTACATACTTCGTCATAATTGCAATAGGTTAGTGGATAGTGAATTCAGCAGGCAAAAGTACGGAATCGGGTTTGCCTCTCGCTCAACCTGATTTTAAGTTTAGGTTAAGCATTTGCGATTAACGCAACATAGGTTTAATACCGGGCAACTTGCGGCGTTGGGTTCGGTTAGTACTAAACTGGTGTTTTGCGTCTTTTTGTACTGCCTGGCTTGTTTTGGGCGGCCGGGCCGTGTTAACTTTCTGTTAAGCTTTAGGGGAGGGTTCTTGGTGGTGATATATTTGTATAGCTTGGCGCAAATTTTCCGTATGCACGATCCCATTCTCGTTGAAATCGCCAAGAAGATTCGCAGTCTGCGCCAGGCGCGTAACCTCACCCTACACGAGGTGGCTGAGCGGGCCGAAGTGAGCAAAAGCCTGCTCTCGAAGGTGGAAAACGGACGCACCGTCCCGTCGCTGCCCGTGCTGGTGGCGGTGATTCAGTCGCTGGAGGTTGATATGAGTTCGTTCTTCGAGGACATTGGCTTTGGACGGGGAACGCACCTGCCCTACATCCACCAGCGGGCCGAGGATTACCAACCTTTCGAGCGCGAGCGGGCCAAGGGTTTCTCCTACCGGCACGTGCTCAACCAAAGCTTGCAGGACACCACCTTGGAAGTGGTGATTTTGGACCTGCAACCCGGCTCCGAGCGTGAGCCGCTCACCACCGACGGCTTTGAGTATAAGTTCGTACTGCGCGGCGAGGTGGAGTACCAGATCGGCGAAAGCACGGTGCAATTGGCCGCGGGCGATTCGCTGTTTTTTGACGGACGCGTGCCGCACGTGCCCATCAACCGGGGCGAAGAAGTGGCCTCGATGCTGGTGGTGTATTTGCTGGCGACGGGTTAGGTTGGGACGGAGAAGAATTTAATCGTCCGCCAGCGGGCCCGCTGCGCGTGACCCCGCTGGGTGCCCGATAGATAAGCAAGAATCAGCGCTTATAGTCAATCAAGCCGGATCTCCGCATTTCTGACTTTCTTCAAAATGACCTAAAAAAGTGCTTCTGTACCTACGGGATTATTCTTGCCCTTTTACCACCAACCGAGTCCGCTATTTTTGCTCCGCGGTGATCGTTTGCCATTGTTTCATTCATTTCACAGGTAGAGGCTACCGCTCCCGTAAGGTTGAGCGAAACTTCCGCTTCCGGCGCTTCATCCAACCCGGCCACTTCCGAGAGAAGTACCCCCACGAACCGGCCATCAGCAGCACGCCTAGTCCGGTTACCGTGTAGCCCGCTCCCACAAAAAACTGCAACCAACTCAAGTCTGCCTGTCCGAAGTTGCGGTAGAACAACACCCCCACGCTGCCCAGATAGCCAAAAGCATCAGCCACGTAGATCAGGAATCCGGCGGTGCCTACGTACCGGAAAGTTGCCAGCAAGCGGTCGAACAAGATGCTGTTGAACGGCACGTAGGCCAGATACACTCCCAGCCCAATTAACGTCATGCTCACCGGCGGACTGAGCCACTGCGCTTCCAGGGCCGCGATGCTTAGGCCGATCAGGGCGAAGCCTAGGGCGATGAGTCCGTGGTAGACCGACAGGGCGCGGCGGTTGCTACGGATCAACATCAGCAGACTCATCACCAGCAGCACACTGATCGCCACTGGCACCTCGGTGAGGGTAAACAGCAGGGCATTGTCGCCGTAGCCCAGCGCTACCCATAATTCGGCCATAAAGTTGTCGCGGAAGTCGCGGAACGCGGTTAGCAGCACGTAGGCCAGAATCAGCAGCACCAAGCCCGGCGCAAAGGCGCGCAGCAGGTCGGAGCGCTGCTTCCGGTTCATGGGCGCGCGGCGGGTGCGTAGGCGTTCGTCTTCGGCCGAAGGGGGCGGCAACTGGTGTAGCAAGTAGACTGACACCACCAGCGGCACCGCAAACAACAGTCCGGTGAACAGCGGCATCCAGAAGGGTGACACCCCCGTTAGCAGCAACCATTTGCCCACCGTCTTCACCCAGCCTGAGGCCACAATAAAACTCACGGATAAGCCCGCGCCCAGCAGTTCGGTGGTGCGCCGCCCTTCCAGGTAGCCGAACACTAGTCCCCAAACCATGCCCAGCGGCAGCCCGTTCAGAAACAGAAAGAAGATGTTGTAGGGCGCGGGCACCAGCGCAAAGCCCAGCAGCGCCAGTCCGGCCAGCCCGATGAGCAGCAGAATGCCTGCCGCCCGCCGCCGGGGCGGCAGCTCCGACACCACCTTGATACCGATAAACTTTGAGCAAGTATAGCCCAGCACCTGTGCGGTGATGAGAACGATTTTATAGTCAATGCCCAGCCACACCTCCCCCGAAAAGGTGGCCACTGTGAAGGGTTTGCGGAAAGCGTACATGCAGGCGTAGACCGAAAAGGAGGCCACCATCGCGTAGACGGAGAACAGACTGACCGGAGCCTGCTGCAACCACCTGCTGATGCAACTCATAACGGAATAGGCAAAGCGGCGACGTCGAACGGAATCCCCTGCCAGCCGTCAGACAGCAATTGCTGCTCTTCTTCGTAACCCAATTGCCGCAGGCGGGTCGCCATCTCTGGAAAGAAGGCCATGACTTCGTACGGATGGTGGGCATCGCTGTTAAGGGTGATCGGAATATCTAGCAACTTCATCTCTTCCAGAATCCACCAGCTGGGGTAGGGCTCGCTAGTTTTTTGCTTATACAGCCCCCGGGTGTTCACCTCCACGATCACGCCCCGCGCGGCGATCACTTCCAGGGTTTGCTGCACCGCCGCACGGTACCAGGGAGCAGCCTCGTCGAACAATTCTCCGCCTTCGCGCTGTAGCTTAATCTTATCCAGATGACCCACAATGTCGGGCGTGTCTTCGGCCACCATCTGACGAATGAGAGCATAGTAACGCTCCACGGCCCGCCGCACGTCGCCATCAAAGATTGCTTCCAGTCCTTCCAGAAAAACGGTATGGCTGCCGTCAATCTCCCAGGGCCGACCGTCGGGAAAGAAGTTGACAAAGTGCACCGAGCCGATGGTATAGTCCAGCGCCAGCTCTCGCCAGCGCTGGTGATTGGGGCCGCTCACCCGCGGAATATAGTCTATTTCCAAACCGCAGTAAACGGGAAGTTGATCGGCGTACCGTTGTTGCAGTTCGGCAATGTCCTGCCGGTAGGCTACCAACCGCTCCGACGGCATGGCCCACGACAGTCCGTAGGGCAGCGGAGCGTGCGACGAGAAGCCGTAGCCCCGCATGCCTTGCGCAATGGCCGCTTTCACGTAAGTCTCCGGCGCTTCTTGGCCGTCGCAGTAGTGGCAGTGTCCGTGGTAGTTGGTGTACATGCCCTAAAAGTAAGGCGAATTGCCCGCAGATAGGTTACGGTAATGTTAAGTTTTACGGGTTGGGGGTCGGTACCGAACAAGAAACATTGAGTTTTGACAAAGGAATTATTTCCACTTCATCGCTCAATATTCAGAATTTCTGGTTCATGATTGACTCATTAAGATCGAGCCCGAGCAAAACTTAACGATTTGTTAAAGCCAGGCAACCGTATGTCATCCGAAAACTTGATACCTTGCCTTGCCTTGCCTTCTAACCTAGCTCTTAGTTCATGGTGCGTCCCTTCTGGTGTTTATTTGCGCTGCTTCCTTTTACTTTACTCGCCCAGCCCCGACCGGGCATCGAGCACGTGGTGGTTATTGGCATCGACGGACTCAGCCCCGCGGGTATCCGGCAGTCAAGTACGCCCACGCTGGATTCGCTCATGCAACACGGCTCCGCTACCCTAACCGCGCGGGCGGTGATGCCCTCCAGCAGCAGCCCCAACTGGGCCTCCATGATCATGGGCGCGCCGCCCGAACTACACACCGTCACCAGCAACGACTGGGAACCCGCCGACATTCGCGACTCCACGTTCTGCGGTAACGAGCCGGGACAGCGCTGGCCCACCATCTTTCGGGTGCTGCGCGAAACCTATCCCGGGGCCGACCTGGCCTGCTTCTACGACTGGAGCGGCTTCGGCCGACTCGTGGAGCCTGGCGTGGCTACCGTGCTGTCCGATACCCGGGGCGAAGACCGCACCGCCCAGGAAGCGGCCAACTACTTGATGCAGCACCAGCCGTTGTTCACCTTCGTGCACCTCGACCACGTGGACCACGCCGGACACGCCCATCGCTGGGGTTCGCCGGAGTACGTGACGGCCGTGGAGAAGGCCGACCGGCTAATCGGGCAAATTGTGCAAGGACTGCGCCGCGCGAACATTGCCGACAACACCGTGGTGCTCATCACCTCTGATCACGGGGGCACCGGCACCCGCCACGGGGGCAACTCGCCCAAAGAGACTACTATCCCCTGGATCGTGGCCGGGCCAGGCATCCGGGCGGGTTTTACGGTAGCCGATTCGGTGCACACCTTCGACACGGCCGCCACCGTTGCCTACCTGCTGGGGGCCATGCCGCCCAACTGCTGGGTAGGTCAGCCCATCACCTCCATCTTAATCCCCGAAGGCTATGCCACCCAACCCCAAGACTGACGTCGCCATCGTGGGCGCGGGCATCGTCGGACTCGCCCTGGCCCACGCCGCGGCACAACGCGGACTGTCCGTCGCCGTGTTCGAGCGCGATCAGCGGGCGGTGGGCGCGTCGATCCGTAACTTCGGGCTTATCTGGCCCATCGGACAGCCACCGGGAGTGCTGCTGCAACGGGCGCTGCGGAGTCGGGCCACCTGGCTTACGCTGGCTGAGGCAACGGGGATTGGGGTGAAGCGCAACGGCTCGCTGCACCTGGCCTACCACGCCGACGAGCAAGCCGTGCTAGAAGAGTTCTATGAGCAGTCGGCGCAAGCCGATTATCAGCTGGAGTGGCTGTCTCCCGCGGCCATCTCAGAACGCAGTCCGGCCGTGCGGCGAGAGGCCTTGCGGGGTGGACTGTTCAGTGCGACCGAACTCACCATCGACCCGCGCGAAGCACTGATGAAGCTACCGGCCTACCTGGCCGAGCAGCCGGGCGTCACCTTCCACTACGGCCGGGCGGTGACCCGCATCGAGGGGCAACGCCTGTCGGTGGGCGATGCCATCTACAAGGCCGAGCGCATCTTCGTGAGCAGCGGCAGCGACTTTGAGACCCTGTTTCCCGAGCAGTTTGCGGCTACGCAAATCACCAAGTGTCAGTTGCAGATGCTGCGCACCGGGCCCCAACCCGCGGGCTGGCAATTGGGCCCCACGCTCTGCGGCGGACTCACCCTGCGCCACTACGCCGCCTTTGAGGACTGCCCTTCGCTGCCGCTGCTCGACGCCCGCTACGACCGGCAGAACCCCGACTTTAAGCGCTGGGGTATCCACGTGATGCTGGCCCAGAACGGCTCCGGCGAACTCGTCATCGGCGACTCCCACACCTACGGCCGTACGCTGTCGCCCTTCGCCTCCCAGAAGATTGATGATACTATTCTTGGCTACCTGGATACCTTTGCGCAAGCGCCCGACCGCCGCATTGCCGAGCGCTGGGTGGGCACCTACGCCAAGTTGCCGGGCCACACCGAGTTCGTGGCGCAGCCCACCGAGCACGTCACCATCGTGAACGCCCTGAGCGGCGCGGGCATGACCTTGTCGTTTGGATTGGCCGAGGAGGTACTCAGGGGGTGAGTGGTTGAATGGTGTTCACAAAATTAGCCTGATATGAGCTTAAACGTAGAACTACCCAACGATCTAATGGTCTCTGAATTTGAGCTAAGGATGCTCTTTGCCAGCAAATTATTTGACCAAGGGCTGGTGTCTTCGGCAGACAGCTAAGATCGTGGGGGTAAGCCGCCGAACCTTCCTGGAGACAGTAGGGCGATATGGAGTATCAATATTTCAGTATGAGAACGAAGAAGAGCTACTTGAAGATATAAGTAATGCGTAACACTGACTTTAGGATGTCGGATAGGTCAGTAGACACAATTTTTGGTAGCATTAGCACGCGGTGTTTACGATCTACGACCCAGTTTGGGTTGCTGTATGACGGGAATTTATTTCCTATCCGTCGTTTGGGTTGGCGGAGGCAGGTGATTGATGCTGCCGATGATTTTCCCCAGGACGAGGAAATGCATCAATAGTAATTCCGCTTTCCAAGTGATCAAAAAGTGTCTCTATAGATACCCTTGTCCCTCTAAATACTGGTGTTCCACATAGGATTTCAGGATTAACTATTAATTACATCTGCTTTCGTACAATTAAGTGCGTAAACGATTTCAAGTAGTTTTTCGCTTGCCGCTAACGTTCAATGCAGCCGTCAGGCCGACTTATGGGCTTTTTACCTTCCAATTATCAGTTTCCATGCTTAGAGCAGTTAGTGTTCAAGCTTGAAATTGCTAGGCTTTCAGCTGCAAAGTGTTGGCAGTAGTTTCTATTCCACCACATTAGTAGTGAAGAAGTCTTCAAATATGTGAATTTTTAATTGCTTGCTAGAGGTTTTCGGTTCTAAATATTTCTTCATATCTTCAAAGATATCCGCTGTGTTTTTCAAATCCTCGTCTGTATAAATTAGAGTGAAAATACCATGTTTTTTAAAGTATGATTTGTGCTTTTTCATTTCGCTATTGAAGTTAGCACTAGCTTTTTCGTTTATGGCTTTCTGAGTCATTGACTTTATTCCGTTTAGCTGTCCATGAGTAGACCAAGGTGATAATTCAAATCCAATTTTATTAAGATCGTTGGGTTCAATTCTTGTGAAGTTCAGTCTATACTTATGAATCACATCATTCCCTTCGTATCTAAACTCTGGAATCAATAATGGAATGTTTTCGGGACGAGTGTGACTTAGTACATAATTACGATACATCTCTGCAATCTCCATTTCATATTTTGATCCTGAGTTTCTTACTATTACATTGACGAAAAAATTCAAATAATCTGGAACATCTCGGAAAGTGATCTTATCATCTTTTCCAGGAACGACAAAACCAGTTTCTAAAATACGACCAATTGACCAATATTGCTTTTTGAAGTGTCTAATTTCACTTTTATCATTTTCCCACTGCCCCTTGAAGAATCTAGGTGTAATTAAGACTCCATAGTTAGCATTATTTTGACCTAATAGATCTCTGCCTCTTCTATCGTTGGGCGTTTCTTTGATAAGGCGTCGTAATTTCTCCGATATACTCTTTTCAAGAAGATAAATAGATAATCTTTAAAGACGTTATGCTTCTGGAGAAGCTTGTAAGTTTCGATAAATTAGATTTTTCTACGTAATGTCCTATACTTTTTAAATGATCCTTTATCCTTGAAGTTCCCCGTTATCTGGATTCACTTGTTGTATGTTAGTCCATCTACTTTGCCATCATTCTTGAAACAGTTCCGTCAGGTTATTTCTTGAGTTTCAAAATCATTTTCCAATGAATAATCTTCTCACTATCGGATATAATATTGTTCCCATTTTAGCATGAAGTATTACAATGAATGTAGTAAGTTTTTTCTCATCTGTTTTCTTTTATGAGTACAACATCTGTACATGCGCAATTGTGTATTTATGCAATATAGCAACATGATAGCTTTCTACCATAATGTCCTAAATTATTCCCCAAGGCTTTCCTAATTAGCCTATTTGCTCATTATCTCCGATAAGTCAAGCGCCAAAGCGGACGGGAGCCGCTCTAAAATGAATTAAACGTTTGTAAACGAATACAAACGTCTAACCCAGTCGTTGGCTAGCAGCCTCAGCGCATCGCGCTACTCTACACCCGCTGACTAGCCACCTGGATGCCAAGTACTTCCAGCAGTTGTGGCTCTTTGTGCAGGGCCAGGCGGGCGGCTTTCTTGAAGTGAGCCATCCAGTCCTTTAGCGCGCGGCGCTTCTGGTTGCGCTGCTGCGTGGCGTGTTGGGCGTCCCCCCGGCGGGCCGCCCGCTTGCGCCGATCTGCCTGCAACGCCTCTACCATCGCTTTGGTCTGCGCGAGTTCCTCCGCCCGCACGTCGTAACGCGTGATGACTTCCAGGTACTGCTCAATCTTGGTGTAGAACGCGTAGATCTGATCCAGTTGTCCTACCGTATCCGTTTTGCGCTTTCCGTTGATCTGCAGCAGCTCCCGCACGTTTCGTTGGCCCTCAAAAGCCAGCCGCGCGCGTTTCACGTGCTGCTGATAACGGGCCCGCACCTCGGCCAACTGTTCCTGGAGCGTGTCGGTGCCCTCGTACTGCGCGGCGTACTTGTCTTGTTGCACGGAGCACAGCAGGTACACTTCTTCAGTCAGCGCCTTGCCCGCCAGTAAAGTTTTCTGGTCGTAGCCAACGGCCGCCAGTCTTTTTTTGATGATGGCGTGCTCCAGGGCGTTTCCAATGGCCAGTCGAGCAGCGGCCATTTCAGCGGTGATGGTGTTTTTTTTCATAACGATTCGTTTTGTTTACGGTAAATAATTGGTGGACATTTTCTTCCGCACAAATGTGACAACAGCTGACTAATCAAAAAATACCGGCTTCACTGGTTTATGCACAGCGTAAGTTTAAAAACAAAGTGCCCGAAAAAGTTGGCCTCAGTGCCCCGCTAAAAAAAATGGGTTCGAACCTGGTCATACCTCACTGTTTGGTACCGATCAGCGAGTTCTGACTGGCAGAACTTACGTGTTTGGTACATCACCTCACTACCGACCCGGTCTGATGCGATTATTTCAAGTGAATCTGTTGCACCGCACTTGGTTTGAAGTGATATTTTCGAGCTGATGGGTAAGTTCTGCCTCCGTCGGAGTGGCAATATTGAGCCAATCAGTGACTCTGACCACGGTTGAAGTGACTGCACTGAGCGAATGCGTAAGGTCTGACCAGGTTTGAGGTGACTATTTCGAGGTTGACGGTAAGAGCGACCAAGTAAGGATACGCGGGTTTGAACACCAAATTTGGTAGTTTTGAGGTAGTTTCTTGTCCGGACATAAAAGCTTTAGAAAATAGGCAAGGTAAGATTAATAGAAAAAGGCTACTGTGGGGTGGATAAAAGTCTTCAGTACCCTTTTTCGCTGCCGTTGCTAACCAAAAGACCAATTATGAATATACGCATAGCTTTGTTACTAACTGACCGCTACGTCTTGTCAGCAAGCCGAAGAACGCCTGACCAATGACTATCTGAGCGGCCGTTGGGAATACCTGGGGTCCTGGGAAAATTCGGCTTTGCAGCAAGACACGCTCAAGGTGTATTTCTTAGGAAGTAGTGATACAACCCTCATGAATTCATTAAGCTACTTGGTGACTACCGACAGTGGAACGTGGCGGTTTACCGAAGTTGATAACCAAACCGTCGCGGCCCGACGCGATCCTTACTACATAATGTTTGACCGCAAGAACGATACGGTTGGCTACTTCCGCGATCAAGACCCCAATCGTTCTATGATTAATTCGTACGAAGTCAGTTGGGTTGGCGATCGGCTAACGGTATACGCCCAACCGATCATTGACAAAGCATTGGCAGAAACAATCGTACCGGCCCAGCAAGGTGTGGTAGAGAAAGTCAGTGAAGACACGCTACAGATCCGCTGGGATCACGGAATTGTAAACAAATTCAGGCGGACTAATCACTTTAAAGACGACCTATGAGATCGTTAATCCTGGCGCTCGCCCTGCTTTTTATGCAATATCAAAATTAAACGATTGCAACGCACCACCCCATATTGACTGAGATTCTGTTGGCCACGCGGCTACAATAGACACCGCTGATTCTTCCGGTTAGCAGAACTAACAGAATATGCGTACTTTTTGGCCCTGTTTACCAAACCTACGCTATGTCCCCTCCCCCTAAATCACTTACCAACTACTGGAAAAAGAACGTCCGCTATCTTCTAATCCTGCTCGCCATCTGGTTCCTCGTTTCCTACGGTTGTGGCATCCTGTTTGCCGACGCGCTGAACACCATCAAAGTCGGAGGCTTCAAACTGGGCTTCTGGTTCGCCCAGCAGGGTTCCATCTACGCCTTCGTAATCCTCATCTTCGTGTACGTCGGTCTGATGAACCGGCTGGACAAGGAGTATGATGTGGATGAGAAATGAGATTGGGGGATTGGGGATTAGGTTTTGGGGATTAGAATTTTCCTAAAAAACTTAACCCCTAACCCCTAACCCCAACACCCAACACCCAACACCCCTAACCACCCTGAAAATCACCATGGACGTACAAACCTGGACCTACATACTGGTCGGTATCACTTTCGCTCTCTACATCGGCATTGCCATCTGGTCGCGGGCCAGCTCCACGAAAGACTTCTACGTGGCGGGCGGGGGCGTGCACCCGCTGGCCAACGGCCTGGCCACCGCCGCCGATTGGATGTCGGCCGCATCGTTTATCTCAATGGCGGGGCTGATCTCCTTTATGGGCTACGACGGGGCGGTATACCTAATGGGCTGGACGGGCGGCTACGTGCTGCTGGCCCTGCTGCTGGCTCCCTACCTGCGCAAGTTCGGTAAGTTCACCGTGCCTGATTTCATCGGCGACCGCTACTACTCGGGGCTGGCCCGTACGGTGGCCGTGGTGTGCGCGTTGTTCGTGTCGTTTACCTACGTGGCCGGGCAGATGCGGGGCGTGGGGGTGGTGTTCTCGCGCTTCTTGCAAGTAGATATCAACTGGGGCGTGGTGATCGGCATGGCCATTGTGTTCTTCTACGCCGTGCTGGGCGGCATGAAGGGCATCACCTACACCCAGGTGGCGCAGTACTGCGTGCTGATCTTCGCCTTTATGGTGCCCGCCATCTTTATCTCGCTGCAACTCACCGGCCACGCCGTGCCCCAACTGGGCTTCGGAGCCACGCTAACGGGCACCGACACCTTCTTGCTCGACCGGCTCGAACGGGCTAAACCAGGAACTAGGCTTCGCAGCCTACACCAGCGGTAGCAAAAGTACGCTCGACGTGTTCTGCATCACGGCGGCCCTAATGATCGGCACGGCGGGCTTGCCCCACGTGATCGTGCGCTTCTTCACCGTGCCCCGCGTGCGCGACGCGCGGCTGTCGGCGGGCTATGCGCTGGTTTTTATTGCCATCCTGTACACCACCGCCCCGGCCATTGCCGCCTTTGCCCGCACCAACCTGATCGACACCGTGCGCGACCAGCCGTATACGGAGCTGCCCGGCTGGTTCAAGCGCTGGGAGGATACCGATCTGCTGGCCTGGATTGATAAAAACAACGACGGGCGGGTGCAGTACGTGGCGGGCAAGGTGATTACCGAACAGACTCCTACCTTCGCCGCCGAGCGCGGGGCCCACGGGCAGCGTCTGGTGACCAACGGCGACAACACTTCGCCCAACGAACTCTACGTTGACCGCGACATTATGGTGCTGGCCAACCCCGAGATCGCCCAGTTGCCCAACTGGGTGGTGGCCCTGGTGGCCGCCGGAGGACTCGCCGCTGCCCTCTCAACCGCAGCGGGGTTGCTGCTGGTCATCTCCACCTCCATCGCCCACGACCTGCTCAAGAAGCAGATCAAGCCCGACATTTCCGAAAGCAGCGAGCTGTGGGCGGCGCGGGGGGCCGCCGCCGTGGCGGTGGTGATCGCCGGGTACTTCGGCATCAACCCGCCCGACTTTGTGGCGGCGGTGGTGGCGCTAGCCTTCGGCTTGGCGGCGGCCTCGTTCTTCCCGGCCATTATTCTGGGGATCTTTTACAAACGCATGAACAAAGAAGGAGCCGTGAGCGGTATGATCGTCGGGCTGCTGGTGATGCTGTTCTACATCATTAAATTCAAGTTCGACGGCTTCGGAGGCGGCCAACCGGCCGACTGGTGGCTGGGCATCTCGCCCGAGGGCTTCGGCTTCGTGGCCATGCTGATTAACTTCGCCGTGTCCTTTACCGTATGCCATTTCACCGCCCCACCTCCCGCCGACGTGCAGCAACTGGTGGAAGATATTCGGTATCCCCGCGGGGCCGGTGGCGCAACGCATTAATTGAATGACCGAAGGGTTGAATAATTGAATGGCCTATTTTATTCAATCATTCCGTCGTTCAAACCTTCATTCAATTTCCTTATCCTTTATTTTATCAATGAAAACCCCCATATTCACCCCCTCAACCTAACCTGAAAACACCCATGAGCAACAAAATACAAACCCTGGGCGGCTATATCCACGAGTATCAGAAGAGTGTTCAGCAACCCGAAGCGTTCTGGAGCCGCATTGCCGAATCGTTCTACTGGCGTCAGCAATGGGATGAAGTGGTGGACTGGAACTTCGAGGAACCGCGCGTGAACTGGTTTGTGAACGGCAAGCTCAACATCACCGAGAATATGCTGGAGCGGCACCTGTTTACCCTCGACGACCGACCGGCCATCATCTGGGAACCCAACGATCCCAACGAAGAGAACCGCACCCTCACCTACCGCGAACTGTTTCAGGCGGTGTGCCAGTTTGCTAACGTGCTCAAAGCACAAGGAGTACAAAAGGGCGACCGCGTGATCATCTACATGCCCATGGTGCCCGAAGCGGCCGTGGCCATGATCGCCTGCGCCCGCATCGGGGCGGTGCACTCGGTGGTGTTCGCCGGGTTCTCGGCCACCTCGCTCGCCGACCGCATCAACGACTGCCAGGCCAAGGTGGTGCTCACCGCCGACGGTAACTTTCGGGGCAGCAAAACCATTCCCGTGAAGGCGGTGGTCGACGAAGCGCTGGAGCACACCAGCACCATTGAAAAGGTAATCGTGTACCAACGCACCGGCACCGAAGTGACCATGCAGGAGGGCCGCGACCTCTGGTGGCACGAGGCCATCGACGGAGTGTCTACCCAGAACAAGGCCGAGGAGATGGACTCTGAAGACATGCTGTTTATTCTGTACACGTCGGGTTCGACGGGCAAGCCCAAGGGAGTGGTGCACACCTGCGGGGGCTATATGGTCTACTCTCACTACACCTTCGAGAACGTGTTTCAGTACCAGCAGGGCGACGTGTACTGGTGCACGGCCGACATTGGCTGGATCACCGGCCACTCTTACATTGTGTACGGTCCGCTGCTGGCGGGAGCCACCACGCTGATGTTCGAGGGAGTGCCTACGTATCCGAATCCCGGTCGCTTTTGGGAGATTGTGGACAAGTATAAGGTGCGGCAGTTCTACACCGCGCCCACCGCCATCCGGGCGTTGCAGGCCTACGGACTGGAACCGCTGGAAGGGCACTCGCTGGATTCGCTGCGGGTAATCGGGTCGGTGGGTGAGCCCATCAACGAGGAGGCCTGGCACTGGTACCACGACCACATCGGCAAGGGCAAGTGCCCGCTGGTGGACACCTGGTGGCAAACCGAAACCGGGGGCATGATGATCTCGCCCATTCCGGGAGTGACGCCCACCAAACCGGGCTACGCCACCCTGCCGCTGCCCGGCATCCAACCGGTGATTGTAGATACTGACGGCAAAGAGCTGAAGGGCAACAGCGTGCAGGGCAACCTGTGCATCAAGTTCCCCTGGCCCGGCATGCTGCGCACCACCTACGGCGACCACGAACGCTGCCGCACCACCTACTTCTCGGCCTACAAAAATATGTACTTCACCGGCGACGGCGTGAAGCGCGACGAAGATGGCTACTACCGCATCCTGGGTCGCGTAGACGACGTGATCAACGTGTCGGGGCACCGCCTGGGCACGGCCGAGGTGGAAAACGCCATCAACGAGCACCCCAAGGTGATAGAATCGGCCGTGGTGGGCTATCCGCACGAGATCAAGGGGCAGGGCATCTACGCCTACGTGATCTGCGACCTGACCGACCGCTCGGAAGAGAACCTCAAGAACGAAATCCGGCAGACGGTGAGCCAGATCATCGGCCCCATCGCCAAGCCCGACACCATCCAGATTGTGCCCGGCCTGCCCAAAACCCGCTCCGGCAAGATCATGCGCCGCATCCTGCGCAAAATCGCGCAGGGCGACACCGATAGCTTGGGGGATACGTTGACCTTGCTGAATCCGGAAGTGGTGGAGGAGATCAAGCAGGGGGCGGGGTAGCAAAATGAGAGAGTTTGTCTTATCTAAACACGCGAAGGAACAGCTAGCAATTCGTAGAATTGACGAGGAACTGGTCTGGAAGACGGTAGAGAAACCTCAACAAGAGATAGAAGAAGGATCAGGAAAGAAAATATATCAGTCGGTTGTGGATGACGAAGGAGATGTAAATTATCTGATTCGGGTATTTGTCAACGTGGTAAAGCATCCAAAAATGATCATTACCGTTTATAGAACAAGTAAGCATCCAAAGTAATACTGGAAAGATGAAAGCTGAAATACGATAAGGAAGTTGATATTCTTGTTATCCAACTATCAGAGGATAATATTGTGGAAAGCGACGAATCCAAACCGGCCTTCTTAGCCAAAAAACCCGTACTGAAAGCCTATCTGTTTGGTTCGTACGGAAGAGATGAAGGAAATGAGCGTAGCGATGTAGACCTACTCGTGGAGTTAGATTATAGCCAATCGGTGGGGTGGGACTTTATTCAAATGCAATTAGACCTGGAAGAGCTACTCGGTAAAAAGAGTTGACTTGGTCTCAGCTCGTGGATTGTCTAAATATATTCAGCCGATTGTAGACAAGGAAAAAAAACTTATTTATGCCCGATAAGCTCGGTGATAGGATTCGGCTTTAGCATATCTTAGATGCTATTGAAGCAATTAGAAGATTACAAAAGAATGTGACCCAACCGGAGTTTGTTGCCAATTCAATGATGTTTGATGCTACACTACGGCAACTAGAAATCATTGGCGAAGCTAGCAACCGACTGTCCGAAAAGTTGTTACAAAAGACAAGCGACATTCCTTGGGCCAGAGTAATTGGCCTTCGTAATCTGGTAATTCACGAATACTTCGGTATTGACGACCTAACCATTTGGTCAGTTATAAAAGTGAATATTCCACACTTGAAGAAAAAAGTATCACGAATATTATAACCAGCATTAGTTAGTCTCACCTCTTCTGATACTATATCACCAACATCAATGCGAATCGCGCGTCACCTGGTCGCCGGAGCCGCCGCGTAGGAAGTCCATGTCGGCTCCCAGGTGGGCCTGCTGCACGTGGTTTACGTACAGCTGGGCGTAGCCGCGCACGAACTTCGCTTCTTCGGTTTGTCGGGCCTGCCGCCGCCGCTCCAGTTCATCGTCGGAAACGTCCAGATGCAGACGGCGCTCCTCCACATTGAGTTCGATCATATCCCCGTTCTGCACCAGCGCCAGCGTGCCGCCAATGGCCGACTCGGGCGACACGTGCAGCACCACCGTGCCGTAGGCCGTGCCGCTCATGCGTCCGTCGGAGATGCGCACCATATCGGTGATGCCCTGCTGGATGAGCTTCTTGGGCAAGGCCATGTTGCCCACCTCGGGCATGCCAGGATAGCCGCGCGGCCCCACCTCCTTGAGCACCAGCACGCAGTCGGCGTCTACGTCCAGCTCCGGATCATCGATGCGGGCGTGGTAGTCTTCTATGGTCTCAAACACCACGGCGCGGCCCCGGTGTTGCATAAGGGCGGGCGTAGCGGCTGAGGGCTTAATCACCGCCCCGTCGGTGGCCAGGTTGCCGCGCACCACCGCAATGCCCGAGCGCTCCTTGAAGGGCTCATTATAGGTTGCAATCGCTTCTCGGTCGTAGCAGGGAGCGGCGTCGCAGTTCTCGCCCAGGGTGCGGCCGTTCACCGTTGGGGCGTCCCAGTGCAGCTTTTCTTTCAGTTCGGCCAGCACGGCGGGCAGGCCCCCGGCGTAGTAGAAGTCCTCCATCAGCAGTGTGCCCGACGGCATCAGGTTGACCAGCAGCGGAATGTTGTGCCCCAGTCGGTCGAAGTCGTCGAGAGTAAGTTCCACTCCCAAGCGTCCGGCGATGGCCAGCAGGTGGATGATGGCGTTGGTGGAACCGCCGATGGCGGCGTTGGTCACGATGGCATTCTCAAAGGCTTCGCGCGTCAGAATGTGCGACATACGCAGGTCTTCGTGCACCATCTCCACAATACGGCTCCCGGCAGCGTGGCACATTGAGCGACGGCGGGCATCCACGGCGGGGATGGCGGCGTTCTGCGGCAGGCCCATGCCCAGCGCTTCCACCATGCAGGCCATCGTGGAGGCGGTGCCCATCGTCATGCAGTTGCCCCGGCTGCGCGACATGCAGCTTTCGGCGTAGAAGAACTCCTCCTGCGTCATCTTCCCCGCTTTACGGTCTTCCGTAAATTTCCATACTGACGTGCCCGAGCCAATGTCCTGCCCCCGGTACTTGCCGTTGAGCATGGGTCCGCCTGACACCACCAGCGTGGGAATGTTGACGCTGGCTGCGCCCATCATGGTGGAGGGAGTGGTTTTGTCGCAGCCGCACAGCAGCACTACGCCGTCCATGGGGTTGCCCCGAATCGACTCTTCGGCGTCCATGCTGGCCAGGTTGCGAAACAGCATGGCGGTGGGCTTGAGCAGCGTCTCGCCCAGCGACATAATCGGAAACTCGAACGGAAAGCCACCCGCTTCGTAGACGCCGCGCTTCACGTACTCGGCCAGTTCGCGAAAGTGCGCGTTGCAGGGAGTGAACTCCGACCAGGTGTTGCAGATGCCGATGATGGGTCGGCCGTCGAAGGCGTGGTCGGGCAGGCCTTGCGTGCGCATCCAACTGCGGTAAATAAATCCTGACATATCGGTGCGTCCGAACCAGTCGTGGCTGCGGAGGTGTTTTTTCTCTTCGGTTGGGTTGGTTGGCATAGAAGCTGAATTTAAGAGATGCTGGATACTGGTGGCTTGATGCTGGATGCTAGCCGCTAGTGACCAGCGAACAGTATCCTGCCAAGTAGAAAATTATTCTTTCTTCCCAATATTACCGAACTCTGCTTAAATTACAAGTCTAACTACCCAACCTACGCTATGAAAGTCTACAGAACCACCTCGGGGGTCTTGGTGCATCACGATGACCGTTACTACAGCAATTCGCGCATTGCGTGGGATACGTTGATCAACCAGCCTCGCTTGTATCGAACCCTGGAACAGTCGCTGGCCCAATGGGAGCTAACCGACGACGGAGAAGTTTGATCAAGAACGAGTTGTTGCCTCCCATCGGGCAGCAGGAAGTGTGGGCGGCGGGCGTGACCTACTACCGCAGCCGCGACGCGCGCATGGAAGAATCCAAGGAGTCGGGCGGCGGCAGTTTTTACGACCGGGTATACGATGCGGATCGTCCCGAACTGTTCATGAAGTCCACGCCCGCGCGGGTGGTGGGACACGGGCAGCCCGTGCGCATCCGCCAGGATTCTTCGTGGAACGTGCCCGAGCCGGAGCTGACGTTGTTGGTCTCTTCGTCGGCCGAGATCATCGGCTACACGGTGGGCAACGACATGAGTTCGCGCAGCATTGAGGGCGAGAACCCGTTGTACCTGCCCCAGGCGAAGTCCTACGACGGCAGCGCCGCCCTGGGGCCGGGCGTGCTCATCACCTCCGAGCCTTTTCCAAAGAATGCCGAGATCAGTCTGCGCATCGAGCGCGGCGACCAGGTCATCTTCGAAGAATCGACCACGGTGGATCAGATCAAGCGCTCGTTTGAGGATTTGGTGGAGTATCTGTACCGCGAGTGCTCGTTTCCGCACGGCTGCTACCTGATGACTGGCACGGGTATCATTCCGGAGAATGACTTTACGTTGCAGCGCGGCGATGTGGTCAGCATAACGATTGAGGGGATAGGGACGTTGGTGAATGGGGTGGAGTAGTATCAGAGGTTTACAAAATGAAAACAAGTTAAAACATGAATACAATCACCATCAATCTGCCGGATAATCTTCAGATGAGTTCTTTTGAAGTGGAGATGATCATAGCAACCAAGCTATTTGAAGATGGGAAATTGTCTTCCGGTCAAGCAGCAGAAATGGTAGGCCTATCCAAAAGAGCGTTTATCGAGGTGCTCGGAAAGTATGGAGTATCGGTGTTCGGCTATGATTTTGAAGAGCTTGAAGAGGACTTGGAAAATGTATAAATTAGTTATTGCTGACACAAGTTGTTTGATTGTTCTAAAAAGGATAGATCGTTTGAATCTGCTAGAGAACATTTTTGATGAGATCACTATTACTAAAGAAGTAAATAAACAGTTTAGCCTTCACTTTGTACATCAAAATAGGAAGGAGCATATTCTTTACTTTAATAGCACGCAAAATCACCCCCACCCCATGACCATCACCGGAGAACACATCATCGCATCCACCTTCACCAAGAGCGGCGGCAACGCCTTCCAGGCCACCAACCCCGTCACCGGCGAAGCCCTGCCCACCGATTTCTACGAAGCCCGCGAAGCGGAGATTAACCAGGCGGCGGAGCAAGCCGAAGCGGCGTTTCTTGCCTACCGCAAGAAGTCCGGCGTTGAAAAGGCCGAATTCTTAGAAAAGATCGGTGAGGAAATTATGAACCTGGGCGACGAACTGATCGAGCGCTGCCAGCAGGAAACCGGCCTGCCCGCCGGACGCTTGCAGGGTGAGCGCGGCCGCACCGTAAACCAACTCAACATGTTCGCCCAATTGCTGCGCGACGGCTGGTGGGTCAACGCCCGCATCGACACCGCCCAGCCCGACCGGCAGCCTCTGCCCAAACCCGACCTGCGGCAGATGCAGATCGCGCTGGGACCGGTGGGTATCTTCGGGGCCAGTAACTTTCCGCTGGCCTTCTCCGTGGCGGGGGGCGACACCGCCTCGGCCCTGGCGGCGGGCTGCAGCATCATAGTCAAAGGGCACCCCGCCCACCCCGGCACCTGCGAAATGGTGGGGCGCGCCATCGTGCGGGCCGCCGAGGCCACCGGCATGCCAAAGGGCGTATTCTCACTGGTGCAGGGCACCACCGTAGAAGTTGGGCAGGCGCTAGTAAAGCATCCTTTGATCAAAGCCGTGGGCTTCACCGGTTCGTTCCGGGGCGGCAAAGCCCTGTTCGATGCCGCTAACCAGCGCCCTGAGCCCATTCCGGTCTACGCCGAGATGGGCAGCATCAACCCGGTGTTTGTGCTGCCCGGAGCGCTCAAAGAGCGTAACCAGCAAATTGCCGAAGGCCTGGTTGGCTCGGTCACCCTGGGCGTCGGGCAGTTTTGTACGAACCCCGGACTGGTCGCTTCCCTCGCTTCGGAGGATACGGAGGGTTTTTTAGCCAAGGTTCAGGAAGGCATTGCTGCTTTAGAAACGGGAGCCATGCTCACCGGGCGCATCAGTGATGCCTACCGCGAAAGCGCGGATCGCATGAAGCAAACCAGTGGCGTTGACACCGCGGGGCAGGGCCAGTCGGCCGACGTAGCGGCTTCTTCTCAAGCGTACGTGTTTCGCAGCACGGTGCAGAACTTCGTAGCACAAGAAAATCTATCTGAAGAAGTGTTCGGCCCTTCTACGCTACACGTGTCGGCCCAAAACAAAGAAGAACTGCTCACGCTGGCGCGCCAGCTCGACGGCCACCTAACGGCCACGTTGCACGCCACCGACGACGACCTTCAGGAGTATGCCGAACTGGTAGACATTCTGGAACGCAAGGTGGGCCGTTTGCTTATCAACGGCTTCCCAACCGGAGTAGAGGTCTGTCACGCTATGGTGCACGGCGGCCCCTATCCCGCCACCACCGACGCCCGCACCACCTCGGTGGGCACCCTGGCCATTGAGCGGTTCAGCCGCCCGGTGTGCTACCAAAACTTCCCGGACTTCGCCCTGCCCGACGCACTAAAAGACGATAATCCGCTCAACATCTGGCGACTGTTCAATGGGGAGATGATACGCTAGAAGATACTCCTACTTTAAATTCTTTTTGCTACTTTAAGGATGAGTAAGATAAGGAGAGATGTTGAGAAGATTCTGCAAACATAAAGACGAAAATATTAGCTTGTCATGATGAAATACGGGTTCTCATTGTTCTTCTTAGCCTGCGCGGTCATCGTAGCACCCGGGCAGGTTGTAGATCCGCTCGAAAATGTGGTGGTTACATCCGAAAAGAATGAGACCCAGGTACGTATCAATAGCAATGGGGAGTTGCACGTAAATGTGTCCCCGGAGGATATCCTTGCGTTTAAAGCAACCGGCTGGGTCCGCTACAGTGACCTCGGGGCTCAGGGCGACGGCAAAAGTGATGATATAGATGCTATCGCCGCGGCCCACGCAGTGGCTAACCAGCACGGACTTGCGGTGAAAGCCGACGACGGGGCCACCTACTACATCGGAGGAAAGGAGCGCACCGCGGTCATCCGCACCGACACCGATTTTGGAACGGCGGCCTTCATCATTGACGATACCAACGTGCAAAACCGCGATGCCTCGGTGTTCATGGTTAGTTCTAATCGGCAGCCGTTCAACCTGGAGGGGATTACTTCCCTCAAAAGGAACCAAGAAAAGATTGAGGTCGCCTTGCCCGGAACCAGTCTGATTACGGTCACCAACGCCCACGTGATGCACTACATCCGGTTTGGGCTGAACCCAGACAATGGATCTGCGCAAACCGATATCTTTGTCGTTGATGAAAACGGTCGGGTGGATACCGACGCTCCGATCATCTGGGACTTCGACCAAATTACCGAAATCACGGCCCTTCCCATTGACGAGACGACGCTGAACATCACCGGAGGACGTTTCACCACCATTGCCAACCAGGCTGAATCGAAGTACAACTACCACAGTCGGAACATCGCGATCCGACGCTCTAACGTGCTGGTGGATGGGCTGGAACACCGCATTACGGGCGAAGGAGACCATGGTGCTCCGTACGGCGGCTTCATCAATATCCGGGATTGCGCCTACGTGACGGTGAAGAACACCCTGCTGACCGGCCACAAAACCTACACGACCATTGGCCGGGCCGGAAAGCCGGTTTCCATGGGCTCTTACGACCTTTCGGTCGGTCGGGCCCTCAATGTATCCTTCGTGAACTGCACCCAGACCAACGACATTGATGACCGCACGTACTGGGGAATTTTAGGTTCTAACTACTGCAAAAATCTTCTTTACGACAACTGCACGTTGTCTCGGTTCGACGCCCACAAAGGGGTTGCCAATGCCACCATCCGTAACTCAACCCTGGGACACATGGGCATCAACGCCATAGGCAGCGGAACGTTGACCGTGGAAAATTCTACCATCCGCGGAAGGAGCCTCGTCAACCTGCGCTCCGACTACGGCAGTACCTGGCAGGGAGAGTTGGTCATCCGCAACTGCATTTTCGTGCCCAACGGTGGCCGACCAAGCAGCGCCGCCCTGATCAGCGGATCTTATACCGGTCAGCATGATTTTGGTTACACCTCTTATATGCCGGAACGGATCATTATTGAGAACCTGCGTATCGATGACTCCAACCATCCGGAAGATTACCAGGGGCCCGCTATTTTCACCGATTTCAACCCAGAAATGACCGATGACGCTTACCAGGAGAAATTTCCCTACGTTAAAACCAAGAAAGTCGTTCTCAAGAATGTGACCACAACCAGCGGCAAGGATTTGCGGATCAGTGACAACCCGTTTATGTTCAAGGATGTGAAAGTAGTTCTTGATTAGTGCGATGCAGTAGACGGACAAATTGAAAGAAGAAATTGGTGTTCTACTGCAGCAATTTCCTGATCTGTTTCTCTTTTTCGAAGCGCTGCTAACGAATATAGATCAGACCAAGCATCGATGATATCGTACAGGCGCAGCACGGTTTGGTAGAGCGTGCGGGCTTTTTTGGGGTTGGCGGCGGTGGCATCGGCCCAAGCGATGAAGTAATCGGCCAGGGTTTCCAGATGCTCGCTACTGAGCTTCCGCTGCGTCAGATACTCTTTGAGTTCGGGTGTATCCAGCGTTAAGATAAGGTCCACGTCCAGATCTAACTGACTTTGCAGCGACTCGTTGGCGATCTCAATGCCTTCAGTTAGGTTTCCCGCCGCTTTGGTGCCGAGAAACCGGGCCAGGATCGCACCGAACACCCGGCCGAGTTGCTCAATTTGATCTTTAATAAGGTCTCTTCGTTCCATATGGGCAGGGGATAAGCCAGTCGGCAAATGCTAAGGTCCTGGAGTTAGTCCCTTCTCTAACGCGATGCTCTTGGTTCAGATTGCGGTTGAACCTCCTGCTCCAGAAACGCTTCAATCTGGTCGGTTGAGTGGTACAACTGCTCGTAAGAGTCAACCACAAAGTAGCGTTCCTGGAAAACGTCCTTGCGGTAGGAAGTTTCCAGAATGATATCCACGTTGAAATCTACGTGCGTAGCTTTGTCGCTTAGGCTAAAGGCGGTTTCTCCGGCCGACGACAGGATGCCCGCCCCGTAGATGCGCACCTTTCCGCGCTCGCGGATAAGCCCGAACTCCACCGTGAACCAGTAAATGCGCGAGATCAACTGAATGGCCCAGGGGTTGTCAATGTGGCGCAGCGCGATCTTGCTTAACTCCTGTAGATAATCTACAAAGGGCTGGTTGGTGAGCAGCGGCACGTGCCCGAACACGTCGTGGAACATATCGGGCTCTTCCAGGTAGTCGATCTTACTCAGGGCCCGCAGCCAGGTGGAGGCTGGAAACCGCCGGTTGGCCATGAGCTGAAAGAATTCATCGTCAGGGATCAGGCCGGGCACCACGTGAATCTGCCAACCGGTGAGTTCCGCTAGGAAAAGGTTGGTTTTTTGAAAATCCGGAATCTCACCCGAACGAAAATGAATGCGCTTGAGCCCTTCCAAGTATTCCTGAGAAGCGGCGTGGGGCAGGTTGGCAATCTGACGCTCGTACAACAGTCGCCAGACTTTAAAATCTTCTTCGGTGTAGGCGTCGTAGTCTTGGTTCATCATGCTTTAGCAAATTAATAAAACCTACTGACGAGTCAGCTAGGTACAAAAAATGGTAATTTTAAGCAGTTTTAACGTAGTAATATTTATTGTAACGTGAAATAGAGAGATAAGATTGATAATAACTAAATATTTACTCCTTCAGCAACGCGGCCCAGGCTTCCATTACTTTACCCTGACGGAGGAAACCTTGGGCCAACTCGTGCATCTTTTCCGGCAGCGATTCGGGCGTGAGCGAGTACAGCCTCCACGTGCGACTGATACGCGGCTCGTCGGCGTGGGCTTGTAAGCCAGTAGCATCGGGCACCTGCGCCACGTTGGCTAGCTGGGCCAGATCGCTGCCCGTAAGCACGTTGCTCTCCCGAATGGCGGTCGGCAATTGATCTACTCCGATGCCCTTTTCCCGAACCGGGCGGGCAATCTCGAACAGGGCGTCGCCACTGGCCCGGCAGTACAGGCTGCCTCCCATCCGGCCGATGGCATCTAGCTTATGCGGGTCGATGCGTTGCTCTTCATCCAGCACCGCTTCGCTCACGTGGGCCAGCAAAATCTCGCACACCACCAGGTGACCGGCACCGCCCTCGCTGCCCAGCGGAATCACCTGCTGCACCCGGCACTCGAAGGCCACCGGGCACTCGGCCACCCGCGGCGGGCGCACCCGCTCCGAGGGCAGGGGAGTGAGTCCCGCTTTAACAAACTCATCCACGCCGCGCTCGTACTCGGTGCTGGTCAACGACATCTGCTCGGCCACGGCGTAGTTCACAATGTTGATCACCACCTCAGCGTGCGCCTGCACGTTGTCGAGGGTGTGCTTGCTAGTGTTATCTCGGGTGCGATTCACCGGGGAGAAGATCAATACGGGCGGATTGGAGCTCACCGCATTGAAGAAGCTGTAGGGACTTAGGTTCACGCGCCCTTCGGCATCCACCGTGCTGGCCAGGGCAATGGGCCGGGGCACCACCGCTTCGATCATGTACTGGTAAAACTCACTGGTGGTGAACTGCTGGGGGTCAATGATGGGCATGGGCGGGTATGATTTGGGTACGTACTTCTCCGAAACCGATGCGCTTCTTCCCTTGTTCAGCGAAGCCGCGCATAATCACGGTGTCGTTGTCTTCTACAAAAGTTCGCGTACTACCATTGGCCAGGGTGAGCGGCTGCTTTCCGTTCTGCGTCAGTTCCAGTAGCGAGCCCCCACTCTCCGGTTCTTCACCGCTGATGGTTCCCGACCCCATCAAATCTCCCACCCGCACGTTGCAGCCGTTCACCGTGTGATGGGCAAGTTGCTGGGCGATGTTCCAGTACAGATAGCGGGAGTTAGAACGACCCACGGTGGTGGCAGACTGCCCCTCGGGTTGCAAGTCCGCCTCTAACTGGATATCATAATTACGATCGCCGCTGGATTGTAAATAGGGCAGGGGAGAGGGTGACTGTGGCGGACCGGCTACTCGAAAGTCGTGCAGTGCTTCCAGGGGGACCACCCAGGGCGAGACAGAGGAGGCGAAGTTTTTTCCTAAAAAAGGACCCAGCGGCTGGTACTCCCACTGCTGGATGTCGCGGGCCGACCAGTCGTTGAACAGCAGCAGTCCGAAGATATGGTCTTCCGCTTCGGCTACGCTGATGGGTTGCCCGAGCGCCGTGTCTTTTCCGACCACGAACGCCATCTCCAGCTCAAAATCCAGTTTCTGGGTCGGCCCAAATACCGGTTGGGTAGCGTCCGGGGGCATTGTTTGTCCCTGCGGACGGTGCACTGGGGTGCCCGACACGACGATGGACGAGGCGCGTCCGTGGTAGGCGATGGGTATATGCTTCCAGTTGGGCGGCAGCGCATTTTCTGCGCCCCGGAACATGGTGCCGACGCGGGTGGCGTGGGCTTCGCTGGAGTAAAAATCGGTGTAGTCGCCCACCGTGACGGGCAGGTGCATCCGGGCGTCGGCCTGGGGCAGCAGCACCGAGTCGGCTACCGCGCGCAGGGAAGAATCCGGATCGGTGAGCAGGGTTTGTAGTTGCTGGCGCAATGACTGGGTGACGGGTTTGCCCAGCGCGATCAGCGGGTTGAGCGAGGATTGGTTGAACACCAGCGGGTCGATAGCCAGATCATGAATCAACTTGTGCATACTTACCGCTGCCAGGTTGATGATCTGGTCACCGATGGCGACGCCCACCTGGGGTTTCTGCCGGGAAGTTGGAGTAAATGCCGAAGGGCAGGTTGTGCATGCTGAAATCGGAGTGAGCGGGGATGGTAAGCCAGGAGCGCATGGGTGTTGTTAGATCGTTTGAGCTAGTAAACTTTATGAGATGATTTGACATGTTTTTGTCGCTGTTGATCAGTTAGGTGTATCTAGCAATTGGGTCGTAGGACCGCTTCGCTTAATCTACAACCAGTGTGGGGCTTTGTTGGGCGTTCGTGTTCATCCTTCACATCGTTTCAGCCAATCTATCTGATCCTCTGTGTCTGGTACTTTCAATCCCCGAATTTGGCTAATCTCATCAAAAATCTCATCCACTTTTATTTTATCCTTGATCAGAACTGCAGCGGCTATCATAGATGATCTACCTATTCCCATTCGGCAATGGATTACGAGCCTTTGCCCCTGATCAATTCTATTTCTCAATTCATCAATCAATTGATTAACCGTTTGCTGATTTTCGGGCAATCCTCTGTCTGGAATTGGGTAGTTGATAAAATTTATGTTGTACTTCCGACAAAAAGAGTCTTCGTTATTTAGTCCTAGTTCTGTGTGTTCGTGAGGTTCAAGCAGTGAAACGATTGTCTGTATCCCATTCATCTCAAATCGCTTTATTTCATCATCTAGCCAATCATTTCCTCTCGGTCTTGGCATGATCCCGACAGCCGCACCATTATCAAATTTCTTTATCCAATAGATTTTTGTATACATTTTTGTGAGTCCTAACAATCATATAGACGCAACTGCACCCATTCGCAACACAGCAACTGGACGTCTATTTTGCAAACTTACTGAATGCAGACCTGCTTCACCATTGTTTTGCTCGCACCCAACATATTTCCGCGCAAAAGAGTAACCAATCGCGACAAAATTTGCATTCTGCTAAGGTAAAAGTACATATATTCTGACGCAACAATCCTATTGCCGACCGTCAACCAGACAAATCCTGGCGTACTTTGCATTCTAACGGAGTGAAAGTAGTCATTTCGCTGCTCACCAGCTATGCTTCTAACCTAAAACTAGTCAAAAGCAAGCGCAACTTGCATTCTGACGGAGTGAGATTACTCAACTTCTCGTTTATCAGCCATGCTGAGGGCAGAAACTAAACAAATCTGAGCGTACTTCGCATTCTGCGGCACCGTAGGTAGTTGCGCTCTGTCAGAATTGCTAGGTTGCTGATGGGTTAAATAGCTAACTGCTTGGATGAATACTAGCTACTACTACCAATCAGCGGTTCACCTTCCATGAATACATGTAGTTCTGGTCCTCCACCTCCAAAGCCGCTTGCGTGAGCTTCAGGGGACGAAACGTATCTACCATCACGGCCAACTCTTCGGTACCTTCTTTGCCCAGCGATTTCTCAACAGTGCCGGGGTGGGGGCCGTGCGGCAGTCCGCCCGGGTGCAGGGTGAACGACGCGCGACTCACTCCCTTGCGGCTCATAAAGTCGCCCTCGGCGTAAAACAGCACCTCGTCGGAGTCAATGTTGGAGTGGTTGTAGGGCGCGGGAATGGACTGCGGATGGTAATCAAACTTGCGGGGCACAAATGAGCACACCACGAAGTTGTGCGCCTCAAACATCTGGTGCACCGGCGGCGGCTGATGAATACGTCCCGTAATCGGCTCGAAGTCGTGAATCGAGATCGCGTAGGGATACATGTAGCCATCCCAGCCCACCACGTCGAAGGGATGAAACTGATAAAACAACGATTGCAACTGGCCGTGCTTCGCGATCTTCACTTCAAACTCTCCTTCTTCGTCGCGCGGCTCAAAGGAAACAGGTGTCTTATAATCGCGCTCGCAGTAGGGACTGTGCTCTAGCAGTTGCCCAAACTGGTTGCGGTAACGCTTCGGCGGACGTACCTCCGAGGCGCTTTCAATCACCAAAAGACGCGCGGGCTGGTCGCCGTCAAACTTCCACTGGTGCGTGACGGTGCGGGGCACGTGTACGTAGTCGCCCGCGGTAAAGGAAACGCTGCCTAACGGACTAAGCAGTTCGCCCTGGCCATCGTGCACGTAGACGAGTTCGTCGCAGGTAGCGTTGCGGTAGAAGTAGTCCATTTACTCGGTTGGGGAGCAAAGCGCCAGGCGCACGTCGGCGTTACCGAGCAGGTATCTTCGCCCACTCAGCCAGTCGCCCCCGGCGGGGACGTCTTTTCCTAGCAGGTGCCGGTGAATCATGTTTTTTTCGTCGGCGTAGTCAACCGCGTAATTCACGGGCTCTTCCACCCGAACCACCGCCGTGGGCGGATGCAGGTGATAGGCAATGGAAGAGATGCCGCTAAAGCCTTCGGCGCCGATCACCTCTTCGTAATACAGCGATCCGTCGGGCTGCTGAAACTGCGTATGGCGCTTGTGGGGAATGTCTCCGTGTTGTTGGTAGTGGGGCATGGTGATTTGGGTTAATGGCTACGGTGTTGGGTTAGGGGTTGGGGATTGGGTTTTAGGTTACTTCCAAAACCAATCCTTTTTCCACCATCACGGCCAACTCTTCGGTACCTTCTTTGCCCAGCGATTTCTCTACGGTGCCGGGGTGGGGGCCATGCGGCAGTCCGCCCGGATGCAGGGTGAACGACGCGCGACTTACTCCCTTGCGGCTCATAAAGTCGCCCTCGGCGTAAAACAGCACCTCGTCGGAGTCGATGTTTGAGTGGTTGTAGGGCGCGGGAATGGACTGCGGATGGTAATCAAACTTACGGGGCACAAACGAGCACACCACGAAGTTGTGGGCCTCGAACATCTGATGCACCGGCGGCGGCTGATGAATGCGCCCGGTAATCGGCTCGAAGTCGTGAATCGAAATCGCGTAAGGGTACATATAGCCATCCCAACCCACCACGTCGAAGGGATGATACTGATAAAACAACGACTGCAACTGACCGTGCTTGAGCACCCGCACCTCGAACTCTCCTTCTTCATCGTGGGGCTTTAAAGGAGCGGGCGCCTTGTAATCTCTTTCGCAGTAGGGGCTGTGCTCAAGCAACTGTCCGAATTGGTTGCGGTAGCGCTTGGGCGGGCGTACCTCCGAGGCGCTTTCAATCACCAAAAGACGCGCAAGCTGGTCACCGTCAAACTTCCACTGGTGCGTGACGGTGCGGGGCACGTGTACGTAGTCACCCGCGGTAAAGGAAACGCTGCCTAATGGACTAAGCAGTTCGCCCCGGCCATCGTGCACGTAGACGAGTTCGTCGCAGGTAGCGTTGCGGTAGAAGTAGTCCATCGACTCGGTCGGGGAGCAAAGCGCCAGGCGCACGTCGGCGTTACCGAGCAGGTATCTTCGCCCGCTTAGCCAGTCGCCCCCGGCGGGGACGTCTTTTCCTAGCAGGTGCCGGTGAATCATGTTTTTTTCGTCAGCATAGTCAACTGCGTAGTCGGTGGGCGGATCCACCCGAACCACCGCCGTGGGCGGATGCAGGTGATAGGCAATGGAAGAGATGCCGCTAAAGCCTTCGGCGCCGATCACCTCTTCGTAATACAGCGATCCGTCGGGCTGCCGAAACTGCGTATGGCGCTTGTGGGGAATGTCTCCGTGTTGTTGGTAGTGGGGCATGGTGATTTGGGTTAATGGCTACGGTGTTGGGGGTTAGGGGTTGGGGATTGGGTTTTAAGTTACTTCCAAAACCCAATCCCTAACCCCCACGTCCCAATTACAAATTTCCCCGAAGTTCTTGCTCGCGCTCAATGGCTTCGAAGAGGGCTTTGAAGTTGCCCTTGCCGAACGAACGGGCTCCCTTGCGGTCGATGATCTCGTAGAACACCGTGGGACGGTCTTGCACCGGCTTGCTAAAAATCTGCAGCAGGTAGCCTTCCTCGTCGCGGTCCACCAGAATGCCCAGTTGGCGCAACGCCTCAATGGGCTCGTCAATCTTCCCGACGCGTCCCTTCAAATTGTCATAGTAGGTATCGGGCACATTGAGAAACTCCAACCCGTTGGCCCGCAGTTGGGTCACCGTGGCGATGATATCGTGGGTGGCCAGCGCAACGTGTTGCACTCCGGCGCCCTGGTAAAACGTTAAATACTCGTCAATCTGGCTCTTCTTGAGCCCCGCCGCCGGTTCGTTGATCGGAAATTTAATGCGCTCGTTGCCGTTCAACATCACCTTGGACATCAGGGCGGTGTACTCGGTAGAAATGTCTTGGTCGTCGAACGAAACCAACTGCTTGAAGCCCATCACGTCGGCGTAGAAGTTGACGAACTTGTTCATGTCACCCAGGGCCACGTTACCCACCAGATGATCAATATACTCTAATCCCACCGAGCGGTTTTTGAGGTGCTCGTTTTTCCAGGGTCTAAAGCCGGGCAGGAAGAAACCGTGGTAGTCGTGGTTCTCCACAAAGGTATGAATTGTATCACCGTAGGTAGCGATGGAGGCTACCGTCACTTCGCCGTCGTCGTCGCGACGCACGTTAGGCTCCTGCACTGACTGCGCGCCGCGCTGGATGGTTTCAGCATAAGACTGCCGAACGTCATCGACCCACAGGGCAATATCCTGAATGCCATCGCCGTGGCGATACACGTGGTCGGCTGTCTCGTTGTTGGGCTGCAAGGCGGTGGTCAGAATGAGGCGGATCTTTCCTTGCGCCAGCAAGAAACTGGCGGCGGATTTGTAGCCGGTTTCCGGACCGCGGTAGCCGACGATATCGTAACCGAACACGTAATGATAGTAGTAGGCGGCCTGTTTGGCGTTGCCCACCAAATATTCTACGTAATAGGTGCCCTTGATAGGTAGAAAATCCTGCGGTGGAGATGAAGTTATTATTTCTGGTTGCATGATTAGTATTGTATTATTTTCAAGAATGTATTCTTATTGTAGAGAACGGCGCATCGGTAAGAAAGTTACCAGTCAATTTTTTGCCACATTGACAAAATATGACCAAGTTTAGGAAGTAGCTAACCAGCAACCTGCCCGCCGAATCTTCGTCGCAATTTTCATAGCCTACGGACGGTCGCCGCGCGATTAATCTATACATTACGGAAATTGAGGGAGGCTTGGGTCATAGAAGACTTTTATACTTTCTTATTAGTCAACCATTTTCCATCTTCGCCAACTCCTCCTCGGTATAATCAGTAGGAAGGCCCAGGTGCTCGAAGTCGTCAATTTCTTGCAAAAAGTCCTGCAGTTTGGCCCGAACGCGCTTGTAGGCCGGTCCGCCCAGCGGAAGGTGCATCGGCGGATTGTTGAGCTGCACCAGGTCAAACATGGCCTGGGCGGCCTTCACCGGGTCACCGGGTTGGTTGCCGCTCACTTGCTCGAGCGAGCGCAGGTTCTGGCCCGCCGATTCGGCGTAGTCGTCGATCTGGTTCTGGGTGTAGGTGGCCGAACGTCCTGCCCAGTCGGTGCGGAAGGGGCCCGGTTCCACGTTGGTAACGCGGATACCCAGAGGCTTCACGTCGGCGGCCAGGGCTTCGCCGATGCCTTCTAGGGCGAACTTCGATGCGTTGTAGGCCCCTACGCCCGGGTAGCCTTGTATTCCAGCGATGGAGGTGATGTTGAGAATATGTCCGGAGCGCTGCTTTCGCAGGGTAGGCAGCACCGCCTTGATCATGTTGATGGCCCCAAATACGTTCACCTCAAACTGCTGGCGAATCTCATCATCGGGCACTTCTTCGAGTGCTCCCAGCGAACCGTAGCCCGCGTTGTTCACCAGCACGTCGATGCGTCCGTGCCGGTCGAGGGCTTGCTGGATTCCCGCGGCGATCTGCTCGGGCTTGGTGACATCTAGCTTCACGCCCATGGTGTGTTCGGGCACCAGGTAGTCGAAGGCTTCAACCTGATCGTCCTGGCGTAGGGTGCCGACAACCTGGTCGCCGTGCTGGGCGGCGATTTGAGCGAGTTCGCGTCCGAAGCCGGTGGAGCAACCGGTGATAAACCATACTTTGTGATCGGTCATGTTTTCTGAGTTAGGGTGAGTTAACGTACTGAAAGTTGTTAACGGTTATCCGACTAACGCAGTTTGACAAATTTTTGGGGTTAAGCAGGCTTACGGATCAACACCGAAGCGCTCACGAAACTTCTCGGCGAAGCGGGTGCTGTTCTTGAAGCCTACCGCCCGCGCCAGTTGGCGGGTTGATCGGTAGGCTTTTTGATCGTAGTAGGTTTTAGCCCGCATCAGGCGCGCCTCGGTGATGAGTTTGGCGGGAGTGCATCCGCAAAGCTCCTTCACGCGCCGAAACAGCGTGCGCTCGGTGAGGTGAAGTTGTTCGCACAAGTCGCCCACGCTAAACTGCTCATTGTCAATACTTTGCTCGAGTGCTGACTTCAGCCGTTGGTTGAAGTTGCCAAGCGCTTCCTCAGGCAGAGGCACTCCTTCCCGGCCCACTTCCTGCGCGATAAATTGCCGACGTGCTTCGTCGTAGGTTAGTGACTTCTCAACCAACAACAAGAATTCTTCTTCCAGAAAAGGCTTAGTCAGGTAACCATCAATGCCCAACCGTAGCATATCCAGTTTGTACTGAGCATCGGTTTGGGCGGTAATCACCAGCACCGGCTGCGCGTAGCCCCGTTGCTTGATCTGAGAAACCAGCTCCCGGCCGTCCATGTGGGGCATCATGTAGTCGGTGATAATGAGGTCTACTTCGTGGCGCTGTAGCAGCTCCAGGGCTTCTTTGCCGTGGCGCGCTTCCAAAACGGTGTAGGCACACATTTCCTCGATCGCCATGATGTACTCCCGCATAGCGGGGTTGTCTTCGACCAGCAAAATGCGCTTTCTACCGGGCAAGAGCGGCATTAGCTGCGGTTTGGTCGGTAATGTTTGCACGGGAGGAGTTGCTACTGGCGTTTCCACTGGTTGGAGAGCACTGACCTGCACTTCTGAGGCGGGAATGGTGATGGTGAACAAGGCGTACTGATTGGGGACGCTCTCTACCGCAATACGGTAGCCGTGACTTTCTACAATTCCCTGGGTCATGGATAGGCCAATGCCGCTCCCCTGGCTGCGGGTGATCTCGTTTTCGACCTGGTAGAAGCGCTCAAAAATCTTGGCTTGATGATCGGGCGGAATACCAATGCCGGTGTTGTAGACCTCGATGCACCCGTTGTTCGTTTCATCCTGGCGCAGGCTGAGGCGGGCAGTCCCATTCGGACAAGTGAACTTCAGGGCGTTGGTGACCAGGTTAGTGACGGCCCGGTTCATCAGCACCGGATCACAGGCCGCCGTGAAGGTTTCGTTTGGTAGGGCGAGCTGCAGCGATAGACCTTCTTGCGCAAACGTGTCGTTGAACTCAGAGTGAATTTTACGCAGTAAGCGAGTCAGGTTCACTTCGGTTTTGTTGAGCGTCAACTTTTGTTCGTCCAGTTTACTTAGATCGATGATGCTGTCCACCAAGTGCTTGATGGCCGAAGACTGTTCAACGATGCCCTGGACGTAGTCTTTTCGTGGTCTGTTCTCGGTCTGGCCCGCCAGACGACGTGCGTAGCCTGAAATCAGGGTGAGCGGGGTGCGTATCTCGTGCGAGATATTCACGAAAAAATGGTTCTTGAAATTGTTGAGCGCCCGAAGTTGCTCGGCCTGCTCTTCGATAACGGTTTTATCAGCAATAGCGTTGTTGCGCTCAACAGCCAGCAAAGCTTCCTTTTCCTGGTTAATTTGTTTTAGGTAGACCATCATAAAAAACGGTGTGACGTAAATTAAGGCAACTATCACCGCAAAAATGGTTGGGGGACTGGGGTCTTGTAAAAGAAAAAGGCTGGTTAAGGTGGCACCTAAGCTTACTACTAAAACCGAAAAATAAGTGGAAAATCGGTCATAAAGAACCACCGCAACCAGAGGAACAGTAAGGGTGAACAGCTCAATCATCTCACCGGGTTTAACGGTAACGCTAAAGAAGATACATTGGACCAGAGTTATGCTTACAAAGAGCAGCTTGGCAGCCCCTATGTGGCTACGTACATTTAGGTACTGAACCAAACCACAGATGGCAATAAGAAAGATAACGTGCTGAAGGGTTAGGTACCACAGATCACGAGAGAACCAGTAGCTACCCACCAAAAATAGAACAGCAGCGTGGTACCAGAGGGTGCAAAGAATATTTAGAAGCTTCTGGTTGCGTTGGTCCTCAGCACGGGTCGGATCAATGCCTAAATTTGCAAGAGAGTAATAGAATGAGCGAATTTGTTTTATTAAGTGCATACAAAGTGGTGGAGACGCGTAGTCTTTCAGCCCTTATACCAATACTTAGCTCTAAACGTTAGCGTGCTCAGGGCAGCTGGGGCATTTTGTCAGCCAGTGTAATACTTTTGGCAGAAAGTTAGCAAAAATTCGCTTACCACTGACTAGCAGCTGCCAATGGGGCAAAAGGTATGTTCTTCAGTAGGTCTAGCTTACGCACGGAGGGAAGCGTTCATTCTTCCCCACCAACGTACACCTTTCTGTTCCGCTAGTGGGTGGTGAACTCCTGAAAACTAAGAAGCAGTATCTACTTTCTAGCCGTCTGCATTAGTTCCAGCCGAATCGCATACTCACCCGAGCTAGTGCCTTCGGCACTAAGTAAACAAGCTAAGTGTTATGCTGTTTTCACATTGACAAACCAGTCTATCTATGAGCAGAGGAAAACCTGCTACTATGGTGGCACTCACGCCACGCCAGCGAAGCTTACTTATCAAGCAACGCAACAAAGCTAGGGTTACGGTGCAGCAGCGCAACCGGATTGATATTATTCTAGGTGCCTCTGCCGGTCAAAGCAATTTGCATCTTTGCCAACGGTTGAGCGTTGGGCGTAGCATGGTAACGCATTGGCGTAAGCATTGGGCAGTTTCTTATTCATCTCTATGTACTTATCAGGCAGGCGTAGCTGGACAAGGAGTGAGTGACCGAGACCTGCTCTCCAGGATGTTAGCCGTGCTAGAAGATGCTCCTCGTAGTGGTGCGCCGGTGCGTATCAGCATGGCTCAAAAGCCATCTACCCCAGTACCGAAAAATCAGCGCCAACTTTTTGGGACCCTCGGCCCATCTATACACCTAAGTTGCGGCGCAATCCAATTAGCTAATTTAGAAAACTACCATTATCCTTTGCCTATTTCGACTGTTCCAACCCTTGGTGGGAATTCGTGATCGTGATGGGTGCCGACGTACCCATGCCGTCTACCGTGGCGGTACCCTTGGCCTTGATGGTAACGTTGGTCTCAAAGTCAAACTTGGCGCTATCTTTTACGGTAAGTTCGCCGGTGGTGGCATTGATGGATAACGCCCCGGCGGGCACCTCTTCAGATAATACGTAGGTGATGGGGCCGCGTGAGGCAGTAGCTTCAAGGATACCCAGTGAAGCACCGAGAGTAGGATTTTCGGTAGTGGTTTTGGTAAAGGGAGCAATCGTGATTTCAGCCGGAGCTAGGTCGTCCTCTTTGGCACAGCCAACCAGGAGGATAGTTGCTAAAACGAATGGTAGGAAAGCGCTAACGTAATTTCTCATAAGTATCGTTGGTTTAGACACAACGCTTGGCGAAGACTGTACCAGCGGGCAACGGCCGGAGGGCCTTGTCGGTCACCGCAACACTTTTGTCAGGCAGCGAAACAAGCATGTAAGAAAGGACGCGAAATTGCCTGCGCCCAGTGGTAGCGTTCGGCAGCGCGTAGCGACTAGTCTGGGCAGCGCGGTGGCTAGGATAGCGGACTTAAGCGTCAGTCGAACTACTTTCCCCGTCGGCGTTGGTGGTGAGCACCTCGCTCATGTAGTCGAAGAAGGGGCGTAATGCCCGGAAGGTGGTCACGGTTTGCTCCACAAAGTTGGGGTGTAGCACCTCGCGGTCGGTAAACGAACGTAGCGCGTAGAACTGTTTGCGGCGTAGCCAGGTGATGCTCGGATGATCTTTAGCAAAGCCCTGCGGGGCGGTTTTCACGGCTTCGCCCTGCAACGCACCAAAGTGCCGTCCGAAGTCCGGGTGCCGAGTGATCTCCTCCATCGGATGGCAATCAAACGCCAGCTCCTGCCGGATGCGCCGCAGGTCTTCTTTGTTGGGACCGAAGAAGCCGCCGCCCACCTGACTATTACCATCGGTGCCAATCCGGAACACGTAGCCGCCCCGCCGTTGGGCCCCGGCGCGGTAGAGGTAGCCATCAAAGTGCTCTTTGTACGGGTGGGTACGATCCTTCGTGAAGCGCAGGTCGCGGTAGATGCGGTAAACACGATACCGGTCGATCACATCGGTTTGGTTGAGCCCGGCAGTAACGGCCTCGGCGAAAGCGGTGACGTTAGCCTTGGCGGCGAGATAGTCGTCGCGGTGGGCCTCGAACCAGTCGCGGTTGTTATTCGCCCGCAGGTCGGCGAGAAATTGCAAAGTAGACGTATTAATCATGCGCGGTTACGATCACTGTGACGACGGTCGCCGTGAACACGGTCGCCGGGACGCCGGTCGCTATGACCAAGATTGCGCTCCGGATCGATACGGTCGCGCACCAACTGCTTCAATTCCTTGGCTTCGGGAAAACGACCGACTTGTTTGCGAGAAAAGATAAGTTCTTTGTTGAGGTGCACTTCGTAGATACCGCCCGTGCCGGGCCGCAGGGCTACCTCTTCCAGGTCGGTGCCGAAGGTAGTAAGCAGCTCCTGCGCCATCCAGGCGGCGCGCAGCAGCCAGCGGCACTGCGTGCAGTAAATGATGGTTACGCGATAGGTCATACTACTTCTGCCACGCCGCCAAGTTGGCCCGCACGTACTCCCGCACCGTGGCGGGCGGCTGGCCGATCAGGTGCTCCAGGTCGCGGTGCACCACCGGCAGCTTCTGAAATCGGGCTACGTAGTGCAGGGCAAACATAATCCCAATAAAGGGTATGTCCACTCCTTCTTTCTTCTTGCTGATAAAGAAGCTTACCGGATTCGGGCTGATGTACTTGATGTCGCGCTGTAACTCCTGCGACAGAATGTCAGCCACTTCGGAGAAGGTCAGCAGTTCGCTCTGACGGCCCGTGATGGTGTAGGCTTGGTTCACGTGGGCCCGCACGTCGGTGAGAACCGCCGCGATGGCCCGGCCAATATCGGCTACGTCGACCCACAAGAACTTAGCGTCTCCGGCAGGAATGTAGATTTGGTCGCGCTCCCGAATGTCGTTGCCAAATACTTTTTCCAGGTTGTCGGTGAAGTAGCTGGGCCGCATGAAGGTATAGGGAATGCCGCTTTGCGCGAATCAGCTTCTCAATCTTGGCATGCGGAATGAACGACATACGCTCGGCACCCTGCACCGACAAGAAGACGATGTGCTTCACGTCAAATTCTTTGGCTCCCCGCAGCAGCACGCGAAAGATTTTCTCGTCGGCAATCTGGGGCGGACGCAGCAAGAAGAGCGTGTCCACCAGCGAGAGCGAAGCGATGGTGTCGGGTAGGTCTTCCAGGTCGAAGTACAGGTGATCGGGCGACAGTTCGTCGCGGTGCCGGGTGCCCCGGTAGAGGCGCTGCTGGTCACTCGGAGTAAAGTGGTCGAGGATGGCCGAGCCCACGCTGCCGGTGGCCCCGGTGATAAGGATGTTTTCCATAGTAGGTTGAGGTTGAAAAATTAGTGGTTCTTGCAAGAAGGCGAGCAACTCGCTTGCTTGGTAGAACAGCAGCGCGTGGGTAAAGTTTAGGAAGGAACGGACTGATCAGACATAGAAAGAGCCGACCGTATTGATCAGCTCTTTGGTTGTGCCAGGAGCGGGAATCGAACCCGCACGGCCTTTCGGCCACAAGATTTTCGTACCAACTACCGCTTTTGCGGCCAGCATTAGGCTGTTTGTGGTCTGGACTTTCTCTTCACCTTATTCTTAGCGAACGTAGGTGCTTCCCGTCAAGTCTCTACACCTTCTTCGGACTGTTCCGAAGCTTGGCTCGGGATTACCATTTCTGCACTAGGACAGAAAAAAGGCTTCCCCGAATTTGAGAAGTTCTACTCCGAACGTTTCCGCCCGGGCACTCAAGTCTTGTTCACGTCTAAGTCTTGCGTGTCTACCAGTTCCACCATCCCGGCTTCTAAAACAAGTAAAGCGACGATGCGTCGCTTTACTTCGAGCGAAAGACGGGGTTCGAACCCGCGACCTCGACCTTGGCAAGGTCGCGCTCTACCAGCTGAGCTACTTTCGCGTTTCTAAAATAGGATTGCAAAGTTAACGCATGCTGTCCGAATAGTCAAGGACTGTGCTTAAAAAATTTCCTCTACCAAGTTTTCCCATCAATAGCTGATTAACTACCTTGACGACTCAATCAACTGGTTACCAGTTGCTGGCCACTGGTTGCTGGTCACTAGATGCCAGTATCCTAAACCATATAGCAAATATCCAGCATCCGATATCTAACTATTTAGAAAATCATCCTCCCCCCATGATCCTCTCCGGCAAATCCATTCATGAGCAACTTGGTCAGAATATTCGTATCGATCCTTTCCGGATTGAACAGCTCAATCCCAATAGCTACAACCTGCGCTTGCACCACGAACTGCTCGTCTACGACCAACCCACCCTCGATATGAAGCGGGAAAACACCGCCCACCGGCTCACCATTCCTGAGGAGGGACTGCTGATGGAGAAAGACAAGCTGTACCTGGGCCGCACTATAGAGCATACCGAAACGCACGGCTACGTGCCCATGCTCGAGGGGCGCTCGTCGGTGGGGCGACTTGGCTTGTTCGTGCACATCACGGCGGGCTTTGGCGACGTGGGCTTCGCTGGTTTCTGGACGCTGGAGATGTTCTGCGTGCAGCCGGTGCGCATCTACGCCGGGGTGCAAATCTGCCAGATATTTTACCATAGCATCGAAGGGGAGTACGAGACGTACCGCGGCGGGAAGTACCAAAACAACCAAGGCGTGCAACCCAGCCTGTTGTTCAAAGATTTTGAATAATTTTTGTGGTTCTTGGCGGGCAATTGATAGACTAATTTTCTACCTTGACTAAAACCACAAAATTTTTTAGCGATGAACCTACACGACGCCCTGGCAAAAGTGCACCGTAAGCGCGAGTCAATTCTCGCCAGTATTCCGGTTACGCCCTCCGAAGTAAGTTCCGAATTAGCCCCTGCCTACGCCCTGCTGCGCCAACGAGGCGAACGGGAAGAGCAGTTGATTACGCAGTTGGGAATGCAGCGGTCGCTCCAGCAGATCAACGACCCCCGGCGGCACCGCGGGCTGACTCAGCGATTCAACGGGGAGGTATACCACGTGAACGACGTGCAGGAAGTGTGCGTGAACTACCGCATGCGTATGCTGCCCAGTCACCGCTACCGCGGCCCCATCGATCCGGAGTTTGGTGCCAAACTAAACCGTTTCCGGCGCGCCCACCAACTCACCGACGATGATCTGAAGCACGATTTTTTTGTGGTTGCTCCGGCCGAAACCTTTGACCTGGAAAAGCGGCAGCGCCCTTTGGTGGACCCCCTGTTGCTCTACCGCATCGACGCGCAGCACTACAAACTGGTGCACCAGTGGGGTGGCGACCTGCATCCCCTGCGCTACCTTGCCGCGTGGCGACACCGCAGTCTCTCCACCATGACGCTCTACTGGACGCTGTTCACCTTCGTGCTTACCCTGAGTTTGTTCGGAGCCTTGGCCGAATCGGTTACTAATGCGCTCACCATCTCCACGGTGTTCACCTTTCTGGTAGGCTGGGGCTACTACTCCACGCTGCGCGACAACTACGATGAGCAGCGGGACCGCTTCAGCATCCACAACTGGAACCAGGATTGGGTTTTTTGAGTGACCGACGAATGGCTACTGCTTAATCATTCGTCACTTTCATCATTATACCGCCGAGGGGGTTCTTCACCGAACCGGTCGGCTATCTCGCGAGAGGTCCACCGGTCCGCCACCTCCATCGCTTCCTCTAACGAATCGGAATCCTCGTCTTCGTAGCATGTCCCTCCGATATCTAGTATTCGCACCCAGGAATGGCTGTGTTCGTCTTCACCCAGCTCTATCCATCCGTGGCTTGTGATCCACCAAGCTAAGTTGGGATAATCTTCTGTGAACATAGTTTTGTAATTGGTTTTGTTCTATAACAGACAATTGTTCGCTACTAATTGTTAAAAGTAGGTTTAACTGAGGTGCCAAGCCCAGCACAAAACCCAACCCGCGAAACTTCCCGCCCGCTGGCTAGGTTGTAATAAAAATTTACAAACTCACCCCATGCCTATCAACTTTCACCGCGTCCCCACAGCCTGCTTTGTGCTGGAAGAAGCCCGGCTGCGGCGCAACTTAGAAACTTTGCAGTACGTGCAGGAGCAGTCTGGTGCCCGGATCATCCTGGCCCTGAAGGGCTTCGCTATGTTTAGCACCTTTGGCCTCATTCGGCAGTACCTGCACGGCACCACCGCCTCTTCACTCTACGAAGCACGCCTGGGCTACGAGGAGTTTGGCGACGAGGTGCACGCCTACGCTCCCGCTTACTTCGAAAGCGAATTTGAAGAGTTGATGGGCTACTGCAACCACATCACCTTTAACTCGCCCGCCCAATGGGAACGGTTTCGCCAGAAGATTCAGCAAAACGACAAGAAAATTTCCTGCGCCATCCGCATCAACCCCGAGTACTCGGAGGTGGAAACCGATCTGTATAATCCCTGCGCCATTGGTACCCGGCTGGGAGTGACGGCCGACCAGATTGGCGACCGGCTGCCCGAGGGCATTGAAGGCTTACACTTCCATACGCTATGCGAAAGCGACTCGCACGCGCTAGAGCGCACACTTAAGGTGGTAGAAGACCGCTTCGGTCATTTGTTAAAACAAGCCAAGTGGCTTAACCTGGGCGGTGGTCACCTGATGACGCGCGAAGGGTATGATCTGGAGCACACCATCCGCCTCATCAAGGGGCTACGCGAAAAATACGATTTGGCGATTACAATGGAACCCGGCTCGGCGGTGGCCTGGGAAACCGGCTACCTCACCAGCACGGTGGAAGACATCATCGACAGCCGGGGCATCCATGCGGTGGTGCTCGACGTGAGCGTGTCGGCGCATATGCCCGACTGCGTGGAGATGCCCTACAAACCAGTGGTGCTGGGCGCCCGCGATGCCGAGCCGGGCGAACCCGCTTACCGCCTGGGCGGACTCACCTGCCTGGCCGGTGACTACGTGGGCGACTACGCCTTCGATCAGCCACTAAACGTGGGCGACCGGGTGGTGTTCAACGATATGATGCACTACACCATGGTGAAAACCACCTTCTTCAACGGAGTGCGCCACCCTTCCATCGGCATCTGGCACGAGGATGATACTTTTGAGCTGGTACGGGAGTTCGGATACGAAGATTATAAGAGAAAGCTGTCTTAGCTATCGCAAATCAACCACCTCCACCCCCCGGTGCTTGCGCTTGTTGAAGGTGAATAGCTCATCGTCTACCGGAGCTTCGGGGTTGAAGTTGTTGATGTCGTAGGTGTAGCGGGTGCCGTTCTTTTCAAAGATCTTCCAGCGCTTGAGCACCTTATCCTCCTGACTGATGTGCAGGCGAATCTTGAAAAACTGGTTGTCCTTGTTCTCGGGGATCAAGTCTACCACCTGGTAGGCTTTGCCGTTAATGGTTTCGTCTTCCACGTACACGTACTTGAATCCACGCTGGTAAGCATTATAAATCTGGGTAGGGGAGATGTCGCCTTCTTCGGGGTCGTAGTTGTTGATGTTTACCTCGTTGGCTTCTTCCAGGTAGGTCCATTGGTGGTGCCGTCGTTAATCACTTCTTGTCCGCCCATGTTCAGGCGAAACTTGTCGCCCTTCACGGCAATTTGCCCCTCAAATTTGTCGGCTTGCGGCTGGTCGGGAATCTCCATACTGTACGAAAAATCAGCTTCGTAGGCCCCGATAGCCTGATAGTGCTCGCTCATGGCGTCCAGAATCTGGCGCGCCTGTTTGTCATACTCACTCTGAGCCAGCGCCGCCGAAAGGGGAAGCAAGCTGACCAATATGCCCGTTAGGATATGTTTCATTGTAAAATGGTTATGTAGATATTTTCTAATCCATATCGTTCAACAATTGTTCCAAACTATATTCGTCACTCACCAACACCTCGCGGGCCTTGCTACCCTCGAAGGGTCCCACGATGCCCGCCGCTTCCAGTTGGTCAATCAGCCGACCGGCCCGGTTGTATCCTAGTTTCAGCTTGCGCTGGATCAGCGAGGTGCTGCCCTGTTGGTGACGCACCAGCAGGCGGGCGGCATCATCGAACAGGACATCGCGGTTTTTAAGGTCCACCTCCAGGATATCATTATCCTCGTCGCCCACGAACTCGGGCAGCAGGTAAGCCGACTCGTAGGCCCGCTGCGAGCCGATAAACTCGCAGATGTTATCCACCTCATGGGTATCGATAAAGGGAGATTGTAAGCGGAAGACGTCCGAGTTCACCGACAGCAGCATGTCGCCCATGCCCACCAACTGCTCGGCCCCGCCGGTGTCCAGAATAGTGCGTGAATCCACCTTCGAGGTGACGCGAAACGACAAGCGCACCGGGAAGTTGGCCTTGATGATGCCCGTGATCACGTTGACCGACGGCCGCTGCGTGGCCACTACCAGGTGAATGCCGATGGCCCGGGCCAACTGCGCCAGCCGCGCAATGGGGGTTTCCACTTCCTTGCCCGCCGTCATCATCAGGTCGGCCAGCTCGTCGATGATGAGCACAATGTAGGGCAAAAAGCGGTGCCCCTCGTGGGGATTGAGCTTGCGACGGACGAACTTCTGGTTATACTCCTTGATGTTGCGGCAACTGGCGTCCTTGAGCAGGTTGTAGCGGTTATCCATCTCGATGCACAAGGAGTTGAGCGTATAAATCACCTTCTTGGTTTCGGTGATGATGGCCTCCTCGCTGTTGGGAATCTTCGCCAGAAAGTGCCGCTCGATCTTGTTGAACAGCGATAGCTCTACTTTCTTCGGGTCCACCAGCACGAACTTGAGCTGCGAAGGGTGCCGCTTGTAGATCAGCGAGGTGATGAGCACGTTGAGTCCGACGGATTTGCCCTGCCCGGTGGCTCCGGCAATGAGCAGGTGGGGCATCTTGGCCAGGTCGGCGATGAATAGCTCGTTGGACACCGTCTTTCCCAGGATGATGGGCAGCTCCTGCTTGGTGCGCATAAACTTCTCGGTGAGCACCACCGAGTGCATGCTCACCACCTCACGGTTTTTGTTGGGCACCTCGATGCCGATGGTTCCCTTGCCCGGAATCGGCGCGATGATGCGAATGCCCAGCGCCGACAAACTCAGGGCGATATCGTCCTCCAGGTTCTTGATCTTAGATATTTTGATGCCCGCCTCGGGCACGATCTCGTAGAGTGTCACGGTGGGACCAATGGTGGCCTTGATGGACGAAATGCCAATCTTGAAGTTGATGAGCGTCTCCACGATGCGGTCTTTGTTGGCTTCCAGCTCCTGCGCGTCCACCTGCACGCGTCCGGACTGCGAAGCGTTGAGCAGGCCCTGCTCGGGGTAGCGGTACGACGACAGATCCAGCGTAGGGTCGTAGTGCTCGATGTTGCTGCCGCCCTCTTCTTCGGTGACGGGCTCTTCAATCTCGAGCGAAAGTTGCTCGGCCGGGGGCGGCGGGGCTACGTTGAGCGGAATGTGGTTGGTGGGCTCTTTGGCGCGTGGGGGAGGAGGTACAATCTCCACGCCCGCTTGCGCTTCCTGGTCAAAGGGACTGGTCGGCTCGGGGTCGGCCGTAGCCACCGCGTCCTCTATGATCTCAACAAACATAGCTTCGTTGGACGCCGTTGCCGGGGCAGTATCCACTGGGGCAGCATCCACTGCGGCAGCATCCACCGGGGCAGTTGCGAAGTTGAACCAGTGGGCGATGTCAAAGAAGAAGATCAGAAATACCGCTAGGGCCAGCATCAGCAACAGAAAGGTGCCCCAGCCGATGAGGCTGTTGCTCAGCACCGCCATTTCGTAACCGAGTCCGCCGCCCAGAAAGCCCCACTCCGCCACCGTTTCTTGGTGATATACCCAGTAGCCCAGCAGCAGGCTCGTCCATATTAGAAAAAACGCCACCCACTGAAAGGTGCGGTGCGGCGGAACAATCCGTTGTCGGAAAACAATGCGCGTGCCCCATACCAGCAGCAGCGGGGGGATCAGAAACGAGGCCACCCCAAACCAGCGGAAGATAAACAAATAGGCCGCGGTGGCTCCCACCAAACCTAGCCAGTTGTTGATCTCCAGTCCGGCCGATTTCACGTCGCTCTCCAGCACCGATTCCACCACACTTTGGTCGGCGGCTCCGTAGAACAAGAACGCCACAAAGGCAATGAGCAGGTACAGCGCCGCCACGATCAGGAAAAAGCCCAGGGCCAGGTGGAGGCGCCGATCCTTCAGCGGGTTCTTCCACGGCCGGGGTGTTCGCCGCGGGGTAGTCGTCTTTTTCTTTTTAAACTGATTGCTCTTCCTCGTTTTTTGCGCCATCGTGTTGGATATAAACCGCGTCTAATCACGTGGGTAAAACTAGAAAATATTTGCACAAATAGCATGAAGGGGCGCAAAATCAAAAATTTCGCAACTATGGCTAATTTTTTTTGTCGAATCGGTGTTACCGACCCATTAACCCATTTTAACTAATTTTAACAGCCTTTACCACACAAGCATGCAACAACCCTACGAAACGATACTCTGCCGATCGGAGCGAGGATCGGTGGCCGGACTGCCGCACGGCCTGGCCTACGCCTTCACCTACCAAAATATTAGCTTGCACTTCACCGAAGAAGAAATCGGTTGGCTCAAACAGCGGCTCGACAACCTGGCTGAAAGCGAATGGTTCTGGCTATCTGATTGCCGGTTTATGCTGCTCACCATCCCTCGTTTGGAAGGATGTTTCTATCTGGAGGAAGCGCAGGTGAACGAGATGAAGGGTTTGCTGCGCGAGGCCGCCGCGATGGTGAAGGTGCACCAGTGTTTGCTGAACCGGGTGCGATAAAGCTCCGGGCCAGCGGAGCGTTTGGTTAACGCACTACTTAACGGCCGAGTAACGCAGCATTGTCGTTCTCCTGCCGATTGGCATCGTTTTCTTACGCCGACCAACCCTTTCAAGGGCAATCGATCGCTAGATTCTGCCAGAACGGTCACTCAGTCGGCAGTTCGGTTGAAGGGTGAGCGGGGCGGGGGAATTTCCTTACCAAAAATTCCAGCGCCAACCGATAACCGTCTAGACCGCAACCAACGATGATGCCTGCTGCGTGGGGACTGATGTAGCTGTGGTGCCGAAAAGCCTCCCGGGCGTATACGTTGGAAATGTGCACCTCCACCACCGGACTGCTAATGGCGGCCACCGCGTCGGCCAGGGCTACCGAGGTGTGGGTATAGGCCCCCGCGTTGAGCACAATGCCATCGTACGAGAAACCCACCTCATGCAGTTTGTCCACCAGCGCTCCCTCTCCGTTCAACTGATAATAATCCAGCACGATGTCCGGATAGGCCCGTTGCAGGGTGGTTAGGTGGGTGTCAAAGCCTTCGGAGCCGTAGATATCGGGTTCTCTCACTCCCAGCAGGTTTAGGTTGGGGCCGTTGATGATGATGTAGGGCATACCAGTGCGTAGTTTTAGCCTCCAAGCTAGGCAATTGGCCGCTAATATCCTTATCTTCCCCGCTGATGCTGCACCCCGACTGGAATATCTTCCTGGAAGACTTCAGGGACTACCTGGAGCAGGAGCGTTCGCTGGCTAAGAACTCGCTGATGGCCTACCTGAGCGACGTTGATAAGCTCCAGCAGTACGCCGACGTCGCCAACTGGGAGCAGTCGCCGCGGGAGCTGACGCAGTCGGATCTGCTAAAGTTTATTGCCTACATCTACGACCTGGGCATGAGTGCCCCCTCGCAGGCCCGAATTCTGGTGGGGGTGAAGGCCTTCTATAAGTTTCTGCTCTACCGCGACCTGATCGATGACAATCCTTCGGTGCTGATAGAAGGGCCTAAGATCGACCAAAAACTGCCCGACGTGCTGTCATACCAGGAGATTGAGCAGATTTTGTCGGCTATTGACCTGTCTACCGCGGAGGGGGTGCGCAACCGGGCCATCATCGAGACGCTCTACAGTTCGGGCATGCGGGTGACCGAATTGACCGAGCTACGGCTTAGCAATCTTTACGCCGACATCGGCTTCCTGCGGGTGCTGGGCAAGGGCGGCAAAGAACGCATCGTGCCCGTCGGCCGCGATGCGCTTAAGTACATCAAGATGTATACTCAGCACGTGCGTAACTTGTTGGAGGTGCAGCTGGGTAACGAGGACTACGTGTTTCTGAACCGCCGCGGCACCAAACTCAGCCGGGTAATGATCTTCAACATTGTGAAGGACGCCACCGCCCGGGCGAGCGTGGAGAAGAACGTGAGTCCGCACACCTTTCGGCACTCGTTTGCACTGCATCTGGTGGAGGGCGGGGCCAATCTGCGGGCGGTGCAAGACATGCTCGGCCACGTGTTGATCACCACCACCGAGATCTACACCCACTTGGATCGCGACTACCTGCGGCAGGTAATCGACCAGTATCATCCGCGGGCCCGGCACCCAATCAAGGACAAGAATCAGGATTGACGCATGCACCCACTGCTCAATTAGTTAATCCTTGATTCGTTATGCATTCGGTACTTGCTGTTTTCGGTGGTGCTGAAAAGCTATTGTAAAAATCGTATTTTTGAGGATGAACTACGCACGAATCTGCCTGAGCCTATCTCTCTGCTTGGCCCTCCTTTTCGGGTTGTTGCCCGCTGCGGCGCAGGATACGCAACCCGATGATCTTTTGTCATCTGACTTCCACCAGCAGCGACGCGAGGCTTTGCGCGCCAAAATGCCCGATAACTCAGTGACGGTGGTGTTTGCCAACCCGGTGCGCAACCGGGCCAACGACGTAGACTTCTTGTACCACCAGGATCCTACCTTTTACTACTTGACCGGCCACCGTCAGCCTCATTCTATGCTGTTGCTGTTCAAAGACGCCCAACGGATTGGTGGCAAAAAAACCAACGAGCTACTGCTGCTGCGCCCTCCTAACGCCCTGGATGAACTCTACAACGGCAAGCGCCTGCGCACCGACGGGGGCGCCAAGCAACTGGGCATCAGGCTAGTGCGCGAAAATCCGGAGTTCCGGAAGCTAGGCATTGACTTCGGTAGCTTCGACCAGGTGCTATTCTACGACTTTGCGGATGACGTGCGTGACACGCCCGATGAAGACGATTTGTACGATCTCATTGAAACCTTCAAGCAGCAGACCAATTACCCGACCGAAGGCAAACTCTCGCTACGCACGGAACCTACGCGGAACAACCTGGACGTGGTCACACTGGATAGTTTGATGCGGCAGTTGCGGGAGATTAAAACGCCTGAAGAATTGGATCTGCTCCGCAAGGCCGTGAAAATTTCGGCCCTGGGACAACGCGAGGTTATGAAAGCCCTGGAACCCGGCATGTCCGAACGCGAAGTGCAGGGCATGCATGAGTTTATCTACAAAAAGTACCAAGCCGAATACGAGGGCTATCCCAGTATTGTGGGCGCGGGGCACAACGGCTGCGTGCTGCACTACATCGAAAACTACAAACCCGCCATTGAGGACGGCGAACTAATCCTCATGGATTTGGGGGCCGAGTACCACGGCTACACCGCCGACGTGACCCGTACGCTGCCGGTGAACGGCAAGTTTACCCCGGAGCAGAAGCAAATCTACGACTTGGTGTACCAAGCGCAGGAGGCGGGCATTGCCCAGTGCCGGGCGGGCAACACTTTTAAGGCCGTGTACGAAGCCACCGCCCGCGTGATTAACGAGGGCTTGGTACAGTTGGGGCTCTATGAAAGCACGAAGCCCAAGGATATCATAGATCCCACCACCGGGCGCAATCGCTACTACCCGCACGGTTGCTGTCACCACATCGGACTAGACGTGCACGATCAAGGCACCTACGATACCCTACGGGCCAACATGGTGGTTACCATTGAGCCGGGCATCTACATTCCGGAGGGCAGCCCCTGCGACCCCCGGTGGTGGAACATCCCGGTGCGCATCGAGGATGACTTTTTGGTGACCGACACTGGCTGCGAGAACCTATCGGATGCTGCCCCGCGGAAGAGTGAGGAGATTGAAGCCGTGATGGCCGAACCCAGTTTCTTCAACACGGTGGATTTGCCCACGTTGGAGGCGGGAGAATAGGAAAATGGCATTTTCAGGGAAGTGTACAGTCAGTGTACAGCGGACTTGTTTCTATACTGCCCATCCGTAGCTGTTTATAGTTATTTCATTATCTTCGTAAAAACAACGACAAATAGTTATGAACACTAAACTGTCAACCCACAACGTAGACGAAGTCCATAGGCCGAGCGAACGACAGCTTAAACTCCTTGGCTTTCTGAGTAGTCGCCGGTTCTCTGACGAAGAAATTCGCGATATCCAAAACCTTATTGCAGACTACTACGCTGATAAGGCTCAGATTGAAATGGATGCTTTTGTTGCTGAGAAAAGGTGGACGCAAGAGGATTTTGATCGCATGGCCAACGAGCACATCCGAACCCCATATGACAAATGATTTTAGTTGTCGATGCTAACTGCTTGCTGCAACTGTTACCCAGTATTTCCCATTATCATTGGATATGGAGTTACTTCCGAGAACGGAAGTTTTATTGGGCTTTCACTACTGAAATTTTGCTGGAGTACGAAGAAGTGTTCAGCCGTTGGGCACCTACTAACGTAGTACATAATACGATTAGAGCTATTGTTGACAGCCCCAATGGAATAGAAGTTAACCCTTCCTATTTTTGGCAAATTATCGATCAGGACAAAGATGACAACAAGTATTTTGATTGTTCTGTAGCCGCTAATGCCGACTATATCATCTCAGACGATCGCCATTTCAATATTCTGGAAACGACAAATTTTCCGAAGATGAGACGGCTCAAAATAAATGAGCTAAAGCCGTCCATGTTCGACAAAAAAAGCTGAGATTCCCTCAGCCTTAATTAACCTTTGCGTGTACCCAGGGCCGGAGTCGAACCGGCACGGCCTAAGCCATTGGTGTTTGAGACCAACGCGTCTACCAATTCCGCCACCTGGGCCTAAAATGAAACCACAAAGCTACGCAAGTTTCAGGAAGAATGAAACCCACTAGCGGACAAACTCTTTCGGTACCTCAACCGGCTCAAACCGAATGATCACCGGACTGTCGTAATCCAAGCCCAGCAAATCGTGGGCGCTGCCCTGGTTGATGCTCAACTCCAGTAACCCCAGGCTGTTGAAGAGCAACACGCACTCCCCCAGATCCACGTCGTGATAAGCTTGGTGAATGCAGCGGGCGCGCTCCCGGCCGAACAATATTTGATAGTTACATCCGGCGCTGAGGGTCTTAAAGGTGGCTTGGTCGATATTGGTAATCAGGTTGCCGTAGTGGTTCACCCGAATCACGTTACCGTTGATCTGCTTGCGACTGGCCCGAAGCGAGCGCGGCAGCTTGCGGTTGATGTGATGTATTTCGGCGCCTAGTCGTTCTATGGGCAATCCCTGACTCAGCGCTACCGCCGCGGGAGCGAGCACGTCTTTGGTGGCGAAGGTGGTGGGCACCGCTTGCTCGAGCTCCACCGCGCACTCCGGTTCCTCTTCGCTCAGCAAGCTGATCAGTCCGTTGTCTACCCCCAAAAAGTAATGGTTATGCAGCTTCACCGCAATCAGCCGCCGCGGGTGCGCTTCCGAATCGACCGCCACCAGATGGACGGTGCCCTCGGAAAACTCAGGATATACCGAGCGAAGTACGAAGGCTCCGTGCGCGATGTCGAAATGCTTGATTTTGTGACAAATATCCATCACCTTCACCTGTGGATTGGCCCGGTGGATCACCGCCTTCACCGCCGCCACGTAGTGGTCGGTGTCTCCGTAGTCAGAAGTAAAAGTGATTAAAGACATGAAACAGTGCGGATATTTGCGTAAATTTATTGACTATTATCCCCTAAACGAAGTGACCCACGTTATAGTTTCGATTTTTAAAAAACAGCCCCCCACGTATTGGTAGAAAAAGTTATTACTCTCGACGACGTTTCGCTACTCGATTTTTTAGGCGTTGAAAACAAAAATATTCGTCTGGTGGCCGAAGCCTTCCCGCAAAGCAAAATTGTTTCGCGGGGCAACGAACTGCGCATCCAGGGTAGCACCCCGGAAATTATCAAGATTAACGATATCGTTAATTCGCTGCTGGATCACTACGCCCGCTACGGCAAGGTGACCGAAGAGCAGGTGCAGGATTATATTTCGGACGAAAAAAAGACCTCACCCGGCGAGCAGGGCGACGATATTCTGCTCTACGGCACGCAGGGCGCGGTGATCAAGCCCCGCACCGTGAACCAGTACGAACTGGTGCAGCAGGCGGCCAAAAATGATTTGGTGTTCGCCATCGGCCCGGCGGGTACGGGCAAGACCTACATTTCAGTAGCGCTGGCCGTGCGCGCCCTTAAAAACCGGCGGGTGAAGAAAATTATCATCACCCGGCCCGCCGTAGAAGCTGGTGAGAATCTCGGCTTTCTGCCGGGCGACCTTAAAGAAAAGATCGATCCGTACCTGCGTCCCATCTACGACGCGCTCACCGACATGGTGCCCAGCGAAAAACTCAAATTTTACGAGGAGAACAAAACTATTGAGATTGCGCCGCTGGCCTACATGCGCGGACGAACGCTACAGAATGCCTTTATCTTACTAGACGAAGCTCAGAATACCACGCCCATGCAGATCAAGATGTTTCTGACCCGCATGGGGCCCAACTCGCGGGCCATCATCACGGGCGACCAGTCGCAGATTGATTTGCCCAAGAACCAGCGGTCCGGACTGATCGACGCTGCGGAAGTGCTACGCGGAGTGAAGGGCATTGGCTTTGTTACACTTGAAAGCAAAGACGTCGTGCGCCACCGCCTGGTGAAAAGTATAATCAACGCGTACGACCAACGCGACCAACATCCTGATGCAAAACAACAACCCAAAACAGTATCCAATGATGACCGAAAGTCCCACCCTCACCATTCGGAAGGCAACGAACCCTGATGAATTAAGTCACGCCTTCCGTATTCGCGAAGCCGTGTTCGTGAACGAGCAACAGGTCTCTGCCGAAGAAGAATATGATAGGCACGATGCCACCGCCACGCACCTGATCGTTTACGATGCGGAAGGAATTCCCTGCGGAACCGCTCGCTGGCGGGCGACCGAGCGGGGTATCAAACTAGAACGATTTGCGGTATTATCTTCGCACCGCGGCCTGGGAGTGGGCCGGTTGCTGCTGGAAACCATTTTGTGGGACATTGACGAAGACCCCAACGTTGGTCAGCAGTCGGTGTACCTACACGCCCAAACCCCCGCCGTCGGCTTCTACGAAAAATTTGGGTTTGACAAAGTGGGCGATGAGTTTGAAGAGTGCAACATTAAGCACTACGAGATGATTATGTAGGATAGCGACCGTAAACGGAAGTCCAACGAAAACCTTGATTACATCTTCCCAGCAATCGTAGCAATCCCTTCTACCACTCCATCCTCCTGCGCAGCCAAGAAGCGCTCGGCATCCAACGCGGCCATGCACCCGCTGCCCGCCGCCGTGATCGCCTGCCGGTACACGTGATCCTGGGCGTCGCCCGAGGCGAACACGCCGGGCACGTTGGTACGGGTAGAATCCGGTTCGGTGAGGATATAACCGTTTTCGTCGCGGTCTAGTACGCCCGCGAAAATATCGGTATTGGGCTGGTGACCAATCGCCACAAAAAATGCTTGCGCTTCGATTACTTGCTTCTCACCGGTTTGGTTGTTCACCACGCGTACACCCTCCACCTCTTCTTCGCCCAGTACTTCGTCGGTTTCGGTGTTCCATAGGATTTCGATGTTGGCTGATTTTTCTACGCGGCGTTGCATGATGGCCGAGGCCCGCAGCTCGTCGCGACGCACCAGCATATAGACTTTGCTGCATATTTTTGACAGGTAACTGGCTTCCTCGGCGGCCGTGTCGCCACCGCCTACCACGACCACGTCTTTGCCCCGAAAAAAGAAGCCATCGCACACTGCGCAGGCCGAAACCCCTTTGCCGTTAAGCCGCTCCTCAGAGGGGATTCCCAACCACTTGGCCGAAGCGCCGGTGGCAATAATCACCGATTTGGCCTCGATAGTTTGCTCCTCGTCAATGGTTACGCGCAACGGATAGCTCTGAAAGTCGACCGAAGTGGCCATTCCGTAGCGCACGTCGGTGCCGAAACGCTCGGCCTGCTTCTGAAAGTCCATCATCATCTGCGGTCCCATCACGCCTTCCACGTAACCGGGATAATTTTCTACGTCGGTGGTGGTGGTGAGTTGCCCGCCGGGTTGGCTACCGGTATACAAAACCGGTTTTAGGTTGGCACGGGCGGCATAGATGGCAGCGGTGTATCCGGCTGGGCCGGATCCGATGATAAGGACATCGATGGGTTCTTCGTGGGTCATAACGTTGTAATTGCTTAGGATTGCTTTTAGTTCTTCATCAGGTATACGGAAAGCTTTTTCACGGGGTTTGCATCTAGCCAACGAACCAATAAATACTTCTCTTTCTACACGATCTCGCTGATTGGCGCAAAAAAAGAAAGCCTCAACGAGGCCTTCAGTAATTTTCGATGTTGCAAGTTTTATCCTAAATAAGGCTTCAACGCTTTGCTGCGTGAAGTATGACGCAGGCGACGAATTGCCTTTTCTTTGATCTGACGGACGCGTTCGCGCGTAAGGCTAAACTTCTCACCGATTTCTTCTAGCGTCATGGCGTGCTCGCCGTTGAGTCCGAAGTACAGTGAAATAACGTCGGCTTCACGCTGGGTAAGGGTAGACAAGGCCCGCTGCACTTCCTTGCGCAACGAATCGTTCATTAGCGACGAATCAGGCGTGCCCTCCGCATCGTTTTCTAGTACGTTGAGCAGACTGTTTTCCTCGCCCTGCACAAAGGGAGCATCCATGGATACGTGCCGACCGGATATTTTCATGGTATCCACCACCTCGTTGGTCGTCACCTCCAGCACGTCGGCCAGCTCGTCGGGTGAGGGTTCGCGTTCGTACTTTTGCTCGAGCTCTGAGAAGGTCTTGGAAATTTTGTTCAAAGAACCCACTCGGTTCAGGGGCAAGCGCACAATGCGTGATTGTTCGGCTAACGCCTGGAGGATAGACTGACGAATCCACCACACGGCGTACGAGATAAACTTAAAGCCCCGCGTTTCGTCGAAACGTTGTGCTGCTTTGATCAAACCTAGGTTGCCCTCGTTGATAAGATCGCCTAGCGTTAGTCCTTGATTTTGATACTGCTTAGCCACCGACACTACGAAACGTAGGTTGGCTTTGGTCAGCTTTTCCAGTGCGAGTTGATCACCCGCCCGAATGCGCTTCGCCAAATCTACCTCCTCATCCGGGGTCAACAGATCCACTTTGCCAATCTCCTGGAGGTACTTGTCCAGCGACTGGCTCTCACGGTTGGTGATCTGTTTACTAATTTTAAGCTGTCTCATTCAGTTTTGGGCGTTTAAGTATGCTATGCTCTATCGGTGAACAAGCATTTATCTTACGTTAGTTCCTCAACGATGTTTCGCAACGGGCATTGAGAGGGTAAAGTACAATTACTGTGCTACTGCTTCTTTTCGGGCCGGGGGAGTAAGGCTTTTCGGGATAAGCGATATTTTCCGGTCTTCTTATCTACTTCAATCAGCTTAACCTGAATTTGTTCGCCGACTGTCATAACATCGTCAACTTTCTCTACGCGCTCCCAATTAATCTCCGAGATGTGCAGCAAACCATCCTTGCCGGGCATAATCTCTACAAACGCACCGAAAGGCATGATCAACTTCACCACCCCGTCGTAGAGTTCGCCTACCTCAGGAACCGCCACAATGGCCCGGATGCGTCGCAGCGCTCCGTCCATGGCCTCCTGGTCAGTAGCGAACACGTTCACGATGCCTTTTTCGTCAATCTCCTCGATGACAATGGTGGTGTTGGTTTCTTTCTGAATTTCTTGCACCACCTTGCCACCGGGGCCGATAAGAGCACCGATCATATCACGCTCTATCTTGACGGTGGACGAGCGGGGCGCGTTGGGCTTCATCTCTTCGTTGGACTTAGAAATGGTCTTGGCCATTTCCTTGAGGATATGCAGGCGTCCCTCTTTGGCTTGCGTGAGGGCTTCTTGCAGCACATCATACGACAGACCGTCAATTTTTATGTCCATCTGGCAGGCGGTGATTCCCTGCTCGGTGCCAGTCACCTTGAAGTCCATATCGCCCAGGTGGTCTTCGTCACCCAGAATATCCGACAGGATAGAGTATTTACCGGTTTCGCTGTCGCTGATCATGCCCATGGCGATGCCCGATACGGGAGCTTTTATGGGAAGACCGGCGTCCATCAGGGCCATTGAACCGGCGCACACGGTAGCCATTGACGATGAACCGTTCGATTCCAGAATGTCAGACACAACGCGGATGGTGTAGGGGTTATCCTCGTCCTTGGGCACCACGGGTTTCAGTCCGCGGAGGGCCAGGTTGCCGTGACCGATCTCGCGGCGGGCGGGTCCGCGGTTGGGCTTCACCTCCCCGGTAGAAAATCCCGGAAAGTTGTAGTGGAGCAAGAACTTGTTGCTGCCCTGGAACATGGCTCCGTCGATCATCTGCTGGTCGAGCTTGGTGCCGAGCGTCACGGTGGTGAGCGACTGCGTTTCGCCGCGGGTGAAGAGCGCTGAGCCGTGGGCAGAGGGCAGATAGTTCACCTCGGTGGTGATGGTCGCGCACTTCATTGAGCTGACGGCCGTCGAGGCGCTTTTTCTCGTCCAACACCAGATTGCGGGCGGCTTTCTTGTGAATTTCGCTAAAGTACTGGTGCACCAGCGTCATGTTCTCCCCGTGCTCTTCGGGCAGGCTGTCGATGTAGCTGTCTTTGATAGCGCTGAAGCGTTCTTTGCGCACCTGCTTGTCGGCAATTTGCTCGCCTACCATGGCGTACACCTGATCGTAGTAATCGGCGAACAAGCGCTCGCGCAGGGATTGATCTTCGGCTTCGTGATCGTACTCGCGCTTGGTCACGCCCAGTTCCTGAGCCATTTCAACCTGCGCCTGGCACTGGAGCTTAATTGCTTCGTGGGCCGCTTTGATGGCTCCCAGCATGGTGTCTTCGCTCACTTCCTGCATAGAACCTTCCACCATCAGAATGTTGTCGGCCGTTCCGGCGACAATCATATTCAGGTCAGCGGTTTCGGTCTGCTGGGCGTTGGGGTTTACGATGTACTGCCCGTCGGTTTGCACCACCCGCACTTCGGAAATCGGTTCGCCGAAGGGGATGTCAGACACGGCGATGGCGGATGAAGCGGCCAGGGCGGCCAGGGCATCGGGCATCACGTCTTTGTCGCCGGAGATCAGCGAAATGGCGACCTGCGTGTCGGCGTGGTAGTTACTGGGGAAGATCGGCCGCAGGGCGCGGTCGACCAGTCGGCTGGTCAGGATTTCGTGTTCGGAGAGTCGACCTTCGCGTTTGATAAAGCCCCCCGGGATACGCCCGGCGGCGGCAAATTTCTCTTGGTAGTCGACGGACAAGGGAAGGAAATCTACGCCTTCTTTGGCTTCGCGGCGAGAAACCACGGTGGCCAGCAGCATGGTGTCGCCCATGCGCACCACGACGGCCCCATCGGCCTGCCGGGCTAATTTGCCGGTTTCGATGGTGATGATTCGGCCATCGCCGAGGTTGATTTCTTTGGTTACTACGTTAGATTGCATAAATAGGAGTGGATGAAATTAAGATGATTAACGTGCTTATGACCTAGGAACATCTAATTTATCGGGCCACAAACGGGCAAGTGCACCATCTTCAACGCATCAAACTAATAAGAGAAGAGTAGCTCAAATCAGGGCGTTGCTGAATGGCGAAGGGGGAGAGGGAATGCAACGGGGAAGCTGCGAACAACTTCCCCGAAACAAATTACTTTCTAAGATTCAGATCGGCAAGCACCGCGCGATACCGCTCAATGTCTTGCTTCTGTAGGTAATCAAGCAACCTGCGGCGCTTTCCTACGAGGCGTAACAGACCCAGTCGGGAGGAGTGGTCTTTCTTGTTTTCCTTTAGGTGCTCGGTGAGGTGCGCAATGCGGTAGGTAAACAGGGCAATCTGCGATTCAGGCGAACCGGTGTCGGTCGCTGATTTGGCGTGTCCGTGTTCTTTAAATTGCTCCTGCTTTTTCTCGGTGGTCAAGTACATGCTTATTGGGTGTGTTGCGAAATAGTGCACAAAGGTAGCTACTACACCGCAATTATCAAAAGAGAATTTCTACTATTCTGAATGGCGGGGTAATCCGCTCAGGCAACCTTTTGTTCGACCGGACGGGGTTTTTTGTCCGGAGTAAATCGCTTCACGATTCGCTCAGCTCACACCCGGTAGAAATCGGTTTCTAACAGACGCGTGTCGAGCCGGGCCTGAATCAAAAGGACGATCCCGATCGGCAGCAGCACCAAATTAGGGAACCACACGGCCAACTGGGGATCCATGACCAGCTCCTCGGCCCACTTGCGGCTCATTTCTCCCAGCACGTAAAAGGCAATAAAGAAGGCCACCGAAATCAACACCGGCATGCCCAAGCCCCCCCGTTTGATAATCGCTCCCAGGGGCGCGCCAATCAGAAACATGATGAGACAAGAAACCGCCTGCGTTACTTTTTTTCCACTTTCGTAAACGCTTTTGTTGATTTCAGCCTTAAGACGGCGGAGTTTCTGGGAGTTGATCTGCAGTTCGTTCTTGATCGTCCGGCTCTGACTCAGGGCCTTGGCGATCACCCCGCTGCGCTCCGAAGCATCGATCGATCGGTCCACCCGGGTCAAGAGCGCAGTATCCACTTCTTCAACAATGTGCTTGGGCGGCAGCATAGCCACCTGGTTCTGCGCTTCCGCTCGCCAGGCTTCGGTATCCTTTATTTCTGGCGTTTTGGCCGCGGGCGAAGTAATGAGGGTGTCGTTCAGGCGGGCCGAGAACATTCCGCGGCCCCGCAGTTGGTTAACCGCAGAATCCGGGAGCAAGGTATCGGCCGCAGAGGATTGGGAGATTTTGAGCACACCAACGGCGAGGGCGGCTGGCATCAGGGAGTCGTAGCGCAGGTGGTAGCGATAGAAACGGTTAGAACCCACAAAAGCGGCGTGCCGCACGGTGCGCTGCTCGCGCTGCATCGAATCGATTGCCTGAGCGAGCTGGGCCATGTTTTGCATGCGGCGGTGCGAAGCGAAGTACTCTTCTTTGGTGCGCTGCAAACCGAAAGATGCCAGGCTGAACGTCATCTTGGTGGTGTTGAAGTTGGTGCGCACGAACTTATCCCCTCCCGACGACGAGCGGTTGCGGTTGTCTGCCCCCTCCGAATAACGATTGCCGTCAAAGAGTTCTAAGCGCAGAAAACGTTCGTGATCGAAGGTATACATCTTGCCCGAGTTGGCGATAATCACCATGTTGTTGCCTTGGCCCTGCGAGTGGTCGTAGATGATTACCTCCTCGATGGTTTCGCCGTCGTCGTGTTTCTTGTTTACTTTGATACGAAACTTAGGGATTCCGCCGTAGAACACTCCTTCCTGAATGTCGAGGGCGGGTTTCTTCTGCTTCACGTCGTAGAGCAGGCTATAGGCCTTCAGGTTGGCGCGCGGCACCACGTAGTTGTTCGAACAGAAAAGCCAGAAAGGAGAGAAACAGCACGAAGAAGAACAGCGGTATCAAAGTACGCGTAAGCGAAATACCGGCTCCCTTGATGGCCGTCAGTTCAAAATGTTCTCCCAGGTTGCCAAAGGTCATCAGCGAAGAAAGCAGCACGGCCAACGGCAGGGCCATGGGAGTCATGTTGATGCTGAAGTAGAAGATTAATTCGGCAAACACCCCCGCTCCCAGGTCTTTTCCCACAAAATCGTCGAAGTACTTTAGCATATACTGCGTGAGCAGAATGAACACCACGGTGACAAAGGTAAGCAGAAAGGGCCCCACTACTGATTTAAGAATAAGTTTATCAAGCTTCTTCATACAGGGGAGTAACGCAGGGCGAGCAGAAAGTATTCATCGAGAAGGGTAGTTTCTTTCGGGTGAAAACGGCAGACTAAGCGATATAGCACCCAACAAGCAAAGCAAAAACTGGGCAAAAAGTCGCATTTAGCCTCCCACAATTTCGCGCAAGCTGTCCGTCATCTGGTTCCAGAGGGCCTGAAACTCTTCTTCGTTGTCGGCACTAACCGAATCGGTGACGCTCAAAAATACCGCACCGGTCAAATCATTTTCTTCTAGCCTAATCTCCAAGACCGCATCGGTCGCTACCTCGTCAGATGATGACGGATCTGATTCGTCCAGAAACTCGAAGCGAACCAATTTGTTGGCCCGCTGAACCACCCGCTGCGCGCGCGCGCGTTCGCTGTTCCAAGAAAAAGTAAAAACCTTGTCTTCATCCACCACCACGTCGTCGGCAAACCACTGGGAAAGTCCGCTGGGCGTATTGATGTAGGGGAAAAGCATCTTGCGAGAAGCTTTAAACTCAAACTCAGCCGTGTAAGGGGGATGATTCATACCAGAATGCGGTTGCCGGTTACCGTTTGCCGGAAGCGGGATGAGCAAGGTAACCTAATTTTGAGAAACAGCCAAAGTATTCGTCCGAAGCCCTATTGCGGTTGTCACTGAAATTCGTAGATTTGCATTCTTTTAGAAAACGACCGCCACGCTACGGTGGTCATTCCACGGCATCCATTCCATGGCGGCCGTTCCCCGGCGGGGTAGCTCAGATGGTTAGAGCGCAGGATTCATAACCCTGAGGTCGGCAGTTCGATCCTGCTCCCCGCTACTTTTGTTCTCTTTACCCTGCTGACTATTTTTTGGCACCCGAATTATCGGACCAAGGTCATGGTTAATTTCCCCGGTTTTTCTGCGTTCGCAACACTTTAGCGCTTCCCCGGTTATATTCCGATAAAAACCACCCATGCTGAAGAAAGTATACCGGGTAGTAGCCTACCGGATCAGAAAGCTTTACATAGATATTGCCAATGGCATTGCGTTTTACCCCACCCTGATTGCGGTGGGCCTGTTTTTCGTGTCCCTCCTAACCCTCTATATCGACGAGCGCTCTCCCGGGCTGCTGCTGGGCTACGAAATTCCTATCAAAAACATTCTGTTTCCGGACAGTGCGCGCACCCTGCTGGGGGCTATTGCCGGGGGGATGATTTCGCTCATGGTTTTCAGTTTTTCGATGGTCATGGTTATTCTAAGCCAAACCTCATCGAATTATTCTCCCCGACTGCTGCCCAACCTCATCGGACAGCGTTCTAAGCAGATCGTGATGGGCTTTTACATCGGCACCATTGCCTATACCTTCACCGTGCTCACCAGCATCGACTCAAAATTGTATGCCTTTGGAGTGCCTACGTTGTCGATCATTGTCAACTCTTTGCTTAGTTTGGTTTGCCTGGCGCTGTTTGTCTCTTTCATCAACGACGTGTCCAAGGATATTCAGATTGGCAACATCATCAACCACGTGTACCAGGATACTTTGCGCTCTATGCGCCGCGAGATTGAGGAGAAAACCTACGTGGTGCCCACCACGCTGCCCGATACCCGCGTGTGGACCATGATAGCAAGTCCTCGTTCGGGTTATCTCAACGCGGTGAGTGAACGTTTTTTTCTTCGGGCGACGCGCCGCTTCGACGTGACCGTGCGACTGTGTGTTCCGCTCGGTAAGTTTATCAACCGCCGCGATCCGCTGTTTTTAACCAGTCGCCCGCTTAGCCACAACGAGCAGGAAGAACTGCTGAATGCCCTGGTGTTTCGGCACCAGGAAGAGGTTCAGCAGCAGTACGGTTACGGGTTTAAGCACTTGACCGAGGTGGCCCTCAAAGCCCTGAGTCCGGGTATCAACGACCCGGGAACCGCTATTCAGGCAATTGATCGCCTCACTGACCTGTTGGTGGAAGCGATGGCGGTTCGTGGGCAGAAGATCCTGACTGATAAGCACCAGCGGTTGCGGTTAATTTACGAGCCGTTGTCGTATTCCGACGTGCTCTACCTAAGCGTCAATGCCATCCGGGAATACGGTCAGCAAGACCTTACCATCACGCTGAAGCTGCTGACTTTGCTACACACGGTGCTGCGCAATGACCTTGAAAACCGCTATACTGATACGGTGATGACCTTGCTTCACGATCTGGCGCAGGGGTTTTCGGATAACTTTACCAACCAGAGCAACCGCCGGGCAATTATCAACAAAACCAACGCCCTGCTGGAGCAATATCCCAATCATCCCCAGGGCAGTGAAATTCGTGGCTTGCTTAATGCCCTAACCCTGGCCAGCATCCCCTAGGCAGAAGATTGGACAAAACTTCTTGGCCCTGCCCCAGTTATACCCTAAAAGCCCCACCTATGACGTTACTGATTCTTTACTTATTCATTGCCATTTTCTTTTCGTTTTTATGCTCCATTTTGGAGGCGGTGTTGCTCAGCATCACTCCCTCGTACGTGGGTGCCAAGAAAAAGGAGGGGTTATCCTACGCCGCTGACCTGGAACGGCTCAAGAACGATATTGACCGTCCGCTGGCCGCCATCCTCACCCTCAACACCTTTGCCCACACTATCGGAGCCGCGGGAGTAGGTGCGCAAGCGCAGGCAATCTGGGGTGATGAGTACTTATCGATCGTTTCGGCGGTACTCACAATTCTGATTCTAGTCTTTTCTGAAATTATCCCTAAGACCCTGGGAGCAACTTTCTGGCGGCAACTGGCGCGGGCCAGCACGGCCGTCGTTAAAGTACTGGTTGTGGTGCTGTTTCCGTTCGTGTGGATCAGTCAAATCATTACCAAAATTATCAAAGGCAAAAATTATCAACCGGGCAAGGTGACGCGGGCTGACTTTTCGGCGATGGCTGAAATCAGTTCTAAAGAAGGAGCTTTGCAAGAGGGCGAGTATCGTTACATCCGCAACATCATGCAGTTCCAGAAGATGAGGGTTCAGGACATTATGACTCCCCGAAACGTGATGACTGCTTTTCCGGAGGACATGCTACTTGAGGAGGTGGATCGGCAGCTCACCGAAAAATCGTTTTCCCGTATTCCAGTCTATCAAAACACGGTAGACAATGTGACGGGATTGGTACTAAAGGACGAGGTATTCAAGAAATTGGCTGATGACGAGCACCATCTGACCCTACGGGATCTGCGTCGCGATGTGATCCGCATTCAGGAGACGCAGTCGGTGACTGAGCTTTTCCGGGCCTTCACCGAAAGTAAGGAGCACCTGGCCATTGCGCTGGAAGAACACGGCGGCACGGCGGGAGTGGTCACGATGGAGGACGTGATTGAGACCCTGCTGGGAATGGAGATTGTGGATGAGATGGATGCCGTACAGGATATGCGAGCGTTTGCGCAGGAAAAAGCTCAGGCTAAAAGCGTACTATCACCCAACAAAGAAAAGGCCGATGAGTAATTACTCATCGGCCTTTGTATGGATGCTGATTGATTAGCTGACTAGGCTCGGCCTTTAACCATTCGGTAACCGAACAGCAACAGCAATGATCCACCGATAGCTACTAAAAAGCTAGAGATGTTAAATCCGGTTACATCTACGCCTAACACACTAGAGCCGATAAATCCACCCAGAAGGGCCCCGGCAATACCGATTAGGATGGTGATGATAAACCCGCCCGGATCATCACCTGGCATGATAAACTTTGCAATAGCACCGGCGATAAGTCCGAAAATAATCCATGTTAAAATTCCCATTGTTTCAAGATTTGGTTAAAAAGTTAAAAAATTCTATTAGTATAATCGGATTTGCGTTAAAAATGTTTTGATTTTAGAACAGAAAATATTTTAGCACCCGCTGGAGGCGCGTAGTGCTATCTTCCGTAACCTTGGCTAAACTAGCGGACTTGCGCGGTGCGGTTTGGTGAATCCTATTTAGCGCTTACGCGAGCATCTTTCCTTAAAGTGCTCAGGTACACCACCAAGTCTACCAAATCTTGCTGCGACATGGCCCGTTCCAAATTATCAAACATCAGCGACTGGTCCATTTCAATGATCGAAGCAATCTGTGAGCGCTCATAAGTGTTGGTGAGCCCTCCGTAGAGTTGCATTTGTACTTCATCCTCGTTTTTGCTCAGTATGTAGCCCATTACCTGGCTGCCGTCTTTCAGTTCAACCGTGTATCCCTCGTAACCGAAACTGATACCCCGGCTGGGTTCCAGAATAGCCGTATACAAGGCTTCTTTCGGCAATTTATCCCCGATTTCGGACAATCCGGGACCATAGTCTACTCCCTTGCCGTCCACCAGGTGACAATTCTGACAGTACTGGGCAAAGATCGTCTCCCCGTGTTCGGCGTCGCCCTGAATAGCCACTAGTTCCTTGACGGGAGCCATCGGGCTGGATTCTTTCGTTGCCGCTTGAATTCCCAAAAGCTCAGAGGCTTCTTGGTACAGAGCATTGCGCATTGAACTTGACAGCGCTAGCACGGCTGTAGAGTCCAGGTCAGCGTGCAGATCGCCGCTACGAATGATGTTGATCAGACGATCTTCACCGCCCCACGATCCGGAAAACGCCATTACCGCGGCTTTCCGAACGTCCTGGGGTTGCTCCTGACTGAGAATAACTTCCTGTAGTACGTCATGGGCCGGACCGTTATTGGCTTGCTTTAACGCCTTTATCAGAGCGATTTTTTGGTCTTGGTCGCCATCTTCAATAATCTTTTTGACTGCTTTTGTTCCTTCCAGATCCATCTGCAACCGGATGGCCTCGCCTCCTACCGTCTCCGAAGGCCGATCCATCGCTAACGCCAGCAGATCCGCACTGTATTCTTTCAATTCGTAGCGCTTAATCAGCTCCAGGTATTCCTTAGAACCCTTCACGTTTTCCAGTGAGGCCTTGAGGGCTTGCTTCAGCCGAGGCGATTTCTTCACGGCCTGGGTGCTTAGGTGATTGAGCGCCAGTAAGGTGATGTCGCCCTGCTGCGGATGCTGTTCCACGGCCAGGGAAGCCAGCGCCTCCTCTTTGGAAGGGTCTTGCCGAAAATCGAACGCCCGGAAGTAGCGCAGACGATCATTATACGAATTGGCTTCCGAATCTCGGATCAGCTGCGCCAGCAATGGGATAGTTTCCTTCGAACGCATGCGCCACACAACGTCGCGGCCCGCCTGGGTATCCCAGTCGTCGCCCACCCGGTCAATCCACGCCTGAAAGCGCGATTCGGGATACTCATCGGCTCCGATACCCAGTGCCTCCAGATACCAGCGGTCTTGCCCGTCGTGCTGGGTGGCCAGTTCAGCCCACAGTTGGTCGGCAGCGGGGCCTTCCTGGTAGCGCAGGGCAATGGCCACTTCGCGGCGCACCTGCGGCGAATCATCTTCCTTCATTGTGGTGAGCACCGGCATAATGTCTTCCCCGCGCTGCCGGGCCATGCGGATTCCGGCAATTCGTAGGTTGTGGTCTTCGTCTTGCAAGGCCTGCTGCACGTATTGCTCCCCTTTTTCATCTATTTTAGAGAGCAGCCACAGGGCCCGCGCCCGGTAGCGGGGGTTGTCTAATTTGGCCATCTCGGCCAGCACCGGTTCGGCTTCCGCGCCCCACGCGTGGAGCTTTTGCCAGGCTTGGTAGCGGGCCGACAGGTTCGGGTTTTTAAGGGCTTCCACCGCCCCGGCGGGAGTGGTTAAATCAAACGAAGGTAGTTTGTAGCTTTGCTCGGGAGCCAACCGGTAGATGCGCCCCTGTTGCAGGTCGCCCACCTGGTGTCCGCCCACGCCGGGGTCGTACCAGTCGGCGATGAACAACGAGCCGTCGGGAGCCACGCACACGTCGGCCGGACGAAACCACTGGTCTTTGCCCTTCACTAGGTTATCCATCGTGGCCGAATAACCGGCGCCCTCGTTCTCTACTGGGTAGGCCCGCACCACGTTGGGCCCGGCGTCGGCGTGGATAATTTGGTTCTGAAAGCGTTCGGGCAGTAAATTGCCTTCGTATACCAAGATACCCGTGGGCGATCCGGCCCCGGTTTGCAGCATATTGGGAACCACGCCGGGGTCGTTCAGGTGCCAGTGGCGGCGGGGAATTTCTTCTTCCATGCCGGTGCGGTAGCTGCGCCAGTTCTCGCCGGTCTCCTGATCGCGGTAACCATAGTTGCCGTACTCCATCACGTAGTTGATCCGCACCCCCTTGTTGCCGTCGTCGTCGTTGTCCGACTGCCACAGTGTGCCGTACGAGTCTACGGCCACCTCATAGTTGTTGCGAAAGTTGTGGCCCAGCACCTCGAAGTTGCTGCCGTCGGCATCGCAGCGAAATACCATTCCCTGCTGGTAGGGCTTCACGTGGTCGGCCACTTCTACGCCGGTTTGCTCGGTGACCGGGTCTCCGTTTTTATCCAGAATTTTCTCTCCGGCGTTGCCGAAGTTGAAATACATTTTGCCATCCGGGCCGAAGGTAGCCGCGTGAATGGCGTGGTCGTGCTGCTCGCCGCCGATGCCTTCGAACAAAACTTCTTTCTTGTCGGCTTTGTCGTCGCCGTCGGTGTCGGTGAGCAGGAAGACGTTCGGGCTGCACGATACAATGGCCTGGTTACCCATCACCCAGATGCCCAGCGCCGCGTTCACGTCGGTGCCTTGGTAGAACACCGTGCTTTTGTCGGCTTTGCCGTCGCCGTCCTCATCCTCCAGAATCAGGATGCGATCGCCTTCTTCTTTGGTAGGGTTGCCCGGATTCAGCGTCGGCCGGTAGTTAACTCCCTCACAGACCCAAACGCGACCGCGGTGGTCGATATCCATGTTAGTGGGGTTCACCAGCATGGGCTCGGTGGCAAACACGGTGGCCTGTAGACCGTCTCCGATTTCCAGCCCCGCCAGGGCGTACTCCGGAGAACGTTTCTGCTCGTCGCTTAGGGTTTCGTAATCAATGTCCGAAGCGGTGTCTGGGGTGGTGCAATTTCCTAGGGCAAGAAATAGTCCTACGATAGCCGGTAAAGTAATTAGGAAAGGTCTTTTAGGGTGGTGCATACGATAAGATAGGCGGTTAGAATTTCGGTGCCTAAAATACGTATTTTATCCAAGAATCATAAGCTTTCGGAGGGATTTGCTTCCTGGGGTGCGCGCTTGTTAAGCACAAAAAAAGCCGGTAGGGAAACTACCGACCTTGGAGTTTGGTCTGATTGGTCTAGTTAAAATGCGAATTCAAAATCTTCGTCAGCATCGTCCCAGGCTTCTTCTAAGTCCTGCAACAAGGACCGGGGGTCGGTTTGCCACGAAAAAGTTTCAGCTGAGGCGTCCAAATCGTGTTCTTCGGCCTCAAAGCTGAACGCGGCAAGATCGTCAGACATCGCCCAGTCGGTTGAACTTAATGAGTTTTTCATAATACAATAGTTTGTGGTTCGATTAATTTGTTTTGTAATCACTTATTTAGATTATAAAAATATGCGAATAGTAAAGGTTGCGCAAGCATAGGTAACTTCTCTACCATAGTTGTTTTTTTACCGCTTGCGTTGTTCAAGGCCTGCGTGGTTCACCGCAAGTTTTGGCGAAAAGCTGTACCTTAGCCATCTGAAATTCACTTTTTCATCGGTATTATTCGTATTGCTCATTTTTGCTGCACCCTTGGTCAGACAATCATTTTACTCATGCGTCTTTATCTATTCATCCTATTTTGGCTTTTTTCGAGTGGGTTAGTCCCCTCGGCGCTTTTCGCTCAGCTTACCCCTCCTCACTTTGCCATCCAAACCATCGACACCATTTCCATTGGCTACGGCCTGGCGGTAGGCGACGTGGACGGCGATCAGAAGCCAGATATTCTGTTAGCCGACCAGCAGCAGTTCGTGTGGTACCGCAACGGGGACTGGCAACGGTTCGTGATGGTGGATCAACTTACCGAACGCGACAACGTGTGCCTGGCGGCGCACGACACGGATGGCGACGGGCGGGTGGAGGTGGCCGCAGGTGCGCAGTGGAACCCCGGCGAAACCAGCGATCCGGCCACTTCGGGCTCGGTGCACTACCTGGAACGGCCCACTGACCCTACTAAGCTGTGGACGCCCCACTCCCTACCTCACGACCCCACCGTGCATCGGATGGCTTGGCTACCTACCGAAGATGGCCCTCCCCACTTATTGGTGCTTCCCCTACACGGCCGGGGCAACGCTGACGGACAAGGAAAAGGAGCGCGGGTGATGGCCTACCGGATGCCGGACAACCCGGCCCGCCCCTGGGATACCACCACCGTGAATCAACAAATGCACCTAACCCACAACCTGGAGGTCATCGATGAAAACACCGTGTTGGTAGCTGGGAAAGAGGGAGTGATGCGGCATCGGTATCAAAATTCAGCGTGGATGACCGACTCACTACCCTCGCTTGCGTCTCCGACCGGAGAGGTTCGGCAGGGGCATTTTGACTCGAAACGTCCGTTTATTGCCACCGTGGAACCCATGCACGGACAGCAACTGGTGGTGTACAAGGGCGATGATTACGCGGAACGGCTCGTGCTCAGCGATAATCTACAGCAAGGACACGCCCTGGCCTGTGCTGACCTGATGGGATTGGGCTACGATCAGATTGTGGTGGGCTGGCGAGAACCGAACCGGGAAGGAAAGGTAGGCGTAAAGCTATACGTACCGGTCGACGCGCAGGGCGACGGATGGATGCACCATTATATAGACGAAGACGGCATGGCCTGTGAAGATTTGAAGGTAGCCGATCTGGACGGTGATGGTGATCTGGATATCGTGGCTTCCGGACGAGCCACCCAGAACCTCAAGGTGTACTGGAACCAACTCAACGATTAGATAACAGCCTCCTATTCTCCGACTCGCAACGATTACCGTCTTGAAAAGCTAATCTCTACCCGACGGTTCTTAGCCCGCAAAGCTTCGGAGGTGTTTGGATACAATGGCTCCCGGTCTCCCCGCCCATCCGTTTTAGTGCGCTGGTCGGCGATCCCCTCAGAAAGCAAATAATACTGTACCGCTCGAGCCCGTTGCCACGAAATTTGCTCGTTCGCTGCCGGGGTACCCACCCCATCGGCGTGCCCGGCCAGCGTAACGCTTAAATCAGGATGTTGCTGCAGAAAACCGACGATACCGCGCAACGCTTCCTCGGCCACCGAGGTGAGTGCCGTCCGGTCAAAACCAAACTCCACGGTAAGCGTGAGCGACTGCACCGCCAGCGAACCGTAAGGGTTACGCACCACCGCAGGAGAAATTACCGACCGGGAAACCACGGGAAGCTTGAAGTCTGACGCTACGGGTTGAGCGGCTACCTGGAGAATCCCCCTTGATGTAGTAGCCGGAACTCGGCTTGCCCTTTTCTTCCGGCGATGCTTTTTCTTGTCTTTGGGATGCATTCGTCCTGGGTGAGTTCTACGGCTTGCACCTGCTCGACGGTTATGGATAAGTCAAGCGGGTCGGCCCGAAACAGTTGAGCTTGCGCCGGTAATTGCATAAAACAGAAAAAGCACAGAAGGTGAGAAAGATACGGTTCATCGCTAGGGGTTAGTCAGTTGAAAATGTAACGGCATGGTGTGCTTGGTGGCGACCGGCTTGGTGCCTACCGAGGCGGGAGCCCACCGCGGCATTTGCCGGATGAGTCGAATCGCTTCCTGTTCCAGGTCGTCGCGCACCCCTTGCACCACCCGAATATTGATGGGCTGACCAAGCGTATCGATGGTGAACTCCATGAGGACGGTTCCGAATACCTCAGCCCGACGCGCCGCTTCCGGGTACTGAAGTTGCCGGGCAAAGTAGTCGTAGAGCGCCGGATAGCCTCCCGCCGGAACGGCTTCTACGAACGTCTCTACGTTCGACGGTGGGGCGGTTGCTCGGGTGGGCTTTCCGGACTTTGCAACCGGCGCGGCTGACGGCACTGTCACTAGCACCACGGGCCGTAGCACGGGAGGCAGATGAAGTTCGGACGGTGATACCGGGCGCGAGGCTATCCTGGGCGGGGAGGCAGCCGGTGAAAGAGAGGTCCAGTACGCCCAGCCTCCCCACCCGACAACGAGCAGGAGTAGCACCGCCAGTGAACCGCTCCACCAGCGTCGCCGTCGCAGCCGCACCACCCGGTAGTCGGTGAGTAGTTGGTTAAAGTTTTGCCAGCGCGCCGCCTCGGCGTCCGAAGGTTCGGGAAGGTTCGTCATAACGCGGTAGGTTCGTTTCATAAAGACAGGGTTAGCATGCGTCGGCGCAGTTTAGCGAGTAGCCGGTACGTTTTCACCTTGGCGTGGTTTTCGGTGATGCTGAGCAGGAAGCCAATTTCGCGAAACGGTCGTTGCTCAAAGAATCGTAACTCGAGCAGGTTGACCTCATCCAGACTGAGCGTCTGAATGGCCCGGGTAAGGTTTTCGTAGGCTGTCTCCAACCCCTCCGCTGGCTCTTCTTCGCGCAACTGCTCCACCAGCCGCTCGTCGATCACCACCTGCCGCACGCGCGTTGCCTGTCGGAAAAACTGCCGGATCTCATTCAGCGCGATACGGTGGAGCCAGGCGGAGAAGGGCGCTTCGGTGATGCGGTAGCGATTCAGGTGCAACAGCACGTTGAGAAACACCTGGGCGGTGATATCGGCCGCCACCGCTTCGCTTTCCACCCGGCGACGTACAAACCGAAAAATGATCGGATGATAGCGTTCGTACAACGGTTGGAACGCCTGCGGGTCGCGCTGCGCTGCTTTAATTTGGGCCGGTTCGTTTTCTAGGTTCAAAGCGATGCAAACCAATGGTTCTGCGTATAGAATACCAAACTCGGCAAAAGATACAGTTGGAAAAGTTTTTTAAAGTAGCCCGCCGCAATCCGCTATTTCGCCGCTACATTACGCACGTAAGGAAAGCATACGGCGCCGCCCGGTGGTTAAGTCCTCTTGCACTATTTTCGTTGCTTCACTGGTCCAAACCCCTACCGTGGCATGCTAACGCTCGACGACTTTGAAAATTTGACCTTCTACGAGAAGGCCCAGTACCTGTGGGACAACGGACTGTATCTGTCGGACCGTACCTACAGTCAGTTTCGGATCACCCTGTATTACCTGGATGACTACTTCGCTGAGGTGATGTATAACCGGGTGGGTAACAAAATTATCAGCATCGCCAGTTTTGACCATAAAGCAGTGCTGCTCAAGTACGCTGATGAGATCGAGCTGAAAGATTTGTTTTAGGCGTAGTGAGCTATTCAGGGGCTAGACCATCAACAACATTTTTTCTGACTTCTGAAAAAAAGCCCGAAAGAAACCAAATTGGTACACTCTGCTAAATATTTTGATACGTAGTTTTTGTCGTGGGGTGTGCATTTAAAATACAATTGCCCCTCAGAAGTGACAATAAATAATCCCATTTAAGGTACACTCTTTAATTCGCTATCTCTTTAGCAGATGTACCAACCGCTTGTCATCCTTCGTGTTATCTTATTTTAGAAGATAATATTACATAGCTATCAGCCCTGCCCTCACCACCAGACTAGCATTTTAGGCTTCTGCTCCCTAATATAGAGGTTCGTAAAATGAGACGTTAGCCGGTTGGTAGATCTATCCATCGGTATAAACCCCAATCAATTTATGGCCAAACTACTACTGATTGACGATGATGACATTACTAATTTTACCGTTGACGCAATTTTGAGCCGTACCCCCACGGTGGAGAGTTACGAAATCAAAAACAATGGCTGGGACGCCTTAGAATTCTTGAGTGTATGTCATAGTCAGAACCAGTTTCCCGACCTCATTTTCGTGGACCTGAATATGCCGGAAATGGATGGGTTTGAGTTTATAGAGCGCTACGAAGCCACTTTTTGGAAGCACTATCAACAGACCAAAGTGAACGTGCTGAGCAGTTCGGTGAGTGAAAAAGACCGGCAGCGTTCACTGGCCTACTACTGCGTATCGGAGTACACCTACAAACCGCTCACCGAAGCAAAGTTAGACAACATCGTAAAGTAAAAGCCCTGGCACCGGTGCCAAGGCTCATCATATATATTGCTTCGCGACAGCAATATGCCTACCTACCGTAGGCTGGTCGATCAGAAGTCCAGCTTCTTGGTAGGCAATTTTACAAATAGCGTACCAGGGCGTGCAACAATACTAAAAATCTTACATCTTCCTGGGCCACGGGCTAGGTGGTTATGACACCGAGCGCAGGCAGCGGTTCCACTGCTGTGCTACCTGATCAAGACAGCGAGAGCGAACTCCCCACAGGTTTTCTACGGACCAAAGTTGATCGAGCCGTTCTAATTGTATCCAGTTGCTTAAGTAATTCTGGTGGTATCGACGCTTAAAGGTGCTGATCTGCGCCGGAGCAATTTCGATGGCCGATAATACTTCGGCTTCCAAGCAGAGCGAATCATCGGCCACGGTGAACATCTGTCCCCGGTACTGAATGCATCCTTGCGCCTCAGGAAGGCCCGCTAGACTCTGTTCATCCAGAATAATGCTCACTCCCGGACAGTTTCGATCAAACTCATGCGTGCACAGAGAAAGCGACAAGTCTTTGAACCCTTGTTCCCGAGACAGTTGCACCAGTAGGGCGTTACGGGCCGTGAACGAGCCCCCCGAATCAGTGATGATCGATGAAAGATCGCGCGATTCGCTGGTTCTTCGGTAGGGCAATTTCCGTAGATAAGCCACCGCACCGCTAAACTGCGCGATTTTTCGGTCAATGAACAACTGAGATAACTTAGCAGGACGAACCAGGGGAAAGTCGGGCAGATGCTTCATCGCAGGGTTGGTTTGAGTAAGCAGACTATTGATAGATGCGCAATCGGACGTCAGGGTTGCCATAGAACAAATTCTTTTAAGTACTGTCCATTGTTAGGTACAATGCAATGCAAAGTAGTAGGTTTTATATTTAACAAGCAAGTCCTTTGATGATTTTTACATTTCCGATCCTGGTTAGGTAATGGAAGTATAGCCATAACCAAGCATACATGATCTACCGGATGGCTAGGCATTGGTATAGTCGGCAACTGATCTTTCGTTCGGGTGCCGGTTAGGATGATCATCTTTTCGGCGGAGAAAGTAATACAATAAGAAGCCAATTGAGATGCACACCGCTAACACTCCGAAGGGCAGGGCCGATTGTTGTAGCTCTATCCCAGTGACGCTGATTATAATTAGGCCAATTCCTCCGAATAAAATAATCAGCCCCCACTTGAGAGAAGCCGCCCGGTTATCGCCACTCTTTTGCAGTAGGTTGACCGCATCCTTATCCACGTGGCCCAGTTGGATTAGCTTACGCCTTAATTGATAGTCGGTGATGGATCGGATAATACTCACTACTCCGAAAAAGATGATGCCAATGACGCCGATTGGGACAATAATATCTTCCATTGTTCTGGGGTTTAGATGTACATGTATTTGCTTCGTTAGACAGTGGTTCTCGCCAAAGGTTGCAGCTCCGCGCTGCAACCTTTTCGATAGCAGGCTGTCTAACTGCTTAATGGACAACGATGCGGTTCTGGTTTCGGCAATACTGAAGGGCGACCACCGCGCTTTCTGTCGCCTGGTGCAACAACACCAGCGGCTGGTTGGGCACATGGTGAGCAGGATCGTCAATCGGACCGAAGATTGTGAAGATATTAGCCAGGAGGTTTTTCTGCGCGTGTATCAGCGCTTGCCGACCTTTCGGTTTCAGTCGAAGCTTTCTACCTGGATTGCCACGCTGGCCTACCGCACGGCCCTCAACCACCTCAAGAAAGAAGAGAAGCATGCCACCGAATCGCTCGACCACGTCCGGGAGTACGCTACAGACGCACCGGATGCGGCGGAGCAGCTCGACAAAAAAGCGACGAGCGCCTTTGTGCACGAACAGATTGCCCAGTTGCCCGTTCATTATCGAACGGTGCTCACCTTATTCCATCTGGAAGAAATGAGTCTTGCCGAAATCCAGGAAATCACCGAAATGCCCGCGGGGACGGTGAAAAACTACTTGTTTCGCGCTCGGAAGCTGCTCAAAGACCGCCTGCAGACCCGCTTTATAAACGAAGAACTGCTATGACTGACAAGGATAAAGCCATTCAGCAATTGCTCGATCAGGGTAAACAGACGAAATCGGCTGACGCTGACGAAGCGGCCTACCGCACCCTGTACGCCGCCCTCGGCCAGGCTCCGCCATTAGAATTTTCGGAAGACTTTGCCGAACGCGTGACCGCGCAAGTGGTGCCGGTTGCCTCACCCTCTCGCTGGTCAACGGTGCTGATGATCGTGTGCATTGCCGGGGCATTGTTGGCCAGTGGGCTGATGATTCATCGCATTGACCCACTAGTTTTTTGGAAGCTGACTACCTGGATGTTACTAAACAAGGAGCTTATCGGGTTTGGCGTGGGCTTGTTGGCTGCGATCCAGGTACTGGATCGTTGGCTGATTGGTCGGGCCAGGTAAGTTTTTGGAAGAAATGGTACGATTTTTTCTTGCTACGCAACATCTGTGTACCAAATTGTATCACTATGAAAGCAGTGAAAGGCGTTGATTTCGTCCTAAACACCCAAGGAACCCTCTACCAAAGATATCGACAAGGATGGCTCAAAGCGGTGGAAAACTTTGAGAAAAGCAAGAAAGATTTTTCCTACGGAGATAAGCCTCTCTTCCGTCTGCACGATAACTAGTGCCCCCGGTACTAGGGAGAGGCAAGTGGTATTCCGTCCGTATCTTTGAGTTCGCGGTATAGCTTCTCTACCGGAAGTCCCACTACGTTGAAGTACGATCCTTCTATCCGCTCAATCCCTATCATACCGATCCACTCCTGAATGGCGTAGCCACCGGCCTTGTCGAAGGGTTGGTAGTTTTCCACGTAGAAGCTGATTTCTTCGTCGGTCAAGGCACGAAAATATACCGTTGCGGTATCCTCGAACGCATGGCTCGAGGTGGTTGTCGTCAGGCAGACTCCGGTAATTACCCGGTGGGCCCGTCCCGACAGGGCAGTCAGCATTTCCCGGGCTTCGGCGGCATCGGCTGGTTTATTCAGCAAACGCTCCTCCACCACCACCGTGGTATCCGCCGTAATCACAAGTTCGTCGTCAGCGAGCGCATCAAGGTACGCCCGCCCCTTTTTCTCGGCCAAAAACTTCGCAACCTGATCGGGAGGCAATTCGGCGGGATAATCTTCTTCCACCGGGATGGTTCGTACCATAAAGGGAATGCGCAGCTCGCGCAGGAGCTGCTGACGCCGGGGCGAGTTAGAGGCCAGAATAATTTTATAGCTCATCGATTTAATCTTACCCTATCTAAACGCTAGTAAGTACTTGCCAGATACGCTGAGCAACCGTCTTGGAGGCTTCATGATCTCCTAACCGCTCTTTGATCAGCCGGTAATCATTCAGTTGCTGCTCACGTACGGCACTGGGCTCCACCAAATCAGGCAACAGTTCGGCGATGCGTTCGGCGTTGAAGTCGGCTTGGATTAACTCCGGCACCGCCGCGCGCTCGGCCACCAGGTTCACCAGCGAAATGTAGGGTACCCGAATCACGCGGCGGGCAATCTGGTAGGTGATCGGACTCATGCGGTAGGTGACCAGTTGGGGCACCTCGAACAGGGCGGTTTCCAGTGTGGCGGTGCCCGAGGTCACGATGGCCGCCCGGGCGTGGTGCAACACGTCGTAGGTTTGGTTCACCACGATGGTCACGGCAGGATGATCGCGCCCGGCGTCGTAGAAAGAAGCAGGCACGTTGTCTACCCCCGCCACCACAAAGTGATAGTCCGGGAAGCGGTCGGCCACGAGCAGCATCATCTCCAGCATCAGGGCGATCTCCTGCTGCCGACTACCGGGCAACAATGCCACCACCGGCCGGTCGTCGGACAAATAAGTAGCCGCAAAATCTGTCGAAGGCTCAAAATCCCGGATGGCGTCGAAGAGCGGATTGCCAACGTACTGCACTTCGTAGTCATACTTTCGGTAGAAGTCCTCTTCGAAGGGCAGGATTACGTACATGTGATCCACCGTGGCCTTGATTTTCTTCGCGCGGGACTGGTTCCAGGCCCATACTTTGGGCGAAATGTAGTAAAACACCCGCAGCCCGTGTTGCTGAGCAAACTTCGCCATGCGCAGGTTGAAGCCCGGGTAATCAATCAACACCAGCGCGTCGGGTTGGTAGCGCAGCAGGTCTTGTTGACAGCGTTTCAGCAGGCGACGAATGGTGCGTAGGTTCTTGAACACTTCCCAAAACCCCATGAAGGCGGTTTCGCGGTAGTGCACCACCAAGTTACCCCCGGCCGCCTGCATGGCATCACCGCCCCAGCATCGCACCTGCGCCTTTGAATCTTGCTGCCGTAGCGCCTTGATGAGGTTGGCTCCGTGTAGGTCGCCCGAGCGTTCGCCCGCAATCAGGTAGTACTTCACCGTATCGTGCTCATTTCCATCTCGGGAAGCTGGGCACCGGCGGCGGGTTCCAGACCTTCACCGAAGAACTCCACGAAGTTGTTGCGGGTTTCGTGCAGTTGCAGGGCGTGCAGTTCGCCGCGGGGGGCAATCTTTTGCACCTCGGGGGCCAGTATCTTCCAGAACTCCTCCACCAGCACCTCGCAGCTGGCCCGCTTGCCGCGCATAAAGTCCACATCGTGGTTCAGGTGCTTATGGTCCACCTTATCCGTAATGCACGCTTTGATCAGGTCGCTGAGCTGTTTGAGGTCCACCACGTAGCCGGTGTCGGGATCGGGCGTGCCGCGCACCGTAACGATCAGCTCGAAGTTGTGTCCGTGGCCGTGCTCGTTGGCACAGGCCCCGAACACCCGCTGGTTTTTCTCGTCCGACCAATTCGGGTTATACAGGCGGTGCGCCGCGTTGAAGTGTTCTTTCCTGCTGACGTAAATCATGATACGTTTTTTGGCAAATATACGGAATTGCCTCCGTAGCCCACGAATAAATTCATGGGGCTATGGCAAGGGAAAGGCAATCAGGTTACCTTTATGTTTCTACATTCACCAATTTCCAATCCTTTATTATCATGATGCTCATCACCGGTGCCTCTTCTTTCCTAAGTGACGCCCTCGTTCGCGCCCTCAACCAGCACAACTTCAACTATTTGGTGGTCACCGACGATAACCCGGCCTGGAAGCCCCCGACCGACTGGCGCATCGAGACGCACCTATTTCCTGCTTCCCTGCCCGAATGGTTCGGCCGCAACGAGCAGGAACTGGAATTTGCGTTTTGCTTGGATGGGGCCGATCATGAGGCCGACGATGCGTACTTTCAAATCCTTTGGCAACAGTGCATCGACTATCAGGTGCCCCTCATCTACCGCACCACCGCCGCCCGTTCGTTCTGGGTCGCCCGGCAGGCTGCCGCGCCCTTCTTCTGGGCGGGTTTGCTAGCCCCCCCTCCCCGAACAAACTCGAAGAACGATGACGGTTTGCTGCCCTACGCGCAGGACGTGGCCCAGGTCGCCTACTTCCTGGTGCACCACCGGCAGCAGTCCGGCGAGTTCACCGTGAGCGACATTAACCAAAATCATTTGCGGGACAAAACCGGTTAAGGAATTTGTGGCTGACTTAGCCCGTTGGTGGCAGGTGGAAGCCGAACGGCAAGGGGCGGTTATGGTGATAGAAGCCTAAATTGTCTACTCCTGAAAGAACTGAGAAAATCCTTTCCTGCTGAAACGAAAAGGGCCAAACGACGTCAGCCGCGGTTCGATCCGATCACTTAATCAATCCGAATTTCTTACTGGCAAAATCGACAATCACGGTGTAGTTCTAGAAGTAAGCGTTTCCGGTAATTCCCCACAGGTCGTTTGCTTGCAGGAAACTGGTTTGCTTCTCAACTTTATAGCAGTTCGCCTTCAGGCAACTTAGTCCTGGAGGCGGTTAGAACACTGATGATAAGAATAGGTAAAATGTAGATAAGCGTGCTTATATTTTTACATGCTTAGGCTTGTTAAACGTACCGTTTTCCGGTGAAACCCGCGGTTGAAAACATTGTTTTTGAAGATAGCTGTTCCGGTAACCCACGGCGAAGGGCCGTCGCCTCTTGTGGGCATAGTCTTTGCGTAAGATTTATCGACGAAAACTCCCGGGATAGCGGTTGATCCGTAAGGAATAGAGGCAAAAACTCGCGGTGGCAAGTAGAAGTAGGTAGGGTTTGGGGCTATTCCGCGGGTTTTCATTGATATTCCTGAGGATTTAGCGCCACCACCGCGGGTTAATGCCCGAAAGTAGCGGTATTTGGCCTATTCTACGCTCGTTCCGGTCGTTGAGGCGCGGAATCGGACGTAATTTTTACGATGCTTTGGGGTGGGTTTTTAGCGGGCTGGTGAAACTGCGGGGGAGGGTGGACGAATGCGCTGCCAGTGGGCCCAAGTGGGTAAGTGTTAGTATTAAACCGCACTGCTATGGTGCGCGTTTGCAACGCGTTCCCAGTACCGAATGTGATTGGGTATAGGTTGAATTGTCAAACCGCGCCTAACACGCGTTTGGAAGTGTAGCATCAGGCAGCTGTAGACGAAGGGTAAACAGCAAACGAACGCGCTGCAAGCGCGCCCGAGTGGAGGTCTGGGCAAGGCTAGCGAAGTGGTATGTTGGGGTCGTAATGTTAGTTTAATCGTAGAACGCGATGCTGTCGGCGATGACGCAGGAATCTACCGGGGTGAGGCGGTCAAAGTCTTCTTGTCCAAACTTATGCTCCCGTAGCCAGTAATCGTTGAATACTGAGCCGTAGCAGATAGTGATGGTGAAACCTTCGTTATCAATGATCCGGCCCACGTGCTCCATCAGATGGTTGGTTTGCAGCTTAGTCCCAAAACCGTCCTAAACTCACCAGTCGGTAGCACTCCCGTTGATGAAATTGTCGCATTGTTCACCAATCCAGAAACCGTGTCCGGTAAGTTTATCAGGCTAAACAGTCTTTCCCAAGACTCTTAGCGTATTCACCCTGATATTGAACAGTAGCCCCTCAATGATTGCCGGACCCGTGCCGTTGTTAACGATTGTGAATTCAAGCGAATACAATAGTCACACCATCTTGATATCCTCTCACTTCTACCAACCTCCACATTTGGCCACAGTTGCGCTTTGGCACTTTCGGTCATGATGCGTTGTTGTTCGGCCATCACTTCCTGCTGCTGGGATAGCACGCGGGTTTGGTAGATCAACACGAACAGCGCGCATAAGCTGATCACGGTGAGGGCAACGGTGGCCACCAGTGATTGGTCCAGCGGCCAGCGGTTCTGGGGCGGCGGGGCAGCGGAATTGTCTGCCGGGGGTTGTTCGGTGGTTTCTGGGGAGGGCTGATCGGAAGGAGTGGGCTTCGGCGGTTCGCTCATCGGGCTTTTTTGGGGACAAGATACTAAGTTTGAGAATTATTTGGGAACCGCTTTTTGTGAGGCGATGTCTGACCCTGCGACCGGGACGAGAAACGTCGCTAATTGGGTCGTAGCACCGTCGCTCGGGACGTTGACACTACCTACGACCAGTTTGAGGACTATATCTGATTTTATATATTTTGTATCTTTGCATTATGGAAACGCTTACTTCTCAGAAAAAGACGCGCCAACCGGCTCGATCCCGTGTGCGCAAGCCCAAAACCCTGGAATCCTTCCTTCGGTGGGAACAGCCCGAAGGCTACTACAAGTACGAATGGGTGGACGGTGCCCTGGAGAAAACCGAATACATGATGAAAACCAACGAACTAGCGATTGGTCCGAAACATTAAAAAAGCATTCTACCAAACCGACTTCTTCCGCCAGCAAGGGGAGCTATTTGCCGAAGTAGCCGTCAAACTCAGCGAAGAGCGCGTGAGAATACCTGATATCAGTGCGTTCACTGATAAACAAATAAATGCTGCTCAGGGGGAGGATATCCAGTGCCCGCCTTCGCTATTGAGATTATCTCTCCCAACGAAAGCGGGTTCAAGATAGAACAGAAGGCATTTGACTATTTTGCCGCTGGAGTTCAGGTGCTTTGGCAGATTTATCCCAACCTGCGCATGGTGAAGGTGCTTACCTCGCCCCAGGCCGTGCAAGTGTGCCTCACGCAAGACGTTTGCTCAGCCGCCCCCGCCATTCCCGACCTGACCATCGCGGCGGATCAGGTGTTTGGGGAAAATGTTGAAGTTGGTAAGGATGCCGGATGATCTGCTTGCTACTTTCTTCTAGTCTACGCTACCGGTTTGCTCCAGCACCCAGGTTTTACCCCAGTTGTCCTTTTCTTCGTCCGACCATAGTTCGGGGAAGAAGATGATGCGCTGGAAGCGGGGCGGCAGGTACTTGCGCCAGTTAGTGCCGCCGGTGCCCGGAGCCACATCCGCCGCGTCCTTCCTTGGTTTGTTGTTGATGAGGTGGCGCACGGCGGCGCGGAAGTGCGCCAGGGGCCAGTGCACGTTGGCGTACATATCAAACTCCCGCAGGGCCACGATGATGTCGCTGCTCAACGGCTCGCGCTCGTCCAGAAAGCGGTGCATGCTTCGGCGCAGGTTCTTCTCTTTATAGTCCTCGGCCTTGTCAAGGAGCAGTTCATCATACTCCGCCTCGAACTGCTGCAAGGTGAGCGTTTTCTGGCCGGTTTCGGTGTCGCGTGCCCCCGCCTTCCAGTATACTTTGTCTAAATATTCCTTAAGCGGATCATCGGGCGACAGCCACAGCACGTAGTTGGGGTGCACCAGTTGCTCCAGATCGGTGGAGGCGATCTCTATGATGCGGTACTGCACCGACTGAAATCCGCTGGAGGGAGTGAGCGCCAGCCGAAACTTAGCGAACTGCTCGCGGTCCAACCCTTCGGTCATCACCGTGAACGAACTCACCAACTGCTCGAAGTAGCGGTTCATGCGATTCACCTTCTCCAGAAACTGCCGGGCTTCGGTGACGCTGCCGTCGGTGAGTTGCTCCATTTCCCACAGCACCAGCTTAAAGTACAGTTCGGTGATCTGGTGGTAGGTGACAAAAATCATTTCGTCCTTGAGCTCCGTCTTGGGATTCTGCAAGCTCAGCAGGGTGTTGAGCTGAATGTAGTCCCAGTAGCTCAGGAAGTTGGCGTGCACCAGCCCCTGTAGGTAGTCGGCCAGCTTTTGTCCGTTGCGATCAAACTTAGCGGTGAGCTGTTCAATTTGTTTCACCAGCTCCTGGGTGAGCATTATGTCTTCCATGCGGGGAATGTAGTAGTAAGGGAATAGCAGGTTTTAACGGAGGCAGTTGGCGTATTGTTGTGACTGGCTGCTGGTTGCTGGCTGATTTTCTATGTGGCATTTCGTGTGGGGCCAGATGCTAATCACTAGTATCCAGCATCCTATCCGCTCAGCACATCGTCCAGCATCATTGTCATCAGGAAAATCATCCAACCTCTAATCCCCAACCCCCAAAACCTAACCACCCCACAAATCTCCTAACCCAACCCACCCCGAAGGTCCCCTCATAAATCCCGATCCACCATCCGCACCAGGTGCCATTGCTTGTCTACCGGACGGTAGTCCATCCGAAAGTATAACCCTGAATCCTTGCCGGCAATCTCATCGGTTACCAGCGTGTCGGTGACGGTCAGGTTTCGGGTGAAATAGGTAGTATCCAGTTGCGGTTCGCGCAGCATCCGCCAGTCGGCCCGGTGCCAGCGGTAGGCGCTGTCGGCCACGTCGGCGGTGAACTTTTGCCCCGGCAGCGGAAACTGCGTGCGCTCCATCTGAAAGGTGCTGTCGGTCAAAAACCGGTCGTAGAAGGGCGCAAAGGCTTCGTCGACGGTGGCCGACTGGGTTGATCGCGTAGAGCGGCAGGACGAAGCGGCGACGCCCAACACCAAAGTGATCACCATAGGCAACGAAACGCCCAGGGTCGGCGGACGGAGTCCGCTAGGTAGGCTGGTCACAGATTCTGAGAATCTGCGCCAGAAAAGGAGCCGCAAATGGAGTCGGTAACTTTTCATGCGTTAGACGAAGGGTGGGGGGCAGGATGGTCTTCCAGGTTACGCAGTTGCTCCAAAGCCCGGCGGACGGCCTCTACCGTGACACTGCTGGGTTCGCACAGGGGTAGGCGCACCTCCTTGGTGCAGTAGCCGAGTTGGTGCATCATATACTTGATCGGAATGGGGTTGGTCTCGATCATGCTGAGCTGCATCAGGTCGAGCAGTTGGTAGAAAGCGGTCCGCGCCTCGTCCCAGCGGCCCTCCAAACAATGGTTCACCAGCGCGACGGTGGAGCGGGGCAGGGCGTTGGAGATCACCGACACCAGGCCATCACCGCCGCAGGCCATCAGGGGCAGGGTGAGCGCATCGTCGCCCGATAGCACCGCGAAGTCGTCGGGCGTGCGGCGGATCACGTCCATAATTTGCGCCATATTGCCGCTGGCTTCTTTCACCCCCACGATGTTGCGGTGCTGGGCCAGCCGCAGCAGCGTATCGGTTTCCAGGTTCACCGCCGTGCGCCCCTGAATGTTATAGACGATCACCGGCAACTCGGCCGCGTCGGCTACCGCCGTGAAGTGGCGGAGAAGTCCATCCTGGGTGGGCTTGTTGTAGTAGGGGTTGATCACCAAATGCCCGTCGGCGCCCGCCTCAGCGGCCACGGTGGCGAACTCGATGCTCTCGCGGGTGTTGTTGGAGCCCGTGCCGTGAATCACCTGGCAACGGCCACCGACAAACTCCACCGAGCGGCGCAGGATCTCTTTATGCTCCTGGGGGGTGAGGGTGGGACTTTCGCCCGTGGTGCCCACGAATACCAAACCGGTGATGCCCGCCGCAATCTGATGGTTGATCAGGCGCTCGAAAGCGGGCCAGTCGATCTGGTTGGCCGGGGTAAAGGGAGTGATCAGGGCGGTGTAGGTGCCGCCAAAGAGAGTAGCCATACGTTGTGGTTGGTGCCTTAGGGAAAAGTTGCCCCAAAGTACGCATTATTGGGGTTTGTGCCTACACCTGCGATCGTTTGTCGGCGACATGGTAAAATTAATGTTGAATTAATAGCATTTGTCCGCGACTGTGTTTAAAATGCCCCCGTATTGGTAGTGCCAACCCTTATTGATCGCGCATGGATAAGAAAAGAATTGTCAAAGATTATGATGCTTTGCCGGAAGAAATTATTAATCGCATCAAGGCTGAGTATTCTTACGGCTTCGAAGATAACCTGGTGAGCTTCACCAACAAGGAAGGAAACAAAGTGTCGGCCCTGCCCTTTGAAACCGAAGAAATTTATTACCTCATCCGAATGACCGTCCGCGAGGCGCGGCAGATCATTGAGGACGACGACGACTACGATGACGAAGGCAACCTGCGCGACGACTTTTCGTCGGATGAGTACGAAGGTGACGACGACGATGAGGTGAAAACCTCGGTGCCCTTTATCGAAGACGAGGGCGATGATGACGATTAGCGGAGCTGAAGCGACGTAGTCATCGTTCCTAAAATAATGTTTTGTTTTGTGAAGGCCGCCCCTGCGGTTCGCTTTGTTCGGAGGCACCCCCCTACCGCCTTAGATCGGTTAAGGAAGTCTTACTAGACTAAAATGGACGAGGTGTTAGCGTTGATATTAAAAGAAAATTTCATATTTTCGCGTTAACACAAAATAAAATTTTATAATCATGATTCTCCTAACGCACCGGTAAATTGACGACAATATCGTTAAGACGAGCGCCGGTTTAAGGGGTATTTCACTTCACATTCTCTAACCAAACCTATGAAGCATTCCTACCTCGCCTCAACGCTGATCGTCAGTCTTTTGCTCACCGTCACGACCGGCGCATCGGCCCAATCAAATACTGATTCGGAGCAGCACGCCCAGGAATTGGCCCAGCGGTTCATCATCACCGACGGCCACATCGACCTGCCCTTTCGGATGAAAATCGCCAACTTCCGCCTGCAAAAAGAGTGGATCGACGTGACCGAAGACACCGATGGTGACTTCGACTACGTGAAGGCCCAAGCGGGCGGACTCAACGCTCCCTTCATGTCGATCTACGTGCCCGCGAGCTACCAAGAAACCGGCGGAGCGAAGGTGTTTGCCGATTCGCTCATCGACATTGTGCGCACCATCACCACCAAGTATCCTGATAAGTTCGCGCTGGCCAACACTCCGCAGGAGGTGGAAGCCAACTTTGCCAACGGACTCATCTCACTGCCGATGGGCATGGAAAACGGCGCACCCATTGAAGATTCGTTGTCTAACGTGCAGTACTTCTACGACCGGGGCGTGCGCTACATCACCCTGACCCACAGCAAGGTGAACCAGATCTGCGACTCCTCCTACGATACCGTACGAACGTGGAACGGCCTGAGTCCCTTCGGGGAGCAGGTGGTGGCCGAGATGAACCGCGTAGGCATCATGGTCGACGTGTCGCACATTTCGGATAGCGCCTTTTACGACGTGATGAACATCACGGAAGTGCCCGTGATAGCGTCGCACTCTTCCTGCCGCGCGTTTGTGCCGGGCTTTGAGCGCAACATGAACGACGATATGCTTAAAAAACTGGCCGACAACGGCGGGGTGATCCAGATCAACTTCGGTTCTACCTTTGTTGATGAGGAGGCCCGCGAAAAGTCCGACGTAGTGCGCGACCACCTGGGCAAGTGGATGGCCGACAACAACCTCACGTTTCAGGACTCGGCCGCCCAAGCCTACGCCAAAAACTATATGCGGGAGAACCCTACCTTCTCGACGGTGCAAAAAGTAGCCGATCACGTCGATCACGTGGTACAGTTGGTCGGCGTGGAGCACGTGGGCTTCGGCTCGGACTTTGACGGGGTAGGGGATACGCTGCCAACCGGTCTCAAGGATGCCTCGGAATACCCGAACCTGATTGCCGAACTGCTCAAACGGGGCTACTCGGACGAAGACATTGAGAAAATCTGCTACCAGAACGTGTTCCGCGTCTGGAACGCCGTGCAGCAAAAGGCCGAGTCGCTGGCCCGAGGTGAATAACTGAGCGCTTACCGTCAATCAAGCCATTCCAGATTATGGGGTCACCCTTTTACTTCATAATTCGGCGTTCCTTTTTCTCTATTCAATATTTTTTAGCGGCGGTGCTGCTTTTAGTTGGAAACAGACTGTTTGCTCAGCGTCAGACCCAAGACGCAGACGTGCCCGTCAATTCCGTAAAGCTATACCCGTACTCGCACCAGGTTCGCCTCACCGTAGGCATCAGCGGTATCGGACTCGCTTCGGGCCTGGTGCGGCGGGTGAGCGGTGTGGCTGATATCGACGTGTCGGTGCAACCCGCCCTGCAACTCAACTACTCCTACCGCTGGCGCGACCGTATCAGCTTCGGCGGCGGACTATCGCGGCAGGTTTTTTCGGCGCGCTACCGGGGGTACGAGTATGAGGATGAAAGCGGGGCTACGCTGCTGGATAATTTCACCACCTACGTGCGGCGCTTCAACGTGGCCGGGTTTGCCCGCTGGCACTACAATCCCGGTGCGGCCCACATCGCCTGGTATTCGGGCGCCCGCCTGGGCATCACACGCTGGACGTTTGATACCAACGCCAAAGATATCAACTACACCGTGGGCCGGTTCTTGTCCTTTGCCCTGGGTACCCAGATTGCCCCCCAGTTGATTTTGATCGGCGGCGACGTTTCCCTGCTTCCGTCGCTAATCGCTAATTTTGAAGTAGGCATTGGCGCCCCGCACTTGTTTGCGGTGGGAATAGGCTACCGTTGGTGAGCTAGCCACTAGTGCGGGAAGCCACGCTACATGAAGTGGCCCAGCGGCCGTAAAACCGCCCTAAAGAATACGTTACAACTCGAAAAAATGCTTATCTTGCCGCCTCGAAAATCATCCTCTACACAGACTACCTGACATTTATGGCCGCTGGCGAAAACGAGAACATCATTCCCATTAACATTGAGGACGAAATGCGCGGAGCCTACATCGACTATTCCATGTCGGTGATCATCTCTCGGGCCCTGCCCGACGTGCGCGACGGACTCAAGCCCGTGCACCGGCGCGTGCTCTACGGTATGCTCGACCTGGGCCTCACCCATAATAAAGCCCACAAGAAATCCGCCCGCATCGTGGGCGAAGTGCTCGGCAAATACCACCCCCACGGCGACTCGTCCGTTTACGACTCTATGGTGCGCATGGCCCAACCCTGGTCGCTGCGCTACATGCTGGTGGACGGACAGGGTAACTTTGGCTCGGTCGACGGCGACTCTCCGGCCGCCATGCGCTACACCGAGGCACGCTTGCAGCGCATCGCCGAAGAGATGCTGGCCGATATCAACAAAGATACCATCGATTACCAGCCCAACTTCGACGACTCGCTCGAGGAACCGGTGTGTCTGCCGGGCAAACTGCCCAACGTACTCGTCAACGGCACCTCGGGCATCGCCGTGGGCATGGCTACCAACATGCCGCCCCACAACCTGACCGAGGTGGTCGACGGCATTAGCGCCTACATTGATAATCCGGAGATCACCATCAGCGAACTGATGCAGCACATCACCGCTCCTGATTTTCCTACCGGGGCCATCATCTACGGCTACCAGGGAGTGAAATCAGGCTTCGAAACCGGGCGGGGGCGCATCGTGTTGCGGGCCAAGGCCGAAATAGTGGAGTCTAAAACCGGCAAGATCCAGATTATCGTTACTGAGATTCCCTACCAGGTCAACAAAGCGGCGATGATCGAGAAAACCGCCGCGATGATCAACGAAAAGCGCATCGAGGGCATCACGGGGCTGCGCGACGAATCGGACCGCAACGGCATGCGCATCGTCTACGACCTGCGCCGCGACGCCATTCCCAACGTGGTGCTCAATACGCTCTTTAAATACACCCAATTGCAGTCGTCGTTCGGAGTGAACAACGTGGCGCTGGTGAAGGGGCGACCCGAAACGCTGAACCTCAAGCAGATCATCGGCCACTACGTGGACCACCGGCACGACGTGGTGGTGCGACGCACCCAGTTTGAGTTGGCCGAAGCCGAACGGCGGGCGCACCTGCTGCAGGGCTACCTGATCGCCCTGGATAATATCGACCGCGTCATTGAGATTATTCGCGGCTCGCGCGACCCCGAAACCGCCCGCAACGGCCTGATGAGCGAATTTGAACTCACCGAAATTCAGACCAGGGCCATCCTGGACATGCGCTTGCAGCGACTCACCGGGCTGGAGCGCGAGAAAATCGAGTCCGAATACGCCGAAGTGCTCAAGCAGGTGGCCTACCTCAACCAGATTCTGGCCGAGCGGGAGCTGCGCATGCAGATCATCAAGGACGAGTTGCAAGAGCTCAAGGAGCGCTACGGAGACGAGCGCCGCACGAGCATCACCCACAGCGCCGACGACATCGACATTGAGGACATGATCCCCAACGAGGCGATGGTGATCACCATTTCGCACCAGGGCTACGTGAAGCGCAACCACGTGGATGAGTACCGCACCCAGGCGCGGGGCGGAGTGGGAGCCCGGGGAGTTTCCTCTAAAGATGATGACTTCACCGAACACCTGTTTGTGGCGCACACGCACAACTATTTGCTGATATTTACCGAGCTGGGGCGGGTGTTCTGGCTCAAGGTATACGCCATTCCGGAAGCGGGAAAATCAGCCAAGGGACGGGCCATTCAGAACCTGATTCAGATCACTCCCGACGATTCGGTACGGGCGGTCATCAACGTGAAGAGCCTGAGCGATGACGACTACCTCAACAATACTTATCTGATGATGTGCACCGTGGGCGGCACCATCAAGAAAACTTCGCTAGAAGCCTACTCGCGCCCGCGGGTGAACGGAATCAACGCCATTACTATCAACGAAAACGACCGCCTGCTCGACGTGAAGCTCACCGACGGACAGTCCGACGTGCTGCTGGCGGTGCGGTCGGGACGCGCCATTCGCTTCAACGAGCAGGACGTGCGACCGATGGGCCGCAACGCCGCCGGAGTGCGGGGTATTACCCTGGAAGATGAAAACGACCGGGTGGTGGGCATGGTGACGGTGAGCGATCTGAGCCGCTCACTGCTGGTGGTTTCCGAAAAAGGCTACGGCAAACGATCGGCTATTGAGGACTACCGCATAACAAAAAGGGGGGGGAAAGGGGTTAAGACCCTGAACATCACTCCCAAAACCGGGGCGGTGGTATCTATCATGAAGGTGGCTGACCCCGATGATCTGATCATCGTCAACACCTCCGGGATTATGATTCGGATGCCCATGTCGGAACTGCGGGTGATGGGACGCGCAACGCAAGGAGTGCGCTTGATCCGACTCAACGAGGGTGACACCATCGCCTCAGTGGCGAAGGTGGAGAACGAACTCATTGAAGAAGAGCTGGCGGCTCAGAAGGGCACTACGCGCAATGGTGAAGCGTCGCAAGATGATGCCCCGCCGCCGACTGCTGAGGCGTAAACGATTAACCATTGACCAAAGACTGTCGATTTTGATTATCGACTTTTAACTTTTTTTCTTATTTTGCATTTTAGAACTAAATCAATGTATTACTATTCACTACACACTATGAAAAAATTAGCATCTTTTTTTATTGTTCTCTTGGCCCTACAAACCGTTGCGTTTGGGCAGAACAAGAACGTTCGCAAAGCAGGCAGCGCGCTTGACAAAGGCGAACTCGCCGAGGCGAAAGCCCAGATTGATCCAGCCACTAACGACGAAAAGACCAAGGACGAAGCCAAAACCTGGTTGCTCTACGGGCAGGTGTACCAAGCCATTGCCGACGACTCTACCAACGCGGTGCAAGTTGATGAACCGTATCAGGAAGCCATGAAAGGTTATGACAAAGCGATGGAGCTAGAAAAAGAAGGTTCTACCGAATACTCGCAGGCGCAACTGATGAAGGAGCAGGTGTGGGCCAGTGCCGTCAACAAAGGCGCCGCCCTTTATTCGGACAAAGATTACGAAAACGCGATCACCTACTTCGACGTGGCCAAGATGGCCAAGCCGCAGGATACCACCGCCTACATCTACGCCGGCATCTCGGCGCAACAGGCCGGTGAACTCAACGACGCGGCCAAAAACTATGCGTTCTTGGTAGATAGCTTGGATTACAAGAGCGAGGACTTCTACAACAGTTTGATTTATATTTATCTGGTAGAGCAAAAGGACAACGATAAGGCGATTGACTATCTCCAGAAAGCGCAGGAAGCATTTCCCGACAAGCCTGACTTCCTGAAGCGAGAGATCACCGTGCTTATCACCAACGAAAAATACGACGAAGCCAAGGACAAACTGGCCAAGGCCATCGAAGCCGAGCCCGACAACGCAATCCTGTACTATAACCGAGGCTATCTGTACGAGCAGATGGGCGATGGTGAGCAAGCCGTAGAAAACTACCAGAAGGCGACCGAACTCGATCCCAATTATTTTGATGCGGCCTTCAACTTAGCGGCGTATTACTACAACGAAGCCGCCGAAATTCTTCAGGAAGCCAACAACATGGATTTGAAAGAGTACGAAAAGCGTGGAAAAGAGATCGAGGATAATGCTATGAGCTACTTCGAAAAAGCGTTGCCCCCGCTGGAAAAATCACGTGATCTGAAGCCGGATGACCAGAAGGTGCTTACCACGCTGCAAACCGTGTATACCCGCTTGGGCATGGATGAAAAGGCCGAAGAGGTAGCCACTAAGCTAGAAAGCATGTAACTGAGGCATTCGCTGATCGATAGTCTCGATGGATAGCAGCAGCGACGGGTTTCCCCCAGGGGGCACACTCGTCGCTGCTGTCTTTTGTAGGCAACCAACCCCCACCAATGAAATCAAATTCTACCGACCCCGCGGAAGCAGCGGCCTTGCCGGAACCCATTGGCCCGCAAGCCTTCGGGCATCCCAAAGGACTCTACTACCTCTTTTTTGCCGAGCTCTGGGAGCGGTTCAGCTTCTACGGCATGCGGGCCCTGCTCACGCTCTACATGGTGGAGCAGGTATTCGAGTCGCTGGCCAACCGCGACACCGTGTCGGCCATTGTCTACTCCTCCTACGGCTCACTGGTCTACGCCTCGCCGATTATTGGGGGGCGCATTGCCGACCAACTCAACGGTTCGCGACAGTCAATTTTGCTGGGCGGCATCCTGATGGCCATCGGCCACTTTGTGCTGGCCATTGAGAATAATACGGCGTTTTTTCTGGCCCTGGCTTTCATTATCGTTGGCAACGGGTTTTTCAAGCCCAACATCTCCACCTTTGTGGGTGCGCTGTATCCCGACGGCGATACGCGCAAAGACTCCGGCTTCACCATCTTCCACATGGGGATCAACATCGGGGCGTTCGCCTCGCCCTTGCTCTGTGGTTGGCTGGGAGCCGAATACGGCTGGCACTGGGGCTTCGGACTGGCCGGAGTAGGGATGTTGGCCGGGGTGTTTTTCTTCTGGCGCGGCATCAAGAAGGGCGTGTTTATGGACGAAGGCCTGCCGCCGCATCCCGAAGTGCTGCGCGAAAAGGTGGCCGGTATTGCCCGACAGCACTGGATCACCATTCTATCAGTTGCCGCCGTGCCGGTAATCGCCTTTTTGCTTTCTTCCTACGAATTCATCGCCGACGGAGCCACCGTTCTGGGCAAAGTGACCATTGTAAACGTTATTTTTTACGGGCTGAGTATTTTCATTCTGGGCTACTTATCCTACGTGATCTACCAACTGCCGCCCGTGGCCCGCAAAAAGATGATCGTGGCGGTGCTGCTCACGGTATTCATGACTTTGTTCTGGGGGTTTCACGAGCTTTCGGGCAATATTATTACCCTATTTTCGGCGCGCAACGTGGATTTGTGGCTGATGAATGCGGCGCAGACCAACGCGCTCAATCCGCTGTTCATTATTTTGCTGGCGGTGCCCATTTCTTCGCTGTGGGTTTTCTTGTCCCGAAGAGGCATAAATCCCCGAACGCCCTACAAATTTGCCGCCGGACTGGCGCTGCTGGGGTTGGGCTACTATCTATTGTTTCTGAGTCAGAATTTTGCCAGTCCCGAAGGCACGGTACCCTTCGTATTCCTGATCTTGCTATACCTCTTCATGTCACTGGGCGAACTGTTCACCTATCCAGTGGGCTTGTCTAAAATCACTGACCTATCGCCCAAAACCATCGTGGCCTTTATGATGGGAGTATGGTTTTTGTCCTCGGCCTACGCCTTCCAGATTGTAGGGTTTGTAGGTCAGCAATTAGCCATTGATGAAATCGCCTCCGAGGGGGGGGGGGCGGTCACCGCTTCGGACACGCTGCGCATGTATACCGAAGGCTTTGAGTCGATTGCCTACGTCGCCCTGGGCGGTGCCCTGATCGTGGTGATGTTATCTCCGCTGCTTACCCGTTGGATGGATGACGTACACTAGGGTCTTCCGCCAATTACTGTTGGTGTTCTACCGTAAACTTTCTAATTTCGCTGGATGAAGGTATTTACCTTTCTGCTATCCCTGTTGCTCACGATTGCCCTGGTGGTGGCGTTGAGCTGGCGCATCGATCCCCTCCCCCCGCTGGGCTACTTCCTGGACCCGTTTCACGGTTTCTGGCAAAATGCGCAAGGAGACGAGGTAGGCATCGAGACCAGTCTGGAACTGCCTAATTTGCGGGCCCCGGTCACCGTGCACTACGATTCCCTGCTCATTCCCCATATCTTCGCGCAGAACGATGCCGACCTATACCGCGCCCAGGGCTACGTGCAAGCCTCATTGCGCTACTGGCAAATGGACTTTGTCGCCCGGGTGGCGGCGGGGCGTCTGTCCGAGGTGGTGGGAGCACGCGCCCGCGAGTTTGACCGGGGACAACGCCGCAAGGGGTTGATGTTCGCGGCCGAAAAAGCGCTGCGCATGATGGAGGAAGACCCGGTGGCCAACGCCGTGCTGGAAGCCTACACCGAGGGGGTGAACAGCTACGTGAACAACCTGCGCTACGAAGACTGGCCCCTGGAGTATAAACTGCTGGATTACGCGCCGGAGCCGTGGACACCACTCAAAACCTCGCTGTTGCTCAAGTACATGGCCGACGACCTATCGGGCTTTGACGAAGACTTGGAAAACACCAATGCGCTCCTACTGTGGGGCAAAGAGCGCTTCGATTTTCTGTATCCGCAGTATTATCCGGACGCCGAACCCGTGATCTCTGCCGACCACGTCTGGGATTTTGAACCCGTTGCGCTGGATACGCCCTCGGTGTCGTTTGCTGACAATCAACTGACCACCGAGGTGCTTCCCAAACCGGATCCTGACAACGGCAGCAACAACTGGGCGGTGAGTGGCCAAAAGACAAAATCAGGAAAACCTATCCTGGCGAACGACCCGCACCTGGGACTAAACCTGCCCAGTATTTGGTTTGTGGTTCAGTTGCACACTCCCGAACTCAACGTGCTGGGAGCCACCCTGCCCGGCTCGCCCGGCGTGATTATTGGTGCCAACGACTCCATCGCCTGGGGCGTGACCAATGCGACCCGCGACGTGCGCGATTGGTACAAAATTACCTTCGCCGATGCCCAGCGCAATGAATACCTGTTCGACGGCCGTTCCCTAAAAGCACAGCCGCGGGTGGAGGCTATTCAGATTCGCGGCGAAGAAACGTTCTACGACACGGTGATGTATACCCACTATGGTCCGGTGGTCTACGACCGGAGCTTTCCGGCTGATTCAATTGAAAATCCCGAGCGCAACTACGCCATGAAGTGGCCCGCCCACGACCCTTCGATGGAAATGATGACCTTTTACTACCTGAACCGGGCCAACAACTACGAAGATTATCGGCAGGCGCTACGCTACTACGCCACCCCGGCACAGAACTTTGTGTTTGCCTCGGTGCAGGGCGACATCGCGCTGAGCGTGCAGGGTAAGTTTCCGGCCAAGTGGCCCGGACAGGGGCAGTTTCTGATGGACGGCAGCCAACCCGAGCAAGAGTGGCAAGGCTATATTCCGTTCGAGCACAACGCCTACGAGCGCAACCCGCCGCGCGGCTTCGTGAGCTCGGCCAACCAAATACCGGTCAATTCCCAGTATCCCTACTTCTTCTACGACAAAAAATACGAGCATTTTCGCAACCGCCGCATCAACGAGCGGCTGTCCTCGCTGAAGCGAATCACCCCGGAAGACATGATGGCGCTGCAGGCCGACAACTACAACCAAAAGGCCGCCGACGTGCTGCCGCTGATGCTCGATAGCTTAGACGATAGTCAACTGCGGGGCGAGTCGCAGGAACTGTACAAACTGCTGCGCGACTGGGACTTTCGGAATGAGCGGAACCGGCGGGCGCCCACGGTTTTTTCCATCTGGTGGAACCAACTCAAGGAAGCGCTTTGGGATGAGATGGAAGGAAAGTCGGTGGTGCTAGCCACCCCTACCGATGCGGCGACCATCCACTACCTACAAAATTATCCGCAGGACAGCATGGTGGACCGGCAGAGCACCACCTACCGCGAAACCGTGAACGACTTGCTCAACGAGTCGTTTGCTGCCACCGAACAACGGCTGCGCGACTGGTCGGCCGAAAACGACGCGCAGTATACCTGGGGCAACTACAAGGCCACCAGCATCCAGCACATGATGCGTCTGGCTCCGTTGGGGGTCTACGACGTGCCCATCGGGGGCGGTCGGGGCATCGTGAATGCCACCAGCGAGCGGCACGGACCTTCGTGGCGGATGGTGGTGGAACTCAGCGACCCGGTTAAGATCTGGGGAGTGTATCCCGGCGGTCAATCGGGAAACCCCGGCAGCGCTTACTACGATGACCAGGTGGCCGCCTGGGCCGCCGGAAAGCACTATTTGCTGCGAAAAATGGTTGGTCCAGACGATAATGCTGACCTGTTGATCACCCAAACTCTTTCTCCCACCGAAGCCGACTAACGCATGAAATTTATCTTTAAGGTGATTCTAACCGCGGCGGTCTGCTACGTCGTTGAGCTTTTTCTGCCGTGGTGGACGGTGGCTCTGGTTTCTTTTGGGGTAAATTTGGTGCTTCCTACCAAGGGCTTCAACGCTTTTTTGAGTGGCTTTTTGGGCGTAGGGTTGTTGTGGCTGGGCGTGGCTTGGCTCATTGACTCCCAATCGGGCGGATTGCTTACCGAACGGGTGGCGGGTATTTTCGAGTTCACGAACCCGGTTTGGATGATTGCTTTATCGGGTGGAATAGGGGGATTGGTAGGCGGCTTGGCGGGACTATGCGGGACATTGTTCAGGAACCTGCGCCGCAGTGAAGAAGTGAAGGGAAGCTATTACGCCTGAGCCAGCTTAGTTGCCGTAATGTAATTGTGAATGAATGCTTTACCGCTAGGCGGCGCCACTCATCAACGGAGCGCGCGCTACCGTAGGCTCCGGGGCAGATTCTTGGTACGAAGGAGCAGGGACCAGTTCGCTGGGGTTGGCGTGGTAAACCTCTTTGGTCTGTTGGTCGCGCAGTTTGTAATACTTCTCTAGCAAACCGTTAGCTCGCTCCAGCGGAATGGCCGAACGCGTACCACTGGCGTTCACGATTCGAATAACCGGAATGCAGTTTCGGTTGGCGCTCAGCACCGTGGACTCGTAGTTCCTGCCGAAGTAGATCAAGAAAGACTCTTCAGTGAAGAAAATGAATTTTTTGATGTTAGTATGATTTCTCTCCATAGGGCAGGTTAGCTTATTGATTACAAGGTAGAGAATAAGGTTTGTAAAATAAACCGAATTACGGTATTTAACCTACGAACTTATAAAAAGCGCATTTAATCACGTTGGCTCACTATTTATCGACGGGCAGTCCACCGGGCAAACGCTGACCGCGGCAGTTTATGCCCCCGAACATTATTCTTCTGATGCCAGGGGAGTGATGATCACCGGCATGCTGACCAGGTCCCGAAAGTCTTCGCCCGACTCTTTCATGTCTTCGTCCACCTCTTCGTAATACCACACCACCGACACCTTGCTGTGCTGCTGATGCAACTTTTCTAGCTTTCGGAAAATATCAATCAGGCACTTAGACGAACTGGTATTGAAGTACTCCAGTCGCACCACCAGTTTGGTGACTGGTTGCGGATGTTTTTCATACGCGTTGATCCACTGCATGAGCGGAGCATAAAACGCCACCGAGTCTTCAGGAATAGATCGCCCCTTAAGTTCCAGGTAGCCCTGATCGGCATCGAAGGCAATGTCGGGAGTCTTCGAGGTGCGAGGAATAAATAAACCGGTCATAGTGATCTCATTGGGTAAACGAAACGCCCTTTACCAACGCAAGAAAGGGCGTGGCCTTGGTAAAAGCTACCAAATGACCCATAAAATCGGCAGAATATTCAGCGCTGCGGCGAATGAGCAAAGGTTTGGCTTCCGGGCAACCTTTTATTGCCGAAGCTGGTTTAAAAGAAGTCACTTCTTAACCCAATATAAATTCAATGGCTAAAGTTACCGTGGGCCGACGTGTGCACTTCAACGCGGCACACCGCCTGCATCACCCCGGTTGGTCCGACGAAAAAAACCAAGAAGTGTTCGGACTATGCAATAACAAGAATTATCACGGTCACAATTACGACTTGATCGTTCGGCTCACCGGCACCCCTGACCCTGAAACTGGGTTTGTGTACGATATGAAGCGCCTCAAGGACCTGGTGGGCGAGCTGGTGCTGCACAAATTTGATCACCAAAATTTAAACCTGGATACTGAGGAATTTAAAGACCTCAACCCTACCGCTGAGAATATTGCTGTTGTGATCTGGAACATCCTTCGTCCGAACATCGATGAAGCCTTAACGCTGAACGTAACCCTTTATGAAACTGAAAGAAATTTTGTCGAATACGCTGGATAGTGAAGAGCACACGGAAGATGATGTGCACCAAGTCAACACCCTAGAAACTCCCTTGCGCCCCGATGCTTTTGAGAAGAGCGATCAGGAAAAGATTAAAGTGATTGCGAAGCACTTCCGCGAAATCATGCTTACAATGGGTCTTGATCTCACCGATGATAGCCTGCGAGGAACTCCCGAGCGCGTCGCCAAGATGTATGTTACCGAGATATTTAGCGGACTGAACCCCGAGAACAAGCCAGTAGCCACCCTCTTTGAGAACAAGTATAAGTATCAGAAGATGCTCGTGGAGAAGGACATTACCTTTTACTCGAACTGCGAGCATCACTTTGTGCCCATCATCGGCAAGGCCCACGTAGCCTACGTGTCGAGTGGCTACGTGATTGGGCTGTTGAAGATCAACCGCATTGTGCAGTACTTCGCCAAGCGACCCCAGGTGCAAGAGCGCATGACGGTACAAATTGCCAACGAACTCAAGGAGGTGCTCAAGACCGAAGACGTGGCGGTGGTGGTGGATGCCGCTCACCTGTGCGTTTCGTCGCGCGGCGTGCAAGATACCAGCAGCCTGACCCTCACGGCGCACTACAGCGGTATCTTTGAGGAAGAGATGCGCAAGCAGGAGTTTTTGAACTACGTAAACATGTCCTAACGATGGCTGACTTTTCTGATAAAACGATTTTAGTCGTGGGCGGCACGTCCGGCATTGGTCAGGCGGTTGTTCGTGACCTGCTGGAGAAGAACGCCCGGGTACTGGTGGCCGCGCGCAATGCTCCTGACGATGACTTAGCCGAAAGGGTGGAGTATATTTCACTGGATGTTACCGAGCCGGGCGATAGTTTGGCAGAACTGCCCGACACCCTGCACGGACTGGTGTACTGTCCCGGTAGCATCAACCTGAAACCCTTCACCGCGCTGAAGCCGGAAGATTTTCTGGCTGACTTCGAGCTAAACGTGCTGGGAGCGGTGCGGGTGATTAAAGCGGCCCTGAAACCGCTGCGGGCCGCCAAGGGAGCCAGCGTGGTGTTGTACAGTACGGTGGCCGTGCAACTCGGACTCAACTACCACACCAGCGTGGCCACCGCCAAGGGGGCGCTGGAAGGCTTAGGCCGTTCGCTGGCGGCGGAACTAGCCTGCAAGCAGGTGCGGGTTAACCTGATTGCTCCTTCCCTCACCGATACTCCTTTGGCCAAAGGGCTGCTGGGCACCGATGAGAAAAAGGAAGCCTCGCGACAGCGTCATCCCATCGGACGCTACGGAGAACCCGAAGACATCGCGCGGGCCACAGTGTTCTTACTGTCCGGCGACAGCAGCTGGATCACCGGGCAGGTGCTGCACGTAGACGGAGGCTTGTCTACGCTGAAGCCGTTGTAGTCAACTGCCAATTAACTACCTAAAACGGTAGCTTACGCCACCGGCGAGATGAAATTGGGGACCTATCCCAAACTGTAGCGACACCAACGTGCGATCAAGACCCACAAAAGCGGTTGCCGCAATTTGCTCAGTGGCGGTCTGGTTTTCTTCAAAAGCTCCCGACTTTCGGTAGATAAACCGGTAGTGCCGCTCCGGAACGGCAACAACGGTTTGGTAACCCAATACCACTCGGTCCGATACCTGCGCTCGCAAACCGGAAGTAAACGCAATGGATGCCCTCCAGGGATTGTAAACCGTGGTCACCAACGAAGATTGCCCCTGAAGCTGTTGTACAAAGTCAGGATACTGACCGAACTCCCGGTTGATAATCAGATCTACCCCCACCGGACGGATGCTAACGTTAGTCAATGGAATGTTCCAGGCTACGCTTCCCCTGCCCCCCAACCCGAAGTAAGACTTGTTCCTAAAATAGTGATCTACCAACACGCTGTCGTGCCGATTGCCAAGTCGGTATCGGCCGTAGTAACTCAATAGCCCAGCCGTCCAAGCAATGTTGCGATGGGCTTGCCCCCGGAAAACATGAGCCTCATAAGCGTGATTTCGATCACCGGATCGGTCGGGATTCCAAGATAGGTTGTAGCCAGTTGCCCGTATGTAGCGAGCCGAAACCTGCCAGGCCCCCCTCGGAATACTATCGTAGTGAGGCACATCCGAATAACTATGCTCCAACGATTGATACCCGTTGCCAAAGTAGGAACGATACGACTCACTACAACTGCACATTAACCCTGTAACGACCATTCCAGTTAAAAGCAACCAATTACATCTCATAACAATAGCTTATAGCCTACTAGTTAATGACACCAACGAGCTACGCATGGTTGGGAAAGAATGAAATTAGCGGCAGGTGGGTAGCTTCGACTGGCACTCTTTACCAACAATAGGTTAATTAAAAAACTTACAATTTTTTCTTGCTGCTTTCGGAGTGAGTGGACGCCTAATATATTGCTGTTTTTACGCTTTTTACTGTTACCTCAATTTTACTGTTTCTATGTCAATGGATTTGTTGGAAGAGTAGTGAATATTTGCTGAAATCTACGGTTATTACGAAAACCAGCCGAAAGATGGATTGTCTACGGGGATTACTGTAAATGCCACGATGACAAGCACTTACGAGAATCAGATGACTCTTGAAAGTACATTATTTTAGCTTGGGGTATCTTGCTACTTCTGATAGGTTGCTTTGTTCGGTTAGGCTATTTCAATAAATTCTGCTATTATTAGGGAGTGAATGGCACTTCTACTGAGTACTATTTCATCTTTTAAACGCTATATAAAAGTTAATTTTTGATTTTTTATTGTATATATCATACATAAGTGATATTTTGCATACATATTATTTAATTGAACGACATGGATAATTTGTATTCTTTTCATCGGCTATCTCTAGAGGAGCGAACGCAGTACATTCTTGGCAACGGTATGCTACTGTGTAGCCGGTATTTCGCGGGACGAAAGGTTTTTTTGTACCACACCGGAAAATTCTACGCCGAAATTTGGTTCAACACCCGCAAAAGCAAAGTGTCTAACATTATTCCCTTCACCACCACCAAGTGCCTTAAACCTTACCTGGACCTGATCGATATCGCCGACGCCTTCGTTAGCTAACATTTTAACTCGATTCTTACTTTTTAGCGATCCTTCCCAGCCGGTCGTAGTGCAGGTCTCCGCTATCCAGCATATTTTTTAGCGACTCGAGCAGGATTGGTTCATCCACCGTCGGTAGGGCAGTAGTCAACGCTTCTACCGTCACCGGATTATCCGTTAAAAAGCTAATTATCATCTGCCGGACTTCCTTGGGGGGCTGATTAGTTTTTGCTGATACCCCTCGCTTCGCTTTTTCCCGGCAGTGGTCGCACACCCCGCAGTTTTCCTGATAGTCTTCTCCGAAATACTGCAGCAGCAACTGCGTACGGCAACGGTGTGGGTGCGTCACGTACCGAACCACCGAATTTATTTTCTCCGAATACGTTTGCTTTCGCTCTTCCAAACCGCTGGCCCGCAGGGGCAGCTTGGCGGCATCAAAACGCGGGGTGATAAACAGCAACTGGGGCTGATCCCGGCGCGGACTGTAGCTTACCACTTCCTGCTCGTGCAGCAAACGCAGCTTCTTGGTTACCTCATTCACCGACGTGGATAACTGCGAGGCAATCCTACTTTCTGAAATGGTCGCATAGCCCGTGTACAACTCGCCACCGTGCAGCCGCAGCACCAAGTCCAACAGCGGTTCCAATGCGGCATTGGCAATTCGATACTTATACAGCGTTTGATAATTGATCCGAATGTGCAGTTTCGAGGGACTGTGAAAGCCTTCGTTCAGTTGCAAAAAGCCCGCTTCCTCCAGGCGCTTGATAGCGTAGTACACTTCGTAGGCAACGAGCCGGTAAGTTTTTGCGAAATCGTCCAGATCAAAATCGTAACTGGCCAGCATGCTGCTGCCCACCGCGATGCGCAGGTAGTTGGCGATGTTCTGGTACACCGTGCGCAACATCGGCAGGGGCGGGAAGGAGCGCTCGATGCCTTTCTCCAGCCGCTCCACGTCGTTCTGGTCGTATAACACCACGGCGTAGGCTTTCTGCTCATCCCGTCCGGCGCGCCCCGCCTCCTGGTAATACGCCTCCAGACTCTCCGGCAGGTCCAGGTGCACCACCACGCGCACGTCGGGTTTGTTGATGCCCATGCCGAAGGCGTTGGTAGCTACGATCACCCGGGTTTGGTTGTGAATCCAGGCATCCTGCCGGGCTGCCCGTACTTCACCGTCCAAACCGGCGTGGTAGTAGTCAGCGCTGATACTGTAGCTGCTGAGCATCCGGGCCACCGCTTCGGTGCGCTTCCGGCTGCGCACGTACACCACCGCCGTGCCGGGCACGTTGGTGAGCACCTTGCGCAAGCGCTTTTCCTTGTCTTCTTCATAAAGCGCCGAATACGATAAATTGGTGCGGGCGAAGCTGCGTTGAAACGCCTGTCCTTTTTTAAAGGCGAGCCGCTCCTGGATGTCTTGCTTCACCGGCGGCGTGGCCGTAGCGGTAAGGGCCACCACGTTCACGTCGGGAATCACCGCGCGGAAGGCGGCTATTTCCAGGTACGAAGGGCGAAAATCGTAGCCCCACTGCGAAATGCAGTGGGCTTCATCCACCGCCAGCAGCGACACGTTCATGCGCTCGATACGCGCCAGAAAGAGTTCGGTTTTGAGGCGTTCGGGCGATACGTACAGAAATTTGTAAGTGCCGTACACGCAGTTGTCGAGACAAAAGTCAATCTCACGTGCGCTCATGCCCGAGTAAACAGCCGCGGCGGCGATGTGGCGACGGTTCAGTTGGGCCACCTGGTCGCGCATGAGCGCAATGAGGGGCGACACCACGATGCAGATTCCCTCGCGCAGCAGGGCGGGCACCTGGAAGCAGATGCTCTTTCCGCCCCCGGTGGGCAGCAGGGCCAGCGTATCGTTTCCCGCCAGCACCGAAGCAATGATCTCCTCTTGCGACGGCCGAAATTGCTCGTAGCCCCAGTACTGCTGAAGAATCGCGTGCGCCGTCATGCCAAAACTAGGTAAGTGAGTACTAAAGGTCTGGCATTGGACGGTAAAAACCAACTGGTTATATTTGATGTTCAACCACTAGTACCCTTCTTTCGGATTGGTGGAATTACAAAAGCTAAGGGCTGAACTATTCACTTTTAGGATCGGTTTATCAAGCATAAGATAGTAATACTACAAAAAGTAATACGGATACTAACCTTGCTGGCTTGGTTCCGTATCAATTGCTACGTTTAATCGGTAAAAACTTCTTCTGTGACACGAAAACAGGTAATCGCTATTGTGCAGTCGTTTGGGCAGGCATTAGAACACGATGTGTCTACCCAAATTTCAGAGGCCCTATCCAGTCGAACCACCGAGTACCCTCCCGATCAGCTTCCTACGTTCATTCACGACCTCACCGAAACCGGCAGTTCGTCGCGCCTGGTTTTTCTGCCCAACAGTTTGCCGGCGGCCAACTACCGGGATTTTCTGGGGAAATTGACCTTTCCGATTCTGGTTTTTCTTCAGCAAGGTGGCAAATTTATTCCGACGGTTATCCGCCTCAACAAGAAGATGAACCCGGTGGCCCACCGCATTGCTCCCGATGGCGTCAGCACGGTGGTTCCCATCAACACCCTATCGGAAGAACCGTACCTTAACGAAAAGGGAGAAGTGATATTTATGACGGCCTTTCCGTTTCGAAGTATCGTGAGCAAAACCGAGGAAGAGGGCGAACACCTCACTCCGCTCAAGCGCTTGCTCAACCTGCTGGGCACCGAGCGGCGCGATATCATTTATCTCTACGTGTACGCCGTAGCCGTGGGTATTATCAGTTTATCCCTCCCCCTGGGCACCCAGGCCATTGTTGGGTTTATCTCGGGCGGCATGTGGTTCAACTCTGTTATTCTGCTCATCGCACTGGTGGTGATCGCCATCGTGGTGAGCGGCGGCTTGCAGATCATGCAGATATCGATGGTGGAGGTGATGCAGCGGCGCATTTTTGCCAAAACCGCCTTCGAGTTTGCCCACCGGATTCCGCGCATCGACGCTGAATCAATTCTCAAGTACTACGCCCCGGAACTTATCAACCGCTTCTTTGATGTACTAACGATTCAAAAAGGGCTTCCGAAACTACTGATCGACATATCCACGGCGGTAATTCAGATCTTCTTTAGCCTGATTCTGCTATCGTTCTACCATCCGTTCTTCGTGTTCTTCGGCATGTTGCTAGTCAGTTTGCTTACGCTTATCTTCTACATCACCGGCCCCAAGGGTTTACGTTCTTCTATTAAGGAGTTGAAGTACAAGTATAAAGTAGTCTATTGGCTCGAAGAACTGGCCCGCACGCTCAGTTCATTCAAGGTGGCGGGCACCACCCAACTGCCCATGCAGCGGGTGAGCGAAAACGTGAACAATTACCTGATCCACCGTAAAGTTCATTTTGGAGTGCTGATCCGGCAGTTTTCCTACATCATTGCCTTCAAGACCTTCATTGTGGGCGGACTGCTTATCTTGGGAACCATCCTGGTAATCGACCGGCAGATTACGCTGGGGCAGTTTGTGGCTTCTGAGATTATTATTGTGCTCATCTTGGCTGCGGTAGAAAAGATTATCGTCAACCTGGACACCATCTACGATATGCTCACGGCGGTGGACAAAATCGGGCACGTGACGGACTTGCCGCTGGAGAACGACGGCGGGATCACCGTGCCCGCCTCCTACTTTGAGAAGGGCATCCACATCCGGGTAGAAAAACTTAGCTATCGCTATCCCAACAGCAAAGACTACGTACTCAAGGATATTGACCTGGAGGTGAAGCCGGGCGAGCGGGTGTGCATCACCGGATACAACGGCAGCGGCAAGTCCACGCTGGTGAACATTTTGGACGGTATTTACAGTTCGTACGAGGGAATTGTGACCCTCAATAGTGTATCACTGCACAACCTGAACCTGACCGTGCTACGTGACCACGTGGCCAAAAATGTGTCGCAGGAAGATATTTTCAACGGCTCGGTGCTCGATAATGTAACGGTGGGTAAGCCTTTCGTGAGCTACCAAGATGCTATTGAAGCCCTGAAAGGAGTGGGGATTCTGGATGATATCAATCGCATGCCCGACGGGCTCCACACCGGTTTGATCAGCGGCGGAAAGAACCTGTCGTCGGGCCTTGCCCAGAAAATCATCCTGGCGCGCTGCATCGCTAAAAATCCGGAAGTGATTATTCTGAGTGACTTTTTTCAGTTCTTCTCCCAACTTGAGCAGCGCCGGTTGATTGACTACCTCACCGAGGAGCGTCACCGCTGGAGCCTGGTCATCGTGTCGACCGCTCCCGTGATTGTGAGCCGTTGCACCAAGGTAGTGCTGCTCAAACAGGGCCGAAAAATTGCCGAGGGCACCTACGATGAGATAAAAGAAGAGCCTTTTTTCCAGCAATTAATCTTCGGTGAACTAACCTCTCCGCAGGCGTAATCGTATATAGCTACAACCCTCAATTAATTCCAAAACTATTTTATGTTAGATCCTACTAATACAATTCTTCAGGACGAACCGACTACCTACGGGCTAGAGTCGATGGACGTTCTCCAGTCGCCCCGGGCCGGGCGGGTGCTGGCGCGCTGGGTAGGAGGCATCGGCATCTTCCTGTTTCTGGTGCTCTTCTTACCCTGGCAGCAAAACATCACGGCCACGGGAGAAGTGACGGCGCTATCTCCGGAGAACCGTCCGCAAACGATACAGTCGGCCATTCCGGGACGGATCGACCGCTGGTTCGTGCAGGAGGGCGATTACGTAAGCAAGGGCGACACCATTCTAAGACTCACCGAAATCAAGGACAAATTCTTTGATCCGGAAATGCTCCTTCGTCTGGAAGAACAGCTCATTGCCAAAGAATCAAGTCTGGATTCCAAAGAACAAAAGGCGAAGACCTGCGTCGGCAGATTGCCGCCCTTCGCGATAAGTCCGGCGTTTAAGCTAAAGCAAACCAGAAACAAAGTTCGCCAAATGGAGCTCAAGGTCGTGAGCGACAGCATGGATTTCGTGGCCGAACAGCAGAACTACGCTATTGCGAAAAACCAGCTCGAGCGGCAGCAGACGCTCTACGACGAAGGGCTTAAGTCGCTGACCGAACTGCAGGAAAAAGAGCAGAAACTGCAACAGACCCGCGCTAAACTCACTGCCACCGAAAATAAGTTTTTGGCTACCCAGAACGAACTGATCAATGCCCAAATCGAGCTCAATGCGGTGGAAGCCGACTATCTGGAAAAGATCAGCAAAACCCAATACGAACTAAACACCACGCTGGCCGACCTGTACGACGGACAAGGAAGCTACGCTAAATTGCAGAACGAGTACGCTAACATGAGTATCCGTAGCGATCAGTACGAAATCATCGCCCCGCAGGACGGCTACGTGGTGCGCGCCCTCAAGTCGGGTCTTGGCGAGACGATTAAAGAAGGAGAGGGCGTAGTCACGGTGATGCCCGAAGACCCCGACAAAGCGGTGCAACTCTACGTCCGCCCGATGGACGTGCCGCTCTTATCGGTGGGGCGGCCGGTACGCTTGGAGTTCGACGGCTGGCCCGCGTTGCAGTTCTCCGGCTGGCCCAGCGTGGCGGTGGGTACTTTTGGCGGCGTGGTGGAGGTGATCGACTACGTGGAAACAGCGACCGAAAAGGGAAAGTACCGCATTTTGGTGGTGCCCGACCCCAATGAAGGTACGGACGGGGAATGGCCCGATCAATTGCGACTAGGCTCAGGGGTAAATGGCTTCGTGATGCTCGACGAAGTGCCTCTGTGGTACGAACTGTGGCGGTTGTACAACGGTTTTCCGCCCAGTCTTCAGAGCGAACCGGGATCGGGTAGTCCCTACAAAGCCGAAAAGTAGCTATGGTATCTCAATACGTAATTCTTTTGGCGCTGGTATTCGTCACCATGTTCGGGGTGGCGCAACCTCAATTTGCCTCATCCGATACGGTAACATCCGTGCTCCTTACGCCGCTGACGCTGGATGAGTACTTTCAGGCGGTGCTGCTCAACCACCCGGTGGCCCGGCAGGCCTATCTGCTCAACGAACTGGCCCGGCAGGACCTCCGATTGGCCCAGGGCAACTTCAACCCGAAGCTGAAGTCAAACTTCGCCATCAAGCAGTTTGGGGAAAAGAACACCACGTACTATAACACCTGGGATTCTAAACTGGAGGTGCCGCTGTGGTTTCCGCTGGATCTGAACGTGGGCTACGAGCGCAACCGGGGAGAGTACCTTAACGAAGAGCTAGCGAACACGCAAGACGGTCTGATCTACGCCGGAGTGACCTTGCCGGTGGGTAGAGGTTTGCTGATCGAACGAACGACGCACGGCGGTACGCACGGCCCGCCTGATGCAAGATATTGCGGTGGCCGACCAGATCAAGGAGATCAACAAGGTGCTGCTCAGTGCGGCCAAGTCCTACTGGGAGTGGTACTACGCTTACGAAGCCTTTCAGTGGATCAATGAGGTGGAGGAATTGGCCGAAGTCCGCTACCGGGGAGTGGTGCGCCGGGTAGAAAACGGCGATGTGGCTCCCTTCAATTCTTTGAAAGCCTACATCAATTACCAGGAGCGCGACGTGCTGCGCGCCCAGGCCGCGCTGGAGTACGAAAACGCCAAACTTACCGCCTCGGTGTTTCTATGGCGCACCGATGATGAGAACGCCATCCCGCTGGAAATTGCCGAAAATACGGTGCCGGTGCGTACCGACAGCGTAGTAAATTTGTCTTTGGAAGCCCTCAACGACCTCCAGCGCCTGGCGCGGGTGAACCATCCTGAAATCACCAAACTGGGAGCCAAGATTCAGCAGTTGCAGATTCAGCAACGGCTCAACCGGGAGTTTCTGAAGCCGGAGATCAACCTAAAGTACAACTTCCTGGCGAATACATTTAACGGCGATGGCCAACAGCTATTCAACCAGCGTGATATTCCGGTTAATGGTGGCGGTATGGTACCTTGGTACGAAAACAACTACCGCGCGGGAGTAGAATTTTATTTTCCCCTGTTTCTGCGAAAAGAACGCGCGAAGCTGGCCCAGACCCGCGTGAAGCTGGAGCAGAATTTCTTTGAGCGATCGTTCGTGCAGCGCACCATCGAGAACGAAATCAACACCGCTTACAACACGCTGTATAACCTGAACACCGTGATTGCCATGCAGCAGCAGATGGTGCAGAACTACGAGCGCTTGCTGGAAGGTGAGATGCGTAAATTTGAGTTTGGTGAGAGTTCTATCTTCTTGATTAATACCCGCGAAACCGAACTGCTCGATGCCCGGGTGAAACTGCTTAAGCTCTACACCCAGTACGAAAAAGCTAAGTTGGAACTACAGTACGCCGCCGGAGTGCCCAATCTGGTGCAGGCGGGCAACTAGATAGCCACAATGCTCTTGGTCAGATTAAACTCCTCGTTACCTACCTCAATAATAAAGAACTTAGAGGCATGATCGGATAGGTCCAGCACCTGCTGAAAATTGCCCCGAACCCGAACCTTCTCTTCGTGCAGCAGGTTGCCAATCACGTCGTAGACTTTGATAAAAATCAGGCCTTTGGCCCGCGAAGCGATATTCACCTCAAACTTGCCCGCCGAAACCGGGGTCAGTTGCAAATCCAGTTCGCGTCGTAGAATCTCGTCGGGATAATCAATATGCTTTTCGGTGATAGCCGGAGTGATAGCCGTTGAGCGGGTGGGGGAAGGCTCTTCTTGGGCGTAGGCAACGGCAACCGGCAAAATGCAAGTAGTGACTAGAAGAAGGTATTTCATGCGAAAAGAAGACCGTGGTGCTTCAATGACCCGATCAAGGTAGTACTTTTTCAGTAGGTTGGGGCATTCGTTAAATCATTTCTTGTACGTATCCGTTAGCTGCGGCGAGAAAGAACTAAGTGACAATGATTGGCCATCAAATCTGGCAAAATGTCCCTGCTCAAACCACGCCCCGGTATTGATATAACGACTGTTTTCACTCACCGGTATATCCAACACCAGGTGCCGGTGGCCAAAAACATAATAATCGTGATGCCGTTGCTGTTGCTGGGCTGAACAGTACTGGTAAATCCACTCTTCTTCTTTGGTTCGAAAAGACTCATCGCGAAGCAAGTTATGGCGACGACTGCGGGCCGACCACCGGCGGGCCAAGCCAACTCCCCAGCGGGGATGCAGGGCCGCGAACAACCGCTGGCAAAAACGCGCGGCAAAAAACCGCTTGAAAAGTTTGTACTGATAATCTCCCGGACCCAAACCGTCGCCGTGCCCCACGTGAAACTGCTGCTGGTTGATGGAGAGGCTCAACGGCTGACGAAACACCGGAATGCCCAGTTCCTGCGGGAAGTAGTCAAACAACCACATGTCATGATTACCGGTGAACAGATACACTTGGATGCCCCGGTCCACCAATTCGGCGAGCTTCCCTAAAAAGCGCACCGAACCGCGGGGAACCACGTAGCGGTACTCAAACCAGAAATCAAAGGTGTCACCCAGCAGAAATATCACCTGAGCATCTTCGGCAGCGTTATCCAGCCAACGCACCACGGTTCGCTCTCGGTCCCGGTCTGCCTGTGAATCTGAAGTTCCCAGGTGGAAATCGGAGGCAAAGTACACCTTGTTGGTTCCGGTGAGAAAGATTGGCTCAATCGGGCGCGCGGGGGCGTCAGGCATATAAAGTCAAATCAGGGAGCTATCTAAAAAGTCAGGCGGCAAGCAATTGTGCCGTACCGCCTTTCAATTCAGACAAGCTGCCGATTTACAAAATTACTTTTTCTTTTCTTCTTCCACCGGCGAAGCCGTTTCGGCCGAAGCTACTTCTACGTCTGCCTTTTCGGGCGTGTCTTCTTTGGTATCTTCCGGTTCAATAGCGATAGGCCCTTTACCGTCGGCTCGCCCGCTTTCGGTGGTGTAGGCCTGGTAATTGGTGGGCTTGCTAAACGGACGCTTACCAATGAGCCGGTCCACGTCGGCTTGAAATAGCACTTCTTTATCCAGCAGTTCTTTCGCGATCAGTTCCAGGGCTTCCCGCTTTTCGATCAGCAGCGCCTTGGTCCGTTCGTAAGCGTGACTGATAATATTCCGAACCTCTTCGTCGATGGTCTGCGCGGTCGCTTCGGAATAAGGCTTACTAAAATTGTAGTCTGATTGCTGAGAATCGTAGTACGAAACGTTACCCAGCTTTTCGTTCATGCCGTAGACGGTGACCATACCGTAGGCCATTTTGGTGATACGCTCCAGGTCGTTCTGCGCACCGGTAGAGATCTTACCGAAGACCACTTCCTCGGCGGCCCGTCCTCCCAGCGCCATGCACATCTCATCGAGCATCTGCTCGGTACGGTAGAGATACTGCTCCTTGGGCAGATACTGGGCGTAGCCCAAAGCCGCCACTCCACGGGGAACGATACTCACCTTCACCAGAGGATCGGCGTGCTCCAGAAACCAACCGGCAACCGCGTGACCGCCTTCGTGGTAGGCCACAATTTCCTTTTCTTCGGGAGAAATCAGCTTGTTCTTCTTCTCTAGTCCGCCGATCACCCGGTCGATGGCATCGTTAAAGTCCTGCGGATCAACCATCTTTTTGTCGTGCCGCGCCGCAATCAGGGCGGCTTCGTTACATATATTGGCAATTTCGGCTCCGGCAAAGCCCGGCGTCTGGGCGGCCAGTTTCTTTGGGTCCACGTCCTTTGATGACTTAATCGGTTTCAAATGCACGCGGAAGATCGCTTCGCGCCCCACAATGTCGGGCTTGTCAATAGAAATCTGTCGGTCAAAGCGTCCGGGTCGCAGCAGGGCCGAATCCAGCACGTCGGGCCGGTTGGTGGCCGCCAGGATAATCACGCCCGAGTCGGTAGAGAAACCGTCCATCTCGGCCAGCAGTGAATTAAGGGTGTTTTCGCGCTCATCGTTGGAGCCGGGCATGGCGCCCTTACCCCGGGCACGTCCCACGGCGTTGATCTCATCAATGAAGATAATGCAGGGGGCCTTTTCCTTGGCTTGCTTAAACAGGTCACGGACCCGCGCGGCACCTACGCCCACGAACATCTCCACAAAGTCGGAACCCGACAGCGAAAAGAAGGGTACGCCTGCTTCTCCGGCCACCGCTTTGGCCAGCAGGGTCTTTCCGGTGCCCGGGGTACCGATCAGCAGTGCTCCCTTGGGGATTTTTCCTCCCAGGTTGGTGTACTTGGCGGGGTTCTTCAGAAACTCAACGATCTCTTTGATCTCTTCCTTGGCTTCGTCCAGCCCGGCCACGTTATCAAAGGTGATGTTCACCTTGTTCTCGGCATTGAAGAGGGCCGCCCGCGACTTGCCAATATTGAAGATCTGTCCGCCCGGCCCTCCGGCACCGGCCATGCGGCGCATCAGAAACCAAAAGCCAAACAACAAAAGAAACAGAAACCCCCAGGTGGACAGCACACTGGTGAAATCGGAGCGGTCCTCCACTTCGTAGCCAATGCGTTCCGATTCGGGCAGTTCCTGCTGCGCTTCCTCAAACTTACGGATAAAAATTTCCGGCTCTGCGATGCGCAGGCGGTACTGGGGCCCACCGGTGGTGGAAAAGGGGCCGCGTTCTTCCAGTTCGTTGCGGTACTCAGGCTTCTGAAACGCATCTCGGTTGAGGGTGACCTCCACCGCGTTTTGGTTGCGAATCAGGATCACTTTGGCTACGTCTCCTTCGGACACCATGCGCTGAAACCGCTGCATGGTGAGGGGGGCGGTGGAGTTGCTACGGTTGAAATACGTAACCCCCAGCACCAGCGCCAACAGCGTCACAATGATCCAAATCTGGTAATTGGGTCGCGGCGACGGCTTCGGCATCATCTTTTTATTCTTACTCGTCTTATCTGCCATGTATACGTTTACTAATTATTAACCAATTGAACTAACTATCTACTACAAAGTTTTTGCGGCTTCTTCGGGCGAAACTGTATGGATCACCGCATCGCCCCACAGAGCTTCTAAGGCGAAGAACTCCCGGCGCTCGCGCAAGAAAATATGGGCGACCACGGTGACGTAATCGAGTAAAACCCACTCTTTCTGCTGCGTTCCTTCGCGGTGCCAGGGGCGTTCGCCTAACTTTTCTTTCACCTCTTTTTCTACCGACTCGGCAATGGCATCTAGCTGGGTATCAGAATTGCCCGACCCGATCACAAAAAAGTCGGCCACGGCGTTCTTCACCTTGCGTAAATCCATCACGATCACATCTTCGGCCTTCTTCTCTAACATGCCGAAGGCAACCACTTCACTAAGTTTGTGCATGAACTATATAATCTTTTGGTATATTGACGATTAAAGAACCAAGATATTGGCTTGAATTTTTTTATCCGCCCCACCCGCTACTTGGGCAAACAAATTTTTTACTACCCTTCCTGCGATTCTACCAATCGGCAGGCGCAACGGCTGCTTCAGGAAGGGGAGGCTTCGCACGGGACCCTACTGTATACGGACCATCAAACGGCGGGACGCGGGCAACAGGGAAGTGAATGGGAAGCGGCTCCGTCACAGAATCTCACCGTTTCTCTCATCCTGTTTCCGGCACTCACCGTGGAACAACAGCACTGGCTAACCATTGTTGCGTCGTTATCCGTGCATGATGCGATTAGTTTCTGGCTCAGCCCGCCCCCGACCATCAAGTGGCCGAACGATATTTTGTGCGAAAGTAGCAAAATATGCGGTATTTTAATACAGAACAACCTGAAAGGACGTAAGATTCACTCCAGCGTGGTCGGAATTGGATTAAACGTGAATCAATCACAGTTTACGGTTCCGGGAGCCACCTCGCTGGCGCTGCTCACCGGACAACGCTGGAACCGGCAGGAAGTGCTGACCCGCTGGGCCGTCTGCGCCGAGCGGCGACTAGAGCAACTGGAGCAGAAAGATTTTGCTACCCTGAGCGACGATTACCTGGCGCGGATGCACTGGCGGGGCGAGCGCCATTTGTTTGAGGATGTCCGGGGACAGTTCTACGGGACCATTATCGGAATAGACGAGCACGGGCAACTCATGGTTAAAACCGAGGGAGAAACCCGATACTACGACGTGAAGCAGCTAAAGTACGTGCGGTGAGCACTCTTTTTAACTATTTTCTAAACTTTCAGGGTTCAGGTTGGCCGGGCCACGGCGACACGAACCCCAAAAACTTAGCGATTGTCAGAGTTATGCCGTAGTTTTGCGCAAAAACATCAAAACAAAGAAGCATCATGGTTGAAGAACAGATCAATTACAAGGTTAAAGATATTGCCCTGGCCGAGTGGGGAAGAAAAGAAATCCAACTGGCCGAAGCCGAAATGCCCGGACTGATGACGATCCGGGAAGAGTACGGACCCCAGCAACCGCTCCAGGGAGCGCGCATCGCCGGTTGTCTGCACATGACCATCCAAACCGCCGTGCTCATCGAGACGCTGGTCGCCCTGGGAGCTGAAGTCACCTGGTCATCGTGCAACATCTTCTCTACCCAAGACCACGCCGCGGCGGCCATTGCCAAGGCTGGTATCCCCGTGTTCGCCTGGAAGGGCATGACCGAAGAGGAGTTTAACTGGTGCATTGAGCAAACGCTGTTCTTCGGCGAAGATCGTCAGCCGCTCAACATGATTCTGGACGACGGCGGCGACCTCACCAACATGGTGCTGGACGACTATCCGGAGCTGGTGCAAAACATCAAGGGGCTGTCCGAAGAAACCACCACCGGGGTGCACCGCCTCTACGAGCGTATGCGCAAGGGCACCCTGCCGCTGCCCGCCATCAACGTGAACGACTCGGTGACCAAGTCGAAGTTTGACAACAAGTACGGCTGCACCGAGTCGCTGGTGGATGCCATTCGGCGCGCCACCGACGTGATGCTGGCCGGAAAAACTGCCATCGTTGCGGGCTACGGCGATGTGGGCAAAGGATCGGCCGCCTCCCTGCGTGGTGCCGGAGTGCGGGTCACCGTCACCGAAGTTGACCCCATCTGCGCGCTACAGGCGGCGATGGACGGCTTCGCCGTGAAAAGAATGGAAAACGCGATTTCGGACGCGGACATTATCGTGACCGCTACCGGCAACAAAGACATCATCGGCGAGCGGCACTTCATGAAGATGAAGGACAAGACCATTGTCTGCAACATCGGCCACTTCGACAACGAAATCGGCGTCGCCTGGCTCAATAAGAACGCCGAGAAAGACGAGATCAAGCCGCAGGTAGACCTGTATAAACTGAGCAACGGCAACGAGATCATCCTGCTGGCCGAAGGCCGACTGGTGAACCTGGGCTGCGCCACCGGCCACCCCTCGTTCGTAATGTCTAACTCCTTCTCTAACCAGGTGCTCGCGCAGATCGAGTTGTGGAAGAATTCTGACCAGTACGAAAATCAAGTGTACATGCTGCCTAAGCACCTCGATGAGAAAGTAGCGGCCTTCCACCTGGCCAAAATTGGCGTAGAATTGGAGACGCTCACGTCCGAACAAGCCGAATACATCGGTGTGGAAGTGAAGGGGCCGTTCAAGCCTGATTATTATCGGTACTAGATTACCTCACTTTAGAACTAATAAGTAGCCCACCTCATCCTGAGGTGGGCTTTTCTCCTCCGTGCAGCGCTGCCCCTAGCATTGCCGAACGATCAAAGTCCGGGCGGGCAAACTCCGCGGTGATGCTTCCCTGGCTCATCACCAGGATGCGGTCGCACAGGCCCATCAACTCATCCAACTCGGAAGAAATAAACAGCACCCCCATTCCTTCGGCCACCCGTTGGTTGATCAAAGTGTAGATTTCGTGCTTGGCTCCCACGTTGATTCCCTTGGTGGGTTCATCCAGAATGAGCAGGGCGGGCCGAATCATGAGCCACTTGGCCAGCACCACTTTCTGCTGGTTGCCACCGCTCAGGGTGCGCACCGGTTGCTGCGTGAGGCTGTGGTACTTCACCCGGGTGGCATCGGCCTGCTGAGTAGCCGCCGCCCGGAGTTCAGAAAAGCTTATCGTCCCCAGCATCCGACGCGCAAAGCGGGGCAGCCCCGCCAGGCGCACGTTGTTATCAATATTCTGGGGCATCAGCAACCCTTCTTCCCGGCGGTCTTCCGTCAGAAAACCTACTTGTTGCTCAATCCAATAACGGGGAGTAGGATCGGTAACAGTGTGCCCCTTCCACTGAATTTGCCCTCCTTCGGCGGGGTCTAGTCCGTAGAGCAGGCGCGCCATCTCGGTGCGCCCGGCGCCCACCAGTCCGTAGAAGCCGAGCACCTCGCGGCGTCGGACGGTGAAGGAAACATCGCGCACCCGTTCTCCGGCACGGAGGCCGCTTACTTCCAATAGTACTTTGTCAGAAGGGTGCGTATCCCGCGTCGGGAAAAATTGCTCCACCGTGCGCCCCACCATGTGGTTTACTAGGGTAGAAAGTTCGTAATCTGAGGAACGGTCGTAGTGCGCTACCCGTTCGCCGTCGCGCAGCACCAGGATCGCGTCGGCCAGCTCCATCACCTCCTCCAGGTTGTGCGAGATGTAGATCATCGCCATTCCGTTGGTTTGCAACTGCCGCATCAGGGTGAAGAGGTGCTCCCGTTCGTGCTGGGTGAGGGCGGTGGTCGGCTCGTCGAAGATGATGATGCGAGGCCGACTGCCCAGCGCTTTAGCCACTTCTACCAACTGCTGCTGGGCGGGCCCCAGTTGCTCCAGCAATTGGTTGGGCGATACATCCAAACCTACCTGTTCGAGTAATTGCCTGGCCTGAGCGGAGGCTTGCTTTCGGTTCAGCAACGGTAGGCCGAGCCAGTTCTTCTGCGGCAGGTGGGTGAGCAACAGGTTTTCAGCGACGCTTAGGTTGGGAAACAGGTTGAGCTCCTGGTGGATAAATCCAATGCCCGCCGCCTGGGCCTCCTGCGGCGACAGCGGCCGAAACGGTTGATCGTCTAACCGTAGTTCACCCTGTGAGGGAGACAGCAAACCACTTACGATATTCATCAGCGTGGACTTACCTGCCCCGTTTTCGCCGATCAGTCCCAGAATCTGCCCCGCCTCCAGTGAGAAGTCAACGCCCCGCAACACGGTAGCTTCGCCGAAGCGTTGGTGGATATTGGTGGCGGTTAGCAGCATGAGTCTGGTATTTTTTAGAAGACGTTTATTACACGACGATAAACCGTTGATTATTCAACCGCTTGTTCGCTGACCAACGCTCCGCTACGCTCTTGCCAGACGTAGGCCACCGCGGCCAGCAAGATCACGCTGCCCTTCACGATCATAATCAGAAAGTACGATAAGCCGATCAGGTTCAGGCTGTTGTCCAGCAGCACGATGAACAGCACTCCGTACACCGTCCACCGAACTTTACCCTTACCACCGAACAGGCTGGTGCCCCCGATCACCACCGCCCCGATCACGTTGAGCAGGATGTGCTGCCCCATCACCGGCGAGCCGGTTTCCAGCCGCGCGGTATAGAGCACCGAGGCGATCGCCGCGCAAACGCCGCTCATCGCGTAGGCAAACAATAAAGTAGCCGATACGTCTACCCCCGAAATGCGGGCCGCTTTCGGGTTAAGTCCGACGGCGTAGAGCCACTGCCCCAGCGGCGTCCGGTTCAGCACGTAGTAGGCCAGTCCGACCACCGCTCCGCCGATGTACAGGGGGGCGGGCAGGCCGAGCCAGCGCGCGTAGGGGAGATCAACGAAGGCTTCGGGCAGGTTGTAGATGTTCTGCGAGGTGGTGAACCAGATGGCTAGTCCGCTAAAGAAGATCATGGTGGTGAGCGTCACCATAAACGGCGGCATTCCCAGGCGCACGACGGCCAGCCCGTTGGCCAGCCCCACCAGCAAACCCGCCAGCAGCATGGCTCCGACGCCGAGGGTGATTGCCCAAAGAGGCGAGAGCGTGCCGTGGTCGGAACTCATCACGTAGCCGCCCACCACGCTGCTGAGCGCCACCACTGAGGTCACCGACAGGTCGATGCCCGCGGTGAGCATCACCAGGGTTTGCCCCACGCTCACGATCAGCAGGGGCAGCAGGTTGAAGAGCAGGCTCCAGTGAGTTGTGCGCCGTGAAGAAGCCCGGAGCCAGGAAGATCATCAGGACGTAGTAGGCCAGGCACAGATAAAGAATCAGGTGCTCGGAAGCATCAAAAAGGTGGCTGAACCGCCGGGGCGTACGTTGGGCAGAAGTCAAATCTCTAGTTCTTTTTTCTTGCGTTGAATATGCGCCGCCATATCAGACAAGTCTTTCGATCCAAAGCCAAAATTAATATAGTGGCGCTGCGTGGTGAATAGATAGTATCCCGGCCGGTTTCTAATGGTTAGTACGTAGAGAGGAAGGTCCACCCATAGGATTGATTTTATCGTCTCTACATTCATCCAGCTAACCGATTCTTTAGAGTTAATGAACCAAGTTTGTCCGGCGTCACTTGTCATTATTTGTTGTTTTTTCATTGATTCAACAAGAACACGGTATTCAGTTCTTCGTATTAAAAGCATTCTATTGCTGGGGCGCGTTTGTAACGCGTTACAAACGTGCCCTAGAGAAAACCTTTGTCTGTAATCCTTCCCTGCTCGTATCAAACAAAACAGTCACTTGATACCAACCGCCTCCCTCCGCTCGGCCGACTCGTAGGCCGCTTCTACCAATCGCAGCGTCTTCAGGTTATCCGCTCCGCTGGTTTCTACCGCCTGTCCCTCGCGCAGGCCCGCCAGAAAGTGGCGATGAATTTCCACCATCGACGACTGCACCACCGCGTACTGCGGGTGTACCCAGTCGTAGGTGGGCAGCGTAAGCTGCTCGGTGCGTTGCCCTTCGCGCGTGGTAACGGTAAAGCGAAAGTCCGGGCCTAAACGTACCGAGCCCCGGTTACCTTCCACCTCCACCAACGTCTGCGGAAAGCATTCGTAGTCCACCACCGAGGCGTACGACATCTCCACCGTCACCGTCATCCCGCCTGCCGTTTCCAGCAGCAGTGTGGCCACGTCTTCGCCCTGGATACCCGGATTCACGCGCTGCGTACGGCAGAACAGGCGCGTCACCTCACCGAACAAAAAGCGACTCACGTCGAGCAGGTGCACGCCTACGTCGGCCAGCATCATGCGCTCCAACTGCGCCAGGAAGGGCTGGTTGTCAAACACCGGAAAGGCACTGTTAAAATATAACCGAGCCCGAAAGGGCGTCCCGATTGCATCACTGTCCAGTAGCTTTTTCAGATGGCGGATAGGCTGTTGCCAGCGGAAGTTCTCGTGTACGTACAAGGGCACTTTTGCTTCCTGGCAGACCTGCACCATGCGCTGCGCCGATTCAAAGTCCGGGGCCAGCGGCTTCTGGCAGATCACGGGCAGCCCGCGCGCGGCGACTAGCTCGGTAAGCGCCGCGTGGGTATTGGGACTGCTGATGATATCCACCACGTTCGAGTAGCTTCCGCGTTCAGCATCGCTTCGGCATCGGCGTACCAGGGGGCGGGTCCGAAACGCGCGGCCAGGGCTTGCGCCGCCTCCGCCACCCGGTCGCAAAACGCAAACTGTACACGAGGGTCCGCTTCCCGCCAGGCGGCCACCTGGTAGCCCGCCCAAAAGCCGCAACCGATAATTCCGATCCTCATGGTTTGGTGATGGCGTTGATCTGCTCGCGGATGTTGTCCATCTCGAACACCTGCTGCCAGTCGTCTTTGAACAGGATAGACTCGGCCCGGTTGAGCGCCTTAATGGCCGCATCGGAAAACTGAATGGGCAGCTCGCCGAAGAGCACCGCCAGCTGGATGTTGATGTGGCCCAGGATGAAATCGCGCGCGGCCTCGCGGGGCACGCCCTTGTCCACCACCACGTTCGAGCGCGTCGCGAATCTTCTTGATGCAGGTGGAGCTCAGCGTCTCGGAGAAGCCCGGCTCCAGGATAGCCATCTGCTCCACGGTGATACGGTGGTTCTTGGTGACGGGCTGAAATAACACCTTCGTCAGGGCGTCGCCGACGGCGTAGCACGCATCCGGGACCGTGCATGAGGGCCGACACCACCGTCTGCCGCGCCAGGATGCCGCCGTAGTAGTCGCGGTACGCTTCTTCGGTAGGCTCCCAGTTAAACACCGACGGATGGGAGGGGTGCGTCACGTAGTAGGCCAGCTCGTCGCGGTGGGGCAGGTGTCCAGCCAGCGGGGCGGCGGGGTCGAGGATCACCACCAGCGCTCCGGCCTTGAGTTGGGGCACCACCTGGGCGCTTACCGTGCGCATAGCACTGTCGGGCACCGCCAGCACCACAATATCGGCGGCGGGCAGGGCCTCGTCGGCGGCGGTGACGGAGACTCCGGCTGCTTCCAGACGCTGAACGGCTTCGGGATTGATCTCAAGGTAGCTAACGTGGTAGGCATCGGCTTCTCGGAGGTTATTGGTGCAGCGCATGCCCATTTTTCCACCGGCACCGACCAGGGCAAGATTTTTCATGTTTTGAATTTGAATGAAAGAAGGATTGAGAGAATGAATGAATGAGGGATTGAATGATTGAATGGGTTAGGGTGGGGGAGCATCTGTTGCGTTGGTGGATAGTGCATTGCGTAGGTAAGCACTTCCTTGTTCTACCCACCTTCGCTCTTGCGCAATTGTTTCTTCTATGTCTGCCAACGGTGCCGACCATACCTCCAGCGTGGCCGATTGGCAGCGCCCGTGCGCCCGCAGGGTGTCTAACAACCAGCCCACGGGGGTTTGTCCGGACCCGGCGGGGGTGCCCCGTACGGTGAAGCCCATCTGGTGGTCCAGTCGCTCGATGCGGTAGTCTTTTACGTGCAGGTTGAGGGTGTGCGGAGCCAGCGTGCGCGCCACTTCCCAGATGCCCTCGTCGGCCCCCAGCGAGTTGGCCGTATCCAGGCAGATACCCACGTAGTCGGGATCGGTCGCTTCAATGACATCGACCAGTTCGTGCGCCCTAAAACGGTCGTGGTTTTCAATGGCCAGTCGTACTCCGGCTTCCCGGTACGCGGGCAGCACTTCCCGGATGACGCGCACAATCTCGTCGTGCCGGGGTTCGTAGCCCTTATCGTCGATCACCACCCGCGCGAAGGGCGAGCGGCACTGGTGCGCCAGCGTGAGGTAGGTACGCAGTTGGTCGGGCCGCAGTCCGCGGAGGCCTAGTTCGAGCTGGACGTTGGCCTGTTGCGCCGTGCGGATCAGGTTGTTCCACGCCTCGGTAGCCAGTTGGTGCACCGGCAGGTTGTCGGCCAGTTGGAGTCGGCGGGCGCCAAGTTGTTGCGCTTCTCGCAGCAGTTGTTCGGCCGTCATCGGCGCGGGGGGCGGGTGTCCTGGCACTCCGATGGCCCAGGGGTAGGCGTAGCTGCTAATACCGAAGGCGATGGATGACATAGGGTTTGTGGTTATGATGGGCGGTTGGCTTGTTTACAGCGGCTTGATTTCTTGTTGATACGATCACCAGAAAGGTAGTGTTACCGCAATCTTCTGACAATTAACCGTCCGCCAGAAAATATCGGCTTTGGTATTGTTCAGGTTGGACAGGGTAATGACCGCGTTCTTAGCTTCTCTGTTCATACGAATTCCTCATGAATTCTAGGCATTAAAGGTTGCCGAACGGATGTGATCTATCGCTAGTGCCACGTGTGCTTCGCTAAAAAGACTGGCCTTGCGATGCGACCAACTGCTGATGTAGTCCGATACTTGGTCAAAATTATCCCTTCCTAGTTTGTTGATCGCGAAATCTACGGTTGCCAGCAACTCCAGGCCGTAGGGCGATTCAAACCCGCTGATGAATTCGCCGACTCGCGCTAGCCGCTCCTTTTCTACGGTACCCAAATGCTGGTTTACGTAGGCATCAACCCGGGACTTTTGCGCCACTACCAACTCCAGCGGCTCAAAGGGCTGGGCCTGCTTTTGCTCAAACCCCTTCAGATAAAAGCCATTGAGTGCGTAAAGCACGTGCCGTACCTTGCCCGAATATGGACCGTAATGGCTTTGTTTAAAGTCGAGCTTTAGCTGCGTTTCGCCGAAGCGTTGCAGAAAGTAGCTTAGCTTCTCAGCCGCAAATTCGCTGGCTTCTTCGCCTAGTGCCCGGTATCGGTACAGCATGGTGAGCAACATGGCTCGGGCCGGGGTAAGCCTTTGATGCTTAGCCGTTTCTTCCTTCTTGAACATCCCTTTAATTATTATGCAAAAGCGTTGATGACAAAATAGTATGCCAGTTAGATACCCTTCTTAAGAAATAACAAGTAAAGCCTGCGAGGAGGCTATGAACGAACGAATCGTTGGAATATATTGCCTCACCAACGCAATCAGTTCCCGGTTTGAACAATTGCCGCGCGTGATCCAGATAACCGACGGGGGCGATCCAAAGACACTGACTCGGTAATAGAAATCCTTGTCTCTGGTCATGATAGCAAAGTGCTCGCGTTGAGCAAGCTCCCACAGTTGAGTATCGGTGGCTTGCGTGAGCTCTAGGGTAGCCACGTGGACACTACCCGGAAAGTCGCTAGCTAATACCTCCGGTAACCGTACTGATAAATTGTTGTCGACCAGGATTTTGCTTATTCGTTCACTCATCAGTTAGGCGCTGAGGCGGAAGCGCCCTTCGGCATCCGCGGCGTAGGCCAGGCAGGCCAGCACGTCGTCTCGGGTCAGCATCGGAAAGTGCTCTAGCAGTTCTTCCGTAGTGTCTCCGGCCGCTAAATAGCTAAGCACATCGTACACTGTGATACGCATACCACGTATGCACGGCTTACCGCTTCGTTGGTCAGGGTTGATCGTGATATACTGTTTGTAGTCAATCATACCGGTGGGTTTACAGTAATACTACGACAAAGGCTTGAAAACGCCAAACCCAGTTTTGGTGAGTACGATAAATTCGAAATAGCCTGCTTCGGCGAAGCTTCCGTTACTAACCCGTGCCGGAGAATATGCGGCAGGTTATGGATGTGCGTGATGCGATAGATCCATATTTTTGTGGGGCGATTCACAGCGAGTTATTGTATGGTTTACCACGGCTTGTGTCCTCACAAGCTCTCGGAGGTGAGTGTGAAGATACGTAAATTGCTAAATTGGTGAGGCACAACGAATCAAGGCCGTGAACTGGCATGTAAAGACACATGCCAAGGAGTTAGCGATTCTCTGCACTGTAGATAACCCCCCCCCGAAGGGGATGCGTAAAAGTACACTAAGTGGTTAAACAGTAAAGAACAATGGATCAGAACAAATCTAAAGAGTTTCGCCTAAAGATAGAACGCCGCATGAACACGATGGATGCTAAGCTGTCTTTCATGCGAGAAGGGCTAGAGGGCTTTCAGAGTGAGTTTGAATATTTTCAGCAAGAAATAAGTGATTTTATGCAATTTGCTGCTGGGGAGTTCATTGACCACGGGCAACGGTCAAACAAGATAGAAAAGCATCTGAACAGATAACCCAGGTCTGGCGCAGGGCCTCCGGTGCTGTGCCCCCCGTAATCAGAGACTACGTCCTTCTCTCGGTTCGGGTTAATTCAATTACGCGATTATCGCGTTGGTGTTTTATAAGTTCTTGTACTTCAAGATTCATGACTATTAAATTCAATACTCAATATAAGTCTATTAATCAGTTTACATCAGTAGACTTTGCAGACTTTACGATACTCACTGGTCCAAATGGTTCGGGAAAAACCCACTTGCTAAGGGCTATAAAAGAAGGAAATGTAGTTGTTGAGGGAATACCTCCTGATGACTTCCGTTACCGTTACTTCAGCTATTCCTCGTTTGCGGTGTCAACAGACGAAGAGAATGAAAAGTATAGATCGTGGAACAAAGAGGGATGGTTTTCACTTCAGGAAGCGCTACGAAATGGTCTCGATACTAAGGAGAAGATAAAGGATAAGCATCCTAATTTATATGAAGCGTTAGAACGATGGCCGGAAGATCTGCCTCTCAACAAAATAACTAAAGAATACTTCCAGCCGCTCAACCTCCTTTTGCAAGATATTACGAAGGCAGAAGAGCAGTACCACATTGCTAAGTTCAAGAACACTTTAATAGAAAAAGAAGTACTTTCTGGTGAGTTAGCTACCATTGATGATGATCCGCCTAGTGTTCTACTAAACGAAGTTTTGGCAGAGTATGACTGCAATGGCTATCAACTTGCAAGTGAACCAAATAATTCGCCGCAGGAGACAGATGAAGGATTTAAGGTAGATGTGGATGTAAAAGTGGCGCTCAACCGTGAGGACGCTAAAGGCATTGCTTTCTCCGAATTGTCTTCAGGAGAGCGGACCCTAATGGCACTTGCAATGCTTATTTTTAAAGCCCAGCTGAATAACATCCCTCCCCAGGTTCTATTGTTGGATGAAATTGATGCTTCACTGCATCCGTCAATGATAGAAAGAATGATACACGTCATTCAAACCCTGTTCATTGAGAAGTACGGTATGAAGGTAATCCTAGCGACACATTCCCCTACCACTGTAGCACTGGGTCCTGAAGACTCTATTTTTGTGATTAGCAATGAAGACGGGCAGACTGTAATTCAGAAGCAGGATAAACGGAAAGCTATTAACACTTTATCAGACGGATTTATCACTCTTGACAAAGGGCTGCAATTGTTGGATCAGGTCGCTCAACAGAGGCTCAACATATTTACCGAAGGTAACAACACAAATTATATAGAAAAGGCTATCAGTCTGTTAGCTCCCGAGCTGTCAAGCAGTATTAAGGTAATTGATACTATAAAAGATAGAACCGGGCACACGCAATTAAAAGTTCTGTATGAATTCTTCCTAAAGTTAAATCATTCCAATTCAGTGTTGTTCGTTTACGATTGTGATGTTAAAGGAAAATATGAGCAAGAAAATAATACCTTTTGCTATACATTCCCTAAAAACGGTTTAAATAAGATCTTTCCAAAAGGAGTAGAAAATATGTTTTCTGAATCGCTATTCATTGAGGATCAAGATTATACTAAAATAGAACATCCATCGAGCAATGGTCCGAAAGTAGAGTATAAAGCTGACAAAGCAAGGAAAGCAAAAATCTGTGAGCGTATTACCAACACTGATACTTCTGAGAACTTCAAAAATTTTCAGAGTCTAGTCAATAAGATTAAGGCCATTCTTGACCAAAATTCTAGTAATTGAAAACGGATTAGGAAAAGTTTCGGTCCGTACATAAGTCTGGCGCCGTGACTCCGGCACGGTGCCCCCCTATACCTAGTCGAAGGCTTTTGACCCAACTTTAGATTCAATCAACAGAAAGGCTACACCCGCGACCAATGCCCCCACCGGCCGCCCGGCAGCGACTACGCAACCTCAGCCTCACCCAAGCCTCTGGTCAACACTGACTCGAGGCTCGGAGCAGTACTGACTCGAGGCTCGAGTCAACGCGGACTCGAGCCTCGAGTGAAACCAATGGTTCGGACGATAGAACATAAAAAAACCCCGGACGAAAGTCCAGGGTGAGGTTCTAAAAAGGTGATCACGGAAGCTACGCTACCGTTAGGATGAAAGGAGCGCTACCGGTGCGCACTTCTTTGCCCTTGTTCACGGCGGTGCGCACCTCCAAGCGATACGTGCCTTTCTTTAAGCTCTCGGGCACTTTGGCGTGCAGCGTCTTGTCCACGTTCTCGTGGAGGGTAGTGATCTTCACCTCTTCGTTCTTTTGGGTGTTTAGCAGGAAAACGCCCTGCGCATCGGCACTGGTGTCTTCTATCTTTAGTCGCTGGCCCTTGATCACCAGGGTGTGGCCCGGGGTGAGCTGCTCGCTGGTGGTGAGCGAGCTGCGATCGTACGTTTGCTTGATCACGGGCACCGGCACGTCGTGCGGAAGCACCGCTACCTTCACTTCGGTCAGGGCCTGCTTGATGGGGCTGCCCAGCCGGAGGTTGAGTTCCACCTGGTGGCGGGCGCGATCAAACCGGTCTTGGTCGTTCACGAACACGCCCGATACACTGGGTTCCAGGCTAAAGTAGTCGCAGGTGAAACCGTGGCCCTCGCGCAGGTTGTCGGTGATGGTCTCGAGCACACTGTTGATCACTGCGTTGCACTCGGTGGGCTTCAGAATTGAGCCCTTCACTGTGATTTGCTTTACCACGTCCTTCACGGTCATCTGCTTCCGGTTCTGCACCTGGGCCATGCGGTCTTCCAGATCGTCAACGGTGAGTTTGTTGTCTACTAATGAGATTTGTAACATACTGCTTGCTGTTTAGTGAATACTAATTTTACGAATAAACGATCCGCAAAAATCAGGGCAGTAAGAGCTTAGTGGGTGGGCGGGGGACGTAAGGTTGGGGCTGCTGGATGCTGCGGCGTGCTTGGGCGCTTAAATTCAGCAAGAATATTACGTGGGAAGTAATAGCCGAACGCGTTGCAAACGCGCCCGATAGAGGGGAGGGATGGTGGGCCGCGTTGCAAACGCGTCCAGCGTGGAACGCCCGACGTGGAACGTCCCGCGTTCGGGAAGCATAAATTACCCTTGCAGCGGCTTCACTTCTTCGTCTGGAATAAGATTGCCGTCCTTCTCGTTAAATTTTTCATGAACGGCAGACTAATCATCCATTACTCTGATCCCAGTTGGTTTCGGAGGTACGGCGGCTTACCTGGGTATAGATAGTGCCGCCGTCGCGCAGGTCAACGTACTCCTCGTTCGAGTCGGCCGGTACGGCGCAGGTCGATCCAGCGGTGCCCGGCTTCGGCCCACAGCGAATAGCGACGCTGGAACAGGATTTCATCAATGAGCTCTTCCTCTCCGGTGCCTCCGTTGTAATCGGCTACTCCCCAAAGGCTACGAATGGTGTTGATGGCCGCAACGGCCGCGGGGATATTGCCCAGCCGAGCATTGGCCTCGGCGTAGATCAAGATCAACTCTTCGTTGCGAATAAACGGAATAGCGTCGGAGTTGGAAGCCCAGCGGTTGTCCTGGTAAAGTCCGGGAATTTGCTCATCCGCAGGGTTGCGAAGATCCGCGTTAATAACCGGCTCGTCGCGCCGGAAGAACTTGGTAGCCACCCGCTGGTCGTTGGGCAGGGCGTCTTCTATCAGCGCCGGATGAACGATCAGAAGCGTATTGGTTCGGGCGTTTCTAGGGTAAAATAAAGGGTTTGGGGTGTCTGGCGAATTGCCGTATACGTGGGCAGGGCCGACGTACAGCGCGTCCGTGCTGGCCGGTGCAAGGTTCAGAAAAGAGCCTTCCAATGCCGTTAGCGCACCTTGCCAATCTTCGGCATACAGCGCGGCCCGGGCGGCAATGGCTCGGTTTACTTGCAAGAAGGTAGCGGGATTATTGAAACCACTGAACCGCAGTGGTAACCGGTTCGTCGCGCAGGAAAAACTTGGTGGCTACCCGCTGGTCGTTGGGCAGGGCATCTTCAATCAGCGCCGGATGAACCATCAGAATCGTGCTGGTTCGGGCGTTTCTAGGATAAAATAAAGGGTTTGGCGTGTCCGGCGAGTTGCCGTAGACGTGGGCTGGGCCGACGTACAGCGCGTCCGTGCTGGCCGGAGCAAGGTTCAGAAAAGAGCCTTCCAGTGCCGTTAGCGCACCTTGCCAATCTTCGGCGTACAGCGCGGCCCGGGCGGCAATGGCTCGGTTTACTTGCAAGAAGGTAGCGGGATTATTGAAACCACTGAACCCCGAAGTCAGGGTAAAATCAAAGGTCTCACCGGCGTTTCCTAACTCCTGAACCCCTTCGTTTAGCAGCGTGCGAATCCCCTGCAAGGCTTCGTTGTAGCTTAAGATCGGTCCGGGATTGAGCGGGTCGGTAACATCAAGTCGAATCCCGTTCTCGTACTGTTGCAACAGCGGAAATAGCAGTTGGTAGGCTTCAATGGTCTTAGCGAATCCGGTGTAGCCCGCTTGCTCGGGGGCAGTAAGTACATCGGTGTTGGATGCTGCCTCAATGAGTACGTTGGCCTGCTTGACGGCCAGGTACGGATTAACGTAGGTGCCTACCGAAGCAAAGAAATCGGGCTCAGTTTCGCCGTTCTGTCCGATCCCGAGCCATTCTCCAATAAAGCGCGGGTCGGATGCGAAGTAAGGCCAGACTTCCCGGCCGAAGGCACCGAACATTTCGGTAGCGTTCTCAAAGTAAACGCGTTGCCGGGTTTCCAGGCCGGTCACTAGGCCCTGCAATTCGGCTTTGGAAGCCCCCGTTTGCACGCTGGCCAGCGATGGGTTGTTGGGGTCGGTGACTTCTTCTACCTCGCAGGCAAACAAACCCGCCAGTAGGCAGATGATCAATGTGTATCGCATAGAAGATAAGTTGAAGTAGTTCATAGGATTAGAAGCTTAGGGATAGGTGAAACATCATTCGGCGAGCGGTAGGATAGGGGGTTACTTCAATGCTGGAAGTCACGGATTGCACACCGAAGTTAGATACTTCCGGATCGTAACTTTCGTAGTCAGTGAACAACAGCAGATTATTGCCGGACGCACCGATCTTAATCCGGCTCACCCAACCGTCGAACCACTGCTCAACCCGGTCGCTGGGAAAGGTATAGTACAGCCCCACTTCGCGTAGCTTGATAAACGAAGCGTCTTGCACGTAAGCCGCTGCACCATCTCCTAGTGATCTGCCTCGCTGCCGACCGAACGGCACGCCATCACCATCCTCATCCACTGACCAGCCCGGCGTACTCCCGCCACTATCCCACAGAAAGGCCGACAGATTAATGTTGTCGCCACCTTCGCTCCAGTGCCACAGAAAGCTAAACTCAAAGTTCTTCAGAAGGGTGAACTGGTTAGAAAATGAAGCCTGGAAGTCCGGTTGGCGGTCGCCCAGGACGGAAAAACCGCCGGGGACACTCTCGCTAGACGGGGTGCCAACAATAGTGGTGGGTGAATAGCCTTCAGCGATCAGGTAAGTGCCCAAGCTGGGGCCAAAGCCACCCGTGGTGAAAACCGGAATATCCAGGCGCGTCATCTCGGTATCATTGCGCCAGTAAAGCAGGCGGGTAGACCACGCAAAGTTGGTCGTACGTACCGGGATGGCTCCCAAGGCCAACTCAATGCCGGTGTTTCTCAAGTCTCCGGCGTTGGTAGCGATCGCCAGAATACCCGTGGCTTCGGCGGGTACCTGATCCAGGATCAAATCATTTACCGTCTTGACGTAGTAGGTTGCTTCTAGCGTTAGCTTGTTGTTAAGCAGCCCTGCGTCAATTCCTAACTCTATTTCGGAAGCGGTCTCGGGTACCAAATCCGGGTCTACTCCCCGGGTGCCTACCTGGGCCCCCAGCGAAGTGCCAATCAGTTGCGGACTAAGCGACTCAAAAGTGTTGCCGAACAGCGGCAGCCCCCCCGTTTCACCGTAGGCGACGCGCGCCTTAAGCTGGTTGACCCCGCTTACGTTCCAGAAGTCAAAATTGGCTATGTTGACGGCCAAAGAAGCCTTAGGGAAGGCATAGTACGTATCTTGGTCGCCGTTTAGGGTAGAGCGGTCAAAGCGTACCCCCAGCGTTCCGATAATTTTGTCGTCCCAGTTAACTTCCTGCTGCGCCACCCAGCCAAGGTCCGTCACGGTTTGGTCTTCCTGGTCCAGGATCGATTGTACGGCTGCCCAGCGCAGGTTATTCTGTCCCGAAGAAAGCCCTCGGCCCCTGTTCAGAATAGATTCCGCGTCCTGATTCAAACGCACTCCACCAACCTGGGTGTTCAAGTTGATTGATCCCAGATTAGTATTAAAGAGGAAGAAACCCTGTAGATTGGTGTTGAAAGCGTTTTGGTTTCCCCATACTGCATCGCCCGGGTTGGCCTGGGCTTGCTGATGCTGGAGGATCTCAGGGAAGTAGATGAGCGAAGTGTTGCTCAGGTAGTCTATGCCCCCGTTGGCGGTAAATTTCAAAAACGAAGTTTCGTTCTGAAAGATGTCAACATCCAGGGCAAAAGAGGTGATAAAGCGGTTGACCAGCGAGTTGTTCGTCGATAGGTCGCGAATAGCGTAGGGGTTGTCATTGAAGTAGGGGTTGTTGGGGTAGTTGCCCTGCGCGTCAGGCTGCAGGTTCGCGTAGGTGGTGGTGTAAGCAATGTTATAACCCAGGCTACCTCCGGTATTATTCTGGTTACCCGTGAACCCTCGGTCTGAATTGGTGCGCAAGTAGTTCGCGTTGACGTTGATGTTGACCGACTTCGACAGCGCGTGATCGATGTTGGCCCGAATAGAGTAGCGATCAAAGCCCGTGTTTTTGATAATCCCACCCTCCGACTGTAATCGACCTGACACGTAGAACTGGGTTTTTTCGCTACCCCCCGAAACGCTCAGTTGGGTGCTGGTGAGCAGCGGTTGTTCTCCGTATAGCTCTTCTTCCCAATCCACAATCGCGCCCTCGGCCAGGGCTTGGTTGTAGCGCTCCAGTTCGGGAGCCGACGCATCCTGGCCAAAATAGGTGACGATCTTTTGAGGATTCCAGCCTTCGAAGCCCTGGAGGTTCAGCGCCGAAGCAAAACCAATGTCCTGTTGTAGATTGATCCGCGTCTGGCCCGCTTCGCCTTTCTTCGTCGTGATGATGATAACTCCCGCATTGGCCCGAGTTCCGTAGATAGCCGCCGCCGATGGCCCTTTAAGCACTTCAATCGATTCGATATCATCGGGATTGAGGTCGGCAATGCGGTTGGCTGAATTGTCTTGAGAGGATGCGTTCTCACCCGCTCCTGCTCCGCTCACCAGCGTTCGGCCACTTCGAAGCGTGCTGTTGTTCACGTACACCCCGTCTACAATATAAAGTGGCTGAGAAGACCCGGCCCCCAGCGTAGAGATGCCCCGCAGTTGTACGCTCACTCCGCCTCCCGGAGCCCCGTCGTTGGCCGTGATGTTCACTCCGGGCATCTTTCCGTACAACGCATTGTCCACCGTCTGCGGTTCGGTGACTCCGGTAAGCTGCTCTCCCGAAATGGTGGATACTGCATTGGCCAGATTGGAACGTTTTACCGACGAAGCCAGACCAGTGACGACCACTTCTTCTAGGTTAGTCATGTCTTCCGAAAGGGCTACGTCCTGGGTATTGGTTGAACCGGAAATCGGAACCGTCTGTGACAAGTAGCCGATAAACGAAAAGGTGAGTTGGGCCGGAACGTCCTGAACCGTCAAGCGGTAGTTACCATCAATATCGGTAACCGTCCCGATCGTGGTTCCTTTCACAATAACGTTGACTCCCGCCAGCGTTTGTTGGTTCCCAGCATCGGTAACGGTACCAGATACCGTAGTTTGGGTCTGCGCTGTGACTAGAAAAGACGAGCTCATCATTGATAGTACAAGCAAGCCCGGTAGGTAGTAATTTTTCATTCAGAATTAGATTAGGGTTGTAAGCGATTTGCCGGATAAAACGTAAACTAGTAATTATATTGAAAATTTACCTTGTCTTACTGTCGTAGAAGAAGACTTTTTTTCAATAATTAATACGGAGGGATTGGAAAACATAAACCGAAAGAGTCCGACTAAGTGAGGTCGTAAGAACTCATTTATGCCAATTGCCCGACTACTCAATTTCCAATCAGGTGTCTCCAACCGGAGGCACTTCGCCAAATGAGAAAGACGGGAGCGTCATCATCATCAGGATTTGAGGTGACGCGTTGCTAACGTGCGCTATCTCCGCTTGACTACACGTAGTTGTTCAGCATCACGGGCATCACCAGCATAAGCACGTCTTCGTGGTCTTCTTTTACGCCGGGTTCGATAAGGCCCGCCCGGTTGGGTTGCGAGAACTTGAACACCACGTCCTTAGTATCCAGGTTGCTAAGCATCTCGATCAGGAAACGGGCGTTGAAGCCAATCTCAATCTCCTCGCCGGGGTGTTCGCACTCCAGGGTTTCGTTGGCCTCGTTCGAGAAGTCAATGTCCTCAGCCGAGACGTGTAGTTGGTTGTCGGACACCTTGAGGCGCACCTGGTGGGTGGTTTTGTTGGCGTAGATGGCAATCCGCTTGAGCGAGCTGAGCAACGTGGCGCGGTTCACCGTCATGGTGTTGGTGTTGTCCTGCGGAATCACGTTCTCGTAGTCAGGATAGCGCTCGTCGATTAGGCGGCACACCATCTGGATGTTGCCTCCCGACGCGCCCGCGAACTTGAAGAAAGCGTTGGAGGCGTTGAACTTCACGCTCACCGACACGTTTTCGGCCGGCAGCACCGAGCGAAGCAGGGTGAGCGCCTTGCGCGGTATGATGATGGGCGATTTGGAACCGGAGCCAATGTCGTCGCGGCGGTAGCGGATCAGGCGGTGCCCGTCGGTGGCCACAAAGGTGCTGTCGGCCCCGTTCAGGTTCACGTACACTCCCGTCATGGCCGGGCGCAGCTCGTCGGTGCTGGTGGCAAAAATCGTATTGCTCACCGCATTGGCCAGCACGTCCGAGGGCATCTCCACCTCGTGCCCGTCTTCTACCATCGGCACCTTGGGGAAGTCGGTGGCGTTCTCACCCGACAGCCGGTAGCGGCCGTTCTCGGACTGAATTTCTACGGTGTAGGTAGACTCATCCACGGTGAAGGTGACGGGTTGCTCCGGCAGGTTCTTGAGCGTATCGATGAGGATGCGGGCGGGCACCGCGATGCTTCCTTTCTCCTGCGTATCCACCTCCAGTTCGGTCATCACGGTGGTTTGCAGATCGGAAGCCGTTATCTTGAGCGTGCCGTTCTGAATGTCACACAAGAAGTTTTCCAGAATAGGCACCACCGGATTGGAGGTGATCACGCCGTTGATGGCCGACAGTTGCTTGAGGAGGGCGGAAGAGGAAACAACGAATTTCATGCGGTTGCGGATTAGGTTGATAAGGGGCACTAGACAACTGAGGAGCCATAATTCGCAAGGTGGCCTACTTCGTAGTTAGTGCGGCCATTTTATGGCGGGGGGTAAATATAAAAATTAATCAAGAATCCACCTCGAAAGCTGAAAAAATAGTCCACGGGTGGTAGTCGATAGACGACAGTCCATAGTCCACAGCTACTTGTGCTTCTGGCTATAGTCTGTCCGCGGTTGATAGTCGATAGACGGCAGTCCATAGTCCACGGCTATCGGTGCTTCTGACTATCGACTGTTGACTGTGGACTATCGACTATGGACTATGGACTATGGACTATCGACTGTAAACTCGCCTTCTACCCACTCACCGACACGCGCTTGAACTCGGTTACTTTCATGCCCTTGTTCACTCCGTCAAGGTACTTGCTCACCGTCAGGCTGCTGTCCTTCACGAAGGCTTGGTTTTCCAAAGTGTTGTCCTTGAAGAACTTCTTCAGCCGACCCTGCGCAATTTTGTCCAGCATGGCTTCGGGCTTGCCCTCGGCTTCGGCCTGCTCGCGACCGATGCGCAGCTCCTGGTCGATGGTGGCCTGGTCGACCTGCTCTTCGTTGAGCGCGGCGGGGTTCATGGCGGCAATCTGCATGGCCACGTCCTTGCCCGCTTCCTCGCCCTGGCCGCCGGTGTTGGCCAGCGCGACCAGCACGCCGAGCTTCTTATTGGCGTGGATGTAGGAGACCACCGTTTCGCCCTTCAGCACTTCGTAGGAGCCAATTTCTATCTTCTCACCGATCTTGCCCACCAGCTCCGACAGCTTTTCGTCTACCGTCAGGTCGCCCACTTTCAGTTGCTTGAGTTGGTCTACCGAAGCGGGGCGCTCCTTAAAGGCCACGGCCAGAATGTCTTCTCCGGCTTGCAAGAAGTCATCGTTCTTAGCCACGAAGTCGGTTTCGCAGTTGAGCGAGATCAGCATTGCTTCTTGGTGATCGTCACCTTCTTTGATGAATACCACTCCCTCGCTGGTTTCGCGGTCGGAGCGGGAGGCGGATACTTTCTGTCCTTTCTTGCGGAGGACTTCTACCGCTTTATCAAAATCGCCATCGGCTTCGGTGAGGGCCTTTTTGCAGTCCATCATTCCGGCGCCGGTCATCTGGCGGAGTTTGTTAACGTCTTGTGCAGTAATTGCCATAACTGGGTTGTTTTCGGTTTTCTAAGGTTGGTAATAAAAAAGAACACCGGCGAGCGTCTTTGTTAAGACAGAACGGCCGATGTTCCGGATGGTTTCACGAAGAATAGTCGGGGATTGTGCTAAGATTCCGGGGCCGATTCTTTTTCAGCTTCTGCTTTGGCCGCTGACTTTTCCTTGGCGTCAGCCGCTGCTTTAGCGTCCAGGGCTTCTTTTTCGTCAGCCTGCTTCTTGCTTTCTTCTTCCTCCTTGAGTTTTGCTTCTTCTTTCTGCTCCCGGCGCTCAATGAGTCCTTCTTCAGCCGCCTGGCCGATGTACTTCACGATCAGCGAAATGGACTTGAAAGCGTCGTCGTTGCCGGGGATAGGAAACTGAATGCTGGTGGGGTCGGAATTGGTATCCACCATGCCGATCACCGGAATGTTCAGCTTCATGGCTTCCTTGATGGCGATGTGCTCGCGCTTGATATCCACCACGAACAGGGCCGAAGGCAAACGGGTGAGGTCGGCAATGCCGCCGAGCACTTTCTCGAGCTTTTCCTTCTCGCGGCTCATCATCAGCCGCTCCCGCTTCGCGAGGTTCTTATACTCCTCTTCCTTCATCATCTTGTTGATGGAGGATAACTTGCGCAGCGACTTGCGGATGGTGGCGAAGTTGGTGAGCATACCCCCCAACCAACGGTCGGTAACGTAGGGCATCCGCAGCCGCTTGGCTTCTTCGGATACTACCTCCTGGGCCTGCTTCTTGGTGGCCACGAACATGATCTTTCGTCCCGAGCGTACAATGTTCTTCACAGCGTCGGCGGCGTTGTCTAGCTCCACCAGCGTTTTGTTCAGATCAATGATATGGATTCCGTTGCGCTCCATAAACACGTAGGGAGCAATTTTCGGATTCCATTTTCGGGTGAGGTGCCCGAAGTGGACACCCGCGTTTAATAAGTCTTTATACTCTAATTTATCCATAGTAGGGGTTACGAAAATGCAAATATTAGCGCTTGCTGAATTGGAAGGCCCGACGGGCTTTACGGCGACCGTACTTCTTGCGCTCCACCATGCGGGGATCACGCGTGAGGAAGCCTTCTTTTTTCAGGGGCGGTCGGTACTCCGCGTTGATGCTGACCAGCGCGCGGGAGACGGCCAGGCGAATGGCTTCGGCTTGACCTTTGAAACCCCCGCCGCCTACGTTCACCTTCAGGTCGTAGTTACCCACTTCTTCCACCATCGTAAGCGGCTGCTTCACGATGGTCTGCAGAATCTCCGAGGGGAAGTAGGTGTCTAAAGTTTTTTTGTTGATGGTGATCGTGCCGTTGCCGGGCTGCATGTAGAGGCGGGCTACGGAGGTCTTGCGCCTTCCGATCGTGTTGGTTACGTCCATATTATCTTAGTTCTAAGGTTTTAGGCTGCTGCGCTTCGTGCGGATGCTCGGCACCGGCGTAGATGTGCATGTTCTTAAATATCTTTCGGCCGAGTTTGTTCTTGGGCAACATGCCACGCACGGCCTTCTCAATCACGCGGGCCGAGTCCTTGGCCATCTCCTGCCGCGGGGTAGAAAATCGCTGACCACCCGGGTAGCCGGTGTGGCGGATGTATACCTTATCGTCCATCTTTTTGCCGGTGAGCACCAACTGGTCGGCGTTCACCACGATCACGTTATCACCGCAGTCTACGTGCGGAGTGAAGCTAGTCTTATGCTTGCCGCGCAGCACCGAGGCGATGTCGCTGCACAAGCGCCCCAGCGGAGCCTTGCCCGCATCGACGACGTACCACTTTTTTTCAACGGTGGCGGCGTTGGCCGAGATGGTCTTGTAACTGAGTGTATCCACGTTCTTTTTTTGCTAATGTAAAACTGCCTTCCGAAAAAGGAACACAAAAGTACAAGATGTTTATTTGAAATACAAGGGGGAGGGGGTTGTTCGATGGTTCAACTGTTTGATTGTTGTAATACCAATAAGGTTTTTGCAACCATCGAACCATTGAACAATCTGACTATCACCGATTCTTATCTAGTTGCTTCAGCAACACCGCAAAATCTTTCGGATAGGGAGCGGTCACCGCTAGGGGATTCCCATCCATACCGTTGAAACTGAGGGCCGAAGCGTGCAGGGCCACCCGTTTGATAAGCGGCAGTTCTTCGGTGCCCTTCTTTAGGTGATAGTCTCGTTTGATGCTCGACAGGTAGAACCAGTGACCGCCGTACTGCTCGTCGCCCACGATGGGAGCGCCCAGACTGGTGAGGTGCACCCGAATCTGATGCATACGTCCCGTGATGGGCTGGCACCGCACCAGCGTGTGGCGCTGAAACACCTCAGCGGTTTGCACCAGCGTCTGGGCGGGCTTGCCCTCGCGGCGACTGATCCGCACCACTCCCTTGTTGGTGGGGTGAATGGGCAAGTCCACCATCACCTCCTGAAAGTCGTGAATGCCTTCGCTGACGGCGTGGTAGGTCTTCTTTACCTGTCGCTTCTCGAACTGAATGGCCAGTTCGCGGTAGGCTTCCGGGTGTTTGGCAATGGCCAGCGCGCCCGACGTTTCTTTGTCCAGCCGGTGCCCCACCTGCGCGTCGGGCACGTGCTGCCGGGCCATCGATAAAATGCTGATCGGGTCGTTGCGATCATCCAGGGTGGAGACAAACGAAGGCTTGTTGATGATGAGGTAGTCATCGTCTTCGTGAAGAATAAGGTCGGTGAACTTGATACGGGGCATGGAATAGGAGGTTTACCCTAACCAATCGGCAAAGCCTGGCTTTTGTTTTAGCCGCAGTGGCGCTAACTACTCGGTTCGCTCATCGACTCGGTGGCTTCCAGCGTCACCCGCCGCCGCATGGCCTTGCCGCGCTTCAACCGAAAGCTGAAGGTGGAGCCCACTCCCACCTCGCTCACCACGGTAACCTTCGACTGGTGGGCTTCCAGAATGTGCTTCACGATAGCCAGCCCCAGCCCGGTGCCGCCCTTGTTCTTCGAGCGACTTTTCTCTACCCGGTAGAACCGCTCAAAAATGCGCTCGATATCTTCTTCGGGGAATGCCCCGGCCGTGATCCTGGATCGACACCGTGAGCGCTTCGGCGTCGCTCTCGAAGCGGACGGTGATGGTGGTTTTGGATTGCTTGGTATACTTGATGGCGTTGTTGATCAGGTTGATGAGTACCTGATAGATGCGGTGCCGGTCGGCGTAGACGTGGGTGAAGTTGCTTTGGTCGGTATCCAACACCAGGGTTGTTTCTTTCTTTTCGGCATCGGCCTCCAGTTGGTCGAACACGTCGGTGACCATGTCGCTGAGGTTAAAGTGCTCGTAGTGCATCTTGATGCCTCCGGTTTCCATCTGGGACAGCGTGAGCAGGTCTTGCACCAGAATGTCCAGTCCGTCCAAGCTCTTGGCCGCTTTCTTAAGGAACTTATAGCGGAACTTCCGGTTCTCAACCGCACCGTCGAGCAGCGTGTGCACAAACCCCTGGGCGGCGAAGATCGGCGTTTTCAGTTCGTGCGACACGTTGGCCACAAACTCCTTTTCGAAACTCGGCCATCTTTTTCAGGTCGTTGATCTCGCGCTGTTTGTCGGCCGTATAATCCTTGATCTCCTGGGTGATCCGGCGGAAGGGATTGGCCAGGGGCGGCCGCTCCTCTTCTTCTGCCGCAAACGATAGGTCTTTGCGCTTGAGCTGGTTGAGCATGTGGTAAATCTTGTTCACCTCCCGAAAGACCAGAAACTCCAGGGTAACGCTAATAAGGATGTAGGAAGAAGAGAACGCCAACAGAAAGCCCACCAGCAGGCCCACGTCGGATACGCCGTCGATCAGCGATTGAAAGGCCGTGGTGATCAGGGCAATGCTGGCTCCCAGCAGCACGGCCACTCCCCGCGAATTGAACAGCATTTGCATAGAAAGGAATCAGTAATTCATAAAACCAAATTTGGCTACGGACTGCGCCCTACTCATCGGATCCGAACTTGTAACCCACTCCCTTCACCGTGACGATGTAGTCACTGCCGATCTTCTCGCGCACCTTGCGGATGTGCACGTCCACCGTTCGCGCCAGCACGTACACGTCCGAACCCCAAATGTTTTGCAGCAGGTCGTCCCGGCTGTGCACTTTGTCGGGGTTTTGCACCAGGTAGTAGAGCAGTTCAAACTCTTTTTTGGGCAAGGTGATCGGCTCGCCGTTCACCGTCACCGTGTAACTGGTGCGATCGATAATCAGGTTGCCCGCGTTAATCTTGGTGCTCTTCTGTCCCTTCTTGGCCTCCCGCCGAAACATGGCTCCGATGCGGCTGATGAGGGCGCGGGGTTTGATGGGTTTGGTGATGTAATCGTCGGCTCCGGTGTTCGAAGGCGGCCACCTCCGAGTATTCTTCGGAGCGGGCGGTTAGGAAGACGATGAAGGTATTGTACAGATCGGGGTTTTCGCGAATCTGCCGACAGGTTTCTACGCCATCCTGGTGGGGCATCATGATGTCTAACAGGATGAGATCAGGAAGAAACTTGGCGGCCAGGTCGACGGCTTTTCTACCGTTGTTGGCGGTTTTCACGCGGTATCCTTCCTTGCTCAGGTTATAGTCCAGCAGATCAAGGATGTCGGGCTCGTCGTCTACGATCAGTACCCGGTGTTGCTTATTGGACATAGACGGCTAGGTTTGGCGGACGGCGTTTACTGGTCCAGGTTGGCAATCTGAGTGGCAACCCGGCCTAGCAAAAATAAGAAAAAAACGCAATCATCGAGCAGCAGTCGACGCTAATTATCGTTCCGCTTCTTCAGTAGCAAGGACACTCCCCCGCGGGGGCGCAGTGTAATCAACGGCTCTACGGCAATGACTTCATTGGCAAATAGTTGGATATCAAACTTCCTAATAATCTGACTCAGTACCAGTTGCATCTCTAATTGCGCAAAGTGATTGCCGATGCAGTAGCGCGGTCCGCCGCCGAAGGGGAAGAACGCAAATTTATGTCGCTCCGCTTCCGCATCGCCAAACCGATCGGGCCAGAAGCGCTCGGGCTGTTCCCACAAATCCGGATGCCGATGAATGATGTAGGGACAGATGTATACCTGCGACCCGCGGGGAATAAAGTAGCCGTCCAGTTCGTCGTCTTCCCGCGCCTCGCGTCCGATAATCCAGGCCGGAGGATACAGGCGCATGGTCTCCTGCACCACCCGGTTGGTGTGCGGTAGATCGGTGGTTGGATTACCCGTTGGAACGCTGTTTGATTTAATCTGCTGCGTTTCCTGGTAGATCCGTTCTTTTTCTTCGGGATGGCTGGCCAGCAGGTACAGTGCCCACGACAGGGCCACCGCCGAGGTTTCGGTGCCCGCAATAAACAGGGTCACCACCTCGTCGCGCACCTGCCGGTCGCTCATGCGCTCGCCGGTATCAGCGTCTTCGGTGTCCATGAGCATGGCCAACAAATCATGGTGCGCTGCCGGGGCGTTTCGTCGCTCCGCAATAATGCCGTAAACCAGCTCATCAAGTTCCCGCAGCGCGGCCTGGTAGGTGCGGGTTCGCTCGTTCGGAAACCAGAGCGGCATGCGGAAGGGGTTGGATACCTTGTCGGTGATGTGCTGGTTGATCACGTTGATGCAGCGCACAATGGCGGGCGACGAAGCCCCGATGTCGGAGCCGAACAGGGCGCGGGCCACCACCTGGGCGGTGAGCCGCATCAGATCGTGACTCACGTTGCGCGGAGTGTTCGCGTCTAATTGCTCCCACTCCCGCAACGTCTCCTGGGTAGCCTCGGTGATGGTGGTGCCCAGGTTAGCCAGCCGCTCACGGTGGAAAGCGGGCTGCGCAATGCGGCGTTGCTTGAGCCAGAAATCGCCCTCGCTGGTGAGCAAGCCGTTGCCCAGCGGGTGCCGCAGAAACTCGTAGGCGAAGCTTTTGCCGTACTTCTTGTTGTTGGTCACCAGCACGTGCTTGGCGTACTCGGGTCGGGAGAGCACGAACAGCGGCACGTGGGGCAGGTGCACGTCGTAGAAGTCGCCGTGGCGCCGCTGGTTGTCGATCATGAAGGTGAAGAAGTCGCGTCCGAACACCGCCGCGTTTTTGAGCAGCGGATTGGCCGGGGCCACCCGGGGATAGGCGCGCCCGCGCTGGGGTCGGGCGCGGAGCGTAGCCCGTACGCTAGAGATAAGAAGTCGGAGCATGAAGTACTAAAGATTTATTTGACTAGAAAGTTTTATCTTTGGGAGCTGGAGACTGGACACTGCGTAGCTATCGAATCGTAAGCTTATAGCAACTGAAAGAATATGACTGTGACAATAAAAATTAAGGTAGACTATAAATCAATCAAACGAGGAGAAGAATTTGACCTTCCCAACTTTTGTGTGCTAACGGGCAAGAATGGTAGTGGGAAAAGCCATCTACTTGAAGCAATTTCTAATAAGAATCTATCAGATGTTACTGTCAACAGTTTAAAAATAGAGTATATAAAACACGTTCCATTTAATGGTCTTAATCCTACCATTCAGGGAAGCTGTGATCCTGATACAATCAATAAATACGTTAAAGATACCTGGAGAAACTTTGAGAGCGCAAAGGATAATATCTCACCGAAACATGAAACCATTACCAATCAAATAGTACTACAATATGTAAGCGATGAGAATCAAAAAAGATTCATTAGTAGTGCTCTTGAAAGCACCAATAAACTCTACGATCAACTTACAGAAAATGATCTGATGAATTCATTCGAGCCTTCATATGTGGGAAAGAACGATTTTTTTACCGCTCAGTTTGCAATGATCTTCAAAAATTATCACCGGCTGTTGCTTGAGAATGAGACAAACAAGTTTTACGAGAGTGAAGGAATACCTACTACAAATTCGGTTTTAACCGATGAAGAATTTAATAAAAAAAATGGTAAACCCCCGTGGAAATTTGTTAATGAAATCTTTAAGGAAACTGGTATACCATATGAAGCAAACGACCCAATGGGCGATAGGTTGGAATCATCTTTTGCGTTTAAGTTAAAAGATAAATCTAATGGATTTGAAATCAATCCGTCTGACTTATCAACGGGCGAAAAAGTCTTAATGTCACTAACGGCCGCAGTGTATAATACAGCGGACAAGTCAGGCAAGCCTGGGCTATTGCTGATAGATGAGCCTGATGCTGCGTTGCACCCGTCGATGACTCGTAAAATGGTGAGTATTCTAAAATCAAAGGTAGTTGAAGGAAGTGGTATTCCGACTATCATCACTACTCATTCGCCCATCACCGCCATTTCGGCTGAAGGGCTCGCGATGTATCAGTTGGTAAGGGGGGAAAGCGTGCCTACAAAGATATCAACCCAAGAAGCAGTAGAACTCTTATCTGGTGACATTCCGTTCTTAAAGGTTTCAACCGAAAAAAGGAGGTCAGTCTTCGTAGAGAGTAAATACGATGCAGAGTATTACAGTCTTCTCACAAATATCTACGCGAAAGAATTTACGCTACCCGCTGAGCCAATATTCATACCCGCTAGAACCTCAAATGGATCAAACTGTGATGACGTTATAAGTATCGTTAATAATCTATCTGAACATGGAAACAATCAAGTCTACGGCATTATTGACTGGGATCTAAAGAATCAGTCGAGCGAAAAGGTATTAGTCCTGGGCGAAAACGACAGGTATACTATTGAGAACTATTTGTTAGACCCCCTGCTCATGGGGTTGCTATTTATAAGGGAAAATAAGATGGCAACTTCAGAATTTGAAAATCTAAGCATAACTAAGTATTCTGAGGTGAGAGAATTAACAATCAACGATGCCCAAATTATCGTAGATAAGGTGTTGACTGATTTGAAGTTGCAGTGTAAGCATAAAGTGAAGTATAAGCTGTTAAATAGCTGGGAGCTACAGATTACCAAAGAGTTTAACGAACTCAAAGGACATGTTCTGGAAGAATACTACATAAGCAAGTTCCCGTTTTTGAAATTATATATAAGAGGGAATGCGCTGAAAAAAGATGTAATAGAAAAAGTGATTAGCGATTATCCGGGCTTTTCTCCCTTAGCTTTAAGCGAAGCATTGATGAAGATAAAGTGATGCTTAACCAATACAAGCGAGCTTGTTATATATCTAGGAATAGTCCTGCTCTCACTTATTTGAGCATCTAGCAAAGAAACGTACAGTCACCTTCCACTACCCCGGCGATACCACACTATAAATATAGTACACGTAGATCGCCAGCAGAATGGCTCCTTCCAGTCGGGCAATGGTGCGGCGGTAGAGCATCATTGGCAGGATCAAGAAGGTGATCAGCAGCATCCAGATCATGTCCGAATGAATAATCACGTCGTTCACCCGGATAGATGCAATCACGCTGGTGATGCCCAGGATAGATAAAATATTAAAAATATTAGACCCCATCAGGTTGCCCAGTGCGATGTCGGTTTCCCTCTTCATGGCGGCAATCACCGCCGTGACCAGCTCGGGTAAGCTGGTGCCCAGGGCCAGCACGGTGATGCCCACCACCCGCTCGCTCACCCCGAAGGTAATGGCCAAATCCTGCGCGCCTTCCACAAACCAGTTCGAGCCGAACGCCAAACCCGCGGTGCCCACCCCAATCAGCAGCAGGTCCTTGCCCAAACTAGCCGTGGGGGGCGGAACGTCCAGCTCCTCAGCAAATTCATCGGCCGACTTGGTTTCGCGGCGCGACTTGCGAATAATGAGGTAGGTGTAAGTCACCAGAATGCCAATAAACAGCAAGCCCTCAGGCCAGCTGATTAGATTATCGAGCACCACCAGATAGAGCAGCAGCGAAGCGCCCATCGTCACCGGCCAGTCGATGCGCATGCTGTCCAGGCGCACCGGCACTGAGGTGATCACCGCGGTGATGCCCAGCACCAGAGCTAAATTACAGATGTTCGAGCCGATCACGTTGCCCATCGCCAGGTCGGGACTGCCCTCCAGGGCGGCCTGCACGCTGATGAACAGCTCGGGCGCCGAGGTGCCAAAGGCCACGATGGTGAGTCCGACCACCAGGGGTGACAGCCGCAGTCGCAGGGCGATGCTCAACGCGCCGCGCACCAGCCACTCGCCCCCGCCCACCAGCAGGGCCAACCCAATAATCAACAGGAAAATAGAGAAAGTCATAGAACGATGCGTTACAATTTAGGGCCAAAGGCCAGGTCACCGGCGTCGCCGAGGCCGGGCACGATGTAAAACTTGTTGTTAAGGTGGCTATCCTGCGCTCCCAACCAGAACGAACAGGGGAAGGGCGACTGCTCATGGACGTGGGCCACGCCCTCCGGACTGCCAATTACCGCCACCACGTGCACCGCCGACGGGGTACCTCGTTTGGCAATCAGTTCCAAGGCGTGCACCAATGTGCGTCCCGTAGCCAGCATGGGGTCGATCAGTACCACCGGGCGACCATCTACCGGCGGCAGGGCCTGGTACGAAGCCGCAATGGTGAAATCATTTTCCGTAGTGGGTTGCCGAAACGCTCCGATAAAGCCGCTATCCGCCCGGTCGAAGTAATTCAGCACCCCCTGATGCAAGGGGAGTCCCGCCCGCAGCACCGAAATCAGCACCGGTTGCTGCACTAACGCATCGACCGTCATTTGATCCAGGGGAGTGGTGATCGTGTGAGAAGCGTGGGGGAGGGTCTTGGAGAGTTCGTAGGCCAGTAGCTCGCCCACCCGCTCCACGTTGCGCCGAAAGCGAAGCCGGTCGTGCTGCCGCCCGGTGTTTCTCAGATCGGCCAAAAAACCACTGGCCACCGAAGGAGCAGAATTGAGAATAAAGACGGAGGGAGGAATCATCAAAGGCGGTTAGGAACAGACCGGGCAAATATAGAAGGTTGCCGATGAATATTGCACTTCGCCATGATTGAATTAGGTACGCACGTAGGTTAAAACCTTCGTATGCAGCGTTAGATAGGGATGTAGATGGCGCTGAACAAATCGACCAACCGGAAAGCGTTGACAGAGAGCCCTCTATTTTAGCAGGGTTCATTCCAAATTCTAGCCAGTCAGGTGGCGCAAATCACGAAAGAAGTTGTAATTTTAGCGTCATAATAGCATATAGTGCCAATTCTCTGGGTCAAGTTTTAGCATACGACAATAAACCAGGGAATAATTAACCACGGGCCCGCTGTTTCTCTCTGTAAAGCAGCCAACCGCACCACAAAAAACTAACCAGCTTACATGAGTTATATCCAATTCAATAAAAAGCAACTCATCGACCTCTCACAGTCGCTGAGCAAAGAAATCATCCGCTCCAACAAGTCCGGGGCTTACTCATCCACCACCATCATCGGTTGCAACACCAAGCGCTACCACGGCCTGCTGGTGGCTCCGCAGCCTGGTCTGGAAGGGGTGCACGTGATCCTTTCCTCGCTCAACGAAACCCTAATTGTCAATAACGCCTCCTTTGATCTGGGCGTGCACAAGTACCCCAGCGGCTACGAACCCAAGGGCTACCTGTACTTGAAGGATTTCGTGGCCGACCCCATTCCTCGCTCTTCCTACCGCATTGGCGACGTGCTGCTCACCAAAGAGAAGGTGCTGGTGGAGCACGAAGAGCGCTTCCTGGTGCGCTACGTGCTCGAGAAATCGCCCGGCCCGGTCAGACTACGGCTGTCGCCCTTTCTGGCCTTTCGTAACGTGGATCAGCTGCAACGGGCCAACGAAGACATCGACGCTTCCTTCCAGCCCATCGAGCAGGGCATTGCGTTGCGCCTGTATCCGCAGTACAAGCCGGTTTGCCTGCAGGTGTTTCCCGAGCCTTCGTTCGTCGAGCGTGGCAACTGGTACTACAACATTGAGTATCCCGACGACCAGGACCGTAACTACGAATATCAGGAAGACCTCTACGTGCCCGGCTACTTCGAGCTAACGCTGGAAAAAGGCGACACGGTGGTGTTCAGTGCCGGGGCGGACGAGATCAAGCCCAGCAACCTGCTGCGCACCTTTAATACGCAGACGCGGCGGCGTACGTCTCGCAACACCTTCGAGAACTGCCTGAAGGTGGCCGCCAATCAGTTTGTGCTCAAAACCCGCAGCCACCCCGAGGCCCGCAAGTACGACGAAACCAACGTGATCGCCAGCTACCAGCGCTACCGCCGCGGCGGCCGCGACGCCTTTGTGGCCATTCCCGGACTATCACTCGTGCACCCTGATTTGAAACTTTACAAGGCCGTGCTCGAACACCATGCTGAAGCACCGGCGGGGCGCGTTTTTCCCTTTCTGGAAGTACAACGACTCCCAACTTTCCTACGAAGCCATCAATACCCCGCTGTGGTTCTTCTGGGCCCTGCAGCACTACACCCGCCGCCTGGGCGATCCCTCGGCCGTGTGGAAAACCTACGGCGGAGTGATCCGCGAGATTCTGGAGAGCTTTCGGGACGGTACCGATTACAACATCAAAATGCAGGACAACGGACTGCTGTCGGGCGGCGTGGAGGGCAAAGCCCTTACCTGGATGGACAGCTACGTGGATGAGGTGCCGGTGACTCCGCGCCTCGGCATGCCGGTGGAGGTGAACGCTTTGTGGTATAACGCCATCATGTTTGCGCTGGAAATCGCCGGGCCGCGCTCCACCGAAGGCAAGGTGATCTTGTCCGAATGGAAAGAAGTGCCCGCCCTGATCCGGCAGTCGTTCGAAGATACGTTCTGGAACAAAAAGAAAGGCTACCTGGCCGACGTGGTGAAAGGCTCAGAAACCGATTGGTCGGTGCGACCCAACCAGGTGCTGGCTGCCTCGCTGCCCTACTCGCCGTTGTCGGAACCTATGATCAAGTCAATGCTCAAGGTGGTGGAAGAACAGCTCCTCACCCCGCGGGGGCTGCGCAGCTTGTCGCCCCACGACGCGCGCTACCGGGGCCACTACCGCGGTGCCCAAAACGATCGACGACGGGCGTATCATCAGGGATCGGTGTGGCCCTGGCTCACCGGTCACTTTGTGGAAGCCTACCTCAAGGTGCACGAGCGCGACGCAGCCCTGCCCTTCGCCACCGCCCTCTACCAGGGGTTTGAACCCACCATGCGCGAGCACGGCATCAGCTCAATCTCGGAAATCTACGACGGCAACGTGCCGCACGAAGCGCGCGGAGCGATCTCGCAAGCCTGGAGCGTAGCCGAACTCATCCGCATGCAGCAGTCTATTCGGGAATTCGACCAAGCCACCCAACCGCTCACGGCTTAGATTGAAGGAGCAAATAGCAGAGTAAATGAGTGATAGAATGATTGAACATCCTCATTTACTCATTCTATCCTTCAGTCATTCGTTTAATCATTCTATCCTTTTCTTTTAATCCCCTCCGCGCTCGTTTATATTTGCGAGCAATTTACTAACCCGAACCTATTTGACGATGGAAAACACCTCCACTCCCTGGAAAAGATTATACGTACAGTCAAACACCCCCGAACAATTAGAAGGCCTGGACCGACTCGCCAAAAACCTGTGGTGGTCGTGGAACTACGAGGCTGCTCAACTCTTTGCCTCCATCGACGAGGAACAATGGCACGCCCTGGGGCACAACCCTATTGCGCTGCTGGACCAACTCGACCAGCAAGACTACGTTGATTTGACCGGTAACGCGGCTTTTATGAAACAACTGAAGGCCGTACTGAAAGCCTTCGATGCTTACCTGGCCGAAGAAAAGAAGCCGGGGCAGCCGCGCATCAGCTACTTCTGCATGGAGTACGGACTGCACGCCTCCTTCAAGCTCTACTCGGGCGGACTCGGCGTGCTGGCCGGTGACTTCCTGAAGGAAGCCAGCGATGAAAACGTAGACATGGTGGGGGTCGGGCTGCTCTACCGCTACGGTTACTTCCGGCAGGGACTGTCGCACCACGGCGAGCAGATCGCCTACTATGATCCCCAGCGGTTTACCTACCTGCCCGTGGAACCCGTGCGCGACGAATCGGGCACCTGGATCAGGGTGGAGGTGGCCCTGCCCGAGCGCACGCTCTACGCCAAGGTATGGCGGGCCAACGTAGGGCGCGTGCCGCTCTACCTGCTCGAACACCGATATTGACGAAAACCAGGAGAGCGACCGAAGCATCACCCACCAACTCTACGGCGGCGACCGGGAGATGCGTCTCAAGCAAGAAGTGCTGCTGGGCATCGGCGGCATGCGGGCCATTCAAGCCATTGGAGTTCAACCCGATGTGTATCACCTCAACGAGGGGCACGCCGCCTTTATCGGACTCGAGCGACTGCGCACCTACGTAGAAGAAGGACTAAGCGTGAATGAAGCTACCGAGGTGATTCGCGCTTCTTCCTTGTTCACCACCCACACCCCCGTGCCCGCCGGACACGACAGCTTCGCCGAGTCGATGATGTGGCCCTACTTCTCGGACTTCGCCCGCCAGACGACCCTGCCCTGGGAGCAATTCGTGGCCCTGGGCCGGATCGATGAACACAACCGCGACGAAGAGTTCTCCATGAGCCACCTGGCCGCCCGGATGAGTCAGCAGATCAACGGCGTGAGCCGCATACATGGCAAGGTGTCGCGCGACATGTTTCAACCCCTCTATCAGGGCTTTGAGGCCAAGGAGCTGCACGTGGACTACGTGACCAACAGCGTGCATTATCCTACCTGGACGGCCCCCGACTTGCAGATTCTGTACCGCAAAACCTTCGGAAAAGACTTCCTGCAAAAGCAGTCGGACCCCAGCGTGTGGGCGAAGATTCACCAGGTGGACGACGCGGAGTTGGTAGAGATCAAACAACAGCAGAAAAAGAATCTGGTGGCTATGCTACGGCGGCGTCTGGAGCGAAATATGCAACTGCGGCATGAGAGCCCGCAGAAGATTGTGCGCACCATTGACGCCCTAAACGAAGACGCCCTGCTGCTGGGCTTTGCTCGCCGCTTTGCCACCTACAAGCGGGCGCGTCTGCTCTTCACTGATTTGGAACGACTAGAGCGGGTGGTGAACGACCCCGAGCATCCGGTGGTGTTTCTGTTCGCCGGTAAGGCGCACCCGGCCGACCAGGGCGGGCAGGCGCTCATCAAGCATATCATGGAGGTGTCGGGACGCCCCGAGTTCGTGGGTAAGGTGATCTTTCTGGAAGACTACGACATGAACCTGGCTAGCGCGCTGGTGCGGGGCGTCGATGTGTGGCTCAACACTCCCCACCCGTCCGCTGGAGGCATCGGGCACCAGCGGTATGAAGGTGACCCTGAACGGCGGACTCAACTTCAGCGTGCTCGACGGCTGGTGGGCTGAGGGCTACCGAGCCGATGCCGGGTGGGCGCTGCCCGAAGAGCGGGCCTACGAAAGCCAGGACATTCAGAACGAACTGGACGCGGCCACCATTTATTCGGTGCTCGAGAACGAAATCGTTCCGGAATACTATAACCAGAACGAAGCGGGCATCTCGGCGCAGTGGGTGAAGCGCATGAAGAACACCATCGCCAACATCGCCCCGCAGTTCACCATGAAGCGGATGATGGACGATTACCATGATAAGTTTTACCGCAAGCTGCACGCCAGTCACGATGCCGTGCGAAAGAATGACTTTGCGGAGGCTAAGTCCGTAGCGCAATGGAAAGAGCATATGCGGACGGCCTGGGATAAGATCAGCGTGGTTCGTAAAGAAGTGTATAACTTCAATAACGATCCGCTGCCCCTAGGCGAGCCGTTCCGGGCCGAACTGGTGCTCAATATTCAGGACTTGCACCCGGAAAACGTGGGAGTGGAATTGCTCATTGCCAAGCAGCACGAGGGCAAGCACGACATTATTCTGGTAAAGGAGTTCAAGAAAAAGCGGTTGAAGAAAAAAGCGCTGGCCGACGGGGCGGAAGAAGACGAGCGTCGGGGCAACCGCGTGAAGTACGTCTGCGACGAAAAAATTCCCTTTTCGGGCGTCTACGACTACGGGTTCCGGGTGTTCGCCCAGCGCGAAGGATTAGCCCACCGGCAGGAGCTCGGTTTGGTGAAGTGGGTTTAGCACCGGTAAAATGCTGACTATTTACGGGTGATACTTTGGCCTAAACAGGCACTTAGTGATAAGTAGGCACTTATCTTTACCAAAAGCAGCATTCGTATGGTCAACACGGCAGCCAAAAAAGCTACCCCGTAAGCCCAGTCGGACGGAAGCATCGACCAGAAGCTGGGCGATACCGGTAACCTGATTTCCTTAAAAGTTACCGTGCTGGAGGTGGCTTTTGGTCAGGGGGAATGATGATTGTTTCGGATAAACCCCTGTTCTGCGTACAAACTTCAATCACTACCCCTTATCTTAGCCCGGTTCGCTTACCTCATTCGTTGCCTTCCGCTATGGATTCTTACTCCTTTTTCCTTTTGACCCTGTTCGCCTTGGCCCAGTGCGGCTGTTCTTCCTCACCTACTGCCCAAGAAGCTCCGGCGTCCGACACGGTGGCGGCTCAAGTCACCGGCCCACTCGTCCTGTGGCCCGAAGGCGCTCCCGGCGAACCCGAAGCCACGGGCGAAGAAACCGATGCCACGAAGCCCGAAGATAACTTGGTCGCCGGAGAGCCGCTCATTCGTCTGACCAACGTGACCAACCCCACCATCACTGTCTATCACGCCCCCGAAGACAAAGCCACCGGTGCGGCAGCGCTGGTGTGTCCGGGCGGCGGCTACCACATTCTGGCCCTGGACCTGGAAGGCACCGAGGTGGCGGATTGGCTTAACGGACTGGGCATCACGGCGGTGGTGCTGAAGTACCGGGTGCCGGTGCGCGAGGGTGTGCCCCGCCATGAGCGCCCTCTGCAAGACGCCCAGCGGGCCATGGGAATCGTCCGTACTCCGCGCCGCTGAGTGGAACATTGATCCCGAGCGGATCGGGGTGCTAGGCTTCTCGGCTGGTGGGCATCTGGCCGCTGCTTTGAGTAACACTTCCAATCGTACCTACGAGCAGATGGATGCCGCTGACACCCTCAGCAGCCGTCCCGACTTTGCCGTGCTGGTGTACCCCGCTTACCTCACTGCTACCGAAGAAGGTCCGGAGCTGGCGCCTGAGGTGACGGTTACTGAGAACACGCCGCCAACGCTGCTGGTGCAGACCGAAGACGACAACGTGCCGGTAGAAAACAGTTTGTTCTACTACTTAGCGCTGAAGCGAGCCGGGGTGCCCGCCGAGATGCACCTGTACGCCAGTGGCGGGCACGGCTACGGTTTGCGAAAGGTCGATAGCCCCGTGCACACCTGGCCCGAGCGGGCGGCGCGGTGGTTGCAGCAGTGGGAGGGGCCGACAAACGAATAGTAGGTAGCAGATTACAATAATTTACGCTTCCGCCACCATCCACTCACTCACCCGGCGCTCGTCGGTACTGAATGATACTCCGATCAGCAGGGTGCTTTTGTCGGCTCGGCCGAAACGTTCGGCGTAGCCTTGCGTACGGATCTGTTGCAGGGCCACGGCAGCCGGTTGGTCGATCTTAAATTCAAAAATCAGGGTGCGTTCGGGGGTGTCTACCACGGTATCGATGCGCCCCTGGGCGGTTTGCACTTCCGAGTACACCAGCATACCGGTGGTGCCCAGCATCACGTGCATGACGCTGTGAAAGTATTTCTCTTGCTGGCTAAACAGTGAGTAAGGGATAGAAGCAAACACCGATTGCACCAACGCGAAGAACTGCTCCCAGTTGGGTGCCAGCAAACTATCGATAAGCGGGAGCACGTAGCTGCGCGATACTTTGTTCACGGGTTCTTCCAAGTATTCGGCCAGCAGGTACTGCTGAAACGAGATGGCCACTTCCTGGTTGGGAAACCCCAATTGGTAGCGCGGCTCCTCCCGGAGGGCAACTCCTCAATGCCCTTCACCGTGAGATAGCCCGTCTGAAAAAGCAGGGCAATGATGTTGACGTGGTGCAGGTCGCCGCTGGCCAGCAACGTTTCCGGGGCCGACAGATGGGTCAGATCGTAGGCGCTGGTTTGGTCTTTCTTGAGTTGCTGGGTCAGAAACGTGGGAGTGCCGGTGCTGAACCAGTAGTTGCGGAAGCTGCCTGCCTGGAAGAAACACATCAACGAAAATGGATTATACACCGAGGTGATCGCGTCCCACGAATAACCGTTGTACCAGAACTTGATCTTGTCCAGCAACGCCTCCGGCGACCGGTTCATGGTGCCGGGCAGGGCCGCTAAGTGTTCGCCAAAGTTCTGCTGCACTTCCTCTAACGTGTAGCCGGTGAGCGTAGCGTAGGCCGGGTCGAGCGTAATGTCATACAGGTTGTTCAGGTCCGAGAAGATGGACACCTTGCCGTACTTAGAAACCCCGGTGATGAACACAAAATGGAGGTGTTGATCCTGCGATTTGAGCACCCCGTAGAAGTTTTTCAGCGTTTTTACGTGTTCGGCCGCCTGCTCAGGTTCTTCCAGCAAATCGGTGATCGGCTTGTCGTACTCATCAATGAGCACCACGCACTTCTGTCCGTCGCTCGACAGGGTTTGGATAAGCTCGGTGAATCGGTTTTTAGCGGTGGTTGTGGTCAACGAGATATTATACTGCTCGGCAGTAGACAAGATTGTCTTGCTTAGTTCCTCCTCCAGTGAATGGTTGCGATAATCAATCGCGTTCAAGTCCACGTAAATCACCGGGTAGGGCTTCTCGTCTAGCTGGTTCTCAATCCAGAGCCCGGCGAACCACTCCCGGCGGCCCAGGAACAACTCGCGCAGCGTAGAAACCAGCAGTGACTTGCCAAACCGGCGGGGGCGGGACAAGAACACGTAGCTGCTGCTGTTGATCAAGCGGTGAATGTGCTCGGTTTTGTCCACGTAGACGTAGTCGCCCCGCCGCAGCTTGGCAAAGTCCTGGATGCCAATGGGAAGCTTTTTCAAAACGACGGTTAATTTGGTGCTTGTACTCTATAAGAAGAAGGCAAACGACGGTTCCCACCCACTGGTTGGGGGATATTGTCACATGGCGCGTTCGGCCTTGATCGGTATCATTTGGCCCGAATAGGTGGCCTGCCCCGACAGCGTTTCTTTTTCCTTGGTGAGCGACACGTCAATGGACTGCCCCTCAATGAAAACGCGGAACGAGGCGCTGTCTTCCAAAACCTCCACTTGCTGGGCCGGAATGCGGTTCTCGTTGATTTTGATAAACGCCTGCAAGCTATCCCCTTCGGTGGCGAACACAATAGTGCCCTTTTGGTAGGGCGGATCGGCCTGCGGAGCGGTATACTGCCAGGAACCTTCCCAGTCTTGCTGCTGCGCCTGGGCGGTGGGAACAGTGGCTAGTGAAAAAACAACGAGGGCTAAAGTTGCTAAGGTCTTCATAAGGGGGGTCGTGCGTTAGTGAACTAATCAAAACGAAAACCAGAAGGTACAGCCGACGTGCCACATTACCAAACGTTTGGCCAGCAATAGTCTGGTGGTCACTGGTCATTTGTCCCTTGTCCTTTATAAATTTAACCAACAACCAATTTGCTACCTTTCCTTCCACTTCCACTTAGCCAACCGGTATGAAGCGTAACCTAATCCTGCTCGTCCTCACTACAATTACCCT
>CAWHXE010000010.1:0-143696 GCA_963833215.1 uncultured Cytophagales bacterium | reverse complement strand
CAGGCACTTACGATTTTATTCTCGTAGGTGCCTTTTTTATTGGTCACAAAGGGAGTTAAAACTATGTACTTTGAGCGACCCACGCCGGGTGCATTTCGCTTTAGCTTCTAAAAATCTACCTTTACGGTATGTCTTACCAACGCTCAAGCGGACATACCGTATCTAGGTTGACGGTGCATGTAGTATGGTCTACAAAGTATCGCTATGCAGTGCTACAAGGGGATATCAAAGTAAGGTGCAGGTCACTGCTCATTCAGATATGTGAAGCGGAGGATGTGCGCATACTAAAAGGTGTAGTTTCTAAAGATCACGTTCACATGCACGTAGAGTATCGCCCGTCACAGTCTATTAGCGAACTAGTCCGGCGACTTATACTTCATGGCGCATAGATTCGTGAGTTGTCAAAGGTTTGGAATTTGAGGGTGAGTAGGGACCTGAGTTGATCTTGGTATTGGTCTATCTGTTCAAAGAAGCTGTGGATAGCCTGATGAAACTGATCGGGCCTTTGGTAGTACTTTCCGTAGAGCACTTTCTTTTTAGCAAATTTCCAGAGTCTTTCAATTATGTTAAGATTAGGGGAGTAAGGGGGCAAGAACAGCAGTTTGATATGCAGCCTTTCAGCAAAAGCAATCACGGCTTTGCAGTGCTGATAACGCGCATTGTCTAGGACAATAGTGATGGGCAAAAGCGGATACTCTTTTCGCAGTTGCAGCAAAAACTCCTGGATCACTTCGGCATTGATATAGCTGGTGTTAATTAGCGTAGTGATTTGTTGGCTCACTGCATTCAGGGCACCCAGCACGTTGATACGATTTCGGCCCGCCCCTGAGCGCAAGAAGAGCCGCCTCACGCACCACATCATACAGCAGAACTGGGACAAGACAAAGTGAGCGGCATCTACAAAGAGCAAGACCTTTTCCCCTCTCTGGGCAGCCTCTAGTTCGCTTTGAAAGGATTCCTCTAGCCATTGCTGCTGCTTCTCCGGATTGGCTTTGCCGGGCACATAGCCACACTTGCGATACATAAAGCCATGCCGTTTGAGAAAAGCTTCTATGCGGCTGATGTCTCTTTCAATACCGGTTAATTCTATGATGCGATGGCGTGCCTCAGCTAGGCTCAGCGGGGGACGTGCAATGAAATCCTTGACCAACAGATCAGCATGCCCCTCTAAAGCACTACGATTGGTGCCATAGCCTGTAGCTGACAAGGCTGCAATTCCCTCTTGCTTATAGAGACGAATATACTTTCCTACTTGATTGGCATGAACCCCCATACAACGACCAATCTGCTCATTGCTTAGTCCCTCTCGTGCTTTCAGATATACGCAATGTAGCCGCCGTTGAACTAAGGCTTGATCGTGTTGAAATCTTTCTGTATCTAGCTCTTGCATTTCGGTTTCACTGAGGTGTAGAGTAGGCATCTTTTGATAGCTTGGTCGCTTCAAATTTGCCTACTTTTTTTCTCCTTTTCAATTCACGGATTTATCCGCCATGAAGTATAGAGGCACTTACGATTTTATTCTCGTAGGTGCCTTTTTTATTGGTCACAAAGGGAGTTAAAACTATGTACTTTGAGCGACCCACGCCGGGTGCATTTCGCTTTAGCTTCTAAAAATCTACCTTTACGGTATGTCTTACCAACGCTCAAGCGGACATACCGTATCTAGGTTGACGGTGCATGTAGTATGGTCTACAAAGTATCGCTATGCAGTGCTACAAGGGGATATCAAAGTAAGGTGCAGGTCACTGCTCATTCAGATATGTGAAGCGGAGGATGTGCGCATACTAAAAGGTGTAGTTTCTAAAGATCACGTTCACATGCACGTAGAGTATCGCCCGTCACAGTCTATTAGCGAACTAGTCCGGCGACTTAGTAGAAGCTCGCGAAAGATACAGCAAGTATCCAACCGGGTGTTTCTGAGGAGAGTACCGACGACTACTTCAAAGCCGAAGGATGAATCACTTGATGGGCCGCCGGGCTCAGTATTTTCGGTACCCAACTCAGCGTCATCACCTTTAAAGTACTCCAGCATCAACAATTCTACTGTATCGGATGCTCCTCGAGCAGCTCCTGCGGTGAATAGAACCCGGCTTTCTCTTTGGTCGCTTCCCGCACTTGCTGGACGGTCTCGGGCATCACGGGCGCGGCCACGTTGCCAAAGGCGTTGCGTACGTAGGTGAGCACCGCGGCAATCTCCTCGTTGTTGAGCATCCTCCCGAAGGGGGTCATGGGCACCTGTCCGGGATACGATTTGCCCAGCACCTCCATCGGGCCGTGCAGCCCGTTGAGCACTACCTTAATCAGACGTGCTTCGCTGCCCAGCACCCAGGGGGTGCCCTTCAGCGGCGGGAAACCCGAAGCGGATAGCCCCTTCCCGTCGGGCTGGTGGCAGGTGGAGCAGTAACCTTCGCGGGAGTAGATCTCTTGCCCGGCCGTAAACAACGCACTGGCCGGACCCGCCATCCGAGTGGCCGCCATTTCGTCCGACTGGCGTTCCAGGGCGCGGCCGTTCAGGTGGGCTTCGGTGGTTTGGTAGGCGTCGGTCATCCAGTCGTCGATCGGGTGCTGACTGGCCGCTTCCAGCACCGCCAAACCCGCCTCCTGGTCGAGCCACGAAGCCGCCGCGATGGCTTCCAGACGCACGCGTCCGTGCGCATCATCCGCGGCCTGCCGGAGCAGCTCGGCCTGATCTTCCACCTGATGACCGGTGTAGCGCAGCACCCGCACGGCCGCCGTGCGCACCCGCGGATCTTTGGCCTGCAACAACTGCCGTAGCAGCCGTTGGTCTACTTTGTTGAGTCCCCAGGTTGTCCACAGCGCTTCCAGCAGGTGGTGCTCGTAGCGCGCATCATCTTGGTCTAGCCGATCAATCCAGTTCCACAGCTGCGCTTGCACTTGCTGGGCGTCGCGGCCCCGCAGTTCGCGACGGGTACGGTACCGGGTGCGGTACTCAGGCAGCTTCAGATTGTTCAACAGCGTATCGATCGGGGCTCCGGCAATGGTAGCCGGTTTCACCAGCGGGCGCGCCGGGTAGGTGATGCGGTAAATCCGTCCGTGCACGTGGTCGCGCAGGGGGTCGCGGGCGTTGTGCTGCATGTGGCCGATCAGCACGTTGTGCCAGTCCACCACGTAGAGCGAGCCATCGGGAGCAAACTCCATGTCCACCGGCCTAAAGTTCGGGTCGTCGCTCCGGAACAAGTCCTGCCGGTGCTTGCTCTGGTAGCCGGTGCCATCGTCCACCAGCGTGTGCTGCTTGGCTCCCAGGAAGCCGATGGTGTTGTTGATGAGCCAGTCGCCCTGCACCGCGTCGGGGAAGTGCCGACTGGAGACGAACTCGAGTCCGGAAGTAGGACGCACCCGGTGGGCTTCTTCCACCAGGTTGCGCGATTTGGGCATCGCGGTGGCGTAGCGGGGTTTCACGGTGCCGGGCATCATCCAGTGCACGTCGGGGTTCGAGGTATCGGCAAAGAAGTTCTGTCCCCAGTCATCAAAGGCAATGCCCCAGGGGTTGGGAATGGGCAGCTGCGCCGTGCGCTCGAGTTGGTGTCGTTGCGGCTGGTAGCGGTAGAAACCGCCGTTGGTGGCGCGCACGGGTCCGTAGGGCGTTTCCACGTTGGTGTGCAGAAAAATGCCTTCGCCCATATAGATGGCTCCCGAGGGATCGGCGGTGTAGGCGCTGTGGGCGTGGTGGGTGTCGTGATCATCGAAGCCGCTGAGCAAAACCTCGCGGGTGTCGGCCCGGTCGTCGCCGTCCGTGTCGGTTAGCAGCATCAGGTTGGTGCCCTGCGACAAGTACACCCCTTCCGGGGAAAGTTCAAAACCCAGCGGCAGGTGCAAACCGTCGGCAAAGGTGGTCTGTTTGTCCGCTTTTCCGTCCTGGTCGGTGTCTTCCAGGATGATCAGCTTATCGTTGGGCTTCTGGTCGCCAGGTCGGTAGTGCGGGTAGCTCGGCATGGTAGCCACCCACAGCCGACCTTGGTTATCAAAGGACAACTGCACCGGATTGGCCAAGTCGGCGAAGTCTTCTTCGGAGGCAAAGAGTTCTATCTTGTAGCCCGGAGCGGTGTGCAGTTTGTTCAGTGCTTCTTGTCCGTAGAGATAGGTGGTGTCGCTGCTCTGGCCCGGATCGTAGTTGGTTTTCACCGGCGGCAGTTGGTCCGTCGTCTGGTCGGCCGCCGACAAATCCATTTTCTTGCCCTGGGTTGCCTGCCAGATCGCCTCGTCGCGCAGGGCGGTCATCTCCCGAATCTTAGCGATTTCGTAGGGGTAGTTGTCCGGTCCGAAGGGATCGTAGCGACGGCCGTAGGCGTGCACGCCGTTGGGAATTTTGAAGTCCTGGTGCCACATCCAGTTTTTCTCCTGCACCGCCTCGTGCACCAGGGCGCGGTTTTCCTCAGCCTTGGCTTCGGTGGTGCCGAACAGACGATCGTTGAGCAGCGTAGCCAGTCGCGCGTAGCCCGCCTCGTTGAGTTGAAAGCCATCGATGGTAAGGGGAGCATCGGAGTCGGCCAGCCACCGCTGCGAAGGATTAAAGGCATCGACGAAGGGCACGTTGTTGTGCGCGGCCACCTGCTGAATCGCTTCGGTGTACAAACGAAGGTTCTCATTTTCTTGCTCACCGTTGGGTAGGTCGTATTGGTCGGAAAGGTCTTCAAAGGCGGTGGGCGATACCAGGGCCAACTGGGGCGGCGAGGTTCCGTTATAGGGTTGGCTTAGAGTATGCTCCACAAAAGCGTTCAGCTCGGCCCGAAAGTTATCCAGTCCGGCTTCGCCCTGAAACGATTCGCTGTAGCCGAAGAAAGCAACGATCACGTCGGCTTGCAGCTGGGTGAGCCACTCGTCGGGCGAGGGGAAGTGCCCCTGGCTGCCCGAGTTCTCCGCTAGTTCGGTCTGAAAATCTTTCGCGCCCGGAAACGCCCAGGGCGATACGCGGGCCGCGTGGGGGCGAAAGCCCGGGGTGTTGCCCCCGTCGCCCATATTGCGAATAAACAGCAGGCTGTCGGGATAGCGCAGCTGTAGCTCAGTTTCGAAGTGGCCGTAGTGCATCATGCGGGAGGGCAGGTTGTTGCCAACCAGCACAATATGCGAGCCTTGGCGAATGGCAAGGGCGGGTTTTTCGGGAGAGGAACAGCGGGTGGTCAAAATAATGAACACTACGCCCAGTGCGTAAAGTGCTACGGATAAAATTTTCTCTTGGCGCATTGCTATTACGGTCTGGTCAGGTTCTGGAGATGCTTCAATTCCTAGGAAATTGCCGGTCTCTCTAATGAACAGTAAAAGTGCACAAATTATTCGCCGGTTGTTCTTTTTCTCTTCCAACTAGCTTCGGTAAATTCCGGAGAAAAATCGAAAGGAATACTTTTTTAGAAATATACTTCCAATCGCCATATTTTTAAACAATAAATTCTATTGATGTTTAGTCACTAATTGCCGTCCTTGGTACGCTAACTCAACCTACCAAAATTATGGCAAACCTATTTCAACTGTTTTATCCGAAAAGTGCGGGTCAGTTTTTGCTTCTAGTAGGACTGCTCCTGGGATGGTCCGGTCCTGGTTTTTCTCAGGTTACCTTCGAGGACGCCTTTCCGTCGTTAACCTTCGAGTTTCCCGTAGAAATCCAGAACACGGGGGTATCGGGCGATGATCGGCTCTTCGTGGTGGGGCAGCGGGGAACCATCCAAGTGTTTAATAACAACGCATCCGCCGGAACTACTTCGCCGTTTCTGGACATCCAGTCGGAGGTGTTCTTCAACGTAGGGCAAGAGCTCGGACTGCTGGGCCTGGCCTTTCACCCAGACTACGAAACCAACGGCTTCTTTTACCTATACTATACCCGCTCCGCCGGAGGCACCCCGGAGATTGTGGTAGAGCGCTTTCAGGTAGCGGCCAGCAACCCCAACCAAGCCAATAAATCTTCGCGGCAGGTGGTGTTCAGCGTCGTAAAGAACCAGTCGAACAGCAACCACAACGGCGGCAAGATCGCCTTCGGACCCGACGGCTACCTGTACGTATCCATCGGGGACGGCGGCGGGGGCGGTGATCCTAAGAAAAACGGCCAGAACGTGAACACCTACTTCGGTAGCATTCTGCGCCTGGACGTTGACCTGGACGGCAGCAACCCCGTGGATGCCAACGGACTGGCCCCGGAAGGTCGCTACGAAGTCCCGGCCAGCAATCCCCTGGTTGGTCAGGACGGCCTGGACGAAATCTACGCCTGGGGAATCAGAAATACCTGGAAGATGAGCTTCGATCCTCCCACCGGTCGCCTGTGGGGCGGCGATGTGGGTCAGAATGCCTTTGAAGAAATCAACTTAATCGTGCCCGGCAACTTCGGGTGGAACCGCTTTGAGGGAGTTTCAGTCTACAACAGCAGCGTTCCTGATCCGGGCAACGCCCTTCCTCCGGTGTTCTACTACAACCGCTCCAGCGGTGATCGCTCCGTCACCGGAGGCTACGTGTACCGCGGATCGCAGATCAGCAGCACCGCCCCGAGCATTGCCGGTAAGTACCTCTTTGCCGACTACGTGAGCGGTCGGGTGTGGGCGCTGGACTACAACGCTACTACCCAAGAGGCTACCCGTGAGCTGCTTTTTAAGGCCAGTAGCAGCTCCGGATCGATCAACGTCTCTACGTTCGGCCAGGACGTCAACGGCGAAATGTACTTTGCGGGCTACGGATCAGCGGGGTCCATCTACAAACTCAAGGATGGCGCCACCAGCGAGAACGCCGTCGCCGTGGACGGGGTGGGTAGTTGGAGCGAAGACTTAGGAAACATCCAAGGAGAAGTCAACGCCATTGTAACCACGAGCGACCAAACCGTCTACGTAGGAGGCAACTTCTCTGAAGTAGGTTCAGGCACCGCCGCCAACAACGTGGCTCGGTGGACGCCCGCGGGCGGCTGGGAAAGCCTCGGTCCGGGCACCAACGGTGTGGTGAACGCCCTGGCCCTGGACGCCAGCGGCGCACTCTACGTCGGGGGAAGCTTCACCACCGCCGGAAGCACATCCGCCAGCAACGTAGCCAAATACACCGCCGGGCAAAACTGGGAAGCGCTGGCCGGGGGAATCAATGGCGCCGTGCTGGCCCTCACCGCCGACGGTAATACGCTCTACGCCGGAGGGGCCTTTGTGGCCGCGGGTGGAATAACCGCCAACAACATCGCGGCGTGGAACGGTTCATGGTCCGCGCTCCGGGACACCGATACGCAGCAGGCGGGCACCAACAACGAAATACGATCAATGGCCGTGGACGAAGCCGGAACCCTCTACGTGGGAGGCAACTTCGGCTCGGCCGGAGGCAACAGCGCCAGCCGGATCGCCCGCTGGAACGGCAGTCGGTGGAGTGGATTAGGGGAAGGAACCAGCGGCTTTGTTCAGTCGATCGTGGTGACCGATCAGTACCTCTACGCCGGTGGCAATTTCACGATCGCGGGCAACCAAACCGTGAACCGAATCGCCCGCTGGGACCGCTCGGCGTCCACCTGGTCGGCCTTGAGCAACGGGTTGTCCAACAGCGTGAACGCGATGGTGGCCGACGAGAACTTCCTCTACGTGGGCGGACAATTTCGCAACGCGCTGAATACCGGGCAGGACAATATTATCGTGAACAACGTGGTGCGGTGGAGCGAGGCCGGGTGGGAAGCGCTGGGCGAGGGCACCGCCGTGGGAGTAGACAACTACGTGAACGTATTAAGCCTGAACGGGGCCACCCTGTACGCCGGGGGAAGATTCGAAACGGCTGGAAACAAAACGGTCCGCAACCTGGCGTCCTGGTCGGCCCCGGTAGCGCCGCCCACGACCTCAGCCCCCTTTGAAGCCGGTAAGATCACCATTCAGCAACCCGACCGGACCACCTGGGTGACCGTGAATCTCACTAAGACGTTCACCCAGCCCGTGGTGGTGGTGAGTCCGCCTACCTACGACGGATCGCAACCCACCACCGTGCGGGTGCGCAACGTGAGCAGCAATTCGTTCGAGGTGCAGATCGATGAGTGGGAGTACCTGGACGGCTGGCACGTTCCCGAAGCGCTGAGCTACCTGGTGGTGGAAGCGGGCAACAGCACGCTCGCCGGGCTCGCTGTGGAAGCGGGGCGACTCTCAGTAGACGAAAAGTTCAAGGCGCAGTCTTTCGCCCAAGGCTTTGCGTCGCCCCCCGTGGTGCTAGTGCAGTGCGCGTCCGAAAATGAAAGCACGGCAGTGACCACGCGCCTCCGCAACATCACGGCGAACGGCTTTGAGGTCCGGTTGCAAGAAGAGGAAGCGGCCAACGGTGCGCACGCCGACGAAGATCTGCACTACATTGCCCTGTCTCCCGGCGCGGGCAACGAAGCCGACTGGCAGGTGGAGGCGGCTTCGTTGGGCACTTCTTTCACCCAGCAGTGGAAGTCCATTGATTTTATGAGCAGCCAGACCGATCCGCTGTTCTTGGCGGCGATGCAAAGCTATCGAAGGAAGCGATCCGGCTGCCCTACGCTACCGCGCGCTGGACGCCACCCGCGTGGAGGTGAAGGTGGAGGAAGAACAGTCGCGCGACAGTGAGGTGAAGCACGCCCGAGAAGCCATTGGCTACCTGCTGCTCAGCAATGAGGGAGGTGGTGCGACAAACAATACCGCTTCCCGAACGTCGGCGGCGTTGCCCGCGTCCGAGGCTACCGCCCTAGAATCCGGACTACGGCTCTACCCTAATCCGGTTCGGGCAGGGGAGGAGATCGTGCTGCAAGGTTTGGCTACTGATCTGAACCTGCTGACCGTCTATAACGCCCAGGGACAGGTGCTGCTGGAAGCTGAGAACGTTGATCAGCCTAGGTTGGGCACCGAAGGTTGGCAGCCTGGTTTATACTTCGTGCGTTGCCAGAGTGTTCAGGGCGTCCATACCGAAAGACTGTTGATTATGGAGTAGAACATTCAGCCAGGAAGCACGCTTGCGAAGTGCGTTGATCCGGCATGGTAAGATTTGCCTCGCCCGGTGAACATATGACTGGAAATCAAACGGCCGTTGCTCGATACGGCACCCCGTAGTGGCACGTCGCGACGTCCCTCCTACGGGGTGCTGCTGCTGGGGGTCAATCGCTGCACGCGCCAATTGAAAACCTCGGAAACAAACACGTTTTCGTCATCATCCACGCAGATGCCGTGGGCGATGTAAAACTGCCCCGGGGCCCGGCCGGGCTCGCCAAACCGACCCAGTTCCTTACCCGTCAGGTCGGCCTTCACCACCTGCTCGGCGGTGCCGTCGGTGATGTACAGCGTTTTATCGTCGTAAATACTCAGTCCCGAGGGCACTCCCAGGTGCGTCCAGGCCTCCTGAAAGTTGCCGTCCCGGTCGAAAATCTGGATGCGTTTGTTGTAGCGGTCGGCCACCAGCACCCGGCCCTGCGGGTCGATGAGCACGTTGTGCGGATTGTTGAACTCACCCTCGGCGCTGCCCTTTTTTCCCCAGGTCTTGATCAGGTTGCCGTAGGGGTCGAGCTTCACGATACGGGAGTTGCCGTAGCCATCGGCCACGTAGATGTTGTTGTCGGCGTTGAAACCCACGTCGGCGGGTTTGTCGAACAGGATCATTTTCTTGTCCTCGTCCCACTCACCTGGCGTATCGCGGCGGCCCAGCACCATCACGATGCGACCCTCCGGATTAAACTTTAGCACCAGATGCGCGCCCACGTCGGTGGTCCAGATGTTGCCCTGCCGATCTACCTGCAAACCGTGGGCGCTGGAGAACATTCCGCGCCAATCTCGCGCACAAAGTATCCTTTGCGATCAAACTCCAGCAGCGGGTGCGGCCCCCGGTGGAAAACCAGCAGGTGACCGTTCGGCCGCAGGGCCACCCCGGTCACTTCGCCAAAGTTGTATCCCTCCGGCAGTTGCGGGTACGTAGGGTCAGGGCGTAACGAAAGGTTGTCGGATTGTGCAATTGCCACGAACGACAGAAATACCAGAAATGAGGTCAAGTAAGTATTCATAGAAAGCGGGGTGAAATAGATAAGAGTTGAAAGTTAATTTTTCACTATTATTGCCGATGACTTGCTGCCGGTTGATCAGTGCTAACTAGTGGGTGGGCGAATTTTTTCATTTGACCGATTGATACTTTGCTTGGCACTTTCGCAGGATTACAACCGGCGTAGGGTTCTGCTTTTTTATCTTAATGAGAGTGACGACCGTGCCGTAACTTCAGCTAAATAGTAGGGATAAAACTGCGTACCGAAATGAAAGTAAGTGTCAAAGTAATGCTGCCGCTGGCCTTTGTAACCCTGACGGTTAGTCTATTCCTGATTGGGGTGTTGGCCAACGTTTATCTACAAGATGTAACAAAAATCCGCGACTTTAACGATAAGATCGAAAATTTACACTTACTCAGTCACGATCTCTACCTCACTGACCAAAAATTTTTCACATTTGCCGCCGTATCACCGACCTTTTACCAGACTGGAAGTAGCCCTGAACTACAGCGACATGATTCCCTGCGAACCCTTATCGCCCGGGAGCGTCGCGACCTAGCAGCGTTACCTCAATCTACGCTACTGGCCCGCCAACAGCAAACCGTGGATAGCCTGTTTAGCGTCTATGACGCCACTTTGAACAGAGCCTTTCGCATCGTTCGTGTCCGAGGGTTCAAGGATTACGGCTTAGAAGGAATCATGCGGCAGCACGCGCACTGGTTAGAAGACAGTAGCAAAAACACGCAAGGCATTCTGATGCTTCGCCGCCACGAGAAGGATTACTTCTTAAGAAATGATCTGTCGTACGTGGAGCTGTTCAACCGGCGATGCAACCGATTGCTCGCAGGCTACGCGTCGGACAGTGCGGCGATGAATCACTTGGATCGTTACCAAGCCACTTTTAATCAAATAGTCGATCTGGAACAGCAGCTTGAGCCATCTACTAACGATGGTTTGCAGACGCGCATTTTAACGCTAGCGGATCAGATCGATGCGAATATCACCCAACTTTCGGCCGTGTCGCATCAGGAAGTAGCCCGAATGATTGAGGAAAGGAAGCAAAAGTTCTTTTGGCTGATCGGAGCATCACTGCTGGTTATTTTTGGCATTGGTTACTTCATCTGCGGTCAGTTGGTTAGTCCGCTCAGCCAGCTAACCCGCGCCATTGATCATAACATCGCCAATGACTATCGCAGCTACGCGCCGGTGACGCTTAGCAGTTCGGTGCGGGAGATGAAAATCTTGGAGAAATCTTTTGATACCCTCATCCGGCAAATGCAAACGCTGCTGGAAGAAACCCAGCAGAATAATCAAGAGTTGGAAAGCCAGAATCAGGCCTTGCAAAAGACCAACCGCGAACTGGATATGCTGGTCTATAGCGCGTCGCACGACCTGCGGGCGCCGCTCACTTCACTGGAAGGATTGGTGACGCTGAGTCGGGACGAGGCCGATGCGGCGGAGCGAACCGAATACCACGAACTGATGCTCGGGCGCATCAAGCACCTGGATGGTTTTATCCAAGATATTGTTGATTACGCCCGCAACAACCGGCAGACGGTGGTGAGCAAGGAAATCAGCCTGAAGGATCTGGTGGATCAGACGTTGATGAACTACAGCTTTTTGGAGCAGTACAGCAAAATCCGCAAGCAAATTGAGGTAGCGCAGCCGGTAGCGTTTTGTTCTGATCCTACCCGGCTGTCCGTCGTTCTCAAAAATCTGATCTCTAACGCTATCCGGTACTACGATCCGACCAAGGCGAATCCATCGGTCAAAATCACTGTTTCTACCAGTCCAAGCCACCTTCACCTGGTGGTGACCGACAACGGGCTGGGGATACCGGAGGATCAACAAAGCAAAATCTTCGATATGTTCTACCGGGCCAGTGACCAAGCCCGCGGCTCGGGGTTGGGCTTGTTCATTGTGCAAGAAATGGTGAACCGGCTGGGCGGAGAGATCAGGGTGCAGTCGGTGGAAGGCGAGGGTACGACGTTTGAGCTAACGATACCTAACTTGATAATGCCAGAAGAACATCCAATTTCTTACGTGCAAAACCCGGTAGCAGTAAATTAACAACGAGATAAGCGACCGGCCCTAAAAGAAATATGGCGGTCCGAAAAAGTGTTATTTAAAAAAAAACCTTACATTAGCTCCTTCAAGCTACTGATAATACAACCCTTCCTGCTTTTCGGCCCTCGCTCTTCTGGCGAGCTTCTTTTGTTCATTTCTACACTACACCCCTTTCCTTATGAGACAACGATTACTAACTGTGGCCCTCCTGCTATTCACCGGAGTCGGCTACGCCCAAGAACGACCCGTCAGCGGCACCGTGACCGCAGTGGACGACGGCACTTCCCTGCCCGGCGTGAACGTGCTGGTGCAGGGCACCACCATCGGCACCATCACCGATGTGGAAGGCAACTACCGCCTCACCGTGCCCGGCGACGATGCCACCCTCACCTTTTCGTTTGTCGGCTACGAAGGCCAATCCACCGTGGTGGGCAACCGCAACGAGATCAACGTGCAGCTCGAGTCCGACGTGGCCCAACTCGAAGACGTGGTGGTGACCGCCCTGGGCATCACCAAGGAAAAGCGAACGCTGACCTATAGCACGCAGGACGTGGCGAGCCAGGGGCTGGAAGAAGCCCGCACGCTAAATATTACCGAAGGACTGAGCGGCAAGGTGGCGGGTATTGCCATCACGACTACGGGTGCCGGAGTGGGCGCGCCTACCAAGGTGGTGCTGCGCGGCAACCGCTCGCTGCAACCCAACGGCAGTCAGCCGCTCTACGTGATCGACGGTATCCCCATGGGCGGCGATATCTCCAACATTTCGCCCAGCGACATTGCCGATATTTCTATTCTGAAGGGCGGCAACGCGGCGGCCCTGTACGGCAGCCGGGCCAACAACGGAGCCATTGTGATCACCACCAAGTCGGGAGCTGACGCTCCGGAGGGAGTGAGCGCCGAACTGCGGTTCAACTACCAGGCGAACACGCCTATCTTGCTCACCGAGTATCAAAATGAGTACGGGCAAGGCTCCGCTGGTCAGTATAGCCAGGGAGCAACCACCTCCTGGGGGCCGCGCATGAGCGGGCAGATTGTGCCCCACTGGTCCAATGATCCGAACTACTTAGAAGGAGAAACCTACTCGCTAACTCCGCAGCCCGACAACGTGCGCGACTTCTTCCAAACCGGTCACACCATCGCCACCAGCCTGGGAGTATCCGTGAACCGCGACAACACCCGCGCCCACTTCAACTACACCAACAGCAACGGCCAGGGCATCATCCCGGGCAATAACCTGAACAGTCACTACCTGAACCTTCGCTTTACGCACCGAACTAATTCCGGACAAGCTGACCCTGGATGCCAAGGCGAACTACATTCGTGACGACTTCTCGAACATTTTGGCGGGGGGCGAAGGCTTTGACAACCCCTTGCGCTACGCCTACGTGCTGCCCCGTAACATCCGTACCCAGGATTTGGAGCGCTACGAGTTCGTGAATGCCGCCGGACAGACGCGGCAGCACTTTTACAACCCTAACGACAACGGAACCGGTAACCCCTACTGGACGATCAACAATGTGCAGCGCCCCCGCATTCGGGAGCGGGTGCTGGGACTAGTCTCTTTAAAGTACCAGATCACCGATGACCTGTATATTCTGGGCCGTACCGGTATTGACAAACGTAACACCCGCGAAGAGTTTCTTGCGCTTCGTAGACACCTACACGGTGGCTCCCGGCGGATCGTACGAGAAGTCCTACAGCGCTGACTTAGAGTGGAACTCCGATGTGCTGCTCAACTTTGATAAAGATATCTCTACCGACTTCTCGCTCAACCTGAGTGCGGGTGCCAACCTGCGGCAAACCAGGTTTGATCAACTGGGAGGGAATGGGTTAAATTTCAGCGTAGAAAACTTGTTTGCGCTGGGCAACACCCTGGAGCCTCGTCCCACCGAAGAATTTGCGGAAAGAGAACAACAGTCGGTGTACGCCTTTGGAGAAGTTGGTTTTAAAAACGCTATCTTCCTAAGCGGCTCGGTCCGCAACGACTGGAGTTCTACCTTGCCCGAAGCAAACCGCTCGTATTTCTACCCCTCGGTTGGGCTTACCGCGGTGGTGAGCGATTTGGTGAACTTCCCCTCCGCAATCAGCTTCTTTAAGCTACGCGGATCCTACGCGGAGGTAGGCAACGATACCGGTCCTTATCGTTTATCCCAACAGGCCAATGTGATTGCCGGAGCCATCTTCTTGGATGGTACGCTACCCCTGGCCAACCTGCTGCCGGAACGAACCACCACCTGGGAAGCCGGACTGGACGCCCGCCTGTTTGATGACAACGTGCGGTTGGACTTTACCTACTACCAGTCAAACACCTTCGATCAGCTGTTTGCGGCCAACGCGCCCCGCGCTTCCGGAATCACCCGCATCTTTCTCAACGGAGCGAATATTCAGAACACCGGGGTAGAAATTGTGCTGGGCATCACCCCGGTATCCACCTCGAGTTTTTCGTGGGATATCAACGCCAACTTCGCCCGCAACGTGAGCGAAGTGCTCGAAATCGCCGATGATATCGACGTGCTCACCCAGGGTGGGGGATTCCTGGAAGAATACCGCATTGAAGCAGGAGAACCCTTTGGTAACCAGTATTCGCGCGGGTTCCGGCGCGACGACGCGGGCAACGTGCTCGTGGATTCCGACGGGCTTCCGCTGGTAACTCCCGGCAAAACGGTGCAGATTGCCAACTACCAGCCCGATTGGTTGATGGGCATCAGCAACACGTTCAATTATAAAGGCGTATCGTTGCGGGCGCTGGTTGACTTCCGACAGGGCGGACAGGTGGCGGTGTTCACCGAGGCCATTATGGCCGATGCCGGTCTGATTGACTATACCGCGCAGGGCCGCGACGGCTCGCTGGTGTTTGGACAGAACATCTTTGCGGGACGAAACCGCCGTGCTGGTCGACGAAGAAGGAAATCCGACGAGCACTCCCAACACTATTGCGGTGGATGCGGAGCGTTTCTGGGGACGCATCGGGGGACGAAACGCACCGGCGGGTGAGGCTTTCGTGCGCGATGCTTCCAACATCCGGCTGCGCGAACTGGCCCTGGGCTACGCCCTTCCCGAAGGCATCACCTCGCGGCTGCCCTTCCGCACCGCCAGCGTGTCGCTGGTGGGCCGAAACTTGTTTTTCTTTAGCAACAAAACCAAGTACTTCGATCCGGAAGCCGTGCAGTCGGTTGACAACAGCGCCGAAGGTTTGAACTCCTTCGCGCCGCCCACCACGCGTAGCTTCGGAGTGTCGCTTAATTTTGGTTTTTAATCCTAATAATAAATCTGTTATGAAACGTAGTATCTTATATACCTCAATCGTTGCCTTCGCGCTGCTGGCCAGTGGCTGCACCGACGATTTCACCGAACTCAACACCGACCCGAAGAACCTGACGGTTGATAACCTGGGGCAGAGTGAGTACGGCTCGGTGGTGAAGGCCGCCATGTACAGTCCGGTGTTTATGCCCTTCAGTGCTCGTGGGCCCTTCCAGCTCACGCAGTCGCTGTTTGCCGACGTGTACGCCAACTACTTCGCCACCACCGCGCCCAACTTCGATTCGGACAAGTTTATTCTGGTGGGCGGCTGGCTCAACGGAGCCTTCAACTACTTCTACGGCACGGCCGCTCCGCAAATTAAGTACGCCGAAGACTATGCCGCCGAAAACGATTTTGCGCTGGAAAACGCCATGATGAAGGTCTGGCGGGTGTGGTCGTATCACCAAGTGACCGACTACTGGGGGCCGATTCCTTACTCGCAGTTTGGCAACCGGGAAAATTCGGTAGCCTACGATTCCCAGGAAGAAATCTACCGCGACTTCTTCACTACCCTGGACGAGGCCATTCCCGTGCTGCAGAGCAACGCCGGACAGCACTTCCTTTCTGGGTTCCAACGATCTGCTCTACGGCGGCAACGTGGACCAGTGGATTCGCTTTGCCAACTCGCTCAAATTGCGTCTGGCTATGCGGGTGAAGTACGCCGCTCCTGCACTTGAGCAAGGCCGAAGCCGAAGAAGCAGTTGCCGCTGGCGTGCTGGAGTCGAACGATGACAACGCGGTGATCGAAACCAACGCCGACTACGCCAACCGTTACAACACCATCACCCAGTGGGGCGAATTTCGAATGAGCGCCGACATGGAAAGCATCCTGAAGGGGTACCTGGACCCCCGGGTTGCCAACTACGCGGCCCCGGCGCTTATTTCCGACCCCACCGATGACCCGGCGGGTATCTCCTTTCCCTACGAGGGCATGCGCAATGGGCAGTCTAAGATCGACAAGCAGGCCATCAAGTTCAACGACATCGCCTCCGACATGGCCGCTCCCTACAAGGAGAACGGAGTTCCGGGTCCGGATTGGATCGTGATGAACGCGGCGGAGTCGTACTTCCTGCGGGCTGAAGGGGCTTTAGAAGGCTACAACATGGGAGGAGGAACCGCCCAGAACTTCTACGAGCAGGGCATCGTCACCTCGCACGAGCAATACGGGTACGACGGCACTAACCTACGGGGAGCCAACTATGTGACCAGCGCCAACACTCCCGCTCCCTTCGATGGCACCACTCCCGCCCCTTCCAACGTGCCCGTGGTCTACGACGCGGGCGGTAGTGCCGAGCGCCAACTCGAGCAGATCATCACCCAGAAGTGGATTGCCCTGTATCCCGATTCGCGCGAAGCCTGGGCCGAGAAGCGCCGCACCGGCTACCCTACGTTCTACAACCGACTTAATAGCGATAACGCGAAAATTTCCGTAGATCAGGTACCCCGCCGCGTGACCTTTACCGCCGATGAGTTTACTACCAACGCCGAAGCGGTGCAAGAGGCCATCGACAACAAACTGGGCGGGCCCGATGACGGTACGACCAGGTTATGGTGGGACAAGAAATGATCAGGATGGGTAGGATTGATGAGGATGGTCAGGATGCTTTTCTCGGTCGATAAAATCAACCGATCTGGCGCCGGGTGTCTCGCCCGGTGACTGAATGTAAGGGGTTCTCCGGATCCCAAGAGTAACCATTATTATTAGCGATAGCCGCGGGTAGCACTACCTGCGGCTATCGTATTCTAGCGAATGATGAAGGTGTCGGAACGTATCGTAGGGAATGTAATGCTGGGATACCTGCTTATCCTGGCTTGGGGAGCTTGTCAGTCGCCTACATTGAATGATACCCTGTTCACGCGCCTCTCTTCCTCGCAGACTGGCATCGAGTTTCGTAATACGCTGCGCGAGACCGAAGACTTCAACGTGATGAAGTACGGCTATTTTTACAACGGCGGGGGCGTGGCCATCGGCGACGTGAACAACGACGGATTGCCCGACATCTACTTCACGGGCAACCTGGTGGCCAGTCGCCTGTACCTGAACCAGGGAGACTGGACTTTTGAGGAGGTGGCCGAGGAAGCCGGAGTAGCCGCCGCCGGACTGTGGAACACCGGGGTGACGATGGCCGACGTGAATGGCGACGGCCTGCTGGACATCTACGTGTGCCGCTCCGCGGCTGCCGATCCTACCCGACGCAAAAACCTGCTCTATATCAACAACAACCACTCCCCCGCCCCCCTCAAGGGGGGACATGTCCCCCCTTGAGGGGGGCGGGGAGTGACCTTCACCGAACAAGCCGCCGCCTACGGACTGGCCGACCCCGGCTACTCTACCCAAGCGGCCTTCTTCGACTACGACCGCGACGGAGACCTGGATATGTATCTGCTCAACCATTCTACGCAAGAATACGCTGGGTTTAACAAGCTCACTGCCAGCCACAAGCAGCGCCGCAACCCCCTGTTGGGTGATAAGCTCTTTCGGCACGACGGTGATTACTTCGTGGATGTCTCATTCGAAGCCGGGATCATCCAGAACGTGCTGGGCTTCGGCCTGGGCGTGGCTGTCACCGACGTGAACGGCGATAGCTGGTACGACATCTACGTCACCAACGATTACAACGAAGAAGACTATTTATACATCAATCAGCAGGACGGCACGTTTGAAGAGTCACTGCGCCGCCGCATCGGGCATACTTCTTTGTTCTCAATGGGCTGCGATGCGGCTGACATCAATAACGACGCGCGGCCTGATATCATCACCCTGGACATGCTGCCCGCTAGGAATGAGCGACTCAAAATGTCGTTGGGCCCCGAAAATCACGATAAGTACCAGGAGCTGCTGCGGCAGGGCTTTTATCCGCAGACGATGCGCAATATGCTGCAACTCAACAACGGCAACGGCCCTGATGGATATACTACATTTAGCGAGATCGGGCAACTGGCCGGGGTGGGCAGCACCGACTGGAGCTGGGCCGCCCTGCTGGCCGACTACGACAATGACGGTCTCAAGGATCTGTTCGTGACCAACGGTTATATGAGAAACTACCTCGACATGGACTTTATGAATTACGTGGTGGGACAGAAATTGCAGGAAGATCGGGGTGAGGAGCAGGTGGAGATGATGAAGTTGGTAGAAGCCATGCCCGCCATTGAGGTGGCCAACTACGCATTTCAAAACCAGGGTGGGCTGTCGTTCCAGGATCAAACCCAGGCCTGGGGGCTGGGTGGCAACAGCTTGTCGAACGGGGCGGCCTACGGCGATCTGGATAACGACGGCGATCTGGATCTGGTGGTCAACAACGTGAACGACGTCGCGGGAGTGTATCGCAACAACAGTGAAACGCTGCTTACCAACCATTACCTGAAGGTGCAGTGCCGAGGCTACGGGACTGCAAACACTTTCGGTATCGGGACCAAGGTGTGGTTGTATGCCGGTGACACTACCTGCTTTCAGGAGCTGATGCCCACCCGAGGGTTCCAGTCGTCGGTTAATCCCGAGCTGTTGTTCGGAGTAGGGGAGGTTCGGCAACTGGACAGCCTGACGGTGGAGTGGCCTACCGGCGAAGCGCAAATTCTTCGCCAGGTGGCTACCAACCAAACACTGACCTTGCAGCAAGGGGAAGCTAGCCAGTCCCGTGCCAATCCGTTAGCCGTTGCGCCCTGGTTCGAGGAAGCTCCGGCGGTGATCGACTACCGCCACCGTGAGAATGGTTTTCAGGACTTCAAGCGCGACAAACTGCTCGCCCAGGGGTTGTCTACCGCCGGTCCCAAGATCGCAGTGGGCGACGTGGACGGCGACGGTCGGGACGATCTTTACCTGGGCGGAGCCAAAGACTCCGCCGGGCAACTGTTTCTGCAACAGACTGACGGAACGTTTAGCCACCAGCCGACCGAGGCTTTTGCGCGGGACAGTGCCGCCGAGGATACCGATGCTTTGTTCCTGGATGCTGATGGCGACGGCGACCTGGACCTTTACGTGGTGAGCGGGGGAAGCGATTTTACCGAGCAAGACCCCGCTTTGCAGGATCGTTTGTACCGCAACGATGGAACCGGAAACTTTGTCCGCGACGCTGCCGCTTTGCCCCCTATGCTCAGCAGTGGCTCGACGGTAGTAGCCGCCGACGTGGACCAGGACGGTGACCTGGACCTGTTCGTGGGAGGAAGGCTGGTGCCCGGCCGGTACCCGCTGGCACCGCGGAGCTACCTGCTGCGCAACGACGGCACCGGTAGTTTCCTGGACGCTACGGCCGAGATGAACGTTTCCCTGCTGAATCCGGGCCTGGTGACCGACGCGGTGTGGACCGACCTGGATCAGGACGGTCGGCCCGATCTGGTGGTGGTGGGTGAATGGATGCCGATCCGCACCTTCATGAACCGCGCGGGCCGACTGGAAGAAACCTTCCCCGAAGGGTTGAAGCAAACCTCCGGCTGGTGGAACACGGTGGTGGCCCACGATATGGACAACGACGGCGACCCGGACCTGGTGGCCGGGAACCAGGGGACGAACAACCAGTTTAAGGCCACCGCTCAAACGCCGGTGCAGCTCCTGTACGCTGACTTCGACCAGAACGGATCCATCGATCCGTTGCTTACCTACTACGTTGACGGGGAAAGCCAGGTGGCCTTTAGTCGCGACGAGCTGATCGGACAGATGGTGTCGCTGCGCAAGAAATTTCCCAGCTACGCGGACTACGCCCGGGCGGGATTGGAGGAGGTGCTCACGGAGGAACAACGACCAACTGGCCGACACGCTCACCGCCACCTGCTTCGAGACGGTGTGGGTACGCAACGAGGGGGGCGGACGCTTCACCGTGCAACCCTTGCCTATTGAGGCGCAGTTCTCGCCGGTCTACGCCATCTTGCCCACCGAGATCAACGGCGACTCAATTCCTGACCTGATCGTAGGCGGCAACCTGTTCGAACACCCGGGTGAGCACCGGTCGCTACGATGCCAGCTACGGAATGGTTTTTCTGGGGCAGGACAAGGGCTTTCGGCACCAATCACCGGCGCTTACCGGCGTCCGCATCACCGGCGACGTACGCGACATCGTGCCGATCAACGATCAGCTACTTTTTGCCCGCAACAACGACAGCCTCCGCGTGTTCCAACGCGTAGGAGAACAAACAAACAACATCCGGTAACCACCCTCTCATAGAACAAACCCAGCAACTAGATTCAGCATCCTAACCCACCAGAAAGTCATCCAGCACCCAACACCCACCCAATCGTGTACCTTACTTTTCCCACCTTACTGCTTCTGCTAATGGCCATTTCTTCTCCCGCCCAAGAAAGCGACACCCTGCAAGTACCCTTCTGTGCCGACTTTGAGATCAACGGGCCGGGCGATCACGTAACCTGGTTGCAAACCGATTGGGTAAACTTGCCACTGCGGCACGGCCCGGCTTCTGACCTAACCACCCAAGCCAAGGTGCTCTACTCCGCCACGGGCATCTACTTTATGATGCAATGTGCCGACGAGGTACTCACCGCTACGCTTACCGAAGATTTTGCTGATCTTTACAAAGAAGACGTCGTAGAGGTGTTCTTGTGGACGGACGAAGCGCAGCCCCTCTACTTTGAGTACGAACTCTCGCCGCTTGACTACGAATTGCCTATCCTCATTCCCAACCACGATGGCGACTTCTACGGCTGGCGTCCCTGGCACTACGAAGGCGAGCGGCGCACCCGTCACGCCACCTCGGTGCAGGGCGGTGAGAAAAAAAGTGGCGCTAAAATCACCGGGTGGACCGCCGAGTTCTTCATTCCCTACGCCCTGCTCAAGCCGCTGGGCAACGTGCCGCCCCGGTCTGGTACCCGCTGGCGGGCCAATCTCTACCGCATCGACTACGACGGCGAGGCCCCCCGCTACTGGCAGTGGCAACCCACTTCGGGCAACTTCCACGAATACCAACGGTTCGGCACCTTGCTCTTTGAATAACGTCCACGTTCTGGTGCTGGGGCTCCGGCCCAGTGCCTGAAAGTAGAGTGGGTTCTCCGAACCCAACGCATAAGCACAAGACCAGCCTACCAACCACCTACCAAAAACACCGCCATGAAATACCTATACTTACTAACCTGCTTGACTCTGGTTGCCTGTCAATCATCACCTAACGTGCTTGATGCGACCTTTAACGACGACCGCCTTCCCGACGGCTGGCAACGCGTAGCAACGGAAAGCAACGCTTCAACCGATGCCTCACTGCCGACCCTATCTCCGCCCGAAGACGCCGCCACCGTGCAGCAAGCGCGATTGGAAAGTCCCGCGTTCCTGGTGGTTCCGTTTCGGTACTACCGCGTAGAAATGGCCGTGCAGGCGCAGCAGAAAACCCTTTGGGCAATGACTTTCTACGACCAGGACGACTCCCTGTTACTGGCCGATTTCTACTCTAGCTTTGACCCTTCCGCTGACCTGCGGAAGCAGGTGTTCTACGTGCAGGCGAAGGCCAACGCCGTCCGGGCCGAGTTTTGGTTACAACCCGAGGCCGACCAAACTGCCTACTTGCGACAGGTGCACATTGCTCCGGCTCAAGATTCCGAAGAGATACTGCGGTGGCAAGACAGCATCTACCGCAGCGTGCCGCCCCTGCGCTACGACCCGCCCGCCAACCGCTGGCAGCATCTGCCCCGGACGATGGACGCTTTGCGGTCGGGCCAAAAGGTGCGCGTGGTGATGCTGGGTAACTCCATCATCAACGACACCGGCAACTCCGGATGGGAGGTGCCGGTGGAAGCGCAGTACCCCGGAGCCAATCTGGAAGTGATCACCTCGGTACGGGGCGGCACCGGTTGCACCTACTACCAGCACCACAACCGGGTGGATACCTTTGTGGTGCAGTACCAACCCGAACTGCTGATGATCGGCGGCATCTCGAACCACAACGACACCGCCGCCATACGCAGCGTGATCCGACAGGTGCGGCAGCGCATGGACTCCGGTCCGGATGGACCCCGTCTGGACGGACCCCGTCTGGACGGATCCGCTCCCGAGATCATGGTACTCAGTGGCCCCCTGGGGCGCGACGGTGACCCCCGCACCAATCCCGACTTCTCGGTGGTTCCGCAGGGCGACGACTTCCGGCTACAGTTAGCGCAACTGTGCGCTGAGGAAGGAGTAGAATACTTTGATATGAAGTCTGCCTGGGGAGAGTACCTAACGCAAAGCAACGCCTCCTACGACTACTACCTGCGCGATCCCCTGCACGCCAACGCCCGCGGTCGCCAGGTGCTGGCCCGAATGCTCGTGGCGTACTTTACTCCAAAGGATGCTCCTCTTCAGCAATGAACAATCGGTGACAAAAGTCATACTGGGGCGCGTTTGTAACGCGTTACATACCTATAAATGTCGGCTGCCGCACGCGTTATAAACGCGCGCTAGCGTCGGTTTACAATTGAACGTGCTCTACCAAGTCCCACCGATTCCCATACAGGTCTTCGAACACGACTACGGTGCCGTAGGCTTCTTCGCGGGGTGACTCGATGAAGTGAACGCCCCGCTCGGTAAACATACGGTAGTCGCGCCAGAAGTCGTCGGTGTGAAGAAAGAGGAACACCCGTCCGCCGACTTGGTCACCACAGTGCGCTATCTGTTCGGGAGTGCTGGCCTTCGCCAGAAGCAATTGTGTCTCTTGAGAACCAGGCGGAGCCACGCGCACCCATCGTTTGTCGGCCGACAGGTGCGTATCCTCTACCAATAGAAAGCCCAACGTTTGGGTATAATAGGCAATGGCCTCGTCGTAGTCTTTTACTAACAGGGCAATGGCCCCGATACGTTGGTTCATGTGAGGTTATAAGTTCTGAGCGCTGAAGGTGTCGCCCTGGTTGATGTCGCCGGTTTCCAGGCCCTTCTTAAACCAGCGCATCCGCTGGGCTGAGGTGCCGTGCGTAAAGGCATCGGGCACCACGTAGCCCTGGGCTTGCTTCTGCAGGCGGTCGTCGCCGATGGCGTTGGCGGCCCGCATGGCTTCTTCAATGTCGCCCTGCTCCAGGATGTCATTCATCTGATGGGCATGGTGCGTCCACACTCCCGCCAGAAAGTCAGCCTGCAACTCCAGGCGTACCGACAGCTCGTTGTAGTCTTCCTGACTCAAAGAACGGCGTTTGGACTGCATCTGATCCGTGATGCCCATCAGGTTTTGCACGTGGTGACCCACCTCATGCGCCACCACGTAGGCCATCGCGAAGTCGCCACCTGCGCCCAGCCGTTGGCTCAGGGTTTGTTGAAAACTCAGGTCGATGTATACTTGCTGGTCGCCGGGGCAGTAGAAAGGGCCGGTGGCCGCGCTGGCGTTGCCGCAGGCCGACTGCACCGCATCGGTGAAGAGCACCAGCGTCGGTTCTTGGTACTGGGCGCCCTGCTGCCGGAAGAGCTTGTTCCATACGTCTTCGGTGTCGGCCAGCACCACCTTCACGAACTGGGCCTGGGCGTCTTCTTCGGCGGTGGGAGCCCGCGTAGTGGTGGTTGAGGTATTCACTGAGCCGTTGCCGCCCGTCACTAGCCGGAGCACGTCGCCCAGGTCGCCGCCGGTCAGTAGAGTAATCACCACCAGCACAATGGTGCCGAGTCCGCCGCCCACGGCCAAACGTTTGCCGGTACTGCCCCGTCGGTCGTTGACGTTGCCACTTTGTCTTCTGCCTTGCCAGCGCATAATTAAATCGGTTAGGTTACGTATAGAATAGATTAAGGTAGCCAAACGCTACCGTTGGTACAAAGACACATCTTCAAAAAACTGATAACCGAGCTTAAATGTTTACTGGATGTTGGATGATCTTCTGAGTAGTCAGATGCTGGATGCTAGATGCTAGATACTGGGTGTTGGCTACTAGTCACTAGTGACCAGTGACCCGTGCTACAACTTCGGACAGCGGCGGCAGTACTTGCCCTTCTTCTTGTACTTCTTGCAGCACTTTTTGAACAAGCATTCATCCTGGCAGATCATGCTGTCTTTATCAAATAACCCGGTAGGCTCTTCCTCAGTGACGTAGTGGTCTCGGGTAGCAGAATTCATCGTCTCGCTATTGGTTCAGATATTTTCACAAAGAAAAGACAAAAAAGATTCCCGCTCCCCAGCCAATGAAGGTATATTCGTCTTCAACCAACCGAACTCACCCATGATTGTGCTGGTCCTTAACGCCGGAAGCTCTTCTATCAAGTACCAATTATTTACTATGCCCGAGCAACGGGTGCTCGCCCAGGGGGCAATAGAACGCATTGGCGAGCCGCAGGGCCGGGTGAAGCATACCTCCCGGCGAACCGCCCCGCCCCGTGTTTATGAACAAGAGCAGCCGATTCCTAATCATCAACAAGGCTTGCAACGGGTGAGCGAACTGCTGCTCGACGAAACGTACGGCGTGGTGAAGCACCCCGAAGAAGTGGCGTTGATCGGGCACCGCGTGGTGCACGGCGGTGAATACTACAGTGAAGCAACCCTGATTACCGACGAGGTGAAGGACCGCATCCGCAAACTAACGCCGCTGGCTCCGCTGCACAATCCGCCCAATCTGACGGGCATTGACGAGGCGCAGCGCGTGTTCCCGCTTCGCCCGGCAGGTGGCGGTGTTCGACACGGCTTTTCACCAAACCCTGCCCGACTACACCTACCGCTACCCGGTGCCCAACGAACTGTATCACAAGCACCAGAGTGCGGGTCTACGGCATGCACGGCACCTCGCACCGCTACGTGGCCCACGCCGCGGCTGACTTTCTGCAACAACTGCTTACCTCCCTCAACCTGATCACCATTCACCTGGGCAACGGTTGCAGCATGGCCGCCGTGCAAGCGGGCCAGAGCATCGACACCTCCATGGGACTCACCCCGCTGCCCGGCCTGATGATGGGCACCCGCTCGGGCGACGTGGACCCGGCGCTGGTCTACTTCCTGACCCGAGAAACCGGCCGCACCGCTGCCGAAGTGGATCACCTGCTCAACCACGACAGCGGTTTGCTGGGCATCACGGGTCAGAATGACCTGCGCGAGGTGACGCAGCAGTACAAGGCGGGCAGCGATGCGGCGCGGCTGGCACTGGAGATGTACGCCTACCGGATCAAGAAGTACATTGGGTCTTATCTGGCCGTGCTGGGCCGGGTCGACGCGCTGGTATTCACCGCCGGAGTAGGGGAGAACAGCGCGCTGGTGCGGCAGATGAGTTGCGCCGGTCTGGCTCCTCTGGGTATTGTTCTTGACGAGGCACTTAACAAAGCTGATTCCTCTGAAGCCCGAGCCATCCAGTCGGCCGACAGTAAGGTAAAGGTGCTGGTGGTGCCGACCAACGAGGAGCTAGCTATTGCGCAGGAGGCGTACGGGGTGGCGCTCGTGACTTCCAAATCGCATTGCAAACTTATGATTTGGTATTGAGGCAAGGGGCACAAGCGCTCGTCCGCAACTGTACCAGCCCGTAGGTTTCATCCTCTAGCGAGAAAATCATCATGCACTTTTGGTGGACGTTAGGTCCAAAATTCACGTAGTAAGTCCTCAAATTCCTGTCTTCTGTCCTTACAAAATCAATCGTCTCTTGTCGCATCTTGCTTACCCAAATCAAGTTGTTGGCCCCTTTGTTGTTTCCGAGGGGGACAGTGTAGGAAAATGGTCTCGTAAAATCTGTCGTTTCATTTTTTCGCAAGTCTGATGGATCTTGATCCGTAAAGAGACTATCAGGAGCGTAGCTGCGGAAAGTCCGAAAGAGGACCCATTTGAAGGGCAACGGCAATATCGTTCGTAAATATCAGCTCATACAGCGCGAGGTGTTCCACAATCTGGTTAATACTCCATGCATCAGGGCTTTCTTTGAAGTTCCACTGTGCTTCCGTAAGGCCTTTAGTTTCTTCAAGTAGTGCTTCTTTTCGATCTGATAAGATTATCCAAGTCTGAGTCCATTTGGTATTACGATAAACGATACGCTCAACCAGGCTACTTCTTCCGCAGTCCGTGCTATTCAATCAAGGGATAGTCAGGTTCAAATACTGGTGGTGCCCACCAACGAGGAACTGGCTATTGCGCAGGAAGCGTACGCGGTGGTGCGTATTTAATCACTACTCGGCTTAAGACGGAAGTATATCCAAACCCGAACCTTACGAACTTCTCGTCAGCTGTTTTGCTGCGCCTGAATGGCCGTAATGATCACGGTATTCACAATATCCGTAACCGTGCAGCCGCGGCTCAGGTCGTTGACGGGCTTCTTGAGCCCTTGCAGCACCGGCCCGATGGCCACCGCGCCGGTTTCGCGCTGCACGGCCTTGTAGGTGTTGTTGCCGGTGTTGAGGTCGGGGAAGATGAGCACCGACGCGTAGCCCGCTACCTCGGAGCCGGGAATCTTCTTCACGCCCACCTCAGCGTCCACCGCCGCATCGTACTGGATGGGCCCTTCGGTCTTGAGGTCGGGACGGCGCTCCTTCACAATTTGGGTAGCCTCCCGCACCTTCTCCACGTCGGCCCCCGCCCCCGAACTACCCGAGGAGTACGACAGCATGGCAATCTTGGGCTCGATGCCGAAGGTGCGGCTCGTCTCGGCCGAGGAGATGGCAATCTCGGCCAGTTCCTCGGCATCGGGGTTGGGGTTGATGGCGCAGTCGCCGTACACCAGCACCCGATCCTCCAGGGCCATAAAGAACACCGACGACACCAGCGATACGTCAGGAGTGGTTTTGATGAGTTGCAGGGCGGGCCGAATAGTGTGCTGCGTGGTGTGGGCCGCGCCCGATACCATGCCGTCGGCCTGCCCCTCCAGCACCATCATGGTGCCGAAGTATGATACGTCGGTCAGGGTATCGCTAGCAATATCCTTATTAGCACCTTTGTGCTGGCGAAGCTCCACGAACCGATCTACGTAAGCCGGGAAGTGCGGGGACTCGCTGGGATTGACGATGGGCAGGCGGTCAGCGTCCAGGCGCAAGCCGAGCCGTTGAATGAGGGTGCGGACTTCGCTTTCCTTGCCTAATACGGTGAGGTCCACCACGCCCTGGTCGAGCAGAATTTCGGCCGCCCGCAGGATGCGCTCGTCGGTACCCTCGCACAGCACGATGTGCTTCTTGCTCTCCCGGGCCCGCTGCACCAGCGTGTACTGAAACATGCGCGGCGTGATGCCCCGCTGCCGCACGGTACTGATCTTCTCCGTTAGCACCGCCGTGTCCACGTACTTATCAAACAACTGCTTGCTTAGCTGAATTTTAGCGTCGTTGTCGGCCGTCACGTACGAGTTGATCTGCGACAGCTGGAAGGCGGTGTTATAGGTGTTGGCCGACACCGACAGGATCGGCACCAGGTTCGGCAGCCCTTCCAGCAACTGCCGGATGGGTTCGTCGGGGTTGAGTTGGGTGGTGAGCAGCACCCCGGCAATGGCCGGGTAGTTGTCGGACTGGTGGGCCTGTAGCACACTAAGCAGAATGTCGCCCCGGTCGCCGGGGGTGATCACCAGACAGTTCTCGGTGAGGTGGGGCAGGTAGTTCTGTAACTGCATGGCGGCCACCGAGTAGCGACGCGCCTGCCGGTCAAGCTGGTCACGACCGTAGAGCACCTCAGCGTCCAGGGCTTCGGCAATCTCGCGCACGGTGGGGCTTTGTAAAACGTCGTTCTGCGGAATCACCGACAGCAGCAGATTCTTATCCGGCAGGGCGTTGCGCAGCGCCAGCAACAGTTCGTGCGACATGGCGGGTTGCGCCCGATTCACCACCAAGCCCAGGATCGGACACTCCCGTTCCCGAAACGAATCGTAGGCCAGCCGCAGGGGACTGAGCACATCCTCTAGCGAGCGGTCCAGGTCGCCGCGCCCCAGGATGAGCACCGGGCAGCCCAGGTTCTTGGCAATGTCCACGTTAATATTCACGTCGAAGGCGGCGGCCTCATCGGTGAAGTCGGTGCCCTCGCAGAGCACGAAGTCGCACGCTTGCTCCACCGCCTTGTACTTCTGGATAATGGTGTCGAGCAGTTCGTCGTAGCGTCCGTTGGCCAGCAGTTCGCGCGCCTCGCGCTTGTGGTAAGCGTAGGTGGCCTCATAGGGAAGGTCTAGCTTAAAATGCGTTAGCAGCAGATCGATGTTCTTATCGCGGCCCGGTTCCGAGGTGCGCGCATCGCCGCTGATGATAGGGCGGAAGATGCCTACCCGCTGGGTTCGGCGGAGCACGGTTTCCAGGATTCCCAGGCAGAGCAGCGACTTGCCGCAGTGGGCTTCGGGAGTGGTGACGTAGACGGAGGTGGGCATAAAACGATTGTTAAATGGTTCGATTGCTCAATTGTTGACTTGCGGAAGGGGTTAAGGAGGAAGGGAAATGGGAGGACGGATAACGGAAATGGGACTTACGCTCTACGCTCCCTTTTCCTTTCTCCTTCTCCGTCCTTCGTCCTCCTTATCACTCGTTCGCTGGCAACCCGATCAGGACTTCGGCTTCGGCGATGCTCTGTTCCATCTGCTGCTTCACTTCTTCGATGGCTTCCTTCTGAGCAAGTTGTCGCTGGATTAGCCCGACGGTGTCGGTGAGTTCGGTAGCGTTGAGCTCGTCCTGATAGTCGGAGGAAACCTCGTCCAGACCAGGAACCTTCTGCACGCTGCGCATCCACTGCATCATGGCCTGATCGGCCTGTTGTAGGTTCTCGATAGCCGTCTGCATCTGCTGCAACGAATCGGCGTAGTCTTCCTCCGGCTGTTCCTGCATAGAGGTTACGCGCAGTTGCAACTTTTGCCGTAACTGCATGATCTCATCCATACGGGGCATCACCTCGTCGTGCACGGCAATGGCCTCGGCATAGATCGTCTGCGCCCGCTCGAGGGTAGGGTCGGTTTCGGTGGTGGTGGTGGTTTGGCAACTGCCTAGTAAGAGGGCAGCGCTCAGGATGGCTGCGGTAAGGAGTGGGTGGTTCATGGTGGTTGAAGGATCTAAGGGTTTATCTTCGTTTACGTCGGTCAAGATTATGTAAATGAATCTCTTGAAATCAAAGGTAGTCCAGACGGATTACTCGTGCAATCAAAGGTCGTTTTGTTTGTGCTCCCGTGTCCCCTGGTTCGTGTCGCCTGGTTCGTGTCCCCTGGTTCGTGTCCCCTAGTTCGTGTCGCCTGGTTCGTGTCCCCTGGTTCGTGTTGACACGAACCAGGGAGCGGCACAGTGTTTGGTACTGAAGCACCCTTACCCGTCGTACTTACTGCTACCCTCTATGGATCAGTATACTGAAACCCGGAAGTCCTACATGGAACCAGGAATGATTTACTTCTGGACCGCCACCATTCACCGTTGGATTCATTTGCTGAAACACGATCGCTTCAAATCTATTATTACTGACTCACTGGCGTACTTGTCTGGCCAACGGAAGATTGATGTGTTTGCTTTTGTTATCATGCCCAATCATTTGCACATGATTTGGCGGTTGATCGCGCCAAATGGTAAGGAGTCGCCCAAAGCATCGTTTATGAAGTATACGGCTCACCGATTTCAGCACTACCTTCGACAGCATCAGCCTCACAAGTTGGAGCTGTTTCGGGTAAAACTGCCGAACAAGAACTATCAGTTCTGGCAACGCGACTCCTTGGTAATCCGCTTGTATGATCGCCCCATTATGGAGCAAAAGCTTACCTACTTGCACGAAAATCCCTTGCAGGAACATTGGAGTTTGGTGACCGACCCAGTGAACTATCACTATTCGTCTGCTGCTTTTTATGAGAATGGGTGTTGCAACTTTCCGTTTCTCAAATCAGTCTACGATGAGTTTTGAATCTCCCCCTGGTTCGTGTCTTCTCGCCTCCCCTGGTTCGTGTTGACACGAACCAGGGGGGGGCGATTAAAATGCCCACTGCCAACCTAGCGCAAGCACGGTCTGCACCGCCATCTGGGGGCCGTTCAGGTTTTGGTACAGTGGCACTCCGGCTTCCACGGCTAGCCGGTGGTTGTACAGGTAGCCCTCGTGCAAGTAGAAGTTCACGCCCAGCAACCCGGTGAGTTGCTGCCCCCCGAAGTTGTTGGGGTCGGCGGTGGTCACCATCATGGGGTTGAGTTCGTCGTCGCGCCCATCGATGGCCGCAACGGTACTTCCGGTCAGCCGAAGCGAGGTGCTCCACCAGTTGTTCCAGCGGTAGGCTACCCAGCCGGTGCCGTTGAGTTGGTTGCCCAGCGTGTAGCCGCGCTCATTCTCCCCCAGTCGCACGGTGCCCGTCGCCTGCGCTCCCCAGGATAGGCGGTCCGTCTGACCCAGATACGTAACGCCGGGCAGTACGTCCCAGGTGCCCGAGCCGGTTTGCATGGGGTAGGGGAGTTGCACGTCCGCTTCCATGGGAGTGGTATCGCGCTCGCTGGTGCTGCCCGTGGGGATGCTCATGCCCAGATTGAGGTGCATGGTCTGCTTACCCCGGTTAAACAACCCGTAGATTGCCGAGACGCGGGTGTCGCCGAGCCCCTGCCCCACGGTGGTGAAGTTCATGCCCATGCGGGTGCGCAAATCCATGTCGTTGGTGAGGTACTGGGCCATGGCCATCAGGGTGAGCCGGTCGGTGGGAGCGTGCATCACTCCCACCATGTGCATGCGCATGGTCATCTGCTGCGGAGCCACCATGAAGTTGGTCAGTACCTCCTCGTTGGTGAGTCGGTTGGTGCCATTTAGGTTGTCTTGCATGCCCATGCGCATGTAGCGGTACGATACCATCCATTCGCCAGCACTGTGGCGGTGGTCGCCCATTACCCCGATGGGGGCGTGCCCGTCGGGACGTCCGGAGGTCCAGGTCTCGGTTTGGGCGAATGCGTGAACTGATGTTAGTAAGATTGTCAAATAAACTAATGCTAATTTCATAGGAGTACGGGATGGAAGGAAGGTGCCGCATCGGCCCACCCACGGGCGTTGGTTTGCCTAAGGCTCCGGGGTGTTCAAAGATCCGTTGCCATAGACAGCATGATCGCCATCAATGCGGTAGACAGATCGGTTCTTTCCTTGATTGGAGGTAAGAATAACAGGGGTGTTTGGCAGGTAATAGTTGTTTCACCCCCGTTGAATAAGTTGAGGAGCTGAGGCTCCGGAGTTGGATTGATTACCCCTGCGGAGGGTGGAAGGGAAGAGGCGGATAGGCAGAAGAGAACAGAACCAAGTACGGAGCGTATACCGTAGCGATGAGTAGCGGCACCGGAGACTTCCATTCATCTATCCCCTGAAAGTATACCGGGATGTCAATCTTGGTGGCCAACGTAACCGGAGAAGGTAGATCGGACGAAGGAAGTTGCTTCTTGAGGTAACAGATACCCCCGCACACGGTGATTGGTTTCTCAGGGTTCTCGCACAGCACCGTGGCGTAATAGCTCTGGTTTAGTCGAAAGCTCAGATAGGACAGTGGCATCGCCAGCATGTTTAGGCTGATGACCGCACTGAGGGCCAAAGATATGAGACGACGGTAGTGAGACATCTGGCCCTAAAGGTAGGCGACGGATCGGGCAAAGACAAGGGGGATGTCTACTTTGTTGGGGTTAACCCAAATGGCACGAGCATCATTGATCCGTGCGACCGTTGCAGAGCGTGATGTCTTTATAAAGCGCGGCATCAGTGGCGGCGTAGTTGCGCCCGATGTTAGTAGCTCCTAAGATCACGTCTTCCCATTGCCCCACTTCCTCGAAGTGCACCTTCACGCTGCCGTCCATGCTGGCAAACAAGTCAAAGGTCATCGGAGAATCATCGTACAGGTGGTTCAGGCGGGTGATGCTTTGGCTTTTGCCGTCGCCCGTATCTTCCAGCGGATTGAGCCACGCGGCCACCGGCTGGTCATCGGCCAGGTCGCCGTAGTGCAGGTGCACCGGGTGAAGGGCCTGGTCGGCGGTGCCAATTAGGTCGACCTCAATCTCTACCGACTGGTCGGTACGCTCCCGGGCGATGAGGTAGCCCGAGGTAGCCTGATCAAGAAAGGAACCCTCAATGAGGGGGTAGCGAACTTCGCGTCCGGTGTAGTCACTGGTTTCTTCGGACTGGCAACCGGTGCCCAGGAAGAGGAAGGCGGCGAGGCCGAGGGATATCAATAAGAGCTTCATAGTAGCAAATTTGCAACTAAGCTACGAAAATACTTTGACAAACGTATCACACAGGGCGTCTCATTTGGGCAACCAAACAAAGGCGGGATCAACACAAGATGCACAAACCGCTCTACTCCTGGCCCGCGTCATCACGAGCCAGAAGGAAGAAATTATTCCGCCCCTTCCATCTTGCGAATCAGGTTCAGTGCTGACCCGGCGCGCAACCACTCAATCTGGTTTTCGTTGTAGGTGTGCTTGGTTTTCACCAGGTCTTCCGAACCATCGGCGTGGGTAAACTTCAACGTCACCGGCTGGCCGGGGGCCATCTGGTTCAAGTCAACCGTCTCGATGGTGTCGTCTTCCTGCACCTTGTCGTAATCGGCGGGGTCGGCAAAGGTCAGACCGAGTAAGCCCTGCTTCTTGAGGTTGGTCTCGTGGATGCGGGCGAACGATTTCACCAGCACGATGCGCACGCCTAAGTGACGGGGTTCCATGGCCGCATGTTCGCGCGACGAACCTTCACCGTAGTTCTCATCGCCCACCACGATCGTCGGAATGCCTTCTTTTTTGTAGGCGCGCGCCGTGTCGGGCACCTCACCGTACTCGCCGGTAAGCTGGTTCTTTACCGTATTCGACTTCTTGTTAAAGGCGTTGATGGCCCCGATAAAGCAGTTGTTGGAAATGTTATCCAGGTGCCCGCGGAAACGCAACCACGGACCGGCCATTGAGATGTGGTCGGTGGTGCACTTGCCGTAGGCTTTCAGCAGCAGCCGCATGCCCGTGATGTTCTGCCCGTCCCAGGGGTCGAAGGGAGTGAGAATCTGCAAACGGTCCGAGTCTTCGGCTACAACTACTTCAATGCCTTGGCCGTCGTCGGCGGGTTCTTGGTAACCGGCGTCTTCCACATCGAAGCCCTTGGGAGGCAGTTCAATACCCTGCGGCTCATCCAGCATTACTTCCTCCCCGTCTTCGTTGGTGAGCGTATCTTTAAGCGGATTGAACTTCAGGGTGCCGCCGATGGCTAGCGCCGTCGTAAGTTCGGGCGAGGCCACGAACGAGTGGGTGTTGGGGTTGCCGTCGTTGCGCTTGGCAAAGTTGCGGTTGAACGAGGTGACGATGGTGTTCTTGCGATCGGGGTCGTCGCTGTGGCGCGCCCACTGCCCGATGCAGGGACCACAGGCGTTGGCCAGCACCACGCCGCCCATTTCGTTGAAAGCATCCAGCAGTCCGTCGCGCTGCACGGTGAAGCGAATCTGTTCGGAGCCGGGCGTCACGGTGTACTCGGACTTGGCTTTCAGCTTCTTGTCCACCGCCTGCTGGGCGATGGAAGCAGCCCGGGTAATGTCTTCGTACGAGGAGTTAGTACAAGAGCCAATCAGCCCTACTTCAATTTCTTCGGGCCACGCGTGCTCCTTGGCGGCTTCGGCCAGCTTGGAGATGGGCCAGGCCAGGTCAGGAGTAAAGGGGCCGTTCACGTGCGGCTCCAGTTCCGACAGATTGATCTCGATCACCTGGTCAAAATACTTGTCAGGATTCTGCACCACGTCGGGGTCGGCGCGCAGGTGTTCGCGTACTTTCTCGGCCTCGGCGGCCACGTCGGCGCGGTCGGTGGCTTCCAGGAATTCTTTCATCTTATCGCCGTACTGGAACAGCGAGGTGGTGGCCCCAATCTCAGCACCCATGTTGCAAATGGTGCCCTTGCCGGTGCATGAAATGGCGTCGGCTCCCTCGCCGAAGTACTCCACAATGGCTCCGGTGCCGCCCTTCACGGTAAGGATGCCCGCCACCTTCAGGATCACGTCCTTGGCCGACGTCCAGCCGCTCAGTCTTCCGACAAGGCGCACGCCGATTAGTTTAGGAAATTTAAGCTCCCAGGGCATCCCAGCCATCACGTCTACCGCGTCGGCTCCGCCCACGCCGATGGCGACCATGCCCAAGCCACCCGCGTTGGGGGTGTGGGAGTCGGTGCCGATCATCATGCCGCCGGGGAAGGCGTAGTTCTCGAGCACCACCTGGTGAATGATACCCGCGCCCGGCTTCCAGAAGCCAATGCGGTACTTGTTAGAAACGGACGACAGGAAGTCGTACACCTCCTTGTTGGTGTTGATGGCTTTCTTAAGGTCATCGTCGGCGCCCACTTCGGCCTGGATGAGGTGGTCACAGTGCACGGTGGAAGGGCACGGCGGTTTGGTCTTTGCCGGACTGCATGAACTGCAGCAGAGCCATCTGGGCGGTAGCGTCCTGCATGGCCACGCGGTCGGGACTGAAGTCAACGTAGGCCCCGCCGCGTTCGTAGGCTTCGGTGGGTTGGCCCTCGTAGAGGTGGGAGTAAAGGATCTTTTCGGCCAGAGTGAGCGGACGACCGACCAGCTCGCGGGCTTTGTTGACGCGGGCCTCGAGGCCGGAGTAGACTTTCTTGATGGTATCAATGTCAAATGCCATGTTGTGGTGGGGTTGATGAGCTTTTAGGTAATTGAACGGTAAAACTACGCAAAAGGATTGAGGGAAGGAAGGGAAATGGGGGTTTGGTGTTGGGGATTGGGTAGTGGGGGTTGGGTTTTAGGGATTAGGTGTTGGGGCTTAGGTTTTTGGTTCTGGGTGGATTGGGACGGCGGGGGGAGGGGTTAGAATAGAGAGGGGCGAAATTGTATTATAGTAAGAATGGGGCGGGGGCTAGCCGTGCTGTTTCCGTGCTCTGGCTGTGCTCTAGCCGTGTCTGATTAATGATTTGGCAAAATTGTACATTACGGAGATGGCTGTCTAAATCAGGATCAGGATGGACTGGATAATACGGGTGTCTGAATCAAGATCAGGATGGACTGGATAATACAGGTGTTTGAATCGGGATGGGCTGGATAATACAGGATAATGCAGGATGGGGTAACCAACTGTGCGTTAGTCGCTGGATAGTCCCATGCGTTTTCTTTTCATCCTGATTATCCTGTTCCTTTTTATCCTGATCATCCTGCTCCTCTTTTCCATCCTAACCATCCTGATCTCACTCGTTGCGCAGACTATCCACCGGATTAGCCAGGGCGGCTTTGATGGACTGTGAGCTGATCGTTAGCAGGGCGATGAGCAGGGCAGCGCATCCGGCCAGCAGGAACACCCCTACGCCAATCTCGGTGCGGTAGGCGAAGTCTTCCAGCCAGCGGCTCATCACGAACCAGGCAACGGGCGTAGCGATGAGGATTGCCAGCAGCACCAGCTTGATAAAGTCCCGCGAGAGCAGAACAACGATGTTGGTCACGGTGGCCCCCAGCGCTTTGCGGATGCCGATCTCCTTGACCCGCTGCTCGGCGGTAAAGGTGGCTAGTCCGAACAAACCCAGGCACGACACCAGAATGGCAATGCCGGTGAAGTAGTTGAACAATCGTCCAGTGCGCTGGTCAGACTGGTAGAGCGCATCGTAGCGTTCGTCCAGAAATTTGTAGTCGAACGGATACTCGGGGTTGTACTGCTTCCAGAGGGTTTCGGCCGCCGCGATGGCGCTGCTCGCTTGCTCGCCGGTAGTCTTCACGTACAGGGTCCAGTTTTTCTGGTCGTAGTAGAAGATCGCCGGTTCAATTTCCTGGTGGACGGAGGCCAGGTGAAAGTCTTTGGCTACGCCGATGATGGTCCCTTCGGTTTGCCACAGGGTGAAGGGTTTCCCCACGGGATCGTCTATGCCCGCCTGGGCCACCGCCGTTTCGTTCAGGATAACGTGCGCCGAATCGGCGGGCGATCCGGTGAAGCCCCGTCCGGCCACCAACTCCATGCGCATGGTTTCCATAAAATCCGCATCGATGGCGATGGGGTGCACCAGAAACATCTGCTCCTCGCCTTTTCCGTCCCAGTCGGTGTCGCCGGTGGTGCTGCCGACGTTCACCAGGTTTTGGTTGGCCGAAGTGACGGCCAGCACCCCGGGCTGCTTCTCCAGTTCGGCCTTCACGGCGTCGTAGTGGTCGTACATGGCCCGCATCCCGAAGGTGAACACATTCTCCCGGTCGTAGCCGAGTTTTTTGTTCCGAACGTACTGCATCTGTTTGCTGATGATCAGCGTGCCGACGATGAGCACGATGGAGAAGGCGAACTGGGTAACCACCAGGGCCTTCCGGAACGAGATGTTGCTTTTGCCGATGGAGAACTTTCCCTTGAGCGACTGGATCGGCTTGAAGGTGGACAGCAGCAGGGCCGGATAAATCCCGGCGGTGATGAGGGTGAACAGAAACGTGCCCGCCAGAATCACCAGCACGGGCTGGCTGAGAACCTCAAAGGTAAGCGATTTGCCGGACAGGCTGTTGTAGACCGGCATCAGCAGATAGGCAGCCAGCAGAGCCAGGGCGGCGGCGATGACAAACAGTACCGTCGACTCAATAAGAAGCTGTCCGAACAACTGCCCCCGGTCGGCCCCGATCAGCTTGCGCAGACTCACCTCTTTGGCCCGTTGGGTGGCCCGGGCGGTGGAGAGGTTCACGTAGTTGATGCAGGCGATCAGCAGAATCACCAGGGCGACGATCGCGAACAGGCGCACTTCTTGCATGCCCGCTTCGCTGCCGTCGGCGGCGTAGAGGTGCCCATCGGTGAGGGGAAGCGTGGTGTAGTAGAAGCTCAGATCGTCTTCTTCGTAGAACGGGTGGTTGGTGCGGTGCAACTGAGAGAGTTGTTCTTCCACCTCCGTTACCGAGGCCTGGGGCGGAAGCAGCAGGTAGGTTTCGTAGTTGAAGTTGCCCCAGTCGGTCTCCAGACTTTGCCAGTAGTCGTTGGCCTCGTACTGCTGACTGAGCACCTCGAGGGGAAACAGCAGGTCGTACTGAATGCTGGAGTTGGCCGGAAAATCCCGGATCACTCCGCGCACGGCGTACTCCCGGTCTTCTTTGGTTTGGATCACCTGACCGATCGGGTCCTGATCGCCAAAGTACTTCCTGGCGATGCTTTCGGTGAGCACCACCGACTTGGGATCCGGAAGCATGTCCTGGCGGTTGCCCTGCAGGATGGCAAAGTCGAAGACGGTAAAGAAGGCGGGGTCTACGAAGGCGCCCTCGTCGCCGGTGAACGTCTGTCCTTCGCACTTCACTAACTCGGCTTCGGAGCCGGAGCGCACGCGCACGATCTGCTCGATGTTGGGCAGGGTGCGCTGCGCAAAGGCTGCGAGTGCTCCGGGAGATGATGACCAGGTCTGCACCCCGTCGCCGGTGTCGAAGTTGGCGTTAACTTTGTGGATGCGGTCGGCGTGGCGGTGCTGCGTGTCGTAGCTCAGTTCGTGGTGCACCCACAGCAGGATGAGCAGGCTGGCGGTGAGGCCGATGGTGAGGCCCAGGACGTTTAGCAGGGCAAAGCTTTTGCGTCGCCAGAAGTGGCGCAGGGCGGTGACCAGATAGTTGTAAAGCATCGGAGTAGGTTTGGGTAGTGCATCGGAAGTTAAGGTAGGAAATTGGCGGGTGATTTCAAACTGTTATCAGGATGATACATTTGTCTGAATCAGGATAGACAGGATAATACAGGATGATCAGGATGTAAATCATACAAGTGTCTGAATCGGGATGGATGGGATGTTTAGGATAGGCTGGATGTTAGCTTCATGCATTTTTTGTTGTCTTTTATCCTGAGCATCCTACCAATCCTGATCTATCCTGATTCTGACTGTTTTGGGATACTTTGAATCCTACCTCTTGAACAGTCGTTTCACGTCCAGGCGGGTGTTGCCGAAGTTGAGCAGCAGGCCTTTCTCGAGGTTGTAGACCCTCAGGTAGTTCAGGCCCTGAGCCAAGTGTACATCTTCCAGCTTTACTGCTGCTTTAATTTCTACAAGAGTAGTTTCTTCTACCAGAAAATCCACCCGGCGGCTTCCTACCTCCACCGCTTCGTAGTAGATCGGCATCTCCAGTTCTCGGGCAAACCCCAGTCCCCGCTTCTCCATTTCCAGAGCCAGGCACCGCTGGTAAATGACTTCCTGAAAGCCACAACCCAACGTCGAGTGTACCTTCATCGCGCAGCCAATAATTTTATAGGTCAACTCATCTTTTTCTATCTCATTCATCTTGCGTTCTTCTAATTTTTTATCCTGTTTATCAAGTTAATCATGACTATCCTGATTCCAACACTTATTTATCTCTTGGTGAACAGTGCGTATCCGATTTTGGAAAGTGGTGCAGAGCGGTTCCCATGATTTTCTTAGGAAAACGAGACGAGTTGATGTACGCTCTGCCTCCTTTTCAGCGTATTATACGTACTGGCCCTTCCACTACAACCTTCCGTCATGCGTACCTACCTAATCTTTGCTTCTCTTGTCTTGCTAAGCGCGACAAGCTGTGCCCAACCCAAGTACAACCTTGACTTTGAACAAAGCACTCCGGGGCAGCCGCTGCCCGAGGGGTGGATCAAGTGGGGGATGTATTCGCTCAGTCAGGATACTACGGTGGTTCACTCCGGTAAGCGTTCGGTTAGCATCACTGCCGACGCGCCGGGCAATGCCTTTGGCAGCGTAGCGTATAAGCTGCCCGCAACCTACGAGGGCGATAGCATCACGCTGGAGGGCTACATGAAACTGGCGGAGGTGGATGGATTTGCGGGCTTGCTGTTGCGGGTAGATGGCAACGGGCAACCCCTGGCTTTCGATAATATGCAGCAGCGCAATATCAACGGAACCATCGACTGGCAAAAGTACCGACTAACCCTGGAACTTCCGGCGAATGCGGAGGCTATCTACGTAGCGGGCATTCTGGTCGGTAAGGGGCGGGCCTGGTTTGACGACTTCCGGGTGCTCATCGATGGGGAGGATATCCAGATTGCACAAAGCTTCCGGTGAAGGCACTGTCTAAGGGGTAATTACAAGTGACGAGCAACCACAGCTGATGGGCTATTCTAGTTGATCTTCATCAATGTTGTTGAGCACGTCAGTGAGTTCTTCCAGACGTTCGCGGAGCTTTTTCAGCTGCTTAGGATCTAGGTTGTCCTGGTTGATCATGGCCGATACCTGGGTGGTGGCATCTTTAGCGATGACCTGAGCTTCTACAATTTTGTCGCGCGTGTTGCTCATGGGTGGGGGGATTGAATGAAGGATTGAAGGTTTGAATGAATGAAGAACTGCTGGGAGGGGGAATTGTTAGTTGATTAGTAGGTAAGGATATCGCTTAGTCCTGCTTTGAGCGCGTTTAGCTGCTGCGGCGTAATGCTTCCTATTTTTTTTGTGAGTCGTGCCTTATCAACTGCTCTGATTTGAAAAGTAATAATCTCTGAATCTTGATTCAGGTTGTTGGTACTGTCTTTTTTAAGGAGAACACATCCGGCGTACTGCTTAATCTGACTGCTAAGCGGGCACACGATACACACACGAAAATGATCGTTCATGGCATTGCCACTAGTAATTACTACAGGACGTATGCCCCGTTGCTCGCTACCTTGCGTGGGGTTCAAATTAGCGTACCATATTTCACCCTGTTTCATAAATTGTCAACCAATTTTAGATAGTCGTCTAGGCCTTCGTTAGCGAGTTTTAGCATTTCCTCGTCCTGATTGGCGCGTTTAAACGACTTGATGTATTCGGCGCGTTTAACCTTTTCGAAGTAGGAGCGTAGCGCCTGTTCTATCAGTTTATTCTTAGGTATTTTTAGGCGTTGGGCATACTGATCTAGGGTTTCCGACAAATCGGGTGGAAGCGTACTGGTGTAAGTGATCATAGTCTTCATAATGCCATTTAGTATTTGCTATGAGTAAATATAAATGATATTTCTCAAACTACAATAACACCAAGCTCAGCACCCACACGGCGAAGGCGGCGGTAACGCCCAGGATGAGGGTGCCCACGGTGTGCAAGCGGTAGCCCGCCTTCACTTCCATATCGGTCATCTGGGTAAATATCCAGAAGAAGCTGTCGTTGGCGTGCGACACCACCAGCGAACCCGCGCCGATCACCAGCACCACCAGGGCCTTGGCCGTGTCGCCGTCGAGCCCCAGGGTGGCGAGCAGGGGGGCCACGATGGAGGCGGTGGTAATTAAGGCCACGGTAGACGAACCCTGGGCCGATTTGATACCCGCCGCCAGAATGAAGGGCAGCCAGATGCCCAGGTTGGCGTCGCCCAGCGCGTCGCCGATTACCTGGGCGATGCCCGACTCGCGCAGCACCATGCCGAAGGCGCCGCCCGCCCCCGTGATCATAATGATGATAGCCGCATCCAGCAAGCCCTTTCCGACCCACCCGCTGGTAGACAGCAGCTTGGTGCTAAAGGTTTTGGGCAGCGTGAAGGCAATCAGTACTCCAATGAGCAGGGCGATCATGGGCTCGCCGATAAACAGAATGGTTTGGGTAAGCGCTCCGCTACCCATCGGCTCGGAGGGAAGCTGGGCGATACTGCGCAGGATGATCAATACGAGGGGCAACAGGATGGGGGTCAGCGTATGCAGCGCGCCCGGTGCGCCTTCTTCCCGTTGTTCTACCTCGGCTTCGTCCACTTCGGGCACGGGGTCGATGTAGGTGCGGGCGGCCACGCGGGTGGCCCACAGCCAGCCGAAGAACAGGGCGAACAGACTCACCGGAATGGCCAGCCCGATCACGGTGCCCAGGTCGGCCCCCAGGATGCCCGCCGCGGCGATGGGTCCGGGAGTGGGCGGCACCAGCGCGTGCGCGGCGGATAATCCCAGGCCGAGCGCCACGGCAGTGCCCGCCAGCGAGAGTCCGGCCTTCTTGGTGAGCGCCCGGTTGAGCGGGGTGAGGATGACGAAGCCCGAGTCGGAGAACACCGGGATGGCCACTATCCAGCCGATGAGGGCCATGGCGGTGGACACGTTCTTCTGTCCGATGACGCGCAGCAGCCGCTCGGCCAGGGCGAAGGCGCCGCCCGACTTCTCTAAGAACACCCCGATGATGGTGCCCGCAATGATCAGGATGCCGATGCTGCCCAGGGTGTTACCGAAGCCGGTCTGGATGGCGGTGGCCACCGCGGCCAGGGGCATGCCCGACAAAAGACCAAAGAAAATGGCGGCGAACAGCAGGGCCAGAAAGGGGTGCAGGTTGAAGCGGGTGGTGGACAGCACGATGAAGGCCACGGCGAGCAGAAGCAGCAGAATGATCATGGGGAACGTTGGTAGGTTGGTTGAGTAGGGGTTGGGATTGCTAGCGGTAAATACGGGAAAAGGTGGGTGAATGGCAAATGGTGGGGGACTTGCGGGGTGGGTTAGGGGTTTTGGGGATTGGGTTTTGGAGATTAGATATTAGATGTTGGGACTGCTGGCTTGGCTATTATTATGCACGGTTGCCGCTGGATATTTCCTTGAGTTCATAATTTGTGCTTCGACCTCCACTTGCTTCTTTTTGTAAGATATCTTTCCGTATCAAGTCTTGAATATCGCGAAGAGCGGTATCTGGTGAGCACTTATTAATCTTTCCCCATTTTGAGGTAGTTAACTTCCCATCAAATCCATCAAGAAGTTTATTGATTATCTTTTGCTGTCTATCATTGAGAATGGCAGTGGAATGTAGCTTCCAAAACTCAGCCTTGTAAAGTGTTCTCGATAAAGTTTCTTCTGTAGAACCAATAGCATTTATTAGACATTGCAGAAACCATAAAACCCATTCTGTGATGTCTGAATCGCCTTTTTGTGTCTTTTCAAGTTTCTCGTAGTACTGTTTCCTCTCAACCCTAATTTGAGCAGACATACTGTAAAAACGTTTTGTGCTTTTGTCTGAACGTGCTAACATCATATCAGTAATAGCTCGGGTAATTCGTCCATTTCCATCATTGAAAGGATGTATTGTAACAAACCACAAATGAGCGATCGCGGCTTTTAGGACCAAATCTAGTTCGTTATTGTATTCAAACCATTTTAAAAAACTATCCATTTCGGGTTCTATTCTATCAGAACTTGGTGCTTGATAATGGACTTTTTCTTTTCCCATAGGTCCGGAGACCACTTGCATGGGTCCGGTCGTATCTTTTCTCCAGTTGGCAACCGTTATCTTGTAAAGATTACTCCAACCCGTCGGAAACAGTGCTGCGTGCCAGCCAAATAACCGGTCTTTCGTTAGTGGTAAGTCATAGCGTTGGGTAGCATCAAGCATCATTTCAACGATGCCCTCAACGTGACGTTCTGATTCTACTGATCCGGCAATGTCAATTCCCAGCCGCCGGGCAATGGATGAGCGGACTTGTTCTATTTCTAGGTACTCGCCTTCAATTTCTGATGATTTTAGAACATCCAAAGTAAGCGTACGCAATACCGCTTCGTTTTGTAGGTCAAATCCCAGTGACTCCATTTTTCCTAGAAGCCTACCTTGCAGATTCCTCGCTTGGCCAAGCTTTATCATCACTTCTTTATTGTCCCAAATAAAGTTTGTCCAGTTTTCTTTTTCGTGTATATAGATTTTCATTCTCCGCAAATTATGCGGCAAATATAGAGTTTATTCTCCGCACAGGCTTCTCTTTCCGTAAAATATGCGTAGAGTATCGCTACAAGTATCCACTAAAATACAGTCATTTCTAACAAAGATTATTTTGCTAAATATCATACCCACCCTTCGGCTCTTCCACCGCCCAGCGAATCTTTTTGGCGGTGCTGCTGCCGATCCCCGCCACCTGTTGCAACTCTCGTTCGCTGGCGGTGAGCACCTCCTCAACGCTGCCGAATTTCTCTAGCAACAGGCGGGCGCGGGTGAGGCCGATGCCGGGCAGTCCCTGTAATAAATAAAGCTGCTGTTTCTCTTTTTTGGTGATCCGGCGGGCTCGGTAGCGCTTGGGACCGACGGGTTTTCGCGGGCTCAGGGTGGACAGGTGGCGGGCCGCCATCAGTAGCAGAGAGGCACTTTCGGTAGCGTCCAGGGCGCGTAGCACCGGAATCTGCATAAATAGGGTGATTTGCATCAATGCGCCCTGGATGGCTTCGCGCCGCATGCCGCTGCGGGCCAGATCATCCGAAGAACCTTCCAGCAGTAGGGCGCAGGGTAGCGGTGACTGCAACAGTCGGTAGAGTTGGGCGAACAGCCGTCCTTCTTTGATAGAAGCGACTAAGTCCAGCAAGGTTTTACGTTCGACAATCAACTGTCCGTCCACTTCATAGTCGCCCACGGGGAGGCGTTCTACCGTCACCGCAACGTTCTCAGTTTGGTGCAGCACGGTGAGCAGGGCACTGCGGCGCTCGCGGTCGTCTACCCGGATGCGTACGGTTGGCGGACTGCCCATTGCCGTTACACCGTGGCCAGATACTCGTGCACCAGCTTGATCGACATGGAGCCTTCGCCCACGGCCGAGGCCACGCGGTTCATGGCTCCGGCGTGCACGTCGCCCGCGGCAAACACGCCGGGCGTGCTGGTTTCCAGCAGAAAGGGTTCGCGCTCCAGCTTCCAGAGTTTCTTGAACTCGGGGTGGCGGGACAGGTCTTTGCCGGTTTCCACGAACCCGCGCTTGTCTTTCAGAATATCCGACTGGATCCAGTCGGTGTAGGGGCGGTTGCCGATGAAGATGAACAGGCCCCCGGCGTCGCGCTGCTCCCGTTCGTTGGTGGTCACGTTCTCCGTCACGATGCGCTCCAGGTGGCCGTCGCCGCAGGCTTCCACCACCTCGGTTTCGCCCAGCACGGTGATGTTGTCGGTCTTGTTGATCTGGTCGATGAGGTACTGTGACATAGACGACGACAGGTCGGGTTTTCGCACCACGATGTAGACCTGTCGGGCGAAGTTGGCCAGGTACATGGCACCCTGCCCGGCCGAGTTGCCACCGCCCACCACGAACACGTCCTGATCCTGACAGCTGTTGGCCTCGGTGGTAGCGGCTCCGTAGTACACCCCGGCCCCGGTGAAGTTATCTACCCCGGTGGCCTCCAGCTTGCGGTAATTTACGCCGGTGGCGATCACGATGCTGCGCGTCCGGATCTTACTGCCGTCCGACATGGTGAGTATCTTGTAGCCATCCTGCATACAGATGTCGGTCACTTCGGCGGGGGCCAGAAACTCAGCGCCGAGGCGCTTGGCCTGGGAGATGGCGCGGCGGGTGAGGTCGGCCCCGCTGAGTCCGTTGGGGAAGCCCAGGTAATTCTCAATGCGCGAGCTGGTTCCTGCCTGTCCGCCGGGCGCGCGTTTCTCCACCAGCAGGGTTTTCAGTCCCTCGGAGCTGCCGTAGACGGCGGCGGCTAGTCCGGCGGGACCGGCCCCGATGATCACCACGTCGTACAGGCTTTCGGTGGCTTCCAGGTTCATGCCTACTTTCTCGGCCAACTGGTTAATGGTCGGGTCGAGCAAGAAGCTGCCGTCCTCAAAGAACACTGCCGGCAGGTCTTTCTGAGCAATGTCGTTCAGCTCCAGCAACTCGCAAGCCTTATCGCTTTTCTCTACGTTGAGCCACTGGTAGGAAACTAAATTTCCCGCCAGGAAGTCCTTCAGTTCGTGCGACTTAGGAGAATACTGGTAACCAATTACTTTAATGCCCTGAAAGCTGGGTACGAACCGACTTTGCCAATCGCCCAGCAGATCGTTGAGCACCGGGTACAGTTTCTCTTCGGGTGGGTCCCAGGGCTTCGAGAGGTAGTAGTCTAGCTGCACGTCGTTGATGGCTTTGATGGCGGCGTCCACGTCGGAGTAGGCGGTGAGCAGCACCTTCTTGGCGGTGGGGTAGTACTTTTTTGCTTCGGCCAGAAACTCTACGCCCAGCATCTGGGGCATGCGCTGGTCGGTGACGAAGGCGGCCACTTCCTCTTCTTTCTTCTTGAGGTCGGGCAGGGCGTTGAGCGCTTCCTGGGGCGATTCGGTGCTCATGATGCGGTAATCCTGCCGGTACTTACTGCGCAGGTCGCGGGCGATGGCACGGATCACCTGCGGGTCGTCGTCGATGGCAAAGATGATGGGTTTTTTCATGGTTTAGGTGGTTAACGGGAAGCACATGGTGAATTGGGTGTGACCGGGTTCTGATTCCAGGGCAATGGTGCCTTGGTGCTGTTCAACAATTTTTCGGGCAATGTCCAGACCGAGTCCGGTACCTTTGCCCACGCCCTTGGTGGTGAAGAAAGGATCAAACACCGAGGCCTGGATGTCGGGCGGGATGCCGCTGCCGGTGTCCTCCACGTCCACGCGCAGGTGATCCTGTTCGGTATGCGTGCTGATGGTGAGTGTGCCTTCTCTATCCATGGCGTCGATGGCGTTATCGATCAGGTTGGTCCACACCTGGTTCATCTCGCTCACGAACAGCGGTATGGCGGGTAGGTTTTCTGCGTAGTGTTTCACCACCCGGATATTCTTCTCCTTCACCTTGTGGTTAAGCATGGTGAGGGTGCTGTTGATGCCCTCGTGGATGTCGGCCGCCACCCGGTCGGGCGAACGGTCCATGTGGGTGTAAGTCTTCACCGAGGTCACCAGTTCGGAGATGCGGCTGGAGGCGTTCTGAATTTCGCCCACCATGCGTTCGGTAATGAGCACGTTGTTGAGCCAGTTGAACACCGGACCCAGGTGCTGCCCTTGCAGAATATCTCCGATCTGTTCCAGCTCGTCAATCTGCAAACCAAATTCGGCGAAGTTCTCGGCAATGTCGTAGCCATCTTCCACGCCCTGGTCTTCCAGCCAGTCGGCCATCTCGTCTTCCCGCGCGTTGCGCTCCATCATGGTCAGCTTTTCTTGGTGAGGCTGATTGATGCGCGAAAACACAATGTTGTTGACCTCGTCCACCTGCTCGGGGGTCAACTGCATGGTGATCACCTGCTTGAAGTTTTCGGGAGTGGTGGACAGGTGCTGCTTCAGGGCGCGCGAACTGCGCACAATGGCGGCGGCCGGATTATTAAGCTCGTGGGCCAACCCGGCCGATAGTTTGCCCAGGGCCATCATCTTTTCGTTGCGCTGTTGCAGACGGGTGAAACTGCGGGTGCGGTTGGTCATCACGCCCACCAACACCTTCACCATGTCGCGGCTCACCTGCTCCATTTCCACAAAGTGGTTTTCGTGCAGGGACAGCAGGTAAGTATCGGCCACGGCCAGGCCAAAACCGCTCGTTGCCTCCATGCGCGAGTAGGGCAGCATGCCGGAAATGGTACCCACCTCCCAACGTCCTCCGTCGATGAGTTGGTTGCCCTGCTGAATTTTGAGTTGGATGCTGCCTTCCAGCAGCACGTAGAGGTGGTGGATGGGCTGTCCGGGTTTGAAGAGGTGGGCGCCCTGCTTGAGGTGGATGAGTTCCGAGCGGTCAATGAGCCACTGAAGGGCTTCGGCAGGCAGTTCGCGAAAGTCCTCGACGGCCTGAAGCGTGGCGACGGTAGGTTGGTCCATGGGGTGGGAGAGTGAAGCTAAAATTGCTTACGCACCGAACCTCCAAAATGTTATTGGTGACTTGAGTAGCAGGGCTGGTTGGTGGTTACGCTTGGGGTTCGGTTTCCAGGAGAGTATCCACCATTTTTTTTAGCGCCCGCTTGCACTGCTTGAGTTCTTTCTTATCCAGGTCGGCGGTGATCTCCTTCATGGTTTTGCTCACCACTTTGGTGAGAGACTCTTGCAGTTCGCTGCCTTCGGGGGTGAGGTGGACGAGTTTGTTGCGCCGGTCGTTTTCGTCTACCAGGCGCTCTACCAGCTTACGTTTTTCCAGGTTATCGATCAGATGAGTAATGCTCGCCTTATTTTTGTTGGCCTGGTCGGCCAGGGCCTGCTGGGTTTGTCCGTTTTTCTTCCACAGGCTCGACAGAACCGTCCACTGCTCGGCGGTGACCTCGTGCCCTAGCAGGTTTTTGTTAAGGCGGTTGCTCATCAGGCGCGCGCTCTTGCTGAGTAGCGTGGTGAGTGAATTATCGCCTTTTCGTTTTTTAGATTTCATAACGTTTAACCTTAAACCGTTCTCAAGGTAGAGGTTCAGATCTCTTTTTCAAAACCAGCGGTGCTAATTCTGGTCATTGTCGGTGGGGAGCAAGCCGATAAATTGTATCTTTGTCGGCCAACCAACAGTAATCATGACCCAGTTTCTGGACTTATACAAACACAAGGGAATGCGGCGGTTGCTGGTTAAGAAGATCACATCCAAGGGCATTAGCGACCCGCGCGTGCTAGAAGCAGTCGAAACGGTGCCGCGTCACGCTTTTCTGGACAACGCTTTTCAGGAGCACGCCTACCAGGACAAGGCCTTTCAGATTGGGGAAGGGCAAACAATATCGCAGCCCTACACGGTGGCCTTTCAGACCGAGCTACTACAGGCAAAGCCCGGTAATCGGGTGCTGGAGATCGGCACGGGTTCGGGATACCAATGCAGTATCCTGGTGGCGTTGGGCGTTGAGGTCTATTCAATTGAGTATAACCGAACCCTGCACCGGCGGGCCAAAGCGGTGCTCCGTCAGCTAGGCTATCGGGCCACGCTCCGGCACGGCGACGGTTCGCTAGGCTGGCCGTCCCACGCCCCTTACGACGGCATTGTGGTGACCGCCGGAGCCCCTACGGTGCCGGAAGCCCTGCTCGAACAGCTGGCGGAGGGGGGAAGGTTGGTGATCCCGGTAGGCGACCGGAAGCAGCAGGAGATGCTGCGGTTCACCAAAGGCCGTGATGGGCAAGTGACCCAGGAATCTTTCCAGGGATTTAGCTTCGTGCCGCTACTCGGAGAAGACGGCTGGAATGTATAAAAAACAACTGTAAAGACGCATTGCGATGCGTCTCATTGCGATACGTCTCATTGCGATGCGTCTCATTGCGATGCGTCTCACCGTAACCCCTTATGAACCTACTACTCATCTTCGTCAAAAACCCCCAACTGGGAAAAGTGAAAACCCGCTTGGCCGCTACCGTAGGCGACCGAAAGGCCCTGCGTATCTACTTAAAGCTGCTGGAACGAACCCGAGCCATTACCCTTCCTTTGTCTTTTGATAAGATGGTTTGTTACACTCCCGAAGTACTTGCGGACGACCGATGGGACAATGAACAGTATCAGAAAATCCGGCAATCAGACGGTGATCTGGGTGAGCGGATGCAGCACGCTTTCGAGCACGGGTTTGCCCAAGGGTACCAACGTATTTGCATCATTGGCAGCGACTGCTACGAACTAAGTACGGCGGTGATCGAGCAAGCGTTTGAGCAACTTGCTACGCACGACGTGGTGATTGGGCCATCCACCGACGGCGGCTACTACCTGCTGGGAATGAATCGGGAGCAACCAACGTTGTTCGAGAACAAAGCCTGGAGCACCGCTAGCGTCAAGGAAGCCACCATCCGCGATATTGACCAAATGGGGCTTCGGTGGTTCGAGTTGCCTACGCTCACCGATGTTGATGAAGAAGACGATTTGAAGACAATGAATGTATGATGAGAGCGTCTCTAAATTGGTGTTGTCATTCAAGGTTTTAAAAAGCCTTTAACTAACTTACTATCAAATGATTAAGCTGTTATTGTGGAGCAGTACTTTATACGTACTGATCGGTTGTTCAGGCAGTGCTGCGCAGGAAAATATTAAGCAAATAGAACACTTTAACCCCGCTTGGGCGATGGATGCGCGCTGGGAACAGGGCACCGCCGAAGTAGCCAAGTACCAGGCCCAACGGATTATCTACCAGAAGCCCCGTGACTTTGAGTACACCCTGATCTTGGTGAAGGAAACCTTCAACGAAGAGTTCAACGTGAAGACCGACGACTACCAGCGCGACGATCTGTACGACGTGATGAAGGTGAACAAGTTTGCCCGCATTCCCACCGACAATTATCCCTACCACTACATGACCAGCGTCTTCTTGCGGCGCGACCAACCGGCCACGGTGCACAAGCTGGTGAACACCTCGCAGGAGTGGTGCGGCACCACCGCCAAGTACTTTCTAAACCAGGGACGCAACTACGCCTTTGGATACAATAGCTACTGGGACGGGCAGGGCATCGGACAAACCACGGTGAATGGCGGGATCATGTTTGAAGATCAGTTGTCGTATTCGCTTCGGGCGCTCAAGTTTGCCGAAGGACTAAGTTTTTCTGCCCAGGTGGCCGAATCGCAGGTAAATAGCAAGGCTACGATTCCTGAGGTGTACGAAGCAAACTTTGAGGTTAGTAGGGCTACTGATTTTTCGTTGAACACGGATTATGATCTTGGAGAGGTGCCGGTGTGGCGCGTTCGCGTTCAATTGGATCAGGATAAAGCCAACGACTATTGGTTCAGTGGAGAGTATCCTAACGTGATGCTGCGCCAGTCTACCTGGGACGGGCAAGCGTTGCAGTTAAAGGAGGTGTATATGGATGACTACTGGGTGATCAAGGAAAATAACGGAGAGTGATTATCTGTCAAAGTGAATGCTGATGACAACGGTCTTGCATATGGCTTGTGGCATATTCAATGTACTTTACTGTCCACCGAGAATGAAGCTGACTACAAAGCGAAATCCTAATTGGCAGCCGTTTCTCGTCATAAGTTACATTCGCTGTTGTACGCTGGCTTTTTTACCAAGGTATTTCCCCTGTTTTTTGGTTGTATTCTTCACTGATGAATTTACCTGAAGGACACTCTTTTCCCATTGTGGCATACTTAATTATTCGTGTCGCTGCTAATTCCACTGAACCCGTGCCTTGATTATCCGTAAAGTCAGTATCCGTCCAACCAGGGTCTACAGCATTAACTCTCAAAGGTGTATTTTTCATCTCGTACGCAAGATTAATAGTATACATATTGAGTGCAGCTTTGGAAGATTCGTAGGCTGGTACTTTGACATCATAAAAATCCCAAGCGGTGTCTTTATGCAAAGTGAGTGACGCTAAGCTTGTACTAACGTTTACAATTCGTGGCTCTTCTGCATTCCTCAACAAAGACATAAATGATTGGGTAACTCTCACAACACCAAAGAAATTGGTTTCGAATACATCCTTAAACGTATTGACACCCGTATCTAGAGAATTTTGTGGGTGTCCCCCATTGATTGCCGCATTATTTATCAGAATATCTAATTTGTTCTGGTTTTCAGCAATGATTTTCCGTGCAGCTTCAACTGACTCAGAGCTATTTACATCAATTTGAATAAGTTCTACATTTTTTAACCCTTCAGCTTTTAACTTATCTACTGCCTTTACGCCATTTTCTAGATTTCTACTTCCCAAAAAAATATAGTATCCTTTTTTGAGTAACTGTCGGGCAGTTTCAAAACCGATTCCTTTATTGCCTCCTGTAATTAATACTGATTTCATTTCTTAAGTTGTTTGTGATTTCTGCTTGCACATAACGGCCAGCACAGCCACAGGCCGGACTTGCTAGCGTTTTTCGTTCGTTTATCAATTTCGTTTCTTGGCGCAACAAGTGTGCAAACTCATTTTCGCCAGGCTGACGGCTGCGTTTTGTTGGGTACTGGCTTTTCATTTTTGACAGTAGTCAATTAGTCGTCCGAAGATATGATCAAAATTGCCTTCCTTTTCAAATCTGGCTGATATATCCATCATTTCGGCGATTGACGATCCGGCTGCGCTTCGCCAAATATCATGTTCATTGATCAAATCGCGTTTTCTATTCTCAATCTTATTCAATGTCAACGGATCGCCATAGTAATCCTTCAATTCCTTCACAAACTCAGCAAGTCTTATCTGATCGGCTGTTGGCCAATCTTTCATGGCACTTAAAAATAATTCCGCCAAATCCTTAATTCGATCATTGCTTGTATCGCGATCAATCGCTTCTTGGAGATCGTCAAAAGTAATATCTTCGGATTCTTTCATCATTCAGCTCGTGCCCAACGTTCAGCTGCAATAGACATATTTCCAAGCATTATGACTTTCAATAATGACAAATTCTTCCAAGTGATAAATAATATTCTGTGTTCATCTAAATCAACAGTCATTATTGATGTCAGTTTGTTTGAATTGTTAATGATCCGCTGTTTGACGTTAAACTTATGTCGTAAGCAGTAAATACTGACCCATAAATCTCATCAGGTACAACTTCTTGTTTTTGATAATTCTTTATTGAAAGCGTTAAGAATGATTTCCAAAAACCTAAGTCATTGGAAATGGTCGATATTACATGCCTGTAATTATCAAATGACTTCGTTATGTCGAACAGTTCCTTCATTTCAAAGTCCATTTTTTTTAAGGCCTTGCAGCCAACATCCGTACATGCACATTGCGCATATTTTCTGTATATCTTCCTCTACGGAGTAACTTGGTGGAGATGGAGTATTTAGCGCGATGTGGTTTTCTGAAGGAGCATTTCGTCAAGAAAACTATTCCGCGAAGTGTGACTAGCAAGTTAGGTCAGCTACAACTGAATATCCACCTCGTCCTCATAATTGAAGGGTACGTTGAAGGTGAGGCCGTACATTTGCACCCGCGCTTTGCCCTTGTAGCGCACCTTCTTCTTGTCGCCGTTGAGCATACTCAAGGCCGTGCTTAGCAGGCCCATGTTCAGGTCGGCCAGCGAAATGGTGACATCAATCGGTACCGAAAAATTGCTGTTCGGCTCGGCCCGGATGTCGTATTCCCGATCGATCTCTTTAACCATTTTATCCTCTACCGACACCGCTACGTTCACGCCCTTGAGCGTCACCGACTTGTTGTTCGGATTAAAGAACTTGGCATCGCCGTTGATGCGGGCGCCGCTCATGCCCTGCACGTCGATTTTGAGGTTTTCTACTCCCTGAAAATCAGGTGCTTGCGGAGCATTGCAGGCTGACATCAGCAGAATACATCCCATGGCGAATAAATGCCAGTATTTAGGCGAAAGCCGGTTCATAAGCAGTAATTTTTTGTTTCTCAGCGCCCGAAATAGGCGTCGGCCGACCGGTTTGGGTATCGATGGCCACCAGCACCAGCGTGGCGGTATAGAATATGCGTTCGCGGCCCTGGTCGGTGATCACATTGTCCATCGTTAGACTACTGTTGCCCACTTTCACGGTGCGCATGTGCACCAGAGGCTTCACCTCCGGAGTGAGCGGCACCTTGAAGTCCATGTTGGCGTGCGCCAGCACCAGGGCGCGATGGGCCTGCGAACGCGTACCCACTTCCTGAAAGTACCCCAGTCGAGCGAGTTCCAGATACGTCAAATAAACCGCGTTGTTGGCGTGCCCCAGCATGTCCATGTCCGAGTAGCGCACCTGAATGGGGTAATGAAACCGGAAATTGGATAGTTCGTCAATCATTCAATGATGATCGTTAGATTGTTGCTGCGCTTGGGCGACAGTTCTTCGGTCATGGTGCCTGCGCCGTAATTGTTCATATCGTCCTTTTCTACGTTAATGTAGTAGGCGCGGGCCTCAATACCCGTATACCGAATACGTCCCTTGCGGTCGGTATATTGCACACCCCCCACCGGATTAACTTCCTGCTCGTAGTCGTCCTTGGACTTAAAAATTTGCACTTGCGCACTATCAACCGTATTGCCCAGGTTGTCGCGCACGGTGACGCGCAGGGCGGTGGTCAGGATCTGTAGGGGGCGGCTATCGGCCTCTGGCACGCTGGCCGAGGGAATGATCTGAGAAGGAACGATCTGACAACTTAAGGCCAGACAAGCCAGTAGGGTAAGTATTTTTTTCATTGGATGGTGGATGGTTAAAAGCAACTAAGCAAAAACTACTTCGTTGTGAAGGTACAAACGATAAAAACCATGCGACTATTTTTTCTAGGACTACAAAGTATACTTTTTATCGGCGGTTTTACAACTGCCTACGCACAAAACAACGCTCGTTTGCCCCTGCAGGAGGTTGAACGTCAATCGTCCTACTACAGTCAGCAGATAGCCGAGGTGTCAGTTGCTCAGCGGTATCTGTTATCGCCTGACTTTCCGTTCACCGGCCTGTCGCTACGTATTCCCACCAATGCTAGCCTAGACGGCGCGTTTGTGGTTGTTGAGCGAGACACTTTTTATCTGAGCGTTGATGAGCATGCCCCTCCGGATGCGCCCTACCAACAGGCCAGCCTGATGGTGTTCGATCAGCCGGTTGATCAGCTAATGTTTTACTCCGCTACCCTCAACGGCGAAATCACCTTTTCGTTTTTCAACGCCAGTCGTCAGAAGTCGGATAGCAGTCCGGCTCCGCGTACCAACCAAGTGCGCCGGTTAGCGGCTACCTGCGAGGAGCCTAATTTTATTCCGCAGGATGAATGGCGCTTCGGCCTGCCCGAACCTATCTACACGCGGCGGGCTACCGCGGTTGAGCACATTATTGTGCACCACTCAGCCACCTTCAACACCCTAACCAACTACGTGAACGTGGTGCGGAACATCTACTTGTTTCACACGCAAGAGAACAAGTGGTCCGACATCGGCTATAACTATCTCATTGCCCAGGATGGCACCATCTTCGAGGGGCGCAGTTCCGGGGCGCAGTCGGTGGACAATGACAACGTGCAGGGCGCCCACTTTTGCGGAAAGAACGGCGGCACCATGGGCATCTGCCTGCTGGGCAATTATAATACGGCCGTACCCACCGACACCGCGCTGGTTTCACTGGAGCGGCTCATCGCCTGGAAGGTAGACAAAGAGAACCTCGATGCGCTAAGCGAAGCTCCGCACCCGGCCAATGCTAGTCTGGAAATCATCGCCGGACACCGCGACGGTTGCGCCACCGCGTGTCCGGGCGACAACCTCTACGCCCGCTTGCCCGCCGTCAGAACCTCGGTGGCCGCCCGGGTGGCGACGGGATGCGAAACCGTGGCCGAAGTAGCTGATTCTCTGCTGATATTTCCCGTTCCGGCCGCCGATGAGCTATCCGTAATCCTGCCCGACAGCGTAGCGGTTGATCGGGTGCGCTTGTATGACCTGGCCGGTAAGCAGTGGGAGTACGCGGAGCCAGACAACCGGAAATTTACCATCGACACCCGCCCGCTAGCAACTGGCCTGTACATACTGCACCTGGGGGGCACTAATTTCGATCTGCGCCGAAAAATACTAGTCCAGTAAATCGACCAGGGTCGTTTCCAGAATAAGGTACTGTTTACGGCTGCGTACTTCTTCGCAGAGCGCCCGGGTGCGACGGGTCTTTTGCTTCACGTAGGTGCGCTCTCGAAACGTAAACCGTTTGCCCTCCGACAAGCAGCCGAGGGGTACTTGATTGGTCGGCGAATTGAACGGTTGCAGCGCTCGCGTTAAGGACGCATCGGCCCCGGTGGAGGCGCGGGGGTTGCGCGCAAACTGACGCACGGCTACGAGAAGTTCGGAAGGAAAAACGGTCGCCGAAAGCACCGGTACCAGCAATTGCCTAAAGCATTGCTTCCAGGCCGCCCCGTGCGGAGGAATTCTGAAACCGTGCTGCTGAAACGCGCGCAGGTGCGCCACTTCGTGCAAGTAGGTAATCAGAAAAGCGTAAGGATTGAGGTCATTGTTCACACTGATCGTGTGTTGCACCCGGCCGCCCGACCTGCGGTAGCGATAATCGCCCCATTTGCTTCGTCGCGGCTTGCTTGCTCGCAACGAGAAACCGTAGACTGTTTGTAAGGTGACGCAGTAGGACACTGCCTGCGCCGGGACGTGTGATCGAAAAACAGCTTCGGGGTCAGGCGCCATTAACATCCAGGTCTTGTTCGCCCGCGAGTCGCTCTTGCTCCGCGGTCGTCAACTTAAGGTCAGTGCTCACCCGCTTGAGCGTAGGGCGGTTGATGGAAAAGAGCACGAGCGCCACCGCGTAGAGCGCCACGAAGAACTGCTCGCCCGTAAGGTATAATCCCACCACTGGCAACAGGTTGGCCACTGCCAGCCAGCCGTACTTCAGCCAGGCGGTTTGGTGAAAAAAGCGCAGGCGCTCTCGAAAGGGCTGGCTGGTATCATAGCGATCAAATCGTTTACGATACGCGGTGTAGGCCAGCCATCCAGTGAGCAGCATACCCGCCACCACGGCCCCGTGCACCGCTCCGAAGCTAAAGCCCTCCGCCAGTCCGCCCTGCCCCATCCGCCGCAAGTATACCCAGCAGAACAACAGCAGCGGAACGCTCACCATCAGGTAAAATACCAAGTGGAGCGTGTGAAAGTATTCTGCTGAGTTGCTTAAGTACCGTTGCTGCTTTGCCATAAGCGCACGAAGGTAGAACTTTTTGTTTTGTGAAGAAATACCGGTTTATTGGTTGCTTGGTTGAGCTTCAAGAATTTTTTCTAATGAAAAAGCACAAACTTATTCGCAACGTTGGGTTGCATCAATTGGGAGTTGAACGAACCTACAAACCCAGGACGTTGATCAGCCACCCCGGGTGGAATTTTAGCGATATGCTGACGCTAGCGGTAGGTTACCACTTGGCTTCCCACTCGGAGTTTACATTCTTACAAATAGGGGCTTTTGACGGCGTGAATAATGATCCCCTGCATGCCCTTATCCTTAAGTATAAACTATCGGGCATACTGGTGGAACCCCAACCGAAGGCTTTTGATGCACTGAAAGTGACCTACCGTGATCATCCCCAGCTTATTTTGGTTCAGGCGGCCGTATCGCACCGCGCGGAGGTTAAGCCTTTTTACACGTCAGAGCATCAAGCTACCCAAGTCGCTTCCTTTAGTCGTGAACATCTCATAAAGCGTAAAGTGCCACCATCGGCAATCAAAGAGCTTCAATTGCAGTGCTTTACCATTGATAGTCTTCTAAAAAAATACGCAGTCGATTCTCTGGACCTCATTCAGATCGATACCGAGGGCTACGATTTTGAAATTATTAAGTCCATCGACTTCAGCAGTACGAAGCCTTTTATCATAAGATACGAACACGAACACCTGTCGAACCTTGACTATAATGCATCGCTGGAGCTACTTGCTCAACAGGGCTATCAGTTTCACGTTGAGAAAAAGGATGTAACGGCTATTCGCTGGTTATCGGAGTCTGAACATCAAGCCTAATAAGTCTTTCTGTGGAAAAGCAATCCGTACACCAGCACTGCCAGCGTTTAGTGCATCAAAAGATCGCCGATGCGGAGCAGGCCATTCGTGAAGCGCAGCGCGCGGCCAACGAAGAAACCAAAAGTTCGGCCGGTGATAAGTACGAAACCGGCCGGGCCATGATGCACCTGGAACAAGAGAAACTAGTGAGTCAGCGCTTGCCGCTCAGTACCTTCTCAAGTAATGCACCAGATTAATCCGGCCCGCCATTCTACCCAAGTTGACCTGGGAAGTTTGGTAAAAACCGGCCGGGGGTTTCTCTACCAAACTAAAGAAGTTAGAAAGAAAATCAGCAATTTTCTGATGTTCATCAACAACATAATGAGCAAACTCAGCAATATTAGTATAGTCACCCGGTTTCTCCTCGCCCCAGTATTCTAGATGCTCTTTCCAATCCTTTTCAATGTTTGGGCACGCTTCAAGCAGCATATCAAACATTTCGTTCTTATCTATTCTAGCTGACATATTCTTCGTATTGGCGCTAACATCCGTACATGCACATTGCGCATATTTTCTGTATATCTTCCTCTACGGTAGCAACTTAGTGGAGATGGAGTATTTAGCGCGATGTGGTTTCTGAAGGAGCATTTCGTCAAGGAAACTATTTCACGAAGTGTGACTAGCAAGTTAGGTCAGCTACAACTGAATATCTACCTCGTCCTCATAATCGAAGGGTACGTTGAAGGTGAGGCCGTACATTTGCACCCGCGCTTTGCCCTTGTAGCGCACCTTTTTCTTGTCGCCGTTGAGCATGCTCAAGGCCGTGCTTAGCAGGCCCATGTTCAGGTCGGCCAGCGAAATGGTGACATCAATCGGTACCGAAAAGTTGCTGTTCGGCTCGGCCCGGATGTCGTACTCCCGATCAATCTCTTTAACCATTTTATCCTCTACCGACACCGCTACGTTCACGCCCTTGAGCGTCACCGATTTGTTGTTCGGATTAAAGAACTTGGCATCGCCGTTGATGCGGGCACCGCTCATGCCTTGCACGTCGATTTTGAGGTTTTCTACTCCCTGAAAATCAGGTGCTTGCGGAGCATTGCAGGCTGACATCAGCAGAATACATCCCATGGCGAATAAATGCCAGTATTTAGGCGAAAGCCGGTTCATAAGCAGTAATTTTTTGTTTCTCAGCGCCCGAAATAGGCGTCGGCCGACCGGTTTGGGTATCGATGGCCACCAGCACCAGTGTGGCGGTATAGAATATGCGTTCGCGGCCCTGGTCGGTGATCATATTGTCCATCGTCAGACTACTGTTGCCCACTTTCACGGTGCGCATGTGCACCAGAGGCTTCACCTCCGGAGTGAGCGGCACCCTGAAGTCCATGTTGGCGTGCGCCAGCACCAGGGCGCGATGGGCCTGCGAACGCGTACCCACTTCCTGAAAGTACCCCAGTCGAGCGAGTTCCAGATACGTCAAATAAACCGCGTTGTTGGCGTGCCCCAGCATGTCCATGTCCGAGTAGCGCACCTGAATGGGGTAATGAAACCGGAAATTGGATAATTCGTCAATCATTCAATGATGATCGTTAGATTGTTGCTGCGCTTGGGCGACAGTTCTTCGGTCATGGTGCCTGCGCCGTAATTGTTCATATCGTCCTTTTCTACGTTAATGTAGTAGGCGCGGGCTTCAATACCCGTATACCGAATACGTCCCTTGCGGTCGGTATATTGCACACCCCCCACCGGATTAACTTCCTGCTCGTAGTCGTCCTTGGACTTAAAAATTTGCACTTGCGCACTATCAACCGTATTGCCCAGGTTGTCGCGCACGGTGACGCGCAGGGCGGTGGTCAGGATCTGTAGGGGGCGGCTATCGGCCTCCGGCACGCTGGCCGAGGGAATGATCTGAGAAGGAACGTTCTGACAACTTAAGGCCAGACAAGCCAGTAGGGTAAGTATTTTTTTCATTGGATGGTGGATGGTTAAAAGCAACTAAGCAAAAACTACTTCGTTGTGAAGGTACAAACGATAAAAACCATGCGACTATTTTTTTTAGGACTACAAAGTATACTTTTTATCGGCGGTTTTACAACTGCCCACGCACAAAACAACGCTCGTTTGCCCCTGCAGGAGGTTGAACGTCAATCGTCCTACTACAGTCAACAGATAGCCGAGGTGTCAGTTGCTCAGCGGTATCTGTTATCGCCTGACTTTCCGTTCACCGGCCTGTCGCTGCGTATTCCCAATAATGCTAGCCTAAACGGCGCGTTCGTGGTTGTTGAGCGAGACACTTTTTATCTGAGTATTGATGCGCATACGCCCCCGGACGCTCCTTATCAGCAGGCCAACCTAATGGTATTCGATCAGCCGGTCGATCAGCTAATGTTTTACTCCGCTACCCTCAACGGCGAAATCACCTTTTCGTTTTTCAACGCCAGTCGTCAGAAGTCGCGTAGCAGTCCGGCTCCGCGTACCAACCAAGTGCGCCGGTTAGCGGCTACCTGCCAGGAGCCTAATTTTATTCCGCAGGATGAATGGCGCTTCGGCCTGCCCGAACCTATCTATACGCGGCGGGCTACCTCGGTTGAGCACATCATCGTGCACCACTCAGCCACTTTTAACACCCTAACCAACTACGTGAACATGGTGCGGAACATCTACTTGTTTCACACGCAAGAGAACAAGTGGTCCGACATCGGCTATAACTATCTCATTGCCCAGGACGGCACCATCTTCGAGGGGCGCAGTTCCGGGGCGCAGTCGGTGGACAATGACAACGTGCAGGGCGCCCACTTTTGCGGAAAGAACGGCGGCACCATGGGCATCTGCCTGCTGGGCAATTACAATACGGCCGTACCCACCGACACCGCGCTGGTTTCTCTGGAGCGACTCACCGCCTGGAAGGTAGACAAAGAGAACCTCGATGCGCTAAGCGAAGCTCCGCACCCGGCCAATGCTAGTCTGGAAATCATCGCCGGACACCGCGACGGTTGCGCCACCGCGTGTCCGGGCGACAACCTCTACGCCCGCTTGCCCGCCGTCAGAACCTCGGTGGCCGCCCGGGTGGCGACGGGTTGCGAAACCGTGGCCGGAGTAGCTGATTCTCTACTGATATTTCCCGTTCCGGCGGCCGATGAGCTATCCGTAATTCTGCCCGACAGCGTAGCGGTTGATCGGGTGCGCTTGTACGACCTGGCCGGTAAGCAGTGGGAGTACGCGGTGCCAGACAACCGGAAATTTACCATCGATACCCGTCCGTTGGCTACGGGCCTGTACATACTGCACCTGGGGGGCACTAATTTCGATCTGCGCCGAAAAATACTAGTCCAGTAAATCGACCAGGGTCGTTTCCAGAATAAGGTACTGTTTACGGCTGCGTACTTCTTCGCAGAGCGCCCGGGTGCGACGGGTCTTTTGCTTCACGTAGGTGCGCTCTCGAAACGTAAACCGTTTGCTCTCCGACAAGCAGCCGAGGGGTACTTGATTGGTTGGCGAATTGAACGGTTGCAGCGCTTGGGTTAAGAGCACATCGGCTCCGGTGGAGGCGCGGGGGTTGCGCGCAAACTGACGCACAGCTACGAGAAGTTCAAAAGGAAAAACGGCCGCGGAAAGCACCGGTACCAACAATTGCCTAAAGCATTGCTTCCAGGCCGCCCCGTGCGGAGGAATTTTGAAACCGTGCTGCTGAAACGCGCGCAGGTGCGCCACTTCGTGCAAGTAGGTAATCAAAAAAGCGTAAGGATTGAGGTCATCGTTCACACTGATTGCGTGTTGCACCCGGCCGCCCGACCTGCGGTAGCGATAATCACCCCATTTGCTTCGTCGTGGCTTGCTTACCCGCAACGAGAAACCGTAGACTTTTTGTAAGGTGACGCAGTAGGACACCGCCTGCGCCGGAACGTGTAATTGAAAAACAGCTTCGTGGTCAGGCGCCATTGACATCCAGGTCTTGGTCGCCCGCGAGTCGCTCTTGCTCCGCGGTCGTCAACTTAAGATCAGTGCTCACCCGCTTGAGCGTAGGGCGGTTGATGGAAAAGAGCACGAGCGCCACCGCGTAGAGCGCCACGAAGAACTGCTCGCCCGTTAGGTATAATCCCACCACCGGCAACAGGTTGGCCACTGCCAGCCAGCCGTACTTCAGCCAGGCGGTTTGGTGAAAAAAGCGCAAGCGCTCCCGAAAGGGCTGGCTGGTATCGTAGCGATCAAATCGTTTGCGATACGCGGTGTAGGCCAGCCATCCACTGAGCAGCATACCCGCCACCACGGCCCCGTGCACCGCTCCGAAGCTAAAGCCCTCCGCCAGTCCGCCCTGCCCCATCCGCCGCAAGTATACCCAGCAGAACAACAGCAGCGGAACGCTCACCATCAGGTAAAACACCAAGTGGAGCGTGTGAAAGTATTCTGCTGAGTTGCTTAAGTACCGTTGCTGCTTTGCCATAAACGCACGAAGGTAGAACTTTTTGTTTTGTGAAGAAATACCGGTTTATTGGTCGCTTGGTTGAGCTTCAAGAATTTTTTTAATGAAAAAGCACAAACTTATTCGCAACGTTGGCTTGCATCAATTAGGAGTTGAACGAACCTACAAACCCAGAACGTTGATCAGCCACCCCGGGTGGAACTTCAGCGATATGCTGACGCTAGCGGTAGGATACCACTTGGCTTCCCATCCAAAGTTTACATTCTTACAAATAGGGGCTTTCGACGGCGTGAACAATGATCCCCTGCACGCCCTTATCCTCAAGTATAAACTATCGGGCATACTGGTGGAACCCCAACCGAAGGCTTTTGAAGCACTGAAAGTGACCTACCGTGATCATCCCCAACTTATTTTGGTTCAGGCGGCCGTGTCGCACCGCGCGGAGGTTAAGCCTTTTTACACGTCAGAGCACCAAGCTACCCAAGTCGCTTCCTTTAGTCGTGAACATCTCATAAAACGCAAAGTGCCGCCATTGGCAATCAAAGAGCTTCAATTGCAGTGCTTCACTATTAATGGTCTTCTAAAAAAATACGCAGTAGATTCGGTCGACCTCATTCAGATCGATACCGAGGGCTACGATTTTGAAATTATTAAGTCCATCGACTTCAGCAGTATCAAGCCGTTTATCATAAGATACGAACATGAACACTTGTCGAACGTTGACTATAATGCATCGCTGGAGCTACTTGCCCAACAGGGCTATCAGTTTCACGTTGAGAAAAAGGATGTAACGGCTATTCGCTGGCTATCGGAGTCTGAACATCAAGCCTAACAACTCTTTCTGTGGAAAAGCAATCCGTACATCAGCACTGCCAGCGTTTAGTGCATCAAAGGATCGCCGATGCGGAGCAGGCTATCCGTGAAGCGCAGCGCGCGGCCAACGAAGAAACCAAAAGTTCGGCCGGTGATAAGTACGAAACCGGCCGGGCCATGATGCACCTGGAACAAGAGAAACTAGTGAGTCAGCGGCTGGCCGCTCAGCAGCTTCTCAAGGTGCTGCACCAGATTAATCCGGCCCGCCATTCTACCCAAGTTGACCTGGGAAGTTTGGTAGAAACCGGCCGGGGGTGGTTCTACGTGGCGGTGGGTCTGGGCCAGATTCATGTTGACGACGAATCGTGCTTTGCAATTTCACCCGCCGCACCGCTGGGCAAAGCCCTGTGGGGTCGGCAAGCGGGGGAAGAGACGGTGCTAAACGGCCAACCGATTCGGATCATTGCGGTGGGATAAAGGGGGATGATCATGACAATTGTCCTGTGCGAAGCCTCTTTTGTAGCGCAGTATTTCTCACTCGACATCCTTGGCGCAGCGAAACCCCTGGTGGAACAGCGCGGTTTCGGCCGAACAGAACGTGCGGGCCGACACCCGGTAGCCGTGGCAGAACGACTCATCGCACAGAAAAGAACCGCCGCGAATCACTTTGTTGGTCTCTACCAACTGAAACGGATCGATGTTGCCCGCGTACGGCCGGTAGGTGTCGCTGCACCATTCCCATACGTTGCCGCCCATGTCGCTAAGGCCGCAGTCGGTGATGCCAAACGCGCCCACCGGTGAAGTAAAATAATAATCATCGGCCTCATTATTCACTAGCGGAAAGTTGCCCTCCCACACATTGGCTTTGAATACTCCGTTCGGGGCGAGTTCGTTGCCCCAACTGTACTGCCGCGTGGCGTTGGTTCCGCTGCGGGCGGCGTATTCCCACTCCGCTTCGGTGGGTAGGCGTTTCCCCGCCCACGTGGCGTAGGCGGTGGCGTCGTTCCAACTCACCTGGGTCACCGGATGGGTATCCAGCGCAGCGGGCTGATCCGGTCCCAGGGGATACGCCCAGAAAGCACCCGGTACCAGCTCCCAACCCCGGGTTTGCAGGTCATACATGCCCTGATAGCTTAGTTTTTCCATCGTTTCAACCTGGTATCCCGCCTCCCGCACCAGTTGCTGTAGCTTGTCCACATCAAATACGCCCGCATCGCCAAAGTTCTCAGCCTCGGTGCGGTAGCCGGTAGCTTGCACAAACGCTCGAAATTGTCCGACCGTCACCGGATGCGCATCCAGATAAAAGTCGTCTACCTGGGTTGTGAACACCGGTTGCTCGTTGGGTAGGCCATCGGCGGCGCCCAAGGTGGCTTGTCCGCCCTTAAAATAAACCATCCCTTCGGGCGGCGGCGGAGCCGGAGACTGACAAGCGTAACTCATCACCAGCAGCGTGAAGGAAATAACTCGGAGCACTATACTATTTGGATTTGTCATGACAATGGCAAAAATGGCGTATTCTACTGATCTAACCACATATCAAGTGGCAAAAGTTGGTTTCTATTCGGAAAGTTTTCACTTTTATCGCTACACTACCCCTAACCAAACCTTTATGAAAAACCGATCTTACGTTATCATGATCACCTTTATTGCCGCGCTGGGCGGCTTTCTTTTTGGCTTCGATACGGCCGTGATCTCCGGAGCCAATCCGTTTATCCAAAAATACTTCCAGCTCGACGAAGCAATGCTCGGATGGGCCGTTTCCAGCGTTATCGTGGGATGCATTATCGGAGCCTTTTCGGCGGGCTTTGTAAGCGATATCTTCGGACGCAAGAAAGTGTTGATCAGCACCGCGGTGCTGTTCACCCTATCGGCTATTGGCACGTCGCTCGCCACGGACTTTGATTTTTTTATTGCCGCCCGCATTCTGGGAGGAATCGGGGTGGGAGCGGCTTCCGCCATGTCTCCTTCCTACATTGCTGAAATCTCACCGGCCGGGCAACGCGGACAACTGGTGTCCATCAATCAGCTCACCATTGTGATTGGTATTTTGGTGGTTTATTTCACCAACTATTTGTTCGCTTCGTCCTTCGGCGACGATAGCTGGCGGTGGATGCTGGGCAGCGAAGCGATTCCGGCGGTACTGTTTTTTTTATTGCTTTTTATCATTCCGGAAAGTCCGCGCTGGTTATATAAGAACGGACAGCCGGAAAAGGCGCGCGCGGTGCTGCGTAAGCTTGAGGGCGACGGGCACGTGGAAAGTGAACTCGCCGAGATTGAGTCCACCCTGCACGGCAATAACGAAAAAGTAGCCTTCGGCGATTTGTTCAAGGGGGGGATGAGCAAGGTGATGTTTATTGGTATTGTGCTGGCCATGCTTCAGCAACTGGTGGGCATCAACGCAATTATTTATTATGCCCCCACCATTTTTGCCAGTGCCGGGGCCGGGCTAGATTCTTCTCTTAGCCCAAACCGTAGCGATCGGGGCGGTGAACCTCACGTTTACCTTTGTAGCTATCTGGCTGGTAGACCGGGCCGGACGGAAACCGCTGCTGCTAGCCGGGTCGGTGGGCATGACGGTCTCGTTGTGCATTCTCGTTTTTTCCTTTTCGTCGGATGTCCTGGGCGGCTACGGAGTACTGTTTTCTATTCTAGGATACATTGCCTCCTTTGCCGCAACCCACGCCGCGGTGATGTGGGTGTTGGTTTCGGAAATATTTCCCAATAAATACCGAGGTTCAGCCATGTCAGTGGCGCTGTTCTTCCACTGGGGATCTACCTACTTGGTGACCCAAACCTTCCCCTGGTTGCTGGCTAACAAGGGAGGAGCGTTTTCATTTGGTATATTTGCCGTAATTAGTGCATTGAGTTTCTTTTTCGTATGGTTCTTTGTTCCCGAAACCAAAGGGAAATCACTGGAACAGATTGAAAAAGACCTTAAATCTGGAGCTGGAAGGGGTTTAAACAAAAAAAGCACCGCTCAGTCGAACGGTGCTTTCTCTTGTCAACGAACTATTCTTAGATACTAGCTGATCCTAGCAGATCACCGTCCTCATTGTAGTACAAAATGTTCTGGGCATCATCACCCTTCACCTGAATTTGGTAAATTTTATCCGGATTTTGTTGTCCGGCGTACATCTGCTCAGCGTTGTTTTGCAACAGTTTGTCCACTGCTACACCTTCCAGCATGTAAACTTTTACAATACTAGATGTAGCAAATTCGCTGTCCTTAAAAGCCTGAGTTACTTCCTCGGGAAGATCAGTTTCAGTGATGGTCTTCACAGACTCATCACTATCCATATTACTTTGGTCAGCCTGATCTAAGGCAGAGGAATTGTTCTCGTAGCCATCGTTGGGTAAGCTCTCCTTAGGCTGATCAACAGCATCTTCGGTAGGCTCAGTAGATGAATCCATCACTGAAACATCGCTGTTGTCTCGGGTAGAAGAATAGGACTGATCGTCAGCATCCTTGCATTGGGAACGTCTTGCATGGTTGACTGCGCGTTGGGATCTTCGCCCTGCATTTCAACCACATCCTCTTGCATCTCGTTCGATGGGCTCATCCATAGTGCTCTGATCAGTCGCATCAGAAGGAGTGGTCGTCGTATTTGGCTGGTCCAAAACGTCAGTATCTTCCGTTGGTTCTTCCTGCAAAGGAGTCTCGTCCATTGAGTCGTCCTGCATCGGCTCAGTGGGCATATCGTTGATCTGCTCATCACGCACCGTCTCAGTTTCCGGTTCGGTCACCTCATCGTTATAGGTGTCGTTAACCGCCCGATCATCCATCGGCTGGGTATCAGTATCCAGTGTCTCGTTCTGCGTATTAGGCTGTGTCTGAACCGTGGTTTGAGGTTGTTCCTCAGCGGCGGGAACTTCTTGGGCATTAGCCGCCATAATTGTGGCAGCAGCAAATCCGAGGGTTATAAGTACCTTTTTCATGATATCGTTATTTATTGGTTAAGTAATTTGTGTGTAATAATTCTTAACCTAACAAATGCAAACTGATAGCCAAATCTGGATGTACCGTCACAAAATACTGAATATCAAGCACATGAGATAAAAAGTGTTCTGGTTTGGCTCTAAGAATTGGGTAGATAGTTCAACAGAGTGGGGAATTGTGAGTAGTTGCCGATGATTTTGAAATAATTTTAAACAATCGATGGTCAGTGGTGATTATACTGATAATTATTTTGCTGGGCCATATCCAAAATCGCCCAATTAATTTTTTAATATGTCACAAGAGAACAAATTGCCTAGCCAATCTATTGAAGATACCGAATCAACCATTATTCCGGTTGTTGAGGAGCAGGTTCAGGTTGGGGTCCGACAGGATGTCACTGGCAAGGTTCACATTGCAAAAACGGTTACTACTGAAACCGTTCAGGTAGAAGCTCCGTATACCCAAGAGAACGTAGTAATTGATCGAATTGCTGTCAACGAATACGTTGACGATGTTCCGCCCGCCGTTCGTTACGAGGGCGACACCATGATTGTACCGGTGCTACAGGAAGTACTCGTCAAAAAAACTTTACTAGTAGAAGAACTTCACATAACAAAAACCCGTGAAAGTACTTCTGAAGCCCAAGAGGTCACGTTACGTAAAGAAGCTGTTAACATTCAGCGAGACTAAAGTGATTTCTTTTTATTTCTTTTTTTATAATTAATTAAACCTTTAATCTTTTTTAACATGTCACACACAGTAGTAGGAATATTCAATAACGTAGTAGATGCCGAAAAGGCCGTTGATCAACTTTTAAGCAATGGCTTTAGCCGAAGTAGCATTGACATTGCTGATCACACCACCCGCGATGGCTACACTGACGATGACCGCGATCGTGACGGCGATAGCATCGGTGGTTTCTTTAGCTCGCTATTTGGCGACAGCGACGAAACACGTCACCATGCTGAGGCTGCTAAGGAAGGAACGGTAGTAACCGTGCACGCAACATCTAATGATGAAGCAGAACGTGCTGCCGATATCCTTGATAACTACGGCACCATCGATGCCAATGAAAGAGCCGGTGCTCAAACCGAGACAGCTAATCTTGACACCGACGCTAAGATTGACGTTGTGGAAGAAGAGTTGGAAGTTGGTAAGCGCAAGGTTGACACCGGTGGAGTTCGGGTGCGTAGCCGCATTGTTGAGCGTCCGGTTGAGGAAAGCATTCGCCTTCGTAGTGAGCACGTAGACGTTGAGCGTCGCCCGGTGAACCGCAAGGCATCAGAAGCGGATCTGGCCAACTTTAAAGAAGGCACCATTGAAATGACCGAAACCGCCGAGTCAGCAGTTGTATCTAAGGATGCCCGCGTGGTTGAAGAAATCCACGTTGACAAGACCGTTGAGGAGCACGACGAGGTGATCAAAGACACCGTGCGTAGCACTGAGGTAGACGTAGAGAAAAGTAGCTGGAGACAAGCGAGCCGCGCTTACTGAGCAAGAGCGTCTAGCCAAAGACAAGGGCCGCGTATAATTCATTTCGCAACCCGAGTAAACTTTAAAAAGCCGTCGCAAGACGGCTTTTTTTTGCTCCAGTGGCTATTGGGTAACGATTCGCTACAGTGAGAACAGCGTCCTTTAGGGTGATTGGTTTATTATTTGATCCGTTAATCGGGCGGCTAAATCTTTCAGACTAGTCTCAACCACCGATGCATCCGTCCGCAGCACCGCTTCCTTCATTGAGGGGGGCAATTTGTCCGCTCCCCAGTAAGCTCCCAGAATGGCACCGGTCACCGCCCCGGTGGTATCATTATCGCGTCCGTAGTTGACGACAAACACCAGTGCCTTTTCGAAGTCAAAATCGCTGAGCAGCAGGGCGGTGAGATTCACCAAATGAATTTCAGCAGCGTGAAAAGGAAGGTCCTGGTTACGTAGTTCTAACTGCGCGTAGGCTTGCTGCATCTGCCCCCAGTATAATGTGTCTATCGGCAACGTACGAGGATAAGGGTGATACAACGAATCCAGCGCTGACCTAGGCAGTTGTCGCACCGCATGAACGATAGACTGGGCTTCCTGAAGTATACGATAAGCGGAGCGGCCCACCAGTCGGCTTTTAAAGTAACCCTGCGGGTCCACGTCACGAAGCACATTGATAACCTGACCTTGATTAGCGTGCGGCGACATCGCGGCGGCAACCATCGCTCCGGTGAGGGCGCTGATATCCCGGGCGTAGCCCAGGTCAAAGATACTAAGTTCGTACGCCGCTTCGTAAGCCTTCGTAGGCCTTCCCGAATAATAAGCGCCAATCATCGGACTGTACAGCATACCCGCGCAGGTTACCTCCCCCCCGTAGAATTTGCTCAGCGCCATACCGTAGGTCTGCGGGTTGCCCCCCACGAAAGCTTCGGCCACCGGAACCCACTCTTGCAACCACGCCATCCGACGCGTTACCGTTTCAAAAGATTCAGGGTCGTATCCGGATACGGCGCGGAGGTCCTCCACGTGACTACGGTAGGTATCCACCAGATGCCGGGCAAAGTCGGTAGCTTTTAGTTGATCGGTGGTGCCGAAACCCGAACGTTGCTTCAGTAGAAATTCAGCGGTCAATTTCTTCCAGCGCGTATCGTCCGTGGTGCCACCGGCGGGCAGATTGTAGTCCCAGGTGCCCTCGGCCGAAGGGGCCCGCACCATGGTATCCAGTCGGTTTACCACCCCGTAGCTAACCATGATATCGCGCCGCGACCACATTTCGGTAGGAGCTCCCATAGCGTCGCCAATGGCTGAACCCAGCAGCATGCCCAGCACCTTATCGTAGAGCACGGCCCGGTCAAGTTGTGGTCGCCCTGGCGGTGTCTTAGTGACCGCAGCGGTATCAGTAGGCGTCTCGGGCGATGTACACCCGAGCGCACCCACAAACAATAGGGCAATCGTCCAGCCGATCAAAGGGCTACAAAGAAAACGGTAGGATGCCATCAAAGCAGGGCCGCAGCGTGTTCTAATAGCGCTACGCGTTGGTCTAACGTTTGCGTCAGAGGAAGTTGGGCCAACCCCAGAATCCTCCGCAGCACCTCCGCCCCGGCAAAGGAATAAGCCAGTGACTCGTCCCAATTGCCGGTCGGTTGGTAACATTCCAGAATTCTTTCGGGAGTATATACCGAGCCGCCGGTGAGCAGCGCGTGCGCCAGCATCACTCCCCCGTCGAACTCCGCCGGTCCAAAAAAGCCAAATTCCGGATCGATCACGCGCACCCCCGGGGCCGCTCGCAACCAGCTGCCGGGATAATAGTCGCCGTGAAGCAGCGTGTCACCGGATTGGAGGTACAACGCCCCTAGCTCAGCAACGCGTCGTTTGAGCGAATCATTTTGCTTATACGACTGCGAAGCCGCTTGCAAACCAGGCACAACCGTATCCAGATCCAGGCCGTTGTCTTCGGCGTAGGGATATCGGAAGATATGCTCATGATTGAGCTTTCGCATATCGTTGTTTTGCAGCGCGCGCTCTTCGCTGGGTTCCGCTTTGATTCGGTGCAGATGTGACAAGAACTGAACCAACTGCTGAAGCTGTTCTTCGGTGATCTGTTCCGGCGAGTGGTAAAGAAACGTAAAATCCGCGCCGGTGCCCAAATCCTCCAGGGCAAGTACGTGGTGTTGCGGATCAAAACCGATCAGGTGGGGAATATATGGTCTTAGCTCCGGTTGGTCTTGGATGCTTTGGTAGAAGGTCGCTTCCACTTTTCCCCGCGCTACGGGGGCCGCCACCTGCGGATAACGATACACGTAGGGTAGTGCCTGCTTCAGAATGAACGAGCGGCGGTTGGTCGTTGCCCGAATCACGAAGTTCATGTTTCCGGCACCGGGGTTCTCCACGCTGTGCACCAGCTCATCGGCACCGAACCACGGTTGCTCCCGCAGGTAAGCCGTGAGCGCGTCGTTGGGTTGCCGCTCCAGTAGGAAAGCCTCCGGATGCTCAGGACGGTGGGTTGGCTGTGAGGTCATCGTATGCGATAGATTAGGTGTTGCCTAAAGTATCAAAAGTAGAAGGATTAACAAATTGATTGTCTTTTGATCAACTTGCCGAACTAGCTGTCAGTCCCATTTCAAGTATTTCTGCCAGTTATGTTGTTCTCTGAACCCCAGAACTTCCCGGATTTTCCGATTTGAGTACAAAGCCTCGTGCTCCCCCAATTCGCGCGTGATTGGCACCCCCGGGAAAAACTGTTCGGCCAATTCTTTGCTGGGAATAACCGCCCCGTTGTGATCATTTCCGGCGTTGAAAACCTGGAAACCGAGACCGTCTTTCTTCAGGCATAAATCCACAATCTGCCCCAGATCACGCGCGTCAATGTAACAGAACGCATTCCGGCGGCGCACCTCTGGGTTTTTGAAATAGTGCGGAAACAGTTCAGCGTATTCGTGAGGCTCAATCACATTTCCGATACGAAGCGCGTAAATATCAAAGCCTGACCGTCGCTGAAAGCTACGGGCTGTTTTCTCGTTGACAACCTTTGATAATCCGTAGCTATCCATGGGATCAACGTCATAATCCTCTTCCAAAGGCAGCGCACCAGGGTTGGTTTGGCCATCGGAAAAACAGATGCCGTAGGTGGTTTCTGACGAGGCGATAATAATCTTCTTAATGCCAAGCTTAACCGCCGCTTCAATCACGTGGTAGGTTCCCATGGTGTTGACCCGAAAAGTTTCGTTATCAGGATTGATAAGAATTCGGGGCACGGCAGCAAAATGTACCACCGCATCAAATTTGGGTACGCCTTCTCCCGGTTCCAATTCATCTAGGTTGGCGTACGAACTCATCGCGTTAAACATTTGTCCGGAATCGGTGATATCGGCCATCAAGTTATCAACCCCTGGGTGATCCAGAGGCCGCAGGTCTACGTTCATCACGCGGTGTCCCTGGTTGAGAAGGTAGGGTATCACGTGCTTTCCTGCTTTTCCCGCTCCCCCCGTAAAAAATATTCGCTTTTTAGTCATGGTTGCTATTTGTTTGATCTATTTTTTAGGTGTTTTTAGGTTTTGAAATAGTTTTTTCCATTTTATTTCGATGGTACGCAACAGCTCCGTAAATGAAAAGTAGCGCTGAAAATAAGCTGTTACTCTTCAGATTAACGGTTCTCTGACAAAAATGGCGGAGAAGTGAAAATCTGATCTTTAAGTGAGCAACAATCAGTGCTTTCAAGCTTGTAGACGCACTATCATTCATCAACACAATCTTGTCTCCGCCAAAATTGTCGGAGAACCAGATTAACAAGAGCCGAATTTTAAATTTCACTATTTATTTTATTCTTGGGAAATCGTCAAATTTAAAAAATTTAGCGACTTCCTAAAAATGCTCAAGCTTAAGTGTTAGCAACGACCTGCGCTATTATTTATATACATTGTTACCCACAGGTATTTTTTCATAAGTAAAATTGGCTAATGAAACTGGGGTAATCTTTATCAGAATTGTAATAATAAATTCCAATTAACAATTTACTGTTTTCGGGGACTTTATTTTGGATTCCTTCATCAAAACTATTCCATTTGCTCGTTTTAATAATGCCTTTCAATATGTCATCTAAATCGTCATTGAATCCATTTATTGTTTCTACTTTTTTTATGCTCAAATCAGATGAAAACGTAATCTGGTAAATACCAAACTTTTTTTCTAAGTCAATCCCCTTAAATTGTTCCAACTTTTCCGATAATATTGTTTTTTCTTGGTATATAATTTTGTCGGTAAAGTCAATATTATTTTCTTTAAATACGCTCAATATATTTAGTTCTCTCTGTTGTTTTTCTAATTCCTTTTTTGATTTTCGCGTTTTCTTACGATATATATTGGAATAATCTAAATACATTAGTCCAGAGCACATTCCTAGCGAAAAATTTCCGTCTGCCCCTTTTTGCGAGTAGGCAATTAATTTTGTGTTTTCTGGAATGAAAATACTACAAGAAGTTCCAAAACCTCCATCACTAACTCCAGCAACATAGATTGATTTTAGTTTTTCGCCTTTATATAATTCATTAATTTTAATATCTGCTTTATAAACATATTCGCCTTTTTTATTTGGGTAAATTTTTGTGATAGTAATATTTGCTACAAAATCAGATTGAATATATTTTTCAGTAATCGTAGGTGAGTCACAATCGCAAGCGAAAACTTCGATTGAAAACAGAAATATCAATATTTTCAGGATGTTTTTCATAATTGTGGGTAACGATTTGGGCAGGCGATGTGGCGGCTTTGGAGCATCTCTCATCCGAGTTAGCATTTCAGCTACTTGTCTTGCCTTACTCCTACTTTTCGTGACTCAAACAGCCATGCTGCTTGCCTATGTTGGCATTAGTTTTTATATTCTTCAAATGTTGGATAACGAAGTTCTTTTGCCCTTATAGTTTCTAGACTATTAAGTTCTGGTCCATCATCCCAATCCAACACTTCATAAACAGCATCATCATATCTATGGAAAAGAATTTTATTATTCTCCACTTTAAATTTATAATTATACGTGCTGTACGTAACATCTGTCCCATATCTATTTTCTATAGGAAAAAAATTTCTAGTCACTGCTATCCCGGTGAATTCATCAAAGGCTAATTTGTCATTTCTTCCTTTAAACTGGTATTTATCATCACCTTTCCCAAAATATTTCAAAACAGGTTTGTTTTCTACTGTATCTGATATTTCACAAACAATATTAAATCTGGAATACTGTCTAGATTAAGATCTGCTTCTTTTGAATCAGAATAGAAAGGTTTTCTGGTATCAAATCTTCAAGTTTAAATTTACTCGGTTGGAGCTCGATCGTTTCTCCTTTTGACACCTTATTCTCAGTGCAGCGAACCAAAGCAGCAATTGCTAGTAAAATCAATAACTTTTTCATATTAAATTAATGCCGACGGCTGAAGCGAGCTGCTGAACCGGGTTGTTTGCATTGATCTTCTAACTTTAGAGGCGTAGCAGTTGCTTATTGTTGGCAGTAGTCTCAATCTAGTCTAAGGTATTTTTTATCAATTTTATCTAAACACGATGAACAAAAATCAGGAACTGAATTTTGAAAATTTGTAGCATTTACCATAAGGCATTTTTCATTTCCTTCACAATGGCCTAAACCTAAGATATGTCCCATTTCATGATTAACGACTTTGCTCAGTACATTCTGAAAATCCTGATTATTTATTGTCTCAAGTTTAATTTTGTAAGTCGAAATGATTGCTGCTTTTTGTGGAGCGCTACCTAATCCTCTTATTACCTGATTTTTAAGTTGCACAACCTTTTCTTTAACAATCAAAGGCTCATCCGTAAGGCCAATATAAAAATCATAACTTTTATCCTGTTTATTTAATTTTGTAAGCATTCTCAGTATAGATACAGCATTTAAAACTTCTGGTTTTAGTTTGCCGTGATTATTTTCATAAGATGCTTGCATACCAGCTTCTACATTGATAGCACCCAAAATTTCAACCTGTGAATTATACAAAGCTGATATAGCATTATTAGCAACTACTAAATTTTTAGGGTTTGTCTCACCAACAGACATTATTGCGACCCTCAACTCCTGCGCTTGTACTTGGTGTGAGTGGTTTGCCACAATTAAAAAAGCTAATATTAAAAGGTTCAAAAAATTAGTCATGCTTATCTAGCTTATTAGCGCTAACGGTCTTGCTAAGTTTCGTGGGTGATTTCAAAGAATTTACCTTTTAAATCGCGCGGAGGCAAGCCACATATACTTGTTTATATTTTTTGCGAACCAAATCTAGGTGGCTTGCTGGTGTTTCTTAATTGGGTAGTGTTACAGAATGTATGCTATTATGAAAAATCGCAATGAAAGCCCATTTTTGCTGAATGTGTTACGTTCAGGTAAAAGTGTACTGCCCTCATTGCGATAGCGGTAAAGTAAAGAAAAACGGTATTAAATGAAATGGCAACAAAATTTCTCTTGCCTGGCTGTGAAAAACATTTTCAATTTAGCTACCAAAATAAGGGTGCTGACCCGAGAGTCAAAAAGCAGATGCGTACATGCGATGCGAGGGACTGGTCTCAGGGATACTGCTAATGTGTTGAAAGTCGGTGCAGTAACCGTAATATTGACTTTGCGGGTATGGTTTGAAACCCTCCGGGAGCCCCAGGTTGAAGGCAGCTTTGACGAGGTGATGATCGATGAGTTTTGGTCCTGGGTAGGGCATCGTAAAAAAGGGAAACGTTGGGTTTGGTACGCCTACTGCGGAAATAGTGGTAAAATATTAGCTTTTCAAATAGGCAAGCGTAATGATGCTTCTTGCAAAAAACTGATGAAAAAGCTAGCTCATTTAGACATAAATCACTATTACACAGACAATTGGAAATCCTATAAGAAATATATACCTCCTGAAAAGCATACCATACCAAAGAGAAAAACCCAGAAAATTGAGCGGCAGAACCTCAACTTCAGAACGCATATCAAAAGGCTTTGCCGAAAGACTATTTGTTTTTCAAAAAAAGATGATATGCATTTTGGCTTTATCAAGGCCTATATTTGGCAAAAAAATGCTGCCTAAAAGGCAGCATACATTCTGTAACACTACCCTTAATTGTACTAAACTTTCAAGCGACTCATCACCGCCCATAAAATTTAGCTTTTGTTAGTTAGGCAGTCGTTCTTATTCAATATAATTATTTCCTTTTATAGTCAGTTCCAGCAATTCTTTATATTCCACAATTTTCCAATTATTACAATGAAATGTACCTTTCACTCTAAAATCATCTTCAATAAGACCAAAAGAATTCGGTATTTCTAGTTCATAATTTCCCCAAATATTTTGAGCAATTTTATAATCAAATCTGTTGATCTTAATTTTATAATTTTCAATTGAAGTTGAATCTATTTTTTTGTTTTCAAATTGTGGTTCCGTTGATGCTTTGTAAATCTTTGTTTTTTCTACTATAGAGTCTCTTAAATAAAAAGTCAAAAATCATACTGCCATGAAATACCTATTTGAAATTCAGTCGCATTTTTATTTCCTTTTTGAAGTTCACTCAAAGCAGGAAATTCAGTTCTGACTTGAATTCTTAAGGTGTTGTTTTTTACGTTTTTTTCGCAATTACAAAATCCGATTAAAGTGTCAGTTTGTATTTCGGAATACACTAATATAAAATCTACTTTTTCAGGTTTCAAAGTCGAATCACGCACGATAGTCGCAGTTACTTCTTTCTTCAGTTCTACGATTTCTATTTTTGCTTTAAAATCATGTTCGTTTTTTTTCAATTCAACTCCTTTTTTACAAGAGTAAAGACTTATTAATAATACCAAACTAAATATGTAGATTCTATTTTCATTAATTGTGATTAACGGTAAAACTTTCATTTTCCCTTGAAATTTAATTTGTTAACATCAGAAATTAACCGGTTACTCTGATGTGGGGAGTATTGCCTAACGACCATTGCTAGCCGATGGCCGGACTTGTTGGCGTTGATCGTTCAATTATCAATTTTCGTGCTTGGCGAAACTGATGCTCTGGTTCATTATCACTAGGCTACTGGCTGCAAAATGTTGTAGCCAGTTAATGTTTTTTTAAATTCTATTCTGTATACAAATTACTCATCAAACACTAGACTTGCGGGTATCTTCAATTTTTCTCTAATTCTTTTATATTCTTCTTTCTTCAGTGGCCCATAAATCTTATCAGTTGGTTTATGAATAATCCAGTATTGATTATCATATAAATATTCACCTTTCTTTATATGGCAGTCTACATTTGTTTTTTGGAATACAATTAGGTAATCATCACCATTGGCAAAATCCTCAACCTTGCACCCTATCGTAAAATTGTCACCCGGTCCCTTTGGTCCATGTTTGACATCTGTTATATAAAAATCATTTTCCCCTCGTTCCACTACGTAATGGTATCCATATCCTAATTCATCATTGTAATCTAAAAAGCAAGAAGTAGTAAACAATAGCAGGATTAGGGTAGGTAAAATAGTTGTACTTAATCTCATATCATCATGTATCAAGTTACATCAATCCTTTTTTAATTGGCTACAACGTTCAATGCAGCCGTCAGGCTGGGCTTGTTGGCTCTGATCTTCCGAGCATCAATATTCGAACTTAGGGCCACAAGTGCTCATGCCCATCTGTCCCCCGATTGGCGGGGGCCGCCCCGCGGCTGCATGGTGTTAGCGGGCGTTTCTCTTCCTTTGCGCAAAATATGCAAGTATTTCCTTGGGTGACTTACCCTCAGTTTCCCTGGCGATTCTTTCTCGTTCTTTGCGGACACTTTCAACGCAGTCATAGTCTTTTTTAGTGATCGTTCTCATAGTCAAAAACTTCTCGTGGGTTTCTAATTTCAATGGTTTGATAGCCGTTCATTAAGTTGACAGCATGATAACCATGTATTCTTTGAATATTAACAATGTGTTTGAAGTTCCAGCTTACCAAAATGTCAGCTTTAAGAATAGTCGCAATGGCAATATGATAGCAATCAGTTCTGCTAGATTTACCGACAACTTTTTCCTCGAGATATTTTTCTGCCAGTAAGATAGCTTCTTCCGAAAGTTGGATTCGTTGGATGTTTTTTTTTGGGATGGAATTTACAAAATCTTTTACACGCTGTGGCGCGGTCATTAGTTCTTCTTCCGCTACATCCGAGTAGATGAGTTGCAAATTCGAGTCGAATACTTTCTCAAAGAACAACTCAGTCCATAACTCAAATTCCGCGTCAAATTTACCGCCGAAAACCGATGTGTCCACGTATATCGTCTTCATACGACAAAGATAGAAATTGTTTCGTTATCTAATGCCCGCTAACAACTGTACATACTCAATTGCGTTTACCTGCAATATAGCGACAAGACAGCGGATTGATCAAGTTTTAGCTGATACTAACTTTACATACTATAAGTACGCTAATATTTCTATAGATTATGCTAAGAAATCCGTTGCTAAACATTCATAAACGTTTAGTATACCGTTAAGCGTTTGTAAACATTTGTACGCAGCCTCTTACGGCTGCCTGGAATTGATTTGTCGCCGAGCTATATGTGTCTGGCTGTCGGGTTAGGCTTAGCAACCATAATTAAGCAGTCAATATAAGAAATACGTAGCTCAGCGTTCCTCAACCAGGACCAAAAGTCCGCCGTTTGCTACGCAGTGTCTCAAAAGTGAGACAAAAAGACACATCGATGAGACTGTTCGTCCCATCATTCAAACAAAGAGTCTCACTTATGACACTATTAGTCTCAAAAATTAAGCAAAAAGAGTCAAACGCGACACTAATAATACAAATGGAGGGAGTTTTACCAAATAAAATACGGTAAAAATGCACGTTTGTGTTGTAATTGCATTTTCTTTGAAATTGTACGCGCGTAATTTTTAGGTGTTTAACATCTGTACATACGCAATTGCGTATACTTGCAATATAGCAATAGCGGGTGCTAAATAGCGAGGCTTGGTAACGGTTTTGATCCGCTAATGGCTAAATTGAGCAGATCAACGCGTTTCTTCATATTTAACAACTGTTACTAAACGTTCACAAATGTTTACCATACGTACCGGTTCACCGCCACCGACCGCGCGGCCCGCTACGCTTTCCAGGACGATAAGCAGCAACTGGAAGTATTCGGCATTGTGGTGCTTTCTTATATGACTTTCTGGGTGGCCAGATGCCGGATGACTTTATGATTGGGTTGCCTGCGAATGGTAGTGGACTGGCTGAAACTAGGTCCGTGGCAGGGGGTTCTATCTACCGCCGCAACAGCAGCTTGCCGCTGTGCTGCTGCTGCGCCCCCTGCTGGTCGTATACCGTGAGCCGGTACAGGTACAAACCCGGTAGGGCCGCCGCCCCGGAGCGGGGCAACTCGTCCGATACGTGATACGATGCCCGGCCGGATTCCAACTCAATCGTGCGTCGGTATACCGAGGTGCCCTGTGGGGTGAACACCTGAAGTTCGGCCTGGCCCAGCGCCACCCGCTCGCCCAGCGTAAACGAAACGTTGATGTCCCCCTCGGTCGGATTCGGATACACCACCACGTCCTGCAACAGCAGCACCGAGTCGCCCACGATGCGGAACGTAAGCGACCGTTCGGTGGTGTTCAGGTAGGTATCGCTGGCCAGCACCCGCAGCGTGTGCGAACCGGCCACCAAATCAGGCAACCGAAACGTGGCGCGTCCTTGCCCCCGGGTGGGCGCCCCCGGTTCATCCGACATCGCCTGATAATCATCGTTTAGTAAGAACTCCTGCCACTCGTCCAGCACCAACCGCAGTCCGTGCGCTTCGTCGGCTAAATTGATGCCGTGCTCATCGGCTAACCGAACAATCAGCGTAGGGCGGGGATGCAGGGTACTGGGCACCGGACGCACCTCGCGGTTGAAGAACAGCTCCACCGCGGGCGGGGTGTTATCCGTCTCCGTGGTGGTCGCCTCGCCACCCACCGTCACCACGCGGGCCCCGCTGGCTTCCTGGTTCAGTGATTCGTGCTGGGCGAAAAAGGTGAATTTGCCCGGCCCGAAGGTGCTTTCCGTATTCTTAGGCAACGTAAACTCCAGTTCAAAGCGTCCGCCGCGTACGGTGGCCCGCCCCCGAAAAAGCCGAAAATCCCGGTTCTGAAACGTCATCGTCCGGCCCCCGCCTTCTTGCCCCAGCGTAGTGGTTTCGCGGGGCGCCGCCAGCAGATCAACGAACACCGAGCCGATGAACCCGGGGTCGGTAACGCCGGTTTCGTCAACCACTTGCCCCTCCAACCGAACGCGGTCCAGCGGACGCAGGGTGTCGGCGGCTTGTCCGTTGGCCGTCAACGTAGTAATGGTCACCCCGGCCGATGGAACCGCATAGCGCATGGAGGGGTCGCCCAGCAGCAGGAAGTTGCGGTTAAGGGCACCCGCTACGCTGCGGTTTTTGGTAGTTCGGATGATGTCGCCCAGCCGCAGATCAGCCGCCGGAGAACCACCGAAAGCGGTTTCGTAGAAGGCGGTGCTGGTCTGGAAGTTGGTGGTGGTGAACACTGGCCGGGAGGTGGTGAACAGCGCAATGGCTCCGCCGTCGGGACTCAGCAAAGCCGCCTCGGCTCCCGACGCCCGCCGCGGGTCATCGTAGCGCCCGAACTCGCAGGTGGCGGTCACCAGCACCGGCAGGCGGTCATAATTGCGCCAGTCCTCAATCATCTCCAGGTCCAGAATCTGCTCGTTGGTCCAGGCGGTTTCGCCCCCGTGGCCAATAAAGTCTACCAATCCCACTCCCGCGCTCCACCGCCCGGTTGAGTCGTTCCCGCACCGCCGGGGCCTCGTCGTCCGGCTGCGGATACGCGTCCATAAACAGGCGCTTCACGGATAGTTGGGGCTGCTCCTGCTCGAGCCAGGAGGCCAGAAAGTCAGACTGATGCTGGTGCTTGTTGGCGTCGCCGTCGTCAGCTACGAAGAGCACCTCCTGCCGCCAGGGGCCCTGCGCTTCCGGGGCGGTGGCGTAGTGAATGAGCTTATCCACCACCGTGCGGGCTTCCTCCGGATTGTTCACCGGCAGGCGTCCGATGCCGATGTCCAGCGCGTGCCCGTTGATCCCGTTGCCCTGCTCGGGCCACTCGCCCTCGTTGGCATCCATAAACCCGAAGTAGTCGTCGGAGGCGTAGCTGTACACGTTGTGGAACGACTGCCGCGATTGGTAGGTAGGCACCGTAGCGGCACTGCTATTGTGATAGTCGTAGGAGGCATCGCCAAACAAAAGCACATAACGCAGCCCGCCGTCGCGCTGGTAGAGGCGACGAATAAAGTTTCGGATCGAGGTTACGTCCTGCCGCCCGGCAGAAAACTCGTTGTAGATCTGCGCAAGCGTCACCACCTCCACGGTCAGACTATCGTGCTGTCGACGGAACTGCGCCAAACGTTCGGCTTCCGCCCGCAGGGTAGGGGAGGTGACCACCAGCAGATCGGGCGTAGCTAATGCGTGCAGATTTTGGTTAGCCACCACGCCACCGTAACGGGGCGGCGGAAGATCGGCCGTAGGGTCAAATAGCAGATAACTACGCAGGGTATCGGCCCGCGCCTGGAAGGTAATCGTACTGTCCTGCCGACGGTACGCCTGCTGCGCCACCGCAGGCGGGTCCGTTACATCCCACAGCAAAGCGGGACCGGTTTGCGCCACGGTGTAGCGGTGCAGCGTGCCCCGCCGGGCGTGGGGATCGCTGAACCACAGCGGACGCTGCCGGTACACCAGCGGTTCCCGAACGTTGAGGGTGAGGTGATTTAGGTAGCCGCTTTTTTCCGTGCGGTCTTGGTAGCGTAGCGACACCGTCGGATTTGCCGACAGCGTGGATAGCGCAAAAACTTCACTGGCCGAGCGCGCCTGATACCCGTAAAGACCCTTCTGGGCGGCATCCACCCGGATAGGTTCCAGCGGTTCGCCGTCCATGGCTACCTCGAAGGTGCTTCGGGAGGTGGCCCGACTGCTCACCGAAACTTCCAGCGTGCCCGCCCCGGCCGCCGCCGACGGAAAGGTAATATCCAGTTCGGCCTGGTCGTTGCTCAGTTCTTCCCCCAACCACTGCCGCCCCGATCCCAGCAGGTTGCTCAGCGCACGTTCGTGGTGGTAGACCGCCAGCCGCTCGGTGATGGGGACGCCCGTGCCGTAGGTGAAGTCAGGGCGGGTGATCATCACGGGAGCGGACTGCTCCCGGCGGGACAAGAAGTAGTAGTTGGCCGTATCGTATAAGTTTTTCTCAACCCGGTAAACCTCCTGTTCGTCGTCGTAGTAGGTTCGGTCGGGGCCTTGCCCGTAGAACAGCAGGAATTCATCATCGGCACTCAACCAAACCGGCAGCTCCCGCAAGTCTTCCACCGCTGGGGCATCGTTGGCCTGCGGTAGCATCCCACCTCCGTTGCCGAAGATGTGTACCTTGCTCAAGCTATCGGCAGCGGTGATGATGCCGTGCTTCTCCAAGAACTGTCGATCCAGGCGGTACACTCCGTTGGCCCCTACCGCTACCCGGTGCCAGTCATCTTCCGCCAGCACCGAGTTGGCCGGTGGGGCTTGGGCCCGTGCTACCCCAAACCCTGCAAGCAAACCAAGCAGGACGACAAACGGCCGGGATGGATTCAGGTAGCGAAGGAGATTGGATGCGCGCATCAGGCAAGGGTATGATTTGTCAGTACGTTCCGCCCACCTTGCGTTGGTTGAGCGCTTCGTTTCCGGCAAAGGTAGGCAAAGAATTGGGAGCAGCGTGCGAGGTGGTGTCAGTCAGCGATTGCATGAACGCCACCAGGTCCGCCTGTTCCTGATCCGATAGGTGCAACGGGTCGGGGCTTAGGGTTTGGTAGGGAACGTCCAGGCCCAGCCCGGCGCCGCCTCCGCGGTTGTAGAAGTCCACCACTTCCACCAGCGTTTCGTAGACCCCGTTGTGCATGTAAGGAGCGGTGAGCTCCGCGTTGCGCACCGTGGTGGTCTTGAACGAGTGACCGTAGAAGTTGACCCCTTCCTTGAGCACGCCCGCGGCGCGGCCCGGGTCCGCATCCAGTACCGGGTTGAGGGTGTCGGTGGTGGCGGGCACGCCCAGCACTTCCGACTCGGACTCGTGGAAGCGGGGCGGCACCGTGCCGCTGAACAGGGGCGCAAAGTGGCAGGTGCCGCAGGCGGCCTTGCCCATAAACAGGTTGAACCCCCGCTGCGCCGAAAGCTCCAGGTGGTCCGTCTCACCCCGCACGTATTGATCGAAGGGTGAGTTGAAGCTCTTGAGCGAAACGATGTAGGCGGCCATTGCCGTTGACAAAGCGTACTTGTTGATCGGATCAGACTTGAGACTAGGAAAAGCCTGGGCAAACTGGGTTTGGTACTCATCGCTCAGCCGCAACTTTTCGAAGATATCCAGGTAGGTGGTGTAAAACTCCCGGTGGTCGGCTATCACGTGGTCCATCTGGTCTTCCAGCACCTCCGAGCGTAGATCGTAAAAGTAACGATCAGCGTAGACGGCGTTGAGCAGGGTAGGGGCGTTGCGGTCCACCGTTCCTTCATTGTTTAGCGCGGCGCTTTTAGCCAATCCGTCGGTGAAGCCTTTTTCGGGCTGGTGACAGGAAGCGCAGGAGCGTTGGTTGTTCACCGACAGGGCGGGATCAAAGAACAGCGTTCGCCCCAGTTCCACCACCGCCGGTTGGTACTTACTCTTCGGCATTCGGGTGTAAAAAAACGGATTGAGCAGGTCTTCGTCGAACAGGTTAGTGGCAAAGTAGTTGACCGCGTGCTTGCGGTGCTGGGGGGCGGTTTCGTAGTAGGTTTCGATGCCCAGCGCCAGCTGCACCGCCAAGATCTGCTCGAAGAGCGGGTTGATGCATGTTTTCAGGAAGTGCAGGCGGTCAAAGGTATTGAAATCCTGATGCGCTTCCAGATAGTCAATGCCGTCGGCAAAAGAATCGGATACCCGTTGGGCCAGGTCAGCGTGTTTGGCGTTGAGCAGGGGTTCATAGAGGGCGACTGCCTGCTGCATCACCGCCAGCGAAGTTCTCGCCTCAGGTAGCGATAGCAGCGCCGCCGGAGAGTCGAAGCCGGATACGCCCAGGGTGAAAATCCGCATCAGCTCGAAGCGGGCGGCTTCCAGCACCTGCCGGTCGGTGAGCGGAACGCGCTGCTGAAACCGGGCAAACTGCGCAACCTTCTGATCCAGCAGGGCTGCCAGCTCCATAATCTTGACTTGATCGGCCACGGGATCTTCTCCGAAAATAAGTTCTTCCAGCGCCTGAAATCCCTTGGGCTCAATGATACTGAGGTTGGGAGCGTTGCGCTCTAGTTTCGGGAGAGGCGCCCCGTTGATAAAGTCGGCCACGAACTGCCCGTCGAGGTGTTCGGCCAGGTATTCGGTGCGTTTGTAGGCCAGGCGGGCACGCTCTAGCGCTCCTTGCAGCGTGGGCACCGACTCGGTGGTCAAAGAACGGGCCTGCTCGTGCAGGGTTCGGGTGGCTTGCGATAAACCGTGCAGATCGCGTACGTAGGTGGTCATTACCTCGGCCGCCGGGCTGCGGCGGGGGGCGTGATCGCGAAAGCTGCTGAGGATCACCCCGGCGAAGATGAGTAGCGTTACGGGAAGTATAAATTTAGTCATAAAGAAGTGATGGTGAGGACGCTATAGAATACAAAGGAGCAGTGGCGAAAGCCACTGCCCTTGGTACATTACTTATGAACTAATGGGGGGGATGGCTACTGAAGCACAAACTTAGCGCCTACCACTTTACGAGACTTTAGTCCGAAAGCCTTCATGATGTACACTCCGGAACGCAGGTCCTGCACGTCCACCTCCTGCACGTTGCGCGTAACGCGGATGCGCTGACCGGTGATATCGTAGATCGCCATGTCGACCGGCTCGCTGGTCACTAGGATACGCTGCACGTGATCCGCCCAGAATTTCAGTCCTTCCACTTCCGTCACGTTGCTCTTTGCATCGGTGATGGCGGCAATCACGTCGTCCCAGCCGGTGATGGCGTAGGTGAGTGAATTGTTGTAGGGGAAGGGATTATCCTCCGAAGGGTGTTGCGCGTTTAGCAGCAGCGTCTTTCCGTCGGGAGTAGGCTGCGCCCCGGTTACCTCCGCGCCCACCGGAACGACCGAGATGCGGATCAGGTCATCCACCGTAGGATGAGCGATGGACATATCCAGCAACCAAGCCTCGCAGGTGCGGTTGGTGATGCCCGCCGGAACGCGTCCGTTAGAAGTGCCGTTCAGGTCTTCGCAGATCACCATGTAGGGCTGTCCGTTCACTTCCATCACGTTGAGACCGTCAGGGTTGCTCAGGTGCTTTTCGGGATAGGCGCCCACTTCAGGAGACTCCTCAAAGTATGGGCCCCCTTCCAGGTACATGTCTACTTCACCAGTGGCCGGGTCAAACACGTTCACGCGTCCGTAGTAATCTTCGAAGAAACCACCTAAGACGAAATCTAGCACTTGGTCGTCGGTTTTGGCTTCTAGCTTAGGATGGCGCATACGCACCGGCTCCAACCAGTGGTAGTCAAGCACCCCGCCTCGCTCCGCACCGCGGGCCAGTCGGCTGCCGGGATTGTCGCGGCCGGTTTCGGCGAAGTATACTTTGCCGTCGTACTGGGCCACCCACTCAATGCGATTAAACATCGTCGCTCCTTTAGAGAAAGCCGAATCACCGATGAATAGCATCTCGTTCAGCGACTTATTGTCCATTTTTACCCAGGGACCGTCCTCGCCCTCAGCATCGTGCTTGTAGACGTAGAGAGTTCCTTTGGTGAAATCACCAGGGGTGTCGGCCACGAATTTAGAGAACAGTCCGGGGGTGCCGTCTTCGCCGGTGTATACGGTTTGGTTATCGGGCATGATCACGCCGCCCTCGAAGGCTTGGCGTCCCCAGTTGTACTGCTTGCGGATGGCCACCGCTTCGCGGGGATCAATTTCTACCATCCAGTTGAAGTTCTGGAACTTCTCGATGGTCTGTCCGGCAAACTCACCGGGGATGTCGGTGGTGATGGTGAAGTCTGAGGTGTCGCGCACGCCCACCGGGCGGCCTTCGGCGTCGGTGAAGGCAATGCTGTTGTTGGCACCCCGGTACCACTCTTCCGCGGTCCAGATGCGGCCGTCGACGGGCGAGGTGATCCCGCCGCAGTTCATACCGGTTTCACCCACGGTGTTGGCAAAGTCCACGTTGAAGTACTTACCGTGCCGTCCGTCGGACAAGGTTTGGTCCACGATGATCAGCGTGTCGGTAGCGGGATCGCGCTTCACCTTGAAGACGGTCATTCCACCGCCGTCGCCGATGTTGTCATCGTCGGCGATCATCTCGTGGTTCACCGAGATCCAGCCCAGGTCATCGCTATCGGTGTCGGGGGTGAAGCCGATGAAATCGTGCCACTGCTTGGCCAGGGTTGAACCGGCGGGGTTGCCGTAGGTAGCGGTGGTTTGTACGGTATCGGTTTGTCCGATGAAAAGAATCTGGTGCTTCAACGGAGAGGGAGGCATCACCACCGAATCGGGATACCAAACAGAGTCGACTTCCACGTCGAAGAAAAATTGGGCTTGGGCCGAATAGGTCGCTAGCAAAAGGCCTAAGGTCAGCGCGTAGTACTTTTTCATAGATTGTGAGGTTTGTTTAAGGATAAATAATCAGTGCGTAAAAGTATTCAGGTATGAAGAGAGATGAGTTACCCCAGTTTTATCGTTCTGTTACCTAATCGTTACCAGTGTTACCTTTTGGTTAAGTATGGCAATTGCCCTTGCGGGTTAAAGATGGGGGTGCTAACTAACTGGGTCGATTGCCCGGGTAGTGAGTAGTTTTTATATGTCGGTTTTGTTCCTAGCTTTGCCCGCTCACCTACTGTGTAATTATGGCTACCGTACTGATTTTAGGAGCAACTTCTGACATTGCCCAAGCCGTTGCCCGCCGTTTTGCGGAAGCATCCTATGATCTTCAGCTTGCCGCCCGCGATCCGGCGCAGTTAGAAATCTTAGCCAGCGATTTGCGCGTCCGCTACCAGGTGACGGTGCAAAGCCTTGCTTTTGACGCTACGCAGTTTGATTCCCATCCAGAATTTTACCGGCAGCTAGAACCATCTCCCGCGGTAGTGATCACGGTGTTTGGCTACTTGGGCGATCAGGCGAAAGGGCAGAAAGACTGGACGGAGGCGCAGGCTATCCTGGACACCAACTACAGCGGGGCGGTATCGATCCTTAACGTTGTGGCGGAAGATTTTGCCCAGAAGAGCGCGGGGACGATTGTAGGTATCAGTTCGGTGGCGGGGGACCGGGGCCGGGGAAGCAACTATTTGTACGGCAGCGCCAAAGCGGGGTTCACGGCTTATCTATCGGGTTTGCGCAACCGCATGCAACCGCACGGGGTATCGGTGATCACGGTGAAGCCGGGCTTCGTTGACACCAGCATGACGGCGGACCTTGATCTGCCGCCGTTGCTAACCGCAAAACCGTCGGCGGTCGCTGAAGATATATTTCAGGCGGTGCGGTCAAAGAAGGACGTAGTATACAGCAAGTGGTTCTGGCGACCGATTATGGCGGTGATCACTTTGCTGCCCGAGGGGGTATTCAAGCGTATGAAGTTGTGATCCAGAACGGATACGAAGGTCATTCCGATTCGCAGCCACGGCGGATACGGCATCGGCTTGAGAACGTTAATTGAGAATGTTGAAGTGAGATAGATCAAAAATAACGACACTCTTTAATGTGCCGTAACTTTAGTTATGTTAATAACATAATTCAGAGCCTAATAAAGATTTAGATAAAGAGTCAGAAAGGACTTCCCGTTTGCATCTGCCGCGACCTGTCTTCCGTGGGTGGTGCTTGCCTATATACTCAACACCTTGACCATTCGCAGCAAGTCCTGGTCGAGCGGCTTGGAAGTATTGATGCACTCCTTGAAATCAGTGAAAACAATACGGTTGTTGACCACTCCCACCATCATGTTTTTCTTACCGCTCAGCAAGCCCTCTACCGCCGCCAAACCCAAGCGGCTCGCCAGAATACGGTCCATGGCGGTAGGGGAGCCCCCCCGCTGGATGTGGCCCAGAATCGATACTTTCAGGTCTTTATCCTTGAGTTTTTTGCGGACTTTGTTCACCACTTCCATGGCGCCGCCTTCTTCGTCTCCTTCGGCCACTACTACAATCGATGAGGTTTTTTCGTGGTTGCGCCCCTGACCGAGGGTGTGGATCACATCTTCAATGGTGGTGCTGGTTTCCGGAACCATGATCATCTCCGCGCCGCCTCCAATACCGGACTGAATGGCGATGTAGCCCGCGTCACGACCCATCACCTCGATAAAGAAAATACGATCGTGCGAATTCGCGGTGTCCCGGATGTTATCAATGGCGACCAGTGCGGTGTTCACGGCCGTGTTGAAACCGATGGTGTAATCGGTGCCGTACAGATCGTTGTCGATGGTGCCCGGTGCCCCTACGACCGGCACTCCGTATTCTTGGAAAAAAACGTTGGCCCCGGTGAAGGTTCCGTCGCCCCCGATTACAATCAGCCCCTCAATGCCCCGGCGTTGCAGCTGGTAGTACGCTTTTTTTCTTCCCTCGGGGGTGCGGAACTCCTGGCTGCGTGCCGACTTCAGAATGGTGCCTCCTCGCTGGATGATGTTGCTCACCGAGTAGGACTTCATCTTGTAGATATCCCCCTCGATGAGTCCGTTATAACCGTACTTGATTCCGTAGGCTTCCACCCCGTGATAAATGGCACCGCGAATCACTGCCCGGAGGCAGGCGTTCATGCCGGGAGCATCTCCTCCTGAAGTCAAAACCGCTATCTTCTTCATATTTTTACTGACGCGTAAAGATTCACGTTTTTTTATAAAATGAAAAGACTCTATCTTAATTTACCTTCGGCAGTGCGTATTAGTGAGGTGATTCTTACCAACCGCGTAATATTTTTTCGTACAGAGGCCGGTAGGGGGCGTGCTTTTTGGTGAACAAAGCAGTGTTGGACCACTGAAGCACAAAGTTGCCCCGGTAGCGTTTTACCTCGGAATATATCCGGTGAACTTCCTGCTCAGCTTCCTCCGGTGACAACCGCATATGATCAATCAGACTAGTTTCAGAACAAACAAGCGGGGACTCGTAGATTGATAACGTTTCGCGAGTCAGGAAGTTGAACACCGGAAACGCGTAGCACGTGCCGCATCGAAAACCAGGTTGTTCGGGGTAGCCTAAGCTGGAATCTACCAGCATGTCCGCGTCATCCCAAATCTGCCAGGTGGTGGGCACCTCAAAGCGTAGCTGGTGTTGCCTGCCCTTGGTAATGCGCTGGGGGGCCAGGGCCCGGAGCTTATCTCGTTCTTGTTGCCACAGCAAAGGACGCGTGTGAGCGTTGAAGCTAGGGCAAAAGCCGATGCGGTGGCCTCGGTTGTTGATGGTCTCGAGCAACTCTTGCACGTTGCGCTGGTTGAGGCGGTAGTGATTATCGTGCTCGGTTTCGCCGCCCGCCATAAAGTAAAACCGTGATTGAAGTCCAAACTTCTCTGAGGCCCGCATCAGGTAGTCGAACGTGTCGTAGGGGTCGTCTTTCCTACCCAACTTAACCTCAACAAGGGTTTGCAGATTTTGGAAGGTCGTCTGAAGGTTTTCACCCTGAAGAAAATTTGGGCTGCCTAACTGAGAGAAACCCTGCCATTTGCGTATCTGCTCCACATTGTGCGTAGGAACCACCCGAAAGGCGCGTTTCTTCCGGGCAAGGCCAGGGTCGAGGTGCAGCAGCATGCGCCAGAGCAGTTCGGTGTACTGGTTTACCACCGGCTGCTGGTGAAAGCCTGACCGATACGCCAGCGAGGCTTCGAGGGGAAAACGATTATATTCGTCGCGCTGCTCAACCACGTACTCTTCCCAGCGGGTCAGCATAAAAAAGCTGGAGGCCACCACGTCAGCTCCGCAGCTTATCTGCGCTTCCGATGCCACGCAGTTGGGTGTGCCGTAGATCACCGGAACGTCCTGATTATCAGTTAGTGCGTGATTGAGCGAAACAACCGCCGTCGGAATCAGGTCTTCGTTAACGTAGTCCTCTTCGGCCCGCTGCCCAAAAAAGGCGTCTTCCAGAATTAATTCAGCTCCGTTTTCTAACTCCAGATGATAGTCGGCTACGCCATCCTCAAAGCGGCATTCGTAAGCGATGCCCAAGAAGTCATCCAGCAGCACCTTCCATACGTAGGCCTTCTCCAGCATAAACGTATTAGAAGACCGGATAACAAGCATAGCGGGTTTTTAGGGGTGAAGGCTACTGGTTTGGCGCCAGAGAACGAATCAAAAGTGGCTACTTCAAAGAATGTTTGCCCGCCTGATAAATGCGCTCGATGATCTCTACTACTTTGAGTCCCTCCAGGGCGTTGGTGGTGGCACTGCTTCTTCCCTTCAGGGTGTCCACCACGTTCTCGATCACATAATGGTGGTTGGCGGCCGACCCCTTATACGGTCCGTAGTCATTGGCCGGGTTGGCCGGGGGTAAGTTGGGCATCTGGTAATCTTTCACGTGGCAATATACTACTTCGTTCATGTACTGTCCCCCGATTTTCACGCTTCCCTGGCTTCCAATCACCGTAAGGCTACTTTCCATATTTTGGTTCCACACCGCCGTTGAGTAATTGAGGCAACCCATCCCTCCGTTCATAAAATCAAAGGTAACCATGCCCGAATCTTCAAAATCCGTGGAGGTTTGGTGGGCGAAGTCCCGCAGGGCGGCGTGGATGTTGGTAATGTCCCCGAACAGCCAGTACATGATATCCACAAAGTGCGAAAACTGCGTGAACAGCGTACCTCCGTCCAGTTCGGCGGTGCCTTTCCAACTGCCGGGTTGGTAGTAGCGATCATCGCGGTTCCAGTAGCAGTTGATTTGCACCAGGTAGATGTCGCCCAACCGTCGCTGGCCGATCATTTCTTTGATCCACACCGAGGGAGGCGAATAGCGGTTTTGCATCACGCAGAACACCTGCCGCGATACTTGCAGCGCTTTGAAGATCATGGCTTCGCAGTCGGTCTTGGTCAGTGCCATGGGCTTTTCGCAGACCACGTGGCAGCGGGCTTCCAGGGCTTGGAGCGATAGCGCGGCGTGCTTTCCGTTGGGCGTACAAACGCTCACCACACCAATATCCAGGTTGGCCGATAGTAAGTCTTCCGTACTAGCGTAGAACGGAACCGCGTAGCTTTCTAACTGAAGCGACGCACGGGGGGCAACATCACACAAAGCAACCAGCTCGGCCTCGGGGTGGCGGACGATCATCTCGGCGTGCCGCTTGCCAATTCTACCACAACCAACCACGGCAAATTTCACGCGGTCTTGAATAACGGACATATCAAACAAATAAGTGAGCGCGAAAGTAATACAGAAAGCTCGTTCTGCAAATCTAACTAATTATTGCCAACGGCTGAGCGACTAACTTGCCCGTTGTTCAGCCGGTACTGCTCGCCACTTTCGGGACAGATGGCCTCCCCTTGTTCGTTAAAAACCAGGCGCTGCCCGTAGGCACTCATCCAGCCCACCTGCCGGGCCGGATTGCCCACCACCAGCGCGTAGGGAAGCACCTCTTTGGTGACCACCGAACCCGCGCCGACAAACCCGTAGGCACCGATGGGATTGCCGCAAACGATCGTGGCATTGGCCCCAATGGTGGCTCCCTGCGCGACGTGCGTTTTCGCGTAAACGCCCCGGCGGTTCACCGCACTGCGGGGGTTGATCACGTTGGTGAACACCACCGAAGGCCCTAAGAAAACCTCATCGTCACAGGTGACGCCGGTGTACACCGATACGTTGTTCTGCACCTTCACCCGGTCGCCCAGCACCACCTCGGGCGAGATAACCACGTTTTGGCCAATATTACAATCCTCACCAATCACACAATCGGCCATGATGTGCGAGAAGTGCCAGATTTTGGTGCCCCGTCCGATGGTGCAGGGCTGGTCGACGACGGCAGTTTCGTGCGCAAAGTAAGGGGGATCAGTCATGACGAAAAAAGTTAGTGATATGATCCGTAACGTGCGCTAATTGGTCTTCGGTAAGTTCGGGGTGCATGGGAAGCGAAAGCACTTCTTCGCACAAAGACTCCGCCACCGGAAAATCTCCGGATCTGATAACCCAAATCGGCGTAGGCCCCCTGCCCGTGCATGGGCGACGGATAGTAAATCATGGAAGGCACCTGATGCTCGCGCAGGTGGTCGCGAAGCGCATCGCGCTGCCCGTGGGGTACGCGCAGCGTGTACTGGTGAAACACGTGATCAGAATAGGGCATTCGGGCCGGAATGATTATTCCCGATAAGTCACCCAACGCCGCGTCGTAGTGATCAGCGGCGGCGCGACGGCGCGTACTAAAATTGTTGAGGTGGGGCAGTTTGGCCAGCAGCACCGCCGCCTGTAGCGTGTCGAGACGGGAGTTGATCCCCACCCGTTCGTAGGCGTACTTGGCTTGCTGTCCGTGGTTGGCCATGCTGCGAATGACGGCGGCCAGTTCATCGTCCGGCGTCATCACCGCGCCGCCGTCGCCGTAGCATCCCAGGTTTTTGGACGGAAAAAACGAGGTGGTGCCCACCGTGCCGATGGTACCGGCGGCGGCCGAACTGCCATCCTTAAAGTGATAGTGACTACCAATGCTCTGGGCGGTATCCTCGATCACGGGGAGACGGTGCCGCCGGGCCACCGCGTTGATTTCCTCCATCGGGGCGCACTGCCCGAACAGATGCACCACCGCAATGGCGACCGTGTCGTCCGTGATGGCCCGTTCTACCTGCGCCACGTTGAGATTGAAATTGTTGGGGTCCACGTCTACCAGCACCGGGCGAAAGCCCAGCAGGCAGGCCACTTCGACCACCGCCACGTAGGTGAAGGTCGGCATGATAATCTCCCCGCCCGGCGGCAGGTTGAGTCCCATCATGGCCAGTTGCAAAGCGTCGGTGCCGTTGGCGCAGGGAATCACGTGGTTCACCTGACAGAAGTGAGCGAGTTGGTCGGCAAACTCTCGCACCGCCGGTCCGTTGATGAAAGCGGTGTCGGCAATCACCCCGGCCATGCCCGCGTCAATTTCAGCCTGAAGATTTAAGTACTGTTGGTGCAGATCCACCATCTGAATTTGTTTCATGCTTCGGTTATTGTGTCTAAAATTTTTGTCAGGGATTGGGTGAGATTACGGCGGCTGTATTGTTCTATGCCGGTGGTGCGCAAGGGGATGCCCGATTTGAAATCTTCGAAGTAGGCCAGCAAGGTAGCTTTAATCCCGTCGGCATCCTGCGGATCGTGCAGCACTCCCGCCCGGGTGGTTTGTAGAATCTGGTCGATCTCGCTGCCCGTTCTTCCCAGCGCCAGAACGCGTTTGCCCGAGGCCAGGTACTCGAAGAATTTGCCCGTCAAGATACCGCGGGTTTCCGGTCCTGAGCTCAACAACAGCAGCTGAACGTACGATTCTTGCAATAGCCGCAGCACCTCCTCGTGCGGCACGTAGTGCGCGATGGTCAGCTTGTCAGCGAGCACCGCATCGCTTTCAATGTCCTGAAGGATTACTCCGCTGAGGTAGCCTACGAACCGAATGCGAACGTGCTGGGCAAAGTCCGGATGCTCGACACATAGCGCGCGCAGTGCCCGCAAGAAAGTTCTCGGGTCGCGCAGGTAGTCGAGGGTGCCGATGTAGCTAATTAAAAACTGTTCAGGAGAAGCCTCTTTGGCCGGGGCGAAATCTTCCTCGTCATAACCATTGGTCAAAGCGTGCACCGGACGCCCCCCCAGTTCCTCAAAATCTTCCCGCAGCGCCTGGCTGACGGTGGTCACCGCCTGGGCCGATTGCAAAATTTGCTTTTCCTGCCGCCGGTGCAGGCGCATGGCCCAGGCCGAAACGCGAAAGCTGCGCAGGAAAACCCAGCGCGTCCAGGGGTCCCGAAAGTCAGCCAGCCACGGAATTCCGGTTCGTTCATTAAGCTGGCGACCGATGTGATGTAAACTGTGGGGCGGCCCGGTGGTCACGATGGCATCGATGCGTTCGGTAGCTAGGCGCGGCACCAGGTATTTCACCGAAGGGCCAATCCAGAACCGCCGCGGATCGGGAATCAGTAGGTTGCCGCGCACCCACAGTCCCAGCTTTTCGAAGAGCGATTGGTTTTTTTTGTCCAAGATATCCCCCTGGTTCACCTTGGCTAAATTTTTCTTTCCCTTCGCCCGGTAAAATAAGTGATGGGGTTCCCAGATGGGGTGTTTCCACACCACCTGCTCGTCGCGGACGTCGCCAAGCAACGAGTTGTCGTGCAACTGAAAACTTGGATTTTCGGGAGTATAAATGACGGGCTCCCAGCCAAAGGTAGGTAGATACTTGGCAAATTTCAGCCAGCGCTGCACTCCCGATCCTCCCATTGGGGGCCAGTAGTAGGTAATGATCAGTACCCGTTTCATTGCTTCAACTCCCGAAAAGTGAGTCCCAGGGTTAACAGCACGCATACCACCAACAGACCGCTGGCGAAAACGGTCACGGCGTTGCCAATTTCGTACGAACGGGGCGCAAACTGAAAACGGATGGTGTGCTTTCCGGCCGGAATTTCCAAAGCCCGCAGAATGTAATTCGCCCGAAGAATCGGGGCTTCCTGATCGTCGATGGTGGCCGTCCATCCTTCGGGGTAGTATACTTCCGAAAAAACCGCCAGGCTGGGGGCGGGCACCTCCGCTTCGTAGACCATCTCGTTGGGTTCGGTGCTGACCAAACGGAGCGTGCCGGTGGCATCGTACGCGTCATCGACCGTAAACCTTGACGCATCCACCACGGCGGTGGTGGCCAGGTTGGTGTTGTTGAGGGCGGCAATTTCTTCGTCCGGACTCGTTACTTTCTCCACATTTTGCACCAGCCAGGCGGAGCCCAGCGCCCGGGGGTTTTCGATGACCGCATTGGGCGTGGGGCCCGCCAGCACGAAGCGGGTGTTGAGCATATTGAGGGCCGCGGTGCCCGAAAAATCTTTCTGGCCGCTTTGCAGTTCGGTCACTAGCGCGTTGATTTCCGGAGACAGCCGTCGATCGATAATATCCTGGTAGCGTTTGATTTTGGCCGCGTGGTAGCCGCCAATCGAGGAATGAAAGTAAGAAGTGGTTCCGTTCTGGAAGGGACTCACCTGCAGATTGAGCACCCGATCGTGCGGTTGACTTTGGTCCATAATGAACTGATCGGCTTCGGTAGCGGTCACCACGCTGCGCGCCGGGTTGCGCACGAAGTTGTCGTAGTTAAAGTGCCGCCGGTCAACGAGTCCCAGGTTGAGCAGTACCAGCACCGCCAGAATACCATTAAGTAGGGGATAGGAAACCCGGTTTTTTAGGTAGAAAAACAACAGGGCAAAGGTGGCCCCCACGAAGAACAGCGATCGGAGGGCGTCGCCGCGCATGAGTGATTCGCGGTCGCTACGCAACGCTTCGGTAAACCAGTCGGGCTGCCCGGCGTCCCGCGCCGATTCAAAGTCAGCGATACCGGCAAAGACGATAACCAGTAGCAACAAACCTACGACTCCTCCGGCCGCGTAGAGCAATTTTTTCGGCAATTCGGGAGCCTTGGGATTAGCCACTATCTTTTCCAGCGCCAAAAACCCTAACAGAGGCATCGCTAGCATGGCCATCACCAGGGTCATTTCCACGGTTCTGAACTTATTGTACAACGGGAAGTAATCGTACATGAGGTAGTTCAGGGCCGGAAAATATTTCCCCCAGGCCAGGATAACAGAGAAGATGGTAATGGCGATCATCCAGTAGCGGTGCTTGCCTTCCACGATGAAGCAGCCTGCGATAAACAGAAAAAATATGATCGCCCCAACGTAAACCGGTCCGCCCGTGGGGGCTTTGCCTCCCCAGTAGGTGGGAGCGTTGGTGGTGTACTGCTGCACTTGCTGACGCGGCACGTTATTCGCCATGAGCACCTCACCGAGTTCCGAATCGGTTCCAATGTCCAGGTTGCTGGCTCCGCCAAAGGCGTTGGGAATCAACAGGGTGAGCGTCTCCATCTTCCAGATACTCCACAAAAAAACGTAGTCACGGTCGGCATTGGTGGCGTCGGCTCCGTTGGCGGTGGGTAGGGGAGTGAGCTCCGAAGGGCCGCGTTGTGAGTAGGTGCTATACTCCAGGGTGGTCCATAATCGGCCCAGGTTGGCTCCCACCGCCAGCAACACCGCCACCACGAGTACGCCAATGGTTTTGAAGAACTGCGGTAGACGATTCTCGCGCGCGGCAAATACCAGGGCCGAAATCCCGTAAAAAATCACCACGAACATCAGGTAGTACGCGATCTGCGGGTGATTGCTGTCTATTTCCAGCGCCATCGCCAGGGCCGTGAGCGTGAATCCCCACAAATAATTACCCCGAAAGGCCGTGTGCACTCCGGCCAGCACCAGCGGCATATAGGCCATCGCTTCCACCTTCCAGTTGTGCCCTGCCCCCAAACTAATGATCGCAAAGGTAGACAGTGCGTAGGCCAGTGCTCCGGCAATCGCCAGGTAGGGGCGAACCCGGAAAACCAGTAAGAGGATATAAAAGCAGAGCATTGATTTGAAGAAAATGCTGCTGGGGCGGGGTAGCCAGAACGAAAAAGCCTGCTGAAAAACGTTGAGCACCTTGTCGCCCCCGTAGTTGAGCCCGACCAGATAGGTAGGCATTCCTCCGAACAAGCGGGGGTTCCACAGGGCCACGTCGTCGTGCGACTCGTTGTATTCGGTAGTGAGTTTAGTAATGCCTTTGCCCTGCACAATGTCTTCCTGGCGCAGCGACTTGCTTTCGAAGAACACCGGACCGAAGAAAATCAGCGTAACTAAAAAGAAAGTAAACAAGGCAAGTAGGTGAGGGAGTACCTGCTTTTTGAAGTCGATGGTGGGCATGGGAGCGTTTTTACTCCGGCGAAAATACGCAGTCTGTGCTCAAATTCTAAAAAAACCGATATATTTAAGCCATAACCTAAACACGTACTACGCTAACCTACCCCATGAAAAGAAGAAACTTTGTGAAGTCCGGAGCCAGCCTTGGCGCGCTGTTCGCCGCTGCCCCCCATTTAACCACTGCGGCATCGCCCGCTGAGAAGCACACCTTCAACCTCAAGTACGCTCCGCACGCCGGGCATGTTCAAGCACCACGCGGGCGACGATTTCATCGACCAGATTAACTTTATGGCCGACGTCGGCTTCACCGCCCTGGAAGACAACGGCATGATGGGCCGCGACGTGGCCCAGCAAAATAAGGTGGCTAAAACCATGCAGGACCGCAATATGGAAATGGGAGTGTTTGTCATCGACAAGGGCGGCAACGGAGCCAACACCCTGGCGGCGGGCAAGCAAGATTATATGGATATTTTTCTGGACGGCTGCAAGCGCGCCGTGGAGGTGGCCAAGCGCGTCAACGCCAAGTGGATGACGGTGGTGCCGGGCGACTTCCAGCGGGAGATTCCGATCAATATTCAGACGGCCAATGTGGTGGAGGCCCTGCGCCGCGGTGCCGAGATTTTTGAGCCCCACAACCTGGTGATGGTGCTGGAACCGCTCAGCGATTCTCCCAACCTGTTTTTGCGCACTTCCGACCAAACCTACCTAATCTGCAAGGCGGTGGATAGTCCCTCGTGCAAAATTCTGTACGATATCTATCATATGCAGAAGAACGAAGGGAACCTGATTACTAACATGGAGGCCACCTGGGACGAAATTGATTACATTCAGATCGGCGACAATCCGGGGCGGAAGGAGCCCACTACGGGGGAGATCAACTACCGGAACGTGTTCGCTTATTTGTACGACAAAGGCTTTAAGGGCATTTGCGGCATGGAGCACGGCAATTCTGAGGATGGCAAAGCCGGTGAGCAGAAACTCATCGATGCCTATAAGCAGGTGGATAATTTTAAGGCCTAGCTTCTCGTTGGTATCCTACTCTGGCGCTACCGAATGATGAGCCCCGGACCCGCTTGGGTGAGCCGGAAGTTGTGCAGGGCCGCCCCGGTGGTGGCATTGAAATCTTTGCTCGCCTCATTGCGTGAAAAGGCGCCCTGCATCAGTACTTCGTTTTCTGTACCCACCGCCCGGTAGGTGAGTGTGTAGGCAACGTCTTCCTGACCCTTATAATACCATACCCGAAGTTGGTAGTCGCTCTGAGGAATAACGTCGGTGAGCAGCAATTTCTCGGTTCGGGACTGCTGATCGCTTACCACGTAGACACTGTTGGGTTGCTCTACCAACAAAACCAACTCCACCGAATCAGAGGCCTCCCAGGAGAGGGTTAGCTCGTAATCGTTTTCCTCTACCGTGTGGTGGTAGGTAGCCTGGGCGGCGAGGGCGGCGTTGCCCTTTATTACCCCGGTAAGCGTGAGGGTAAGGTCTTCGGCAATTGGTTCAAAAAGCTGATCTTCCAAAGCCTGAAACTCGATGAAAGCCTCGGTTTCGCCCGCGGCGATCAGCAGGGGAGACTCAGTAAGCACCGCTACGTCGGTCGTGCTGTAACGAGACGAGCCAACCACCGCGCTGCCCGCTACCGTAAAATTGATAACCGTAGCGCCTTCCTGCGGCTGATCGAGACGAACCGCCACGCGCTGAACTTCCGCTCCTTCGGCACTGTGTCCGGACGGATTGACAAAAGATACGGTAGACTGAGGCAATGAAAAATTGTTGGTATCATCGTCGCCGCACGACCACAACGTGCCAAAAAGTAAAACACTTCCGATAATCTGACGGGGGTAGCGCATAATCTGTACTTTAGTGATTGGCCAATATGAGTTATATATTTAAACTATTCTAATAACAAATTTAATAAAATGGATAATGTGCTATTTTCGGAAAGTTTGCTTGGTGGATTGTTGACAGCAGGGTGATGAGTGCCGGGCCGTACGTACTCGCTTTCCTAGCCATTGCGGTTATCATTAGTGTGTTATCCAAGAAAATTGACGGGGCGGGCGGACTGGTAGGCGGATTGTTCGCCTATGTCCTGTACGCTGCCCTGGGCTGGCTGGGCATTTTTCTGATCGGCGGCTTTTTCGTGCTGGGAACGGCCGCCTCGCTGTGGAAGATTCGAAAGAAAACGCACTGGGGGGTGGCCGAAAAGCGTAACGCCCGGAGGGGATGGCGCAACGTAGTAGGCAACTCGGGAGTGGCGGCTACGCTAGCGCTACTCATGCTTGGGGGGCCAATGGGCACTGAATTGGGAGGCATACTTGTTGCCGCTAGCTTCGCTGCCGCCCTATCGGACACCTGGTCCTCCGAATTGGGCAATGTGTACGGCACCCGGTTCTACGAAGTGCTCACCGGCAAGCCGGGCGAGCGGGGGCGCGACGGAGTCGTGAGCCGGGAAGGTAGTCTGGCCGGACTGGCCGGAAGTGTGCTGGTCGCGGTGCTGTACGGAATGTTTCGGGGGTGGGGAAGTGCGGTGGTGATCATCAGCGTAGCCGGACTCCTCGGTAACTTAACCGATTCTTTGCTGGGAGCCACCCTGGAACGGTCGGGAAAACTGGGCAACCACGGCGTCAACTTCTTATCTACCCTGGCGGCGGCCCTGATTGCTCTGACACTATTTCTTGGTGAAAAATTGCTCCATTAGCAGACGCTGATTGGGATCAAGTACCACTTGCGTCGGCTTGCCATCCACCTTGAAAACAAAGGTTTGCTTCAATTTGGTAAAAGTAAGCGACTTGGTTTCGGAAGATTTGCCCTGCTCGTAGTAAACCGCAAACTGCAAATCCATCGGAAAAAAATTGCCACTGTGCTGAACCTGTTCTACTTCCAGGGTAAGCTTCTTGCCGGATCGGCTGTACTTCCAGGTGCCCTTCACCACCGGGTGGCCCGCCTGCTGCAACCACGTACGAAAAAAGGTAGTTAACTTTTGACCAGATGCTCGTTCGGCAATCGTCCGAAAATCATCGGTGGAAGCGTTCTGGTGGTGATACGTTCGGTAAAACTCCCGCAGGGTCTGGAAAAAGGCCGGATCACCGATTTTGTTGCGGAGCATGTGCAAGAACCAGGCTCCTTTCTGGTAGGTATTGGCGTTCAGCAGCTTAAACAGGTTGGTCTCACTAGCGTCCACCACCATCGACTGCGGTGATTTGACGTAAAACGAGAAGATGCGCTCCTTGTCCTTATCCAGGCGAGCGGCCAGGGTATCGGCCCCGTAGGTGTGGGCCAGATACAGGTGCGTCAGGTAGGTAGAAAAACCTTCACTTAGCCATACGTCCGCCCAGTTTTTCTCCGTCACCGCGTTGCCAAACCACTGGTGGGCCACTTCGTGGGCAATCAGGCTCTCAATGGTAGCTTCGTTGGCGATGGCATCCTGGTTGTAAAAGATATTGCTGGCGTTTTCCATGCCTCCGTAGCGGGTACACGATTGCACGTTGGCCAGCTTTTCGAAAGGATACTCCCCGATCTGTTGCTCGAAGTACTTAAGGATGTCGGCAGTAACTTCTAAGTGCTTAAATCCTACGTCCCGATCCTCCGGAAAAACCCAGTCTTCAAGCGGAGTGATCGATGACAGCGGATGGTAGCGAATGGCGAAGCGGGCGGCTCCGAAAACCATCACCTTGGTGGCGATCGGATGGAGGGTGGCCCAGTGGGTAAGCTTCAGGTTCTTTTCCTGCTCCGGCGGCAGGTCGCTCTCCTCGCGCTTGAGGCCGTTGGCAATCACCTCGTAGTGTTCGGGAGCCTTGATGATGAACTCGCAAGTGGCCTTGTCCGACGGATGGTCTTTGGTGGGCAACCAACGATGCGCCCGGTTGGGCCAGTTGTCGCCAAAGAAGGTGCGGTCGCCGTACTTGTTCTTCGAGATAATCAATCCGTCGTCGGGCACCCCGCGGTAGCGGATGCGAAAGGTGACCACGTCGTTGACCCGGGAGGGGGCGGGCAGCTGAATGCTAAGCAGATCACTGTCGTGTCGGTAGGTCGTAGGAACATCGTTTTGGAGCACTTCCAGCACCGTCATACCGGTTTCACTTCCGGCTGAGACACTAGCCAAATCAAGGTGAATCTCTTTTTGGTTCGATGCCACAAATTTGACGACCACCTCGGCCGCGCCCACGATCTGGTTGTTTTGGTCGTTGATGTCGATGTGGAAGGCGTAGTGAAGCACGTCGATGCCGGGGTCCGGGGCCGCCTTCAGCGAAGAAATCAGCGCGCAGGAAGTCAGAAGGCAAAACCAGGCGAGTCGCATAAACTACGGAGATAAAGAGTGAAGCTGGAGCGGTGAAGTTATAAAATCTTCTCTTTCTGCCACCACATTCGGAATGCAAAAGAAAACGATAAGGTACAGCACTGCGGTTGCCCGGCAGATTTCATCAGGAGGCGATCTTTTTGAAGTAGAGACGCGCGGCTTCTTTTACTTGAGGAGCCAGCAGCAGGGCCGACACCATGGTGGGGATCGCCATCAGGGCGTACATGCCGTCCACAAAGTTGATCACCGCGGTTAGGGAAGTGACGCAGGCCAGGGCAATGGTGAACACGTAGAAGTAGTTAAAGTAGTGCGCCCGGTGGGCTCCGGCCAGGTAAGAAAACGACTTGGTACCGTAGTAAGACAGGGTGAAGAGCGAGGAAAACGAGAAAAACATCACGCACAGCAGTAGCAGGTAGCCCCCGGTGTTCTCGCCCGGAAACGCCGTATTGAACGCGTCTATTGTCAAGGTGATACCACCCACACCCTTGATCTGCCACACATCGGTCACCAGTAGGGCCAGGGCCGTCATGGTGCACACCACGATGGTGTCGATGAGCGGACCCAGCATGGCTACTAATCCTTCCCGAACCGGTTCGGTGGTGCGCGCTGCCCCGTGGGCCATAGGAGCCGTGCCGATGCCGGCTTCGTTCGAGAAGGCCGCCCGCTTGGCCCCAATCACAATCACGCTGCCCACCGCCCCGCCCAGCACTGAGGTGCCCGTAAAGGCGTCTTCCAGGATTAAGCCAAAGCAGGGAATAACGCGATCGTAGTTTTTAAACAAAATATACAGCACGGCCAGCACGTATACTCCCACCATCGTGGGCACCAGGCGACTGGCCACCTTGGCGATGCGTTGGATGCCTCCGAAGATCACCAGCGAAACCAGTCCCGCCACCGAAAGCCCGAGCAGCAAATTGAGTCCGAACGATTCTTCTGCCCCGGCGGGAAGCAGCACCACGTCCTTGATGGTGCGGGTGAGTTGGTTGGCATTGAACATCGGCAGCGGACCGAGCAGCGCCGCGACGCTGAAGAACACCGCCAGGGGTTTCCACTTTTTGCCCAGCCCTTCTTCGATCACGTACATGGGGCCGCCCTGGGGGCGTCCGGCACTGTCGCGCCCGCGGTACATAATGGCCAGCGTGCAGGTAAAAAACTTAGTCGCCATGCCCACAAAGGCGCTCACCCACATCCAGAACAGCGCGCCCGGTCCGCCCATGGTGATGGCCACGGCTACGCCGCTGATGTTGCCCATGCCGACGGTGGCCGCCAGGGCGCTGGACAAAGCCTCGAAGTGACTGATATCGCCCGGGTCGTTGGGGTCATCGTACTTGCCCTGCAACACCCGAATGGCGTGTCCGAAGTGGCGAAAGGGCAAGAACCGCGAGTAGATCATAAAGAACAACCCGCCGCCCAGCAGCAAAATCAGTAGGGGGATTCCCCAGGCGTATTCACTGAACAGCGCAAGGGTAGACTCAATAGATTCCAAGAATGGGTAGGTTAGCGTACAGTAGGCAGTAGTGGGCACAAAAGTAGCAAAATATTGCTAACGCACGATTTCCTGCCATTCGGCGAAGCGCTGACTGATTTTTTGCGCCAGGCGGTCGTAGTTTTCCCAGGAATCAGTTACGTGGTAGAGCGAAGGCAGGGACTCGGCTAGTAACGTTTGGTAGTCTTTTCAATAAATTCCCCCACCGTAGTAATAGTAGGTGAATAAGTTGCCATTTTCGTTAAACAGTTCGTAGCCCAGGTAGCCATCCCAAATTTCGCTCAGGATGGTACAGCTGATCTGGCGGTTCTGGAATCGATAGATCTGAATGTCGGCTTCGTCCTCAAAGTACTCCGAGTAGTGCTCATTGTCGATCACCCACCCCAGGTACATACCAATGTGCACGTAGGCCTGTTCAATGGGTAGGTCGCTGGGAAAGTTACCTAAAAAATGAGATTTGGCATTGTCGTAAATGCTCTTTTCCTTCGTGGTTGTTTCGTGGGGCATAAGGCTTTTGCGTGTAAACATAGTCCTTATATTTTGGTATTCAAGGCAAGAATAGTCCGATAACTTACACCGTCACCCGGTTGTTCCGAGTCGGCAGCGCTGTGGATTTGAATCGTAATATAAAATCGTGAAATAGTTATGGATTATCCCTTGGCCGCTTATATCCGTACCGTTCCTGATTTTCCGAAGGAAGGCATTCAGTTCAAAGATATCACCCCATTATTTCAGCATCCTGAGGCGGTTCGTCAGGCCGTGGATGCCTTGGCGGAGCTGGCGCGAGCGGCCAACGTGCAGAAGGTAGTGGCCATCGAGGCCCGCGGATTTTGGTTGGGTCCCCTGATTGCCGACCGCTTATCGGTGGGGTGGGTGCCCGTGCGCAAGGCCGGAAAGTTGCCCGCGCCTACTAATTCGGTTTCTTATGCGCTCGAGTACGGCACCGATCAGTTGTTTATTCACCAGGATGCCATCAAACCCGGCGAGGTGGTGCTGGTGCACGACGATCTGCTGGCTACCGGCGGCACGGCGCGGGCGGCTTGCCAGTTGGTAGAAGCCTGCGGGGGCACGGTGGGACAAGTTTCATTTCTGGTAGAACTGGCCTTTTTGGCGGGTCGCGACCGACTAAAACCCTATCCTATACGTTCATTGATTAGCTACGATCAGTAGTTTTCGTCACTTCCTTACCCGCTATCGAACCGCTCGGTGCGCCGGTTTGGCAAGAGGCACAGTTATTGTTTACTACTAAGAAGAATAATGAGCGGCCTTTCCCAACGTAAGGACGCTATTTTTTAAAAAATGTACTTGCATTCCTGGATGAAGTACGTTATATATGTTATATTAAGTTGTTTAGAAGGGAGACGAAGTGCCAAGCACTGACTGTTCAATCACGCTTCATTTGCCTAACCGGAAGCGCCCTCACCAACTAAGCTAACCAAGCGATTATCACATTGCCCGGGAGTGAACTAAAAGCCCGCTCCTTTTCTTATACGATTACAGTCCTCTTCCCCGGTGCCGAAGTCGTTGGTGCCTCTCCCTGCTTATTCCTATTGATTATTTACCTCGTTTAATAAAGGAGATATGAGCGTACTTGATAAGATCAAAACGAATTACAGCACCGCCTCTAGCGAGATGAGTTTAGCAGAATACCTCAAAGCGTGCAAAAAAGACGCGCTGATGTATGCCAAACCCGCCGAACGAATCCTGCACGCCATCGGCGAGCCCGAAACGCTAGACACCCGAAAAGATCCTAAACTGAGTCGTATCTTTTCTAATAGAGTGATCAGGCTTTACCCGGCCTTCCGCGAGTTTTACGGTATGGAAGAAACCATCGAGCAGATCGTTTCTTTCTTCCGCTACTCGGCCCAGGGCCTGGAGGAGAAGAAGCAGATTCTGTATCTGATGGGCCCCGTCGGGGGCGGAAAAAGCTCGCTGGCCGAAAAAGTAAAGCAACTCATTCAGGTCAATCCGATCTACGTCCTCAAAGCGGGCGACGAACTCAGTCCGGTCTACGAAAGTCCGCTGGGTTTGTTTGCCGACTACAAAGACGAACTGGAAAAGGAGTACGGCATTCCGTCGCGCTACATTCCGGCCTGCATGAGCCCGTGGGCCAGCAAGCGACTGCGGCAGTACGACGGCGACGTGAACCACTTTTCGGTGGTGAAACTTTATCCTTCGGTGCAGAACCAAATTGCTATCTCCAAGACCGAACCGGGCGACGAGAACAACCAGGATATTTCTACCCTGGTGGGCAAGGTAGACATTCGCCGCCTGGCCGAGTTTCAGCAGAGCGACCCGGATGCGTACAGCTATTCGGGTGGACTGTGCCTGGCCAACCAGGGGGTGATGGAGTTTGTGGAGATGTTCAAAGCGCCCGATCAAGGTGCTGAATCCCCTGCTTACCGCCACCCAGGAAAACAACTATAAGGGCACCGAGCCGATCGGTGCCATTCCCTTCGATGGCATCATCCTGGCCCACTCCAACGAGTCGGAATGGGCAAAATTTGCCAACGACAAGAAGAACGAAGCGTTTCTGGACCGGATCTACAAGGTGCAGGTGCCCTACTGCCTGCGGGTAGACGAAGAGATCAATATTTACAAGAAGCTGATTCGCGAAAGCTCGTTGGACCAGGCGCCCTGCGCTCCGATGACGCTGCAACTGCTGGCCCAGTTTTCGGTGATGACGCGGTTGCGCCTGCCGGAAAATTCCAGCATCTTCTCTAAAATGCGGGTCTACAACGGCGAAACACTCAAGGAAACCGATCCCAACGCCAAATCAATCCAGGAGTACCGCGACGATGCGGGCATCAACGAGGGCATGACGGGTATTTCTACCCGTTTTGCGTTCAAGATTCTATCTAAGGTATTCAACTTTGACAACGAAGAGTTAGCCGCCAACCCGGTGCACCTGCTCTACGTGCTGGAGCAGGCCGTGGTGAAGCTGGAGACCGATCCTGAAACCGAGGAGCGCTACCTGAACATCGTAAAATCGGTGCTGGCCAATCGCTACGCGGAGTTTATCGCCGATGAGATTCAGAAGGCCTACATTGAGTCGTACAGCACCTACGGGCAAAATATTTTCGAGAAGTACATCATCTACGCCGACTACTGGATTCAGAACAACGACTACCGCGATCCTGATTCGGGAGAAGTGCTCGACCGCAGCATCCTCAACGATGAACTAGAGAAGATTGAGAAACCGGCGGGCATCGCTAACCCAAAGGACTTCCGTTCGGAGGTGACCAACTTCACATTACGTTACCGGGCCAACAACGGAGGCAAAAGTCCGCGCTGGGATTCGTACGAAAAGATCAAGAACGTGATCGAGAAGAAAATCTTTACGAACACCGAAGATCTGCTGCCCGTCATTTCGTTCAACGCCAAAACCAACGAAGAGGACGAGGGCAAGCATCGCGACTTCACCAAGCGCATGATGGACCGGGGCTACACCTACAAGCAGATTCGTATCCTGGTCGACTGGTTCATGCGCGTGCGCAAAACGATGGGGTAACCCCGCGATGCATTGCGGGGTTACCCCTACCAAAAAACAACGCCATGAGTAACATTATAGATCGTCGGAAAAATACCAAGGGAAAGTCGATCAACAACCGACAGAAGTTTTTGCGTCGCGTTGAGGATCAGATCCGTAAGGCCATTCCCGATATTGTGAGTCAGGAGCGCATCAAAGACGCCAGCGGCGGCGGCAAGGTGAAGGTGCCGGTGCGCGGGAGTGAAGGAGCCCAGCTTTCGGCACGATCCCCGCTCGGGCAAGAAGCACTACGTGCGCCCCGGCAACGATAAATTCAACGAGGGCGATCAGGTGGCCAAGCCCGACGAAGAGGGTGGGGGCTCCGGGCAGGGCCGCGGATCGAACAGTCCGGGCACCAGCGAAGACGAGTTCTTCGTTGTGCTGACGCGCGAGGAGTTTCTGAAGTACTTTTTCGAGGACCTGGAATTGCCCAACCTGCTCAAGAAATACATGGAAAGCACGGTGAACTACCGTATGCGGCGGGCGGGCTACACCAGCAACAGCTTGCCCGCACGACTCAACATCAAAACCAGCTACCGCCAATCACTGGCGCGCCAGATATCGGTGCGGGGTTTTTACGATAGCAAACTCAAAAAGCTACGCGAAGCGCTGGAGCTAACCACTGAAGCAACCGAGCGCGTAGCACTGCTTTCCGAAATTGAGCGCTACGAGAAGCTGAAACTAACGGTGCCCTTCTTCAACGATATCGACCTGCGCTACAACAACTTCGAGCGGGTGCCCGAGCCCGCCACCTCAGCGGTGATGTTTTGCATCATGGACGTGTCGGCCTCGATGGGATTTCACGAGAAAGACATTGCCAAGCGGTTCTTTACGCTGCTCTACATCTTTTTAACCAAGCAGTACCAGAACGTGGACCTGGTGTTTATCCGGCACCATACCGAAGCCAAGGAAGTGGGCGAAGAAGAATTTTTCAATTCCCGCGAGAGCGGCGGCACCGTGGTGGCTCCTTCCCTGAAGCTGATGAAGAAAATCGTGGACGAGCGCTACCAGAGCAGTGCCTGGAACATCTACTGCTGCCAGGCATCGGACGGCGACGTATGGTCGAACGGGGACGCGGTAGAGTGCTGCCAACTGCTGAAAGAGCAAATTCTGCCCAGCGTGCAGTACATGGCCTACATTGAGATCAAGAACCGGGGACTGGAAGGCTACCTGTGGCACGCCTACAAACGCCTGCGCAGCCACGATAATTTCTCGATGCGCAACATCAACGACGTAAGCCAAATCTGGCCGGTGTTTAAAGCGTTGTTCAAGAAAAAAGATTTGGTGGAGCAGGGGAAGTAAGGCGGCAGGTGTTTACCAAAGTGTTGTATACAGTTAGAACTTAAAAATGGTAATGAAACCACTTTATTTAGTTGCATTTTTCTTATTTAATGTTCCTTTGATGCATTCGCAGGGAAAAAATGATATTACCATCAAACTAGAACTAGGTGCAACGGAAAATGAACTGCCTGAAACTTTATTATTTCTTCCTGGAGTACTTTCAAAAGAAAGCGGGACTACTTATAGGGGAAAGAACTTGGACTCGGACGATTATCGATTGAAAATTAGGTTAATGAATTATGAAACTCTTGACACCTTGATTTATGTCGGTGGAGATACCAAAAACAATTATTTGATACGTTTGAAAAAAATAAAAAATCCTTATTCATTTGATTCCGATCTTAAAAATCAAAAGCTTAAATTGTATATTTTAGTAAATGGACCTACTGTTTTAAATGACACAGAGGTAGCTGATAAATTTAAATCAAAGTTTGACGTTTCCATTATTTCATCCTATAGCTCGTGTTTCATTGATAATACAGATTACGACTTAAAATATTCAAGGAAAGTTATTTCGTATTTAGATAAAGAATTCGGTGGTAGATGGCGTAAATCATTAAAGAAGTATGATTTGAAATTATATGAATGAAAGAACTAGAAACTATATACAACACTTCCTATAAACAATAGCGCCTTACGGGACACCAATGCTTATAGCTAAACCGTTGGCAATTATTAGAGCTAGATATGAAAAATCACTGTATTAGGAGTTTAATTCTAATCACCATATTCGCTTTTGGAATTATGTTCCCCATCGGTGTATGGAAGACGTTTTTTGTATTAATAATCGGTATCGTCCCATCATTTTTGATAGGCTTGTCTGTCCCCCTTTCTGTTTCAATTAAATTTGGGAGTGGGTAATTATACTATTCAGCGTCCAAAATGGACGGATGATATTACTGACATAAAGAACCCCCTGATATTTGTTCAATTTCTAGAATACTTTTTTGCTTCTTGGGGTGTGGGTTTGATAATTAGAGAACTACAACAGAGTCAATCACCTAACTTATTAGAGGTATGTTTGATTTTTGGGGGATTAGGAATCAGAAACGGTATTTTTCTACTGCTAAATAAGAAGATTAAAACTTAAACAGTTGCCAAATAGATAGTGAGCCTAGCAGTATAAAGCGAGAACTCTATTTGCTCTAGATAGCCAAAATTTAAAACGAGATAAAATAACTAATAAACGCTATCCATACATGCATTGGCTGATGTTTGATAGATAGCGATTGGATGGCACAATTGTTTGATTGTTAGAAAGGTAACGCTAACAATTGAACCAACGAGCCATTGAACCTTACGCTAATCCAGTGACGAAAATTACCTTTTGAAACCAGCATTATATAAATGGACGAGAAAGAGAAGATACGAGAGATGTTTAGCGCCCCGAACTGGGACTTTGAAACCATTCAGGTGGCGGATGAGCTGACGAGCCGGGTGGGGCGGGAGCTGTTTCGCCTTGATACGTACCCCAATCAAATAGAAATAGTTACCTCAGAGCAGATGCTAGACGCCTACGCGTTGATCGGATTGCCCACCTCCTATCCGCACTGGAAATTCGGAAAAGACTTCGTGCTCAACCAGGGCAACTACCGGCAGGGTCGCATGGGTTTGTCCTACGAAATGGTAATCAACTCCGACCCCTGCATCAGCTACAATATGGAGAACAACTCCACCTGCATGATGCTGCTGGTGATCGCCCACGCCTGCCAGGGTCACAACGCCTTTTTTAAAAACAACTACTTGTTTAAAGACTGGACATCGGCCGATTCTATCATCGATTACATGGTGTTTGCCCGCGATTTTATCCTGAAGTGCGAGGAAGAATTTGGGGAAGAAGAAGTTGAAGCCACCCTGGATGCGTGCCACGCCCTGATGGACCACGGGGTGGATCGGTACAAAAAGCCGCCCAAGCTGTCGGGCAAAAAGGAGCAGGATCGCCTCAAGCGCCTGGCGAAGGTGAAAACCGAGAACTACAACGACATTCTGCGCACGCTTCCGCCTTCCCTTAAAAGCAAACAGGAGAAGTTCAAGAACAAGCACGAGCGCTTTCCGAAAGAACCCGAAGAGAACATCCTGTACTTCATTGAGAAGAACGCGCCCAAGTTACCCATCTGGAAGCGGGAAATTATCCGTATTGTGCGCAAAGTAGCCCAGTACTACTATCCGCAAACCATGACCAAGGTGATGAACGAGGGCTTCGCCACCTTTATGCACTACCACATCATCAACCAGCTGTTTGAGGAGGGCTACCTGAGCGACGGTTTTATGCTGGAGTTTCTTAAGAGCCACAGTGGCGTGATTTATCAGCCCCCGTACTCCAGCAAGCACTTTTCCGGGATCAATCCGTATACGCTCGGTTTCAATATCTTCATGGACATCAAGCGTATTTGCGAAGACCCTACCGAGGAGGATCGGCAGTGGTTCCCGAACCTGGTGGGGCGACCGTGGTTGGACGAGGTGCTATACGCGATGGAGAACTTTCGTGACGACAGCTTCATTGCGCAGTACCTTTCGCCCAAGGTGATGCGAGACATGCGCCTGTTCAGCGTCTACGACGATGACGAAGAAGATTACTTCGAGATCGATTCCATCCACAACGCGCGGGGGTACCGACGGTTGCGACAGTTGCTGAGCCAGCAGTATGACCGCGCAACGCGGGTGCCGGACATCCAGGTGGAGCAGGTGGACATCCATAAAACCAGTAAACTGACCCTGATCCACAAAATTCAGCACGAGCGACTGCTGGAGGAGGACGAGGCCCAGGAAGCACTGCGCTACGTGCAGCAACTGTGGGAGTTTCCGGTAGAGCTTCACTCGCGCAACCGGGCGGGTATTGATGAAGACTTCTACGACTGCTAAAACCCCAGCTACTGCCGCGTAGGCACGTAGTGCTGGTGTTCCTTCAAGAACTCGATCATCGGGTCGGTGTAGTGGGTAGGCAGGGTAGCGTCGAAGGCGATGCGCTCCAGGTTGGTAAAAAACTGCCGCTGCCCGGCGGAGGGGTACTTCTTAAATGATTTGGAAATCAGACGAAGTAGCGAATCCAGGCTCTCCTGCTGCAAGCGCATGTCCAACAGAATCTGACATACCCGCTGCGAGAAAGGGTCGTTGGGGTCCCGCTGGCCCTTCACGAGCACCAGACTGATCTCCCAGGTAGAATACTCACTCATCGGTCGACTCATCGGAACAAAGCTACTGGTTTACCTAATCGTTGCTCATACTCCCGCTGGATCGCTACCGCATTTTCGGGTCCGGATAAGCCACCACTGAGGATACACACCATGCCGCCGCTTCCGGGGGCGGTCAGTCGGGCACCGTATAACCCCTTGCGCGGACCAGCCGCCTTCACCCGTGTCACAATCTCATCGGCCCCCGGGTGCCCGAGTCCGCAGTCGGAGTAGGTTTGGTGCGATTGGTACATCAGTTCACCCATAAGGTTCAAGCGGTTGGCGTAGTTCTGAAACTCCGCGCTATAGTTTTTAATGACCTGGACGAAAAGCTGTGCCCGGAAATTTTCGTACACCGGAAGACGCGTACCCTTGAGCACGTTATATTCTTCGTCGCGATCAATAAACGAAATAATATCAATGCTCGTCTGAAATTTTTCAAAAAAATCTTGTCCGGTGAGTCTTTCCGGCAGCACTGATAAGTATTTATCCTCAAATTCTGAGGGAGGGATGTTCCCCACGTACCCTCCGTAGGGCAACGTTGACCAGTCGCCCGTTTCTTTGGCAACCTCCAGGTCGCGCACGGTGGCACCGCTGGCCAGGGCAATGATGCTGTAACCCATAAACATGGCGGTGCGCTGTCGGTCGCGGGCGGCGTTAGTCAACGATACTGCTCCCCCGGTTCCCACTCCGATAAAGGATAAGGAATCGGGCAGACTAATGGGATGAAACACCTCGGCCGGTTGGCACCGCAGGGGAGTCAGTTGCCGTGGATCACCGAGGTGGGAAACAATGTGACGGCTGGGGCCGGTGCCGAAACCACCCACTAAATTCTCGGCGCGGTGGGCCAGGAGCGGCAGTTCGTACGGGTCTACCGTCAGGTTAAGGCTGCTGCTTACCGCCTTAAGCAACGCCACTTCGAGCGAAGCCGTGGCTCCGACTCCCGTATCCCGGGGCAGGTCACTGACCAGAACAATGGCTAGTCCTTCAAATCTGAGCTTTCGTTCGGTGTACAAAACCACCAAACAGCCCAACAAAGCCACGATCAGCTCGTCGGGGTGCACGCGCTGAATCTGCTGTCGCGTGTAGTCGTAGTGGATGGTCGGAAACTGCCCGATCAAGTCGGGGTAATCGCATACGATGTCGTGGGTGGTGGTGCCCCGATGAACAATTTTGAGCGTAATACTTTGGTCATCCCGAGCGGCGACGTAGGCGGTAGAAACCGGTTCCAGGGCTTTTTGGAGCAACAGGCTGCCCGCCACGTCGGTTGCTCCCCCCATCACGTCCAGGCGGCCCGGGGCGGTCGCCTGGGTCACTTTCTGCTGGTAGGTGGCAAAAAAATCCTTTAAAATTCCAGCAATACTGACCATGATGGTAGTTTCAAACTTTCCGCAACCCGCAAAGAAAGTTTCCGAGCGGCGCGTCGTTAGCAAACATAAAGAAATTAGTGGGCATGATGAAGAATATTCCCATAAATTGCCCCCGCGTAAGCATCGTTTTGTATCCACGTTTTTGTTCTATGCGATTGTCAACCATACGGACGCTCATTTTTGATCTGGGAGGCGTCGTCATCAATATTGATCCGGCGCGGGCGTTTCAAGCGCTTCAGCAGTTGGCCCCGGCTTCGGTTTCCTTAACGGATACGTTTCTGGAGCATAACGAACTATTCTTAGACTACGAAAAAGGGCTGATTGATGACCAAGCCTTTCGGCAGGGCATTCGGGAACTTATCCGGCGGCCCGATCTGGCCGATGAAGCGGTCGATGCCGCGTGGTGCCGTATGCTGCTGGATATTCCCCCGGAGCGGCTGCAACTGCTGGAGCGGCTCAAATCGCAGTATCGTACCTTTGTGCTCAGCAATACCAATCAGATTCACGTCGACGCTTTCAATAGAATGGTAGCGGCGGTCACCGGACAGTCCAGTCTGGATCATCTGTTCGAAAAAGTATACTTCTCGCACCACCTCAGGATGCGCAAGCCCGAAGCGCAAATCTACCGGCACGTGCTGGAAGAGCAGGGGTTGGTGCCCTCCGAAACGCTGTTTCTGGACGACCGCGCCGATAATCTGGCGGCCGCCGAAGCCGAGGGCATCCGCCCGCAGTTGGTCACCAACGCCAACGGAATCCTAGAACTTTTTGCGGAATGAACCCTACCCGGCAACGTCTGATTCAACTGCTGTTATTTTTGGTTACGCTGGCAACGACCACCCTGGCGGGGGCCGAGTGGCAATTTAACCGCTACGTGGGGTCGGTGGAGCGTCCGCTCATGCTCGAGCACTTCTGGGGAGGGCTGTGGTTTTCGCTGCCTTTCCTGGGCATCCTTACCGTGCATGAGTTCGGCCACTACTTGACTGCCCGGCGGCACCGGGTGCGGGTCACGCTGCCCTATTACATTCCGCTGTGGTTGGGCTTCATCGGACTGCCCTCCATTGGCACGATGGGAGCCTTTATTCGCATCAAGGAGGCAATCCGAACCCGGCAGCAGTACTTTGATATTGGCATTGCCGGACCGCTGGCCGGTTTTGTGGTGGCCCTGGGCGTGCTCTTCTACGGCTTCACGCATCTGCCCCCGCCCGAATACATCTTCGAAATTCATCCGGAATACGCGCAGTACGGATTAGACTACGCTGCGCACGTGTACGACCAACCGCTGACCCTGCGGGTGAACCCTCCCTTGCTGTTCGAGTGGTTTGCCACCTACGTAGCCCCGGCCGAGCGGTTGCCCAACGCCTACGAGATCATTCACTATCCGTGGCTACTGGCAGGCTTTCTGGCGTTGTTCTTCACCGCGCTCAACCTGATTCCCATCGGACAGCTGGACGGGGGGCACATTTTGTACGGACTTATCGGTTACGAGAACCACCGGCGGGTGTCAGCAGTGCTGTTTATTGCCTTTGTGGGCTACGCCGGACTGGGCGTAATCACTCCCGACATGAGCACCAACGAATTGCTGTGGGGCATCGGGCTGTACCTGGGATTCTTGTACCTCACCTTCTCGCGCCTTACGCCCGTGCCCCAGACCAACCTGCTCGTTGCCGTAAGCGTGTTTAGCCTGCAGTTTGCGCTCACGGTGATTATTCCGGGCGTACAGGGCTTTCAGGAGTGGCTGTTCTTTGGGTTTCTGATCGGGCGGGTGCTGGGGGTATATCATCCGGCGGCGCCGGTGGAGGCACCCTGGGAACTACCCGGAAGGTGCTGGGCTGGCTAGCGCTGGTGATCTTTGTGCTGTGCGCTAGTCCCGCACCTTTTGTGATTGAGTAAATGGAGATTGTTGGCGATGAGTTATTGCAGGTGTTTTCCTAGCATCGGATGTTTTTCTATTTTTTTGGGAAAAGTATCCGTATCTTTGGGAAGCAAAAATAATCAACTCGCCTTATGAAATCATCGAAGAAGCAGGGCACTAGCGCTCAGCAGGTAAGCAAACGGACCACCGGAAGAAGGACTTCGACTCTTTCTGATAAGACTCCAACGAATGTGCTGGCCCGCGATAAAATTACCACCGAAGAGATGTCTCGGATTGCGCGTCATGGGGTCTCCGGAGAAGAAATTCAGTACATGGTTGATAAGAAACTGGCTACGGCCAAGGACCTAGCCTACGTGCTGGGTGTGAACGAACGTACCGTACGCACCTATCAACGGGAAGCCAGTAATTTATCCCCCCAGCAATCCGAGCAGTTGCTGAAGTACAACCGATTGCTCGGCCGAGGCAAAGAAGTCTTCGGGTCAGAAGAGGCTTTTAACCGCTGGCTGCGTAAACCCGCCTACGGTCTGGACAACGATGTCCCCTTAGCGTATCTGGTTACCTCGGAAGGAATCAACTTGGTGAGTGACGAGGTAGAGCGGATCGCCAACGGAGAGTTTGCCTAAGCAGATCGTCTGCATGGAAATCTATCGCATTGTTAAAGAGGAGTACGCTGATACGCTCTTTGCCTCCGGTCGGGCCAACCGCTGGAACAACAAGGGAGAGAAGGTAATCTACACGGCCGCCTCCCGCTCGTTAGCCTGCTTGGAGAACGTGGTGCATTCCAGTGGTGAATCGCTTTTGGATCAATTTACCATCATGGTTATTCACGTTCCGGACGAACTGGAATTAGACACGGTTGCCCGGCGTCAGCTTCCGGATGATTGGTTTGCCCGGGCCCGTAACCCGGCGTGTCAACTGCTGGGCAGCCAGTGGTATGCCTCTCAACGTTCGCCAGTGCTGAAGGTGCCGTCGGCCATTGTGCATCAGGAATACAACTTCGTGCTCAACGCTGCGCACCGCGCCTACGGTGAAATTAAGATCATTGACCGGCGACCTTTTGCTTTTGACCCGCGGATTAAAGAAGATCAGTATGAATAGGGGTGAGCTATATCAATCATTCTGACGGAAGGAGCTGTCAGCCAATGCGATGGGTTTTCTTAGGTACGCTCAAGAAGCTGCCAAGTAGGAAGTGACGACATACGCCCGCACTTAATAAGTTATCGATAGCATTTATTAGCGCAAGTAGAAGTCTTCTTGCATCAGATTCTGCTGCCACTGCCAGGCCGAGCGCATCATATCTTCCAGCGAGCGCTCGGCGCGCCAGCCTAAGGCTTGGTTGGCCAGGGTGGTGTCGGCGTAAATCTGCTCAATGTCGCCCGCGCGGCGGGGAGCAACTTCGTAGTTCAACTTCACCCCATTGACCCGTTCGAAGGCTTCAATCACCGCTAATACCGAATGGCCCTGCCCGGTGCCCACGTTGAAGCATTCGTAGCGGGCTTCGTTTTTTCCGTCCAGCAAGCGCCGCAGGGCCGCTAGGTGCGCCTCGGCCAGGTCCACCACGTGGATATAGTCGCGCACGCAGGAGCCGTCGGCGGTATCATAATCATCACCGAACACCCGGAGCTTTTCTCGTACGCCCGCGGCGGTTTGGGTGATGAAGGGCACCAGATTGGCCGGAGTGCCGATGGGCAGCTCGCCCAGCAGTCCCGAGGCGTGGGCCCCCACCGGATTGAAGTAACGCAGGCTGATCGCGTGTAGCGTCTCTTCGGCGCTTACCGTGTCGCGGATGATCTCTTCGGCAATTTGCTTGGTGTTGCCGTAGGGCGACTCGGCGGGCTTCACGGGAGTGGCTTCGGTGACGGGCAGTTGGTCGGGTTGACCGTAGACCGTGCAGGAGGATGAAAAGATGAAGTTTGTAATTTTGTGCTCCTTCATCTGCAGCAGCAGGTTGACGAGCGAGTACATATTGTTGCGGTAGTACTTCAGCGGGTTCGCCACCGATTCGCCCACCGCCTTGGAAGCGGCGAAGTGAATCACCGCTTTGATGTTGGAGTTGTTTTCGAAAAACTTCCCCAACGCCGCCGGATCGCACAGGTCGAACGACGCTAGTGCAGGCCGGGTGCCGGTGATCTGCTCGATGCCACTGAGAGTTTCAGGGCGGGAGTTAGACAGATCGTCTACGATAACCACAGAATAGCCCGCCTGGATGAGCGCCACCACGGTGTGGGAGCCGATGTACCCGGCGCCGCCGGTGACCAAAATGGTTGGTGATTGCATAATCGTTGGGTAGAGGAGCGGCAAACCGCTAGTGCTCGGTTAAATTATTGAGCGGACAAGGTAACACCATTTGCCAGCGAAATCAATAGCTCCCGGACACTGATCAAAGCGGAAATTTTACCCCACAAAATTTATCTGGATTAATTCCAAATAAGTTTGAAATCTCAAAAGACCCTCCCTATCTTTGCGCAACAACCAACCAATAACCGCTTCATTTGCTATGACTCGCTATTGTTTACCCCTCATCCTGCTGATGCCGCTCACCGCCTGCATCACCGATGACGCCCCCGAAGCTCCTCAACTAACTGTTCCTGCCACCTACTCTTTCGAGCGCAACGGACAAAGCACCGTATCGTTTTCGGGACAAACCACGCGTCTGCGCATGGCGACCGAACTGGTGGGTGCTATGAATGACTTCGACGGAACCACCACCGACCGCTTGTTGGATATGTACCGCAACGAAGCGCCCGGCGGCGGCGACGTGAATCCCTTTTCCGCCGCGGATCTGAACCAAGCCGAGCAAAGCGTGCGCAGCAAGGTGGCTGCCTCGCAAGACTACTTCTCGACGAACACCGCCGAAGGCACGGCGATCAAGAATGAGTTTGCGGACTGGATGGCTCGGCAGGTGAGTGAGGTGTTTCCGAACGAAGAGGTGTTGGCCGCACCCGGAATAGCCGGGCAGATCGCCGATGGCAGCTCCGTGCGCTACGTAAATTCCCAGGGATTGGAATACGATCAACTCGTTACCAAAGGGTTAATCGGTGCGCTGGTGCTGGATCAGGTACTCAATAACTACCTGAGTCCCGCGGTGCTGGATGAGGGAGATCGCCGGGCCGAGAATACGGCCAAGACCCCGGAAGACGGCGAAAATTACACCTACATGGAGCACCGCTGGGACGAAGCCTACGGCTACGTCTACGGCACCTCACCGAACCCCACCGACCCGAACGCTACGCTGGGCGAGAACGATGCTTTCATGTACAAGTACATCGGTCGGGTAGAGGGGGATGCTAGTTTCGTCGGCACGGCCGAGACGATCTTCGAGGCTTTCAAACGTGGTCGCGCCGCTATTGTAGAAGATGACTACCAAGTGCGGGACCAACAGATTGCCATTCTTCAGCAAGAACTGTTGAAGATCATTGGCATCCGGGCCGTGCACTATCTGCAGCAGGCCAAAGATGCGATCGCCCAGCCCACTCCCAACTACGGTACCGCGTTTCACGACTTGTCCGAGGGCTACGGCTTTATCTATAGCCTGCGCTTCACCCGGCAACCCGGCACCAACGTGCCCTACTTCGGTCGGGATGAGGTAGACGGTTTCCTGAACGACCTGATGAGCGATGGCGAAAACGGCCTGTGGGACGTGACTCCCGAAACGCTGGACAAGCTATCCGATGCCATCGCCGCCCCCTTTGATTTCACCGTGGCCCAGGCCGCCAACAACGAACTATAAGCATGAAAAAACTTTTCTTTGGAGTAATCATCGCGTTAACTACCGCCTGCGTTCCCGACGACGAGCCGAGCCTGACCACCGATAACGCCCCGGACCGGAGTGCTATGCTCACGCACTGGGCCGATAATATCGTTCTACCGGCCTACCGTTCGTACGGACAGACGTTGGCGACGCTTCGGAAGACCACCGAAACGTTCAACCAAGCTCCCACCGGAAGTTCACTGTCGGAACTGCGCGCCGCCTGGCAGGAGGCGTACCGGGCGTGGCAGTGGGTCAGCCTGTACGAGATCGGTCCGGCGGAAGCGGCTTCCCTGCGTAACTTCACCAACATTTATCCCACCGATGCGGCGGCCATTGAGCAAAACGTAGCCGACCGGAATTATACCCTCAATCTTCCCTCCAAGTACGACGAACAGGGTTTTCCGGCGCTTGACTATCTGCTCTACGGATTGGCCGATACGGATGAGGAACTGTTAGCCCGCTACACTGATCCTGTCGGGGGCGAAAATTACCGTGCCTACCTTCAGGAGCTAGTCAACCGAATGGACGGACTTGCTACTGATGTCATTGCGGAGTGGGAGGCGACCTACCGCGATAGCTTCGTGGGCAACACCAGCGCTTCGGCCACCGGATCGTTTAATACACTGGTGAACGACTACCTGTTTTTTTACGAAAAGGCGTTGCGCGCCGGTAAGGTGGGCATTCCGGCCGGAGTGTTTTCCGGCGCCCCGCTGCCGCACACCGTGGAGGGCCGCTACGCGGGAGATATTTCTCGGGAACTGCTGCTGGAAGCCATCGACGCGGCGCAGCATTTCTTCAACGGCCAGGCTTTCGGAAGCGACCAAGCCTCGGCTGGACTCCGGTCTTACCTGGATCAGGTGGAAGCCACCGGTGAAGCGGAACCCTTAAGTACGCGGATCAACGCCCAGTTCGAACGCGGCACGAGAAGCAGCGCAGCAACTAATGCCCAACCTGGGGCAGCAGGTGATAGACGATAACCAGGCGATGCTTACCGCCTACGATGCGCTGCAACGCAACGTGGTACTCATGAAAGTAGATATGTTTCAGGCTCTTAACGTGCAGGTGGATTTTGCGGATGCCGACGGCGACTAGCTAAGTACAGAACAACGAATGATGAACGCCCCAGGGACAAAGACGCACTTCACCCGCCGAAGTATTTCATCATTCGTCGTTCCGTATTCATTAATCGATATTCTTTTTACCAAGGTGCTCCGCAACCACCCGGCTAGCGCTGAGCAACCAACGGTTTCCACCTCCCGGCCAGCGCTTCCGTATTTTCAGCAAACCACCGATGCCGCCCCTCTGGCCGTCTTCCGAATCCTCTTCGGCGGCCTGATGTTCGTCGGCATGATCCGCTTCTGGAGCAACGGTTGGATTGAGAAATTCTACCTGGAGCCCCGGTTCTTCTTTACGTATCCCGGATTCGGATTTGTTCAGCCGCTGGGATCATTCACCTACCTGATCTTCGCGGGCTGCGCCCTTGCCGCCCTGCTCGTTGCCCTTGGGTATTTTTACCGTCCGGCCATCGTGCTGTTCTTTCTTCAGCTTCACCTACATCGAGCTGATGGACAAAACCACCTACCTCAACCACTACTACTTCGTGAGCGTGCTGAGTCTGATGCTGATCTTCTTGCCCGCTCACGCCTGCTTTTCCCTGGATGCCCGGCGCCGACCGCAGCGGGCGCGACAACGCGTGCCCCGCTGGACCATCGACGCGCTCAAGGTACTGCTGGGCATCGTCTACTTCTACGCCGGGCTGGCCAAGATCAACTCCGATTGGCTGCTTCACGCCATGCCGCTAAAAATCTGGTTGTCAGCGCACTACGAACTGCCGCTTTTGGGCAAACTGTTGCAACAGTCGTGGGCTCCGTACGTCTTCAGCTGGAGCGGAATGCTTTACGACCTCAGCATTCCGTTTCTGTTACTCTACCGGCCCACCCGAACCCTGGCCCTGGCGCTGGTAGTCGTGTTTCACGGGCTCACCGCCCTGCTGTTTCCCATCGGCATGTTCCCGTACATCATGATCGCCAGCTCGCTAATCTTTCTGGATGCCTCGGTGCACCGCCGTCTGCTCCGCGCGACCGCCCGCTTGTTCAATTACCGATTAGCCAGCACTGACCACCAAAGTGAGGTTTCTACCCGTCGGAACAACCTGGCCCTTTTTGCCGTGGGCACCCTACTGCTGCTGCAACTACTGCTGCCGTGGCGCTACTGGGCCTACCCCGGCGAACTGTTCTGGACCGAAGAGGGCTACCGCTTTTCGTGGCGGGTGATGCTGATGGAGAAAGCCGGTTACGCCCACTTCCGGGTGGTGGACGCCTTCACTGGCCAGCGCTTCTACGTGGACAACGCCGACTTCCTGACTCCGTTGCAAGAGAAGCAGATGGCCACCCAGCCGGACTTTATCCTACAGTACGCCCACTTTCTGGCCAACCACTTTCAGCAGCAGGGCCACGTCAACGTGCAGGTGTTCGTCGATAGCTACGTGGCCCTGAACGGGCGGCCCAGTCGGCCCTACGTTGATCCGTCGGTTGACCTTACGCAGATAAAAGAATCATTTCACCGCCAAACCTGGCTTGTGCCGTTTGATGAACAAATTTGGGGACTGTAGACTGATCATTTTTCTTGCAGTAGGATTGCTACTCAGGGCAATCCCCCTGCGGGCACAGTATCAGATCGAGGGGCAGGTGGTGGACGCCGAAAATCGCCAGCCGATCGGCGAGGCCGAAGTATACAACAAAACCACCGGTAAACTGGCCATTACCGACGCCCGCGGCGCTGTACCGTCTCAGCCGATCTGCCGAGCGGTACCTACGACCTGGTGTTATTCTCGTACCAGTACCAAACCCAGGAGAAACAAGTGGTGCTGCGGAGCGATACCACCCTGTCCGTAGCATTGTCGCCGCTGAGCCAGGAGCTGTCCGAGGTGGTTATTCAGCAGCAGCGGGAGGCGCTGTACAGTCTCCGAAGGCTGCGGCCGGTAGAAGGCACCGCCATTTATGCCGGCAAGAAAACCGAGGTGGTGGTGCTCGATCAGGTGGTGGGCAACCTGGCCGCCAACAATGCCCGGCAGGTGTACGCGCAGGTGACCGGCCTCAACATCTACGACAACAACGACGGCGGACTACAACTCAGCATCGGCGGGCGCGGACTGGATCCCAACCGAACGGCCAACTTCAACACCCGCCAAAATGGCTACGACATCAGCGCCGACGTGCTGGGCTACCCCGAGAGCTACTACACCCCGCCCGCCGAGGCGCTGCGCGAAATCCAGGTGGTGCGGGGCGCGGCCTCCTTGCAATACGGTACCCAGTTCGGCGGACTGATCAACTTCCGGATGAAGCAGCCCCATCCTACCAAAAAGCTGGACTGGGTATCGCGGCAGTCGGTGGGTTCGTTCGGGTTGTTTACTAGTTTCAACAGCGTGGGTGGCACGTTGGGTCGGGCCAGCTACTACGGGTACTTCCACCACAAGCGGGGCAGCGGATTTCGGCCCAATTCCGGCTATTCGGCCCAAAATGCTTATCTGCACTTGGGCTACGACCTGGGCGAACGCACTTCCCTGGCGCTGGAGGTGACTTACCTGAACTACTTGGCGCAGCAGGCCGGTGGGCTTACCGACACTCAGTTTGCCCGCGACCCCACGTTTAGTCCGCGGGCCCGCAACTGGTTCAACGTGGACTGGCGACTGGCCGCCCTTAAATTCAAGCATCGAATAGGCAACGATACCGACATCTCGGTGAACGTGTTTGGGCTGGACGCCGAGCGTAACGCCGTGGGCTTCCGGGGCAACCCGGCTAACCTGAACGCCAATCCGGTGAATGAAATAGACGAAGCGGACGCCGAGGGCAACTACTTACTACCGCGCGACCTGATTCGGGGCAACTACAACAACTGGGGAGCCGAAGCGCGCCTGCTCACCCGCTACCAACTGTTGGGCAAAGACGCCGTAGCGCTGGTGGGCAGCAAATACTACCGCGCCAACAACCGGGCGTTGCAGGGGCCCGGCACGCGCGGCACCGACGCCAACTTCCGACTGGCCACCGATCGGTTCCCCGACTACGCCAGCCAGTCGAGCTTCACCTTTCCGAACCGCAACCTGGCCTTTTTCGCCGAGCACATTCTGTACCTGTCCGACCGCTTTTCGCTGACGCCCGGACTGCGTTGGGAGCGCATCCGCACCGAGAGCCGGGGCACCTACCAGCAGGTCAACTTCGACAACGCGGGTAACCCCATTGCCAACCGGGTACTGAGCGACAACCGCACCCTCGACCGATCATTCCTGCTGGCGGGGGTGGGGGCCAGCTACGAACCCACCACGCGCCTGGAAGTCTACGCCAACGTATCGCAGAACTACCGCTCGGTCACCTTCAGCGATATCCGGGTGGTGAGTCCGACCTTTATCATTGACCCCAATATCTCGGACGAGACCGGTTTCACCGCCGATGTGGGTGCGCGGGGGCAGTGGGATGGGAAGGGTTCGTACGACGTGAGTGCGTTTGGACTGCTCTACGACGACCGCATCGGCATTATTCTGGACGACCGGGCCAACCGGGTGCGCAAGAACATCGGGCAAGCCCTGATTATGGGATTAGAAACCTCGGTAGATGCCAACGTAGGTGGCTGGCTATCGCTTGACCCCAAAAAGTACCAACTACGCTGCTTCGTCAACGCCGCCTTCACCCAATCGGAGTATCTGCAATCCGAAGAGAACAACGTGGTGGGCAAGCAGGTAGAGTTTATTCCGGCGGTGAACCTGAAAACCGGGGTGCGGGCGGGGTACCGCAATCTGCTGGCCAGCGTGCAGTTTACTTACCTATCCGAGCAGTTCACCGACGTGGAGAACTCGCGCACCCCCGGGTCGGGCGACCGGCGGGAAGGGGTGATTGGCACCATTCCGGCCTACGGAATCATGGATTTATCTGCTTCCTACACCTACCGGCGGTGGAAACTGGAAACGGGCATCAACAACCTGCTCAACGAGCGCTACTTCACCCGGCGGGCCACCGGCTATCCGGGTCCCGGAATCATCCCGGCCGAACCGCGGTCGTTCTATACCACGATGCAGTTTTCAGTGGGGGTGGATTGACTTGACGCGCTCTATTTAAATATTTGCATCCTTATATTACAACGAAGACCTCCTCGTCGGCTGGGCTGTACTTGTATTGGCAGCATTTTATTTTAACAGTCTTATGACCTTACTTACAAACACTTCCATCTCTTTCAAGAAATCAGAAGGGATGGTTTCCATATTGTGTGCGATTCCATTCCTGATTTTTGAAATGGAGGACAGATGGGCTACGATTTCATTAGCATCGTTCTTCTCATCAAAAACATTCGTATTTTCAGTGATAATTTTACCGTAATCTTCCCATAAGCAATAGTATAATATACTGTTACCTCTATCAGGTATAAGTTCAGATAAATCTGTTTGCTTTCGTAATGCAATAGCTCTTTCCAGAGAAACTTTATCTAACAGTTTTTGCTCCCAGTTGTTACCATATATTCTTCGAAGCCTTATCGTTAAAAAACGCCGTATACTATTTTCGACATGATATAACAAAAAATATAACCTTGTAAAAAATAGAGCATTTTTTCTAATTTTATTGGTCAAGTTAGGAATGTCAGAAGGCTTCCAATCCGTAGGGGATAGATCAAAAGTAAAAAATTCAGTCTCTTCATCTATGAAATTTGATTTAACGTGATCAATAAGATGTTTAGTAGGAATGTACCCACCATCCACTTTCAAGAACCATATTCTCTTACCTTTTGCATTACTGGTATCGCACTTCTCATTAAGTAACTGAGATATTCTCGAGTAACCTGGTATTCTACAGTGAAAGAATGCTTGCTTAATTAAATCTACAGTAATTATAGTCTGATCAGCTACTTCAGAAATATAGTAGCAGAATACAATTGCTTGATCTCTACTTGATAGATCGTAAAATTCCTCAATTTCACTAACGTAGTCGATAACATTATAACTATCGCTGTTCACTATCTAACTTCTTATTTTTTTGCGCTTAGATTGTTTTCTTTCATTAGCTTCAGATTTGCCATCTATAATCTTTTTAGCGTATTCATTTCCCTCAATTTTCATGATTAGTTTTCCGTCATTGACTGATTTAAACCAATCTCTACGAATACATGCTGCAAGATTATTGTTGAAATTATTTCTATTGCTCTTAGTATATCTGTCTATCTCACGATATCTTTCTCTTAGATCATCTTTTGAGAATGTTGAGTTTCCAAACTCCGAGCTATAAAATCCAAAGCATAACATCCATTCTGCTTCTGTTTTTGGATAATCTTTAATCATTAAATCATTAAGTGTTGGGAAATCTAGTATATCCTCATAAACCGTATCTTGGTCATCTAAATCAATAATAGCATTTTCTTCGTTTGACTCATCATCAGCATCAACGGCTGGTGACTCAAAAGATGTTGATGACTGACGCGAAGTTTCAGAATTAAGCTGTGGCTGATGACCACTACTTTGTTGTATGTTGAAACGGTCTACTAAATATTTTATCACACGAAATCTTCCAGCTTGATCAACATCTTCGAGCAAGCTAGTACACTTTACCATAGCCTCGAGCTCTTTATCTAGAATCATAATGTTTCTCTATTGTCAAGCAAATATAAGTTTTTATATTTCAATTGCTCCTAATAATCGGATACCGGAAGTGGGCCTCTTTTATTTGCCTTATAATATCAGAAAGTCATTCCAAACAAACCGTTGCTTATAATCTATAAAACAGCCCGTCAAAATGGCGCCTCATCCTCCGGAGGCAACCCTGATTCTGAACCACCCGGTCCGGAACCATCTCCAGGGTTTTCCTCATCCGGATTGTACTGTCGGTCGTTGGCTTTGCTGGCGAAAGTGACAATGCCGGGGTCCTTGAATGAATCGTCCATGCTGGCGCTTTGCAACGAGCTGCCGTAGTTTTCGCCCGGCGTCACTTCGTGCAGGTTGGTGAACTTGGTGAACTTGCCGATGAACTTCAGCTGCACCGTATCCAGCGCCCCGTTACGGTGCTTGGAGATAATAATCTCACCCACCCCCTGCACCGGCTGCCCATCTTCGCTCTCAGTAAGTCCATAGTACTCAGGACGATACAGGAACATCACCATATCGGCGTCCTGCTCTATGGATCCCGACTCCCTCAAATCCGATAGCTGCGGACGTTTGTCGCCCCCGCGGGTTTCTACCGCCCGGCTAAGCTGCGACAGGGCAATCACCGGCACTTCCAGTTCCTTGGCGATGTTTTTGAGCGCGCGCGAGATAGAGGCAATCTCCTGCTCGCGGTTGCCGCCCCCGGTGCGCGAGGCGTCGCCGGTCATCAGTTGTAAGTAGTCAATGATGATCAGCTCAATGTTGTGCTGGGCCTTCAGACGACGGCACTTTGAGCGCAGCTCGCGGATGGATAGGGCGGGGGTATCATCGATAAAAATAGGCGCTTCAGTGAGGCGGCTGGTCTTGGCGTACAACTGCTGCCACTCGTCCTCGCGTAGGCTTCCCTTCTTGATTTTCTCACTCTCCAGTTCCGCTTCGGCCGAGATCAAACGGTTTACCAACTGAATAGACGACATTTCCAGCGAGAAAATCGCCACGCTGTGCTTAAAGTCCACCGCCGCGTTGCGCAGGGCCGATAGCACGAAGGCGGTGTTGTGCGTGACGGTCATATCTTCGAGCAAGAACAAATGGTTGCCGTCTATCTCAAAGCCGTAGTAGTCGTCTACTTTATCGTACTCAACCTTGATTCCGGTCACCTGCCAATTTATGCGGTTTGTCCAGGGCAAGGCTTTTTTGCGCGGAATGCGTACCGGAATGCGGTGAACGTCACCGTAGATGCGGACGCGATACACCTCAGATTCATAACCAATAGCAGTGATAACCGCCTTTTTCTTCCGCAGCGAAGTGCGGAAACCCAATGAATCGCAGAGATACTTTATCTGGTACGATAGGCGTTGGTTTTTCTGCGTGATCTCGTACCCGTTAGACTGCTGGAGATAATGTCCATCGCTGTCAATTAGCCCTGCTAAAAGCGTAAGACGTTGGGAAGTAGTGTTGTTTAGATAGTCATTAGGAATGTGCTTATTACCTAATAAAGATAGTTTTCTCAACTCATCCTTGATCGAGAAGCAGGTTGTTCCTCCCTGAAATCCTTTGGTAATAGCGTATTGATTACAACGATCTAAATAGTCATAAGTACTGAGCGTAGTTAAATGACCTTCCTGCGCTAGTACCAGCGCGTATTCTTGTAGATAACTAACTACTTCCGGATCGTTCGTTGTTATTCTTGGGGAGTTCCGGTCACCGTCGCCTAGCCATAACCCGACAAAATAAGGATCAATGGGCACCGGCTTTTCGTCAAACTCAACGGCAACTTTGTATCCTTTATAGTTCGTCTTAAACTTAGGTGCTTTATCGAGATAGTCGCTTACCGAAATATTTAGCACATCTCCGTTTGTGTGAGTCCCCTCCGTCCTACTTCTTTTTAGGGACAAAATATGGCTCTCGTTCACCCGGTAGTCCATGCCCCGGTTTTGGCGCACCCAGTACATGCGCTCCCTGCCCCGGGCCAGTGATAACACGCGGCGGGGAGTAGAGTCGTCGCCCATCAACTGATCGCCTACCCGAACGTCTTCAACCTTCTTCAGCGTGCCGTCATACATCACCACCTTAGTTCCTTTGCCTAAGCACTTCCCCATCGCTGGTCTAGCCGCAATAATTACCAGATCAGACTTCTGCCAGCCCGAAGTGAGACGGTCCAGGTTAGTGAAGCCGGTGGGCACCCCGGTGAGTCCGTCCTTGTGGTGTTTCTTGGCCTCCAGTTCGGTGATGGCCTCGCGCATCATGGAGCGCATATCGGCGTAGTTCTTCCGGATGTTCACTTCCGACACGTTGAAGATATCCTGCTCCACCTTATCGAGCAAGGCGAAGGTGTCGGTGGTGTCTTCGTAGGCTTCTCGTTCAATCTCCGAGGCAATGCTGATCAGGTGGCGCTTGATGGCCTTTTCGGAGACAATGCGGGCGTGATATTCCACGTTGGCCGCCGAGTTCACGCGTTGCGTGAGGCCACTCACGTAGAACGGCCCCCCGGCAAATTCGAGCGTGCCGTTCTTGCGCAGCTGGTTGGTGACGGTCAGGATATCCACCGGCTCCGAGTTGTCGAACAGCATCAGAATGGCCTCGTAGATCTTCTGATGGGGCTCGCGGTAGAAGCTTTCCACCTGCAGTATTTCAATCACCGTGGTGAGCGCATCCTTTTCTAGCATCAACGCACCGAGCACCGCCTCTTCCAGGTCGACCGCCTGCGGTGGAAGCTTGCCCAAGCCGGTGTTCGCGCTGGCTTTGCCCAGCACACTGCGGATTTTGTCGCGGGTCTTGTCCCCCGGCTTATCCGAGTAGGGACGGTCCCCCCCGGAACGCTCCCCGCCCAACTTTGGTATACTCATGCGGTAGGTTGATTTTCTTACTAAACGGTCGGCTAAACTACGAAATATATCGCTCGGCCGCTCCACGTTTCAAGCCCAAACCACCGATAAATTTTCGGCCCGACCAGCACTTCTGGCTTCTGTCTTTTCAAGCGTTGCTTGCAAAAACGAGCGCTAACTGCCAGAGCCTAAAGCTTAAACAGCGCCTCGAAGAAGCCCAGATTACCGCCTTTTTCCTTGACCACGAACAGGGGGATATGGTTTTCGTAGTGCAGCATTTTCTCCGACACACTACCCAGCAGCAGCGAGGCCGCCGCCGTGCGCCCCTGCGAACCCACCACCACCATGTCCAGGTTCTTCTCCTCGGCAAAGGCCTCTAACTCATCGTGCACTTCATTATCGCGCGATAGCCGGTAGCGCACATCACAGCTTTCGAAAGCGAGTTTGTGTTCCTTAAAGAACTTCTTTTCCTCTTCCCGGGCGTTGTGCTCTATAATCTGGGCAAACTCCTCGTAGCTCTTGCCCGTCTTGGAAAATCCGTTGGGCACCCGGTATACGTGCAGTCCGTACACCCGAACGGGCGGCATCCGCTGGTTGCCCTCGTCGGCAATGCGCAGCGCCTGCTGCAACGCCAGAAACGACTGATCAGAAAAATCCAGTGCCACGCCCACCTCATCCAGGCGAATGTCGGCTCCCTTAGGCACAAACAGCACCGAGCAGGAGCTTAGCTCGGCGATTTTGCCCAGGTGCAAGCGCGGCTGGTGGTCGCGGTTTGGTTTGCCCAGCACGATCAGGTCGGCCTCCTTGCGCTTGGCGTACTTGAGCACCGTCTCGGTGGGTTTGCCCTCCAGCACGTCCACGTAGGTGTCGGTGGTGTCGCGCGAGGAGAAATACTTATCCACGGTGGCCTGGGTCTCGTGTTTGATGGTCTCGTCCACCGGGGCCAGGGCCGAGCGGTACTCTTCCGACAGAGCGTCAGGCAGCTCCAGACTCTTGGCCACGTGCAGAAAATAAATGGTGTCGGCGTCCATAATTTCGGCCATCACCGAGGTGTAGCGCACCACTTCCTCATCCAGTTCGGTGAGATCCAGTGATACGACAATTCTTTTTAGTTGGTACATAGTAGTCTGATTGTGAAGTGTTTATAGTATATGACTTTAACTTATTGTTGCTATGATATTACCCAAGGTTAACCGATGATACTAAGAAAAAGCCATACTTAAAAGTACAGCGGCCGAAGTTGCAGCCCGTCCACCCGGTTATACTCCAGCGCCGGGCCCGGAATCTTGATCAGGTTAAGGGCTCGAAATAAACTGCGCAAAAACCGACTGCGCGGCTTGAACTGCGTGAGGTCCAGATCTACCGACAGAAAATACTGCCGGTGCCGCTCCAGTTCGGGCATTCGCGTGCCCCGCGAGAAGGCCGGATTGGTGAACTCCGACAGCATGCCGTTGCCACTGTAGCCCACCGCCACGTTGAGCCAGGCGGGCAGCCCCCAACCCGGAGCCACCGCATCAAGGTTCAGTGACAGCCAGTAGGTGTGTCCGTTGTAATCCTGAAACAGGCGTTGTCCGTGGGTTTCGCCCAGCACCCAGGGACGGTAGCGCGCGTAGGGCGAAGGGGCATAAGAGAACTTCATGCGCACCCGCTGCTCGTCCCAAACCGCCTGCTGCCCCGCAAGGAGCAGCGACCCGGCCGCGTTGGCCGCCATATCACCCCACGAAAAGCCGTAGCCCTCGTAAAGCCCGTCGAACACCTCAATGGGAGTTTGCAGCACCAAACCGAGCATCCCACCGTACCACAGCGACTTGCGGCGGCTCACTCCGGCCCAGCGCAGGGCGTGGTAACCGATGGCGCTCTCGAAGTAAGCGGCGTAGGCGTGCCCCGCCTTATCGAGCTGCAACCACCCGCCGTTGTCGTTGTACCAGTGGAAGGGCGTCCGCGCGTGGTTGCGGTACCACACAAACTGCAGATAAGAAAGTCCCGCTACGTAGAAAGCCGATTCGGCAACGATGACCGTGCGCAGCCGGGCGGGGTTCAGGGAGTCGGGGTAGGCGAGGGGCTGGGCCGCAGCTAAATGAGAACCAATAACAAAGCAAGACAGCAAAAACGCACGGTAGAAATTTCTCATAGTCAAATTTCAGAGATAGGCTTGGTTGTGATAGCTTTAACAAGCTACTAACTTTCTGACAGACTTGATTAATAATCAAAAATGACGGATAACGGAGAAAATATTGATAACACAGTGAAGCGACATTCGTCCGATCAACTAAGGCAGTCTCGTGCGTGGTACGAAGAATTTGATGCCGATCTTTGGGGCAGAAAAATACTATTTGTGCGAGGTCACGACGCTTCCAAAAATAAGCCTCATAGCACTGGTAGGGAGTCTCGTCGCACCAGCGGGTAGCGCTGCGTCTCTTCCCACCAGCGGATGGAGTCGGCCTGCTGCCGGTACAGATCAAACGCCCCGCGGATGCAGCGACCGGTGAACTGTCCGGGCACGCTGGCCAGCACGCACACCGCCAGTTTCTCGCGTCGGTTCACGGCGATCTCGCTGCGGTAGCTGTTCACGTAGCCGCCGTGGTACACCAGCGTGTCGGGCCCGCAGTCCAGCACCCGCCACCCTAGCCCGTAGTAGGCCTCCTCCACCTGCGGCCAACTGCGGAAGTAGCGCCCTTCGTTCCGGGTCTTCACCACCGGCGAGAAGATGGTGTCCAGGGCCGCGGTGCTGATCACGTCGGGGCGGTTGCCCAGCAGCAGTTGCAGCCACTGCGCCATATCGGCGATGCTGGCGTTGACGCCCCCGGCCGACACCGCGTTGTAATAATTATCCGATACGGGGTAGGCCCGCCATGATCGGGTCGTACGTACGTGGGGCTTGGCCCGGTTGGGATTACCGGTGATGCCGTCGTAGGTGACCGAGGCATCACGCATATTAAGGGGCGAAAGCAGGCGAGAGATCACCAGCGAAGGATAATTCTTGCCGGTAGCGGTGTGGGCCACTTCTTCAATCAGTCCGAAGGCGGCGTTCTGGTAGCTGTAGATTTCGCCCTCAGGAGCAATGAGCGGCACGCCCGAGAAGCGCTTCGCCACCGAAGGAATCGCTTCGCCGTGCTCAATCAGGTTCGTGTAGGTGTGGTAGGGCAACCCGGTGGTGTGCGACAGCAGGTGCTTGATGGTGACGCGCCGCGCCTGCTCGGGCGAGCTGAGCACGAAGTCGGGCACGTAGGCCTGCACCTTATCGCTCCAGTCCAGTTGCTCCCGGTCCACCAGCGTGCCCGCCAGCACCGAGGCAAAGCCCTTCGATACCGAGCCCAGCCGAAACACCGTATGCACGTCCACCGAATCGGACGGTGCCCACGTCCCGCAGTCCCAGCCCTTGCATCACCAGCACGCTGGTGTCGTGCACCAGCACCACGGCGGCTCCCGGCACCCCCGTTTCCCGGAAGGCCTGCGCCACCATGGCTTGGTAGTCGGCGGCGTATTGTTCAGCGTAAGGATTGCGAACCACCGAGCGGGTGACAAACTCCCGGGGGTGTTCTTCAGAAAGAGTATAGCCCATCCACCCTGCTATTATCAGTAATAAAAGCACCCCGGCAGTAATGAAGTAGTACTTCATAAATAATATGTAGTAGATTGATCTTCAAGATGATGCGTGAAGAAAAACGAGTAGAGAATTGTGGTAAAAGTTACGAATCACTTGTTTTTTCAGAATGAAGCCGCCAATATGCACCGTCAAACGTACTAATCCAACAACAAGTCTTCATGAAAACCGAACGATACAACCCCAGTCCGCTCGAGCAAGAACTGGCGCGCGCCATTGAAGCGACCAGAGATACTCTGAGCAAGCATTTAACCGGAACGCTAGTTTCCGTAGAAACCTTACTGGAAACCGATAACCCCAAACTCAAGCTGCTAATTCAGGACGACGACGGCGATCAGCATACCCTGGTGGTGCAGATTATTCAGCGCATCGACCAGGAGGTGGATTAGTGATGTTCACCGATCCCGAACTCCGCTGCTTGCAGGACACCCGCTTCTTGCGGACCAAGGCCACGGCGACCCAGAAAGTGCAGCAGCTCCTCAACCAAACGCTCGATGAACTGCAGCAGTATCTGGCTAATCACCCTCGAGCGTTTCCCGCGCACGTACAAACGCGGGCGGGTAAGCTCGCCCGGGGCGAAAACTACCGGGGCTTTCCCTACCTGGTGCTAGATTATCCCCGGCAGTTCAGTCAGGACGACGTGTTCGCGCTGCGCACCATGTTTTGGTGGGGGCACTTCTACAGCATTACCTTTCAGCTGGGGGGCGCTTCGTGGGCTCGGTATCGCCCGGCCGTGCAGCGAAATATATCCGCCCTCACTGGCACCTCGGTATGGCTAGGCGTTAACCACGACCCCTGGCAGCACCACCGGCAGCCGGATAATTATCGTCCGCTGGATACTCTTTCGGCCGAAGAGCAACAAAACCAGCTCGAAAACGCAAACTTTTTGAAGCTAGCACGCTTTTTACCAATAGACGCCTGGGAACTGCTACCGCAGTCCGCTTCGTTATTTTTGGGGGAAGTGATTGACTTAATTGAGTTGAAATGAGCCAAGGTGCTCTAAAACTAATACACTACACGCATGAAAAGACTACGATACTGCTGCCTTTTGTTAGGTTTGGCCCTGGCCCTGCCGGGTTTGGCCCAGGAAGAAATTCTACCCATCGACAGCCTCAAGGGAAAAGGAAAATTAGTGGACGGGCAGCGCGACGGTCGCTGGATGTTTTTCGATGAGCGCGGTCAGCTGGCCCAGCGCGGCGAATTTGAGAACGGGAAACAAACCGGCGAGTGGCGTTTTTTTAATGAATACGGTGGCATGCTGGGAGTGGGAGAGTACGAAAATGGCGAGCCGTCGGGCGAGTGGAAGATCTACTACGTGAACGGTGCCCTCAAGTCGGTAAGTTACTTTGACAACGGACTGCGCGACAGCACCTACACCGAGTATCACTACAACGGACAGCGCAGCGTGAACGGCCACTACGAGGCGGGGATACAAACCGGACTGTGGATTTCTTATCTGGAATCAGGCAAGGTGTATTCGGCGGGCAAGTACCTGAACGGCCTCAAGGATGGGCTGTGGAAGTACTACAACGAGCGCGGCGTGCTGGTGGCCGAGGGGGACTTCAAACTGGGTCTGGAAGATGGACAGTGGTTTCGCTACCACGACACCGGGCAACTGGCCGCGGTGGGTTCCTACGCGATGGGCGAAGAAGACGGGCCCTGGGGCAACTTTTATCCCAACGGCCAGCTGATGCAGGATGAGTTCTACGAGATAGGACTGTTGCGCAAACTGGGTGCTTTTCACACTATTCGCGGCGATACGCTCTCGCCCGGCACCCTGCAGAATGGCTACGGTCAGCGGCTCACCTACTACGCTACGGGCGAACTGGAATCGAAGGGGCAGTACGAAAACGGTTTGCCCAACGGGGCGTGGGTCTACTACTTCCGCGACGGCGACAAGTCGGCCGAAGGAACTTTAGCGAACGGTGCGCCCAGCGGGGCGTGGGTCTATTACTTTGACAACGGTCGGGTGGAGTCGGCCGGCAACTTTGCGGAAGGTGAGAAAACCGAAGTGTGGAAGTACTACAGCCGCTCGGGTCGCCTGCTAGACCAGGTCGATCACAGCCAATCGGACGCCACCGCGGACAAAACGACGGTTGAGTAAACAGCCAGTCGATAGTCCATAGTCCACAGTCCACAGTCCATAGTCGACAGCCTATTGTGGACTATCGACCGTCTATGGACCGTCGACCATCGACTGTTGACCATCGACCGTCGACTATGGACTAAAAACTTACCAACCATCCAAACCTGTGCTCGTGAAACCAACTGCAACCCTTCCTGACCATCCTCCTCTCACCCGATCGCGGGCGCAGGAGTCGCGGGCGGCTATTGAGAAATTGTACATTATTATGCGGCATCTGTTTATCCGGGGGAGCTACAAGCCGCTGGGGGTGTCGGGAGCTTCGCTCATTGAGGCGCTGCACGTGCTGGAGCCGGAAATCTACGGACTGGTGAACGACCCCGAACGCGTGGAACTAGACGGGCTGCTGTACGTGATGGATCGACTGCCCAAGGGCATTGAAGCGTGCCAGTATATTCATTTAATTTCGCGCGAGGGCTACGAAGACGCCAACTTTGCGCTGATCGTACCCGCCAAGCGCCGCCGCAATTGCTACCGGGTGGACGCTTCGCAGATGTACGTTGAGATGACCCGCGGCCGCAGCGACATCTACGACATCCTCACCCACCTCACGTTCCTGTTTAATGAAGCCGAGAAAATCCGTCGCAACGCGCTGGATCACAAAAACCGGCCCACCCAAGACTGGCTCAAGCTGCGCGAGATTGTGGACCAAGAAACCGAAGGACTTCCCATCGAGCAAGAAGCAGCTTACTCGTACCTAAGCAACATCCTGCGCCGTACCTACGAAGAAACCCGCCGGGCCAGCGAACTGTTCGCCACCGATGCGAACCGCCACAGCCTGTTTCGCATGGTGTATTACCTGGGCAAACTCTCGATAGAAGAAGCCAAGGAGAACCGTGATCGGGAAATCAAGTTTTCCAATACCCTGCGCGAGCGCATCGGCCACCACGTGTACGGCGAGCGCTGGGCCGACCGCATCAAGTCGGTGCTCGACCGGCAGGGGCTGCTCGATCGTCCGCTGCACATCATCAGCGCCAACCAGCACAGTTTCACCAACATCATCTACGGCTACCACGCGCTGGGCCGCGCCGACTTCAACGCCTTAACCGAGTTAGCGGCGGCTATTGGCGTAGATCGCCACGAGCAGTATGCCCGCAAGCTGCGCAATTACGCGCTGAAGCACGGCCTCACCGAGCTGGTCGACACCTCGGGCACCAACATCGGAGTGCAGCTCATCGACACGGCGCGGCTCCCGGGCGACCAGCTGGCTCCCGGCATCTTCTGGAACGACGTGCCTGCCCAAGAACGGCCCGTGCTGTTGGTAATGGACTACGCCTTTGGGGAGCAAGCCTTCGAGTGTATGGACGAACTGCTAAAACCCTATCAGGTGGGTGAGCAAAAGCACCCGCTCAACGTGCGGTCTATTTCGGTTATGGGCAAGGCGGGCATTTTGCAGGGCAAGAAGGGCGATATCATGCTGCCCACCGCCCACGTGTTTGAGGGCACGGCGGATAACTACCCGCTGGACAACGACTTTTTGGAGGACGACGAGCTTAGAGGGCACGGCATTCCGGTGTGCACGGGCCCGATGATCACCGTGCTGGGCACCTCGCTGCAGAACAAAGACGTGCTTCGCTATTTTTTAAAGTCGTCGTGGCGCGCCATCGGTCTGGAGATGGAGGGTGCCCACTATCAGAAAGCCATCCAGTCGGCCGCCAAGATTCGCCACAGCATCGATCCGGGCGTGAAGCTGCGCTACGCCTACTACGCGTCGGACAATCCGCTGCTCACCGGAAGCACCCTGGCCTCGGGCAGTCTGGGCCGCGACGGCATCAAGCCTACCTACTTGATCTCATTTAGCATTCTGAAGAAGATTGTGGGGGGGCAGTCTACTGCGTAGCCGCCGTTGATGGCTTCCTTCCGGTACGCTGTCCGATAATTGCTACTGTTTCTCATCCCACCAAAAGAAATTATCCGCATTGGAACCAACAATATTTTGAATTTTCAAAAAATAGGTCTAAAATAAGCGATGCAATTGATACGGTATGGCTGAACTAGCGAACCAGGTTTTAGTATGGAAAAAATTTAAGCAGGGTAATCAGTCCGCTTTTTCGGATCTGTACCACCACTACTACGAGCCGCTCTATTTCTACGCGCTAAAAAGTACCGGATGCCCGGTTCAGGCCCAGGAATGCGTACAGGACCTATTTGTTACCCTTTGGAGTCGCCGCGAACGGTTAGGTGACGTGCAACAGGTGAAGCCCTACCTCTTTAAGGCCTTACGGAGCATTATCTGCCGCCTTCCTTCACCCTTCACCGACGCACTATCAAAAGCCGAGGGAACGTGCTACGGCATGACGTTCTCTCCCGAAGACTTCTTGATTCAGCGAGAAGACGATGCTTACCGGCAGGATGCCTTGGCATCGGTGCTCAACCGCTTGCCCGCCCGGCAGCGAGAAGCGGTGTACCTGAAGTACTACGAAGACCTGTCGTATCAGCAGATTGCCGAGGTACTGCACATCAACTACCAATCGGTGGTGAATTTGATCTATCAGGCGTTCAAGCATCTGAAGCAGCAACCTACCCTTCGCAAACTAATCACGCAGTATCAGTGGCTGCCCCTATTGGTAGGTAGCTACGTTATCTGACTGCTACAGTACGCGTTCTTTTCCGGGTCATTTCTCGCTACGACTGGACTTCTAGTGAAGGCGAATTCACGTTTTTCAACTTTTTTTGGTTCGCAGTAAATTTTTACGGCCTACTATCCAGCGCGTGGCTATAACTACTCAAAACGTTAGTTTTCACGGGCATTATTAGAAAAATTGCAATTTGAGCGCTGATTTACAAATTGCTATTCGCCCATTTTATCAGAGACGACCAGAAACAATGAGTATAGAAATCGTCCTTTTGTCTCTACCTAATAAACAACCTACTCCGCATCTTGTCAATCAACGACCAACTACTCAATCAACTTTTACTCGACGAAAGCTTTTTTCGGTGGGTGCACCGCTCCGACCCGGTGGCGGTGGCTCAGTGGGAGGCTTGGCTGGCGAAGCATCCCGAGCATCAGGACACGGTGACTGAGGCCGCTAGGGTAGTACGGGGGATACCATTTGCCCCCCGGCGCCTACCTGAGGGGCAAGTGCACCGGGTGTGGTTAGACCTACAGACACGCTTACCAAGCACTTTTGGCCGCAACCCCTCTTCGGATAAAACAAGCCGACGACTGTGGCTCCGCGCTGCGGCGATTTTCCTGATCTTTATCACCGGTGCTTTGGTATGGTGGAACGCTCAACGCAGCGAAGAACAGTTGGTCTACGATACGGCCTTTGGAGAAACCCAGACTATTCAACTACCCGACGGTTCGGAGGTGACGCTCAACGCGAACTCGCGGGTAAAGTACCGGGCGTCAGCCAATCCGGTTCCCCGCCGCGACGTGTGGCTCGAAGGAGAGGCTTTCTTTCGGGTGGTGCACCGGGAACGCCCCACTCCGGTGCCCTTCGTGGTGCACACCCCGGACTTGCGGGTGCAGGTGCTGGGCACGGAGTTTAACGTGAACACCCGACGCGGACGCACCCAGGTGGTATTAGACAAGGGAAGCATCACCCTGCAGTTGCCATCGGAAGAAACCGCCGCCCTACAACCCGGCGAATTGGCCGAATACTCCGCCCAAGTCCCGCAGGTGCACCGGCAAACGGTGGACCCCGAGCGATTCATCGCCTGGCGTAACCAACGGCTCACCTTCGACGACACTCCCTTATCCGAAGTGGCCCTGATACTAGAAGAAAACTACGGAGTACGGGTAGTTTTTGACAGCCCTACGTTGCGCAGCAGGCGCGTAACGGGCGAGGTATCGGTGGGCAAGTTGGATACTATTCTATTGGCGCTCTCTAAACTATTTGATATTTCTGTTCAACAATCGGGCGGTGCTATCCATATCGCCCAACACAATGTTTCACCCTAACTTAATCACTATGATCCGTTTTCTTTACCGTGCTTTTCGAAATCCGCCTTCCCTGCTGGCATTGGTGGGGTTGCTACTGCTTGCTTCGCCGGGGTTCACCCAGTTGTTGGCTACCACCGACAGGGTGCCCACGACGATGCCCCCTGATGCCCGTCAAGAAGAACAATCAAGGCTCGATGATTTGCTAAACGCACTGCAGGAAGAGTACGACATTTTCTTCTTGTACGAGAAGCGTCTCCTCAAGAATAAGAAGACTAACGTGAAGTTTGATCCGGAACAAAACCTAGAAACCAATCTGGAACGAATGCTTCGCTTGTCAGCGCTTACCTATGAGAAAATTGATGACAAGACCTACGTCATTGTCCGGAAAAAAAGCCCGACCGACCAGGTGCAGCGGGTCAAATCACGGCCGCTGGGCAGTGCGGTTGGCGCGCGGCCTGATCAGGCCTTGGCCAACCAGTCGCTCTGGTTAGCTGATCGGTCTGCCGGTGCTCGGGTCCACGTAGAAGCTAATCTGGTAGAAAAAACCATTTCAGGAACCGTAACCGATGGGGATTCGGGTGAACCATTACCCGGCGTCAATGTACTAGCTAAAAATACGACGCAGGGTACCATTACCGATATCGATGGTAACTACCAGCTCAGTGTGCCGGACGATACCGAGATACTCGTGTTTTCGTCGGTAGGGTACGTAAGTCGGGAGGTACCCATCCAGAGTCGTTCCAACATCAACATCGGACTCACGGTGAGTACCCAGGAACTAGGTGAGGTGGTCGTGACGGCCCTGGGTATCAAAAAAGAAACAAAAAAGCTTGGTTACGCCACGGCGAAGGTAGAGTCGGAGCAAATTACCACTAACCGCACCCCAATTTATGAACACCCTGCAGGGCAAAATTGCCGGAGTGAACATTTCGTCTTCGTCTACCGGTCCGGGTAGCACCAGCAAGATTCGTATTCGGGGGCAGTCTTCGTTTCAAGGGCAGAACTCACCGCTCTTCGTCATCAACGGGGTGCCGATCAACAATAGTAACTTCGGGGTGACCGCCGGAACCTCAGATGGAGCCATCAGCAACCGCATTGGTAACAACTCCGACGGCGGCGACGGGCTCACCAGTATCAATCCCGATGATATTGAGTCGATGACCGTGCTAAAGGGTGCCGCTGCGGCTGCTCTGTACGGTTCGCGTGCCTCTAATGGCGTTATCATGATCACGACCAAGAATCGGGCATCTGGTAAGGGAGTCGGTGTAGAATGGAATACTAATTTTACGGTGGATACCCCGCTGGATTACACCGATTTCCAGTATCAGTACGGACAAGGAGAAAACGGTGAACGCCCTACCACACCCAGCCCGACCTCCGGGGTGTGGAGCTTCGGCGAGCGCTTTCAGCCGGGCATGACCCAGATACTGTTTGATGCGGTGGTGGTGCCCTACGAACCGGTACGCGACCGCATTCGCAAATTTTACCGCAATGGTACCAATCTAACCAACACCCTAACCCTGTCGGCGGGTGGGGAGAACGGTGGGTTCAATTTGTCTATTGCCAATCTTAATAGCCGCGGCATTGTACCCAACTCGCAATACGAACGGCAGACCTTCAACCTAGGGTTCACGCAGAATATCACACCGAAATTCACCATTTCGGGCAACGCCAACTACTCGATTGAAAACAACGAGAACCCGCCCATCGTGGTGCAGCAGAATATCAGCACTCCGGTGGTGGTCTACACGATGGCCAACTCCATGCCGCTGGACGTACTGGAAGCGAATCGGCTTAATGCCAACGGCGACGAGTTTATCTGGTCGCGGTTCCGAAACCGGACCAATCCGTACTTCTCGATCAACGAACGCTTCGAGAATATCAAGCGGGATCGCTTGTTCGGAAACCTCACCGCGCGCTACAACTTCACCGACTGGCTCTACGCGCAGGTTCGGGTGGGCCAAGATTTTTACTCGCGCGATCAGGAGTTTAACTTTCCCACCGGGCAGGCCTCAATTCCGGCCGCCCCCAGTGGATTTGTGAACGGACAGTACGTACAAGAGTCACGTCGTTTCCGAGAGATCAACTCTGACTTCCTAATTGGAGCCACGCAGCAGTTTGGTGAGTTTGGGGTGGACCTTACCCTGGGGGGTAACCAGCGCTACGAACGCACCGACCGCAACAGCGTATTTGTAGAGGACTTTGTTATCCGGGATTTATACACGGTGATGAACGGTCGGGTAAAAGATCCGCTGTACACGCTGGAAGAGAGACAGTATAACTCGCTCTACGGGGCGCTGGAACTGTCATTCCGCGAGTACCTTTACGTAACCGCTACCGCCCGTAACGACTGGTTCTCAACACTATCGCCCGATAACCGCAGTATCTTGTATCCGTCGGTAACCGGTAGCTTCGTGTTTTCGCAGGCCTTCACCAACTTCCCGAACTGGATTTCCTTCGGTAAGATTCGAGCCGGTTATGCGGAAGTGGGCAGTGACTCCGACATTGGTGCGTATCAGGGAACGCTCTTCTACCGGGTCAACAACAACCTGTTTCCCGATCCGGACGGACAATTATCGCCGGTGGGTTCTATTAATACCAACACCATTCCGAACCCTAATCTACGTCCCATGCGGGTCGCTGAAACAGAAGCTGGTTTGGAACTACGGTTGTTTGATAGCCGGGTAAATGTTGATTTCACCTACTACAATAAGATCACGAGCGACCAGATCTTAGCGGCGCAAACCTCAGATGCCTCTGGGTATACCAGCCAGCTAATTAACGTAGGGGAGAGTCGTAATACGGGAGTTGAACTGCTACTAAATGTAGTGCCGGTGCTCACGCAAAACTTTCGCTGGGACGTGACCTTCAATGGGTCGTACAACACTACTGAAGTGCTCAAATTAGGTTTGGGAAAGGGAGATACCGTCATCAGTGTTGGCAGCGGGATCCGGGGCGAATCGTTGCGGCAGGAGGTTGGTCTCCCTATTGGGCAGCTATACGGATACAGCTATCTTCGCAACGATAAGGGACAGATCATCCACAGTAGCACCAGCGGGCGCCCGCTGCGAACTGATCAGCAGGGTCCTTTTGGTACCGCCATTCCCCTTTATGTCGGAGGCATCACCAACGCCATCACCTGGAAGGACTTTCAATTTTCGTTTCTGATTGACTTCAAGTTAGGTCATAAGATGGCATCGGGCACCAACTTCAACGTGACGCGCCACGGCTTACACAAGAAAACCCTGGTGGGCCGGGAAGACGGCTTTGTGGTGGGCGAAGGAGTGAACGAAGAAGGAGAAGTCAACACGGTGCAGACGCCCATCCAGTCGTTCTACGAAACGGTGGGCTCGATAAACATTCACGAAGATTACATCTACAACGCGGGCTTTTGGCAGCTACGTCAGATGACGCTGGGCTACAACTTCACGAACTTGTTGCCGGATGACTTCTTTATCAGGGGACTGCGCTTCAACGTGGTGGCTAACAATGTACTGCTGCTCAAAAAGTGGGTGCCTAACATTCATCCTGAGCAAATGCCTTCCGCTTCGGATAACTTAGTGGGCTTAGAGCAGACCAGCCTTCCCCTTACCCGAAGTATTGGGTTCAACCTAAACGTTAAATTCTAGGGCAGCTACCTATCTTACCAATCATTTTAAAATTGATAATTATGAAATACCTAAAATTTTATTCCTTACTCATCGCTATCATGGCGCTGAGCAGTTGTGATGAAGGTTTTGATGAACTCAATACCAACGAAGTGTTTCCTACCGCCATTGATCCGTCTTTCGTCATGAACGACGCGATCCTGAGTGCCTCGGTGCCCACTTCGGTGTTTGTTTTTGAACTGGCCATTGTGCAACAGGTAGTAACCCCCAACGGCTCATCGTTGGCGGGGGCCAATTTTAATCAGAACAACCGGGGGCGGGGCGGCTACTGGGAAAATCATTATCCCCAGGTGCTAAAATCTACCCTAGACGTGCTAGATCAAACCCAGGACGACCCGGAGTTGGCCAACCTTTACAACATGGCCCGCATCTGGCGAGCTTACGCCGGTATGGTGCTTACCGACACGTACGGTGACGTGCCCTTCTCGGAAGCGGGACTAGGGTTCATAGGAGACATTTCCAATCCGAAGTACGATCCCCAGCAGGACATCTACAACGAGATTCTTACCGAACTTAGCGAGGCATCGGCGGCGCTGAGTGATGCGAATCCACCCGTGAACGAGGTATTGTACGGGGGTGATATTACCAAGTGGAAACGCCTGGGCTACTCTTTGATGCTTCGGGCGGCCATGCGCCTCACCGAAGTAGCTCCCGAACTAGCGCAGCAGTATACCCAGCAGGCCGTGGCGGGAGGACTGATGGAATCTAACGCGGACAACGCCGCCGTGGTGCATACCGATTTGTACCGCAGTCCGGTCGGCAACTGGCTCAACGGTTCGGAAGCGAACAACTACTTCTTGGTAGAAAGCTTTGTGGATTATTTGCAGGAAAACGACGACCCTCGCCTGGAGTTGATAGCGGTGCGCTACGTAGGAGCGACGAATGGTGCGGCGCAAAAACCGGAAATCGCTTCCCTGGACCCGGAAGTTCAGATCGGCTTTCCGATGGGGTTTGATAACTCCACGATTGGGCCGGTGGCCGCCGAGCTTGGTTTAGCGAGCTTTTATGGTTTCTCGCAGCTCGACCGGTCCCGACTGGGCAAGCAAACCGCTCCTAGCTTTCTGGTGACCCACTCCCTGAACCAATTACTGCTGGCTGAGGCGGCGGTGCGGGGCTGGGTAGAGGGTGATGCGGCCACTTATTTCTCCAACGGAATACGAGCGCACATGGAACAGATGGCGTCGTACGATCCTGCCGCTGCCATTGTGGAAGAAGATATTGTTGCTTATCTGGCAACTCAACCGTTGGAAGCCGGTCGCGAACTGGAGCAAATCAACACCCAGTACTGGGTAGCTTCGTTTATGAATAGTGCCGAGACCTTCGCCAACTTTCGCCGTAGCGATTACCCGGAGCTGACGCCTAATCCCTACCCCGGTAGCGAGATTAGTACCGATTTTATTCTTCGCTTAACCTATCCGGACTCAGAGGCCGCGGTGAACGCCGGGAGCCTGAGCGAGGCGGTCAATCGCCAGGGCCCCGATGCACTGGATACCCGGGTATGGTGGGACGTGGATTAGTCAGAATCTTTTCGTAACATAAGCACTCCAACCAAACGGGCCGCCGGAGTGTCGGTGGCCCTCCTGACCTATAAAATGCATGAATCGAAGAAACGTACTAAAGCGCGTTGGTGCCGGAGTGGCCACCGGAGCGCTAGGGGCCTTGGCCCAATCAACCAACGCCATGGCGAGTAACAAAGCCTACTCTCAGGCCACGGCCGGACTACCGCCCCTCAAGATCACCAACGTGAAGGCCATTCCCACTTGTCCGCACGGCATTGAGCTCATTGTGGTGAAGGTAGAAACCAGCGAACCGGGTCTCTACGGACTGGGCTGCGCCACCTTCCGCCAACGGGCCCACCCCGTGGTGTCGGCGGTGGACGACTACCTGAACGACTTCTGCCAGGGCAAAAACGTGGACAACATTGAGGACATGTGGCAGACGGCCTACGTGAGCTCCTACTGGCGCAACGGACCGGTACTCAACAACGCGCTGAGCGGACTGGACCAAGCCCTGTGGGATATCAAGGGCAAGCGGGCCGGGATGCCGGTGTACCAGCTGTTGGGCGGTAAGTCGCGCTTCGCCATACCGTGCTACGGACACGCCAGCGGCGACAGTCCCGAGGCGGTGGCCGAAAGCGTGCAGGGCTTCATGGACCGCGGCTTCGGGCACGTGCGCATCCAGATGGGCGGCTACGGCGCTTCCCAAACCCTGGGCGGCTACGGCAGCGGGGCGGGTCCGCGGCAACCCGACTTTATGGAAGCGGGCTACGGCACCCCCGACGACAACTTCATGGATTCGGTCACCTACACCAAAGGAGTGATTGACATGTTCGAGCAGGTGCGCAAGACCTGCGGTGAACGCGTGGAGCTGCTGCACGACGTGCACGAGCGCGTGCAACCGATGGAAGCCATCAACATGATTAAAGCGCTGGAGGAGTTTCGACCCTTCTTTATCGAAGACCCTTTCTCGCCCGAAAACATGCGCTACTTCAAACTGCTGCGCGAGCACACCACCGTGCCCATCGCCATGGGCGAGCTGTTCAACAGTCCGCACGAGTGGGTAGATCCGATCAAAGACCAGCTGTTTGACTTCATTCGGATTCATATTTCGCAGGCGGGCGGCATCACTCCGGCCATGAAGGTGGCCCGCCTGGCCGAGTTCTTTAACGTGCGCACCGCCTGGCACGGCCCGGGCGACGTGTCGCCGGTGGGCCACGCGGCTAACGCGCACATCGACTTTGCGGTGTGGAACTTTGGCATTCAGGAGTCGGTCAGCTTTACCGATACGTTGCAGGAGATCTTCCCCGGAAGCCCCTACGTCAAAGATGGCTACATGTACGTGAACGAAGCTCCTGGTCTGGGTGTGGATATTAACGAGCAATTGGCGCTAAAATACCCGCTGCCCGACAAACAACTGAATAGCTGGACGCAACTGCGCAAGCACGACGGCACGGCAGTACGTCCCTAATTGAACGTTCAGCAAATAATCTAAAACGGTTGATAATCAACTGATTAACCTAACATACCTATGAAATTAAGTAGTATATTTATTTTATTTTTTCTTATTAGTATAGCCGCCAACGCGCAGACAATGCCTCGGGAACTGATGGTGGCGTACACCAGCCAGTGGGAAGGTGAACGCTACGACGACGGCCGCCCCAAAGTATCGGATCGCTTGCTGGAACGCGCCAAGGATATTTCCATCGAAGAGGCCTGGGGCGTGCTGCGCAACGAGGGCTACGAGAACCAATTCGAGGGCAACTGGAAGATGATCCACGATGACGTGGCTATTGTGGGCCGGGCCCTTACCGCCCAGTACATGCCTACCCGCCCCGACGTAGCGGAGGCTATTAAAAAGCAGGCGAAGCCGACGGACGTATCGGAGCTTCCAACTCCTGGCCCATCGATGAATTGCAAATGGCGACGTGTACGTGGCCGATGGCTACGGAAAGATTGTACGGTACTCTGATCGGTGACAACCTGGGCAATTCTATTACGCCAAGTCGGCAACGGTAGTCTTCAACGCTCACTGCGCGACCTCTATCGAAAAGCTGATCGTGGTGAAGGTAGAAACCAGCGAACCGGGACTTTACGGCCTGGGCTGCGCCACCTTCCGCCAACGGGCCCGCCCCGTGGTGTCGGCGGTGGACGACTACCTGAACGACTTCTGTAAGGGAAAGAACGTCGACAATATTGAGGATATGTGGCAGACGGCCTACGTGAGCTCGTACTGGCGCAACGGTCCGGTACTTAATAACGCACTAAGTGGATTAGACCAAGCCCTGTGGGATATCAAGGGCAAGCGAGCCGGCATGCCGGTGTACCAGCTGTTGGGCGGTAAGTCGCGCTTCGCCATACCGTGCTACGGTCACGCTAGTGGCGACAGTCCCGAGGCGGTGGCCGAGAGCGTGCAGGGCTTCATGGACCGCGGCTTCGGGCACGTGCGCATCCAGATGGGGGGCTACGGCGCTTCGCAAACCTTGGGCGGCTACGGCAGCGGGGCGGGGCCGCGGCAACCCGACTTTATGGAAGCGGGCTACGGCACCCCCGACGACAACTTCATGGATTCGGTCACCTACACCAAAGGAGTGATTGACATGTTCGAGCAGGTGCGCAAAACCTGCGGTGAACGCGTGGAGCTGCTGCACGACGTGCACGAGCGCGTGCAACCGATGGAAGCCATCAACATGATTAAAGCGCTGGAGGAGTTTCGACCCTTCTTTATCGAAGACCCCTTCTCGCCCGAAAACATGCGCTACTTTAAGATGCTGCGCGAGCACACCACCGTGCCCATCGCCATGGGCGAGCTGTTCAACAGTCCGCACGAGTGGGTAGACCCGATCAAAGACCAACTCTTTGACTTCATCCGGATTCATATTTCCCAGGCGGGCGGCATCACTCCGGCCATGAAGGTGGCCCGGCTGGCGGAGTTCTTTAACGTGCGCACCGCCTGGCACGGCCCGGGCGACGTGTCGCCGGTAGGCCACGCGGCCAACGCGCACATCGACTTTGCGGTATGGAACTTTGGCATTCAGGAGTCGGTCAGCTTTACCGATACGTTGCAGGAGATCTTCCCCGGAAGCCCCTACGTCAAAGATGGCTACATGTACGTGAACGAAGCTCCTGGTCTGGGGGTGGATATTAACGAGCAATTGGCGCTAAAGTACCCGCTGCCCGACAAGCAACTGAATAGCTGGACCCAACTGCGCAAGCACGACGGCACGGCAGTACGTCCTTAATTGAACGTTCAGCAAATAATCTAAAACGCTTGATAATCAATTGATTAAACTATTTTATCTATGAAATTAAGTAGTATATTTATTCTATTTTTTCTTATTAGTATAGCCGCCAACGCGCAGACAATGCCTCGGGAACTGATGGTGGCGTACACCAGCCAGTGGGAAGGTGAACGCTACGACGACGGCCGCCCCAAAGTATCGGATCGCTTGCTGGAACGCGCCAAGGATATTTCCATCGAAGAGGCCTGGGGCGTGCTGCGCAACGAGGGCTACGAGAACCAATTCGAGGGCAACTGGAAGATGATTCACGATGACGTGGCTATTGTGGGCCGGGCCCTTACCGCCCAGTACATGCCTACCCGCCCCGACGTAGCGGAGGCTATTAAAAAGCAGGGCGAAGCCGACGGACGTATCGGGGCTTCCAACTCCTGGCCCATCGATGAATTGCAAATGGGCGACGTGTACGTGGCCGACGGCTACGGAAAGATTGTGGACGGTACCCTGATCGGCGACAACCTGGGCAATTCTATCTACGCCAAGTCGGGCAACGGGGTGGTCTTCGACGGTTCGCTGCGCGACCTGGGAGGGCTATCGAAGATCGATGGATTTAACGCCTTTGTGCGGGGGTGGGATCCGTCGTTTATCAAAGACATGATGCTGTCGGGACTCAACGCTCCCATCCGCATCGGGCGGGCCACCGTGTTGCCCGGCGATGTGGTGCTGGCCAAGCGCGAGGGCGTAGTGTTTATTCCGGCGCACCTGGCCGAGAAAGTAATCACCAACGCCGAGTTCATCGCCCTGAAGGATCAGTACGGCCACCAGGTGCTGCGCGAGGGTAAGTACACCCCCGGCCAGATCGATACCCGCTGGACCGATGAGATCAAGCAGGACTTTCTAAGCTGGGTTGATGACAACCCGGATAAGCTACCCATGACCCGGGCCGAGCTTGATGAATTCTTAAAAGACCGAACGTGGTGACTAAACGTCTGGTCGCGCGAGATACTTGCTCGCCCGCA
>CAWHXE010000009.1:0-102555 GCA_963833215.1 uncultured Cytophagales bacterium | reverse complement strand
AGATCCTCCATCGCCTGGGACTTTGTCTCGTGCGTTCGTTAAGCTAGGCCTCTGGTCTACCAAAGCGTCATTCCAAAATTCAAATAATATCAACCACCTTATCCTATGAACAAATCGCTGAAAAACCTGCTCGCTGTCCCCGCCGCATCCTCCACCAACCCCCGCCGCGACTTTCTGCAAAAAGCCAGCCTGAGCGGCCTTGCACTAGGTGGGTTATCATTGAGCGGATTTACCAATAAGCCCATCGAGGAGACGATGGAATACGCGACCCAACGGGTCAATCGAAGCTCGAACCCCTCGGACCTGAAGATTACCGACCTGCGCATCGCGCACGTGGTGGATGCCCCAATGCCGTGCCCCATTATCCGCATCGACACCAACCAGGGCATCTACGGACTGGGGGAAGTGCGTGACCATGCGAGTCCCAAGTACGCCCTAATGCTTAAGAGCCGCCTGCTGGGCGAAAACCCCTGCAACGTGGATCGGGTGTTTAAAAAGATCAAGCAGTTCGGCGGCCACTCTCGGCAGGCCGGGGGCGTATGCGGCGTGGAGATGGCCCTGTGGGACCTGGCGGGCAAGGCGTACAACGTACCGGCTTACCAACTGGTGGGCGGCAAGTTTCGCGATAAGGTACGGCTCTACTGCGATACCACCGGTACAGACGACCCCGTGACCTACGCCAAACGGATGAAGGCGCGGGTAGACGAAGGCTACACCTTTCTGAAGATGGACTTTGGCATTCAGATGCTCAAGGACGAAGACAATATGGTGATCAACAAGCGAATGTACGACATTGGCAGTCAGTGGGACTCAAAAGTAGGCAGCTACGGCGCCACCGCCCACCCCTTTACCCGCCTTCAGATTACCGACGAAGGACTGGAAAAAATTGTGGATTACGTGAAGCAGGTCCGCGACATTGTAGGCTACGAAATTCCGCTGGCGGCTGATCACTTCGGCCACATTGACACGAATGAAGCGATTCGGCTGGGCAACGCCCTGGAGCCCTACCGGCTAGCTTACCTGGAGGACCTGGTGCCCTGGCAGTACACCGATAAGTGGAAGCAGATCACCCAAGCCATCAACACGCCCACGCTCACCGGCGAGGATATTTTCCTGAAAGAAGAGTTTGTTAAGCTCATCGATGCCCGCGCCATTGATATGATTCATCCCGATCTGGCCTCGTCCGGCGGTATTCTGGAAACCAAGAAGATCGGCGATTACGCCGAGGAAAACGGTATTCCGATGATGATGCACTTTGCGGGCACGCCGGTGTCGATGATGGCCAACGTGCACTGCGCCGCCGCCACCCAGAACTTCATTGCCCTGGAGCACCACTCGGTAGACATCCCCTGGTGGGAAGACCTGGTAACGGGCATTGATAAACCCATCGTGCAGAACGGCTACGTTACCGTACCCGAAAAGCCCGGCTTAGGGGTAGAGCTTAACGAAGACGTGGTAAAGGAGCACCTGAAGAAAGGAACCAAGTACTTTGCCCCAACCAACGAGTGGAACACCGTAGACTCGGCCGACCGGCAGTGGAGCTGACAGAAATTTCAGTAGGCTCAGATGCTGGATACTATGGGTTGTCATTGGTCATTTGTCATTAGTCCTTTGTCCCTTGACTTTTATAAATTTGACCAGTGACCAGTTACCAGTGACGACCAGTGACCAGTGACCAGTGACCAGTGACCAGTGACCAATACATGAAAACCGCCCCCCCCTTCGCCAAAATCGCCCTCGGCATTGCTGCCCTGTCGCTGATCGCCTTCGTTGTCCTGCTCGCGCTAGGCTACGAACAGGCCACCGGCCCCTGCCTGGTGAATTTCTTTCTGGCACTGGCCGTCGGTTTCCGCGGATTTGAGTTTCTGAAGGGTTTTTCCTTTACCGTGATCATCTTCGCTTCGGTCACCGTGGCGATGTACTACCCCTCGTATTTTCAGGAAATCAATGGCTTTGATCTAAAGAACCTGTTTGTGCCGCTGCTGCAACTCATCATGTTCGGCATGGGCACCGCCATGAGTCTAAATGACTTCGCCGGGGTGGTGAAGATGCCGAAGGGTGTGTTGGTAGGGGTGGTGTGTCAGTTCACCATCATGCCCTTTGTGGGCTACGGTCTGGCAACGGGTCTGGGAGTGGCCCCGGAAATTGCCGCGGGTATTGTGCTGATTGGTTCGTCGCCCAGCGGACTGGCTTCCAACGTGATGGCCTACCTCGCCAAAGCGAACCTGGCGCTGTCGGTCACCCTGACCGCCGTATCCACCCTGCTAGCTCCGCTGCTCACCCCGCTACTGATGCGCCTGCTGGCCGGAGAGTTTATCGAGATCGATACGCTGGGCATGATGTGGAGTATTGTCAAAATCGTGATCATTCCGGTGGTGGCCGGGTTGGCGTTCAATTATTTCTTCCACGGCAAGCTCAAGTGGCTCGACGATGCCATGCCGATCTTGTCCATGTTTGGCATCGCCTACATCATCACCATCATCACTGCCGCCGGGCGCGACGAATTGCTCACCATTGGCTTCGTGCTGATTCTGGCCGGGATCTTCCACAATATAGCAGGGTACTTCTTGGGTTACTGGGGCTGCCGGTTGTTCGGCATGCACGAGCGCGACTGTCGCACCATCGCCCTGGAGGTGGGCATGCAGAACGGAGGACTGGCTTCGGGCATCGCCCTGGAGATGGGCAAGGTAGCGACCGTAGGGTTAGCCCCGGCGGTGTTCGGCCCCGTGATGAACATCACCGGCTCCAGCCTGGCTACTTACTGGCGGGGCAAGCCGCTGCCGGAAGACATTCCTACCAATAAGAAACTAGACAAGGCCGAGGCGGTGACCTAGGGCGTGCCGAACGGCTTCCTGTACCGCCGTTAGCGAGTCGTACTCCGGATGGTAGCCCAGCAGTCTTTCGGCCTTCTCGATGCTACCGCTAGCACTATGCGCAATATGGTCCCACGTCAGTTCGGCATCCCGCTGACTCACCGTTTTCTTCCATTCTTCCCAGGGCAGAAACCGCAGTTGAGCTTCCAGTCCAAACCAATGGGCCATTGCCATGGCGTAGCCGCGCAGGGTCAGCGCCTGGGGCGAAACCACGTGAAAACTTTCTCCAACCGCATTTTCGCGGTGATCAATTGCATTGGCAAACGCCTGGGCAACATCCGCCGCGTGCACGTGGTGAACGGTTTCCATACCCAAGTTGGGCAAGCTAACCGCTTGGCCTTGCGACAGCGCCACGAACACCTCAGGGTCAAGATTTCCCGCCGGATTGATGGGCAACCACCCTGGTCCGGTGATGTGCCCCGGATGCAGCACCGTCGCCGGGAAGTCGCGCTGTTGATGTAGCGAAAGTAGGTAAGACTCAATTTCCGCCTTATTAATACCGTAGGTGCCGAAGGGTTTTCGCTCCTGAGTCTCCCGGGTGGGTACGCGCTCACTCGGGCCGTGCACCCACATGGTGCCACAGTGGATCAGGTGCTGAACATTACCGACAAGTGCTTCTACGAGTTGGGTCGCGCTTTGGAGAGTGAAGCAAATAAGATCGATGACTACCTCGGCGCCAAGTGCTTTGATTTGCGCACCGAAAGTTTGCTGCACTTCCGCCCTTGTGCGATCAATCGCCACACGCGCTACCGACTGCCACGCCGGATGCTGCTGATACGGCACTTGTTGCTGGCGGCTCACACAAATGACCTCGTGTCCCGCGGTGACCAGTTGAGGAACCAGGTAGGTGCCGATGTGCCCGGTGCCGCCGATAACAACTACTTTCATACCTAAAACTCGTTATCACCAAACTCGCTCTTGATAAACTTTGCCTTGCCCGCCGGCTGGTTGATGCGGTAGCTCAGGTTGAGCAGCACGACGTCGCCTTCGTAGACGTAGTTGGTGGTGGTGAAGAAGGATCCGTTGCTGCGCCCGTCGCCGCGCCGGGTGGTGATGCGCTGTTCGTTGCTGGATAGCAGTCCCAGATCAATGTTGAGCCACTGCAGCGTGGCGGACAGCCGCCCGTCTAGCCAGCTCTTCTGAGCGGTAAGACTCGGCGCGAAGAAGCGGGAGTCTTCTCCCTGGGCCGTATTCTGGCCCGATAGGTAATTTAGCGTCCCCTGCACGTTGAGCGTGGACGAAAGCTTCACCATGGTGTTCACGTTGACGGAGTATACCCAACTGTTGGTGGCCACGGCCTCTCCGGCAAACGTCCCCTGAATATCGTACTGAAACAAATTGCCACCAGCGTAAAACTTCCACCACGAAACCGGATTAAACTCCGTCCCCACCTCCAGCCCCAGCGACCGGCCCTGCCCCACGTTGGTGTAAATGCGGTTCAGGATCGTATCGTTATAAATGGTGTTCACCCGATTCACCAGGTTCTGCACGTGGCGAAAGTAGGCCGTAGCAAACACCGAGTTGTCACCAAAATCCTTTACTACTCCAAGCTCAACCAAATCAACAAACTCCGGCAGTAGCTCAGGATCGCCCTGCTCCAGCGTCTCGGAGTGCTCACGTTCGGGAAAGGGATTCATCTTGAAGGTGGTGGTGCGCTCCACCCGCTTGCTGTAGGCGGCCTTTAGTTGCAGATCGTCTCTGCACTTGGTAGCGAAGGTTGGCGGCGGGGTAGAGCTTCACCAGATCATACCGATAGGTGCTATCGACGAAGGGGTTGGTAAGCAACAGCCGCCGGTCCATCACCTCCAGCCGGGCCCCGGCCGTGTAGGTTAATTTACCGATCTGTCCGCCGTACTGACTGTAGAAGGCGTGAATCTGCCGGGTGAGATCAACCTGGCTAGAGAACTCGGGAATCAGGTTCCACCGTTGCGTGCCCAGGGTGCGCTCCTGGTAAACGAAATCGCCCCGGTGGTTCAGGAACCGGTATTGGTAACCCGCTTCCAGGGTGCCCGGACCCAGCGGAAGGCTATAATCGAGCTGTCCGCGCACGCCGTACAGAGGATTGTCGTTGGTGTTGTACTGGTGCTGAATGGTGTCGGTAAACTGCGGGTCCCGACAGGTTCAGGTTGGTGGTGGGGCCGCCCAGGCCAGTGTATTCGTAGAGCAGCGAAGCTTGTAGTGTGGCCTGTTTCTTGAGTTTGCGCGTGTAGTCCAGGCTACCAATGAGAAAATCGCCCCGCCGGATGCGTAGATTCTCGTTGAAGTAGCTTGTCTGATACACCAATCTATCCTCCGGCAGGTAGATGCCCCGGTTGTTGAAGTACAGAATATCTGCCGTGCGGTCTTTGCTGCGCTTCCCGGCGTAGAGGCCCAGGCTGAAACTGTTTTGCTCGTTGGGCACGTACCCCAGGGTGGCGCGAGCGGTGTAGGCCCGTTCGTCGAAGCTGCGCTCGCCGTCGGAGGGGAAACGCGTGAGGGTGTCGCCCCGCACGGTGAACACGTCACCTTCGCGGCGTCCGGCCAGGTCGTTGCGCAAATAGCTGGCTCCCAGCGACACGTTCCACGGACCTTTTTGGTAGTACAGCGTTACGTCGGTGCCCCAGCGCCGGGTGGGCGCGCCGTTGTCATAGTCGCGCAGGCTGGGCAATCCGCCCCGCGCGTTGACCTGCACGAAGAGTCCGTCGGTGGCCCCTTGCTTGGTGATGATGTTGATGATCCCGGCGGTGCCTTCGGGATCGTACTTGGCCGAGGGGGCGGTGACGATCTCGATGTTCTCTACCGCGTTGGCGGGCAGCTGGTTCAGGATAAGCGACGGATCGCTCTGCACCGGTTTGCCGTTAATCAGCACGGTGAAGCCGGTGGCGCCGCGCACGGTGATGCCGCCCTCGGCGGTAAGGGCCACGGAAGGAACATTGCGCAGCACGTCGGTGGCCGTGCCGCCCGTCGCACTCTGAAACTGCCCCGCATCGTACACCTGCCGGTCGATTTTGTGGTAAACGGAGGCCTTTTGGCCCGACACCTGAATCTCGCTCAGCAGCTGCTGACTGGGCAACAGGGCAAGCGGTTCCAGAGAAAGCGACTGCTTCGCCAAGACTAAGAGGTTATCCACCCGCCCCGTTTCGTAACCGACAAACTGCACCAGCAGGTAGTAGGTGCCGACCGAAACCGCCAGAAATTGGAATACTCCCTCAGCGTCGGTGACCACGCCGTCGGCCAGGGTTGAGTCCTGCGCCCGATAGAGCAGCACGTTGGTATATTCCAAGGCTTCATCGGATGAGCCATCACTAACCCGCCCGTCGATGCTGGCCTGCTGGGCCGCGGCGGGGCAACAAATCAGCAGCCAAGGGGTGGACAGTAAAAAAATCAGGCAAGCGCGGGCGGTGGTGAGCACGGTGGTAAGGTAGCAAGAAAAGCAACGAATCATCATTTTCTTCACCACCTTTTGCCGAGGCTTTACGTTAGCCCTACTACTTTTTGATTCAGTAGGTTTCTCAGTATCAACCTAACCATTGGCGATGGCCGTGTTTTTAGATTTTCAATTGCCCCTCAGCGACCCAGTACAGGTGTTCACCGTCATTTTGTTAATCATCTTGCTGATTCCCTTACTGTTTACGCGCTTCCGTATCCCCAGCGTGGTGGGGCTGATTCTGGCCGGTACGCTGGTGGGGCCCCACGGGCTCTACGTGTTGGAACAAACCGAAACCACTTTGTTCGGTACGGTTGGCCTGCTATACATCATGTTTGTCGCCGGGCTGGAAATTGATCTGGGCGATTTCCGCCGCAACCGCCAGCGAAGCCTTATGTTCGGAGCCCTTACCTTCACCATCCCCCTGGTGCTGGGCACGGTGGTGAGTTACTACGGCTTGCAGTATCCGCTGCGTTCTTCATTTCTGCTGGCCAGCATGTTCGCGACGCACACCCTAATCGCCTACCCGATTGCCAGTCGACTGGGCATTATTCGCAACGAAGCGGTAACCATCACCGTGGGCGGCACCATGATCACCGATACGGCGGCCCTGATTATCCTGGTGGTGATCACTGCCTCAGTGAATGGCGAACTGAATGCGCTTTTCTGGATAAAGATGATCGCCTCGGTCGGATTATTCACCACCATTGTGCTGTGGGGGTTTCCGCTGGTGGGACGGTGGTTTTTCCGATACGTAGAGCAAGACGGGGTGGTGCAGTATATTTTTGTGCTGACGATGGTGTTCTTAGCGGCCTTTCTGGCCGAAGTGGCCGGGCTGGAACCCATCATCGGAGCCTTTCTGGCCGGGTTGGCCCTGAACCGCCTGGTGCCGCACAACTCAGCGCTGATGAGCCGCATCGAGTTCATTGGCACCGCCCTATTCATTCCCTTCTTCCTCATCAAGGTGGGCATGCTGGTAGATCCCGCGGTGATCTTTGAGGGGCCTCAGGCTATTTTTGTAGCTGCCACGCTTACGGTAGTTGCCTTGTCCAGCAAGTGGGTGGCCGCGTACCTGGCGCAAAGGGCCTTTGGCTTTTCCGTTCCCCAGCGCAACCTCATCTTTGGACTCAGCAGCGCGCACGCCGCTGCCACTATTGCCATCATACTGATTGCTTACAACCTAGGATTGTTGGACGACAATGTGCTCAACGGCACGGTGCTCTTGATCCTGATCACGTGCCTGGTCAGCTCGTTTGTCACCGACCGGGCGGGTCGGCAGTTGGCGATTCAGGAGCCGGTCCCCGTGGCAATGATCAAGCAGCCAGAAAAGATTTTGGTACCATTGGCCAATCCGGCCAACATGGAACAACTGATTGATCTGGCCATGATGATAGCATCCTCACCGGAGGAAACGCCGATTTACCCTTTATCGGTGGTGGCTGACGACGACAGTACCAAGGAAACAATTGGGGTGAATCAAGTTCTGTTCGAGAAAGTCAAGAGCCATGCGAGTGCGACCAACCAAAGCATCCACCCACTATCGAGGGTCGATTTCAACGCGGCCAGCGGCATTGTGCGCGCCGCCAAAGAGTTAGGGGCCACCCAGATAGTGATGGGCTGGAACGGTCGGCTCACCCAAAAAGAACGGCTGTTCGGAAGCGTGCTCGATCACGTGCTGGAGCATGCGGAGCCGATGGTACTGGTGACTAAACTGATTCATCCGCTTAACGCCTTCGGCCGGATGGTGGTCGTGATTCCACCGCATGCCGAAGCCGAGCCGGGCTTTTCGCACTGGGTAGACACCCTTCGGGCCTTAGGCCAACAGACGAGCAGCACCCTGCACCTGCATGCAAATGCAGCGAGTCAGCGAGCCGTTCAGCGAAGCTTAGAAAACGGCAATCCCGCGGTGCAGTCCAAGGTGCACGAAATAGCGGACTGGGAAGATTTTATGGCCGATGCTCGAGCGGTGACGGCGCAAGACTTACTCATTGTGGTGGGCGCGCGCCGAGACAGCGTTTCTTACAACCAGGCGACCCATAAAATTCCGTACTACTTGTCACATCACTTTGGTGCCGTCAGCTTCATGGTACTGTATCCCGAGTTGGTCTTAAGTCCTGCTTTTCGTTTGGTGTAGCCAAAATAGTACAAAAATCTAAATTACCGTTTCGGGGGGGGCGGCACTGCTTTGAGCGGTAAATCAGACAACCGGTTGCGCAGTCGCGTCATGAACGCGTCGCCCGGATCATCTTTCTCCGTCAGGTAGGTAGGGTCTTTTTCCTTCCACCGCGGGTGACCAATAAATTGGGGGTACTCATGGTGGCCGATTACGTAGTCGATGGGATAAATTTCGGCCAGTCGTTTAATGAGGCGCACGTTGGCCTCGAACTGAGCGTCGGTCAGGGGATGGTCGTGTCCGTCGCCCACGTTTTCGATGCCGATAGCACAGTGATTGAGTCCGATTACGTGCCGGGCCATTAGCGTATCGGGCATCAGGTGGTACACCGTGCCGTCGCGATCCACTAAGTAGTGGGCCGAAACGTTGAGCGCGCTAGCGTGTCGGATGTCGGCCCGGCTGCCGGGTAGGGTAGGAGGATAAAAGGCATCAAACGATTGTTGGAAGGTGGGGTAGGCCGTCCAGTGCACCACCACCATTGTCGGAGCAATTGCTGGCTCGGCGAGAGTGAGTCCGTAGTGCTCGCGCATATAGTTGAGCGTGAGCTGACGGCGCTCTTCGTCGAAAACAATGGGCTTGTCCACAATCTGAACAGGCTGCGCGGTAGCTTGCACTGCGATCATCCAAAATAGTCCGAACGAAAACTGGATGCAATCCCTCATTCCCAAAGCGTTCGCACAAAGCGGAAGTTCAGTCCCATAGTGTAAGGTCGCCGCTGCGTGCCCGAGGCGTAATCCTGAAGCGGGGTCAGCATCACTTTACTGATTGCTTCGAGTCCAACGAACGTTTTGGCATCTACCCGCGCCCGCACACCAAATCCGGCGATTGCTCCCAGGTTGTGCTGACGAGAAGCGCCCAGGTAAGGGTCTTCCAGCAGTTCTAGTACGTCGGCGGGTACTTCCTGAACCGTTTGCTCGTAGCTACGCTCCGACACCTCGTTGCGCTCGCGCAGCAGCAGGCCGTTGTTAATGCCGCCCAGCGCGTACCACTGAAACTGATCGTTCTGCACGATATTATACGTCAGGAAGAATGGAATATCGAGATAGTCCTGAATGAAATCAATCATGTACCTGCGACTCAGGGAGCGTTGGTACGGGGCGGTGACGTACCGGTTAGAAAAGCCGCGCTGGGCGTACAGCAGACCGGTGCCCAGATAAATTCGTTCACCCAACCGGGTGCGCAATTGCAGGCCAAAATCAAACAAGTGGCTGGGCCGTTCGCCGTTGCGCACCGACTCATCAGCGGGCGACAGCTTAGCGATACGGTACGAGATAGTGGGGGTTACGTTGACGCTCCAGGTGGTTTGCTGCGCGAGGGTGAGCTGCGCAGCAAGGAGCAATCCAAAAAGCGGTAAAAAATGTTTCATCGACCGGTTGGGTGTAGTTCTGAGGCAAACTAATATACGCGCTAATCTTTCTAATTGGAAGGATTGGGAAAATTATCTTGGCGGGGCTGGGCTTTCGGGCCAGAAGAGCAGGCGGGCGTAGCCGTACTTGATAATCTGAGCAATCGTGAAGGCCCGGCCGGAAGGGGTTTTCCACCAGGTATCGGCACTAACGCCCTCGCGGGGGGCCGCGATGATGCCAATGCGCACCGCGTCGCCGAAGGCTTTTTGGTACAGCAAGCGGCTGCGCCGGGCGTGGGCACTCTCGCTAAGCACATTCAGGGCGGCCGGCAAGCCTTCCGGTTGTTGGGCCAACCAGTCTCGCGCCGCCACGGCGGTGGCGTAGGTGCGGTCGTAGTCCGTGGGCGGGGCGGCCACCGTGACCAGCATCTGCTGCGGAACCCCGGCCCGGTTCAACTGCTCGGCGGCCTCGTCGGCTTCGCTACGGTGGTCGGTGCGATACACCCTTTTGCCATCGATGGCGCCGCGGTCGTAGCCCACGTTGGGCATGCGGGCGTAAAAAGTGCGTTGGCCCACCTTCACCGATTGCACCAAGAGGTTGCGATCTCCCACGCCGGTCACAAAGTCATCGTTGTCGAAATTGATGGTGACCGTTTTCAGTTGGAGGGTGTCGGCCAGCCGGAAGCCGTAGGCAGCGAGCGATTCCTGGGTGTAGCTTTCGCCCACCAACGAATCGTTGACCCATAATTTGAAGTGGGCAGGAATTTCTTGCAAATTCTGACTACCCGCCACCACGGTTAGCGAATCGGTGAGCAAGCCGTCGCCGTACCGGTCAGATCAAAGGTGAGCCCCCCCTTCATGGCTACCAACAAGGCCGAGGTTGTGTCGAAGGGATACGCCAAGCTGGCTACCATCACGCGTTGGTACCCGAAAGTTTCTGCCTCCGCGGCCGCCTGTTCCAGCCCCTCCCGGTTGGTCCATCCTTCCACCACCAACAAATTGGTGTCTACCCGGTGGGTGGGAGCCAGAAAGCGGTAGATAGACGATTTTCCGAACAGCAGTAGGGCGGCTAGTAGCAATAAGAAGGATAGCAAAAACTTGTTCAACGGTGGAGCGTTTATGGATTAGCGGGCGAAAGTTAACGATTTTGCCCGGTTCGTTCCCCGGAAATTGTGTACCTTTCCGGTAGTTACCAATCCGTTATGCAACTTAACTTTTACGGAAGTAGGCGCTGGTTGTGGCGAACTGCTTATTTTTTAGTAGGGGGAGCCCTATTTTTTTCTGCCTGTCAGGAGGCGTTGCGGCACCAAACCGGCACCGAACCCCCGGTGGTCGGCTGGTCAACCGAAGCGCTGGACAGCCTGGCGGACCCGCTGTTCACGCAACTGGTGCGCGATGAACGCTACGTGAATGCCTACGGGTTCACGGCCAATGATCTGGTAACCTACGACGATTCGGTTTACGCCCAGCGCATCTGTGCCATCGAGTCGGCGATACCGCTTTTCTACGACGAGAACGTTCGGAACTACATTAACTTATACGCGCAGCGCAAGAAGGACCTGACCGAGCGGATGATCGGTAAAAGTGCCTGGTACTACCCGATGATCGAGCCGGTGCTCACCGCTGAGCAGATGCCCGACGTGCTCAAGCACCTCACAATGGTGGAGTCGGCGATGCACCTCAAAGCGGCCTCCGCCAAATCGGCCGTAGGACTATGGCAAATTCGTCCGGCCACGGGAGTGTCTTTGGGCCTGGAGGTATCATCGCAAGTAGACCAACGCCGCGATCCGGTGGCCTCTAGCCGGGCCGCGGTGGTGTATCTCAAGAAATTGTACCAGCGCTACGGTGACTGGTATCTGGCCATAGCGGCCTACAACTACGGCATTGGAAACGTAAACAAAGCAATTGCCCGGGCCACCGCCGCCGAACAAAAAGCTCCTGCCTCCTTTTCTGAATTGCGCCCCTACCTGCCCACCGAGACGCGTAGCTACGTGCCCGCGTTCGTGGCGGTGGTATACCTCTACCACTATCAACAGGAGCATAACCTGCGGCCTGCTTACTTCGACCTGCCCTTTCGAGCCGTGGACACCGCCTACGTAACGGCCCCGTTCTCACTGGGGCAGGCCAGCGAAACCTATCGGGCGGGCGTCGACGAACTCAACTTTCTGAACCCGGCGCTGGTGCGGGGAGTGGTTCCTCTTCAACCAACGGTCTACCCCTTGGCAGTTCCCGCAATGGATATTGCCCCAATGGATATTGCCCCAATGGATATTGCTGAGAAAAATACGACTGCGAGACGCTACGCACCGTCCCTAGCAGCCCTGGTTGACTCGGCGCAGGTGCGACAGTTGGCCCGGGTGGTTCGTCGACCGGATCGGGTGGTGCCCAACCCAGAACGGATGGAGCCAATCGTTCATTTTATTGAAAGGGGCAACACCCTGGCGGGCATCGCCCAGCAGTACGGGTGCACGGTGGACGATCTGGTGCATTGGAATAGTCTCTACGATGCCACTATCTGGTCGGGTGATGAACTCATCGTCTACGTGCCCCGCCTGGTGCCGGAGAAAGGAACGGTCGTTCGGCGGTAGTGCCAGGAAGTAAGGTCTAGCCACTGAACTCAGTTATGCTTCGGATTAGGATAGCACGATTTTCTCCAAATCAATCTGATCCAAGTAGGGATCAAGTACCCGATCGTCAGCGCAAAGCTTCACATCGCCAATGTAGTTGTGCTTGCTGTTGTACCAGATCTCAAAAAAAGTGCGTCCATTGTGATACAGATTGATGCGGCAGCGGCGTTCGTCCGCGGTAAACGTGCGACGGCTAGCCACAAAGACACAACGGCTGAGCACGTAGCGACACTTCTTGTCCAACGACAGTCTTTCGAATTCGAACTGTTTCATGGAGTTAAAGATAATAATAAATGCGAAGAAGGCGTATGGTTGGCTGAAGAAGTAATCACTAATCGTTCGTAGTTTCACTACCCCACCAAGCGTTCTCCGGATCAAAATCATCGGCCAGCACCTGCAAGCGGCGCTCTTCTAACCGGGGAAGCAGCTCACTGCTTACTTCCTTGAGATGCAACGCTTCCTGGGTAGCACGGTATTCGGGATCTTTAACGGGATATTTGGCTCCCGTCTGATCCAGATACGCAAACAGTAGTTCGCTGAGTTGTTCCGCGCGTTCGGGATACTCCTTTGCCACGTTGCGGGCTTCTTCACTATCCACCCGGAGATTATAGAGCTCCTGATCACCGTCTTCGTAGTAGTGGATTAATTTCCAATCGCCCAAGCGGACGATAGAAGAGGGCTCGCCACCCTGGTTGCCGTAGTGGGGATAATGCCAAAACAGGGGCCGCTCATCAATGGGTTGACCCCGCAACACGGGCAGCAAACTCACCCCGTCCTGATGCTCGTCGGGACGCAGCTCCGCCCCCGTTAGTTCTAGCAGCGTGGGGTAGAAGTCAGTGCCGGTCACCGGAACGTCGCTGGACTTGCCGCCGTCGGTAAGGCCCGGCACCTTGATGAAGTACGGTTCACGGATGCCTCCCTCAAACTGGTAACCCTTGCCTCCGCGCAGCGGCAGGTTGGAAGTGGAGAAGGCGTCGCCCGACGCCACCCCGCCGTTGTCGGAGGTAAATATCACAATGGTGTTGTCGTCGAGTCCCAATTCTTCCAGGGTCGTCAAGACTAAGCCCACGGCTTCGTCCATGGTGTTGAGGAGCCCGGCGTACACCGGGTTGTCCTGCACCTGCCGAATCGGCAGAAAGTGCCCCATCTGATAACCACTTTCGGCCAGCCCGCCCGCCACCGCCTTGTCGCGGTACTTGCGCCACTGGGCCTGGGTGGTCTGGATGGGACTGTGCACTGCGTAGAACGACAAAAAAGCAAACACCGGCTGCTTGGTTTCCTGGGGATTGTTGGCGGTTAAAAAATTGACCGTCTCCTGCGCCAGCCGCAGACTTAAGTTCTCGCCAGCGGGCCCATCGGATAGGTTAGGATTGTCGTAAGGAGAAAAAAATCCGCCCCGGGGATACCCCAGATCAAATCCACCCACATTGGCATCAAAACCGTGGTCGGTAGGCCAGGACCCTTCGCCCCCTAAGTGCCACTTACCGGCAAAAAAGGTTCGATAGCCCGATGCTTTAAGGGCTTCGGGCAGCACGGTATACTCCGGGGAAAGTTGCCGAACGTAATCGGGAGGAAGCAATTTGGTGAAGCGCTTTTGCCGACGCCAGGCGGTATCGGTGGGCGCTCCGATGTAGTCGGTGATGCCGTGCCGGGCGGGAAACTTGCCCGACATGATGCTGGCCCGAGAAGGACTGCACACCTGGCAGGTGGCGTAGCCATTGGTAAAAACCATCGCCTGACGGGCAATCGCATCAATGTTAGGAGTTTCGTAGTACGCACTGCCCGAGATCCCCAGATCGTTATAGCCCAAGTCATCAGCCAGAATAAAAAGCACGTTGGGCGGTGGAGGGGTAGCCTTTTGATTCGTCTCCTGAACCGAGCAGGCGGAAATCAGACCGATGAGGATAGCAAAGTACAGCGGGTGGATATTACGCAAGCGATCATCAATCATAAGGGTTCGGGTTTGGATAGGTTGCTTCTAGCTCACTCACAACATTGCCGTCGTGCGCACGGGCGATAGCGTATGATCCGTGCGCGCGGGCCTTATCGTAAAACTGTTTTATTACCACGCTACATTCGTATCCTTCCACGTCCGCTCATCGGCCGAAGCGATCACTGCTTCGCATACCTTTTGGGTTTGCAAGGCATCCTGAAAGGTCGGGGCGCAGGGCTCGCCCGTTTCCAGACTCTTTAGAAAGTCAGCCACCTGGTGCACGAAGGTGTGTTCGTAACCGATAATCAGCCCCGGCACCCACCATTTGTCCAGGTAAGGCTGATCGCTGTCGGTAACCAAAATAGACCGCCAGCCCCGCACAATGGATTCATCCCGATGGTCGAAGTACTCCAGACGGTTCAGGTCGTGCAAATCCCAGCGGATGGAGGCGTGCTCCCCGTTGATCTCCAGGGTGTATAGTGCCTTGTGTCCACGCGCGTAGCGGGTCGACTCGAACAGGCCAAGCGAGCCATTGTCGAAGTGACAATGAAAGATGCAGGCGTCGTCGGCGGTCACCGGTTGTGGTTGGCCACTGTCCTGGTGCACCCGTTCTTTCACAAAGGTTTCGGTGACCGCCGACACGTCGCGGATGCCGCCGTTGAGCCACATCGCGGTGTCGATGCAGTGGGCCAGCAGGTCGCCCGTCACGCCCGACCCCGCGGCTTCATGGTCCAGCCGCCAGGTACCTTCGCCCCCTTGCGGCACGTCCGGACTGATCGTCCAGTCCTGCAAGAAGTTGGCCCGGTAGTGAAAGATTTTACCCAGCTTGCCCGAGTCAATAATCTGCTTGGCCAGCGTGACGGCCGGGACGCGCCGGTAGTTGTACCAGACGGTGGTTTTCACTCCGGCCTTCTCCACCGCATCGACCATCGGCTGCGCTTCGGCGAGCGAGCGGGCCAGCGGCTTTTCGCACAAGATCATCTTCCCGGCCTCGGCGGCGGCAATGGCAATTTCGGCGTGCATGTTGTTCGGAGTGCAGATATCGACCGCGTCAATATCGTCGCGGGCGATCAGCGCTTTCCAGTCGGTTTCGGTAGAGGCGTAGCCCCACTGATTGGCAAAGGCCTCTACCTTTTCAGGGTTACGGGAGCAGACGGCCTGCAAAACCGGACGGTGCGTTAGTCCCGGAAAAAAGTTAGGCACCCGGGCGTAGCCATTGGAGTGGGTGCGGCCCATAAAGCCCGTCCCGATCAGGCCAATGCGTAATTCGTTGTTGTTCATTGTTCATTTGGTAAGAGACGCCATGCATGGCGTCTGTACGGATTGTGTTTTTTAAAATCTATGCCCAGCCGTGCTGTTCGCGCACCTTTGTCAGCATCGCCAAGATATCATTCCAGGTTTGCTGCTGGGTCATCACCGCGTTGTCGAACATGCAGCCGTCCCAGCAGATGTGCTGAAATGCTTTGGTGAGCTGCCCGTTTTCGTCGCGTAGCCAGTAGCCCGCGTCGTGGGCCACGTCGAGCTTGCCGTTGGGGTCGGTGGCCAGGCAGTGGCGACCGGTTTTGTCGTGCGAGCCGGTGCCGTGCACGGTGCCATCGTTCTGGGCCACGTGGAAGTCAATTGTCCAGGGACGTAATGCTTTAGTGACCTGTTTCAGGGCATCGGTAAGGGTTTCGCGGTCGTTCCAGTCGTAATCCTTCGGCAAAATCCGGTCTTCGGGTCGATTGTAGCCCAGCAGGTAGAGCAGCGTGTGCGACATATCAGCCTGGAAACCCAGGTTGGGTCGGTCTACGGCTTCCAGGGTATCCACCATTGTGCGCCAGCTGTGCATGCCGCCCCAGCAGATCTCGCCCTCGGCGGCCAGCTTCTCATTGTAGTCGGCCGCCACGTCGCAGGCTTCGCGGAAGGTCTGCACAATCAGCTTCTGACTGCGTTTCGGGTCTTCGGCCCAGGCTTCGGGACTCGAGGCGGTGTTGATCCGGATCACCCCGTAGGGGCGGACGCCGTGTTCGCGCAGCACCTGCCCGAAGTGGCACGATTGCCGCACCATCTCCACAAAGGTTTTGCGATCATCGTCGCTGCCCAGCACCGGCCCGCCCCAGATCGGAGCCACCAGGCTGCCCACCTTAAGGTTGTATCCGGCGATCTTGTCGGCCAATCGTTTGATGTCGTCGTCCGAGCAATCCACATCAATGTGCGGAGGCAACAAGCCCAGGTCGACGCCGTTGAATTTGATGCCGTCCACCTCGGCGGCGGCGGTCATTTTCAGCATATCGTTGAGCGGAATCACGGGTTCCGAATCGGGGCCTTTGCCCACGATACCGGGCCAGGTGGCGTTGTGTAATTTGGGGTAGGTGTTCATGATTGTTGTTTTTTGATGCACGATAGAGACGCGATGCATCGCGTCTGTACGGTATAGGAATTATAATTTCAAATCAGGATTATTCGGCCCAAAGTGTTTGAGCATCACAATGGGGTCAGAAGCGGACGGGTTGGTGATGGTTACGCCTTCCTGGGCGGCGGCCTCGGTCACGAAGAATTCGTCGTGGGTGAGCTGGCCGTAGCGGATCAGGGCCGGAGTTTCCACCTCCCACGCACCCATTGTGCCGTGCCCCTGCATCATGATCATGCCGTAGGCTGCACTATCCTTAATGGTGACCGTCTGACCGGGATGCACGGTGAGTTCCTTGGCACTAAAGGCATCCGAGCGGTAGCAGACCCATTTTTCAACGTAGCCCTCCATCGCTCGGCGATCCGATTCGTTTTCATCCCGCACCAGGATGGGGTTCATGAAACGGGTTTCCAGCAGGTTAGGATTCGTATTTAGATCCCAGTCAATGACCTCCATCAGCTGGTCGAAATCGCCAATGCGTTCCTTGGGGGTGCCGTTCCACAGTAGTTCTTCGGGAATGATGGCTTCGTTGACCAGCGACTGGTACATGGCGAACACGTCGGAGGCCTTTCTGGGGTTCGTAGGTACACAGGCTGCCGGGCGCGTGCAGCATGCCGGGGGGCACGTCCCAACCGGTGCCCGGTTCCAACCGAAAAGCTGACGAATAGTTGGTGATCTTGTTGTCGCCCTTGGTGAAGTTCACCAAACACTCGCGAATTTGTTCTTTGGTGGTGCCGGGGGTAATGCCAAAGAAGGTGTAGGGGAAGTCGCCCCCGTGGTTGTTCACCTGCGGCGGAAAGTAGTAGGCTTCGGGCTTGCCCTGCTGCCCGATCAGGGCGGCGTGCTCGTCGTTGTGGTGGAGGTGGTGGGGCAGGGGACCCATATTGTCGAAAAACTTGGAGTACATGGGCCAGCTTTCGTACTCGTTCCACAGCCGGTCGCCGATGATGCCACCCTTGAGTTCGTTGATCACGTCGCGCAGCAGGATTTGCTGTTCCTGGGCGCCATCCTGCACCACCACCCCGCTCAGTCCTTCGTTTTCGCCGGTGAGCGGACCGTTTTTGGCGGGGGTGGTGGAGGAAAACCAACGTTCGTCAATGCCACCCCGGGCACCGCCCAGCACGTAATAGTCGTCGGGATGCAGTTTGATGCGACGGCCGGGCACGCAAAAGGAGCGCGGCACCCAGGTGGGCGTGAGTCGTAGGATGCCTTTTCCCTGGTCCAAGGGCGTTTTCAGCGAGTGTTTTGTTCATATTTGGTTGTGGTTAGAGACGCGATGCATCGCGTCTGTACGATAATGCGCGATGCATCGCGTCTGTACGGATTTCAATTTTTAAATCATAAGCCCGGGTTTCGCCCGGAGCAAGCATAATCAGCGTATTGTCGGCCCGGGCCTTGGCCTGTCCAATGGGCGGATGGGTGCCCGGCTCCAGGGCCGTCACGTACTCGCCCGGCCCCCAGTGCTGCCAGTTGGTGAGCCAGGGCAACTGCGCGGTGCGGAAGCGCAATTCTACCGAGAGGTCTAGGGCCGGATTGTGAATTCGACCCATCGCCCAGCCTTGTTCGTCGGCAACCGGCTGGATAAAGGCCGCCGCCTCGCCTCCGCCGCGGTGCGCTTCCTGCGGAGCCGGACAGGTGCGAAAGTCATTATCAGCCCGGAAAATCCGGTCGTCTTGCTCTCCGCCGCGCGACTTCCACTCTCCTTCGCACGCAAGGCGCGTGCCTTCGTCCACCAACGGCCAGCCGAAGTTGACGTGGTACAACAGCATGTGCGGCGATTCGGCGTTGCCCCGGTTGGTGACCTCGTCGCGCAGCGTAAGAATCGCTTGCCCCAGCGTGCCGGAAATAGTGCGTTTTAGCTCCAGGGTGGGGCCAAACACCTGCGTCTGAAGCATTCGTCCCGTTATGCTCATCTCCATCCGACCGTTGGCGGGGTCGGGTTGCTCGATAGTAAGTAGTTCGGCGGCAGTGTTGCTGATGCGACCGTGCAGTCCCCGCGCGCCGTGCTCGTCGGTTTCCGGTCCGCCCACGTGGGTGAGTCCGCAGGTGGTGAGCAAGCCGCCGCCGAAGGTTCGTAGCCAGTCGGCGCCTCGGTCCGAAAACGGCTGCGGAGCCGTGACCCCGCAGTAACTCAACCAGGCCAGGCTGTGCTGATTGTAGAAAGCGTCGGCGATGTCCATTGCCCGATCAATGACCACCTTATAGCGTAGCCCGGTGCCAGTGTTGATCCAGGCAATGCGGGTGCCGCGCCCTGGACCGTTATCTAGCACGGAGGTCTCAATACCGCCTAACTGAGCGGGGTGCGATAGCTTATCTTTCCAGTTGAGCAATGATGTCATAAAGTGCTGATAACTAGGCGAATAGTGAGGTTACTGAAAAGCTTTTGTTGCGGATTTATTTAACCACGTAATCGGCGGGCTTTTTGCCGGTTTGAAAGCCTCCGAAGCCAAACATGGTGGGATTGTACTTACCCACAATAGCTACCTCGTTCTTCTCAGGAATCTGATCTTCCATTTCCAACCCCCAGTAGCAGGCGTTCACCAGCAGGCGACGCAAATCCTCACTTTTCAAATCAATAGACGCGCCCATTGTAGTGGTAAATATTTTTGCGGACGTCCCGTCTTCGTTCGTATATTCCTTGGTCCAGGCCATCGGCATGATTGATTTGCGCCAGTTCAGCGGAGTGTCGGCGCTCATGCCCTCGGTGGGCACGCCCCACACCAGCACGGTCGGATCGCCGGTGAGCTCCCGGGTGCCGTACACGTCGGTGGGTACCCAGATGTCGTGGACGCCGCGCAAGATCGGATGGTCGTTGCGCTGCTCAACGCCATTGATGAGTGCCCGCGCGCCTTCTTTGGCGTGGTCGCCGTGGTGATCGATCCAAGTTTCGCCCAGCACCTGCCGTCCGAAGCCATCTTCCCAGCCTTCGGCCTCGCTATCGAAGCTGTACTTGGCGTAGGGACTGTCTAAATTTTTCACGTAACGAAAAGCGTGGGTAGCGGTCCGCATCCCCACGATAGGTTTACCAGCTTTCAGATATTCGTCGACGTACTTCATCTGCTCGTCGGGCAGCTCCCGAAAGCGGGTGAACAGCACCATCAGATCTGCCGATTGCAGATGCTCCAGACCGGGAATATTTGACAGCGCTGTCGGGGTTGATTACGCCACTTGGATCCAGGGCGAACAGCACGGTCGTTTTGAAGCCGTGGTGTTGATTAAGGATGGCCGCCAGCAGGGGCAGGGCCTCTTCGGAACGGTATTCTTCGTCACCACTTACCAGCACGATGTGCTTTCCTTGCCCCGGACCCGCCTTGGAATCGTAGGTGATCCACTGCGGATTAGACTGGGCGGACAATGATGCAGCGGTTAGCAGAGAGGCGACCAAAAGGCCACCGGCGCTTATTTGTTTGAGGTGAGAAAAGGTTGTGTTTAGCAGGTTGTTCATGGAGCGTGTCAATGGCTTTGGTAGATGAAGATACCTTAATGTATAGATTTTTTGCCATTCAATGTCTGTTAAGCTACTTAAATTGCGTGTTTTTGCAGCATATCTTTAATGAAGGCCAAGCCTTGCTCCGCCATGTGCCAGGGCTGGGCAAACGCGCGCCACACGTTGATGGCGTTGGCAAAGTCCGGATCGTTGCGGGTGAATCCCTCGATGGTGAGCCAGCCCTGATAGTTTATCGCGGCCAGCGTAGCAAAGGTTTCGTCCCAGGGCACGTGTCCTTCGCCCGGAGTGCCGCGGTCGTTTTCGCTGATGTGCACGTGACGCAGGTGCGGGGCGATGGCCTGTAGCGCACCGCCAACCTTCTTCTCCTCAATATTAGCGTGGTGCGTATCGAACATGGCCTGCACCTGGGGGTGATCCACCCTGGTGATCAGGTGATTCAGCTGCTCCATCGTATTGCACAAGTAGCACTCGAAGCGGTTTAGCGCTTCCGGAGTGAGCAACACCTTGGCTTGGGCGGCATAGTCACCGGCCGCGTGCAGGGCCTCGGCACTCCAACCGTACTCCTGCTCCTGCGGAGCGTGTTGGGCGAAGGTAGCAAAGGCCGAATGAAAGGGGCCGCACATGACGCTGGCGTTTAGATCCTGCGCCCGGTCAACGGCCCAGCGGATGCGTTCCAGGCCCTTTTGTCGGACGGCCGCCGATGGGTCAATGATATTTTCTTCGGCGTTGAGCACGAACACGGTGGTCACCTCCAGGCCAATGTCCAGCGCGTGGCGACCCACGGTGCGGTACGCGCCCTCGTCCGGTGAGCCGATCAGAAATTCTACTCCGTCGTAGCCAATCTCCCGGAGGCGGTCCAGAATGGGCAGCAAATCCTCGGATACTACGGCGGACCAGGCAAGTACGTTGAAACCAATTTTATTCATAGTTCTTTAAGTCGGATGTTTCGGTATTCTACGCGCATCGGCGGACCCACGTGCACCTGCACGCCGAGTAGTCCTGACATCTTGCGGTTCACCGAATCGTTGTCGGTCACCTCGCTCATTAGCACTCCGTTGATATAGTGCTGCAAGCGATTTCCGCGAATCACCAAGTGGCATTCATTCCAATCCTCGGCACGAATCAGCGCTTTTAGGGAATCGGATTCGCCCAAGGTAGCGGTCACCTTTCGGTTTCCCCAGGCGTTGTTCTTCACGTTGGCGCGCAGCGAACCGGGTGCGTCGGCATTGGGCTGACTGCTGATGGTAGCTTGCTCGCCCCGGTAGGCCAGGGTGGTGCGCTTTCGCTCTTCGTAGTTTTGGCCGGTGTAGGTGTTTTTGCCGTTGATGTCGGCCTGATAGCCCCGCAATGCGTACGGAATCGTGTCGAGTCGCTCGCTGCGGTAGTTGATGCCGCTATTACCGTTTTCGGTGATTCTAAATTCGGTCTTTAGCTCAAAATCCGCCGGTTGGCCTCCCTGCCAGATAATAAAAGAATTGGTTTTTAACAGCTTATCGGGAGTGATTTCTCCCACCAGACTGCCGTTGGCTACGCGCCAGTAGGTCGTGTCGCCCGCCCAACCGTCTAAGGACTTTCCCGTTGAAGATCGTGACAAACCCTGGTTCGTCTACCAATTTTGGGCTGGCGGTTCAGCAGTGCTATCCGACGGGGAATCTTGCTGAGCAGTGGTTTGGCAGCCGTTAAGCAACCAGGCCAACAGGATTCCAGATAAGCAGAGTGACCGTATCGTAATTTTTAGCATAGGTTGCTGGTATCAGTTATTTCCTTGGTTGTAAAATACAAAAAGACCATCTTTTCCGGCGGCAACGATGTCTTTTTTTCCGGAACCGTTCACGTCGGCGACGCTGAAGTAGATGCCCAGTCCCTTGCCCTCTCCCGGCGGTCCGTAACTAATCACCTGTTTGCTAAAGCTTTCGCCGTTCCACTGGTAGTAGTAGATGCCAACGTCGTCGTTGCCACCCGGATCTTTCCCGTTGTGCGCTCGAAATCGTTTTCCGGTGACCAGCTCCCGCTGCCCATCATCATCCAGGTCAACCCACTGCATGGTGTGAAACTGAGAGTGGTGAGAATCAATCGGATGCTTGACCCATTCTTTCTGGCCGGTTCCTTGACCGGGGCGCTGCTCGTACCAGTCCAGCCCGTAATCGTGCGCTTGTCCGGCCACCAGGTCCGGCCGACCGTCTTGGTTGACATCGGTAACGATGATGGGAATACTCGCTTTACCCAGGTCGAAGTCGGCGTGAAACGTCCACGCATCCTGATAAGGGCGCTCCGGTGCTTCAATCCAGCCGCTAGCAACAACCAGGTCGCCGCGCCCGTCGCCGTTGATATCTCCGAAGCCCAATCCGTGCCCGTGTTCGCCCAAAATCGGGTAAGCCCGAAACGTACCGGTTCCTTTTCCCTGCGTATCAAGAATCAACTGATAAATCACCAAGGAATCATTAGGGGTATTAGGCACAATTTCTAGCGTGCCATCCCCGTCGATATCCCAGGCGGCGGTGGTTTCTACGTTGCCAGCTTCGGCAATCAGGTGCTCGGACCACTCCTGTTCTGCTCCCGGATTTTCTTTCCACACCAGACGCTTGCCAAACCAGCCCCCGGTGATAAAATCCATCCGCCCGTCGCCGTTTACGTCCATCGGGATGGTAGAGAAATCGTCCCAGTACTCACCGTAGCGGTGGGCGGACCCGATGGCGTGCCGGGTAGTGAAGTCCGGCCCTTGGTACCAGAAACCTCCCGACACAATGTCCGGCAGTTGATCGTTGTTAACATCAAACACGGCGACCGATTCAAAGCTCTCGGCGGCCACTTGCTGCTTCACAAACCGGAGGGCACCGAACTTTTCTTGCCCGGACGCTTGGGCCACACCCTCCTGACCGATCAGCAGAAGGGAGAATAGAGCGAACGTTTTTCCGACGCCTCGGCAGAAACAAGTTATGCGGGGTAAATCCAACATCATACGGGGTTACCCAAGGGGTGTCCTTTTCGACTAGGTTAGCTTATTTGGTACTGGCTGATGCTGAACTGTTTTCTCCTTGATAGATCGGAGATTCGGGATTGCCACCGGCCATCAGGTAGGCGATCAAATCCCGGAGCTCGTCCTCGCCCAGCGGATTGATCAGTCCGGGCGGCATCACCGACACGGCCGACAGTTTGGTTTCGGTGACCTCGGCTTTCGAAATCTCGCGGATCACATCGGGAGCGAAGGGATTTTGCGACAGGTAGTACGTGTTGTCATCCTCCCGCGTGAGTTTACCGACCACCGATTGTCCGTTTTTGAGGTACAATACCGTGGAAGCGTATTGATCAGAAATCACTTCGTTGGGTTCCAGGATGGCGGTCATCATATCCTCCGGAGAGAAGCGGGTGCCCAGTTGCGTGAGGTTGGGTCCGATGATGCCCCCCTCGCCGCGCATGCTGTGGCAGGTGGCGCAGCGCGTGGCCAGGTACATGTTGTGGCCCACCGCAAAGTCACGGTTCTCCATCCATCCGCTGTCCAGCACTGCCACCGCCTCTTCGATTTCCCAGCGATGCCACGGCCCTTCGGGTTGGGGCACGTTGGCCAGGTTTTTCCCATCGTTGCCAATGAGCGAGTCGCCCGACATCGTATTATAGAACTCAAATTCGCCCTTCGGCACGTGGGTGAGCGCTTCTTTCCGGGCTTTGTCGACAAAACCGATGTAGCTGTTGCCTCCCTCAAAGTCGAAGGCCTGGTAAAACCACTTGAAGTAGCGCTCGCGCAATTCGGGCGTCCAGCCCGCCCGTTGCTCGCTCAGCACGGTCGCGTAGTAGGTCTGCTGGGCCGGGGGCACGTTTTTTAGCATGTTGGCGATATCGATGCCGTACTGCGGATTGCGAAGGATCAGGTCAGCACTTTCGGTGGCCCCTTCGGCCTGTTGGGTGGCTCCGCTATTTTTATCTTCCAGCAGGGCCAGGGTAGATTCAATAACCTGTGGATCATCCAGGGCGGTCAGCAGCTTGCTCAGCGAGCCGTTCAGCACTTCCTGGTCGGCCGGGTAGTGCGGACGCAGGTAAGCGATGACTTGCTGCCGGGCCGCTCCGGTGGGGGTGCCCATGCGGGCGATGGTGAGTTCGATGGCCCGCAGCAAATCCACTTGCTGAAGATCAGTCAGCGCATCGTAATCTACGGCGCACAGCCGATCCAGCATTTGGTTTCTCAGGCTTTTGCTCCCCTGTCGGGCCAGCGCCACCATGCTCTGCGTCAGGGCAATTGGGTCTTGTTCGCTCAGGGCTTTGTTCTGCCATTGGGCAACCGGCTGATGTTCTACGGCCACCCGGGCGGCGTAGCGCACAAACCGGTCTTCGTGGTTCAGGTAGGGCCAGGCTGCTTCCAGTCCGCCCGCCTTGCCATCTTCATGATAGGTTTCCAGCTTATTCCTAATCTGATGCGCATCGGTAGGCATCGGTTCTTTGTAGGAAGCCAGCACCACTTCCGGTTCTTCTCCGTCGTAGAACACCCGGTAGAGGTCCGAGTCGAGCCGCCGTCCGCCGGTCATGAAGTACATCGCTCCGTCGGGCCCGATCACGCCATCGGTAAGGGGCAGCGGCATGCCGGAGACAAACTCTTCTTTCTCACCGGAATAAGTAGCGCCGTCGGGCTGCAGATGAACGGCGTAGATAATCCCAAAACTCCAATCGTAGGCAAACAGGGCATCCCGGTACGGATCGGGGAATTTGCTCTTCGCTCCGTGCAGCACTCCGGTGGGCGACCCTTGTCCGATATTGAGCACGGCGGGCAGGTTGTCGGGATAGGCGGGCGACCACTTGGCGTTGCCGCTGCGCCAGCCAAACTCGGCTCCGCTGGGCACGTGGCAGATGCGGGTGGGGCGGTACCAGGGCATGCCCAAATCCCACTCCATGTCCGAATCGTAGGTGAACAGATCACCGGCCGGGTTGAAGGCAATATCGAAGGCGTTGCGAAAGCCCCCGGCCACCATCTCCCAGCGCTCGCCCAGCGAATCGATGTGGGCAATCCATCCTCCGGGAGCGGCGCGGTCGTTGGCGTGGCCACGGGGGTCCAGGATTTTAGGAAACAGGTTGTCGTCTTCCCAAACCTTGGGCAAGCGATAGGCGTCCATTTCGGGCAGGTCGGTATGGTTGCCCGCGATCACGTAGAGCGACTCTCCGTCGGGGGCCATCACAATGCTGTGCGGACCGTGTTCTCCGGCCCCTTCCAGTTGCTTGAGCAGGGTAATCTTATCGAACTGATCATCATGGTCGGTATCCTGCAAGCGATACAGCCCGCTTCCCTTATCAAACTTGCCTTCGTCATCGTCGTCGACGCGGTGGTTCACCATCACGTACAGACTGTTGAAGGCCCACAGTAGGCCCTGGGCGTAGCCCATCTGGATTACCGAGTCGGCCACCGGTGCTTCGTTCTGAATCCGGAGCCGTTCGATCACCGGCGTCAAGGAGTCAGATCCAATCTCAGCTAGATTCATTCGGTACAATGCCCCGTACTGGTCGGAGGTGATCAGCCGCCCCCGGTCGTCGAAGGTCATCGCCACCCACGAACCCATTTCGTTCTCCGACGGGCTGAACAGGTGCTCGGCCCGGAAGCCTGATTGTAACCTGAGTTTATCGAGCTTGGGACCCAGCGAGACTGGCTCTTCAACCATAATTTCAGGTTTTCAATTCCTGCTGGCAGGATGCCAGCAGCAGGGTGATTAGAAGGGTAAGAACGGAACCGGAAATAGGACTGCTTAAATTCATAAGGATTGGATAATGCTAGAACAATGAGCGGAATAACTTATTGACTGACCAATCGCTACCAGCGAACGCCGGTTAAATTTAGCATTTTATCTTTTTGCTCCCATAAATTTATAATATTTAGTGGCGATTAAAGATCGATAGCGTAGTGAGTGGCTACCGCCGTTGCAATTGCCTCGAAGGAATACAAAATAAAAAGGGCCTAAGCTAACGAGCCAGGCCCTATCACCGCTGGGTTGTGGTATCCACCGGTCTTCTCTACCGCATCACCGCTTCTTGCCTGTCAATTCGAAACCGCAGCACTAGCTCGTGGCTGTTGGGAAAATAATTGGCCCCGCCCGTTAGCGAGTAGGCGTAGGTGAAGGCAATCGCCGGAGTGATTTCCGCTCCCGCCAGGGCGTTGACCCCGTAGCGCTGCCGATAGCCCGCCCCGCCCCAGAACTTTTTCCGGAACGAGGCCAGTAGCATGCCTTCCCACTGACTATCATAGTCAGCCGCGTAGTGGTAGAGCAGGGTGGGTGTAATTTTCCAATCGGTGAGGTGGGGGATGAAATCGTAGGAAAAAGAGCCGATGAGGTGATTCAGGGGCTGAAAGCCGCCCAGGAGCGCGTTGTCGCTGCCGGGCGACAGGGTGTTGGTCAATCGAGGAACCGCCAGCCCCAGGGTGAACCGTTCGTAGCGATAGCGAATGCCCAGACCGCCGTCCAGCACCAATCCGGAACCGCGGTAGGAGGCCACCGCCGGATCATCCGGATCATCAATCCGCCCCGTCCGCAGGGTGTTGAGGCGGAAACCTAGTGACAAGCCGAAGCTGAGCCACTGTTTGGGGCGGTTACTCATTCTAAAGCGGTAGCCCGCCGTGAGGTGCGTGCTCAAACTGTTGAAGGGGCCTTCGGCCAGATTGGTGAGGTTGGCCCCTAGGCTAAGCCGGTCCAAAGGCTTCTCAAAGGTAACCGTAGCCAAGGTCGGCGAACCTTCCGTGCCCGTCCACTGCTTCTTGAAGGACGTATGGAACTGGGTCTGCTCGGCGGCGCCCACCGCGGCCGGATTGTAGGCAAACGGATTTATAAAGTACTGGTTCTGAACCGGCACCAACTGGGCGAACAAGGGGGCGGCTACCCCTGCTTGAAGCGTGATAAGCAAAAGAATTCTGAGTAGTGGCATAGTTTGCTTCGTTTAGTACAGGATGGTCACGTAGCCCGTTACGGCCTTTTTTTGACCCGCAATCACAATAGAATAGTAGTACACTCCGGCGGGAAGGGGGCGTCCGAGGTGGATGCCGCTCCAATCCTGGCGGTAGTTGTCGGTTTCAAAGACCGGTTGCCCGGTGCGGGTCACCACCCGAATGTGGTAGCTTCCCAGATCCTGGAGCCCGGCCACCGCCCACACATCATTGCGGCCGTCGCCGTTGGGAGTGATCAGATTAAAGGCCTGTAGCGGACCGTCCAGGGCCGGGTCATCCGGGTCGATAGGCTCGGGGTTGTTCGGATCAGTCGGGTCGGGATTCGGGAGCGGTTCGTCGGGGTCAGGGACCACAGTCCCGCAGGGTTCCTCGTCGGCGCGGAAACACGCATCTTCCGGAATAAAGGCCAGTTCCACTTCGTCTTCGTTAGCAGTTTCCCACACGTTGCGGTTCCACACGGCCAGGTAGACATCCGAATTGCTCAGTGAGCCATCGTCCGCCAGCGTGTTGTAAGGATCTACCCTAAAGGCGTTTTCGGTGGTGATAAGCCGTCCCTGATCCGTCTGCGCCAGGTAGGCCACCCGGCCGTTGCCAAAGGCAATGCGGTTTTCGGACCCGTTGCCTCCCTCCCGAGAGAAAACGCCCCACAGTAGGCGCGTATCAAAGTCCGGGGTGGTCATCAGCACGTACTGATCACCGGTGTAGGTTCCTACCAGCTCGCCGTTCACGTTGAACACGTCCCGGTCCTGAATCTGAAAGGCCGATTGCCCCACCAGCAGCACGTTGCCCTGATCATCTACTTCCAGGTCGCCGTGGCGGTTGCGGTGGGTGTTGGTCTTTCCGCTGCTTAGGCGGGCGTGCACGAACTTTCCCTTGGTCACCAGCCCGCTGGTTGGATCAATCTTTCCCAAAAAGGTGATGTGGCAGGAGCCGCAGGAGTTGGTGCCGTCGGTGAAGAAATCATTGCCGTTGAGCGCCACCTTGTTGGTGAGACCTTGTCCGTCGTAGGCAAACACGGTGAAGCCGCCGGGCCCGCCGCCCGCCGTTTCTCCGGCCACGTACAACTGGTCGCCGCTGGCCTTCACGTGGTAAATGCGCGTATCGGCCCCGTTCTCGTTGGTATTGATCTCGTTGGCCCCGAAGCCCCAGGTTTTCCAGGCTTCCTGCCCGGTTCCGGCTAAGCCATAAGCCCGCAGGAAGGCCACCTGTAGCACCGAACTGGCCTGGGTGTAGCCCACCACGTAATACTGCCCATGGGCCGAACTGATCTCCACGTTGTTGATGTGCGCTCCGTTGTTGTCAAGATTCGTATTCACGTGCATCACTGAACCATCGGAGTCGTATAGTTTCACCTGACCCGGTCCGTTGGACGCAGAGGCCACCACCGCTACCACCCGGCCGTCGTCGGCAATGGCCAGGCGGGGCCGCTCCGACAAGGATTCGGCGCTCGACCATTTCACGGAGTAGTCGGGACGCAGCACGGCGACTCCAAAGCTGCCCACCACGGCAATTTCACCACCGGCGTTCACGTCCAGGTCGTAGATGGCTTCGCCCAGCACGATACTATTGAGCAGTTGGGTGCCGTCGGCGTTTAGCACGTAGATCTTGCCCCGGTCGCTTTCTGAGGCACCGAGCACCGGGGTGGTTGGGGCATTCATGTTATCGTTGAAATTACCGGCGACCAGTAGCGCGCCGCTCGGTGTGAAGGCGGTCTGCGCCACTTCATTGGCTCCGGCACCGCCCAGATAGGTACCCACTTCCAGGTGCAGGTTCTTCACTTTGCCCGGCTGCTGGTAATCCGGCAGATAGCGGTAGATTCCTACCCGCTGCGATTCGTTTTGGTCCGAACAATTGCCCTGCGCGTCTCGCTTCACGCGCATTTCAGCGAAGAAGGTGGTGCCGTTGTCCGGGGTGACGAAGTTGTCCATGCGCTCGATGCAGTCCAAACCGTTGTTGGTTAGTGAGGTGGTTATCGCGGCATCTACGCGCGCAAATCCGCCATCGTTTTCTTGCAGAAATAGATAATCGGGGGAGATAAAGAGCAGCGCGCCGGTGCGGTAAAAGTACTTGAGCCAACCGCCCTCGGTTTTCTGATAAAATCCCTGCTCAGTCTTGACAAAGAGTTTTTCGTGCCCCACGTCGGTCAGAATAGGCCCTACCGGCCCGAAGCCGGTACCCGTGGTGTTGATGGCATTAAGACCGGCGGTGGCGCTGTTCCAGTTGGTGCCGTCCCACGCGTACACCCCGCCCGTGCCGTTCTTATCGCGGTAGTCGAAGGTGCTATAGTGATACACCTTGCCGTTGGTGAGCGCGATGGGATGCTGGGGGTTGCCGCCCTTGCCGTTGATCAGTAGGGGCTGGTCAGGATTTCTAAGGTAGGTAGTGGTTTGCTGGTCGATGTCTACCATCAGCACAAACTCTTCGTTGACTTGCAAGCGCAAATCCGGGTGTTCCTGCACCTTTGTTTCACTTTCTACGCGGCAGGGTACGTAAAGGAAGTTGCCCAGGGCATCGATGCCCCGCGACAGGGCCAAACCAACGTCAGGCAGGGTGATTACTTTTTCCCAAGTGCCCGCGGCCACGTTGAGTTCGTACACGTCCTGGCTGTTGCCCCCGGGGATGCCGAAGATGCGGGTGCCGCTGCTCACCAAAGCCCGGTAACCGTACTGGTTGAGCCGGGGGGCGGTTTTGTTCCAGCGGTTGGCCGCCGGGTCGTGCTGATACACTCCGTCGCGGGCTTCGCCGCCCGAGTGATTGCGGACAAAGGTAAACACGCGCCCGTCGTTCAGCGTCAGGGTGCTGGTCACCTCAAAGGATTCGCCCGCGGCAATGTCGCCCAGACCTTCGTTGGCCTCTACCCAGGCCCCGGTTTGGGCATGGGCCACGTTGAGCAATAAACACAGAGAAAAGAGCAGGATCAATCCGCGCGGGATCAAGCTGGGGCAAGGGGGAACCGCCATCGGGTTAGTCTTAGGGAGAAAAATCATCGTACAAACTGGCTAAGGACGTAGGCTTACGTTAGGCGGTAAACCTACGGTACGAAGGGGGTAGAAATGAGGGAACTACGCGCCACATAGCACCCGCGTAGGAAATTGCGGCATTACGATGAAAAGCAGAAAAAACGGAGCGTCATTGTGAGGACTCTTCGCGCAGCTCGAGGCAATTGTGGGGCGATAAAAGAAGCGTGGAGTGGGCTTCAGCAGATGGCTCAGGCGAGGTCGGTGATTGTGAATCTAGCTGCCAACTGATTGACCAGCTTGCGTCAAGCTCAATGAGAACCGTGACGGGAAACCGAAAGGTGGTTCACAATGTACAGTAACCGTCCACCAGAAGTGTTGATGCCTAATGCACTGACGGCCAAAGATTTACTAGATTCGACTGAAAGTATTTGTTTTGGTCGCTGCTCCAAAATCCGCAGCAGTATGTCGGTAAGTCGGATTCGGTTGGCCGTCGCAAACAAAACCACGCGTTCCGAACAGATCAAAAAAATCTACGTGCGCGGCTCCGGCCTGGGCCAACGCCGCCAGGCAGCCCACCATCCATCCCGCCGCGAAGCGCGAATCCTGTCGCGGATCGGGGGAGAAAGCGTAGGACAACTGATTAGGATCCGGAACCGCCGCATCCGGATTGAAGCGCGCGTGTAAGCCCACCGGCGATACGCGAATAGGACAGTCACCGGCAAACTGACGGGCGCTAACCACCGTGCTTGCCTGTCCGGCGATGGTTTCCACGATAGAGGCATCATCAAAGGCGTGCACCTGCGCACTGTTGGCGTAGAAGGTGAAGTCGGCCCGTGATAGATCAGGACGGTTCCGGTTGAGCAGGGTAAAGTAGTAAGCGGTTCCGACGCCTACTTTAACCGCGGGAAAGTGCTTCCGCAGCAGGGGGATCACTTCTTGGAGGAAGGCATCGGCGGCCAGGGGTTGACCCGCTTCTACCACTGATATCGCCTCCAGGGCGGAGGGGGCGTACCTCGGCAGCCAGCTTTGAGAGTAGTTGGTTTAGGTCTCCGTTCTTGTGGTGCAGCACCAGGTGCAGAGGCTTGCCCAGACGCTGGGCGAACGCGCGAATTTTCACCCACTGTTGTTCCCACCCCGGACTGCCCCACAATAGGTCGGCCCGCCAGCTATCGAGCGGTAACTGCTGTAGCAAATCGACCGACGCTGGGTCAACGTTGTCAAGATTTAGCGGAACACAACTACCAAGGGTGGGCCAGGGAGTGGCTTCTCGGGCATCCCAACGGATTCGTATCTGATCCTCTTCAGAACTTGCCTTCGCCGGTGAAAGCAGGCGAAACACCACGCGTTGCTCCACCACGTCGCCGGGTTGGTAGGTCACCGGAGCGGGGCGGTCCAGCGGGGTGCAGTAGGTTTTGTACGAAGCGTCGGTCCAGTTGCGCTGGTCTTCCATCTCAAAGGTGTCGCCCTCAAACTCCAGCGCGCAAGCAATCTCGTCGTCAGTGGCCCAGTGCATTGTGCGCATGTTGGTGGCCGGTTGGTGGGGTGCTACGTAGCGGGGAAACTGGTACGCTACGGTTTCCCCGGCAGGCGTGGTGACGGTAAACGACTGTCCGCGGGTGGCCCGCAGGGGATGCAGCACGCAAAAGCCCGCCCGCCTGCTGCGGAACATCTCCCGAAAGGTGCCCCGCAGGTGAAATTCTACGCTGCCCGCCGGTGAGCCGCTAAGGGTGCACTCCCACGCGGCAATTACCCGTCCCGACCGTTCGTTTTGCGCTCGGTAGCGTACGCTGAAACTTTCCGCGGTCGTTTGAATGTCCTGTTCGGTAATCGTGAGGGGCAGGGTGGCCCAGTGTTCGTCGCGCAGCGCAAAGTAGATCATGCGCAGCAACTCGGTGCCCCCCAGCTTAAGGTAGCGCAGCGTGCCGTCGGCGTATTCGGCGCGGAGGGAACCCGCTTGCACGGGGTGAGAGTGGGGGATGAGTTGCATAGCGTAAGTATTCAATGGAAAAGTGTAGTGCTAAGGTACGCGTTAAAAACGCCCTATCAGGCTATCGCGCCATCACCGCTCCCCACATCTGGTCGGCTTTATCCTTTAAATTCTCCTGGTGAATAACGAAGCCCGGATCCACCAATACGCTGTCTACCGGTTGCCCGGCCAAACGCTGCTGAATGGCCTCCACCGCTTGCGCGCACTCGAAGTAGACGTCCTGCACTCCGTCGGCGTCCAGATAATTGTTCAGCAGCATTCGATACGCCGTGGCATCGCCGTCGAAGCCACCCAGCAGCACGTGCTGCGGATGCCCTACCGGGTGGTACTTCCCTACGTTTTTCAGCGCCGACACCACCGAAGGAAACAAAAAGTCGGACGAACTGAAGATGAAATTGATGTCGGGATGGGCCTGCAACGCGTTGGTCACTCCGGCCAGCGCCTTTTCTTGGTTCCACTCGGTGGGCACTTCGGCCACCACCTTGATTTCCGGGTACTCGGCCAGCGCCGCCTCGAAGCCCTCGCGCCGTTTCACGGCGTTGATGTCGCCCAGGTCGCCAATCAAAATCATCGCCTGCGATGGAGTCCCCCGCTGCTGAGCCAGTTCAGCCAGGTACCGCACCGTTTGCCGGGTAATGGCAAAGTTGTCGGCCACCACCGTGGTGTATTCGCCCGAGTTGCGGGCGGGTAGGCGGTTGTAGATCACAATAGGAATATTCGCCCGGTTGGCGGCTTTGATAATGGGAATGATGGTGTGCCCGTCTTTGGGAGCGATCACGATGCCGTCTACCCCGCGGGCGATAAAGTTGTTGACCTGCTCAAACTGCCGGTTAGCGTCGCCGTTGGCCACCGCCTCCAGGGTTTGGATGCCGCGCGCGGCGCACTCCGCTTTGAGCGCTTCAATGCTGGCCACCCAGTATTCGGTTTGCAGGGTCTCGAAGGACAGGCCGATGGTTAGCCCCTCATCGTCGTTGGCCGGAGATTGACAGGCCGACGTGATCAGTAGCAAAAGTAGCACTAGCAACCTAAGCGCTATTAGCCTATTAAAACCACCTTCGTTTCTCATTGGATCGTGTCTAGTTGGCTCCCAAAAATGGCCTTGGCCAAATAAGGTAAATTTGTCTTAAAGCTCAAACTGAGTAGCGTAAATTAGTGCTTCATCAGGCCCGACCCAATCGGCGGCGCCGAAGCTGCTGTCGATGCTGCAGACTGTCGATCATCACGATCAGAAAGATTACCCCGCCCGTGATCAGCGGATACAGGTAAGGGTTAGCGTTCACAATCACCAGCCCGCTCTGCAGCGCCTGAATAAAGATTGCTCCCACCAGTGTGCCCGGTAGCACCGTGCCCTTGCCGCCGAACAAACTGGCGCCCCCCAGCACCGCCGCCGCAATGGCCACGAATTCGCTCTGGTAGCCAAAGGTCGGCGACACCGCCCCCAGCTGAGCAATGGCGACCAGTCCGCCCAGGGCCGCGCAAAATCCGCTGATTAGGTACACACTCAGTAATATCCGGTTTACGGGCAGTCCCGCCTTACGCGCCTTTTCAGCACTGTGCCCCACAGCGTAAATCTGCCGTCCGAAGGCGGTGTAGGTAAGCACCCCGTGGCCCGCCAGCACCACCGCGACCAGCACCAGCACCGGAAAGGGAATGCCCAGCAGGCGGGCCGACCCAATCTGCAACAATGACTCCGGCAGGTTGATCGCGCGCGTCTCGGAGAGAAAGAGCCCTAACCCGCGGCCGACGTAGAAGGTGGCCAGCGTCACGATAAAGGGAACGATCCGCACCCGAAACACCAGCACCGCGTTAACCAGTCCGAAGGCCAAGCCTACTAACAGCACCACCAAACCGGCCAGCCACAGCGGCTGTCCACTCACCACCATCTGGGCCGATACCACTCCGGCCAAAAACATAATAGAACCTACCGATAGGTCAATGCCCGCGGTGAGTAGCACGAAGGTCATGCCGGTGGCGATAATGCCCAACGAAGACGCCTGCACCAAAACGTTGAGTAAGTTCTGTACGCTAAAAAATTGCGGGGATAACAAGCTGAAGGTCAGCACAATTAGCGCCAGCAGCATAGGCGTGGCGTAGTTGAGCAGGAACACGAACAGCGGACGAAAGAAACGCATGGGGCGGTTGGTCGGTGGCTCACCAAGTGGGATACTTTATGGCCAGGGGCCCAAAAGTAGGAAACCGACCCCACAATCCGAAACGGTGGCGTTATTCTTCTACCCGCAGAATCTCAATTTCTGTTCGTCGGTTCAGTGCTCGGCCGCCTATCTCAACGTTGTTCGGGGCAATGGGCTGCGTCTCACCAAATCCCTTGGCCGACACCCGCTCGGCACTGATGCCGTAGTTGAGCAGGTAGTTCGCCACCGCCTGGGCGCGTTGCTCGGACAACTGCTGGTTGTAGGTGGCGTCGCCCACGTTATCGGTGTGCCCGTTGATCCGAATCACCAGGTTGGGATACACCTTGAGTAGTTCGTAGATGCGGTCGAGTTCCACCAGCGATTCGGCCTTGATGATAGACTTGTTGATGGGAAAGAAGATGTTTTTCAGTACTTCAATAGAGCCTACCTCGGCCTTGCGCAGCGCGATCTGTCGCCGGATTTCCTGGTTGGGATTCAGCTGGTTGCGCTGGAAGTTGATGGAGTAGAACAGGTACTCGTCGCTCTCCACGGTGAGTCCGAAGTTGTCTCCTTCGGGGATGGGAATTTTAAACTCGCCGGTGGTCGGATCAGAATACACCCGCGTGATCACGATGTTCTTCTGGTTGTCCGACAGCATGATCTCAGCCTCCAGCGGGGCGTTGGTGATACCGTCGACTACTTTTCCCACAAAGTAGGTGGTGTTGGCGTCGGTGGTGGCCAGTGTCATGGCGGGCGGGGCGTCGGCGGCTTCCTGAAAGTCTTTCTCGTCCATCAGGATGGCGTAGATGTCGTTGCCGCCCAGTCCTTCTTCGCGGGCGGTGGCGTAGTAGCCGTACACGTTGTCGCCCGCAATCACAAAGTAGTTATCGTCCTGCGCGGTGTTGACGGGGTAGCCCAAGTTGATGGGGGTGGTCCACTTTTCGTTGTAGAGCTTGCTGCGGAAGATGTCGTAACCGCCCATGCCCAGGTGCCCGGTGGAGCTGAAGTACAAGATGTCGCCGTCCGGATCAATGAAGGGCGCGTCTTCGTCGCCCGAGGTGTTAATCTTCGGACCCAGGTTCAGGGGTTTTCCGTACTCGCCGAAGCGATTGAGCACCGACACGTAGATGTTGAAGCCGCCGTAGCCGCCCTCGCGGTCGCTGGAGAAGTAGACCTTGTTGCCCTCGGCATTCACCGATATGGACAGTTCGCGGGCGGCGGAGTTCACGCCGCTCACCGCCTCAGGTTTCGACCAGCGCGTGCCATCAAACGTAGAATAGTAGAAGTCGCCTTCGCCTTCGTCGGAGTAAATAAACAGTTTGGTGCCGTCGGGCGAAATAGCCGCCGCGCACTCGTGGTACTCGGTATTGATCTGGTTGCTGATGGAAGCCGGTTTGGTCCACTGATTATTCTCACGCTTAGACACGTAGATGTCTTCGTAGTAATTGTTGTCGTAGGCCAGCTTGCCCCCGGTAGAGCCCTTGCGGCGGGAGGTGAAGATTAGGGTGTTACCGTCGGCGGTGATGAGCGGGGCGTAGTCTTGGTATTGGGAGTTAAGCACCTTCAGGTTGGAGGCCTTTACTTCTTTGGGGTTGTTAAAGTACTCGATGCCAATGTTGCACTGCTTGATGTGCTGATCGACCAAAAAAGTGTTTTCGGCTTCTTCGCGGTAGATCTTAAAGAACTCCAGGGCTTCCTCAAACTGGTGGTTATACTGGTAGGCGAGGCCCAAATGGTACTTCATGCCCGCGTTGGTTTCGCCCGAGGAGTGCACCTTCTGGAGGTGGGGCAGGGCCCGATCCTTGAAACTGCCCTTCAGATAGGCTAATCCGATTTTTAGGGTTAGGTTCAGGTCGTCCGGCTCTTCCTGCTGGGCTTCCAGGTAGGTGTTGATGGCTTCCTGGTAGTAGCCTTCCTCGTAGAATTTATCGCCGGTTTTCACCAATTTCTTGTAGGATTGAGCGGAAGCGACCAGGCTGAAAAAGAGGAGCGTGACGGAGAACAGGGCGAAGCGGATCATGAGCGGGGCATTGCGTTGATTCAAGCGGAAAAATACGCGAATGCCCCCGGCGATACCGCGCAAATCCGGTCGGTAAAATACGCACGTAGGAATTGTTAGGAAATAACCGTTTACTGAGGGTTTTTTGCGGGTACAAACGTCACTGTTAGACCATTTCCCCCTTCTTCACCCACAGGATATTTACCCCTTGCTCCTGCGTGATCAACGTTTCGTAGGGGATCTCGTACAGAATGCCTCCTTCGTCGATAATCTGTGGCTCGTACTGATAACTGCGCATAAGCTCTACCAAACCTTTTTGGTCGATGTTGCCCCGCCGAAAGTAGGACGGCCAGAATTCGGTATGCACGTAGGGCACGGTTTCCAGCAAGCGACTGCCTCCCCGCAGCACGTGATACTCGTAGCCCTCCACGTCCATTTTGATGAATTTTACCCGGGCGGGGTCCACGGTGTACTCTTTCACGAAGTCGTTGAGCGTGGTGGTGGTCACTTGCACGGTTTCGCCGTCGCCCTTCGCCAGAGGAATGAGCGAGTGGCGGCCCCGGTTTTTGTTAGGATACAGATACAGCGTGGTCGTTTCGGCTTTATCGGACAGGGCCATCGGCACCCCGGTTATTTTATGCGCGTGATTGAGCTGCGCGTTGGTGGTGAGCAAATTGAAATTGAGCGGATCGGGCTCGAAGGCGTAGATGCGCACCGAGGGAGGCGAGTTCCGCTCCAGCAGTAGTGAGTACCACCCGATGTTCGCTCCGATATCCAGCACCACGTCGCCGTCTTGCAGAGGAATATTTTCCAGAAAACAGCGGGTGATTTCCGGCTCAACAGTTTGGTTTTTGTAGAGTAAGCGGCCCAGCGAATCTTCGGTCTTAAATTTCAGGCGCAGCTTATGGTCGGGCGCGCTAGCCACCATGTAGGGTTGGTGGATGATCCACCGCAGCAAGAAGTAGTAGACCAATCGGAAGTAATAGCGCAATGTTTTCATTATTTTTTACCTTTGGCCGCTTGCCAATTAGCCCGCAATAAACAAATTATTTGAGGATGAAACCCTACGTCAAGAAGTTTTGGGAAACCGTGGTTCCACAATCCGCCTGGAAAATGCTGCTGCGCACCGCCCGGCAGTTGGTTCCGGCCGACTACAGCATGCAGCACGGCCTGCCCTCGATGGCCTGGAGCGTTGCCAACCTGAAGAAATTGGGATACAATCCGGCTACCATCATCGATGTGGGAGCCTACCGCGGGGACTGGACCCAGGAGGTGCAGTCGATATTTCCGGACGCCAATTTCCTGCTGGTAGAGCCCCAGCCCGAACGGGCCCCCACGCTGGAAGCCTTGACCAAGAAGTCACCAAATGTATACTTTGAATCGGCGCTGGCCGGGGCAACTGATGATGCGGAAACCGCCTTCAACGTGCTCAAAACCGGCTCATCGGTCTACGCGCAGCGCTACAAAGCGGACGAGTTGTTCCCGGAAACCATCACCCTGCCCATGCGGACGCTGGATACGCTGGTGAAAAAAAACGCACTGCCCGGCGACTACTTTATTAAGCTCAATGTGCAGGGCTACGAACCGGAGGTGCTCAAGGGAGCCACCGAGGTGCTAATGGATACCGAAGTAGTGTTGCTCGAGGTCTGCTTGCTCAACTTTCTAAACGATGCTCCTCTGTTTGCCGAGGTGGTGGCCTTTATGCGGGAACGCCATTTTCTGCCCTTCGATATCTGCGAACTATACCGCAAGGGTAACGATGGCGTATTAGCTTTTGTAGATATGATTTTTATCAAAGAAGATTCGCCCATTCGGGAGCGCGTCAATTATTAGTAGGTTTTTAGAGGTTATTCTGATAAATTCTTAAGGTTCGTGTCGACACGAACCTCCAGGTAAAAAATTATCAGAATAAAGTTTTTTGATTAATCAGAGACCTACGATTAACCAACGGTCTACCATTGCCAGGCCCAGATGTAGCCTGATTTTCCCTGGTCCAGATAAGTGAGCGCAAACTCATTCTCCCGAAGGTAGTCGCACAGGGCCAGGGTATTCTCGCTGGCTTGTTGCCCCCGGTGCGTTTCTACGCACATTGCGCGAATTTTTCGAAGTTGCTCGGTCGGCAATCCGTACAGAATTGCGTACTCCGAACCTTCGCAGTCCAGTTTTAAAAAATCGATCTGGGGCAGTTCGTAGTGTTCCACCACCGCCGGTAGCGTGGTGGCCTCCACCGACAGGGTTTCTTGGTTGCGGGGGTCGTTGAAAACGCTGGCCATGGTGGTGTAGCCATCCGTCTTGGTGGTATGCAGCGCCAACGGTTCGGTGGTATCGCTCACGGCCTGGTTGATGGCGTGAAGCTCAAACTGCGGGTAAGTTTCGCGGTAGTGTTGCAACTGCCGGTAGTTGTAGGGCATGGGTTCGAAGGCAAACACCCGCGCCCGCGGAAACCGCGAGAACATATACAAAGAGAAGAAGCCCACGTTGGCCCCGATATCCACCACCACCGGGTTCGATTTATCGATGGTATAAGGCGGCAGCTGCCGGAAGTAGATATCATCAAAAAACGACTCTTTGAAGGCCGGGAGCATCGACCGGGGTACCTCAATTTGAAAAAGATCAGACTGGATAGAACCGTTTTGGGCATTCTCGCGCAGCCTAAACGTGAAACTTTCTGCTTTCTTTCCTACTTTGAAGAGCAGGTAGGCCTGCCAGTTCGAGAACCGTTTGATCAGGTTGTAGTAGCGGGTTAGCTTGTTTTTTGGTTGCATAAGTGGCTATTGAGCAATTCCGTGGTCGGTCCACACGGCTCGGTTTTTTCGGGTAGCAGAGCGTATCTCGGCGTTTTTACCCAGCGACTGCGCGGTGCGGTAGGGCCGGGCGTGCTCCAGGTGCACCACGGTGGTAGTGTAGCGAATTTGCGTCGGACGAACCCCGGCGTTCACCAGCCGCTCGCCCAATTCGCGATCTTGCCCACCGTACTGCATGCGTTCGTCGAATCCATTGATCCGCTCAATGTCCGCCTTCCAGCCCGAGCTGTTGTGCCCGTTCCAGGAAGCCCGCGCCGGGGTAAGGGCATTCAGAAACGCAGCCTTGGCCCCCTGAGCGGTGAGTTTTAGGGTTTTATAGGTTTTGGGCTGTCCTTGCGCGGCCAGCCAAGCCGGATCAAACACCCGCCCGGCGTCGATGTCGCTTTTGGTGATGCTTTGGCTTACCGGGGGGGACAACTTAAAATATCCTCCGGACAAAAAGCGGTTGGGTCGGGCGCACTGCCGGTGGGTTGCAACGAAGCCGGGCTGGGGAAGGCAGTCGCCGTCTGAAAAGATAAGGTAAGGATGCCGAGCAGCCACAATGGCTTTATTCATAATGCGTGATTTCTGAAAGCCCTCGTCCGCCTGCCACACGTGCTGAAGCCGCTGGCCAAAGGTCAACTGATAGCGCTCAACAACCTTGCGGGTGGGGGTGTCTGATCCATCATCCGCGATCACAACCTCAAAGTTCGCGGGCTGCTGAAGGGCGTAGGCGTGCAGCACCAGATCGAGCCACTGGGGTTGGTTGTAGGTGGTGAGAATAACCGAAGCGTGTGAAGTGGTAGCCAAAGCAAGCGCAAATTAAGGAGAAATTTAACGGTTTTGCCGATCATCCTGGTATGTTTGTAATAATTTATGCGCCGCCCGACCCGAAACGAAAAACCCTGATAATGTCCATTCGAATGTCCGCCCTTGTGGTTCTGCAATCTGTGGGCTTTTTTCGCTAACTGATATGCGCTTTGATTTTCTGGAAGATAAACTTAAAGCGATTCTCAACTACGTCCACCCCAGGCGGCGTCAAGTCTATCAGGCTTTGCTGCAAAAGGGTCGGTTAGAAGAGCGCGAGTTTCACCGCTTAATCGCGCAAGGTAAACCACTGGCGCTGATCAATTTTCGGAGTCTTCGCTGGCACGACGACCGCGGCCGCTACGCCTACCTGCTGGCCAAATCTCTGGACTTGGCGGGATATCAACTTATATTTTACCCGCAGTTTCACTTCTTGTCGCGCCTCAACAAGTACAAAGCCCTGCTAAACGCGTTAAACTTTCGGGTGCTCGACCCGCGGATAGCCCGTCGGGTAGGCAGTCTGCCCGACAGCCTGATGCTCTACCAAGCGGGCGGCCGCAAACGCGTGCAGCTGGAGTGGCTCGCCGCCGGGCCCGTGCCCGAAGGAGCCATGGCGATGCCCTACGGCATGCACCCGCTCATGTATCAGCAAGCGTACGTACGGCCCGACCCCGAACGCAGCACCCGGCGACGGGTCTTTTTTGGCGGCAACACCAATCCCAAAGACTATCAACGAAGCGTGCTCGCCACGCGCTACGGCAAGATCAACCGCGTTGAAGTATTGGGGCACTTAATAAACCAGCTGGATAAATCTGAAATCACCCTGGTGACCCGTAGTGAACAGCTGCGAGAGGCACTCCCTGACCCCCGGGTAGTGATTGTCCGCACGGAGGATCATCCCATTGCTACGGAAGATTGGCTGGCGGTGCTATCGCAAAGCGATTTTTTTCTGGCTTGCCCCGGGGCCCACATGCCCATGTGCCACAACGTGATCGAGGCGATGCGCGTGGGCACCATTCCGCTGTTGCAGTACCCCGAGTATTTTCATCCTCCGCTAGAACCCGGCGTCCACTGCGTCGTGTACCGGGATAGGGAAACACTGATTCAGCAAACCCGATCTGTACTGCAAATGCCGCCGGAGGAAATTATTAAGCTAAAAAAGAACGTTACGGACTATTACGAGCAGTACCTGCATCCGCCCGCCTGGATAGAACGCTTGGTTCAGCGTTCGGAGGAGGAAATAAGACTGGTGGTGAACACTTACCAATTTCCGGACTGATCTATTCGTGCGTTTACCCTTGAATTTATCGCACCTCAAAAACTTGAATGACTTTTTTTCTTTCTGTTCTCCTGAAGTTATTGTCTCACCTTCCCTTGTCGGTGCTCTACGTTGCCTCCGATTTGCTGGCTTGGGTGGCCTACCGGGTGGTGCGCTACCGACGGGGCGTGGTGCTGTCCAACCTGGCGCGTAGTTTTCCGGAAAAACCTCCGACCGAAATCCGGCAGATCACGCGGGCTTTTTACACCAACCTGAGCGACGTGGTGGTTGAAACCCTGAAAGCTTTCACCATTTCGGAGGAAGAACTCAAAAGGCGGGTGGTGTTTCGGGAGTTAGATTTATTGAACGAGTGCTACGAAAAAAAACAGTCGGTGATTTTGCTGGCGGCCCACCAGGGCAACTGGGAGTGGCTGTTGCTGGCGGGCTGTCTGCAACTGCCCTTTCCGGTGGATGCGGTGTATAAGCCACTCAAAAATTCGGCCATGGATACCATGATGCACCGGATGCGGTCGCGGTTCGGCGGGCAGCCCATTGCCAAAGAACGGGTGCTGCGCGAGGTGCTGCACCGACGCGATCAGGTGCGGGCCACAACCTTGGTGGCCGACCAGACGCCCGCCGCCGGAACCGCCCGCTACTGGGTAGATTTTCTGCACCAAAAAACCGGGTTTTACCGGGCGGTGGAGCAGTTGCCCAAGGCATTGAACTACCCCGTATTCTTTGTGCGGATGAAGCGGCTGCGGCGCGGCTACTACGAGGCTACTTTTGTGCCGGTGGGCAGCCCGCCCTACGACAAAGAAACGTTGACTATTTTGCCGCATTATGCCCAAGAAGCCCAGCGAATGATCGAAGAACAGCCCGCCAACTGGCTGTGGTCGCATAAGCGCTGGAAGCACCAACCAAGCCAAAATCGTACGAAACTGCATGAACATTTGTATTGACTCACCTGTCTCAGGAGCGAAAAATCGGCCAAGGCTCGTTCTACTTGAAGTATCCATTACTTAGCCCGCGGGTTAGCCGTTTAATGTATTTGGTCACCGCGTGACGGTGGCGTTGTTGTCAAAGCAGAAACCGTTGCTCTGTGCTGAATTGTTGCAAGATCACCCCAGTGGTGCAACTTACTGGTACACCCATGCCATTGCTCGAAGGTACGACTGGCGAAACCATCCGGAGAAGCTGCACATCTTATCGTGAACTAACGGATAATGGTGCAGACTTCTTCATTGCTGATCGTGCCGTAAAGATACTGGTGCGAACGTGAATCTTCAACGATCGAATCTAGGAAGACTGAGACTATTCCTAAAAATTGCTTTGACGGTTGGTGCTAACGGGCTGGACGTAAAATCTGGTGCTGTCTTTAGCACCGACGCCCGATCCAGCGTCCGCATTGATGCGTGACTCTTAGGGCGGTGCGTTGCAAAATAAGCTGTTTATTTCTCGACGGGCTCCGTGCAAATTCGTGGTTGATCAGCGACTGATACTCAAGAAACAAATTTTCATTCCACCGCTCACAGCAGTGGTTTTGTCGCCCTGTATAAAACCTGCACGTCATTTACAACGGCACGAGTTGACCGCTGCAAGCAGTTACAAAGCCATTGGCAAATATACTGTGTAGCGATCCTTACTTGATTGAGCGTTGACGATGTCAATCGCTACGCGCACCAAATCGCAATTGCGTATATTTGTCCGTCGAAACGGCTCTGATCTCCATTGGAACTAATTGGACCGAAGTAGGGGATAACAATGATGACATCGTAATTGGTTGCGTGGCCCGCATGAAGCGACAGGATCAACTTATTGCAGCCTTATCGTATCTGGAGCCAACCATCAAAGTACTATTTGTTGGGATAGAACCGGGTAGCCTGGATCATTGGGTGAGGCAGCATCAGGTGAAAAATTCCATCATCTACGCCGGAAAGCTCAACCGCATCGAAACGCTAGCGTCTTATTGCCTGATGAGCGTTAACGTGTTGCCTTCGGATATGGATGGCTTCGGGTTGGTGCTGGTGGAGGCCATGGCCATGGGAACCCCGGTGATTGGAACCAACTACGGAGGAATTAAAAATGTGATCGAGGACGAGGTGAGCGGATTGCTCTACGCAAACGAAAATCCGTTCCAGCTAGCCGAAAAAATACGGCGAATTTTGCAAGACGAGTCGTTACGAACCCGGTTAATTGCCGCTGGCCAACGCAGGGCGCTTGAAGATTTCTCTATTGAAAAAACCGTAGGTAATTATGAGGAATTGTTTCAACGTCTGATTCAATAAAATTACTCCACCACCAGCACCCAGGCCTTTTGCAGTTTGGGGTTGTTGCGGGCTCGATACAACCGACGCGTCACTTCTTCCAGTTCGTCCGACTCAAAGAGCGAGACGTAGAAGTAGCCCTTGCTGGTGTTGTAACCCACCTTGGTGCGGTAGCCCTGCTGGGCCAACTCTCGGGCCAATCGCTCGGCGTAGGCGCGCTGCGAGAAGGTGCCCGCAATGATGTATATGCCACCCGGCATCTCCAGCGGATGACCGCTCTTCACCGTTTTCACCGTGGTGATGGCTTTCTCCACGGATTTATCGAACGAAGGGGGTGGCGTGGCCTGCGATTCGTCTTCGATACCCTGCCAGGGGTCTACGTTCCCTTCACCTTCAAAGGTGTTGTTGAGTTCGGGTTGGGCTGGTTTAGCGTAGGAACCATCGTTGCTGTCGGCAGGCACGGCGTTGGGGTCAGACAACCGGGGGGAACTGCCCGGAGACACCTGCGGGTTGATTTCTTCCTCGCTGGAGCTTTTGATTACATCTTTGATAGACGGCATCAGAATGATTCCTTCCTCAACCTCCTTGAACGAATCATCATCGAACGACTCTTTGGGTTGCTGCTCACTGGGCAGTTTTTTGCGATCCGGCACGGCCGCTTCTTCTTTTTGGCGCTTCTTCTCGCGCTTTCGTCGGCGGCGACTGTCTTTCTTGAGGATGGCTTCCGGAATGGCGTCATTGTCGGTTTGGGTAAGACGCGGTTTGCGCTTCATTATCACCTTCTTTTTGCCGATCGTGAAACTTAATTGCGCCTCGTGGGTGCCGTTGCTGTAGCCCGCCAGTTCGGTGCCGCCCAGGCCGAAGTGGTAGCCGAACCGGAAATTTTTCATCTTAAACCCCGCCATGCCGCCGTAGCCCAGTTGTTGCTGGTAGTTGCCGCCCACCCAGAAAGCGTCCTGAAACATAAATAGCGCGGTAGCCTCAATCTGAGAGGCTGATTCTTGCGAAAAGTGATACAGCACGGTCGGCACAAAAGTAACGTTAGTCTCCACGCCCAGATCAAAGCGGTAGTTCACCGAAGCAATGGCCCGGCTAAACTGGTCCAGGGCCACGCCGCCCGATCCATCGGGATTAGCCGCAGTGGTGAGCAGGTGGGGCAGGGCCAACCCCAGGTTGAAGCGTTCGTAGTGATAATGCACTCCGAAGCGTCCGTCGAGGGCGACACCGCTCTGCGCGGCTCGGGCGATGGCGGGGTCACCGGCGGCGGTGCTTTCAAAAAGACTGTACTGCTGCAGGCTCACTCCGGCCGAAAAACCGGCTTTGATATAGTGTTCTACCTCGGCCGACAGCGGAATCATGTAGGCCGCGGAAGCCTTAAAGGCTGAGTTGCGAAGCACCCCGAGGCGGTCGTGCACCAGATCAGCTCCCACCGACAGGGGGTTGTTGTTGCCCACCGGAGTGTGAAAACTCAGGTGGGTGCTCACCGGAGCCCCCTCCACACCTAGCCACTGCTGCCGGTGGGTGAGGTAGAAAACGGCACTTTGGTCGTAACCGGCGAAGGCTGGATTATAAATGTAGGGATTGAGCACGTGGTGCGTGAAGAAGGGCAAGCGCTGACACCATCCGCTAGAAGTAGCGGAGCAAGCAAGCGCAAGGCAAAAAAGATACTTCTTCATCAACAAGGGTAATACAAACGGGTGGTTACCGGCAAAGCTAAAAAACAATGTCAGTTTAAATCGCTAAGAATCGGGTTGACCTTACGGGTGAAGGGTTTGCGCAGGAAACGTAGTTTTGGTAGCGTCTGGTAAAATCCGGTGGCGTCGGCTTCGTTGGCACCGCCATTGCAATTTATTGCGTAGTTTCGCGGCCACGGGAAACGAACTATTTATGGAAAAAACTCCGCTATTCACCAACGACGCGGTCGTGTTAGGCATCTTGTTTATCATCTTGGCGACGGTGTTTCAGACCTCGGCCAGTGAGCGCCCCTTCTGGAAGAAGTTTTATACCGTGGTGCCCTCGGTGCTGCTGTGCTACTTTGTACCCGGTCTGCTTAACTCCTTTGGCGTTATCTCCGGTTCTGAGTCTAACTTGTACTTCGTTTCTTCGCGCTACCTCCTACCGGCCAGTCTGATTTTGTTCACCCTGGGTATTGACCTGCAGGCGATTACTCAACTGGGGCGCAAGGCGGTGATCATGTTCTTTGCCGGCACGGTAGGCATCATTCTGGGCGGACCGCTGGCCATTCTGATCGTTTCTATCTTCTCGCCCGAAACGGTGGGCGGCGTGGGCCCCGATGCGGTATGGCGGGGCATGACCACCATCGCCGGTAGCTGGATCGGGGGCGGGGCCAACCAAACCGCCATGAAAGAAGTATTCGAGGTGGGCGACAATATCTTCTCGGCAGTACTTACCGTAGATGTAATTGTTTCTTATACCTGGCTGGGTGTTTTGCTGTACGGCAGCGGACGGGCTGAAAAGATCGATCGTTTCTTCAAAGCCGATAGTTCGGCCATTGCCGAGGTGCAACGACGAATTGAAGCTTATACGGCCAATATTACTAAAATTCCTACCACCACCGATTTAATGATCATGCTAGCCATTGCCTTCGGACTCACCGGATTGTCGCACTACGCCGCGGACTGGATTGCGCCCTTTCTGGCGGAGAACTACCCGGTGCTGGAGCAGTTCAGCCTCACCTCGGGCTTTTTCTGGATTGTGGTGATCGCTACGGCGGGTGGCCTGGGACTGTCCTTCACCAAATACCGGGAGCTGGAGGGCGCGGGGGCTTCCAAGGTAGCCACCGTGTTTTTGTACGTACTCATTGCCAGCATCGGCATGGAAATGGACATCACCGCCGTGGCGAATAGTCCGGGACTGTTTGTAGTAGGAATCGTTTGGATATCGTTTCACATTCTGGTGATGTTTGTGGTGGCGAAGATCATTCGGGCTCCCTTTTTCTTTATTGCCGTGGGCAGTCAGGCCAACGTGGGCGGGGCCGCGTCGGCTCCGGTGGTGGCCTCGGCCTTCAGTCCATCGCTGGCCCCGGTGGGGGTGCTGCTGGCCGTGCTGGGCTACTTCGTGGGCACCTACGGCGCGTACTTATGCGGACTGTTGATGCAAGCGGTGGCCCCGTAGCGACGCATGATATTGATACGCATAATAATGAGACGCCTCGCGAGGCGTCTTTACGAGTATGATCGAGACCAAATCTATCTATACCTTTCAGTTTTTTCTGTTATGCCTGAGTTCGTTTCTGTTCTTCTCTAGCTTCAACATGATTATTCCCGAACTGCCTGCTTATCTAGACCGGCTGGGCGGGGGGCAGTACAAGGGGTTGATCATTGCGCTGTTTACCCTCACCGCCGGACTGTCGCGGCCCTTTAGCGGCAAGCTCACCGATACGGTGGGCCGCATTCCGGTAATGATCTTCGGGGCGGTGATCTGCTTCGTGTGCGGATTCATCTATCCCCTGGCCACCAGCGTGGCCGCGTTTCTGGCACTGCGCTTCTTTCACGGGCTCTCCACCGGTTTCAAGCCCACCGGCACCTCGGCCTACGTGGCCGACGTGGTTCCTGCCACCCGGCGGGGCGAAGCGATGGGAATCCTGGGATTGTGCGGTAGCCTGGGCATCGCGGCCGGACCCGCCATCGGCAGCGCCATTGCTAACGCTTATTCATTCGATACGATGTTCTACGCCTCGTCGGGAGCGGCCATTCTGTCGGTGCTCATTCTGGCGGGAATGAAGGAGACCCTGGAGGAGCGCCAACCGTTTTCGTTTAAGCTACTCAAACTGGTGCCTAGCGAAATCCTGGAGCCCCGCGTGGTGGCTCCCTGCATTGCGCTGATGCTCACCACCTTTTCGTTCGGCATCGTGCTCACCCTCACTCCCGACCTTAGCGATAGCCTGGGCATTGCCAATCGGGGACTCTACTTTCTGTACTTCACCGGAGCCTCGGTGGCCGTGCGGGTGCTGGCGGGCAAGGCGTCGGACCGTTACGGACGCCTGGCGGTGCTCAAGGTGGCCTCGCTCGTCCTGGCGGCGGGAATGTTGCTGACGGGCCTGGCCCAAACGGTGCCCATGTTCATCGCCGGAGGATTGGTGTTCGGACTGGGGGCGGGCATGAATACGCCGACCGCGTTTGCCTGGACGATCGATTTGAGTCGCGACCGCTACCGGGGCCGGGCGATGGCCACCATGTATATTGCTCTGGAGTTTGGCATTGGCGTGGGAGCGCTGCTTTCGGGCTGGATCTACGGCAACGACGACACCCGGTTTGGCTACGCCTACGGACTCGGAGCGCTGTTGGCCTTGGGTGCCTGGCTTTATTTGATCGTAGGGGCCAAGCGAATGACGCCCCAGGTTGAAGTGGGATAGGCAGGAATAAGTACCAACGTTTACTTCGGACTTGTAACAGATCGCTCCACCATTTTATTATTTTTGTCGCTACGCAATTCAACTCGCCTATGTCCACCATGCAACCTTCCTACCGTCGCTACTGCAAAGCCCTTACCCTCACCGACAATCCTGAGTTGATTGCCGAATACGAACGGGTGCACCGTCCGGAAAACGCTTGGCCGGAAATCACCCAGGGGATGAAGGAGGTAGGCATCATTGACATGGAGATCTACCGCTACGGCACGGTGCTGTTTATGATCATGGATACGGTGGCCGACTTCAACCACGAGCGTGCTATGCAGGAACTGGCCACCAAACCCCGGCAGTCGGAGTGGGAAGCCTACGTGGCCCGCTTTCAGCAAACTGAGGCGAGCGCCTCGGCGAAAGAAAAGTGGCAGTTGCTCGATCGGATATATAAAATGGAGTGATCAATCCGTAGGCACGGCCGGGTTCACCGACTGGTTTCTGTCAGGGCACGATGCGCCGGGTGGCAGCGTTATACCAGCAATTCGGGGTCGGAAGGTACATCAGCGGTTCCGCTGGTCGCTTACGCCCGAATATTTGCTAATTTGCGCGCGATCAACTTCCCCAACGGTGCCCAGGCTCTTTACCCGAAATAACAAATCGCTCCCCGTTGCCGGGGCGGCGCTGCTGCTGGCGGCGCTGATGCAGTGGTGCTTCATCGACTACTTCCGCAGTGAGGATCGTTACCTGGGCGACATCACCCGCGCGGTAGAGAGGGCGCTGCACACCATTGAGAACGATAATCAGGCCCTGAAGAACCAGCTGGACGAGGCGTCGTTGTTCAAGCACCCCGACTTTAGTTACCCTACCCACTACCCCTACTACATCTTCCATAACGGACGACTGCGTTACTGGTCGGACTACCGGCAGGTGCCCGACTACGGACAGTTGCAAGGAAACTACTCCTACGCCTATCGAACCTTGCCCTCGGGCAGCTACCTGGTGCGTCGTGATAGTACGGAGGCGCCGGGGATGGAGATCTTCTTCCTGCTGCCAATTCGCCACGATACCAAGATCGATAACCAGTACGTGAGCGCGGGCTACAACCCCACATTGTTCCCCGAGGGAGCCAGCGCCACCATGGCCGCCCAGGTGGTGGACCTGGACGATAAGGCCCGGGTGGTGCGCTATCAGAACGAGCCGCTCTTCGCCGTCACGCTGCAGGCCCCGGCCGGGGGCTACCGCGAGCACCGCTCGGCCAAGCTGTTTCAGTCGCTCATCAGTGCTTTGGTGGCCTTGGCCATTGGGCTGGTGCTCTTCAACCTGGGGCGGGTGATCCGCTGGGACCTGCGGCGGGGCCACGTAGACCGGGCCATCCTGCTGTTCACGCTGTCGCTGCTGGGGCTGCGCACGCTCATGCTGGTCTTCAATTTCCCCTACACCGTGCTGCCGCTTCAGCTGTTCGACTACCGCTACTTCGCCTCGTCGGCGGTGAACCCCTCGCTGGGCGACCTGCTGCTCAACTGCCTGTGCGTGCTACTGATCGTGGTGTTTTTGTTCAACTACTACTACGCCACCCGCACCTACCGCTGGCTCTGGCGCGCCCCGCGGATGCTGCAGAGTGGGGCCGCCGTAGTGCTGTTCTTGCTCGGTATTGCCGCGCTCTACGCCCACTACGCCGTGGTAGAAACCATCTACGTGAACTCGCAGTGGACGCTGGACATTACCAAGAGCGTGTCGTTCACCGCCCTCAAAAATGTGAGCCTGGGAGTATTCATTCTTAACTCGGCTAGTTATTTTCTGGTGGCGCACATGGTGTTTCGTACCTTCATCAGCCTGAGCCAGCGCAGCTACTTCAGCTTGCAAATCAACCTGGCCATTGCCGTGGGGCTAGCCCTACTGGGGTGTCTGTCAGCGGGCCTGTCGGCTTTTCTGGTGCTGTTGATCAGTTTGTCGTACTTCGCGTTGTTGCATTCCCTGCAACTCACCAAGTACCTGGCCCGGGTGCGCTACATCACCTTCTTGTACGTTTTCGCCAGCACCCTGGTGAGCGCCATCACCTGCGCCCTGGTGGCCTACCACATGCACGGCGTGGAAACCGAAGACAACAAGCAGAAGTTTGCCAACCAACTGCTGGTGGACAACGACGTGCTGGGCGAACTGCTGCTCACCGAGGTGCGCGACAAGATCGAGGACGACCTGTTTATCCGGCAACGCCTGGGCAGTCCTTTGGCCGGATTGTTCGGCGGCAGCGGTGGCTACGAGGTGGTGCGACAGAAGATAGAACGCATCTACCTGAACGACTACTTCGATAAGTACGCCGTGGACGTATACCTCTACGATGCCGAGGGACTGCCGCTGGAAAACAAGAACCGACGCACCTACCAAGAGTACCGCGAAGACCTGGCGGCGGCCCGCTTTGATACCGGCTACCCCGACCTGTTTTTCATCAACCAGTCTAATGTACCGGTGGGCAACGGCTCCCGCAAGCAGTACCTGCTGTTCGTAGAAGTACCCAACGGGGCATCGGTGGCCGGGCACATCATTGTGGTGCTCACCCTGAAGCAGTTTGCCCCCAACCGGGTGTATCCCGAATTGCTCATTGATCGCACCTACTCCGGCGCCTATCCCACCAACGAATACGACTACGCCTACTTTACGCCTACGGGGCGGCTCACCTTCAGCAACGGCGACGAGAGCGCCTTTCGCCCCCTGCGGCAGTACGACTTCCGGCAGCGGGTGGGCAGTGGCGAAACCATCGACCGGGCGGGCTACAGTTACCTGGTGGTGGAAGGCAAGGGCAACGACTACATCGCCATTGCCTCACCGGCCTACTCGATTGCCAATGTGGTTTCTAACTTCTCGTTTCTGTTTCTGCTGCTGGTGTTCGCCGTGCTGTTTCTGCTGGCGGGCTACTCCGTATACTTCGCGATCAAGCGGGCCAACCTTAACTTTTCAACCAAAATTCAGCTCTACCTCAACGCCGCGTTCTTTATGCCGCTACTGGCGGTGAGTGTCACCACGCTGAGTATCATCAGCAACTCGTACAACGAAGAGGTTGACGAGCAGTATCTGGAAAAGGTTGAGCAGATTGGCGACAACGTAGCAAGTTTCGTGGCGCAGTACCAGCAGGGCCAAACCACCCAGGAGGCGCTGGCCAACACCCTTTCCCAAATCGCCAAGTACGCCGAAACCGATGTGAACGTGTTCGACACCACCGGCGCGTTGGTGGTGACCAGCCAGCCGCAGATCTACGAAAACAATCTATTGTCCGATTACATCAACCCCGAGGCGCTAACGCGCATCAAGAGCCGCGATAAAAACAAGCTGGTGCTCGACGAATCTGTGGGAAGTTTGTCGTATAAGTCGTCTTATACCGGCCTGCGGTCGCCCAGCACGGGGCAGTTGATGGGCCTGCTCAGCATTCCGTTCTTTGAGTCGCGCAATCAAGTGGAAGAGCAGATCATCGAGGTGCTCACCAATATGATGAATATTTTCACCTTTGTGTTTATTGCCTTTTTAATCATCTCTTACCTGGCCTCGATGCTGCTCACCTACCCCCTCAAGTACATCACCCAGAAGATCAAGCGCACCTCCCTGTCCGACTATAACGAGCCGCTTTCGTGGGAAAGCAACGACGAGATCGGGTTGATGGTGGGAGAGTATAACCGCATGCTGGTGAACCTGGAGGCCAGTAAGGCGGCGCTGGCGCGTACTGAAAAAGAGTCGGCCTGGCGGGAGATGGCCAAGCAGGTGGCCCACGAGATCAAGAACCCGCTTACCCCCATGAAACTGAGTCTTCAGCACCTCAAGCGCCGCTTGCAGGAAGAGTACCACACCGGCATGAACGCCCAGGAGGTGCAAGCCGTAGAAAAGCCGGTGGATAATCTGCTACTGCAGGTAGACACTCTTAACGATATCGCCAGTTCGTTTTCCTCGTTCGCCCAGATGCCCATTCCGAAGAGCGAGTTGTACGAGCTGGAGGCGGTGTTGCGCAAAACCGTCGGGCTCTACGAAGACGGGCAACAGGAAGTTAGTTTGTCCATTCAGGGCAGCAACTTCTGGGTGGTGGGCGACGAGCAACTGATGGGGCGTATTCTGAGCAACCTGATCATCAACGCCAAGCAGTCGGTTCCCCGCGAGCAGAAGCCCTGCATCACAGTGAGCCTGCAGCGGGCCGGGTTAGACCGGCTCATCCTGAAGGTGAGCGACAACGGCACCGGTATCGCCCGCGAGATTCAGAACAAAGTTTTTATGCCAAATTTCAGCACCAAGTACGCTGGTTCGGGCATCGGACTGGCCATTGCCAAGCGGGGCATCGAGCACGCCGGGGGCCGCATCACCTTCGATAGCCAAGCGGGCGTGGGCACCACGTTTTTTATCGAGTTGCCGTTGCGTACCAACGGGGTGGGGGCGGTGCGGCCGTAGCAGTGAACCAGCTAAAACACGACGTTGATCACCAGCGCGCTAAGCGGATTAAACTGAGCGGCAAAGCCCGTGTCGACTTCCGAGTAGCGGGGGTTGACGGTTTCCGGCAGAACCTGCGTATAGTCGCTACGTTGCCGCGAATAAACAATGTCTAAGGAAGTTTCCGCGAAGAACGATAACCACCGAAGCGGACGATAGCGAATCCCGAGGGTAGGGGACAGACCTACTCCGAGGCGGTCGGTGATAAATTCACGGGCATTGGCCACAATGCCTCCCCCTTCGTTGCCGACGGCCACGGACTTAATGCCGATCAGGTCGGTGGCTGCGTAGGGACTAAGGCTCTTTGTGGAAAAACTTCTTTCCCAGCCGAGCTTGATCAAGGTGGCTTCGTAGTCGCTCTCACTGCTCCAAGTGCCAAAAACAGATTGCGGTTGGCTAAGTTCGTGGCGGGCAAAGGCCAGCCGAATCGCCGACTGGCCAATGTGCCGCCGGTAGCTGATTCCCGAAAAGGGATGCGCGTAGAAGGATTGGCTAAACGCAATACTACCACTGGGCCGTCCTGCGTAGCTGAGCAGGTTGATACCCAGTTCGTTTTTGCCCAAAGAAGCACTACCTTGTTGCCCGTGGACGGGGTTAGCAAAAGTGATGAGTGCCAAAGTAGCACTGAGCATAAGGGATAAATTTTTCAGGTTCATTGGATGATGGTTTAGATGATGATAGTTAAGACCCATGATGCGCTGGTTTAGTTGTATCGCTTATATACATTTTCTACTTTTATGAGCGTACAATCAATAAACGCCATTATTCCGCTGGCGGAACTCTATTTGGAAACCGAAGAACTATTATTTTCACGGTCGACTATTTCCCTCCGAAGATACTATTGCCAACCGCAACAGAAACGATCAAGACCTATTGTACGTAACCATGCGTATGCGTACCTTGATTTCTGCGTTGCTTTTAAAGTACGTCGGTTACTCAGGTTGGATTATAAATTATCCAAAAGTTTGGGAGCAGCACGCAAAGGATTTGCCTGACGATAAACACTTTAGGAAAATATGAACACCCGCACCATCCGCTACATCGATCCCGATGAGGACGTTCTTCAGGAAGAAGTAGAATTCGCACTTACTAAAACAATGGAAGAGCGGTTTAAAATCTACTGTGACTTAATTGCTTCACTCTACGCAATGGCGGGAATTGACGTGATGAACTGTGCCGGAAAACGGGTAATAAGCTACGTAGATTATGAGTAGCCTTAACATATATCTGCCCCAACACTTTCGCGAATTTCTAGTTGAGTTAAATCGTCATCAGGCGGAGTATATGGTTATTGGTGGGTACGCTCTGGGGGCCTATGGCCGCGCACGGGGAACTAATGATTTGGACGTATTCATCAACGCTACCGAAGAGAACGCCTCAAGAATGAAACAAGCCTGTGTATCTTACGGAATACCCGCTAACAGCCTTACGTTAGAGATGTTCTTAGTGCATCGAATGATCGCTATTGGCGAGTTTCCACTACGCATTGAAATTATTAAAAAGCTAGATACTGTTGACTTCAAGTATGCCTACCAGCGCGTTAAAACCATGCAGGTAGATAATCTTGCTGTTCCGGTTGTTAATCTAGATGACCTGATCCGCCTGAAGCATGCCGCCGTGAAGGGGCGAAACAAGGCCCGCGATTCGGAAGACTTAACCTTTCTTCAAAAGCTCAAAGCCGCGCTGACCAATAGCGGAAAATTGTGAGTGACTGCTTTAATCGCCGTCAATTGCTTAAGCAAAGTACGCCGACGACCATGACGGCCCTGCCGGGCACCGAGATCGTCTACGCTACGCTTGGTGTGCGGGGGTGGCCCGCCCTAGGACAAGCGGATCAACCGAATCGTTGTGCGTAACCCAGGTGCACAACGACCCTAAGATGCTGGGCGATCAGGCATCGTGGTTTATTCGCCGGAATTGCCATATTTGTGGTTCAGGTACTTCGGTTGGCGAACTTTCTTGTCTACCCGGTGCGGTTGAACTACCTTTAGCTTTTGTTCCCTATGCAAACCGCTCAAAAACCCCCGGTTGTTGCCAGAACGATTCTACTGCCCTTTGTGCTCATCACTTCGCTGTTTGCCCTGTGGGGGTTTGCCAATGACATTACCAACCCGATGGTGTCTGCTTTCAAAAAAGTGTTGGAGCTGTCCAACACGCAGGCTTCGCTGGTGCAGGCGGCCTTCTACGGCGGCTACTTCACGATGGCGATTCCGGCCGCGCTGTTCGTCAATAAATTCACCTACAAAAAGGGAATCATGCTGGGGCTGGTGCTCTACGCGGCCGGGGCGTTGCTGTTCTTTCCGGCGGCCGCTTACGAAAACTTCACCTTTTTCTTGCTGGCACTCTACATTCTCACCTTTGGCCTGGCCTTTCTGGAGACCACGGCCAATCCCTACGTTCTGGCGATGGGTGCACCCGAAACGGCAACCCAACGCTTAAATCTGGCCCAGGCTTTCAACCCCGTGGGTTCCATCACCGGATTGCTCATTGCCCGAAGTTTTATCCTTGACGCGCTTCGCTCCGACGATACCACCGATTCCGGAGATGCCCTCTACGATACCTTATCCGAGTCGGCCAAGGCGACGGTGCGCACCGGCGACCTGGAAGTGATCCGCAATCCGTACGTTATCCTGGGGTTGGTGGTACTGGGGTTTTTGGTTGTGATCGGACTGGTGAAGATGCCAAGTGATCTGGTGCAAGAGGCACCGGTGAAATTTTCTCAGTCGGTGAAACGACTGTGGAGTAGTCCAAAGTTCGTGGGAGGAGTGATCGCGCAGGTGTTCTACGTCGGTGCTCAGATTATGTGCTGGACCTACGTGTATCAGTACGCCGAGCCCCTGGGGATCGATAACGCCACGGCGGTTTACTACGGGGCGGGGGCCTTGGTTATCTTTTTGATCGGACGCGCCATCGGCACCGCGCTGCTCCGGTACGTGAACTCCGGCAAACTACTGATGTACTTCGCCATCGGGGCCTTCACGATGACCCTAATCACGATTTTTGGGGGCGGAATGATCGGGCTTTACGCCCTGGTCGGCATATCGTTCTTCATGTCCATCATGTTTCCCACCATCTACGGCATTGCGCTGGAAGGTCAGGGTGAGGATGCCAAATTCGGTGCTGCATTTCTGGTGATGGCTATCGTGGGTGGGGCGTTTATGCCCTACCTGCAGGGATACATTCTGGACTTGGGGGGTCCCGGTTATACCGATACCCAAATTTTAGGAGTTTCGGAGGTGAACTTTTCGTTTGTGCTTCCGTTGTTTTGTTTTGTGTTCATCGCGATTTACGGAAGAAACGTTTATCGAATTTATTCCAATAATAGTGACCCCGTTACCGATAGTTCGTCCTAACCAAAATGAGGCTAATCAAATGCGACAAACCAGCTGATTTGCTAACAAATTTGCGGTGAGTTGCAACATAACGAATTGATCCGAAGTTTAACCCCTAAACGTACCCATTTGCCAATGTATTCGACCATGGCTTCAGCCACCGAAACCAATCAAGAAAAACTAAAGTGGACCGAGCTCCCGGCGGGGTTTCAATCCCTGCTAAAACGTTCGTACGCTGAGTATAAAGAGATCCTTTACGATCCTTATCTCCACCCTCGAGCTCGTAAGGTGCCTACCTGGGACGATTGGTTGGCCAAACACGATATTGTTCAGGACGTGCCCCCTGATTTTGAAACGCAATTGATGCCACCGGGAATGGATCAGTAGTCCCTGAATTTTTTTCCGATCAAGATTCAAAGCAGATAGATGGGTTTATTGCGGTATAGGTTTATTTGCTAATTTGGCACATTCATTCGGCGATCGGTCGATGATGAAACTATTTATCGGCATCCGGGTTTAGCAGCTATACTTCCGCCTATTATGATTTTCTTATCCCCAATTATTATTTAATTATCATTATTATTATGAACGAGACGATGCATCCTGAAGTGGTCGTTATTAGCAATGACGGCACCGAACAGGTTTTCAACTGGGAAGACATTCACATTAACAGTGACCTGCAATCCTTCATTACCCCTTTGACCAAAGATTCTAAGCACCAACTAGAGGAGAACATCAAACTCAACGGTTGCCTGGATCCCCTCACAGTCTGGAAAAAGAGTAACGGCGATCACGTGCTGGTGGACGGGCACAACCGCTACGATATTTGCCAGCGCAACCGGATATCATTTAAAATTCGGTTGGTCAAATTTTCTAGCATGGACGAGGCCAAAGACTGGATGTTGAACCACCAACTGGGCCGACGTAACCTTAATCCGGATCAACTGAGTTACTTTCGCGGACTCAAGTATGAGCGCATGAAAAAGAAGCGTGGTGGTTACGATAAAGTGCTCTCTAGTGGCCAATCCGGCGATAAGACCTCCGAAATACTGGCCAAAGAGTTCAACGTAAGCGATCGTACGATCCTGCGGGATGCAGAATTCGCCAAGGGAATTGAGTTAATATCTCGTACTAACCCGCAACTTAAAACCGATATTTTGATTGGTAACGTTAAAGTTAAGAAGGGAGATGTACAACTGCTGGCCCAGGTGAAAGACCTTCGGCAGATTGGTGGAAAAATTAAGAATCCCGCTGATCTTTATAATAAGGCCCAGGCAATTCGCCGCAGTCGGGAAGACAAAAAGGCCCAGCAGCGGATGGAGGAAGAAACAGCCCGCATTCAGGCCGTAACCGGCGAGAATGGGATTAAGGAGCCAGTGTTTTCTACCAAGGAAGACCGACTCACTCGTATTAAGGGCAATATTATTTCGGCGATCAACAAGAGCATTCAGAAAAACGACAAAAAATCACTTAAAAGTGCGCAAAATTACCTCAAAGACCTGGAGCAAGAGTTGTTCGGCCGCTACGCTAACGCCCAGTAAATTTGTTGTGATTGCATTTTTTATATCAAAGGGGAGCAGTAGAAGATCTCCTGAATTACGGCTCACACAAGCTGCTCAACGGACGGTTGGCGGCAGTGTGTCCTAGTGATTCGGGCCTGTTGCCAATCTCGACAAGCATCGTCTAATTGCCCAAACCGTTGATAAGCAACTCCCCGGTTGTATAACGCGCGGGCATTATTGGGATTTAGCGCAATCGCCTGGGTATAGTCCGCGATGGCCAGTTCGTATCGCTCCCGCTTAAAGTAAATGTTTCCACGGTTCGAGTACGCTTTCTCAGCCAATGGGTTTCGGGCAACGACTGATGAATAATCGGCTAGGGCTTCGTTGAATAGGTCGGCTTTCTCGTGGGCAAAGCCTCGCTGTAAAAGTGCGTCATTATCCTCCGGTTGCCACGCCAAAGCCTGGGTAAATTTGGTGATGGCTTCCGTATAGTTATGTAAGTCCAGACAAATAATTCCCTGTTGCAGCAGGCCTTCGTACGAATTACCACCGTAATCCTGCATGATTTGTGCTAACAGTACCGAATCTTTCCGAAGACGGGCCAGCGAGGTCAAGTTGCGCAGTGCCATTGCATTGTCCGGTTCCTGATTCATAACCTTTAGGTAAAAGTTTAAGGCAGTGATCGTATCGCGCTGACGCTCAGCGGTTAATCCCAAGTTCAAATAACTGTCGGCGTAAGTTGCGTCCTCGTCAATCGCTCGATTAAAGTATTCTTTGGCATTCCTATAGTTCTCTTCGTGGAAGTGAGTTAGTCCAACGGCGTTGAGCCACTCCGAGCGTAAATTAGACTGGATGGTGGTGATTCCGGTTACTTGCGACGAGTTATTGCGTCCTTCGCCTCGGTAGTAAACCGCATTTGTTTCGGTAGCGGGGTGCTCCAACAGAAACAGAAAGTCAGCCCGCGCCTCCGGGTAGCGCTTCGCCTCGGATAGCACCAACGCCCGCTGAAACCGGGCTTCGTAGTGCTCCGGTTGCAAATGAATCACGGAAGTATAGTCGGCGTTGGCGCCCGCCAGATTGCCCTGATGCGTACGCCCCTTGGCGCGAAGCAAATAGGCGTCGACCAAATCGTGTTGCGCGGCGATTGCCAGTTCCAGCAATTGCTCCGCTTCTGACCATTTTCCCTGCTTTTGCAGTTGGTCGGCCGTGGTTGTCCAGGCCCTAACCCGCTGCTGCCGAGAGGCCAATTGCTCCGTTGAAGAGGTGACTACAGACTGGGCCGAAAGGCTAAGGGTAAGCAGGGTTGCCAGACAAACGGTACTTATTACTTTTTGCAGGCTAAGGTTCGGCATTGCGATTGAATAAATTAGCGAGTAAAACTTTCAGATGTAAGTAAATTAAAGTTATATCAATAAAATTTTGAATTTATTAAAGAATTGCATAGCTTTGTTTCAACGTATGATATAAAGCGATAGACTATGATTAATTCAGAAAAGTATCCGGAGTTAGTGCAAAAACCGGCTTGTGCCGAGCAGTTTTATAATGAATTTAAGGACAAACTTCCGGAAAAAAGCTTGCAGGCCGGATTTAACTTCGCGGTTTGCTGCGATAATTTTCACTATGCTTTTAACCGTTTTTTGCTTCACGAGGGCAAAAGTTTGTACCACGTCCACCAGCAAATTAAAACTTTTTTCGATGAAAATGCGCAACACAAACGCCGTTTAGCCCTGTTTGGTATCTTCACGAACGAGTATACCGAAGCGACCAAGAATATGCTCTTAAACCGCGAATACTACGAGCTTATGCCGAAATTACATCAGGCCGAAGAGCAGGTTCAACGTTTGGTAGCGTCTTTGTTCGCTGACCTCAACGACCAACCTGAAGGAGAATAGCGTAAGTATTAGGTTAGAATTGACCAAAAAACTAGTAAATTTTACTGATTATTAAATCCGAAGCGAACTTCTTACCGAAGTCTGCGTTACTACTATCATACAATTTAGGTAGTAGTTTATATGGTAGAAGCAGAAAAGCTGGGTCTTGAAACCCGGCTTTTCTGTCTCCCAGCCCATTGGTAACCCAACCCGTAATCCCTTTCCTGACAACCTTCTACAGCACCCACCCCAGTTAGCATTTATTCTATTGCGGCTTAAATCTTACATGCATCCCAGGTGATTGTGTGCTTCGAAAAGTTTTTAAGCTCTATTTTTTGCTATTAAAAGTCATAATCCCATAAATTTATTACATGATTTTCTTAGCTTCTCCACTTAACGTGTGTATTTGACTCTAGTAATATTTAAGGTTTAAAGCTACCGCTTTCCCTATTTTTTTTGTAACTATCCGTTGGAATAGTACAGTGTACTAAATTCATTTTTTTCTTAGTATCGTAACTATTGACCAGTGTGACTACCATAAACTACCGCCTTCTTGTTCTTCTTTGGTTTGGCTTACTGAGTTCTGTTTCGTATAGCGGAATTGCTCAGTCTGATGCTCCCGAACACCAAACTCCTCCCGCTCCCTACGCTATACCAGTAGAGCAACCCGATGGGTCTATCATCCGTCTTTTTGTGCGCGGCGACCAGGCGCACCACTGGGCCGAGACACTGGACGGGTACACTATTACAAAAAATAACTCGGGCTACTACGAATACGCAACGCTGACCGGTGGCCGCTTGGTGGGCAACGGCGTGAGAGCCCAAGATCCGCAGGATCGATCACTGGCTGCTCAGCGAAGTCTCCTGTCGCAACCCCGTCATCAGCAACCGCCAACCGCACTCAAAACGATAAACGCGCGGAGTGCTTCTTCTTCTGCCGCGCGTACGCTTAGTTCGGCTCCAATGCCCTCATCGGGAAAAGTGCGGCTATTAGCTATCTGCATCGATTATCCGGATCGGTCGGCTACCTACAGCGTGGATGATTTTCTGCGCTTATTCAACGGACCCAATAAGGGGCGTTCATTTAGCGACTACTTTAAAGAAAATAGTTACGGAAAGTTAGATATCAGTGTCGATGTGATGGGGTGGACGCGGGCTAAGAATAATTATCAATCCTATAGCCACGGAAACAATGGATTTGAGGGAGCGAGAGGTTTGGTGGCCGAAGCGATTGATGCCGCTGAGGCTCGGGGGGTCGATTTTTCTAAGTACGACAACAACAACGACGGCAACGTAGACGGTATCATCGTGATTCACGCGGGTCCGGGAGCTGAGGAAGCCGCGGATGATCGCTACATCTGGTCGCACCGCTGGGGTATTCAGAGTCGTTATTACGACGGACGCAATATCAGCGACTATATGATCCAACCCGAAATTCGCTTTAGTGACCGGGTAAACATCGGGATCTTTTGCCACGAGTTTGGTCACTTACTGGGGCTTCCCGATCTGTACGATACCGACTACGAGAACGGCACAAATTCGGGCATCGGCCACTGGGGATTGATGGCCCGGGGCGGGTGGGCCGGTCAGGAAGCCACCCCGTCCGGACTATCGGCTTGGTCAAAAAGCGCCCTCGATTGGGCCGAGGTGCAAGATATAACCGGAAAACACGGTGCCTATACCTTATCGGCAGCCAGTCAGAACAATGTTTTCTTTAAGATTCGTACGCCCCGCCCCAACGAATACTTTTTATTAGAAAACCGGCAGCAGACCGGGGTAGACATCGCGCTACCGGGTTCCGGGATGGCCATCTGGCACATTGATAGTGACAAAACTGCCCAGTATCCCCAAAGCAACCAAGTGAACGGCGATACCAATCGCAAGGGGGTTGACCTAGAGGAGGCCGACGGGCGGGACGAACTGGATGCGCTACCATCGCATACTGGCGACAGCGGTGACCTATTTCCCGGAACAACCGGAAACACCTCTTTCTCGCCACGAAGCTATCCCAACGCTGATACGTACGTTGCTCAGCAGGGAAGCAAGAACAGCGGAATAAACATCCAGGGCATCCGGCAGCGAAATGGCGTTATTTCGTTTATCTACCAGAAGGAAGGGGCCAACGTGGGCACTTCGTGCGATAATGCAACCATTGCGGTGGTGGGCGATAATGAGGCCCGGCAGTCCGTTAACTGGTACGAATTCACGATGCCGGGCGATGGGGTAGTTTCACTAAAGAGCTCGGGAGGTCCGCGCAGTGTGCGGGCATACACTGCGTGCGGTGATGAGCCACTGGCCCAGGCTACTGGTTCGGAACTGTCGCTAAACTACTTGCCCAAGGGACAACGTTTGTTTATTCGATGGGAATTTTCTAACAAGCCCGCGCGGCCCGTTGATTGGCAACTTAGTATAGAAAAATCAGTGGTCCGCGCTGATTCGCTGGCGCTGGTGGCGGTGTATCAAAAGATGGAGGGCGCCCGCTGGAGCAAACGCGCCAACTGGTTGCAGGGCAAGGTGGCTTCGTGGGAAGGGGTGCGCACCGAAAAGGGTCGGGTAACCGAACTACGCTTCGAGCAAACCGGACTGAAGAACAGTTTTCCGAAAGAACTGTATCAACTGACGGGCCTCAAGAAATTTATCGTAAACGAGGCAAATCTTACCGGTGAAGTAAGCGCTGATTTGGCTAATCTTACGCAGTTGGAAGAGATCCGGATTGAGGTGCCCAACCTACCGGTTCGATTTCTGAAGAATATTGGGCAACTAACCAACCTTCGCCTACTCAGGCTGGCCGATGTGGTGCTAGGAACCACGCTACCGAGTGAAATTGCAAAATTATCGAAACTAGAAAGACTAGAACTACCCAATACCCAGTTGGTAGGAACGCTGCCTGCGAAGCTGGGAGAAATAAGCAGCCTAAGTTACCTTGATCTTTCTCAAAATCAACTTACCGGTGGTATTCCAACCACGCTGTTTGCGTCTGGCCTAGCGTACGTAGATTTACACGATAACCGCTTGGAAACTTTGGCCAGCAACTTACTCACCGCGGCTAAGTTGCGGACGTGTTACTTGCACAACAACCAGTTAGTAGGCGGATTGCCCCGGGAAGTGAGTCGCAGTGCCGACGTGCCGCTCACCCTTACCCTGGCGCTAAATCAATTGACCGGCTCCGTGCCGGAATCCTGGACGAAGATCGCCTTTGAAGAACTAACGCTTAATGACAATCAGTTGACGGGCGCCTTTCCGGCTATTTCTATGCCTAAACGGTTGGATATCTCCACGAATAACTTCACTAAATTGCCCGCGTTTCCGAACAACCGGTCCTCGAGCGGAATACTGATTTGTCATCATAACCAATTAACCTTTGAGGATTTGTTGCCTAATCAACAGTACCTCACCTGCGCCGATTGTCAGGACCGCTACGCTCCCCAGGGAGATACGGTCGTCAGTATCGAGCGAAACCTCAAAGCGGGTGATGCGTCTACCATCCGCTTACCGTTCGATGAACAGATAACATCCAGTCAGTACGTGTGGTACCGCCGAAACGAATTGGTTTACCAATCTAACGCAAACGCCCTGACCATTCAGTCTTTTTCGACCGGGCAAGCCGGAGCGTACGAATGCCTGATCACCAACCCCGCCTTTCCCGGGTTGACCCTTCGGGCGGTGGGCGTTGTGTTGAGTATTCAAGAAAAACTAGCCCAAGAACTAACCATAGCTCCGGTCGGCAACAAGCAGTTTGGTGACAATCCCTTTCGCCTGGAGGGAAAATCATCGGCGGGGCTTCCGGTGGTCTACCAAAAAGTGGAAGGTCCCGTTACCCTTGATAATAATGTTGTCACCATTCGTGGGGCGGGCAAAGCTACCATTAAGATGCTGGTGGGGGGTAACGACACCTATTCCCCAGCTGAGCGCATTGTTGAGTTCACCATCGCCAAGGCTAAACCCACTATCACGGTTGGTGAGGTGCCAGACAAAACCTACGGCGATGAACCATTTATTCTGGACGTTCAGGCTAATGACGATCTGTCGGTGAACCTCACCGTAGAAGTTGGGAATGTATCGATCAATAACCGAACGCTCACCATTGAGGGCGCCGGTGAAGTCCGCATCCGCGCCACGCGTCCCGAAGATCAGGACTATGAGGCAGCCGAAGCCGTCTTAATTACGTTCGATATTCAGCGGGCTAATCAAGAAATCAGCTTTGATAACCTGGAAGACGTGCAGTACGAACCCGAGGGTGAAATACCGCTTTTAGCAACCGCTTCTTCCGGATTACCCGTGGAATACGAGCTGGTGCGCGGCGGCGTAGAGATAGTCAACGGGGTGGCAATCATTCAGCAGGCGGGCGAAGTCGCCATTCGGGTGAAGCAGTCCGGAAACACTAACTATCGTCCGGCTACCGCCCAACAACGGGTATTTACGATCACTAAAGCCCCGCAGCGAATTTTCTTTAGCGAAGTTACTAACAAACTCACAACCGATCCGGACTTTTCCTTAAATGCACGCAGTAGTGCTACGCTGCCCGTCACTTTTAGTGTAGTGAGCGGACCGGCTACGTTAAGCAATGCTAACTTAATTTCTATTCAGGGGCAGCAGGGGGGAGTGGTGGTCATTGAGGCCACGCAAGAAGGTGACGTTAATTACCTTCCGGCCGATCCCGTGACGCAGTCAATTCTAGTTCGTTCTGCCGAAAAAGAGAGCCAGGAGATCGTGGTCAGTTCGCTGCCGGACACGGTAATGGTGGGCGAATCAATTGAAATAGAGGCGATCACCGACAAAGGTTTGGTTCCTGAAGTAGATTTTAGGGGGGTAGGCCAGGCTAGATACGACAACGGCCTGCTGAGCTTTGAGGGGGCGGGCGAACTGTACATCCGCATTAGCCATCCGGGCAACGATGATTTCAACGCAACTTCGGTTGAAAAAAGAATTATGGTTCTGGACATTCCTCCGGACATTCAGCCCCAAAGTTTGACGCTGGTCTTCGGCCCACCCGACCGACAGTTCGGACAGCCAATTGTCATCGCCACCGCGCAGGGCAAAAACCCTTCGGTTACAATAGTTAGCGGTCCGGCCAAGGTCAACCCCGACGGAACCGTGGTTACAACTGGTACCGGTGCGGTTTTTGTCAAAGTCACGCATCCCGTGAGTGACCAGTTTGCCGCGGTTGATACGGTGCTGGAATTTTTGATTACGCGGGCCTTTCAGCAGATAACCTTTGCGGCAGCAGCGCTTACCGACAGCACCTTTCATTTGCAAGCCAACGCCCCGTCTGGTCTGCCGATAGCCTATACAATTGATTCGGGCGAGGGAGTGATTCGGGGAGATACGCTGGTGGCTCGGGCCAATGGTGCGCTGGTGGTCACCGCTCGTCAGGTGGGTAATGAAAACTTCCTGGCCGCCGATCCGGTAAGCAAAACGTTTGACGTAGAGATCGTCACCGCCAACAACCCTACGGTTGATCACGAGTTGATTGAAGTATTTCCTAACCCTAGTCCAGCAGTTTTCTACGTTCGGTTAGCGCCTTCTGCCTTTAAAATCAATTACCGGGTGGTAGACATCCGTGGTCATCAGTTGGCGGAAGGAGCCTTTAGGAACAATGAGAGCAGCTTGGACCTTAGCCACCTGGCGAGTGGTACCTACATTCTTTATCTACTGACGAACCAAGGGACGTCGTACCATCGTCTGCTCAAGGAATAACTGGCTACTCAAACCGCAGCGAATCAATTGGATCTAGCTTTGAGGCTCGGTAGGCGGGGTAGTATCCTGAAAATAAACCTACAGCGACGCAAATAAGCAGCGCCGTAAAAATCCAAACCCAGGGGACGATGAACTGCTCAACGTCCATTAATCGCGATACCCCGTTGCCAATGCCAATGCCTAGGATGACCCCCAGCAGCCCCCCGATCTGGCAGATCACGATGGCTTCCATCAAAAATTGCTGCCGGATTTTCTGCGGCGTGGCGCCTAGGGCCTTTCTGACGCCAATTTCTCGGGTCCGCTCGGTCACCGAAACCATCATAATATTCATCAGCGCAATTGAGGCACCAAGCAGCGTGATCAACCCAATGGTAAATCCGCCAATGCGGAGGTAACCGGTGATCTCACCGAGTTCTTCGCTCAGCGACTTTTTTTGTTTCACCTCGAACGACAGCTCGCCCCCGATCGGATCCTGCCGAATGGTGCGCATCAGGCTAGTGGCTTCGCCCATGGCCAGCGGTAGGCTGACGGTTCCACTGACGGATACGGTAATGGTATAGTCAAGGCTACTTACCGCAATCTGCCGGGCCTTCGTAACCGGAATAAAAACCTTTCTATTGACATTGTCGCCCGGTCCGGCCCCTTTTTCTTCTAGTACGCCGATAATTTTGAACGGAGTGCCGAACAATGATATGCGCTGGTTGATGGGATCCTCGGTTTCCGTGAATAGGTCGTTGACAACATCGGTTCCGACAACGGCTACATTGGTTCCCTTCTCTGTTTCCAAACTAGAGAAATTACGACCTGACTTAAGTCGTAATCCTTCGATGATCAGGTGTTGCTCATCGGTGCCCTCTACCTGTAGGTTTGGGTTAGTGCGCAGCGAACCCCGTTTTGCTTCCGCGTTGCCGGTGACCCGCGTTCGCACTGAGGTGTGCCCGGCCAGATTGTAACGTTTGGTGAACTGCCGCACGTCCTGAAAGTCAATGGGGGGATACGACTTTTCCGAACGACCCCGCTGTCTTCGGTTGCCGCTGTCCCGTTCCTGCACCGTAAAAGTGTTCACTCCCAGGCTGGCGAAACTGTCATCAACCGAGGCTTGGATGCCGTCGATGGCCGTGAGGATACCCACCAGGGCCGTGATCCCGATGGCAATGATCATGGCCGTTAGCACGGTTCGCAACAGGTTGTCACGAATGGCTTTTATACTTTCCTGTAGGTTAATGAGAAAATTCATTGAATAAGGCACATGGATTTGTGATCAAATTTAGCGAATAGCGCGTTCCTATTAACAATAAAGCCAGAGATTTTGTATTAAATTAGTAGCCACTGCTTATCGTTAACCCCAGAACTTTTCCTATGCGCAAAGCTATCTTGCTATCTCTCTTCGTATTGTGCGGAATGATTTCCTCACGCGCTTCCCATCTGCTCATGCCCATGGACCAAGCGCAAAGTAACCACCTGAAAGCCTACGGCATTGCTTACTGGGTGCTTCAGCAACAGGAAACGGTGGACTGGTTGCTCAATTATCGGGGCGGCACCTTCGTCTGTGAGTACTCCCAAAAGCTGGAAAACGAGTGCGTTATTCGGGGCGTAAAGTATGAAGTGATCTCGGACGCCCAGTACAATCAGGTGGTGAGCACCATTGCCAGTCCTTCGTCTAACATGGACTTGATGAAGTTAGAGAAGCATCCGAAAATCGCGGTCTACTCGCCCAAAAACAAGCAACCCTGGGATGATGCGGTGACCTTGGCCCTTACTTACGCCGAGATTCCCTACGAGGTGGTCTTTGACGATGAGGTGCTTTATGATAAGTTGCCCGAGTACGATTGGTTACACGTCCATCACGAAGATTTCACCGGCCAGTACGGGAAGTTTTACCGCGTATACCGTAACGCGCCCTGGTACATTTCGCAGCAGCGAAGTTTTGAGGAGACGGCGCGCAAGCACGGCTACGCCAAAGTATCGGAACTGAAACTGGCGGTGGTGAATAAAATTCGCGATTTCGTGTCGGGTGGTGGGTTTATGTTTGCCATGTGTGCGGCCACGGATACCTACGACATTGCCCTGGCCGCAGCCGGGATTGACATTGTAGAGTCTATGTTCGATGGCGACCGGGCCGATCCGAACGCGCAGTCCAAGTTGAAATTTGACAATACTTTTGCCTTCCAAAACTTTCAGCTCATCCGCAACCCCTACGAATACGAGTTCTCAACCATCGATGTTGACCCGCAAACCCGGGGGTTGACGCAAGAGAACGATTACTTTAACCTGTTTGAGTTTTCGGCGAAGTGGGACCCTATCCCCACCATGTTGGTGCAAAATCACGAGCGCATTGTTAAAGGCTTTATGGGACAGACCACCGCTTTCCGGAAAGAATATATCCGTCCGGATGTGCTGGTGCTGGGCGAGAACAAAACCGTAGGCGAAGCCAAGTACTTGCACGGTGAATTTGGAAAAGGCTTCTGGACGTTTTACGGCGGGCACGATCCGGAGGATTATCAGCATCGGGTAGGGGAGGCCCCCACCGATTTGAACCTGCATCCCAACTCCCCGGGATACCGGTTGATTCTTAACAACATCCTCTTTCCGGCCGCCAAAAAGAAGAAGCAGAAAACCTGATTACTCTAAAATCTGCTGCACTTCTTCGGGAGATAGCTTAAATAGGCACAGCCGCGAAAAGCGTCCTATTAAAAAAGTTTCGGCTAAGACCACCAAGCCACCATCTTCGGTAAAAGCAAAATCACCCAGTTGGTAGGGATCAGTCATTCCCAAATGATAGGTGGCCAGCAAAGAGCCTGCTTCTTGATCGTAGAAGTAAAACACCAGTTGCTGCGTTTTGGTGTGAGCACCATAGACGATAGTGGGCCTCCCTAGCAGCTCGATGGTTTTAACGATCACCCGCGCTTCATGAGCTATTTCCGGAAAGTCATTGGCCACTAAATCACCACTATTGGCAATGGCCATTAAGTCAATTTCAGCCGATGGCAGCAGGGTGCTCACCTGGAATGTGCGCCGCGCCAGCGCGAACTGACCACCCGTGAGGTGATGTGCAGCACTAACGTAACCCTCCTGGCGAAAGCCGTTTAGTGTTCCCGCCAATTCGCCCGACCCAGGATTTACGAAATTCATCGACAAGGTATAATTGCTGAACCCGTTAAAATAGTACGTACTACCATCGGCGGTAGCGCCCGTAAAGAATGGCAACTGTCGTCCGGTCCGACCCAGGTGGTCGATAATATCTTCCTCTACGTCCTCTTCCACCGGATATTCGGCACTCCATTCCGTAGCGAATGAAGCGCTCAGCTTGTGCAGCGTGCTACTACGACTTTCCCGGTTGTACCCTAGGATTAGCAGAGAACCATCCGGGGTTTGAGATATACCTAGTGGGTACTGAATAGCCTCTACCGTGGCCGCTGGTTTGGCATTGCCCCCGCTTAAATCTACCTTAAGTATTTCGGTTGCCAGCGTGACCTCATTCATACAAACCAAGTATACTGAGTCGTTTACGACCAATAGTTCAGCGAGTGGGTTTACGTAGGCTGCATCAACACTACTGTGCCAAACGACTTGTCCGTCTTCATCGGTTTTCACCAAGTAAGGGTTCCACGCCTCGGTGGCGGCCAGCATCAAATACCCACCGTCATTCATCGGCAGGATATCCAGCGGATCGTATTCGGATGAAAATTCAGGGTCATCGTATATCCGCGTAAAGCTTGTCCCGGGTTCCACTGATTCTTCGTCAGAGCCACAGGAAGAAAGTCCTAGAATAACCCCCACCGCCAAAAGCAGATAATTTAACTTCGTCATGACTAAAATATAAGGGGTTTAAAACTCTTGTCGGTTAAGAACTTAAGGGGGAAATAGAAGCTGAAAGTGCCGGTGATTGCGTTCAGTCTGATATCATCAGGAACGTTTCCTAAACCGGCCAGGTGACGGGTGGCGGTATAGCGGTTGTCAGGGTCGGTAATCGTGTTAAACCCACGGCGGTACTCCGCATCCACCACCACCACAACTCCGCCGAAGTTATAGGCCATTCCCCCCCCGAAGGTATACCCTAGGTAAGATTTCACAAAGACATCGGTGATATCGGTCATTTGGGTGATTGTGACCACTGAAGCGGCCGATCCGGAAGCATAATCGGTCGTAGCGGCAGCCAGCGATTTTCGGGCTTGAATCAGCCGACCGTATACCAGGCCAGCCTGAGCAAAGGGCTTAAACCGCTGTAGCGGAATACCGTAGCGGACGTGCAGGGGAAGCTCTACGTATCCCAGCGTATGATTATGATTCTGTTCTGACACCAGTTGGTTTTCGGGATTCTCTTCATCCATCCAGTGATACGAATACTGGTAGGTGTATTTTAAAGTGGTATAGCGGGCCGACGCGGCTATCTGGAGTGAAGGAGTGAGGGCGGCGGTTCCTGCAATTCCACTGCTAAATCCGAGTTGAACCTCGTCGGTGCCGTATTCTTTGTCAATTTCTGCCCCCAACAGTGAGACCAAGGCGGAGTGCGACTGGCCAATGGTTGGATGGGCGTAGGTGATTCCGGTAACTAGGCCTACGTACCACTGCGTATCTTCAAAGTGATGCACCGGCCGGGGGCGGACCCCGAACAAACCCTGGGCGGCAGCTGTCTCGGATAATAAGCAACCCAAGGCGATACCAATAACGTATCCGTAAAGTTTCATACGGCAAAAAAGGCTTATTATTCTTTTGATACTAGGCTACGAGACTGGATTAGGCACATCTGTAAGTAATTTGACTTCTATAAAGGGGAGGCATGCTGCTGAGCTAATCCAAGAGTAGAAAACCTACGCTCTAAGTAGTGTAAACAAGTATAAATCCTATGTCTGTAGGTTGACAGTTTGAAGGATGCTATTGTATGGTTAAGATTTGTGAGGGTACTTGTAGTTGTAGATGAGGATGGTTCGTGCCAAGGTCTGCTGCGCCAGTTCAAAGGTAGGAAAGCCATGCTCGAGGTTAAACTTCTCGGTGGTGTTACACAAAAGCCACGATTTCCCCACTTTATTTATTTATGACGATTCAATCAAGTTAAGTAACTTAAGTTATGTTAATATCAGTTACTGCCGTTATAAGATCCGGTAACTGAACAAGGCCCTGGTGTACGATCTTGGGATCGTTGTGGTGGAAGATATACACTCCATTGCTGATGGTGTTGCGCAAAGCGAGATAGTTACCTTGCCCTACAGAGCTAAACTTAGCAGCGTGAGGGCATAGTCGTAGTGCGGATGCCGCTCACCTAAGTAGTCATAGGCTATATTGGAATCTAAGATAATATTCATGCTTCTTTTAGATCACGGAGTGAATCAGCGGGAAGATCTTCGGATAAACAGGCAGTAGACGAACCACGGTACCCGTACTTCTGATCTAAATAGGTCTGCTTAGTAGTCTTGAACCTACTGCTGAACAAATGGCTCACTATGTAAGAGAGCATTGGGCCATAGAAAACAAGCTTCATTGGCAGCCAGACTTCACTTTTGGCGAAGATGACTCCCGGGTCAGAAAGAACAACGGTCCTTCATTTAAATAACTAACGATAAGTAAACATTATCACTAGTTATTTTCTTGCGGATTCTTGATTAACAAGCCTTCCCTTCGTACCTTCATCCCTAAGGATAACCTTTAAATAGCAACGTGGAGATTATTCACTGGCCCAACTACCTGACTATGATCATCCGCGCCACCCGTAAGCTACTCAACTTCTCGCGCATAGAGCCTCTGCGCGACCGCGAGCGCCCGCTGCCGGAAGAGCCGCCCGGCGACCGTATCCACGGCGGATGGCACGGTTACGGTGTGATAGTCCCGCCGATCAGTGGTCCACTACCTTGACGGGTTCCTCATTGGTATCGGTTATGCTTTAAGTACACCACCGGTGGTGCTGACTACTTCTTCGAGAAGGATGCTTGGACATTTGAATCAGTTGCGCTACCACGTAGAATATCACCTCGCCTTGCCCGAAGAAAGTGAGGCCATCAATTTGGATCATGTGGAGGACATCTGTTACAACTATTTATTTAGTGCGCCTAATCCTATCAAACCCGGTCGGCGTTACGTCAAACCAAAAGATATACTGGCCACCTGGTAGGCTACTTACCAAGTGACAGTCACCGTGCGACGGTCGCTCCTTATATATATATTGTCGTGTTTTTCCTAACTTATTGCATATCGTCATTTCAATGAGTGAACAAAATCAACCTGTGATCCATATCTCCCCTAAGCAGTCCTCCGGATCGCTTAGTCAGGCCAAGCATGAGAAGGTCACCCCCGCGGCCGCCCGGTTTCTTAAGCTCGGCATTGAAAAAGCCCCCAACACCGTGCGGGCCTACCGGGCGGACCTCAACTGCTACACCCGCTGGTGCGAAGATCACGGGGCCGCACCCTTCCCCGCGGCCGCCGACCAAGTCGTCAATTACATCAGCGATCTGGCTGATCGCTATACGGTGGCCACCCTGCAGCGGCGGCTGGCCATGCTCTCTAGCTTCCATGAGCTGCAGGGCTTTGAGAGCCCCACCGGGGGCAAGCTGGTCCGCACCGCCATGGACGGTATCAAGCGCTCGCTGGGCATTCGCCAGCACCAGGCCCCGGCCTTTACCCTGGAAGCGTTTCAGAAGGTGATCCTTTCGCTCGACGAGACGATCAACGGACAGCTGCGGGACAAAGTCGTGCTGCTGCTGGGCTTCACCGGTGCTTTTCGTCGGGGGGAATTAGTAGCGCTGGATATCAATGATCTAAACTTTGATGAGGAAGGGATTCTCATCGACGTGCGGCGCAGCAAGACCGATCAGCTGGGGGCTGGTCAGCTCAAGGCGATCTTCTACGCATCGCATCCTGGGCTATGCCCGGTAAGGACTACCCAGCGGTACCTGCAGAGGATTGCCGAGGTGACGCCGGTAACTGATGAAGCCGAAGGGGCCCCGGTGTCACCGCTGACCCTGCTGCTACGGATGCGTCGGGGGGATCGATTCGGAGAGCAGCGGCTCACCGATCAGACGGTGAACCTGATCGTGGCCAAGCACCTGGGAAAGCGCTTCTCGGCGCACGCGCTTCGGGCAAGCTTTGTGACAGTCTCTAAAAAGAACGGGGCCAGTAACAGCGAAATCATGGCGCAGACCCATCACAAAACCGAAGCGATGATCCGGCGCTATACCCGTTTTGAGGATGCTAGGACGCATAATGCGGGGACCAAGCTGGGGTTGTAGCTGTTGGCGAAGACGCGATAGGTGACAGGTTTTTTATGCCTTTACTGTTGGGAGTGTCACCTTGTGGCCCTGTATATCAAGGAGTACGGCCGGGGCAATTCTGGTATTGAGGCTCTGTTCCCGGGGCTCACCACCCGGCAGATTCGTTAACACACCAGGAAGTACCTGGTGAAGGCCGGGCTGAAGACGGCACGTATCTCCGCGTACAGCCTGCGACACACCACCGGGCAGGTGCTGCTCAAGCAGGGCGTCGATCCCATCTATGTGCAGCGGCACCTGCGCCATAAAAACTTTGCCACCACCCAGATTTACGTGCAGCAACAGAGTGAAAAAGAGTATTTTGATACACAGATAATCGCCCGGCGACCCGGTGGAAGTTTCACAAGAAACATATACGTCCTGAAAATAATACTATATCAAAGAAAAAAACGCAGAAGATAGAGCAGCAGAATCTAAATTAAAGAATTGGTGCTATATTGCCGCCGCAAACAAGCCCTCTGTCATTGTTGATGATTGCAGATATTCTTCCATCGATAAATCAAATCTAAACCAAACCTTTTCAACTAAAAGCACCTATGGATATACTTAAGCCCAGTGATTTCCCTCAAATTCGTGGCCGTGCCAAGCAAATGGTACTGCGCATCCAAACCGGTACCCGTCTTGTTCTTAGTCCGCAGGCTGCCTTTGCGATGGGCATCCAAATGAACGGCAAGAAGGGCTCACCGGTACTCATCGCCCAGGACAAGAAGCACATCAAATTGGCACTAGCCAGTAAAGATCAGCAGGAAGAAGCTTTTCTGTTCAAACCGGCTGCTACCAGTAAAAACAGTCAGCATCCCCCCTTTGCGCTTACTAACGCAGGACTGGCCCAACATATCCTGGATCAGTACGGAATTGACCCCAAGACGAAAAGCGTCGCCCTGAAAATCAAGGCCGATAAGGACTGGTGGGTAGTCCAACCACCAGCGTAATAGAGTAAAAGTTGGATTGCCCCTCTTACTCTACGGGGGGCACCACCTACCATGGTGGGCCTTGTCCACCTTGGACACGTCGGGTTCATACCCCATCCTAGTTACAAAGCGCCGGATCCGTCGCCGACGATACGCTGAGTGACAGGAAACCTAGACCGAATCGGCAGCGAGCCCAGCCGATTTCTCGGTATCCTAGCGCACCTCGATTTTTTTGAGCAACGTCAAAGTAACTATTTTTAGGAGAACTTAGTTTTACATAACTTTAGTTACTTAACTCTAAATCATTCTCTGAAATAGGTCTACACAACATATGTAAGTGTATGAGAACCAATTGGAAATGCTACGGCCAATCCCGGCGGGGAACCGCTTCGTCTGGACGAATGATATAACCGGGCGCCGGGCGCGTATATCCGGTGTGGTGGAAACCGTTTTAGCTACCTCAGTTTAACTACCGATGCCTACTCAAAAAAGATCGTTGGGTGGAGCTTACAACATTGAATCTAAGCGCTTCTTCTATGCTAAGTACTTAAGTATATATGTTCCACGCTTCTTATTGTACACTACGTTATTCACTCTGCGAAAAAATTAACACGGTGTACGGGCCGATATTGATCAGACCGTGATGGGGCATATCATCAGCTTTCCCTTCTTGCGTTATCAAATCAAATGCTGCCTGATCAGTGAATTCCTGATTGTACCCCGTCCAATCGCTATTGAAGCGTAAATTCCACGTACCTGCCTGGGGCAATCCAATGGTGTATCCTTGCTGCGCCTGATTCGCGAAATTAATCACTACCACAGTAGTATCCCGAGCACCCCCGTGTTCCCACCGCTGAAACGCCAACACTTTTGCTTCGTGGTTGGTATGAAAGACCTTGACATTGGTGCCTCGTAGCCCTCGCGTCGTATCTTCAGCGTTGCGCCGCAACTGAATAATATCCCGGTACATTTGAAGCACCCCCGCGTGATCATCAGCCAATGACCAGTCCAACGGATCTCCATCCGCAAACCACTTATCCTCGGCGAACTCTTGCCCCTGGAACATCATTGGAATGCCCGGGGCGGTGAAGACCAGTGCCGCACCCAAAAAGCTGCGTTTAATGGCAAAATAGTTGTCTGACTCCCCTGGCCAGATTTCTTCATTTACCCGGGCCTTTCCGTTGGCAACCTCATCGTGCGACTCGGTGTAGATCACCCGGTTAAAGGTTTTGTCGGACGGAAACGCTATTATTTGGGCGAGCTTCTCCATATTTCTTTGCTGGTCTTCTGGCTCAATAACCAACGCCCGCACCGGGTGCACGAAACCGCCCCACCACTGACTGCCAAACCCTGCTCCCCCCTCTTCTACTGACTGAGTGATGGCAAGGTTATCCATTAGATCTTCGGCGATCATTAGTTTGCGGGGATAACGTTCGTTGATCTCCCGGTTCAACTCCTGAAAAAAGTCCCACACCTGCGGAATGTCACTGCCGGGGTCGCCATCCATACCATTGGCGTTACGCATAAACATGGTACCGTCCAGCCGCAACCCATCCATCCGGAATTCTTCCAGCCACATCAAGGCGTTGTCACGTATGTACTGGCGGACTTCCGGACGACCATAATCAGGACGGGTGGCTCCCCAGGGAGTTTCAGCCCGCCAGTCGTTATAGAAATAAATTCCCCCGCCCTCGTTATCACTCCAGCCATCAAACTGCCACAGATCGATATCGCTCGGGCCAAAGTGGTTGTATACCACATCCAGCACCACCGCAATTCCGGCACGGTGCGCTGCTTTCACTAAATCTTTGAGTCCGGTTACCCCACCGTAGCTCTCTTCCACCGCGAACGGATGGGCCGGATTGTAGCCCCAAGAATAATCGCCCGGAAACTCAGTGACCGGCATCAGTTCAATGGTATTGATGCCCAGTTCTTGCAAATAGGGAAGCTTTTCGATCACACTGGCGAAATTACCGGGATGATCAGGGTCAGTAACGTGGAAGGTGCCCACGTGCATTTCGTAGATCACCGTATCATTCCAGTAGGGAGTTTCAAAAGCATCACCTCCCCAATCGTATGCCAGGTCGGTAACGATGCTGTTTCCCGAAGAATTGGTAAGCATGCGGGCGTACGGATCATTCTTGGTCAGCGTGTCGCCCCCTTCGGTGGTAATGCTAAACTTGTACTCATCACCGGCCTTGGCTTTTTTCAACATTCCGTACCAGTAACCATTGTCTTCTGATTCCAGTGGATGTTTCTTCTCATCCCAGCCATTGAAATCGCCCACTACAGCAACCTGCTGGGCGTGGGGAGCCCAAACGCGAAAAGCAGTGCCCTGTTCGGTGAGTAAGGCACCCATGCCAGCAACTTTTTCAGAAGGATTAGATTTGCTCATTGGATTAAAAAATCAGGATTGCAGAAGTATTTTGCAAAGATGATAACCACCAATAAGCCCGGTTGTTGACAAAAGAATGGTTTTAATGACAAAACGCTATTCGTCATAGCGTCAGCGAATCCAGTAACACCATCGTTAAGGTGTTCTCTTCTGTTGAGGCTTCCTAGGCAATACTACTCCCCTTGGCTATCAATCAAGCGCGGTTCGTCTAGTGCTGCTTTCTGCGGCACGACCTGCTCCTGCGGCACTACTTCTTGTCCCAACTCGTCGGGCACCCCATCCACCGCAATGTGGGGGGCAATAATTAGCGCTACGATAGAGGTAAGCTTGATTAGAATGTTCATGGAAGGGCCCGAAGTATCCTTAAAAGGGTCGCCTACCGTGTCGCCAGTTACGGAAGCCTTGTGCGCGTCTGAGCCTTTATACTCCATCTTCCCATTGATCTCCACTCCTTTCTCGAACGACTTTTTGGCGTTGTCCCAGGCCCCTCCGGCGTTGTTCTGAAAAATTCCCATGAGCACTCCCGACACGGTGATGCCCGCCAGCATACCACCCAGAATTTCGGCCGAAGAAGCCTCGGCGAACACTCCCTTGAGTCCGAAGCCCACGATGATGGGTGACAGTAGGGCAATAGCTCCCGGCAACAGCATCTCACGAATGGATGCTTTGGTAGAGATGGCTACGCACTTTTCGTACTCGGGCTTGGCCTTATACTCCATGATACCCGGAATGTCGCGAAACTGCCGACGCACCTCCTGCACCATGTCCATGGCCGCCTTGCCCACCGCGGCAATGGCTAGTGATGAAAAGATAAAGGGAATCATCGCCCCTATGAACAGGGCACTTAGCACCGGAGCTTTGTATATATCAATAGAATCGATACCGGCCACTCCAACAAAGGCGGCAAACAGGGCCAGGGCCGTGAGCGCCGCTGACGCAATGGCAAAGCCCTTCCCGGCGGCAGCGGTGGTGTTGCCCACCGCATCAAGATTATCAGTGCGTCCCCGCACCTCTTCGGGCAAGCCGCTCATCTCGGCGATCCCGCCGGCGTTGTCGGCGATTGGTCCGAAGGCGTCGATGGCTAGTTGCATTGCCGTGGTTGCCATCATGCCAGCCGCGGCAATAGCCACGCCGTAGAGTCCGGCGAAACTGTAGGAGGCCACGATGCCCGCGGCGAGCACGAAGATGGGCAGCACGGTAGATTCCATACCCACCGACAAACCGCCGATAATGTTGGTAGCGTGACCGGTAGACGATTGGCGCACGATGGATTGGACCGGCTTACGTCCCATCGAGGTGTAGTATTCGGTGATAATACTCATCAGGGCACCGACGATCAATCCTACAAAAATAGCCCAAAACACATCGAGCGCGTCAAAGGAATAACCTCGGATAATCAAGGTATCGGGTAGCATGTATGTTACCAGAAAGTAAGAAGCCACCACGGTGAGGATGATAGAAGACCAGTTGCCCAGGTTCAGGGCATTTTGCACGCTATCGGTTTCTTTGGAAATCCGGACGAAGAAGGTGCCAATGATAGAGAAGATCAGCCCGAGACCGGCAATCAGCATGGGCAACAAAACGGGGGCAATGCCGCCGAAATTATCATCTGATATGATCTCACGACCCAGGACCATCGTAGCCAAGATGGTGGCGACGTACGATCCAAAAAGATCAGCGCCCATGCCGGCTACGTCCCCTACGTTATCACCCACGTTGTCGGCGATGGTGGCGGGATTGCGCACATCATCTTCCGGGATGCCCGCTTCTACTTTTCCTACCAAGTCAGCCCCAACGTCGGCCGCCTTGGTATAAATCCCACCGCCCACGCGGGCGAACAGGGCGATACTTTCGGCTCCCAACGAGAACCCGGCCAAAACTTCCAGGGCTTTTTCCATCTCCAGTCCGTTGACCGAAGCCCCGGTGCTGAGCACAAACACCTGAAAGAACACGATGAACAGACTGCCCAGACCCAGCACGGCCAGACCGGCTACACCGAGTCCCATCACGCTGCCCCCGGCAAACGACACGCGCAGCGCCCGCGATAGGCTGGTACGCGCCGCCTGGGTGGTGCGCACGTTGGCTTTGGTGGCCACGTTCATACCGATGTATCCGGCGAAAGCGGATAAGAAGGCGCCAATCAGAAAAGAAATGGCAATGATCGGACTAGAGGTTTCAACGGTGGTGCCCGACCAGGCCAGGAGCGCCGCCGCGACGATCGCGAAATAAGTCAGCACCCTCCACTCAGCCCGCAAGAAAGCCATGGCCCCATCAGCGATGTATTTGGCCAGCTCCTGCATTTTTGCGTCACCGGCGTCTTGCTTGTTAACCCAAGCCGAACGAATGGCAGTGAAAATAAGCGCAACAACACCAAAAGCCGGGATAAGATACACAATGGGATGCATGTAGTTAGGTTGTTAGTGATACAATGAAAATAAAAAAGACCGCGGTGAGCGATCAACGGGGCGCGAAATAGTGCCAATCTTGGCATTCTTATAATCGCGGTGCAAATATAGGACAACCCGGCTGTTAAAAAAACCTGACCTAAAAATCTCGGTAGACATTGTCGTAGTTAGCGCTAAACTTTTACCTTCGCCCCTTGGTTAAATTTTTTAAAAAATAGACTTAACATGAATCCTTTAGGAAAAATTGCCCTGGGCCTGGTGGCGGGAGTTGTCTTGTATCAAGTACTAAAAATCCGCTCCGTGCGCAACACGCTGGTAGATGCGGTAGTCGACGGGTCGGTCTACGTGATCAAACGGAAACTGCTGAAGTAAGCAACTCGGTCATCCGTTGTTGTAGTTACGGGGCAGCGGACCCATCCGATATGGTTTTCTCCGCAATTATTGGTAGGTTTGATACCCTAAGGGGGCGTAGCATCAACCGGCAAGGTGGCGCGGTCCTTTCTAATCAGTATCCGATCACCGCTTTCTAAACTAGTTCAACGATGCGTAAAATTTTGTTTCTCGGCGTTTTACTGATTACTGTTGCCAGCGTGACGCAGGCCCAGACCTTCCGGGGGCCGGACAAGAGTCCGCTCGACAAAGCCTACTTTCCCGATCATTTCGCCCACGATCGCAAACCCGGCGATGCCGCTATCATCCGCGTCACCTACAGCCGTCCGCAAGCCAACGGCCGACAATTGTTTGGCGAACTGGTTCCCTACGGAGAAGTGTGGCGCACCGGGGCCGACGAGGCTCCTGAGATCAGGTTTTACCGCGATGTGACCATCGGCGGCACCAAACTACCGGCGGGCACCTATTCGTTGTTTACCATTCCTGAAAAAGACTCCTGGACCATTATCTTTAACGCGGACCTGGACTACTGGGGAGCCTACAGCTACCGGGAAGAAAAAGACGCGATGCGGGCGCAGGCCTCGGTGAAGAAACTGGACAAACCGGTCGATCATTTTTCCATTCAGTTCGAAGAGGAAGGTGACGATGCGTTGATGCATCTGGCCTGGGGCGACACCGTGGCAACGCTACCCATCAAGATATGATCGCTCATTCGTTAATCCGTAGATTAGGCGTGCGCGGTGGGTTACTGTTACTGGCCATTTGTTTGCTCGGCGGGGTTGCGGTTGCTCAGGAAACCGATACCACTACGGTTTCTATTGCAGAGCAGCAAATCGTTCAGGATTCGGCTGATGCCTGGGTGGCGCTGATTGACAGTATGGAGTACGTCGGCAAGTTGGAACCGGGCGTCGGCGGCCCTTCAACAACAAATCACCCAAAGCCAGTGGGAGCAATCTTTACAAAATGCCTTGGCTCCGCTGGGTCCGCTGCTTTCACGGGCTCCGCAGGGACGGGAGTATACCACGACCTATCCCAATGCTCCGAAAGGCGAATACATCGTCATCACCTACGGCAGTTCGTATACTCAACTAGAAAACGCGGTTGAAACGCTGGTGATGGTCCGCAACCCCGCCGGAACCTGGAAACCGGCAGGTTACTACGTTCGTCCGTCTACCGACTAGTCTCTCTTACCAATAAAATTGCCGTACAAAGTCTTGACCTAACGTTGCGTACGTGGTTTAGCGGTGGTAGCCGCCTGGCACACCGTATGCACGTACTTGAGCTTCTTCACCACCGGTGGCGGAATCACGAACGGATATAAGTCGGGTTGGCCCATGCTGCGGTTGATGCTATTCATGGCCACCGTAAGGGGCAACCACTGCGCGTAGAGCAAGTCGAAGTCAACGGTTTGGTAGGGGTCGTGGTCGATGGTGGCTGCCATCCGAGAGTCGTCGGCAGCACGGGGGGCTACGTGCAGTCCAAAAGCGTAGGCGGTGCCCAGGGTATCGATCATGTGCAGGTAGTGCGCCCAGGTTTCGGCCCAGTCTTCCCAGGGGTGCGAACTGGCGTAGGCGCTGATAAAATTCGCTGACCAATTTTCGGGAGCACCTTGCGCGTAGTGTCGCTTCAGCGCTTCGCCGTAGTCCTGACGATCGTCGCCAAATAGCGTACGAAAAGCAGCCAGGTAGGGCGTGTCCAACACAATTAGGTTCCAGTAGTAGTGCCCTACCTCGTGCCGGAAGTGGCCCAACAAGGTTCGGTAGCGCTCCCCCATCGACTGCTGGGCCTGCACCCGCAGGGCATCGTCGGCCTCGCTGATGTTGATGGTAATCAGCCCGTCAGCGTGGCCAGTCATCACGCGTTGCACCTGGCCCGAGGGCAGCGATTGATCGGCCAGGAAATCGAAAGCCAAACCGGTGTTGGGCTGCTGGTCTTTGCTTTCGGTAGGCAAGCCCAGTTGCCGCAGCGAGTAGACCAGGCGGTGCTTGGCCACTTCCAGTTTGCGCCACAGTTTCAGGTTCTGCTCGTTGGCCAGGTAAGGAACAGTTTGGTTCAGTTGACAGGCTTCGCAGAATTCTTCGGTGCTGTCGGCCGGAAGCAACCAGTTGCAGGCTTGGTATTGGGCATTGTGGCAGTATCGAAGGCGAGACTCCTCCTGCCCGTAGGCATTAAAGGTGTCATCGGACTTTGCCACCAGGGCCAGCAGGTTCATGGCGGGGGCATGGAAGCCCAGCGGACTCTGGCAGTTGACGCAGCGGGTGTTCTCGAAGTAGAGCAGTTGCCCGCACTTCTGGCAGTTAAAAAGTTTCATGACGCAAAGCTACGCGAAAGAACGAGGGGCACTAACTTCGTGGTGGTTGGGACAAAAAAAAGATTCGACAAAACTTCGTTTTACTAATTAAGCTTCTTTGAATTAGACTGCAAAGCGGCCTTCCTATTTGCGCCCCAGCGCCACCGCCATTCCCACCACTCCTACTCCTAACGCCACGCCCAGTCCTTTGAGCCAGGGACCGAACAACTGCCCCATTTGTCCGGCCAAATCGGCCTGCTGGATGCGGCGCACAATTTTGCCCTCCTCAATCTCTACCGAGTCAAAGCCATTCACCTGGAAGAACCGTCCGGTGGCCGGGGCCCCGAACAACGTGCCCCGGTGGGTGCCGGTCACTGTCACGCGGGCCGTCACCGCATTGCCCTCGGCAGTCATCGTCTCGATGCGGGCGTGCAGATCGGGAATGCCCTGATAGACTTTGCGGAGGTTCTGCTTCGCCTCGTAGAGGTTCATCCAGCCCGGCGCGTAGCCGATGCACTGCTCGTGGTAGCGCTCAGGATCTACTACGTTAGAAAGCTCTTCCAGACGTTGCTCGTTGAGCAGTTGAATGAAGCGTTCAAAAAGGGCCTTGTTGGTTTCGAGAGGGTCTTGCATAATGAATGAGTGAAGGGTTGAATGAAAGAATAAATAGCAATTGAACCATCAACGGACAACCGGGCCGGGTGTTTGGTTTGGTCATCGCCCGACCGATTACCACGCAAAAAGATATACTCCGCCTAATTTCAGGATTATTATAACATTCCACTATCTTCGCGGTTGAATTTTCATGACCACTATGCAGACCGAACCACTGACTAAAACCTCCAAAAAGAAAAAATCTTCACCCGCCCCCGCCCCCAACGACGGCCGCCGCCGGGTAATTGTTGAACATCTGGCCCCCCAGGTTGAAAACGGCCGCTACCCCGCTAAGCGCGTGGTCGGCGAACCCGTCGACGTGCAGGCTGACGTCTACGGCGACGGGCACGATCTGGTGAAAGCTACGGCCCTTTATCGCCGCCGCGGCGACCAAGACTGGCAGCGCGTGTTCATGACTCCCGGCATCAACGACCGTTGGACGGGCACCTTCGTTCCGGAAGAAAAAGGCTTCTACGAGTTCACCGTGCGCGGCTACGTGGACCACTTCGGCACCTGGCAGTACGGACTGCGCAAGAAGTGGGACGCCAACCAAGACGTGCTGGTCGAACTGCTGATTGGCGCGGAAATGATCGAGCAAGCGGTAAAGAATGCTACCAAAGCCGACAAGCAGTTTTTGAAGGATGCGGCTAAATCGCTGAAATCAGCCAACGAAGACACCGTGGGTGATGCGGTGATCACCAGCCTGAGCGACCGCATGACCCACCTGATGGAGCAGTGCTACCAAACCGATACCGGCACTACTTACCCGGAAACCTATTCGGTGGAAGTGGAGCGCAAGAAAGCGCTTTTTAGCAGTTGGTACGAGTTCTTCCCCCGCTCCGCTTCCCGCGAGCCGGGTCGGCACGGCACCTTTAAGGATGCCCAGAAGCGACTGCCCCGCGTGGCCGAGATGGGCTTCGATGTGCTCTACTTTCCTCCCATCCATCCCATCGGTAAAAAAAACCGCAAAGGGCTTAACAACGCCGTGACGGCCCAGCCGGGCGATCCGGGTTCGTGCTGGGCCATTGGCTCGGACGAGGGCGGCCACAAGTCCATTCATCCCCAACTGGGCACCTTAGACGACTTCAAAGCGCTGCTTAAGGCGGCCGAAAAGCACGGCATTGAGATTGCCCTGGACATTGCCTTTCAGTGCGCTCCCGACCACCCCTGGGTCAGCGAGCATCCGCAGTGGTTCAAGTGGCGACCCGACGGCACGGTGCAGTACGCCGAGAATCCGCCCAAACGCTACGAAGACATTCTGCCCATCAACTTCGAATCCGAAGACTGGGAAAACCTCTGGAAAGAGCTCAAGAGCGTATTCGACTACTGGATTGAGCAGGGCGTACTGATTTTCCGGGTGGATAACCCGCACACCAAGGCGTTTCCGTTCTGGGAATGGTGCATCAAGGAGATACGCACCGAACATCCCGACGTGATCTTTCTGGCCGAAGCCTTCACCCGACCTCGCGTGATGCAGCGTCTGGCCAAGATTGGCTACACCCAGTCGTATACCTACTTCTCGTGGCGCAACACGCCCTATGAGTTGCAAGAATATATGGTGGAGCTCACCCAGGGGCCCATGCGCGAGTACTTTCGTCCCAACTTCTGGCCCAACACCCCTGACATCCTCACCCCTACCCTCGTATACGGCGGCGAACCGGCCCACCTGATGCGGGTAATTCTGGCCGCTACACTTTCGTCTAACTACGGCATCTACGGACCGGTCTACGAGTTGGGCGTGAACGCCCCCTATCCGGGCAAAGAAGAATATATCGATTCCGAAAAGTACGAGGTGAAGCACTGGGACTGGAATGCCGAAACCCGCACCCGCGAGGTGATCACGCTTCTGAACCGCTTCCGCAAGGAAAATGCCGCTTTGCAAAGCACCTGGAACGTGCACTTCGCCGATTCGGAAAACGAGCAGTTGCTGTGCTTCGGAAAGCACGATAAGGCCACGGGCAACACGGTGCTGGTGGCGGTGAACATGGACCCCTACAACACCCAGAGCGGTCACGTACGCTGGCCCCTGGAAGAATTAGGATTGGCTCTGGACCGTCCCTTTCAGTTGCACGACGTGCTGAGCGATAGCTACTTTACCTGGCAGGGCGAATGGAACTACGTGTCCCTCAACCCCTTTTTGATGCCCGCCCACGTGTTTCAGGTTACACAGCCTTAGGGGCGGGTAGTGGTAGTCTATGATCGTTAATAATTAAATCTTTAGATGTCTGCAATCATAGAAATGATGTACTTATGAAAAACGAGCAGAAGATTGTTGAATTACTAGCGCATATGGTGCGAAAGGTGGATCAAGGCGATGAGCTACTTGCCGAAATGAAAGAACGTATCAAGGTAGGCGAAGAACGTATCAAGGTAGGCGAAGAACGTATCAGGCAAAACGAAGAGCGGCTGAACAATCTTGATGAAATTTCAGCGGGCGTTCTTACCTTGCTGCGTGATCTGGCAAAGCGTTCGGGTGAGACCGCAGAGTTACGTAATCGCATTGAACGCCTGGAAAAACACACCGGATTATAGCTCACCTCATCAGTATACCTACACTCTCCTTCTTAGTATTTGCTTCCTGACTCATACCATTCATATTTCTCATCTATCTCACTCATATTTCTACTCTAACGCATGGCTGCCACCCAATCTACCGAATTAGACAACAACCTGCTCTGGTACAAAGATGCCATCATTTACGAACTGCACATCAAGGCCTTCAAAGACGGCAACGGCGACGGCATTGGCGACTTTCGGGGACTTCTCGAGAAGCTCGACTACCTGCAAGACCTGGGGGTAACCGCCATCTGGTTGCTGCCGTTTTATCCTTCGCCGCTGCGCGACGATGGCTACGACATCATGGACTACTACACCGTGAACCCGTCGTACGGCACGCTGCGCGACTTCAAGAAGCTGCTCAAGGAAGCCCACGCTCGCGGACTGCGCGTGATCACCGAGTTGGTCATCAACCACACCTCCGACCAGCACCCCTGGTTTCAGCGGGCCCGCCGCGCCCCGGTTGGCTCATCCGAACGTGACTATTACGTCTGGAACGACAACTCCGACAAGTACAGCGATACCCGCATCATCTTCCAGGACTTTGAAGCCTCCAACTGGACCTACGACTCGGTGGCGCAGGCTTATTTCTGGCACCGCTTCTACTCCCACCAACCCGATCTGAACTTCGACCACGAGCCGGTGCAGCAGGAGGTGTTTAAGATGATGGACTACTGGATCGATCTGGGAGTGGATGGGTTTCGCCTGGATGCGGTGCCTTATCTCTTCGAGCGCGAGGGTACCAACTGCGAGAACCTGCCCGAAACGCACGATTTTCTCAAGAAACTACGCCAGCACGTCGACAACAAGAAGGAAGGCATCATGCTACTGGCTGAAGCCAATATGTGGCCCGAAGATTCGGCCTCGTACTACGGTGAGGGCGACGAGTGCCATATGAACTTCCACTTCCCCATTATGCCGCGCATGTTCATGGCGCTGCGCATGGAAGACCGCTATCCCATTATCGACATTCTGGACCAAACCCCGGCCATTCCCGACAACTGCCAGTGGGGCCTGTTCTTGCGCAACCACGACGAGCTCACCCTGGAAATGGTGACCGATGAGGAGCGAGATTATATGTATAAGGTCTACACCAAAGACCCTAAGGCGCGCATCAACCTGGGCATCCGCCACCGCCTGGCCCCGCTGCTGGATAACGACCGGCGCAAGATCGAGCTGATGAACCACCTGTTGCTGTCGCTGCCCGGTACGCCGGTGATCTACTATGGCGATGAAATTGGGATGGGAGACAATTTTTACCTGGGCGACCGCGATGGGGTGCGCACTCCCATGCAGTGGAGCCCCGACCGCAACGCCGGTTTCTCGGATGCCAATCCTCAGCAGTTGTATCTGCCCGTGATTCTGGACCCCGAGTACCGCTACGAGGCGGTGAACGTGGAAACCCAGCAGCGCAACTCCAATTCGCTGCTGTGGTGGATGAAGCGCCACTTCAGCATGCGCAAGAGCCACCGCGCTTTCGGCCGCGGCGATATGGAAATTCTGTACGTGGACAACGCTAAGATTCTGGCGTTCACCCGCACCTACGAGGACGAGACGCTGCTCATCATTTCTAATCTATCGCGCTTTTCGCAATCTGCCGAAGTGGATTTGATGAAGTACCAGGATGCGGTGCCGGTAGAATTGTTCAGCCGCAACCGCTTTCCGCGGGTCAGCGAGGCTACCTACCACTTCACGCTGGCACCGTACGCCTATCAGTGGTTCTTGCTGGAAAAAAACCGTGAGTACAGCGATGAGTTTCTGGGTGATCATCAGGAGTCGGTGTTTACCATTGCCAAGTGGAGCCAACTGACCAGCAAGAGCGCCAAGGCTGCACTGGAAAAAAACCTGGAGGCATATCTAGCCACCTGCCGCTGGTTCGGGGGCAAGTCGCGCACTATTCGCAGCATTTCCATTTCCGACGTTCACGAACTTCCCATCACCGATGGCGCTGCTACGCTCCTGATTCTGGAGATCAGCTACAACGAAGGCTTAGACGAATATTACCAATTGCCCGTTTCATTTATTCCGGACGGGCCCAGCACCTTCTTCCGCAGCAAGTTTCAGCAGAGTGTGATCTTTCCCATCACCGTGAGCGGAGAACAAGGATTCCTCTACGACGCCATGTACAGCGAACCCTACCGCAGTTATCTGTTCTCGCTGATGGCCAAGCCCCGCAAGAAAGAAGAAACCACCGGCCTGGTTGGTCGCTCGGTGGCCTCCGTGAAGCACTATTACAAAGAGAACAAGAAGACCGTGGCCTCGCGTATCCTGAGTGCGGAGCAGAGCAACACCTCCGCCATTTACGACAAGCAGTACTTCTTCAAGATCTACCGCAAGCTGGAGCGCATGGTGAACCCCGATGTGGAGGTGACCCGTTACCTGAGCGAAACCGCCGAGTTTGAACACATCCCCAAGTACGCTGGGGAGCTAGTGCTCAGAGGGGGAAAGGTGTCCGACTATATGCTGGGCATGATGCTGGAGCTGGTTGAGAACCAGGGAGATGCCTGGGAGTACATGAATGACGCCATCGACCGCTACTACGAACGGGTGTCGTTGGGACAGGAAGAACAACGGGCACCCGCGCTTAAGGGCAGCCTGATGAAGCCCGTGGCTTATGATAAGATTCCGGACATTCTACAGAGCCTGATTGGCGGAGCCCCCGCCGAGCGGGCCCGCCTGCTGGGACTGCGCACCGCCGAGATGCACATTGCGCTGGCCGCCCACCCCGAGGTGAAGGATTTTGAGCCCGAAGCGTTCTCGCTGCACTACCAGCGTTCGCTGTACTCGTCGCTACAAACCCTGGTGCGCACCACCTACCAGACGCTCGACCGGTCCATCAAGCGCCTGCCCGATCCGTTTATGCCCCTGGCCGAGCAGGTGCAGGGCATGAAGAAGGACGTGCTGCAGCGCTTCAAGAGCATCTATGCCCACAAGATCGATGCCCTGAAGATTCGCACCCACGGCGACTACCACCTCGGTCAGGTGCTGTTTACGGGTCGTGACTTTGTGATTCTGGACTTTGAAGGGGAACCGGCGCGTTCGTACAGTGAGCGGCGCCTGAAGCGCTCGCCCCTGCGCGACGTGGCGGGCATGCTGCGATCGTTTCACTACGCCGCCTATAACAGCCTTTTTCACATTGAGGATTACGTACAAGGCAACGCCGACCATCTGGAGGTCTGGGCCGAGCAGTGGAACCACTACATAAGCGGTTTCTACCTACGGGCCTACCTGGAAAAAACGAAAGGTCACGAATTTATTCCTTCTAACGAAGAGGACTTTAACATTCTTATTCAAACATTTTTGCTGGAAAAGGCGATTTACGAGCTCAATTACGAACTCAATAACCGTCCTTCCTGGAGCATCATTCCGATGAAGGGCATCCTTCACGTGATGGACAAATTTAAGCACGAAGATCAACCCCAACCATGAGCAAGACCACTAAACAACCATCCGTTAAGAAGCAACCTGCTAAGAAGCAACCTGCCAAGAAGCAATCCGCTGGGCGGCAATCCGCTGGGCGGCAACCCGCTAAGCAGCCTGATACTACTGACAGCCCAACGTTTAACCATGCTACGCTGCTCACCGAATACGATATTCACCTGTTTCGGGCGGGCAACCACTACGCCTTGCACGACAAGCTCGGCTCTCACATCATGGAGCACGAGGGCGTAAAGGGGGTTTACTTCGCCCTATGGGCACCCAATGCCGAGTACGTGTCGGTGGTGGGTGACTTCAACGGCTGGAACCGGGGGGATGTGCCCATGCACGCCCGCTGGGACGGTTCGGGCATCTGGGAAGCCTTCGTGCCCGGTTTGGAACGCGGTGCTACCTATAAGTACTACATTAAGTCGCAGTTCAACGACTACGAGGTGGAGAAGGGGGACCCCTTCGCCTACCACTGGGAGAATGCCCCCCAAACCGCCACCAAGGTGTGGGACCTGGACTACGAATGGAACGACGCGGCCTGGGTACAGCACCGCAAGGATCTGTGGGTGGACCCGCAGGCGGTATCGGTCTACGAAGTGCACCTGGGTTCGTGGCGTCGGGTGCCGGGCGACGACGGAAAGCCGCGCCCGTTGTCCTACCGTGAGCTGGCCGATGAACTGCCCGCTTACCTCACCTGGATGGGCTTCACCCACGTGGAGCTGCTGCCGGTGATGGAGCACCCCTTCTACGGCTCCTGGGGCTACCAGACTACCGGGTACTTCGCCCCAACCAGCCGCTACGGCACGCCGCAGGACTTTATGTATCTGGTCAACAAATTGCACGAAGCGGGCGTTGGCGTTATTCTGGACTGGGTGCCTTCGCACTTCCCCTCCGATCAGCACGGCCTGTCGTACTTCGACGGAACGCATCTGTTCGAGCACGCCGACCCCCGCTTGGGCTACCATCCCGACTGGAAAAGCTACATCTTTAACTACACCCGCAACGAGGTGCGCGCCTTCCTGATCAGCAGTGCGATGTACTGGTTAGAGAAGTATCATATTGACGGTATCCGCGTGGATGCGGTGGCCTCGATGCTCTACCTGGATTATTCGCGCAAAGAGGGCGAGTGGATTCCCAATGAGTTTGGCGGACGCGAGAACATCGCCTCTATTCAGTTCTTGCGCGAGTTGAACGACGCAATCCACACCAAAACTCCCGAGCTGCTCACCATCGCCGAAGAATCTACTGCCTGGCCGATGGTCACCCGTCCGCCCGAAATTGGGGGACTCGGCTTCAACATGAAGTGGATGATGGGCTGGATGCACGACACGCTGGACTACTTTGCGCGCGACCCGATTCACCGCAACCACCATCAGGGAGAGATCACCTTTAGTCTGATGTACGCTTTCACCGAAAACTTTATGCTGCCGCTGTCGCACGACGAGGTGGTGCACGGCAAAGGGCCGATGATTGACAAAATGCCGGGTGACGAGTGGCAGAAGTTTGCCAATCTGCGGGCATTGTATACCTACATGTATGCCCACCCCGGCACCAAGCTGTTGTTCATGGGTTGCGAATTTGGACAAACTCAGGAGTGGCGGCACGAGCAGAGCCTTGACTGGCACCTGAACCAATACGCTCCGCACGGCTCCTTGCAGTATATGGTGAAACGCCTGAACGAATTGTATCAGTCGGAACCGGCCCTCTACGAGAAATCTTTCACGGGGGACGGCTTCGAGTGGATAGACATCAGTGATGCGCAGAATTCAGTCGTCAGCTTTATCCGCAAAGGGCATCAGGAGCAAAACGATATATACGTGGTAATGAATCTGACTCCCAACGTGCATCAGAACTACCGCCTCGGGGTGCCCCACAAGGGTGACTTGCACATTTTGTTTAACTCCGATGATGCTGAGTTCTGGGGAAGCGGGGTGGTGAACCGTGATCCGCTTCCCACCATGCCCATTCCGTTGCACGGGCGCGAGCGCTCGGTGAACCTGATGCTGCCGCCCTTGGGAGTGCTGTACTTGAAGTACGAGATTTAACTGGTGCTGAAGGCACTAAATTCCCAAACAGATAGACTCCAGGCTATCCACTTGGGTGAGGACGAACGTGAAAAGCTCCCTTTCTCAACAGCTGAATCAATTCGGATGGCTTGGTTTTCTGATGGGGGGGGCTTTGATACGTGTGTTTAGGTGCTGAAGCTATCAGGACGGACGCCTCGTGCGTTCTTTTTCGGCAATAGCCCACAAATGCTTGATCATTTCCGGTTGGAACACGGAAGTGCCATTCTTACGAATTTCCTTCCATACTTCTTCTTTATTGCGGCCTTCAAAGGGGTTGAAGGGCTTACTAAATTTGGCCATATTTCGTTTTCTTTTGTTCCGCCGCCCGCCGTAAGAGCTCTTCTTTGGAAACCGGCGTTCCTTTCTGTTTTATAGTTGCCCAGAGTTCATCGGCTATATCGGTAAGAAAGGGGTTTTCCGTATCCGGAAAGCGGGGTTGAAGAGTGTTTTGATTTTCCGGACCTTTCATAGCACTGAATGAAGGAATACAGTGCCCCTTAGTCCTGCTTCGGCAGGATAGTCCAAGAGGGGTAATCTGGCTAACTTCTATGATAATTTATTTTTACGATCTACCTCATCGGCCTTCCGCAGTTCCTCTAGCATTTCTTGTTGGGGAATAGAAGCTCCGTCTTTGGTAATCTCTAGCCATACTTCCTTAGCATCCCGGCCCTCGAAAGGATTAAAAAACTTAGACTCAGACGACTTATCAGGCGATCGTCGCGCTGATTTAATGTTTTTACTACGAGTAGTTTGTGTCTCCTTCATGGTACGAATATACAGAAAATATCTTTTGCCGCTATCGTGACTATCTCATTTTTGTCGGCAATAATCTTTCATAATATCGTCTTCATCGGCAACCTTTGCTTGTATGAAATTAACTTTACTATCAGCGTAATTGAGAAAAAGCTGTAAGAATCGTTTCTTCTGACTAAAGCCAATCACGTAGTAGTAGATACCTACGTACTGACGACGCGGCTCGGTAATGCTTTTCTGGTTGTTAAAGACAGATAAAATTTCCTGGGGGTTGATTTTATCAGGTAGATAGCGGGCATCGGGGAAGCTAAAGGTAAAATCTGGTCTTTCCATACTTAAAATGATTGATATTTTTTCTCTTCAATAGGTTACGAAATAACTGAGTATTGTACAACCCTTATTTAGATGGAGGTAAACAATTATACTTCGCTCTCATAGGTAATTTCAAACTTTATTCATTTAGATAAATACCTTCGTATCATAGGTACAAATATAAAAATTATTCTCTAAGTTGCATCCATGTTAGAGACACTACTCAAAATCGGCGCATGGCAAAGCAAAGGAATGACCGAATGGAGTCGTTTCTTAAATATGCCTAAACCGGAGTCTACTAATAACAAGGGGGAATCCATTACGTACTACGTGATGGGAGTCGTTTTTGATCTGGATAAGAGCAGCGTTTACTTCGATGTGGACTCTCTACGAGAATACGATGATGAGTACGATCCCGAAGAACTCAAATCACTCAGCATTCAAGGAGGCAATAACAAGGCGATCTATGCAACCGTTGAGCCAGCCAAGTTAGTCCAGTTGTTTAAAACGTTTTTTGGTAAGCCTGAGAACAAACAGGCTGCCTGCGGCGAGCTAACGGAAGCTATAGATAAAAGCTTTCCTCAGTTTAAACACACGGACTTCTACGCACTGCTACAGCAGATATTTTCGCTGAGAGTTCAATTTTTGGAGAAAGCAATTGCTGACGAAAAGTTTGACCATAAAATCTTTTTCGAGCCACTACAGCTTGGACGTAAAGACAATGTAGTGTTAGTGTTCGCTGCGGTGAAAGCAACTGAACTAGGCTATGACACTCCTACCCCTATTGCTCAACTGACTACTTATCAGGAGTTATTAGCCGCCAAATTTCTTAATACCTCCACAGAAGAAGCAAACACTACGACCAAACTCTGTTACGCATCCGGAGAATCCAAAGAAGACGTAGCGGAGCTAGACCTCACCGCTCGCTACAGCCTGAACAAGATGTTCGTCACCGAGACCAAGAACTACGCGAGCTTATTCGACAAAAATGCTTTTTCGCTGAACTATCAAGTGAGTCTGGAAAATCAGGAAAAATTGGATCTGGCCTCTAGCTTTCTTCTGGACCGATACAAAACGCGCATCGCTGATGTCGATCACGTTATTATTCCTCAATTCCTGGAGCATTCGGACGTTAATCTTGATCTAACGTTAGAAAAAATCAGTCTGGATGCTCAGCTTTTATTTACGCTTCAATCAGAAGGATCACTTGCAGCGGGAGTTAAGCGGATACAAAACTACGGAGGAAACGTATTCTGGATTAATTTTTTGGCATACGAATCCGACGGCAATTTTTTTAAGTCGATTAGTCTGATTAAAGACGTGAGTCGGTTTCATTTTGAACGCCTACTTACTGCTTTTGGAGATGTTAACCGTGAGATGGATGCGTTGACCGACATGGTTGACTGGAGCGCCGTAACCACCGAATACGGAAAACCCAGCTCCTTCAATTTGTACCTGGCATACGGCCTGATTCCGGTTCGGAAGGATAAGGAAAAGAAGAACATTGCCCTCCAGCTTTTTAAAGCCATGCTGGAGCGGCGTACGGTTACCAAGGGGCAGCTCTACGGGCACTTTAGCGAACTGATGCTCTGCCACTACTACGGGAGGTACAAAAGCTACACGAACATACGCGCGTACGGCGACGGCTACTTCGGCTTGGCCGTTCGCGATAGCGTCTTCAAGTACCTGGCTTTTATGCAAGTGCTACGAAAACTAAACCTCATTACTATGGAATCAGAAGAACCAACGACCACCACGGAAGAAGCCAACCAGGATCATGAACGCCGGATTAACGATTTTTTTGCGCAAATGCAGCTCAGTGATGCTCAGAAAGCGATGTTCTTTTTAGGGCGGATGCTCAATGCCGTTGCTTACGTTCAAAGAGATAAAAATAAAACGGTCATTGATAAGCTTAACTACAATGGTATGGATAAAGATGATATCGTCCGCTTGCGACTCAGCCTGTTTGAGAAAGCCAAACAGTACGGTAAAACCCAAAACGTTGTTTTCAGTGACGCGCTCTTCGGGCAGTATTTCAACTTTGAACAGTGGAATATGAATCCGCAAGAGGCCTTATTCTTTATCCTCACCGGCTATTCGTTCGGTGCTAAGAAAAAAAATTCAGATAAAAAATCCCAAAACGACTAACTATGCCTATCCAAAACGCATCCGATTTCTTATTCATCTACGAAGCCAGCCAGTGCAACCCCAACGGCGATCCCGACCAGGAAAACAAGCCTCGTATGGATTACGATACCAAAACCAACTTGGTGACCGACACGCGAGTGAAACGGTTCATTCGTGATTACATCAAATCAATCAACGAGGAGGAAGTTATTTTCGTGGACATGGAAGGCAACTCCAAAGTGAGCGTCGATTCCAAACTAAAAGCCGTGGTTAAAAGAACGGTTGATGACCCGGATGCGCTGGAAAAAGCGTTCTCCGGCAACTCCGAAGCCTCAAAAGTATATAGCGACATTATCAGTCAAGCAAAAGGAGATGCCGAAGAAGTTTGGAAGGCGGTAACCGATAAGAAATTCAAACACAAGGAAGTCAACTACGAACTACTGGCGTATCTGGTGAAAGAGAAGTTCATCGATATTCGCATGTTCGGCAGTGCCTTTGCTGTGGGAGGATTTACCAAAGCGTATACGGGTCCTATTCAGATGAACTGGGGCTACTCGCTTAACAAAGTAGAATTGATGGATTCCAGTTCTATCGTTACCATCATGAACGATGATAGCAGCACCTTCGGAAAAGATTACCGTGTGCATTATAGTTTGCTCGCTCTCAACGGTACCATCAATCCCCAAGCGGCCAAAACTACTGGCTTGGAAGAAGCCGACGTAGCCACGTTTCGAGACGCTCTCTGGCAGAGCATACCGGCCTCCCCTACCCGCTCCAAACTCAATCAGTACCCGAAGCTCTACGTAGAAATTCAGTACCAGGAAGGAACCAGCAACGGGCAGTTTGGCGACCTACGCAATTTTGTCGTCACCACTCCCAAGGAAGGCGTTAGCGACAAACAGGTACGTCGCTTTACGGATTTGGTGTTCGATGCACAACCGCTTAAAGAACTTATTGCGAATCATCGCGACGTGATTAAAGAAGTGATCGTCAAAACGTCACCGGATGTCCAGTTTTCCGTATAAGCCAGCGTGTCACTATGGAAATTTTATGCTTCAAGGTGAGGGGAAAGTTGGCGCACTACCGAAAGTACTTTGCCAATAATACGGCGTTTAGCTTCACCATTCCGCCCCGCACCGCCCTCATGGGCACGGTGGCCGCCGCTATGGGATGGCCTAAAGATTCGTACTACGAAACGCTGGCTTCCGATCATGTTTGCTTCGGAATTCGGGTAGGTTCGCCTCTGAAAAAAAGTTTTCAGCGGCTTAACTTCCTGAGCATCAAAAGCACCGGTGACCTTACCAAAAGCCTTGATTCCGATTTTCGTGGTCAGGGCGGACGCATTCAAACTCCGTTCGAGCTGGTCAGTGGTTTAAATTTAGCCAAGGATGAAGTGGTCTATCAAGTGTTTCTCGCCCCCTCTCCCACCGGACAGGCCACGTTTGCTGAAATACAGGAACAATTGCTCCGTCAATCTCCGGTTTACAATTTGTCGTTAGGCACCGCTAATTTTCAGGCATGGTTGTCGGATATTGAGTCGTTAAGCAGTAATCAGGTACAACCGAGCCAGTCCGATGATTTTGTTCTGATGCACTCCGCGATCCCTTCGGCCCTGGTGGAAGCATTGGAGTTCACGAACGAAGACGTGGACCACTACAATTTTATCGAAGAAGATCTGATGCCCGGCGACTTTGTTGGCAACGGACGACGGGAAGTCAAGCGGATGAATCGCCTGTTATTTTCAACGACAGACTTGCCACTGCGGGTCAAGACCAATGCTCCCTTTTGGCAAGTAGCGACGCAGGAAGGACCGCTCAACATTCAGTTTATGGACGCATGACCTACTACTCTCACAGCGAAACCCTTTCCGACGGCACTACCGTTGGCAGCAAACTACTGCAAAAACATACGGCGGGCGTTCTGCGCATTAGCCTTGACCAGATGTACGCCAAAACGGGGTTTCAATTATCGGCTACCGCACTACGTGACTTGCTGGAACTCGTTGTGAAGCTTCACGATCTGGGAAAGTACACGAGCTACTTCCAGCATTACCTATTGAAACAAGAACCAATTGACAATACGCTCAAGCAGCACGCTCGCATCGGTGGCTATACTGCTTACCAGTTGCTAAAAGAACAAGACCGGAAGCAAGCCACCCTCGCTCTGTTTGTAATCTTCCTGCACCATAGCAAACTGATTGGTTTTGATAACTTTTCGGAAAAGATAAATTCTGATGCCCAACGAGTATTTAGCGAACATTACAGAGATATAGAGGATATTATTCCGGCGATTGAATCTGAATTGGCCGTGGGAGATTTGTTGAAGCATTTACAAATACCGGACGATTCGGAAGTCATGTTTCTTTGTGATGAAATTTCCGGTGAGGCCTCCGTAGATAACTACTTCCTGATCAACTATCTATTCTCACTGTTGATTGAAGCCGATAAACTGGATGCCTCGCAAACTTCTCTGTACCCAAGAAAAAGTATATCTTCCACTTTGGTAGATATTCGCTTCGGTTCTCCCGAAGCAATGCTATCAAAAGCTAATTTGGAGTCGTTGAGTACCGACGAACTGCGCAATTTTTGCCGCGCCGAAGTGATTAGCCAGTTAGCCGACCCGGCTATTTTGGATACCTATATATTTACCCTGACCGCCCCCACGGGTATCGGTAAGACGATGACTGCCCTGGACTTCGCGCTGAAACTGAAGGCCATGATCAGAGAAGATACCTTTGAGCCGCAGGTAATTTACGCACTGCCATTTATCAACATTATCGAGCAGGGACTACGCGAATACAGCAAAGTGCTGGCGGAAAACGGTGCCCGAATCGTGGGCCACTATCAGTACGCTGATATCTTCGGAGCGCAGGATGATTCTGACGAAGACGGTTACCAGCAGAAGCTGATGCAAATTGACACCTGGCAGGGCGATTTTATCATCACTTCGTTCGTACAGTTTTTTGAAACGCTGATTGGTAACCGCAACAAATTACTCAAAAAGTTTAACCATCTGGCCGGTAGTATCATTATCCTGGACGAAGTACAAACCCTTCGCTTAGATCAGATGCCGCTGATCGGGGCTGCTCTTTTTTATCTAGCCAAATTCTTGAAAGCCAGAATTGTGTTGATGACCGCCACCAAGCCCAAAATATTTGATCTGGCAGCGAAGGAAATCCTGAATAAAGAAGGTGAAAAAGTGATTGCCCGAGAATTATTGGTTAGCCATCAACAGGTGTTCGCCCGATTTAACCGAACGTCTTTGCATCCACTGCTGAATGAACTCACCGGCGAGAAAGAAGAGAAAACGCAGCAGTTCGTAGACAACGTGTTTGCTAATCAGTGGTCTGATGAGCAATCTTGTATTATCGTGTGCAACACGGTAAAGCGATCCGTGGGCGTCTTTGAAGCGGTGAGCGAATATTTAGAGAACAACGAACTGACCAATCCCATTTTTTACCTATCAACCAACATCGTTCCAGCACACCGTTTGGAACGGATCGAGCAGATTAGAGTAGCTATTGAAGCCGGAGAGGCTCCGATATTAGTTGCGACCCAGGTAGTGGAAGCCGGAGTTGATCTGGACTTCTCAATGGGCTTTCGCGATTTAGGTCCGATCGATTCCATTATTCAAGTAGCCGGACGGGTAAATCGGAATAACGACCTGAAACGATCGGGATCGCCTCTACACATTGTGGACTTCGGCGAGTGCACTTCCATTTACGGAAAGCTCACCGATCATCAGTCCCGACAGGCACTCGCTAATAAAGAAAGCATCCCGGAGTCTGACTACCTATCTCTGGTCAACCAGTACTTTGATAGCGTTTCTGAGCGTAAATCATTTCGTGACTCTCGCAAATGGTTTGAGTCTATGAAAAAGCTAAAATACGATAGCCGTGATGCGAAAAAGGACTTTGCCGTATCTAGTTTTAGAATCATTGATGAATCAAACACTACGCAAGCTGTTTTTATCGAGTTAGGCGGCGAGGAGGAAGCTTTGAGAGCGCGGTACTTGGATAAGATTACTGGTGAGATCTCTAAAGAAAGCTTTGATCAGAACTACCGGCAAGCCTTTCAGCAACGCATCATTGCTATTCCGAATTACCTGACGGGCGAGTTACCTTACATCAACGAATATGATGAACACATCAAGTTAGTGTCAACAGAACTTCTGGATCAGTACTACCAGGAAACGACCGGCTTCATTCGTAGTCAGATCAACGTTATCAAGATGTTTTAACTCGCTGAAAATCATTACTTTGGTCCACCTCACCACCATCCGCTTCCCCGACATTCACCTCCAAACCCGGGACGCGCATAAGCTGCGGGGCTACTTCGGCAATCTGTTTCGCGAGCACTCGCCGCTGCTTCACAACCACTACGCCGACGGCACCACGCGCCACCGCTACCCACTGGTGCAGTACAAAGTGCTGGGCGGCGTGCCTACGCTGGTGGCCCTCGACGAAGGAGCCGAACTGCTAAACTCCCTGTTTCTGCAAATGAAAACCATCAGCATCACCGACCTCGCCGGGGAGCCGCACACCTACGATATCAACGCCAAGCACATCAGCAGTCGGTGCGTTGAGATGGGTTACGCAGAGGAGCTGTACACCTACCGTTTTGAGACGCTTTGGATGGGACTCAACCAGGAAAATCACCGAGCCTACGCGCGGAGCGACGCACCGGCGCAAGCCACCCTGCTCAACAAAATTGCGGTGGGCAACGTGCTGTCGTTTTTTAAGGCAATGCACGTGTTTATAGAGCCGCAGCAGCGGCTGATGGCTAAGCTCAACGGACAACCCAAGACGACGCAGTTTAAGAACCAACGCATGCTGGCCTTCACCGGTACCCTGACAATCAACGCCGAGCTGCCCAACGGCATCGGACTGGGCAAAGCGGTGTCGAGAGGATTTGGTACGATTAAAAGAATTGAATAGTCGGTAGTCGATAGTCCACAGTCGATAGTCCACAGAAAAGACCTTTGCTGTAAACCATCGACCGTGGACTATAGACTCTCTACTCTTCCGCAAGTCAATCCTAATAAACACCACCATGCAAATCTTCATCAACACCTACGGCACCTACCTGCACGTGAAAGACGATATGTTCGAAATCAAAACGCGGGCGTCGAAGCAAGAGAAGTTCAAGGTCAATCACCTGGCGGCCCACAAGGTCACCTCTTTTCTGGTGAGTAAGGGAGTGTCCATCACCACCGACGCGCTGGTCCTGGCCCTGAAGCACAACATCGACCTGGTGGTGGTGGAACACGATGGGCACCCCATCGGCCGGTTCTGGCACAGCAAGCTGGGCAGCACCACAAAAATACGCAAACGCCAACTGGAAGCTAGTCTTGACCGGCTGGGCTTGCAGTGGACCCAAGCCTGGGTCGGAGCTAAACTGGAAAATCAGGCCGACTACCTACAAGACCTCAAGAAGCACCGCAAGCCGCTGGGCGACTTTCTGGCCGAAAAACAAGAAAGGATTCTGCACTTTCGGGAGCAAATTATGGCGGTGGAAGGAGCCAACGTTAATGAAGTGGCCGAACGGATACGGGGCTGGGAAGGCAACGCGGGTCGGCACTACTTTGAAGCGTTGAGCAAAGCGATTCCGGTCGAGTATGCGTTTCGGGGGCGTAGCTTTCGTCCGGCCCGTGATCCGTTTAACGCGGCGCTCAACTACGCCTACGGCATCTTGTACTCCCGCACCGAGCGGGCCCTGATGCTAGCCGGGCTGGACCCCTACCTGGGCTTCTTGCACCGCGACGACTACAACCTGATGAGCCTGGTGTTCGACTTTATCGAACCGTATCGCATTCACGCCGAACGCTGCGTGTTTGGTTTGTTCGCCAAGAAGCAAGTGAACAAAAAGTACTTCGACGAGATTGCCAATGGCTACTCGCTCAACGCTGAAGGCAAGCCTTTTCTGGTCGAGCACTTTATTAAGTACATTGACCAGGACAAAATCCGCTACCGCGGCCGAAACCAGACCCGCAACAACGCGCTACAGATGGACGCGCATACCTTTGCCAACGCCTTAATTGCTGACTAATATGATCGTTTGGACCATGTACGATATCAAAGACAACAAAGCGCGCAGCCGGGTAGCCAAAAGCTGCAAGCAGGCCGGACTCTACCGGGTGCAGTATTCGGTATTTCTGGGCACGCTCACCGCCAGTGAAAAAGACAGCCTGGAACTGGAGATTCAGGACCTGATCGACGAGGAAGAAGACTCAGTGTATATCTTTCCGATGTCGAGGAACGAACTACAGAGCACTACGCTACTCGGACAAGCCTTCGATAAAGACATGGTGACTGATGAAGTACGCGCGTTATTTTTCTGATATGGCCTCGCTCACTCCTTCCCACATTATTGAGTATTTATACTGTCCGCGATTCACTTACTTTGAGTACGTGCTACGCGTTCCGCAGTACGAAGAGAAGTATTACAAGGTGCAGAAGGGCCGCCTGATGCACGACGAACGCCTGGAGCGCAACAAAGCGTATCTGCGTAAGAAGATCGGAGTAGTAGACAAGCACACCGACCAGTACTTGACCAACGATCGGCTGCGGGGCAAGGTAGACGAGGTATTACTGTTACAGGACGGCACAATGGCCCCGCTGGATTATAAATTTGCGGTGTACAACGAGCGCATCTACGATACCTACCGGCAGCAACTGTTTTGTTACGCGGTGCTCATTGAGGAGAATTTTGGCAGGTCGGTGCACCGGGGCTATTTGGTATACATCCGCTCGAAGTATAAACTGATTGAAGTGCCGGTGACGGAGGCGGATAAGGCATTGATTCAACGTTCGATAGAAGAAGTGGTTTCGATTATTGAGCATAATACCTACCCGAAAGCTACCAAATACAAGCGAAGGTGTTTAAATTGCACGTACCGAAACATTTGTACGCAGTGAGGATGGGCAAAATACGGGATTCCGCCCGTCAAATTATTTGGAGCGCTGATAATTGGCCGAATAGTTCACTGACTATCAGGCAGATAGGTGAACGGAAAGTTTGCTCATATGATAGCAAAAACGCTCTTTGACGTATTGATTATGGTAAAACTAAAAAGCAGAAATGCCATAAAGCTCCTGACAAACAGCGCATTACATTGCCCACGGCTTCCCAAGCAACTTCCGAATGAACAAGGATTGAAACATCACCAAATATATAAAAACCAGAACTAAAGCAGCGACTTCCCAAGCAACTTCCGAATGAACAAGGATTGAAACTATATTTGTTCAGGTTCAAGAAAATAAAATAGCTTACTTCCCAAGCAACTTCCGAATGAACAAGGATTGAAACCTAGTGGCTTAGTATGAATAGAATAGAAAAAGAACGCCTTCCCAAGCAACTTCCGAATGAACAAGGATTGAAACATAACCTGCGCAAATTTGTGTTGGGTTTGGGCTTTTACTTCCCAAGCAACTTCCGAATGAACAAGGATTGAAACAAAAGCTGGGCACGTTGGCTAGCCCTGAAGCCCTCCACTTCCCAAGCAACTTCCGAATGAACAAGGATTGAAACAGAATCTATACATAGTTTTTCAATCTAAGTAATTCTAGCTTCCCAAGCAACTTCCGAATGAACAAGGATTGAAACCCGGTCATTGCCTTATCGCAACTTTCACGAGCCAACGCTTCCCAAGCAACTTCCGAATGAACAAGGATTGAAACGACAGGGGATGAGGAGCGCGGGATTTACACCCACCCACTTCCCAAGCAACTTCCGAATGAACAAGGATTGAAACGACGAAGCCCGTTCGCCGAACTTCGCAGCGGTTAGCCTTCCCAAGCAACTTCCGAATGAACAAGGATTGAAACATTCAGAACTAAGCGTGAACCGATCAAATACCCCTGCTTCCCAAGCAACTTCCGAATGAACAAGGATTGAAACACAGACCTGTTCAGACAAGCGATGGATGCTGCTGTCTTCCCAAGCAACTTCCGAATGAACAAGGATTGAAACCACAAGAATCCAGACTAGCGAATAGGGGAAGGTTGGCTTCCCAAGCAACTTCCGAATGAACAAGGATTGAAACACGGTGGATTTTCATTCACGCAAGGCCGTGGTGCCTCCTTCCCAAGCAACTTCCGAATGAACAAGGATTGAAACAAAAGTATGTCTTTTAGTTGGGAATCTGGATTGTTACCGCTTCCCAAGCAACTTCCGAATGAACAAGGATTGAAACCTTTAGAGGGGCCAATATGATACCTACGGGGATTGTCTTCCCAAGCAACTTCCGAATGAACAAGGATTGAAACCGATGGCCACCTTTCATTCTATGTCTAGGATTGACATCCTTCCCAAGCAACTTCCGAATGAACAAGGATTGAAACGGGTTCGCTCGCCAAGCTACCACCCCCCGGCAAATACTTCCCAAGCAACTTCCGAATGAACAAGGATTGAAACTTCAATTGTTTCACAGTTCAAAACCAAATGAAAATGCTTCCCAAGCAACTTCCGAATGAATAAGGATTGAAACTAATGATTAGCGCCAATCTGGTTCAGATTACTCCCTCAGTAAGCTCAACGCAAACCCACCGCCGGGGACCAAATTAATCGCCAAGTTCGTTGAAGCATCTACCGCCACCTCCTCAATGGTCAGGCTGGTGGGGTTATCGTCCCAGTGGGCATCGGGGCCGTCGCGGTAGAGCGTGGCTTTATACGAAGCCCCTTCGTCCAGGAAGTCGAAGGTGAGATTCACCGAGCGAGCGGTTTCGTCGGTGATGCCGCCGACAAACCAGTTACCCGTTTCTCGCTCCTGCCGGGCGATGGTCACAAAATCCCCGACTTCGCCATTGAGCACCCGGGTCTGTTCCCAGTTCACACCCACGTCGCGAATAAACTGCAGACCGGGCTGGTCCGCGTAGCTTTCGGGCAGGTCGGCCGCCATCTGCACCGGACTGTAGATCACCACGTACAGGGCCAGTTGGTGCGCCAGGGTAGTGTTCACCTGGTTGCCCTCTTTGTAAGGCGCCATCTTGATGTTAAAGATGCCCGGCGTGAAGTCAATCGGGCCGCCCAGCATACGGGTGAAGGCGATGACGGCAAGGTGCTCGGGCGGATTGCCGCCGTCGGAAGCCCAGGCGTTGAACTCCTGCCCGCGCAGTCCCTCGCGCGAGATCATATTCGGATAGGTGCGCCGCAGGCCGGTGGCCTTGATGGGTTCGTGGGCGTTAACGGCGACCTCGTAGTCGGCGGCCTTGATCACCGCCCGGTTATAGTGGTTCACCATCCACTGACCGTGGTGGTACTCGCCCTTCGGGATGATGGGCCCCACGTAGCCCGATTTTACCGAGTGAATGCCCAGCGACTGCATCAGGGCGTAGGCGGTGTCTAGCTGCTGCTCGTAGGTGCGGGGCGCGGCCGAGGTTTCGTGGTGCATAATCAATTCCACGCCCTTTTCTTCACCGTAGCGCACCACCTCTTTTAGATCATAGTCGGGATAGGGAGTGATGAAGTCAAATACTCCCTCCCGATCCTCGAAGCCAATCCAGTGATCCCAGCCGGTGTTCCAGCCTTCTACCAACAAGCCTTTGATGTTGTTGTCGGCGGCAAAGTCAATGTAGCGCTTGGCGTTGGCGGTGGTGGCCCCGTGCTTCTTGCCGGTGACCTGCTCGGTAGTGTAGCTCGAACATATCCTGCGTGCCCTCCATGTCCCAGGTGGAGATGCCCAGGTGCATCTCCCACCAGATGCCCACGTACTTCATGGGCGTGAACCAGGCCACGTCGCCCAGTTTATTGGGTTCGTTTAGGTTCACGATGAGTTTCGACTCGATGAGTCCGGCGGCATCATCGCTGATTTGGATGGTGCGCCAGGGAGTGCTGAACGGCAGGGCGCGCTTCACTTTGTAGCCGAGTCGGTCAGAGCCCACCAGCCCGCTTTCCATCCGCAGATTGTCAGAATCAATGCGCAATGTCATGTCGGCATAGTCGACCAGCGCCGCCTCGTGGAAGCTCAGGTGCAGTCCGTCGGCGGTGCGCATGGTGATGGGAGTATTGACGGCGTTCTCAGGAATGTAGGAAGCGTTCAGGTCGGGATGGTCTCGCTTAGCTAGGGCGTCGATGCCAGTGAACTCGGTGGTGTTGAATAGGTGCTCGTAGATGTCCCAGTCGCCGGGCATCCACCAGCAGCGGTGATCGCCGGTGAGCGCAAACTGCGTGCGTTCGTCGGTGATGATGAGGCTGTCTACCCCGTCCTGCTCAAGAAAGTGGTAGCGAAAGGCCACGCCGTCGTCGTAGGCCCGGAAGATCACATCTAGGCGCCGGTTGGGCGCGGCAGTTTCTTGCAGGTGCACCCGCAATTCGTGGTAGTGATTGCGCACTTCCCGCTGTTCGCCCCAGGGCATCTCCCAGGTTTCATCGGCCGAGCGGGTTTCGGTATCGAGCACTTCCAGACCAGCCGAAAGCGTAGGCTGCCCCTGAAACTCGAAGCCCAGGGTAGAGGGCTGAATCACGGTGTCGCCCCGGTGGGTGA
>CAWHXE010000008.1:0-186570 GCA_963833215.1 uncultured Cytophagales bacterium | reverse complement strand
GCGCTCTTTCGGGGCGTAGCGCAGCCCGGTAGCGCGCGTCGTTCGGGACGACGAGGCCGGAGGTTCGAATCCTCTCGCCCCGACTTTTAAGAGTACAAAAGTCACTAAAACCCTCTAAAACGCATGTTTAGAGGGTTTTTTGTTTCAATACCTCTCCAAAATATACATTTTTTTTCAAGCTTACAGAAGAACTTCCAACAAGTGCGGAAGGAAGTAAAAGCAGTCGTGCAGCGCTATCCTGATCTTTACAGTCTGTTATAGCCTCCCGCCCTAACCTACGTCACTCCTTGCCATGACCCAGGTCATTGAAGTACCGGCATCATTGATGGATATTGGACTGCGTACCTCAAACGACACCATCCGATATGAAAACGTTAGCTATCTTACTTGCAACGCTCCTGCTTTCGCTGGACAGCTTCCCGCAGACCAATCCCCAACAGGATAAATTCCTAGCCAAAAAACAGGTAGTCGTTACTCAAGCGGTAGCCGATGACTTGTATGCGGCGGGAGAAGAAGTGCGCGTGGAGGCTCCGATCCGGGGAGACCTGGTAGCCGCCGCCGGAACCGTCATCGTTCGGGACAGCATCTATGAAGACCTTACCCTGGCGGGCGGCGATGTGATCGTCAATGGTTGGATCGGCGACGACGTACTGGCGCTGGGAGGAAACATCCGCCTCCGACAAGTTGTGCAAGGCGACGTGCTGGTGCTGGGCGGGGAAGTGCGCCTGGACAAGGCCTCGCTGGTTCGACAAGACCTGATTGTCCTGGGGGGAGATGTGCGGGTCGCGGGGAATGTTGCCGGTGACGTTGTTGTCTGGGGCGGGGAGGTGGTGCTGGACGGCGAATGTGGTCGGAACCTACTGGTGAAGGGCGGCCAAGTGATTATCAACGGCACCGTCCGCGGCACTACTTCTCTGGCCGCCGAAGCCATCACCCTAGGGCCTGATGCCCAGTTGTACGGCGATGTGCGCTACTGGGTACCGGAACAAGAATCAGCGCCCAACTTCGCTGCCGTGCTCACCGGAGCCACCGCCCGCTACGACCCTACCCTGGATTTAAATCGTACGTTTACCTGGCTCAACTGGTCACCGCCCGGATTTTCTGTCGCCCTGGCGTATCTGCTGGCCGTAGTGCTGATGATCGTGCTAATACAATGGCTGTTTCCCCACCCCCTGCAGCAGGCGGGCGAAGCGCTACGCGACGACTTTATGCGCTCTTTCGGCTACGGGATGCTCTACATTCTGGGAGTGCCCCTGGTGATCGGCTTGCTATTTATCAGCCTGATCGGCATTCCCCCTGGGCTCTTCGTTTTGTTTCTCTACACTTTCAGCCTGGCCTTCGGCCTCATCATTGCCTCGGCGGTAGCCGCCCGTGCGCTGCGCGACCGATACGCCTACCACTGGGGAAGAGGAATGCTGATCTTCGTCTCGTTCGTCATCTTTGCTATCCTGCGGATACTCACCTTTATCCCCTTCGTAGGTTTGTTCTTGTCGGTAGTGGTCGTGGGAGCCTGCTTCGGAGCGTTGATCGTACCCCACCTGCGTCGTGCCCAGCCGGTGATGGCCTAACGCTACTCTTTCTACGGCGATTCAGAATAGGGTCATGGCATCTTTACAGTATACTATTCATGAAACGGAAAATCAGCCTCACCTTAAGTCTACTCGGCACCGCCCTGATCATGAGCGTGCTGATGCTCAGAAGAAGCCATCGTCAACGCTTTAACCAGCTAGAAACAAAGCGATACCTGACGGCCGACCGCCTGGAAACCTGGATAGGCGAACTGGCTGATTATCGACGTATCAATAATGTGTTGGTTCCTACGCGCATCCAAGCTACCTGGAAGCTAGCCGAAGGTGATCATACCTACGTTGATTTTCGGGTGAAAGCCATCGCGTATAATTAGTCATTTTGCTTCTGCTGGCGTTGGCGAAGACAATCCTCGAGAGGAATAGCCTCATCATTACGCGCTTTTACTTCGTCGTAAAGACAGATATCGTGCATCGCTTCACGTGAATTCCACTACTCGATGAACTATACTCCACACACCGTACTCAAGCACTTCCTAAGTGCATCCTCTTCTCCCGGTCCTCCGGACCAGAGCCCCGAACTCAGGGTGTTTGCCAAGGGGGAACTGATCGTGGCGGAGAGCAAACCAGCTACTGACTTCCACCTCATCTGCCGGGGCCGGGTGCAACTGATCAAGCAGCATCCGGGCGGACAAGCGTCCCGGACCACCACCCTGTTCCCGGGGTAGTTCGCTGGGCTTACCGGCGGTCCTGGCCGGATCAGCGTATACCGCCTCGGCCCTGGCGCTCACTTCCGTGCGTACCCACCCGATTACCCGAGCGGTGCTGTTGCAATTTCTAGAGAGTCATCCAAACTATTATCAGTACCTGGCCCAGCAACTGGCCCGCACCCTGCTGCGCTACGAAAAAATGATGGCTTAGTCCCGTAACCTGACGCACTTTGGTTACATTAGCCTCAGCAGGCGAGTGTTCTGCTCATTGAGATTGCGCTACTTTTGTGCTTATGAATACTTTTTCGGCGAATGAGGACGTTCTGCACGCCTTGTTCGAAGCTTCGGTACTAGGCATCCTGGTAGTAGGCCATCGCGGTACGATCGTGATGGCCAACCCCTACGGCCTGCGGCTGTTCGGCTATTCCGAAGAAGAACTCATTGGCCAACCCCTCGATCTTCTAATTCCTCTCCACCTAAAGGAAGAACACGCAAAATTGCGAAAAAGCTTTTTCGCCAACCCCCAGGTGCGGCCGATGGGCATCGGCCGTCGTCTGCACGGACTGCGCCAGAACGGTGAGCAGTTTCCTATCGAAGTGAGTCTAAGTCATATGGAAGTCGATGGGCAGCGCTACGCCATTGCCTTTGTCGCTGATGTAACCGAGCACCAGCAGACCCAGCAGCTAAACATCTCCCTGACGCGGCTCTTTCATGAGTCACTCAACTGTATCTACATCATCGATCTGCCTACCCTACGCTTTATTCGGGCTAATCGGGGAGGCTTCAATTATCTGGGCTATACCTCGGCCGAACTGCAACAGCTGCATCCCTGGGACATCAAGAAAGGGGAAGATGAAGCGACGTTCCGACAGCGGGTTGCTCCACTACTGGCCGAAGCGGTTCAAAAGATTACCTTTGAGTCCATTTTTGTTCGTAAAGACGGTCGTACCTATCCGGTCGAGGTGCACCTGCAACGTTTTCAGTACAACGTGCAACCGGTGTTGATGCAAATTGTCATCGACATCACCAAACGCAAGGAAGCCGAAGCCGCGTTGCAGCGGGAAAAGGATACGGCCCAGATGTACCTGGACGTAGCCGCATCCATTTTTATGGTCGTGGAACGAGACCATACCGTCTCGTTGGTGAACCAGTACGGTTGTAAAGTGCTAGGCTATCCCGAATCAGAGATTATTGGGAAAGACTGGTTCACCCACTTTGTGCTCCCTACCGAGCGAGCGCGTACCCGGGCTGTCTTTGACCAACTGATGCGGGAAGAGACCGAGGACGTGGCGCACTTTGAGAACTACGTGATGAGCCGTGATCGGGGCGGACGGCTGATTGAGTGGCGCAATACGATCATTCGGAGCAGCGCCGGAGCCCCGGTGGCCACGCTGAGCTCCGGCATTGATATCACCGAAAAGCGCAAGGCCGAACAGGCCGTTACCCAAGCGCTCATCGAGGGGCAGGAAGCCGAACGGCGGCGGATTGCCCAGGAACTACACGACGGACTGGGACAGTCGCTCACTGCCATCCGCCTGCATCTCAATGCGTTGGAGTCGGATGTGAGTCATTTTGCGCAGAAGAACCAGGAGGCGCTGGAGAAGGTAAAGCTCATTTTGCAGACCACCACCCAGGAAGTGAAGGCTATCTCGCGCGACCTGATGCCCAACGTGCTCAAGGACTACGGGCTGGTGAAGGCCCTGGAGTTTTTGGCTCAGACGATCAACGATACCAACCAGGTGCGGGTGGAGCTTCAGGTGTACGGCCTGGAACACGAGCCGGACCAAGCGCGCAAAGTAGGGCTGTACCGGGTGGCCCAGGAGCTGATCAACAACGCCCTGAAGCACGCGGAGGCCACGCAGATCGACGTGCAACTCGTAAAGCACGCGACCAGCGTGGTGCTGACCGTAGAGGACAACGGGCGGGGATTCAACGTTCCGGCCGAGGATAGTCCGCGTTCGAGTTTCGGCCTGCGCAATATTGAAACCCGGGTCAAGTTTCTTGACGGCACCTTTGAGATCGATAGCCGCTTGGGCACCGGCACGTCGGTCACCGTAGAAATTCCCCTAACCTAACCCTACTATGACCGTGATCAACATTTTGATTGTAGACGACCACCGGATGGTTCGCGAGGGCATCCGCGCTTCGCTGGCTGAGTTGCCCGACATACAGATCGTCGATGAAGCGGCCAATTCGGCCGAAACCCTGGCTAAACTGGCCCAGTATCCGGACGTTCGGGTGGTGGTGATGGATATCACCCTGGGCAACGGCGAAGACGGCATTGCCATCACCCGGCAGGTGGTGCAGCAGTTTCCGCAGGTGCGCGTGCTGGCCCTGACGATGCACGACGAGGAAGCCCACATCACCAACATGCTCCAGGCCGGAGCCGTAGGCTACTTGCTCAAGGATACCGGCATGGACGAACTGGTCACCGCCATCCGAACCGTAGCCCAGGGGGAGAGTTACTTCAGTCAGGAGGTGTCAAAGTCTATGATGAATCGCCTTATGACCAACAAGCAGGCGAAGAAAAAAGATGGTCACGTGCTTCCCCAAGCCCTTACCCGGCGCGAGCGGGAAATATTGCAACTCATTGCCGAAGAGTACACCAACCCCGAGATCGCTGAGAAGTTGTTCATCAGTCCCCGCACGGTGGACACCCACCGCCGCAACCTGATTCTTAAGCTCAACGCCAAAAACACCGCCGGGCTGGTTCGGTATGCTATTAAGTTCGATCTGGTGGATTTGTAAAAGTAGCGGCTGGATTTGTTGCCCCGGGGTCAGACAGAAGACCACCGATTGAGCGCCCAGGATCAGCGGGTCTGATAGGTCTCCTACCCTTCCAGAATTCTAATCAAATCTTCGTTGAGGTAGTAGATGGCCCGACCGTCTTTCTTCGGCACCAGAATACGCTGCTGGGCCAAGGCCTCCATGTAACGCGTGAGCGTAGTGCGGGATGATTTTTCCAACCGATCTCCAATAACCCTGGGTTTTGCGTAAGGCTGACTGAAAATAGCTTCGTTGACTTCTTTGTTATACCACTTGATCGTGGCTTTCCCGTGCGATAGTGTCGCTTCCATCTGATCTAAAATCTCATTGATGAGACGGTTGGTAAGACCGGCCGTTTGCTCTACGGCGTCTAGCATAAATAATATCCACTGTTTCCAACTTCCTCGCTGCGTCACGGCCCCCAGATGATAGTAGTAATCCTCTTTGTGGGCTTTCTTATAAAAAGATAGGGCAAATGACCCAGCTTCGTATTTGGGTGATGATGTACTTTGACAGATAAAGGGTAGGTTGCGATAACAATCCACTGTGTACCAGGTACAGGAGATTGAGAATCCGCCCGGTTCTGCCGTTACCGTCTTGAAACAGATGAATGGCCTCGAACTGATAGTGAACAATGCACATTTTGAGCAAAGGATCAGTTAGGAAGTCTTAGGATATTGCTGTTCACGCTCGCCAGGGCCCGAGAAGCACTGACCAGCTTCTTGAGTATCTCCACATCGTTTTCTACGTTGACCCGAGGGGGAAGCAGCGGAAGCTGGTTGTAGGGTTTGTTCCGGTCGAATTGCGGTGGAGCCATATTAATAATTTATATGTCCATTTTTTCCGATAAAGTGAACACATTGCCAATATAGCACCATTTTCTGGACCCAAAACCGCTATATGTCCATTTTTTGCCGAAAAGTGGACATATCATCGGTTGTCCGGTATCTAGTGTCCTTACCGATCATCCAGCATCTGCCACCTCACCTCCTACGCAATTCTCGTAGTTTTTCTACGCCGATTTCGTAATTGCACAATTACGCGTTTCGCGTCTACTATGGTGAAGAGTGTGCTCCTACTTTTAGCGGATACACATCCACCTAAACCACCACAGTCATGAACGCCTTACTATCCACCCTGCCGACCTTCCCTACGAACAGGCAACCCGCCGCCTGCTTGGCCATAGACCGGCTACAGCACGGTTTCGAAAGCGCTAGCTACCAAAAAGGACAGGTACTGTTCCAGGAAGGGCACACCGCCTGGGGACTGTTTTACGTGCAGCAAGGCAAAGTTAAACTCTACAAGTTCGGTAGCGACGGCAAAGAACAGATCATTCGCATCGCTGGGGCGGGGGAGTTCATCGGCTACACCGCCCTGCTCAACGATATGAAGTACCACGTTTGCGCCTCCATCCTGGAGGCAGCGGTGGTGGCCTTCATTCCCCGGCAGGACTTTCTGGATGCCTTCGGCCGCAACGCACAGATCGCCCGGCACTTCACCCGCCTGCTGTGCCGAGATTTGGTGACCACCGAGCAGCGACTCGTGGCCCAATCCTACCAGCCCGTGCGAGGCCGACTGGCTCAAGCCCTGCTCTCGCTTGACAGTTTGTACGAACAGAAGGACAGCGACGAAGAGAGCTTCATCAAGCTAAGTCGGCACGACCTGGCCAGTCTGTTGGGCACCGCCAAAGAGACGGTGATTAGGCTGTTATCCGAGTTTAAATCTGAGCAGTTGATCACTGTCCAGGGACAAACGATCTCCGTGCTCAACCCGAAGGGCTTACAAAACATCTGCCGCTTGTATGAGTAGCGGGAAATTCGGTATACAACCTCAACTCGATTAGCACTGCCCGGGTACTATATTTGTTCGCAGATAATGACGTACATCTAGCTACCCGCTATGCCAGGAAAAACGAAATCCGTAAAAACTACTCCCCCGCCCGCCCAGTCTACTTCCTTTCGGGAAGAGATTGCCAATAGCATCACCCACGGCATCGGAGCAGCACTGAGCATTGCCGGACTCACCGTGCTGGTGGTGCTGGCGGCCTTGTACGGGGATGCCTGGCACGTGGTCAGCGTGAGCATCTACGGAAGCTCTCTGGTTCTCCTCTACCTGGCTTCCACCCTGTACCACAGCTTCCGGCAGCCGCGGGTCAAACGGTTCTTCAAGATCGCCGACCACGCCGCCATCTACCTGCTCATCGCGGGCACGTACACGCCGTTTATGTTGGTTAGCCTACGAGGTCCCTGGGGATGGTCACTGCTGGGAACCATCTGGGGACTGGCCGTGGTGGGCATTGTCTTCAAGTTTTTCTTTATCGGTCGGTACGAACGGCTATCGCTGGTGATTTACCTGCTGATGGGGTGGCTGTGTGTGGTGGCGGCTCAGCCGATGATCACTAGGATTCCGGCCGGGGGACTACTCTGGCTGGTGGCGGGCGGACTCGCCTATTCGTTGGGCGTGATCTTTTACCGCTGGGAGGTATTGCGGTACAACCACGCCATCTGGCACCTATTCGTGCTGGCCGGTAGTATCTGTCATTTCTTCGCGATCCTCTTCTACGTGCTGCCGGACTAGCATTACTTTAACACTTCATTTGGCTATATCTTATTCGTCTTGTCATCGGCGGTCTACTTCTGGGGCGGCTGGCCCTTCCTGAAAGGGTTTTGAACCGAAGTAAGAAGCGGGGCTCCGGGTATGATGACGTTGACTATCTTAGTCATCAGTGTGGCCTATTTTTACAGTTCGGCGATGGTGTTCGGCCTGCTCGGAGCGAACTTCTTTTGGGAGTTGGCTACGCTGATTGTCATTATGCTGCTCGGACAACGGTTGGTTTATTATGCAGGCCAACGCTAGCAGCGCAGGTTGTGCGGGGCACCCCGTGCAGTCCACAGGTGATATTCATCACGCTGTACAGTCAGCAATGACCTACGTCATGATTAGAGGCAACGTAGATCATACCAGGAGTGCCCGGGCCGACCGACCTTAACAAAAAAAATAACGCCCATGAGACCGATCCGACGCATCCTGGTTCCCACCGACTTCTCCCTGACCGCCAACAACGCCCTGATCTACGCCCTGGCCCTGGCCCGGGAGGTAGAAGCTCAGGTATTCATTCTGCACGTCTATCATATTCCGAGCGCAGCAGTCACCGCCGCCTACCCGGTGGCCTACTACGAAGCGGTGAGTATAGATGAACTCAAAAAAGAAGCCGATCAGCGCATGGAAAAGCTCAAGCAAGACTACCTGTATGCGACCCAAGCCCCCTACGAATGCCTTACCCAGTTGGGGCCCACCGTCAACATCATCGCCCGCACGGCCGAGGAGAAAACCATTGACCTGATCGTGATGGGTACCCAAAAAGCGGAAAAAGTGAAAGCGTGGTTGGGCAGTGTCACCACCGATACGGTGAAGAGCAGCCACTACCCGGTGCTGGCTGTGCCGCACGAAGCGCACTTTGAGCGCCCCCGCACCCTGTTGTTGGCCACCTCACTGACCCAGCTACCGGTGCTGAGCGAGTTGGACACCCTCAAAACGATTGCGAAAGAGTTTGAGGCCACGATTGACGTGGTGTACGTACATACCAAGGAGTCGGAACTCACCCGCGAGCAGATAGAAGTGCGGGAATCCCTGGATGACTGCCTGTTAGGCATCCCCCATCAGTTTCACTTCGCCCCGAATGAAGATGTGAACGAGGGCATTCAGCAGTACCTCGACCAGTGCGAGGCCGAACTGCTAGTGATGATCCCGCAGCACCATTCGTTTCTGGACAGCCTGTTGCACCGTAGCCGTACCAAGCAGATGATCTTCCACACCCACAAGCCGCTACTGGCGATTGGGGGGTGATTCTTCCTATTCTGCAGAAATGGGAAGTAAAGTTTTTTAGTACATATTACAATTGCCCTTGTAACGGATGAGGGCCCCGCCTCTGGCTGGACAGCTAAAGCGGGGAGACACTTGCTATTAACTTATTTCCTCCTACTGCGACTTCTCAAACCGCCCCGAGTGCATCTCCAGCTTGATGCGAAAGATAATCTCCCGGGCCTGCGTCGCCCGTGAGAGTTCACCCGCCTTGATGTCCAGCAAGCTGCGACTGTACACACTGGTGGTCAGCGGCGACAGCCGGTTCTTGATGATCTGTAAGCCTTCTTCGGCCTCTTGTCCGCTCAACTCTTCGTAGGTGCCCCAGGCGATCACGCTGCGCCAATTGGCCAGGTTGTTGATCTGGTCTACTTGGAAGCATACCTGCTTGTTCTGTCGCATCATGGACACTTTGGTCCCTTCGCGGGTGTGACTGTACGTATAAGGATGCTCATAGGCATACGAAATGGGCATCACGTAGGGCAGTCCCTTGACAACCCCGCCCAGACGTCCGACGACCTGGCTGGTGAGCAGGGTCCGCATCTGTTGTTCGGTTAATGATCCGGTCATGATTATTAGGGTAAGGGTAAACGATATAGTTGGCACAAGATGCAATGCTTAGCCATCCCCGGCAATGACCTACGTCATAAGAGATGGTACTAACTTGCAGCCTAATTGATGCCCTCGATGTGATCTTTATATACAGTTACCAGTTTGTAGTGCTCAACCATCCGAGCTACCTCGTTCCAGCAGTCACTGACTATTTTATGAAATGTTTTCATATTCATATTTCCTAAGCGAATATGAATGACTTGCGGAGGTGGATCGGTAAGAAGCATTCGCGCTGAAAAATCGCTATCTTTGGTAATAATGACCAGATCATGCTCAATAGCGTAATGCCATATATTCTTGTCTTTAGCACGAGGTGCCAAGTCCATTTGATAAATGTATTTCTCGGTATTCCAGAGACCAAAGTAGTAAGGCAGATTTACATCGACAAGAAACGTAGGCATATCAGGCAGCCGTTTCTTTAATAGAATACTGTCGTCCCATTAGTTGAATGGCGAACTGCTTGCAGGCTTCCAAGTCTTCCTTTTCCAGGGCGGGATATTGATACAAGACCTCCTCTTCGCTGGTACCAGCTAACAGAAACTCGAGAATCGTCTGCACGGTAATACGTAATCCTCGAATGGTGGGTTTTCCATTACATAGTTCGTCATCTATCGTTATTCTTTCCAAAATTTTGTTCATAAGTAAGCCTTATCATTAATACTTTCAAGCATGACATCCCAGGAAGCCTTTGAGTATTTCTTTTGATCTTCAATGATAGGATGAGCAGAGAGAATATTCATTAGGTGATACAATACATTACGTGTGTCCTGAATGTACGGAGCGTGAAGTTCTGAGGGAAGAGGGTTAAAAGTATCTATACGACTAATCTCTTCATGATATTTGAAAGAACATGGTACAAGTGCGATTTCTTTGTCCTCAATCCATTCTTTGAAAATCTGACTAATGTCATCACGAAAAGGTATCAAGGTGAAATGCACGTTTTCTTGCTGTTTTATTTTTGCTTGTAATTCTATAAACAAGTCAAAGCGGCCTGCCGCATGTTTTATATAGTTATCGGTAGTGGAAAAGTGGTAGGACAAATGAAAAGGAACAAATACAAAGTTACTTCGCAATAAGACATTATCTATGTACTCACTAACATAAAAGAAACGCGGCAGATCTATGATAATATAATCGTAATCACCACATTGAGCGGCAATATAGTTTGTCAATTTGTTGACTGGAACTTTTTTTACTTCATATAGCGGTCTCACTTCCGGGAAAACACTTCTGTCAATCTCTCTCATATGATAGCAAGAGGCCTGATAGTGAGCGTCAATGAAGAGCACTTTGTAGTGTTGTGCTATTTCATTAGCTAAAAGGACAGCTAGAGTTGATACACCTGTCCCCCCCTTAAAGCTTGTGAAGGCAACAACCTTATTCTTGTAGGTTTTATCTAGCGACCCTTCGCCTGTTTTTAGTTTACTTATAGCACTCTTTGTGATGCTATTAGCGTCTATGTTGAGAATAGCACTCAATATACTAAGTTCGTAGATTTTTAATTCGCGACGTCCGGATTCTATATGCCCATACGTTACCGGAGAGATATCTGCTTTAACTGCTAACTCGCTTTGTTTCAGCCCCAGTTCTAGCCTTCTTGACCGGATAAAGTTCACGATCTCCACAGATAACTTTTTGTTGATGTCCATACCTCTTGTAATAGCCGTTAGATAAGATGCAGCAATTATACAAAATGTGAGTTACTTAAAATACATTTTGTATAATTTATTACAATGAGTAGTAGTTTTTACTTCAGCCCCGCCGGGGGCTCCGGCTCATTGACCAGCAGCAGCACGTCAAAGTCGTCGCTGAGATTGCGTTGGTAGTCGGCCGGACGGTGGTAGACCTTCCGGGCCAGCCAGGCGGTTTCTTCCGGACTCAGCGCGGACTTCCGTAGATCAATCACGTACATACTACTTCCGGCCTGATGGTCCTGCGCTAAACTGGGAAAGCGCTGCTCCAAAGAGGATGGCAGCGGGGTTTCGGCAAAGCGGTAGGTGCCCACCCCCACGGCCAGGTAGTGATCCTGGTATTTCTGATCCAAGTACTGCCCCAGCGAGCCGGGCGTGTCTCGATTCATCTCTTCGTTGGGAGCCCATACCAGCAGTTGTAGTGCTTGATCGTCGGTGGTATTCACCCAGCTAAAATAATCGGTAGTGTTACAGAATGTATGCTGCCTTTTAGGCAGCATTTTTTTGCCAAATATAGGCCTTGATAAAGCCAAAATGCATATCATCTTTTTTTGAAAAACAAATAGTCTTTCGGCAAAGCCTTTTGATATGCGTTCTGAAGTTGAGGTTCTGCCGCTCAATTTTCTGTGTTTTTCTCTTTGATATGGTATGCTTTTCAGGAGGTATATATTTCTTATAGGATTTCCAATTGTCTGTGTAATAGTGATTTATGTCTAAATGAGCTAGCTTTTTCATCAGTTTTTTGCAAGAAGCATCATTACGCTTGCCTATTTGAAAAGCTAATATTTTACCACTATTTCCGCAGTAGGCGTACCAAACCCAACGTTTCCCTTTTTTACGATGCCCTACCCAGGACCAAAACTCATCGATCATCACCTCGTCAAAGCTGCCTTCAACCTGGGGCTCCCGGAGGGTTTCAAACCATACCCGCAAAGTCAATATTACGGTTACTGCACTGACTTTCAACACATTAGCAGTATCCCTGATACCACTCCCTCGCATCGCCATGGTACGCATCTGCTTTTTGACTCTCGGGTCAGCACCCTTATTTTGGTAGCTAAATTGAAATTGCTTTTCACAGCCATGGCAAAAGAAATTTTGTTGCCCATTTCCTTTAATACCGTTTTTCTTTACTTTACCGCTATCGCAATGAGGGCAGTACACTTTTACCTGAACGTAACACATTCAGCAAAAATGGGCTTTCATTGCGATTTTTCATAATAGCATACATTCTGTAACACTACCAAATAATCGTCCAGTTCGGTGATCATGTCGCCGTAGTAGCTCTTCAGATTAGACAGATTGGTCAGGTAGCGGTTGATCACCGTGATGGCCCGTCCGGCCTTCTCCGGCCGGTCGCCAGGTAGCTCGGGCAGGTTGTCGCGCACCGAGCACAGGGCCAGCAGCAGATACTCCTGAAACGAAGGTGAATCGTAGTAGTACAGCCCCCAGGTCTGCTGCAAGTCCAGCAGTGAGCGCACCTCTCCCACCAGCGTGTTAACTTCCCTTTGCCAGACAGTGTCCGGTTGCCAGGTGCCGTCCGACGAGGAGGTTGACAGCTTTTCCAAATCGTCTAAGCTAGCCTGAATATCCTCCCGCTGGTAGCCCATCAGGTGCACTTCCTCGTGCTCGTAGCTCCAGTCCATCACCTGAATTACCTCCAGGTTATAGTCGTCTTTCATCACGGCGTAGCCCTTATCCAAGTATTGGTTAATCTGCTCGGCCCGCTCGTCGTTGATATGAAAGGCCATCATCGGGTACTCCATCCCATTGAGCAGTAACTCGGCGATCTTAAGGCGCACCGGAAAGGTAGTTAGTGAGTCATGGCCTAATCCGATGGCCTGTTTATTCTGCGTGAACTGCTTCAGGGCACCGAGGCCCGCCGGGGTGTAGGTATGCGCCGGTGTAGCATGTTTCATGAGCCACTGCCGGGCGGTTTCGTCGGTCAGGGCGGGGTCAGATAGCAATTGGGCGACGGTGTGCTTGTGCAGTAGCGTGGTGTAAACCGAGCCCGAACTGATCAGCCAGCAGGGGGCCGGTACGCGATTCACGCTCTTGAGCGTTGGCTCGATCCAGTAAAGGTTGTTAACCACAAAGGCAAACTGCGAATCGGTCACCCCTAACGAATCCAGCGGTACCCGCGTCCGGTAGGTGATACTATCTACGGCTTGCATCGGATAGTCGTTGGTCTGCCAGCCATTGAATTCTCCGGCTAACGCCACACTGAAGATGGTGAGTGAGGAGGTAGGAATTACATTACCGTCGGTTGATTGTACGGCGTACTGGTGTTCCAGGGTATTGAATTCAAAGACCAGTTGATCTGCTTGGGTGTAATAGCCTGCCACCGGTAGGGTCTGCCCGAAGGAGAATATAGGAACGAGTAGCGTACTGAGGACCATCAGGGTCGTTTTCATAAGATAGTGGTTTGTTGGAGGCTGGATAGCGGGAGTGGTTATGCGCTTAAAACATGCTCAAAAATAGGGAGCCCCCAGAAGCCGAGCGATGATGTAGATCATTCATCAGTCTGATGTATGTCATGCCTTGATCCCCCTGCCAGACCGCCGGGCAAACCATGACCTAGACCATTGTTCACCGATGATACGACCCATACCTTTGTGCTTACCAGCCGGGTGAATATACTACCCTATCATCGTCGTGTACTTCCGCGCCTACCCGTATTCCTTCACCGGAAGGGAACCGCCGGTAATGGATTTGTCACCTACTGTTTAAGCGCACTCACCGGACTAAATTATGAAACCGATTCAAAAAATTCTCGTCCCCACCGACTTTTCCGACGGAGCCACCCGGGCGCTGGAATACGCCATTCATCTGGTCCAGGCCGCCGAGCGGGAGGCCGCCCCAGCCAAACTCTTCATCTTGCATGCCTACCGGGTGCCTAATCCGGTGTATATGAGTCCCTACCCGGTGGCCGGGGCCTACGGAGGCGATACGCTGGTGGACTATAAGCAAATCAAGCAGGAAGTAGAAGACAGCTTTAACGCCCTGGTGCACAACCATCTGGGCGACAGGCCCGTGAAGTACGAACTGATCTCGGTTTGCGACATGCCCGAGGAAGCTATTGAGGAAACGGTAAACGAACGCGACATTGATCTGATCGTGATGGGTACCCGCGGCGGCGGGGTGATCGATAAGCTCGTCGGTAGCACCACCACCCACGTGATGCGCCGGGTGGAGTGTCCGCTCATCGCCGTGCCGAAAAACGTCGTCTTTTCCAACATAGACCGTATCCTGCTAGCCACGGACTACGAGCGGATTAAACACGCGGACACCTTCCAGATTTTGGTAACCCTGGCCAACATTTTCCGGGCGCAGATTGACATACTTCATGTCACCCCGAAATACACCAAGCTAACGCAGGAGAACCTAACGGCGGGCGACATGATTGACCGCCTGCTCCGCCACGTGCACCACACCTACTGCCACGAAGAAAACGACGATGTGCTGGAAGGCTTGCGTACCTATCTGGACGAACACGATGAAGAAGTGGGCATGGTGGCCATGATTCCGCGTGATCACAACTTGTGGGACCGGATTACCCGGGGTAGCGTCACCAAAAGTATGCTCTTTACAACCGATCGACCGGTCTTTGTCATTCGTGAATAGCGTCTGAGGAGTCGTCGCTTCGTAGTGTCAGACCGCTGTTCTTATCAATAGCACGGCAGGGGACGTAAAGAATAGTGGTCTTTTTTTGGTTAAATCTATCCGTGTCGTATCATCATTTTACGGAGTTTTCCTTGGTGATGCCATCGCTCAGGTACCCCTCCATCAATGCCAAGTACTTTTTTGCTTCCTTCCGGAGATCAGCCGGAGAATCAGCTTCCTTCGCTTGCAGGAGCAGCACCTTGGCTCGCACGTTAGCCCGGTACAACTTGAAGTAAGCAAACAATGCATCGTGGCGAACGCCGTCCACTCCGTAGGCCTCCATACCGGTGAGATATTCCTGATAAAACAATGTACTGAGCGCATCGGCTCCGTAGACTTCCAGGTCCATACACAAGAACGTCACTTCGTTAAGCAGATCAATCTGCCGGTAGGCCTCCTCAAACTCAATGCAGTCAAAAACAGTTGGAGGGTCGGTCAGAAAAATATTCTTGCTGTGCAGGTCGCCGTGGACGTCGCGGACCAACCCCCGCGCGCTGCGCTGCTGCATCAGGGAGAGGTGTTCTTGCACAAATTGATCGGATACGCGAATGGCCCGGCGTACCGTATCCCCGTAGGAGCGGCCCAGCGTCTGCTCAACGTAGTCAACCAGTTCGCCCAGAGGATTGAATAGCGATTGCCACCCCGCCACCGTGAAGGTCGGATGAACCAGGGCAGCGGCTCCGTGAAAGTCAGCGATGCACTGCGCCAGGTCCAGCATATGCTGCGTTTCCACTTCTCTTTTCACCAGCATTTGATCCATCTCCCGAAAGTTGTCCATCCGCTTCATCTTGAGCGAGCAGTTGCTCGAATTGTTCATACGTCATCGGTCAGGTAATCCAGGGCGGTTTGCAACATCTTATCAATGTCATTAGCAGATTTTAGCCGCAGGTGCGCTTCCTCTAGGGGCTCGGCTTCGCTTTTGAGTTGGCTATATACTTCATAATCCGCTTCGCTGTCGGGACGGTGCCGGTGGGTCCTTTTTCGGGTAGTAGCCTCATCGGCGATGATCTCAATATAGCGCAGTGGATAGCCTTGTTTCTCCGCCCAGTCTTTGACCAAGCGGCGAAACATCCAAAGGTGAAAGGTGGCATCCAGCACCACCGATTGCCCATCAGCCAGCGCCTCGTCGGCTTGCTCCATCATCGCATGGTACACCGCTAGCTTGTCGGACAGCTCGTATCGGCCGCGCTGTCGGTATTCGTTGCGTACCTGGTCGCTGCTGATATGCTCGGCATTAAGCACGCGGGCCAGGTGCTGCGCAAAGTAGGTCTTGCCGCTGCCGGGCAGGCCCATCACTATCACAATACAAGGTGAAGCGTCCATGCCCGGTAAGGTTGAACCAACGGCAGTCAGAAACTATGACTTAGATCATCTTCGGTACCTATACTGGTCATGGCATCCCGCCGCGGGGGCGACTACCTTGTCCAAAAAATGAAGAGCCACAAGACCTCCCATCTTACCCCTTCTTTAACTCCCCTTACTCATGAACCGAATTCATCACGTCCTCATCCCCACTGATTTTTCGCCCTGTGCCCAGGCTGCCTTTCGCTACGCGCAGCACTTGGCTATCGACGACGACGCTTTTACCCTAACCGTGTTACACGTACCTCATCGTACCCCCGACGACGCCGATCGGGAAGCTATTCAACAGCGATTCAATCAGATGAAAGAGTCGCTACCGCCCCGCCTTCAGGCGACAAGCCGGTTTTTGATACAGGAAGGCGAGCTGGTGACCACGATGCTGTCGGCCCAGACGGCCCACAAGGCTGATCTGATCGTGATGGGCACCGACGGCTCCGACGAGGAGGAGGCCCAGGCCGATAGCCGTACCGCGCGTCTGGTGCTGGAAGCCGACTGTCCGGTGCTGGTCATCCCGCCGGAAGCGCAGGACTTCCGGATGAAACAGATTGCCGTCGCCCTGGACCAACACGACATCGACGACGAAAGCTCGCTGGGCGTGGTGCACGACGTGGCGCGCTGGTTTGGCGCGAAGATTCATCTGCTCACCATCCGTTCCCAGACCGGCGCGACTTCAGCCCAGGACGAGGAGGCAGAACGACTGCTGGAGTATTACCTGGAAACATTGGACTACCGCCACGCCTTCCCCCAGAACACCGACATTGAACGGGGCATCACGGATTATATTCAGAAGCACGACATTGACCTGTTAGCGATTTTACCGCGCAACCATGCCCAAAAGACCCGCCCTTCGGAAGGACGCCTGACAAAACTGCTGACGCTGCATACGAAGATTCCGTTGTTAGCGATTGATTAACCATTCTGTACAGACGCGATTAATCGCGTCTCAACGATTATCCACAACCCCCATGAATCAAACCAATTTATCCTCTATCCTCAAAAGCCTGGAAGACCTGGGCATTCAGAACGCCAAAGGCGTACTTTGGAACCTGGAACCCGCCCAACTGGTGGAAGAAGCCATCAAGCGGGGCGAAGGCGTGCTCACCGACACCGGCGCGTTGATGTGCGATACCGGGCGCTTCACCGGACGCGCACCCAACGACCGCTTCATTGTGCAGGACGATACCACCCGCCACAAAGTATGGTGGGGCAACATCAACATTCCCTTCGCGGCCGAGAAGTTTGACCAACTCTTTGAAAAAATGGTCGCTTCGCTCGACGGCCGCAAACTCTACGTGCGCGATGCGGCCGCCGGTGCCCATCCCGATTACCGATTCAACGTGCGGATCATCGATACCCAAGCCTGGCACAATATGTTCTGCTACAATATGTTCCTGCGGCTGGACGAACAAGAGGCGCGTAACTTCACGCCCGACTTTACCATCCTGGCCATTCCCGAGTTCAAGGCGGACCCCGCCGTCGATGGCACCCGGCACGAGAACTTTGCCGTGATCAACTTCAGTCGGCGGATGATCCTGGTGGGCGGCACGGGCTACACCGGCGAGACCAAGAAGGGGGTGTTCAGCGTACTTAACTTTCTGCTGCCCGACCAGCAAAACGTGCTGCCCATGCACTGTAGTGCCAACCGGGGCGAAGACGGCAACACCGCGATCTTCTTCGGCCTGTCGGGCACCGGCAAGACGACCTTATCGGCCGACCCCAACCGGCAATTGATCGGCGACGACGAACACGGCTGGACCGACGACCGGGTGTTCAACTTCGAGGGCGGCTGCTACGCTAAGGTGATTGACCTGACGCCCGAGAGCGAGCCGGAGATATGGAAAGCGATTCGCTTCGGAGCCATCCTGGAAAACACCCGCTTCTTCCCCGGCACCCGCACGGTGGACTACTCCAACCGTGACGTAACCGAAAACACCCGGGTGTCGTACCCGATTCATCACATTGACAACGCGGTAGAGCCGTCCATCGGCGGAGTGCCCGAGAACGTTTTCTTCCTCACCTGCGATGCCTACGGCGTGCTGCCCCCCATCTCCAAGCTGTCGATCAGTCAGGCGATGTATCACTTTATCTCCGGCTATACCGCCAAGGTGGCGGGCACCGAAACGGGCGTGACTGAGCCGCGCGCGGTGTTCTCCGCTTGCTTCGGAGCCCCCTTCATGCCCCTGCACCCAACCGAGTACGCCAAGTTGTTGGGCGACAAAATGAAGAAGCACCAGGTGAACGTGTGGCTGATCAACACCGGCTGGGTGGGCGGTCCGTACGGAGTAGGAAAACGCATCAAGCTCAAGTACACCCGCGCAATGATCACCGCCGCCCTGGAAGGGAAGCTCAACGAGGTAGACTACCGCGAGCATCCCATCTTCGGGGTAGCCATCCCCGATAGCTGTCCGGGAGTGCCCGGCGAGTTGCTGAATCCGAAAAATACCTGGGAGAACAAAGTGGCCTACGACGAGAAGGCCAACCAACTGGCCCGGCAGTTTGTCGCCAACTTTGAGCAGTTTACTGAGCAAGCCGACAACGCTATTCTATCCGGCGGTCCGCAGGTGATTGTGAGTTAGGCAGCTTACCCACATTTGTCAATAAGTCTCATTGCTCATTTAAGTAGGCATTTACCTCATCATGAAGAGGCGGAAGATATTTCTTTACGATCACCCAGACAATAGAATCATCTACGTTATCGTACGAATGAATTAATCGGTTTCTAAAGTCTACTATCTGGCGAGCGTGGCTCAGCGTTATCTCTTTTTCTTCTTTTCTGATCTGGTTAACAGCTTCTCCGATGATACTAAGTTGTCGTTCAATAGCACTTTTTGACTTCAAATCTTTTTGATACGCTGAGAAGTTGCTCACTTCTTTAGAAAACTCATCGATGAGTTTGATCGCTTGTAAGATATCACTTAGATACTTTTTCGCTTTCTCGGTCATAGATCAGTTGTTTAGTGCGGTGGATGTTGTCTTTCAAATACGGGTTTTTGATGGGTTGATCAGTAAGTAAATCAACTCTTCGGGCAAACAACGTTTCCAGTGCTTCCCATAACCCAATTAGATGCTCTCCGCGGACTAAGGGGGGCATAGGCTCTAGTTCTACCAGCAAATCCAGATCGCTCTTTTCCGGATCAAACTGATGGGTGACGACTGAGCCGAAGGCATACAACCGTGCTACGCCGAACTGTTGACATAAAGTAGTCAGTTCGTCGGCGTTTTGTGCGATTATATAGGGTAGTTCCATATCTTCAAATATACGATCCTTGTTCTAATTGGCAACTGGTGGTTAGGCTGTATTGTACTGTGCACTTAGGGTTCCAGTCCCGCTTAAACTCCAGCCGTTCCCGCTCGATGACTTGGCCGTGGATCAGTTCGTGAATGTTGATGGCGAGGGGCATGTTTATCTTTTACTCTGTTATGCAATTATTCAACTTACCGTACATTTCAACAAGATTTCTGACCAAAGCATAATAAACTTCAAAGTCAGAAGCAGTTGGCTTCACACTTAATCTGTCTTTGCAGCTGCTGTACCTCTCTTCAAACCCGCTTATAGATAAATGATCTGCGAGTTGCCTTAAATCATTAAGAACATACAACGGTGCAATCAACTCTTTACTGTTTTCTCGTTCAAGAACAGTTTTAAAAAATTGCTCAAGTAATTTCAAACTTCTGAGTCCTTTTAATTCTTCTTTAGAAGTGTCAGCATTCCTTAAAGCCTGCTTAAGCTCGCTCTGCTGCATGTTCTCAACCAGACACTTGTTCAGACTTGAGTATGAGGCAAATATCTGCGGTCTATGTTCAAGAATTGGATGACTGTAGTATTCAGACAAGTTATTAATATCAAGTTTAGAAAGCACAAATCCGTAATTGCTTTTTAAAGCATCTTCAAACTTTCTTTTCAAATTAAATAACTGATATTCGTTATCAGAACACTGAAATGCATCTTCAATTGAGTTGGGAACTTGAGATAAATAAAACTTTGAGTAGATGTCATGGTCTGAATCTATGTTACTAGCTTGAAATCGCCTCAAGTGCGCTTGCATTTCATCTTCAGCGAAATCCTCATCTAAGTCGCCAAGCCACTTGAATAATTTACCGTTTCGGTTTATTCCGAATCCACGGGAAAACATAGGGCTATCCTGATAGAAAATATTCCCAGAAGAGAACGAAAACAGCTTTACCGAGTAGTCTGGATGATTGTTGTAATACAATAACACATCTTTATCAAAAAAGACAGGTGTCAAATACCCATCATCCTCTGTTCTACGCAGTCCTGGAATCAAGTAATAGTCAACAGAGTCATAAATAAATTCAAGGTGTTCATATTGTTTAAAAGCTTTATTTTCATAATTGAAAATCATCATTTTAGATTGACCATCTTCTAATCCTCTTCTATCTTCCTCAGCTCTTTCTTCCCACTCTTCTTCTTGGTGACAACTCCTCACGAGTTTTACATATTTTACACTCAAAGAATGGCACATTATAATCAACACTTCTATTATTTTCTTCAAACCTCACAGTTATTAGCACTAGAGAACGATAATGTGCACAGTCTGGACACTTTAAGGGATTTGTATGTGCCATAGTTTATATAAAGACTTTAGTAGTATTTTGATTTACGCTCTGCGTTCACTCTACCCGCCATAATGATACCTACACCCATACACCAAAACCTGTCCTCTTTCCACCTGATACACCAGTCGGTGTTCGCGGTCAATGCGGCGGGACCAATAGCTCGCTAGATCGTACTTGAGTGGCTCCGGTTTTCCCCTTCCTTCAAAGGGGGTTCGCTGAATGTCTTTAATCAACTCATTAATTTTCTTGAGTATCTTTTTGTCTTCCGTCTGCCACGAAACATAATCCTCCCAGGCGTTTTTGGTAAAAATAATGTTCATTCCTCTTCGATGAGCCCTTTAGTCACGGTGTTGCCCTCTTTCATTTGGCGGATGGATTCAAATAAGCGGTCGGCGTTGGCTTTGGAACGCAGGAGGTGAACAGTCTCCATGATGGCGTTATACTCGTCCAATGACAGCATCACTGTACCGTTGCCGGAGCCTCGCTTAACGATCAGCGTTTCCTGATTTTGTTCTACCTCATCCAGATACTTCTTCAAATGAGTCCTAAATTCCGTGTAGTTCGCGGCAATCATATTTTAGCTAGTTGAGTACAATAACGAGTACGTATCTGATTACCCAAAAGTTACGACAGCTGGGTGGGGTAGGCAAGAAACTTACTGCGCGTAACGTGCTCACCTATTTGCGCAAGCACTGCTTGCGCATTTTACCCATCCAGCCAAAACCCCACCACCGCATCTCCCAACCACACAATCAACAACACCGCCACCACGCCAATCACTACTCCCGGACGGATAAAGTCGCCCGACACCAACCGGCCCTGGCTGTAGGCAATCGTATTGGGCGGCGTGCTCACCGGCAGCGACATCGCCAGCGAAGCGGCTAGAGCAATGCTCACCGCGAGCACAATCGCTCCTGGACTTCCCTCATCGGTCGTACCAGCAGCGAAAGCAATGCCGATGGGCAACAGCAGGTTGGCCGCCGCCGTATTAGAAATGAAGGTGCTGAACAACATCGTCGCCACCACCATCGCTCCCAGAACCACGCCGCCCTGACTAGGAATGAGCGATACAAATACTTTATCCAGTCCGGTCTGCTGCATCCCGACGCCCAGGGCGATGCCTCCCATGATCAGAATCAGAATGTGCCACTCCAGGCTATTGACATCGCGGCGGGTGAGCAGCCCGGTGGCGGTGAAAGCGACGGCCGGTAGCAAGGCGACGACGGCGGTGGATAGCCCGTGCCAGCCTTCGGTGAGCCACAGGCCGATCGTGACGATCAGCACCCCGACGACGTACCAGTCGCGACCGTCCATGGGCTCGGCGACGGGCTTAGCAAACGTGATATTCTTGCCGGGCGGATACAGATACGAAAGTAACCCCCAGGCGAACAGTAGCAATCCCGCCATCAACGGGGTAGCAATTAGCACCCACTGCAAAAAGCTGATCTCGTAGCCTGCTTCTGACAAAAACGACACAGCCACCGCATTGGGCGGCGAAGCAATGGGAGTACCCATTCCGCCAATATTAGCAGCGAAGGGAACGGATAGGATCAATCCTTTACGCAAAGGATCGCCCGCCGGGATCTGCGACAGCATGGGCACGGTGAGCGTAATCATCATCGCGGTAGTAGCGGTATTACTCATCCACATGGAGAAAACGGCGGTGATGACCATCAGCCCCAGCATAACGCACCGCGGCGAGGTGCCAAACATACCGAGCACTGCCCCGGCCATCGCCTTATCGACTCCCTCTTTAAGAATGGCGTGGGCCAGCAGAAAGCCTCCGAAAAACAGCACAATCACCGGGTTGGCCAGCGGAGCTAGGAAAACTTGATAGTCAGGCGAAGGACCGTCGGCAAAGCCGAAGCCGGTCCAGCCACCGGGATTGGCCAGCAGAATAACCTCCAGGGCAATAATCAGGATGGCCGTAGCGAATAAGGGTAAGGCTTCGGTGGCCCACAGCAGGGCCGCCAGCACGAAGATACCCATCATATAAACCGCTTCCTGCGCCAGCGAACCTTGCCGAAACAGGACGAATACGATCACCAGGCTAAGCACGGCAGAAAGCATAAAGAGGACGACCTTGCGCAAGATAATCGGCGGCTTCACTCCGGCGAGCTGCTCCAGGTGCCGCAGGCGGTGTAATGTTTCACTGACCCTATTCATAGACGGCAAGGGTATCGAGAACCGCCATCACGCTGACTGTACCATCCACCGATAGAGCCGGTCCACGTCTTCTTTCCGGCAGAGCTGGGTACCGTAGTTCATGGTGGCCGCCGTACCGCAGGCCACGCCGTAGCGTACCGCTTCCAACGGAGAGGCATCCTGAGCCAGCCGCAGCACCATCCCGGCCACCATACTGTCTCCGGCCCCGACCGTACTTTTTTTATGGACCGTCGGGGCAGTAACGTATTCTACCCCCTGATCGGTCATCAGCAGGGCTCCCTGCGCTCCCAACGATACCACTACGAGTTTGGCTCTCCCCTGCTCAATGAGTTGGTGGGCCAGCCGCTCCTGGTCCGGGGCGGTGATGGCTTCCTGCGAAGTAAGGCTGCTCAGTTCGCCCAGGTTCGGCTTGAGCAAATGCACTCCCGCTTCCGTGGCCCGCTGTAACGCCTCGCCGGAAGTGTCCACGATGATTTTTGCTTTCTTCTCTTGTGCGATCTTCACGACCTGGGCGTAGTAATCAGTGGGCACGCCGGATGACAGACTCCCGCTGGCCACCACGTAGTCGCCCGCCGCGACCCGAGAAGCCAGGACGGCAAGGCTCTCCCGCCACTCGGCTTCCGAGTGGGTGGGCCCGTCCATGACAAAGCGGTACTGCTGTTCGGTCAGGTTGTCAACCACCATGAAGTTTTCGCGGGTTTCTCCCTGGGTGGGCACCACGTGTTGTACGATGGCCTCTTGGTCGAGTAGATCGCGCAGCAGAGCACCCCGCGCCCCTCCGGCCAGGTACACGCACTCCGAGGTACCACCCAGTTTGCGAATGGCGCGGGATACGTTAACTCCCCCGCCACCCGGCTCGAAGATGGGTGCGATACAGCGTAATTTCCGGTCGGGCTGCAGTCCGGCGATGCGCGTGCTTTTGTTGACCGAGGGGTTAAGGGTTAGGGTGATGATCCGGCTCATTCCTGGTTGGTTGACAGAGGTGGCATCAGTTAGCGGCCGGTCGGCCGGGGCTTTTCTTGGCACAACTACTCAGCCCGAGCGGAGCGTACAGCGGGCAAAAGCTGATGAAGCTTGTCAGGACAAATACCCCGGCCAACACCAGTAAAATAATCCCAAGGGTGCCGGTGAGCACGTGGGTGAAATACAGCGTAGCAATCAGGATAGCGATGATCACCCGGATCGCTCGGTCGGCGGTTCCCATGTTCTTTTTCATAGTAGTAAATTTTTGTTTTGTCAAAACTACCCAGGTTATTCCGAGGGTACAATGACCTTGGTCATCCCATCGAAGCTTTCACCTCGGAAGTAGCCACCGTAGTAGCTTCTTTTCCTTCTCCCAAAAGAAGCGAAACTGACCCAGCAAGGCTCCGTAACCGAGTAACAGCAACTGATAGGCGGGCATCATAAAAGCGATATACGTGATGGTTTTGAGCCACCAGGGTGTCATTTCGTCGAACCCCACCCAACCGAATAGGGCTTTTCGCAGGAAGATTACGGTGCTACCGGTGAGGGAAAAAACCAGTAAAATGATGAGTACTTGGGTAATACTTTTCAGTTTCCACTTGCCTTGCAACCGGGCTAGCCAGCCCAGAGACAGCGTTTTGGTTCTAGCGGTTTCTTTCATTGTATTTTTGAATAAGGTGGATGTTTATCGTAGGTTAATTTTTTGTAGGAACATCACGGTCGCCGCGCGATTCATGATGTTCCTACGGTTGTCGGTCATTGGCACATAATGATGGCCTCGCGGATGGTCATCTCCCCGGCCAGCACCGGGCTCACGTAGGGAATGTCCAGGGACAGCCCGCGCAGCACGAACAGCACGCCCACGAAGCCCAACAGCACCGGAACGGCCCTCCGCACTTTGTTCCTGAGCGGCACGTTGATCCACTGCCCCAGCCCACTCACTCCCAACATCATCGGTAGCGTACCCGCGCCGAACGCCGCCATGTAGGCCGCTCCTTCGGTCACGTACCCGGTGGCGGTGGCTCCGGCCAGTCCGACGTACACCAGGCCACAGGGCAGCAGACCGTTTAGGGTACCGAGTCCGAACAGGGCCGGGTAGGTGCGCACCGCAAACAGCCGCTGCATTGACTTTTTCACCCGTCCGATGAGACGCGCAATGCGGTGGTTGGGGTTGACCCGGTGGACGAACGCGGCGGGCAGCACCACGCCCAGAATGATCAACGTGCCCAGCAGCACCGACAACGTCTGCTGAAATCCCGCCATCGCCAGGCCTTGGCCTAGCAACCCGAAAATACTACCCAGCAGCGCGTAGGTGGTGATGCGCCCCAGGTTGTAGGTGAGTCGCCCGAGCCAGCGGCGTAAACTAGCCTGATCGTGCACCGGCAGGGCCAGCGCGATGGGACCGCACATGCCCAAGCAGTGAAAACTTCCCAATAGTCCGATGGCAAACGCAGTGACGATCATTATTGAATGAAAACGGTTTCTTCGGTGTAGTAGGCGGCATCTCCGCTCGTCCAGTCTACCTTGACTCTATAGTGTCCCTTCACCAGCCCCTCGGTGGCAATGATTTGCTGTCGTTGGGGATTGAGCGCAATGGTCAAAATCTGGTCACGGCGCGCGTCCGAGGGACGAAACATCTGAATTTCTCCCTGCACCTCAGCGGCCGGTTCGGCCGGAAACTGCACGACCAACTGCTGCGCCTGCTGCGAAAAGGTCAGCGGCACCGGCAGGGCCTGGTTGTTGGTCATCTTATCGATCCGCTGTTGGTAGCCTAGCTCCTGCTGATAATAGTCTTCCGATACCAACTCAATGGTTTCCTGAAAGGTGCGAAACACCAGCCAGCCGATAAAAAGGCCGAACAGGCTAAAGGCTAGTACAATACTCCATCCCCAGTTCATATTTTTTGTCATTTGTAAAAAAGCTGTAAACAATATTCTTTCACGATGGAAATGTCATCTGACTACGGCTTTTTTAATTTGGTCCTAAAAACGAGGTGGTCACCTTTTCCATTAGTTCGTCTCCCGAGTATACTCCTACTTTCACCTTGGTGCTCATCTGGTGAAGGTCGTCGCGGTCAAAGACCAGGAAGATGGCGCCCTGAGCCACTCCCTGTCGTTCGACGAACAGGTTATCTTCACCGACCATGCGCAGTTCGCCGGACTCACCCATAAGTTCGAGATGAATGGGCAGCCCTTCGTTGGTTTTGTTGATGATCTTGATATTGTACAAGTTGCTGATTTGGTTGTTTCCCTGCTCCTGATACATCATGCCGGGCGTGCGCAAGATGCTGGTTTCCACGTCGGTGCGCAGCGCCAGCAAGGTTACCATTGCGCCGGTGAGCAGCACCAGCACCACGGAGTAGGCAATGTTGCGGGGCGTCCAGTGCTTTTCTTTTCCTTCAGCGATGCCCGCTTCCGAGGCGTAGCGGATCAGGCCTTTGGGTAGGTTCACTTTGTCCATGATGTCGTCGCAGGCATCGATGCAGGCGGTGCAGTTAACGCACTCCAGTTGGGTGCCGTTGCGAATGTCGATGCCGGTGGGGCACACGTGCACGCACTGGTGGCAGTCGATGCAGTCGCCCTTGCCCACCGCGGCGCGGTCTTCTTTCTTGCGGAACTTGCCCCGCGGCTCGCCCCGCTGGTAGTCGTAGGCCACCACCGTCGACTGACGATCCAGCAACACGCCCTGCAGGCGGCCGTAGGGACAAATACTAATGCACACCTGCTCGCGCAAGCGCGAAAACACAACGTAGAACGCTCCGGTAAACACTAGAATAGCACCCAATCCGGCCAAGTGCTCGCCGGGCGGGTCGGTAACGATCTCGATCAGGGCTTCGCTGCCGATGATGTAGGCCAGGAAGGTGTTGGCGATCAGAAAGGACAGCGCGAAGAAGATCAGGTGCTTGCCGGTCTTTTTTACGATCTTATCCTGGTCCCACGCCCGGCGATCCAGGGCCCGCTGGGCAGTGTAATCGCCCTCGATCCAGTACTCGATCTTGCGAAAGACCATCTCCATAAAGATTGTCTGCGGACACACCCAGCCGCAGAACAGGCGACCGTACACCGCCGTGAAGAGAATGATGAACACCACCAGGATAATCATCGCCAGCCCGAACAGGTAAAAATCCTGCGGCCAGAACACCTGTCCGAAGATGACGAACTTTCGCTCCAGCACATTGAGTAGCAGCAGCGGTTCGCCGTTGATGCGAACAAACGGCCCGCTGAATAGCACCGCCAGCAGCGTGACACTTACCCACGTACGGGCGTTGTAGAACTTCCCCTTCGGCTTTTTGGGATACACCCACACCCGCTTGCCCTGGGCGTCGACCGTTGATAAGGTGTCGCGAAAGGAGGGTTGGTCGGGTTGGGTGGCTTCGGGGGTGTTCATCGTTTAAGCATAGTTAGCACAGTCGTCATTTATTGTTGAAAGCAAACCGTTGAACATTGAACCGAAGGGGGGCAGCACTGAAGAAAAGACAGAAGAGATAGGTTGTTGCATCGTAGTTTGAAAAGTTAATCTCCCTGTCCTAATTCAGTGCCACCCCTTCTTCCCGCTCGTAGGGCTCGCCCTGGGGCTCCTTGGGGTTGGGCGGGTCGGTGCCCTCCAGGGTGATGATAAAGCTCGACAGGTCCTGCATCTGCACGGGGGTGAGTTGGGCCTGCCAGGGAATCATTCCCTTCTCGGGCACTCCATACTTGATTACTTTGAAAATATCCTGCACGCTGCCGCCGTGAATCCAGTAGACGTCGGTCAGGTTGGGCCCCACTCCGCCTTCCCCGGCCATGCCGTGGCAGGGCGAACATTTTTGTACGAACAGCTCCTGCGCCGCGTTGATCCGGCCCACGTCGTCGGTGATGGTCGCGCTGTTTTCGTCAATGCTACTAGCCGCCGTGGCCAGATACGCATCCACCGTCATCTTGGCTTCAGCCATCTCCTGCTCGTATTCTTCCTCCTGAAAAACCCCAATGTCAAACACGTGGTAGTAAAGCAAATACACTACTCCGAAGGCAATCGTGGCCCAGAACATCGCCTTCCACCAGGGGGGCAGGTCGTTGTCCAGTTCGTAGATGCCGTCGTACTCGTGGGTGGTCATCACCTCGGCCTCTCGCTCCAGGGGCACGGCGGCGTTCACCTTGGTCAGCACGCGCTGGTACCAGGGCTCGGCCGGTTCCACCAGTTCGCCGCTGGCCGCCACCTGGGTGCGGGGAAAGAGCGCATTGCTCATCAGTTTGATAACGATCAGCAGAACCACCACCACCACGAGCAGCAGTACCTCCAGGCCCATCAGGGTCCACACGATCAGTTCCTCCCAGTTGGTCGCCGCTGCTTCGGTGGTAGCTTCCTGGGCCCGGGCCAGGTTCGGAAGCAGGCTAATCAGGACCGTTGCTGTTAAGCTAAAGCGTTTCATAATCGATGTCATTGGTGTCCGGTTGGTCTAACGGGAGCCGTTCTACTTCCACAAAGTATTCCTTACTGGAGCGAAGCACCCAGACGAGTAACAGCACGAAGAAGGTAAAGAAGATCAGGAAAGAGATAAGCGGGAAAATTTCAATCCCGGCAATCGTTTCCAGGTGGTGTTTAATGAATTTGAGCATTCCTTTGGGTATTTGTATGGGTGGCTAGGGGTATTAGGAATTGGGTATTGGGTTTTAGGGGTTGGGGATTGGGTTTCAGGATATCCAAAACCTAATCCCCAACACCCAAACCCTTGTTGTTTTTCACCTGTATATCCGTACCCAGCCGCTGTAAATAGGCGATCAGGGCAATGATTTCTTTTTCGGGTTTCACCTCGATGCCGCTCTCCTTTAATCGGGCGGCGATTTCTTCCGACTGCTCCATCAGGTCAGCCAGGGCCTGCTTTTCGTAGCCGGGGGCGTAGGGCACTCCCAGTGTCTGCATCGCGGCAATCTTATTGGCAGTGTTGCTGGCGTCTAGATCGTCTTCCAGCAACCACGGGTAGGGTGGCATAATCGAGCCGGGCGACATTGATTCCGGTTCGTACATGTGGTGGTAGTGCCAGGAGTCGGGGTACTTACCACCCACGCGCAGCAGATCGGGACCGATGCGCTTCGAGCCCCACAGAAAGGGATGGTCGTAGACAAATTCTCCGGCCTTGGCGTACTCGCCGTAGCGTTCGGTTTCGCTGCGGAACGGGCGCACCATCTGCGAGTGGCAGTTGTTGCAACCCTCGCGGATGTACAGGTCGCGGCCCTGCAATTCCAGCGGAGTGTAGGGTTGCACGCTGCTGATCGTCGGCACATTGGACTCAATCAGGAAGGTCGGAATCAGCTCGACCAGTCCCCCGATTAAGATTACAATTAAGCTACCCACGAGCATCAGCACCGGGCGGTGTTCGAACAGCTTGCGGTGCCAGTGCTCGTTCTTCGCAGGCTGGTAGTTTTTGGCCAGCGGCATGGCCTGGGCGGTTTCTTCGCGCTGGAAGTTGCCCTGAAAAGCCGTTTTGATCAGATTGAAGGCCATCAGCAGGGCACCGGTGATGTACAGAGCGCCGCCGCCCGCCCGCAGCATGTACATCGGGCGAATTTGCGTGACGGTTTCCAGAAAGTTGGGGTAGGCCAGCATTCCGGCCGGGGTAAATTCTTTCCACATCAGGCTCTGCACGAATCCCGCCCAGTACATCGGCAGGGCGTAGAAGATGATGCCCAGCGTGCCCAGCCAGAAGTGCGCATTGGCCAGCTTAAGCGAGTACAGTTTGGTTCTGTACAGACGCGGAATCAGGTAGTAGAGCATCCCGAAGGTCAGGAAGCCGTTCCAGCCCAGTCCGCCCACGTGCACGTGCGCCACGATCCAGTCGGTGAAGTGGGCGATGCCGTTCACGTTCTTCAGCGACAGCATAGGTCCCTCGAAGGTGACCATGCCGTAGCAGGTAATGGCCACCACCATAAACTTGAGCACCGGGTCTTCGCGCACCCGATCCCAGGCCCCGCGTAGGGTGAGCAGTCCGTTGAGCATGCCACCCCACGAGGGCGCGATCAGCATGATGGAGAACACCACGCCCAGCGACTGCGCCCAGTTGGGTAGGGTGTTGTACAACAGGTGGTGCGGCCCGGCCCAGATGTAGATAAAGATCAGTGCCCAGAAGTGGATAATGGACAGGCGGTACGAGTAGATCGGGCGGTTGGCCGCCTTGGGCACGAAGTAGTACATCAACCCCAGGTAGGGCGTGGTGAGGAAGAAAGCCACCGCGTTGTGGCCGTACCACCACTGCACCAGCGCGTCCTGCACCCCGGCGTACCAGGAGTAGCTCTTGAATATGCTCACCGGCAGCTCGAAGGAATTAACGATGTGCAGCACGGCCACCGTGACGAACGTGGCAATGTAGAACCAGATGGCCACGTACAAATGCCGCTCGCGCCGCTTCAGGATGGTGGCAAACATATTCCAGCCAAATACCACCCACAGCACCGTGATGGCAATATCAATCGGCCACTCCAACTCGGCGTATTCTTTACTGGTGGTGTAGCCCAGCGGCAGGGTGATCACGGCTGACAGGATGATAAGCTGCCAGCCCCAGAAGTTGATTTTGCTAAGTTTGTCGCTGTACATGCGGGTTTTGCACAGCCGTTGCAACGAGTAGTACACCCCAGCGAAAATCCCGTTTCCCACGAAAGCGAAGATCACCGCGTTGGTGTGCAGTGGGCGAATCCGTCCGAAGGTGAGGAACGGCAGATCAAAGCTTAGCGCCGGATACACCAGTTGCAGCGCGGCGATCAGGCCGACCGTCATACCAATGATGCCCCACACCGTGGTAGCGATGAGAAATAAGCGGACGATGGTGTTGTCGTAGCGAAAAGTTTCGAGCTTGGGCGAGGGTTCCATCGGAGGACGATCCGATGTCAGTACGCTAGTGGTTGCCATACGTTAGTTAGTTGAGGAAGGTGAGCGGGGTTCTTCCTGATCGGTTGGGGCGACGGGGTCATCGAAGAGCATCCGCACCGAGGGGGTGTAGTCATCGTCGTACTGCCCGCTGCTGCTGGCCCACAAGAACGCCAGCAGAAACCCCAAGGCCACCGTCAAACTCACTCCGATCAATAGAATCAATACGCTCATCCGGGTTGTCATTTGATGACAAAGAACGGTTGGAACCGACGATGGGAGAATGATGCGGGTCAGGGAAAAAACTGACTTTGGTCAGTTTTTACAGGTATGGAATCTGATTCCATATTTGTGAAGAATATACCCTTGATCGCTTCAAGTGACTCATCCATTTGTCATTTTTGTGGGCAAATTGCCTATTTAATCAGTCAAAATTGGATAATGTCTATTTCCACGAAAACTCACTGGCCGATCTGGCGGATCTGTTTTATAAACGGGGCGGCAAACTACTTTTTCTGGACGAAGTGCATAAGTATCGTAACTGGTCAGCCGAAATCAAGCACTTATACGACAGTTACCCGGACCTAAAAATAATCTTTACCGGTTCCTCCATGATAGAAACCCACCGTGGAACGGGACAGAAAGGAGAGGCTGATTTAGGTCGTCGGGCAGTGATGTATCACCTCGCCGGATTGTCGTAGTGAGCAGATCGGCGTGACCCGTGACACCCTGTTGATGTGTCTGTTTTGGCTAGAAAAAGCCGGGCTGCTCAACCTCCTCCGCTCAGCAACCCACGGGGTGAGCGGGATGGGCAAGCCGGATAAAATTTACCTCAACAACTCCAATCTGATGTACGCCCTCACCGACCCGCCCCCCGATATCGGCAACGTGCGCGAGACCTTTTTCTACAACCAAGTGCTGAATGCCGGTTACGACATCCAGGCGACGCAGCCCGGCGATTTCAAGGTATAGGACGCGGTATTTGAAGTAGGCGGCAAAAACAAAAGCAGGCGGCAGATTCGAGAGGTTGCCAATAGTTACGTGGTGGCGGATGACATTGAGATCAGGGTGGATCGGAAGATTCCGCGGTAGTTGTAGGGGATGTTGCAATAGCGATAAAGAAACAAATTGATTAAACTTGAGTAATTTAAACTAATCAATTAACTTTTAAGTTAATCAAGCAATGAGTAATTTTGTAGTTGAGTTGTGGGACGATGAAGGCAGCAAATGTACTTTCTATACTGTCCGATGGGATGAGGCGGAAACTAACGAGACTGATAAGCTATTTAGCAAGTATGAAAATGAAAGTAGTGCACTTCATCATTCAGCCAATGAATTGTTACTATTGATTTTAGACGTTATCGGTGATAAATACGGCGCTTTGGATGATTTCTTTGACAGAATGGAAAACAATGCTCAAGCTTTGCCCCCTCGGCCCAAACGTCACATCTCTGAAATCTACCAATTAGGCGTTCAATTTCCCCTTCGCCTTTACTGTTATCGTATTAGTGAGACGATTGTAGTACTATTCGGCGGAGGACGAAAGAGTGCGGCTACCAGTCAAGCAAGTGAGGTAAGTATGCAGTTTATTGAAGCGCAACAATTTTCAAAATCCATAGAAGAGGCACTGAGAGAAGGAACAATGCTTATCAGTGAAGATCAGAGATACTTGACTGATTTTCAAAACAATCACGAAATATTCTTATCACCATGAGAAGTTCAGTAGCTAAAAGAATGATGGCTAAAATTCCCAAAGAGACTAAAATCTTTGTGGACAAGTATGCGGACATCATCATCAGAGTGAACCAAATTCTTGAAGAAAAGGGGATGACGCAAAAGGAGTTAGCAGAAAGAATGGGCAAGAAGCCTTCAGAAGTCAACCGATGGCTTAAGCAAGAGCACAACCTTACACTACGTTCTATTGCTAAGCTCGAAGCAGAATTGAATGAACCTATATTGTATGTTCCTGCCAGGCGATCCTTTCAATTCACTAGCGGTTTGCGTGGTCATGTCGCCGTATATACTAACGATAAGAAAGCAGAGTTCGAGACGTTGAAAACTACCATCGATCCCACTTCAGAGGCTCCCTTATCTAACGTGGGTTAATTATGCTACAGCCTGATAAGATTCATATTGTAGACTTTAAGATCACAAAAGGACAAATTGAGAGTCCCTTTGAGTTTTCGGTAAAAAGCATAATAAAGTATGCCTTCGAACACGCAATACAATTTAGCGTTCAATATAGAAGAAAGGCTTATCAGGGCAAGTCTTCACATTATGGTTAATACCGAAAGCCAAGACAAAGACTCGGACACCGCGCGGGGGTTATTTGAATTGAACTTCGTTTATCATATAGAAAACCTGTCCGAATTGGTTGAGCAAAAAGATCAGCAAGTAACGATAGATGCCGGTTTGAGTAATGCCTTAGCTTCTATTACTTATTCCACCACCCGGGGTATTTTAATGACCCGCTTTCAGGGGACTTCGTTAGCTAATTTCATACTACCGGTTATTGATCCTAACCGCCTCGCTCAGCGTCAAGCGAACGATGGTTGAAACAGCACTAATCTTGAAGATATTCATCACGTCATCTATCAACAAGCCCCCGCCGCAGAGGCTTGTCCAGTAGAACCACCAACTTCATAGGCACAGCGATTTTTTTAACGAGCTAAAAGCACTAATTGAAAATCGACAACACCATGCAACTCCAAACCTTCTACGACCGCCTCCCCCGCAACAAAATTGAACTCGTCGACGGACAAACGCTCATCAGCGGGAGTCTGCGTACGTCGCGGATGGTGTTACAAGCTATCCTGGAAGGCTACGGACCGGAGTATATCCTGCCGTTGGTAGACCGGGACCTGCTGCGTGAAGCGTGTATCGAGGCCTTCGGACGCGGCCATGCGTCTCCTTCGGACCTATCGCTGTATCCCGAAGTGGCTCCCACCATGCCCGTCGCTCGAATGGCCAGCGAACTGATGATGAGCCTATTTAGGATCGACCGTTGCGGAGTGATGGGTCGCGATATCGTGGTCAAACTAGGCGAAGATGCCTTTACGCCCGACGTCTACGTATACGCCGACCCGGCCGACCCGCGCCAGGGATCGTACTACTTCGACGGACCTCCCGACCTCATTATCGAGGTGATGCATCCGGCCAACCGGGCTTTCAACACCGGACGACGCTTGTCAGGCTACCAGGCCGCCCAGGTACCGGAAATCTGGCTAATCGATTTCGAGCACGAAACAATCCGGGTGCACCACCGAACGTCCGATGCGTACGCAGTCCGTACGGTCCTCGCCCCTGAACCGCTGGCATCCATCGTGCTGCCCGCGTTGACGTTGCAGACCGAGCGGCTATGGCGGATCAAGGCCGACCCCTGGGAAAATCACTTCGACTTGGTGACGGTGGATGAGACACCTTCAGACGTAAAATCCCGTCGGAAGAGTCGCCGAGCGGCGGCGTACCCTGCTCAGGAGACTGACCTTCCCTTTGTCCCTGACATCCGACTGGCCCCGACTCCCATCAGCTTTGCGCAGTTTATTGCCTGGGCCCCGGAAGCAAAATTTGAGTGGGACAATGGCAAACCCCACATCGGCGGCGGTTACGATACCAATATCCACGTCACGGGCCTGCTGCTGATGACGCTGGGCCTCACCGAGGCGGTTGGTTTGTTGCCGTCCGACGCCTGGTCGACATGTCTATGACGCAGGAGACTTAAAACTTTCGTATTTTCCGGAAAAGAACAACTATGAAACCGTTGCCCTTAGAAGAAGTTGAAAGGATATTTAGTGAGATTATGGATGAGCTCGAGCCTGACGTTCGTGGACGAGTACTTGATAAATTAATCATGAAGTCGTTCATAGAAACCGTTAACGAAAATCCCAGGTGGTATGAAGACAACCCTGAGCTTTCGCGGATGTTCTCCGACTGGATGAGAGAGAAAATGAATGATGTTGATGAAGACGAAGATTAAACCACGGGGGTGGTAATCAGCCATTCCGTTAGTAATCGTTGCCACCGGAACCATTCCGGGAATCTAAAAATAATTTTCTTCCCCACCCGTTCACCGCCAGCGTGACAAAGCCCACCACCGTCACCGAACTGAGCGGCATCAGCACGGCGGCAATCAGGGGGGTGAGTAGCCCGCTCACCGCAAACGACAACCCAAGCAGGTTGTAGAGAAACGACAGCCCGAAGGCGCCCTTCACAATCAGCATACTTCCCCGGGCAAACCGCAGAAACCGGGCGAGCGACGACAAGTGGTTCGCATCCAGAATTGCGTCGCAGGCGGGTGAGAAATGATACACGTCGTCGGCCACCGCAATGCCCACGTAACTTTGCTTCAGGGCTCCGGCATCGTTGAGTCCGTCGCCCACCATGAGTGGTCGGCTACCCTTTTGTGCTAATTTTTTCAGGTAGGCCAGCTTATCCATCGGCGACTGCCGGAAGTGCAACTGCTTCGAAGTACGGGGCTAAGTTCGCCCGTTCTCGGTCCTGATCTCCCGATAGTAGATGCGTGGAGTAGTGCTTTTGCAGTTGCTGCATCATGGGAACGAAGCCCGCACGGTAGTGATGGGCGATACGATAGTAGCCGCGCATCCGGTGACCAATGCGGACGTACACCCGCGTTGCGTTCGTATCCGCCGTCGGTGAATGACCCACCCAGAGAGCCGAACCAAGCCGCACTTCGATGGCCGGCACTCCGGTGGCCGGCACTCCGGTGGCCGACACATTGGCAGCAATGCCATGTCCGGCTTGCTCCTGAACGTGGGTAAGCGATACCGGGGGAAGATGATCGGGAAGACTTCGGTAGATTGATTGGCTCAGGGGGTGGGTAGACGCCCGCGTCACGGCGCGTACCCACGATTTTTCTCGGGGGGTGAGGGGTTCTCCGACAAAAGACAGTTGGGTGGGTAACGACTGGGTGATGGTACCCGTCTTGTCAAATACAATGTGATCTACTCCCGACAGTTTCTCCAGGGCTTCGGTGTTTTTCAGGTACAGGCCATGCTTCCCGAGTAGCCGCAGGGCGTGTCCGAAGGTGAAGGGCACGGACAAGGCTAAGGCGCACGGACAGGCGACGATCAGCACCGAAGTTACCGCGTTTAGCATCACGCTGGGGTCGTAGGTGTACCAGTACGCCGCCGTTGCCACGCTGATGGCCAAGATGACGACCGTGAAGTACCGCCCCACCTGATCGGATAACGGGCGCAGCGGGGAAGCAACGGGCTTCGTGAACACGTCCTGGTTCCATAGATCCGTCAGGTAGCTATTCGCCACCGGTTTGCACAACGCAACGACCAGCGGACCGCCCTGCTGCCGCCCCCCGGCGTATAAGGAGTCGCCGCTCACTTTCTCGACGGGTTCCGATTCACCGGTCACGAAACTGTAGTCGATCCGGGCTTCGCCACGGTGGAGAATCGCATCGGCCGGAATGAGTTCTTCGTTTCGGATCAACAGATGGTCACCTACGTGCACGTCTTTCAGCAGCACCGTTTCTTCTTGCTCCTGCACCAGCCGGGTCACCGCCACCGGGAAGTACGAAGTGTAGTCGCGGTCGTAGGATAACGCCTGGTAAGTTTTCTGCTGGTACCACCGCCCGATGAGCAGAAAGAAGACCAGTCCGGTAAGCGAATCCAGATAGCCGGTGCCCGTCTGGGTAAAAATTTCGTAACTGCTCCGACCAAAGAGGGTCAGTAATCCCAGCACAATCGGCACGTCAATCGTCAAGAGACGATGGCGCACTCCCTGGAACGCCGCGATAAAGTACGAGGAGGCCGCGTAAAAGAATACGGGTAAGGCCAGCGCAAACGTCAGGTAGCTAAAGAACACTCGATAGGTAGGACTCAGCGAAAAGTCAGCGTCCAGGTACTCCGGTAGGCTCAGCAGCATCACGTTGCCGAAGCAGAAACCCGCTACTCCGATTTTGATCGTCAGGTCATTGCGCGGCCGTGTTTTCCGGGTTGTGGTTCCCGTCAATGAAACATCCGGAGGGTACCCTACCGACTGAAGGAGCTCCACCAACGATCGCAGCGACAAGCGATTGTGCCGAAAGGTGATGCTGACTTCCTTCCTCAGAAAATGAACCGCCGCCTGCATTATCTCAGGGTTGAGTTGAGGAAGATGCTCCAGCAGCCAGATACAGGCACTGCAGTGAATGCTTGGCACAAATAACGTAACCCGACTTAGGTCACCTTCCTGAAAGTCCAGCAACGAGGCCGCCAGTTCTGGTTGATCCAGGAAGGCCCAAGAAGATCTTCTCTTCTGTTGAGAGGCCCCAGGAGCTGGTTCCTGGCCATAGTACGTCGCCAAGCCACTTCCGTGCAGGATATCGTAGACGGTTTGGCACCCCCGGCAACAGAAGGGCTTTCCGTCCTGCACCGTGGTCTTGTCCGCACAATCTTCGCCGCAGTGAAAGCACCGCTGCGTTGCTTCGAGGGTTTCGTGTCCCATAGATTTCTCGGGTAGGCATCAAAAGTCAGCGACATTTGCTTTTTGTAGTATGACCCTCATCAACCAAAAAGATGACTTAGATCAGTTTTCTGCCCAAGTCTGCCTTTTTGCAAACCTTACAGAAGTCACCGGAATTTAACCAGCACTTTATGAAGCAGGTGTGCCACGAACTGGGCCTGATGGCGGAGGACCTTACGAACCAAGCTCAGTGTAGCGCAATTCTCTGACCTATTGCTCATCGAAAACACCACCTATCCTCTGCTCAGCGATGGGTGCCAAGGCGATGCGTCAGCGTATCAGCCCCAACTGGCTTGTCCCACGTTGGTGGTACCCCCGGGAGAAGAGCAGGTAGATCAAATCATTTTGGTCGATGACGGTGAACTCGTTACCTATCAGCAAATTAAGTACTTGGCTTGCTTATTTTCTGAATTGTGCGCTACGACTCCGACGACTTTGCTGATCGCCCAGGAACAGCATGGGTACGTATCGGCTCAGGACGGAAATTTATGGATCAACTACCTGAAGCTCCACTTTGCTCAGTTGGCCGTACACCGGGTCGTAGAGAATTCAATGCATACGCTGCCGACTGCCTTAGATTACACCAAGAATGCTTTAACTATTCGGTGAACTAATAAAATATGTTATCATAAAGTATTGAAAATCAGAGGGTTGCCAAGAGAGTTCTCATCCTCTCGCCCCGACTTTTCAGGGATCAACGAGCACCAAAACCCCTTAAATCGCAGGATTTGAGGGGTTTTTCGTTTTTCTACCGACTAGCCGTCCGCGTCCATATCGTGGTCCACTTTCTATTTCTATATTTGGACACAGAAATGACTTTAATACTTTGAATATCAATGCGTTACACCCAAAAAAGTTAGTCCGTTTTGTGCTGGTTTGATATAGTTTCTGTGTCTAGCCGCCCGCGTCCATTTCCGAGTGGACACAGCTAAAACAGTACGAAACCTTTTAAACCGTATTACTATGCGATCATCTAACACCTTCAGTCAGAATAAACAATAGACTTCCGATGTCTATTTAGTGGCAGGAATTTCGGTATACAACCTCAACTCGATTAGCACCACCCGGGTACTATATTTGTTCGGAGATGATGACGTACATCTAGCTACCCGCTATGCCAGGAAAAACGAAATCCGTAAAAACTACTCCCCCGCCCGCCCAGTCTACTTCCTTTCGGGAAGAGATTGCCAATAGCATCACCCACGGCATCGGAGCAGCACTGAGCATTGCCGGACTCACCGTGCTGGTGGTGCTGGCGGCCTTGTACGGGGATGCCTGGCACGTGGTCAGCGTGAGCATCTACGGAAGCTCTCTGGTTCTCCTTTACCTGGCTTCCACCCTGTACCACAGCTTCCGGCAGCCGCGGGTCAAACGGTTCTTTAAGATCGCCGACCACGCCGCCATCTACCTGCTCATCGCGGGCACGTACACGCCGTTTATGTTGGTTAGCCTACGAGGTCCCTGGGGATGGTCGTTGCTGGGAACCATCTGGGGACTGGCCGTGGTGGGCATTGTCTTCAAGTTTTTCTTTATCGGTCGGTACGAACGGCTATCGCTGGTGATTTACCTGCTGATGGGGTGGTTGTGTGTGGTAGCGGCTCAGCCGATGATCACTAGGATTCCGGCCGGGGGGTTACTCTGGCTGGTGGCGGGCGGACTCGCCTATTCGTTGGGCGTGATCTTTTACCGCTGGGAGGTATTGCGGTACAACCACGCCATCTGGCACCTATTCGTGCTGGCCGGTAGTATCTGTCATTTCTTCGCGATCCTCTTCTACGTGCTGCCGTAGCAACGCTTAGTTTGATTCATTGAATCACAAAAAAAACACTCAAATACATGAACCTATTTTCATGTGTTGCGTTAGGGTAGGCATGGAAACTACCTTAGACGTAGAGAAACTAGAGAAGGTCGCCTTCATTCTCAAGACGATCGCCCATCCGATGCGGATTGGCATCATCGAGCTGTTGACCAAGCACGACGAGCTTTCGGTGAACGAGATCGTTGAAAAGCTCGGTACGGAGCAATCGCTGACTTCACACCACTTGTCTAACATGAAACTCAAGGGCGTGCTGAGTAACCGACGCAAGGGGAAGAACATCTACTACGCTCTGAAACTGAAAGAAGTCACTAAGGTGATCGAGTGCATGGAACAGTGCCAGAACATTCCGTTTTAATTCTTTGCTATTATACATGAAAATATTAACATACAAATTTACATCAATTAATAAGCTAACAAAGAACACCGGCGGGGATGATGCGGGTCATTGCCCGTTTGCCCTCTTCGGTGAATCTTTGACCAGATAGCCCACGATTCCATGACAGAACTTATCGGTTATATCGCCGCAGTGGTGATTGGCTTTACCCTGGGCTTGATTGGCGGCGGCGGTTCCATCCTCACCGTCCCGGCCCTGGTCTACCTGGTGGGAGTCAATCCGGTCTTATCCACCGCCTACTCGCTCTTCATCGTGGGGGCCGCTTCCCTGGTGGGTTCACTCAGCTACATGCGGCAGGGACTGGTCAGCTACAAAACGGCCCTGGTATTTGCCGTCCCGTCGTTTATCGCCGTCTACCTCACCCGCCGCTGGATCGTCCCGGCCATCCCCGACCAGATCGCCCAGTGGGGCAACTTTATACTAACCAAAGACATTGCGGTGATGGTTTTCTTCGCGATCATCATGGCCCTGGCTTCGTTCTCGATGATTCGCTCGGGCAAGAAGGAATCAGAAGATCAAGACGATACTATTCATTATAACTACCCCATGATCTTGCTGGAAGGCGCGGTGGTTGGTGTACTCACCGGACTGGTGGGAGCGGGCGGCGGATTTCTGATCATTCCCGCCCTGGTGATCCTAGCCAAACTACCCATGAAGCTGGCCATTGGCACCTCGCTGCTCATCATTGCGGCTAAGTCGCTCATCGGCTTCACGGGCGATCTGGGATTGCAGCCGATTGACTGGACCTTTTTGCTGATCTTTACCGCCATTGCCATCGGGGGAATCTTCATTGGCACCTACGCGTCCCGTTTTATTGCGTCCCAGAAACTCAAGACCGGCTTCGGCTGGTTTGTGTTGGTGATGGCCGCCTATATTTTAGTCAACGAATTAATCTTAGCATAGAAATTTGTAATCATCTTAAACCTCACAAATCATGGAAGTAAAACAATTTTATGACCAAGCACTGGCCCACGGCTCGTACGCTATTGTCAGTGACGGAAAAGTGGCCCTGGTCGATCCGGGCCGCGACCCGCAACCCTACCTGGACTTTGCCCAGGAGCACGACGGCGAGATTGTGGCGGTGTTTGAAACGCACCCCCACGCCGATTTCACCAGCAGTCACCGGGAGTTCTACGAGAAGTACGGAGCCACTATCTACATCAACTCGCGGGTGGGCGTCTCCTACCCGCACCAAATAATGGACGATGGCGATGAAGTGCGGATCGGCCAGGTAACCCTGCGCGCCCTGTTCACGCCCGGTCACTCACCCGACCATAACACCTATCTGTTGCTGGATGAAGCGGGCCACCCCCACTCGGTCTACACCGGTGACTCGCTCTTCGTGGGCGACGTAGGTCGACCTGATTTGCGTGAAGGAGCGGGTAACCTGCATTCCAAGCGAGAAGAACTGGCCCGCCAGATGTACCATACAATTAACGATGTGTTCAAGAAGATTGAGGACGATGTGGTGGTCTATCCCGCCCACGGGGCCGGTTCGTTGTGCGGCAAGAACATGGGGCCGGAAACCTCCAGCACCATCGGGAAAGAGCGAGAGCAGAACTGGGCCTTTCAGGTATCCGATGAAGAGCAGTTTGTACAAACCTTACTAGAGAACCCGCCCTTCATTCCTCAGTACTTCCCCTACGACGTAGAACTCAACCGTGAGGGTCTGGCCCCGCTGGAAGAAAGTCTGCACGGCATCCCTGCGGTGAAGGCAGACGAACCGCGGGAGGCGAAGTATCCCGTGGTGGATGTACGCTCAGAAGCGCTGTTCAAAAAGGGACATATGCAAGGGGCCATCAATATTCAGGAAGGCGCGAAGTTTGAAACCTGGCTGGGAGCACTTATTGCCCCTGAGAAACCTTTCTACCTGATGACCGAGGATGAAGCCCAGCGGGATCGCATCGTGCGACGCGCCGCCAAGATCGGCTACGAAACCCACATCAAAGGGACGATCGTAGCTCCTGAGCACTTCCAGGAACGTAGTGAGTTGCTTGACCTAGAGGACTTTAAGACGCATTCCGAAGATTATACCATCGTGGACGTGCGCAACGCCTCCGAAGCGAAGGGTAACCTGCTCTTTGAGCACGCCATCAACATTCCGCTGCCCGAACTGGCCGACCGGGTAGCTGAGGTGCCTACCGACAAGCCGGTGGTCGTGCACTGTGCCGGAGGCTACCGGTCGGCCGCCGGGTCCAGTATTCTGAAAGGCGCGCGGCCAGAAACCAAGGTCTACGACCTGAGTGAAGACGTAAAGAAATTCCAGTAGGGTCGCCATTCATGGCGATTTTGACGCATAGTAATTAAACCAAGAAAAATTCATAATGAAAGACGTGATTGAAACGGTAAGTCAGCCCTGGCCCTGGTACGTGGCCGGGCCGCTGATTGCCGCCGTAATGTTTACCCTACTGTATCTAGGAAAAAACTTCGGAGTATCTTCCACGCTGCGGAGTACCTGCGCGGCGTTGGGTGCCGGCAAAACCAGCGACTTCTTCCGCTTCGACTGGCGAGACCAGACCTGGAACCTGGTGTTTGTGGCCGGGGCGATGGTCGGGGGCTTGGTGGTGGCCCAGTGGCTACCCAATCCCGAACCCATTCGATTAGCCAGTGAGACGGTTACCCGTTTACAGGCATTGGGCATTGATAATCCGGGAGCCAACTACCTGCCCGAGAGCATCTTCCGCTGGGAAGCCCTGCTCACGCTCAAGGGCTTTATCATGCTGGTGGGCGGAGGCTTCCTGGTGGGCTTCGGAACCCGCTACGCCGGGGGGTGCACCTCGGGTCACGCCATCAGTGGCCTGAGTAACCTGCAACTGCCCTCCCTGATCGCCGTGATTGGCTTTTTTATCGGGGGACTCATCATGACGTACTTCATTCTACCTTCACTCCTGACCCTTTAATCTGATGAAAAAGTATATTTCTTTCTTTATCGTCGGTATCTTCTTCGGTATCGTGCTGACCAAGTCGGAGGTGGTTTCCTGGTACCGTATCTACGAGATGTTTCACTTCGATGCCTTCCACCTGTACGGCGTGATCGGCTCGGCCGTGGTGATCGGCATCATCGGCACGGCAATCATCAAAGGTCGGCACCTCAAATCAATGGCGGGTTATCCCATCACCTTCACTCCTAAAAACCGCAGCATCAACCGCTACCTGCTTGGGGGTACGATCTTCGGCCTGGGCTGGGCAATGGTGGGCGCGTGTCCGGGCCCGATCTATACCCTGATTGGCTACGGCTACTCGGTCATTGTCGTCGTACTGCTGAGTGCTATCGCTGGCACCTGGGTATACGGATTGGTTCGGACGAAGCTGCCCCACTAGCAAATGACCCGTTCCTTGAGAGCGGGTATCAACAGCGCCTCCTTCAATCCGCGTCGCGGTGACCCGCGGCTACATGATGTTATCAGGTTGAACTTGCTACCTTTGAGTGGACATTAAGTTAAGCCTGAAAACGACAGTGTCTATTATCATAGCCGAATCATTCATCGTCTTGATAGAACTTTTTGAGCTGCCTTCTTAAAACGAAAAAGCGGATAAGACCGACCAAGAACACCACCCCGCTGGCTCCCAGGGCCACGTAGCCGAGCATCCGAAAGGGCCGCAAATTCTCTATTCTGACCAAGGCAACCCCCGCGGTGATCAGGTAAAGCGCGAATTTGTTGTAAGACAAGAAAGTGCGTTCGTTGGCCAGTCGGGTTCTCTGTAGTGCCAGAAAATCGCGCAAAATGATTTTCTCGTCATTCGTAAACTTAGGCGACGATTTCAGCAGTCGGTCCAATTTGTTTTTAATGTTTTTCATACGCACTCGGCAGGTAAAATGACCTATGCTTAACCAACGGGGGACGAATAGGTTACGGTAGCGCGTCCGGGTTAGTACGAGCCCCTGGGGGCCGTCGCCTGGCAACACTTCGGGCGGACCGGAGTTTCTATCTCGGAATCAGGATTATCTTTGGCCATACCGACAGCTCACTTATGGACTATCAAAAAATTATCAAAGACGTTTACGCAACGGTGTCGTCCTGGGAAAATGAAGGCCAGGTAGCCCAGTATATTCCTGAGCTTCGGGACGTTGCTCCCCACCACTTTGGGGTCCACGTAAGCACCCTCGACGGTGGCGATGTCGGCATCGGCGATAACCAAACCAAGTTCTCTATCCAGAGTATTGCCAAGGTGCTTTCGCTGACGCTGGCCTACAACCGGCGGGGCGACGAACTGTGGAAACGGGTAGGCGTAGAGCCGTCGGGCACCCCCTTCAACTCCCTGGTGCAGCTGGAGCACGACCAGGGCATTCCCCGAAACCCGATGATCAACGCCGGAGCCCTGGTGGTTTGCGACATCCTGGTATCTCACTTCCGCGATCCTAAAAACGAACTGCTCGCGTTCGTACAAGAGGTGGCTCAGCAGTCGGATATAACCATCAACCTATCGGTTGCCCGGTCCGAAAAATCGGTAGGGTACCGCAACACGGCCCTGATCAACCTGATGAAAGCCTTCGGAAATATTGAAAACGATATTGAGCCGGTGCTCGATCTCTACTTTTGCATGTGCTCCATCGAAATGACGGGTCGGGAGCTTTCGCGGGCGTTTCTCTTTCTGGCCAACGACGGGGTCGATCCCATCACGCAGCAGCGCGTGCTCACGCTGAGCCGAAGCAAACGAATAAACGCCATCATGCTGTCCTGTGGCTTCTACGATGAAGCCGGTGAGTTTTCTTTCCGGGTAGGGCTGCCGGGCAAGAGCGGAGTCGGCGGAGGGATTGTGGCCGTTCATCCCGGACATTTATCGATCGCCGTTTGGAGCCCCCGGTTAAACGACAAGGGAAACTCGTACCGGGGCATGAAGTTCTTGGAGCAATTCACTACGAAAACGGGTTTATCGGTGTTCTAGGTGATCAGGGCGGGATTAAGGTTGCTGCGAGGGAGTAACAAGTCAGCGCAAAAGGACTGGTACTGAGGGCACTAAATTCCTACACCTAAAAATTCAAGGCCATCCTCTTGGGTGGGAACGCGCCGTTCCACGGTGGCCGTTCCACGGTGGTCGTGGCGTGGTCCCACAATCCTAAATGATTAAACTACTCATCACGTCTGACTTTCAATCTTGTTTTCTCCCGAAACCAACTCCTGGGCTGCCTTCCGTATGTTCTCCGACAGCGCGTGCAGCCACCGCAACTGACCCGCGATCAGGCTGATTTCCTGCCACGATGGGTGGTCGGTATCAGTACCAGGAACGGGCAAGGGCTCCGACAAAAATTCCTGGTGGTGCTCGGCCACCGTTTCGTACTGACGGTCCAGGTAGGAAATGGCTTGGGTCAAATCAGGTAACGATTGCGCTACCACCGGCTCGCCGAGGTTCAGGTAGTCCTGCGCCTGCTCCAGGTTGCCATCGGTGCGGTCGATAAAAGTCTGGAAGTGCGCTGACTTCTCGCTGGTGCGGTAATGCTGAATAAAGGTGCCCATGGCCGCCGCCGCACCAAGCAACGTATGGTTGAGCACCACCAATTCGTAGAGTTCAGAAAAACGCGGCTGCTTGGATTTGGGCTCCTGGCTCATTCGCTGAAAAGCAGCATTCAAGTCGCCGATGGCCAGCAATGCTCCCTTGCGGGCCAACTTATACGAAGTAGGCGGCTCGCCTTTGTCCCGATAGAAAGCGCTGATCTCTTGCAGGTAGCGACGGTTAGCCCCAATGCTGCCAACGATCACCGCCCGGATGTTGGTAAACTCCCAACTCGGCCACAAGAACAGCCCCGCCATCGAGGCCAGTGCGGCCCCCAGCACGGTATCCAACACCCGGAACTGAATCACCGACAGCGCGTCAGGTTGCAGCAGGGCGTACAGAAAAATGACGTATAAGGTGACAAATGCGGCGGCACTGGCGTAGTTTTTCTGGATCAGCGAGAAGGCGAAGAGCAAGGACACGGCGGCCAGCGCCCCGTATACGTAGGGGTTGTGGGTGAGCAGCACCACGGCCAGCGCCACTCCCCCACCGATCAGCGTGCCGACTACCCGTTGGATTGACCGGCTTTTGGTGAGTCCGTAGCCGGGCCGCATGATTACGATGATGGTCAGCATAATCCAGTAAGAATTCTGTACGGGCAGCACCGCCCCCAGGGCGTAGCCGACCAGCACCGTTGCCGTGAGCCGGATGGCGTGCCGGAAGATGGGGGAGCGCCCGGTGAGATTTTGCTTCACCACCCCCGGGTCGTAGTCCTGGTGCGTCATAAACTGCGGCATCTCCTGGCTTCTTTGCCCAATCTGCTCCTGATCAACCAGGTTGCGCAGCACCCGCTCAATGCTGTCGATCTTTTGCTCCTGCTTTCGCTCGTAGTCGAACAGATTGCGAAGCACCAGCGAGCGTTCGTAGCGTTGCGGTGAAGCGTGATCGTCAAAATGTCGGTGAATTTTTTCATCACCGCCGCTCGAAGAGGTTCCTTCCTGCTCCCGCAGTTTACGATCCCCGGAAACAACGGCAGCCAGTTCGTCCAGTCGGTTGGCTATTGCCATGAGCCTATCTACCACGGGCGCCAATTCCGCCTTCTCACGGTCAAAGAGTGTTCCGATGCTCTGGTAGTTGGCCGGACTTGATAAGGCCAATTCCAGCATCTCGACCAGCTCGATAAAGATCAGCACGTATTTGTTGGCCGAATGAGAGGTGCCGAAACGGGTTCTTTCTTCCGCAAAAATTTCGCGCAGCTTTTCGTGCCGCTCGTTGAGGTCGGTTTGCAGTTGGAACTGCTCCTTTTGAAGTTGGTCAGCTTGGGGTGGATGGGGAACAAGTTGACTGCGAACGCGCAGGTACCGGGCCGTCAGGGCCATGCATTCGGCCAGGATCAACTGGTTTTGCCGACGGTACACCAGGGAGTGGGCCAGCAGGGTAACGCCCAGGTACCACAAGCCGCCTACCAGCATAAGAGCCAGGTGCACCAGCAGGTTGTGGCCCGTGGCGGGGTGGGCGAAGGCCAGCATAATGGCCAGCAGTCCGGAAAAGCTCACCAGCGATGCCCGGAAGCCGTAGACCGATAGCATGGCGTTGAAAAAGACCAGCCCGCTTAGCACCGGCACCAGTATCCAGATCGTGCCCATCGCCAAATGAATCGCCAGCGTGTTGAGGATCGCCAGGGCGCTACCGGCCAGGATGCCCACCGCCATGTGGCGGATGCTGCCGGGCACGTCGCTGGGCGAGCCCAGCAGCACGCCCGTGACCACACTCACCGCCAGGGGTAACTTTCCCAGTCCGCCCAGCAGGGCCAAGGGCAGCAGGATCGCAAATAGCAGCGTGGCACTCTTGAAAAAGTCAATGCTTTTCAGAAAGTCGCGGACCGTTTTAATCATAACCGCAAAGGTAGGCTATTGGCAACGCACTGGGGCTAAGAAATTCTAGCATTCAGCGCAATGAACCCGTGGTGCTATCGGACGGTTTGCTTGCTTTCCGGGGTATTACAAATTCTGATACACCTCGCTGATGTCCAGGCGGTCGCCCATCGTCTTTTGCAGATCGATCAGATCTCGGAATAAACTTTTTACGCGCTCAGCCTGCACCGGCTGCTCTGCCAAATCATTCATTTCGTGGGGATCGTTTTCCAAATCAAACAACAGTACTTTATTGATGCGGGGGTAAACGATCAGCTTGTACCCACCCTTTCGGATCATCCGCTGATGGTCCATGTAGGCACCGTAGATCGCCGGATAACGGCTTTGGTTGGTTGTGCCATTCGCCAGATCAATCACGCTGTTGAACGCTACGTACGGCGGCTTCTCAATACCGGCCAGTTCCAGGCTGGTGGCCATCACGTCCTGCACGTACACGTCCTGATCCAGTTGCTTTCCGGAAGGAATGGTAGGACCGGCCACCACAAAGGGCACCCGGATACTGTGGTCAAATAAGCTTTGCTTGCCGATCAGCCCGTGGTTCCCCACCGACAGTCCGTGATCCGACGTAAAGAAGACGTAGGTGTTATCCCACTCCCCGGAAGCTTCCAGTGCATCGAGGATTTGGCCAACCTGCTCATCGAGGTGCGTGATGATCGCGTAGTACTCCTGCCGATGTTTCTTCACGGCGTACTCAGTTCGGGGGTAAGGGGCCAGCGACTCGTCGCGCAGGGCAGCACTGTTGCCGATGCTGTCTTTCCAGGGATACTCCGGCAGAAAACTCTCGGGCACCGGAATACGCTCTACCGGATACAAGTCGACGTACGGCTGGGGAGCTTGTCGGGGATCGTGCGGAGCGTTGAAGGCTAGGTACAGGAAGAACGGAGCTTCCTGCGCGCTCGCCTCCTCAATAAAGCCCAGGGCATCGTCCTTAACCACCTCGCTCCAGTGCTTCCCGCCCGACCAAAAGCCACCGAAAGTCGTATCGGACGGTGACCATGAGGTATCGTTTTCGCTCAGCGGGCGGTTGTATCCCGGTAGGGTGGCATTATCCTGAGCACGATCGTAGCCCGCGGCCTTGGTTGCCCTCCCCTCCTGCTTGGCCCGGACAACGGCCTGATGGTTGATCCAGGCATCGGGCGGCATGCCGGGGCGAACGTGCTTCGCCCGATCAAAAACCTTATTAGCCGGAGCCTGCACGTGCCACTTGCCCGTCATATAAGTATTATATCCTCGTTCAGCCATCAACCTACCCCAGGTCTGGTGGAGGGCGACGCTGTCCTGCTGTCGCCACCGGCTATCCTGCTGCTGGGCCTGCCAGATATACCTTCCGGAGATCATCATAGCGCGCGAGGCTACGCAGATGGCCCCGTTCCAGCCGCCCATGTTGTAGGCGTGCGTGAAGGTGGTGCCGCGGTTGGCCAGGCGATCCAGGTTAGGGGTTTTGATTACCGCATTGCCCAGCGCGTGGATGGTATTATAAGTTTGGTCGTCGCTAAACAGCAATACGATGTTGGGGGGAGCTGTTTTTTCCGAAGGGGTTGGTGCGCAATTTGAGGCAACGACGCAAGCGGTGGCTGCCAGAATTAGCGCGGCGAAAATCCTGGTGCTGGTCGTCATGATCATTGGGAACGGCGGTTAGAGTCCGTTAAATATAAGCCTTCCGGACAAGATCTTCAAAGCTAACGGTGCCACCCTTAGTGAGAAATCGGTCACGATAACAGTACAACCTGCTTCTGCAGCAGAATAATATTGCATACCGCCTTCAAAGGCGTGCGTTAGGCTGATCTGCACTGGTTTTCTGTCCCGTATGGAATGCTGACTAACAGCGGTTTTCGCGGGGAGCGGTGGAGGTTCGGTACGAGAAAAAGCCGTATCTTGGGGCGCACCATGTTACTATCTTTTGGTCGGACACGCGCTGCCGACGACCTTTACTGCTTATGCTCACCAACTATCTGCGGTTTCTTCGCGCCCCTGCCTACGTCTACCAGAATCAGCCGGTGCGGTGGGGGGAGTTGGCGGTTTTGTTGGTGGGGTACTTTGCCGTTGTTTTTGCGCTCGGCCTCGTGATCCAAGCGTTGGCCGATTACCTGTTACTAGAGCACGCGCTGGAAGATCCATCGACAACAATAGTGCTTCTGGGAGCGCTGGTAATACCCCCCATTGAGGAAGTGATGTTCCGGCTGTGGCTGCGGGTGAGCCGGAGTGCCCTGTTTGGGGTGGCCTTTCTGGTGTTGTTCGTGGGTGTCCTCTTGCTTCCCGTGAGCCAGGGGGGAGCGATGCTGCTGATCGCGCTGAGCGTTCTGATCCTGGTGGCTACGCTGATGGGCTATGACGATGATATTGAGCGGGTTATGGCCCGTTACTTCGGGATTTTCTTCTACGGATCGGCTATTTTGTTCGCCCTGGTGCATATCACCAACTACACCCCGCTGAACGCGCAGACCTTACTATTTAGCCCGGTGCTGGTGCTGCCCCAGTTTATCATGGGCACCGTGCTGGGGTACGTTCGCGTACGCTACGGCATCGGTTATTCTATTCTCCTTCACGTGGTCAACAATACGATCCTTTTTACAGCCATGTTTGTGGTCATGCAATACTTCCCTGACCTAGCCTAGTGATGGGGCCGGTTCGGTCTTCGTTGGGCCCGCGTTCGCATCGCACCAGCCGGGCACCAACGCGCTATTAGTGCTTACTTTGCCCGCGTATGTCCCAGTAGCCAGGTATACAGTTCGGGATTCTCGTAGGTTTCGGTCCAGGCGTCGTGACCGGCCTCGGGGTAGACGGTGAGTTTCACGTTGCCCCCGGCGGCCAGCAGGGCTTCTACCATCGCCACGGTGCGCGACAGGGGGATGACGCGGTCTTTGGCCCCGTGGAAGGCCCACACGGGCACGTCTTTGAGGCGCGGGACGTAGTCGGGCACGCCGCCGCCGCACACGGGAGCAATGGCGGCAAAGCGGTCGGGGTTTTGGATGGCCAGCCGCCAGGTGCCGAAGCCGCCGCGACTCATGCCGGTGAGGTACACCCGGTCGGGGTCGATGCGGTGGGTGGCCATCGCGCGGTCCAGCACGGCCAGCACCAGGGCGTCGTCCCAGAGTTGGTCGCGCGGGTTCTGGGGGGCCACCAGCACAAAGGGGAACGACTGCCCTTCGGCGATCAGTTTGGGCAGTCCGTGCTTCTTCACCAGTTCCAGGTCGGTACCCACTTCGCCGCCGCCGTGCAGAAAGACCACCAGGGGAAACTGCGTAGCGGTGTCGGAGGCGTAGTTGTCGGGTAGGTATTGCCAGTAATGAATCTCTTCGGTCGGGTTCAGGGTAGCACTGTCGGCGATGAGTTGGGCCTGGGTTGTGAGACGGCTAGCGATGAGCAGGGCAATGATGAGGGCGTAGGTGAAGTGGTTCATGCGGTGGGGCGGATGGCAGTAAGGCTTTTTTGCCCAAGGTAGAGTGATTGGCGGGGATGTGCAAAATGTTCAGTTTTCACCTAGGGCAAACGCATCAAATGAGAAGGATTTGTTTGAGGTAGTCGTTTAATCAGCTTGCTTTCCTACAATCTTGCTGGCAATCTGTTTTTGACAGCCAATAGCATCGATACTAACCGTGGCCCCTTGTAAATCTAGCGTATCTAAAAGCTCAGGAATCGCGGCCCCCGTGGCGCGGTGATCTCATTGCTCTTGTCTTCTACTTTGGTTTGGCCTACGCATAAGTTGTTCTCACTCACCCAGGCACTCAGAATATAGAGTCCGTTATTGCCTTTACTAGTGGGAGAAACGCCACGTAGCTTCTTGCCATCTAAGACCACTTGCTTCTCGTTAAGGGTATCCAGCAATACTTGCCCATCTTCATTTAGACACTTTTGTAAGGCTTTCGGCTCGATGCGTTGTAGTACGCGGTTGAACGTATCGTGAGAAGGGATGCCATCGGGAAGCTCTAGTATCGTACTTAGCCAATCATAGCGTTGATGGGCAAATTCTACCATATCTTCAAAATCTTCCCCGTTGCATATTAGCGTACTCAGCGCAATGAACAGAATATCAGACAACTTGTGGCTACAACGGTTCACTACTCGTGGGTCCGGAACCTCAGAAAATATCTCTTGAATGCTCTTTATCATCCACAAAGATAACTAATCACTGCCTCTTTAACATTTGATGCGTTTGCCCTGGTTTTCACCAAACCAATCCAACCTGATACATAGGAAACTTTCCGTCACCCGATATAATTGACAGCTCGTCAGCCACCGCTTGGCTAATAATTAATCGGTCGAACGGATCTTTGTGATTGGACTGATAACCAAGCACCTCCAAAGCTTCGAGATGTGGTTGCTGGATGGGAAGCAGCGTGATGTCCAACGTTTTAATATCCTGATACATCTGAGATAATGTGGAATCAAAGTCAAGTTTACCTAAACTTCGTTTAATCACTATTTCCCAGAAGGATACCACACTAATGTATATCTGATTATTGCTGTCTTCAATAATGGCTTTGGCGGTCGCCGAAAGTCGCGGATCATTGTCAATCAGCCAAATGTAAGGGCTAGTGTCCAGTAGATAATTCATTCTTCACGGTCAGCCAGGCATATAGTCTTCAAAATCATCAAGCGGCTCATCAAAATCGTCGGCCATGTACTTCAGAGAGCCTTCCCGGAGGCCAATAATTCGCTTTTTGGCCTTGTCCTGACTCATGCTAACGACCTGCGTGATCTTAGCGAAGGGCTTTCCGTTGTCGGCGAGCATAATTTCTTCCCCGGCCAATGCTTTTTGGATAGCTTCAGCGATCGCGGGTGTCATATGTTGCGTATCGATGGTTATCATGCTTTATTGCAGTGGTGAACTTTCTATGGTGTTTAGTACAAATACGAAAAATATGCCGTATAGTTATTTGTAGATAAAGTAGTAAACGCCTTTATGCGTTGACGCCGGGTCAGTGGGGCATTAGCTAAAAAAGGCACGAGTGCCCTCATGCCTTTTCTTAGTTCCCGGAAGTTCTACCAACTACTCAATGATGATCTGTTTTTGTAGGATGCCGTCTTTGTAATATATGTGCAGGTAATACGCTCCGGCGGGCAATTTCCTGGTATCCACCTGTAGTTTGGCATTGCTGGCCGTTCCCGTGGCTACTATTTCCTGTAAACCGTTATACAATTTTACGTTAAACGGGGAAGAAGTTGTTGCTTCACTCCAGCCCGAAGTGGCAAACGGGGTGGTCGCGGCGGTGGCTGACAAGGTACCCGCTGGATTAGCCGTCTGCTCAATGGTCAACTGCTCATTGGCCGGATTGGGATAGATTACAAAGTTATCGCCCGAACAGGTTACGTAGAAACTAATTGAGCTTATGGGAGACCAACCGCATGCGCTTGTTCGGACCCGTACACCCGTATAGTAACTTCCGCAGTTATTTACCGTAAATTCATGATTATACGAGCTAACTTGCTGAAACTGTCCGTTTAAATACCATTCGTAAGAGAGGGCTCCCGGCACTGGGTCTATTTCCGCGTAGACCGTAGCATACGGGCCAGAATAGGTAGTCTGCGGCATGCGGACTGGACTCATGTTGGTATTGATATTTCTTGACAATGTTATGGTAGCACAACCGCTATTGAGGGTAAATGTGATCGTGCCGGCACCGACAACAGTACAATTAGCTGCCCGAAGAGTAGCGGTAGCGCCGGTACCAGAAGCAGGAGAGAATTTGCTAGTGGGAGAGGTAGTCCATGTTGCGGTTACACCAGTTGGTAAACCCTGTAGTATGCTGAAAGTGCTGTTAGCGGTGTAAATTGTAGAAGGGCATGCAATATGATTGTTAGTGGTACGCGAACCGTATATGCTTCTTATTCCAGCAATATCATCCTGGCCAAGAAATCGGTGAGAACCCGTATAATTCGCAAGCATGAGAGAACCAGCAACCATCGTATGAAATAGTCCAAGAGCATGCCCAATTTCATGAGCCGCAACAGTAACTAGATCTACTGGTTGTGCACGGTCAGCTCTGACATTCAAAGTTCATGTTTCACTTTCATCAAAATGAATATCTCCACCCTGATTGCCACAATTATTAGGGGCTGGCCCGCCCATGTTATGCGCTAATACCCCGCCTGTGTTTGTAATTATATTAGAAGGGCCATCAAATGGACCTAATCCGCCCGAACATTCAGGAACAGGATCACCATGAGCAAAAGCTCCCCACAGAATCACAATGTCAGCGGCATTTAAATTACACGTCTCTAAAAAAGCTAAGTTAGTTTGAGCGGCCCACAGGGCAAAACCATCCCTGACCGCTTGCTGTTCATTATTACCGGCAATGTCTGGGGTGCCATTCTGAAAAGCATAGGTGATAACTCTACGATTCCATTTTGTGCCAATAGGCACGTAGTTTGTAATCACGCCATTCGTAATTGCATCGTCACGGGTTATGTTCGCATTACTGGGTATTGTTTTAGGAAAGTTATCATACACAACCTGACTATAAGATTGAACAGCAGTTCCTAATATCAGTGTCAATGTCGGGAGGTAAAACAAATTTTTCATAGTTACTCATTTTTAGTTTTTCTAATTTGACTTAAGGTTGAATAATAGATAGTACTGAAACTATTTAGTGATGCGAAATCGTCGCAAGCACTTTTAAGTTCACCGCTAAAAACGACTCTTAGATCCACCTCTTTAAGTGTATCTGGTAGGTTACAGGGGACAATAATATCAGGCCCGTCGTAAATAGGTGTGTTTTGACCTATGATTCCTTCCTCCGATACAATTGCCCAAAAGTCAGAATTTTCACCAGCTATTAAAGTGACTCGTCCTCTTGCTTCTTGAGCCACCTTCACGGTTTGCCTTCTGGAGTCACGCCCTTCGTAGGCACAGGTATCTCTCTCTTCCTTACAACCGACATTTAAGCCAATCATCAGGATTACAATTGAAATAAGTGTTTTTCTCATATCGCTTTAGCTTATGTATTGTGGAAACAATCAAAAACATACTGATCAATGAAATATATAAGCTACTGTGTAGTCTTATATGAGTTATGTTGTCACATATTTTTAAATGAGACTTGCTAACTATAAAGGTTGCATTAACTAAACTATGGTCTGATCTAACTCTAAATACATTCGAGGTAATATGTTATAAAGTGATTTCTCTACACTTTACGAGTAAAGCAACCTTATACTTGATTACTTCTTTTACTTCTGCCTCAATATCCCAATTTCAGTCGCCAAAATGGCAACCCATTCATCAAATGCTATTTCTTATATATACTTGCTTTTTTCAAAAGGTTGTATATCTTTCTGAAAATTATTTTTATGGACTACACCACGCTCACCGACTCGGAAATTGCCCAACGCTACGGGCAGGACACCAACCCCCGCTTGTTCGCCGAACTGGTCCGCCGTCACCAGCCCAGTGTGCTGCGGCAGTGCCGACATCAACTAAACGATTCCAGCGCCGCCCACGACGTGTCCCAAGAAGTATGAATTCGGGTGTTTACCAAATTCAATCAGTTTCAGATTGATCGTTGTTTCGCTACCTGGCTGGCAGGTATTGTCCACAACCGCTGCCACGACCACAACCAAAGCGACAAAGGCGGCCTGAACCAGGAGCTGTCGCGCAACGTTGTGGATACCCTAATAGCCGATGAAGTATTTAATAATGAGCAAGTTACTGAACCTACGGTAGAAGAATTGGCCAAACTGATGGACTACCTGAGCGGCAGTGAGAAGCTTCTACTCCACAAGCGATATCGGGAAGGCTGGTCCGTCGCGGATATTCAACGCAGCACCCAGTTATCCGAAAGTGCCGTCAAGTCGCGCTTGTTTGAGCTTAGGAAGAAGCTGCAAAAGCTGTGGAGGGATTACCGGAACGAAAAGCTCAGGAACGGTGAAAAAGCAAAGCGGGTACGGTCTTCATGAGGCACCACGCATTTTTAATGTAGAATGCTGAACAAGGAATTATGAATTTCGAAGTAAAAGAAGTTGTAGTTGTAATTTGCCTAATCATGCACGGAACACTGAGTCATAAGAGGGTGCTATGGGGCATGCGTCACCACTTCAAATACACCCCTATTCCGTAGTTGGGGTTGGCCAGGATTTTTTCGCCACGCAGCGCCAGGCCCACGTTGGCCGTCACGCCGAGGCGGTCGGTGAGGGCGTAGGCCACTTCGGGGGTTATGGACAGGAACTCGGTATCATTGGCGAAGATGGAGTTGCCTCCCCCACCCTCTCCGCTGCCGTTCTTGAACGATTCTACCCCGTAGAGGCGCAGTTGGGCCAGTAGCTTGCTGTTGAATGAATAGCCCACCTCCAGGCCGTAGCGAAACTCTTCCGAGAAGTTGTTGGTGCGGTTGTTCACCCCCAGCAGGGCCGAAGCGTAGAAGTTTCCCATCGAGCGACTGGCTTCCACGGTGAGTAGTTGGTTAAACTCCCCGTCGCCGGTTTGCAGAAGCGTGGTTTCGCCCCCCGCCGTTTCGCCCAGCGGCAAGCCCAGCGTGAGTCCGATACTGACCACCACCGGGCCGTTCTTGATGAGTCCGTACTTGAGGCCCACGTCCACGTCGCCGATGGAGTTCACGTAGTCGCCCGCCTCAGTGGGGCGGCCGGAGGTGTACGCTACGTTATTGAGGGTGCTGCGCACAAACAGGGGCGCGTAGATCACCCCTGCCAGCCGGTCGGTGAAGCCGTATTCGCCGTACACGCTGGTGGTGAACAGGCTGATGGTTCGGATGTTCACCACCGTGCCGTCGGGCTGATAGAAACGGTCGGCGATGATGGCGTTCTGGCCCAGTTTGAAGAAGCCCGAGCCCGTCGGGGGGATCCAGCCGCCCCCGGCAAGCGCGGGTGTTAGACCTATTGTTAGGCCGCTGAGGGTGAGTAGGAGTAGCAAAATTGACGAGCGCGCGGTGGCAAACGCGTTGCAAACGCGCCCGAGAGGGAGAGATAGTACTCGGCGAACGCGTTGCAAACGCGCCCGAGAGGAAGAAGAAAGGGTTGGGCTTCATGGGTAGAAGTTTATGCAGACGCCCTGCAAGCGCGCCCGAGGGTTGGGTTCATTTGAGTTCGGCGGTACCGAAGGTGAGGCGGAAGGGTTTGCAGAGCACCACCAGGTACTGATAGGTGGTGAGCGTCACGTTCGAGTCTACCTGGCTGACGTTGAAGGATTGGGCCCCGGTGGGGGTGTCCGACACGTCGGCGATCTCCAGACCACCGGTGAAGGTGGCCGCACCGGCTTCGCTGTTGGACAGGTACAGGAAAGTGCCCGCCGCAAAGGACACCTCAAAATCGTCACTGGTAGAGAGGATGATCTCACCGGCTTCGTTCTGGCGCAACGTGACGGTGCCCACCGTGGTGTAGCCCCCCTGCCCCTGTAACGTGCCCTGGAGTTCGGTCACGGTGACGGTAGTATCGGTCGTTACGGTGTCGGCAGGAACTTCGGTGGGTGGCAGATTGGCCTCCAGATCGTCGATCACGTCGGTGCCAATGCAACTGCCCAGCAGACTGGCGATGAGTAGCGCGAAAAGTGTCGTGTCAAATAGTTTCATGGTGAGGTGCTGTTTGGTTTCATCCCAAGGTACGCCCGGCTACTAAGAAAGATGATCGGGTAGCCGACATTTGGGGGTTCGGGGTGAAAATGTATTACTTTTGTGATAGGGCCGTGATATTCTACCGCCTAAACCACCGTTTGTCCCCCGGAAAGCCATGAAGTTGATCAAAAATCCGTACGTGCTGCTCACGCTGGCCATGCTATTCTGGGCGGGCAACTTCGTGCTCAGCAAGGCGGTGGTGGTGGAGGTGCATCCGGTGACCCTGGCCTTCGGACGCTGGGGCTTAGCCTTCTCAATCCTACTGCCCTTTGCCTTCCGCCACTTGCACCGCGACGGACCCAAGCTGCTAGCTTCCTGGAAAGTACTGATTCCCATTTCGTTGCTGGGCATCACCTGCTTCAATACTTTTATCTACGTGGGTTTGCAGACTACCACGGCTATCAACAGCCTGTTGCTGCAGTCGTTCTTCCCGGTGGTGGTGCCGGTGCTGGCCTTCGGGTTCTTTCGCGAAAAGTTGGGCTTTGTAGCAGTGGTTGGTATCCTGGTGTCGCTGCTGGGCACGCTGTGGCTGGTGGCGCAGGGTGATTGGGAGCGGCTGCGCTCGGCTTCGTTCAATCCGGGAGATGGTTGGGTGTTCGCCGCGGTGGTGCTCTACGCGGGCTACGCGCTGCTGCTGCGGTTTCGGCCCGCGGTGCACCCGCTGAGCTTTCTGGCGGTGACCTTCGGACTGGGCCTGCTGATGCTGTTGCCCTTTCTGGTAATGGAGTTGGCCTTACATCCGCTCCCGGTGCTCACCGTTGAGTTGGGACTGGCGTTTTTGTACCTGGCGGTGTTTCCTTCGTTGGTGGCCTACCTATTCTTCAACGAAGCGGTGCGGCAGATCGGGGCCACCACGGCGGGGTTATTCTCGCACCTGGTGCCGACCTTTGGCAGCCTGATGGCGATCTTCTTCCTGGGCGAACGCTTTCACGGTTACCATGCGGTGGGGATTAGTCTCATTTTAGCCGGTATTGCGCTGGTGGTTCGCTCCCGACAGAAAATGCCAAGCCGAACGTAAGCCACTGAAATGTTGTGATGAGACATAAAAAAAGCGGCTCTCGTTGAAGAGCCGCAGTTGTTAGAAGTAGCTAAACTTGGTTCTGATTACAAAACAATACCCAGCGAAACCGTAAATATACGGTTACGACCGCTGATGTTCGGCAGGTTGACATTGTCAATATTGATATCATTTACAATCTGGTTGAGGCCGTGCTCATAACCAAAGTCCAGCGTCACAATGGTGAAGTCGAAGCCCAGTCCACCGTTTAGGCCCCAGTTGACGCTTTGAAAATCGTCAGCACTAATTTGTAGGTTGTTGTCACCTACGCCCAGAATAAACGAAGGAGTTACTCCCGCGTTCAAGCGTATGCGCACCGCAGTTTCAGCACCGGTTAGGTACACTCCGGCGTTTAACGGCACGCGTAAACTGTGTACGCTGATGCCATCTTCCAAATTAGTGTCTACTCCGTCATCGCCATCACGCGTGGCGGTAAAATTAGCGCCGATGTTGTAGTAGTGCAAGCCGGGCTGAAAGAACACTGCACCGTCTTCAGCGCCAATTCGGAAGTTGACCCCGGCGTTGAGACCAGCTCTAACGCCGTCGTCGCTTAATTGAATGTTTTCGGAAGTAATCCTGGAGAAGTTAGCTCCCACTTTAGGATTAACCGCAAACTGAGCCGAAGCGCAGGTGACCGTTAGCGCCATAGCGCTTAAAAGAAATATCTTTTTCATAAGGGAAATGGTAAAAAATGGTTGAAAAAAAGTTAATGGGCGGTGTGCTTAAAAAACGGCTTGATCCGATTGCAACACCTGCTCACTATAACGCAAATAACATTATTTAGTTATAAATGAATGTTGGAAGGCTGAGTTATTATTCTGTACCGCTGCTTGGTTCTAGAAAAGCGAATCGGTGATTTCTTAAGGTAGGCTGAAATAGGCTTACTGAGCTAACATTTGGCGGCTACCCGCGTTAGATAACCAATTAGCATCTTGTAATCACTTTAACGTTTATTTCATGGACTTACGATTAGGGGACACCGCTCCCGACTTTACTGCCCAAACCTCGGAAGGGGAACTTTCATTTTACGACTGGCTCGGCGACAGCTGGGGCGTGTTGTTTTCGCACCCCGCCGATTATACTCCCGTTTGCACCACCGAACTGGGGCGCACGGCTCAACTCAAGGATGAGTTTGCCAAGCGCGACACCAAGGTGCTCGCCGTGAGTGTCGACGATCTAGAATCGCACCAGGGGTGGATCAAAGACATCAATGAGACGCAGAACACCACGGTGAACTTTCCGCTCATTGCCGACCCGGAGCGCAAGGTGGCTGATCTGTACGGGATGATTCATCCGAATGCTGATAACACCCTGACGGTGCGCTCGGTATTCGTGATTGACCCGACCAAGAAAATAAAGCTGATGCTGACCTACCCCGCTTCTACGGGACGTAACTTTCAGGAGATCCTGCGCGTGATCGACTCGCTGCAACTCACCGCCAACCACAGCGTGGCCACTCCCGCTGACTGGAAAGACGGTGAAGACGTGGTGGTGTCGCCCAGCATTGCCACCGAAGATATTCCGGCGAAGTTTCCCAAGGGGCACAAGGTGGTGAAGCCCTACTTGCGCACCACCCCGCAGCCGAACCGGTAGTCGCCGGATTGTGGCAACTATGGAGCTGCGCGTTCCCCCGGTGGTGGTGATGACTATCGCGGCCGGTTTGATGGGATTGGGGTCAACCCTGTTGCCTGCGCTGGGGTTTGTGGTGCCCGGACGTTCGGTGGTTACGTCGCTGCTGGTCGCAACTGGGGTGTTTTTCGGGCTAGCCGGGGTGGTTACTTTCCGGCGGGCAACCACCACGGTGGATCCGACCCGTCCCGACAGTGCCTCAACGCTGGTAACGAACGGTATCTACCGCACTACCCGCAACCCAATGTACCTGGGGATGCTGTTGATTTTACTAGGATGGGCCGTATGGTTGGCTCATCCTTTTTCTTTTCTGCTGCTCCCGTTGTTCGTGGTCTATATGAATCGGTTTCAAATCAAGCCGGAGGAACGAGCCCTGCGCGCAAAGTTTGGAGAGGCCTTTAACGCGTACGCCCGGGCGGTGCGTCGTTGGTTGTAAAATGGTGTTGAATAATCCGAGCCACTGGCTTGAAATGATTTCGTTTTTTCGTTAAATAGAAATATGAATGTTAAACGATTAAGTGTATTGAATGCTACTATTACTCTAACGTGTTTATTCGCGGCACTTTCATGCTCAAGTAATGTTGAGCCAGCCTCAAATTGCTTTCAAGAGGACAATCGGAAAATCATCGAGACTGTGACCAATGTCACCGCAACCATCTTAGGTCCGGAGGTGCAAGACTGTCCCAAAGACTTTATAATTGAACCGGATGACGACCTACCCAACAACATTCTTGGATTGCTATCCCCGTGCAACCTTGAAGAAAATTTTCAGACGCACGGCTTGAGTGTTCAGGTTAGTGGGTTTATTTACGAGTCTTCTGAGACTGAAGACATATGCGCAGATTTCTTCGAGATTACTGAAATATCGGTAACATCAAACTAAGCTTACTGTCCCTTCTGAATATCAGTAACTTTATCGTACGAAGCCATCAGGCCGCGGATGATGGCGGAGCTTAGTCCGTTGTGCTCCATTTCGTTAAGTCCGGCGATGGTGCAGCCGCGGGGGGTGGTCACTTTGTTGATTTCGCGCTCGGGATGCTTGCCCGCCTCCAGGATGAGCGAAGCGGCTCCCCGGCAGGTCTGCACGGCAATGGCCTGCGCCTCTTCGGCATGAAAACCCATCTGAATGCCGCCTTGCGCCGCGGCGCGGATGTAGCGCAAACAAAAGGCGATGCCGCTGGCGCCCAGCACCGTGGCGGCCGCCATTAGCTCTTCATCAATAATCAGGGTGCTTCCCATCACGTCGAACACGGCCTTCACTTCATCCAGCACCTCGGTGCGGGTATTCTTGGCGGACAGGGTGGTCATCGACTCGCGGATGGCAATGGCGGTGTTGGGCATGGCCCGCACAATAGGGAACCCCTCCCCTACCTGCTGCTCAATGGCCCCAATGCTCATCCCGGTGATGGTGGACACCAGCACGTGCTGCTGCGCATTGAGCACGGGTTTTATTTCGTCGAGCAACGCGCTCAGTTGCTTGGGCTGCACGCTGACGATAATGAGGTGCGCATCCCGGACGGCGGCGGCATTGTCGGTGGCGATCCGGATGCCGTGTTCGGTTAATCCTTCCAGCGCGGCGCGGCGACGGCGGGTTACGGTGATCGACTCCGGTGGGTAATGTCCCGTGCTGGCCAGTCCACGGGCGATGGACTGGCCTAAGTTACCGCCCCCTAAAATTGCAATACTGGTTGCCGACATGGTTGCTTGGTTTTTTTAGGTGAGATGATTCTCTGGCTATTTTCTGAGCTTTTTCCGGGGCACGGGGGGCGGTGATGTAAATGAGACGTCCTTCAAACTCACATCCACCATAAAACGTTTGTTGAGAAACTTACGGCCGATCAGTACCGGGTAACGCATCTGCTGCCGGTCGGTGAGAGAAAATTCAGTCTGGTAGTTTTTGTTGAAGAGTCGCAGCTTGGTTTTCACACTATAGCGGTGCTCAACCAGTCCGCTCGAACTCCGCACTTTTTTCTCGGAGAACTGCGTAGCGTGCAGGTACTGATCGTTGTATTCGGGATGGTCGGGGTCCAGCAGTTTGAAGCGCAGCACCGGCGATCCTGATTGCTCAATCACCTCTACGTGGTGACAGTGCAGCGCGCAGCCGTAGGCCCCGGTGTCCACCTTGGCTTCAATGCCGGTGAGTCCCCAATCCGGGAAATCAACGTTGTCCATTCTTCCGATAACAAGCATAGCACAAACCTATATAAATTCTGCATTTAACAAAAAAAGGCCGCCCCGAATAACGAGGCAGCCTTACTGACTTTGCTTTGGGATTACGAACCGCTTTCGGTACTCGTGGTGTCCGAGGGAGTTGCGTTGTTGCCCGGACGCGTGGGGCGCTGCTCCGAAGAGGCAGGCGTTTCGGTGGAAGGACGCACCGGCAAACGGCTGGTTGAGGTAGTGTCAGACGCATTGGTGGTTGACTGCCGGGGGGTGGACTGGGCAGCGGGCTGCTGCGTTGGTTGGGTAGCCGCATCCTCGCGCGCCGTGGTGGTGGCCGGTTGGGTGGTGCGGGCAGGAGTAGTAGCTACCTTGGCCCGTTCCTTAGCAGCTTCGCGCTTGGCAGCTGCGTAATCCAGCACTTCTACGGCGGTGTCGGTTTCTACCTTCTCGTCCAGAACCTTGTAGTCGCCCTTTTGGTAGGCTACCGTGCGCTCTTCGTCGTTGGTTTCGGTGAGCGTATCCAGCGAAACGGTTCGGCGAAGCACCTTGCGGCGGATCTCGTAGGTTTTGGTGGCTCCCACGGTGTCTACTTCCTCAATCATGCGGCGACGAATGTCGTACACAATGCGGGTAGAGATGGTATCAATCTGCACCACTTCCGTCTCGGTGTAGGTACGGTCGTCATCGGCCCTATTGGCAGTGGGTTCAGCCCCCGCGGATGCGGCGACCACTTCTTCGTCTTCAACTACCAGGGCAGCATCGTCGTCGATGGTGGTGAGATTCATGGTTTCCAGGGTGTCGGCCGATAGCGTTGCGGCATTGGTGCTCACGTCCTTGCTTTCGCGGTTAATGTTGTCGCAGCTAACAATGGTTAGCAGCACCGCGATTATGGTGACGTATGAGGTGAATTGGGATTTCATAAGATCTGTCAATTAGTTTTAAAAATAAGGTTCTTGGTGAGTAAAGCAGTTTCAACCCTTATTTGTTTAGGAATACCTGTGCTATTATAGCAAGGCATGCGAGAAGAAGGCACCGTCAGGCTGGACTAGTCGAGAGAGACGCGCCCGGGTTAAGATTAAGAACGGTACGAGAACAATTCTGGCGGGGGGTGGTTACCTTAATAGCAAAACCAAATTTTTACACCACTAACACCTTTTAACGATGGAAACCAACAAAGAATTAGTTAAAGACCTGAACGGATTGCTCGAGAAGCACAACGATGCGGTTCGTGGATACAAAGAAGCGGCCGAAAAGGCTAAGTCTCCTAACCTAAAAACCTTTTTGCAACGCAATGCGGGCACTCGCCAATCATTCGCTACCGATCTGAAGCAGGAGGTCGTATCGCTCGGCGGTGATCCGGAACAGGGCACCAGCACCGCAGCCGATTTGCACCGGGGCTGGATCAACTTTAAGTCAGCCTTAACCAGCGAGAAGGACGAAGCCGTGCTGGAAGAGTGCATTCGCGGTGAGGAAGCTGCCCTGAAAGAATACGACAGCGTGCTCAAGGACTACGAAGTGCCCCAGGGACTGCGTAACAAACTACAGGACCAGCGCAACCAGATTCAGCAAGCCAAGGGTGAACTGGAGTCGCTAGAGCTACAGGCCGACCGGCGGAACTAGGCTTGCAAGCAACCCATTACCGGGCGACTGCTATCTTCGGATGGCAGTCGCTTTTTTTATTCTGCCCCTTCTACCTTGAACACGTAAGCAGCCTGCTCTCCCACCGCTTGCCGGGCGGCAGTTGAGACAGTGACCTTCAGCGCTTCTCCGTCCGTACTCCAATCAAGCGGGGTGTCGTATCCTAGCAGGTAAACTTCCGAACCTTCCTTCGGTTGCAGTTCCGGAAGCGCAACGCTACCGGAAAGTTTGTCCATTAAAATTCCGTAGTAGTAGGGTTGTTCCTTCTTGCGGGTGTAGCGGACGGGACTGCCTTCTTCGTAGCTAATCGGAATACGTTCGGTGGCGTAAATAGCTTCACCGTTTACGTCCAGCCACGCTCCCATCTCCTCCAAACGCTCTACGCTGGGTTCGGGAATGAGGCCTTCGGCGGTGGGTCCCACGTTGAGTAGGTAGTTTCCTCCCTTGGCGGCCACATCAATCAGGTTGTGAATCAGCACTTCGGTGGACTTCCAGTTGTTATCGTTTTTTTTGTAGCCCCAGGTGTCGTTCATCGTCATGCAGGCTTCCCAGTCCGTGTCGCTGCCTTCCTCCAAAATCTCTTGTTCCGGGGTGCCGAAGTCACCCACGTAGTCCTCGCTATCGTCGTTCATGCCCTGCATGCCCTGGCGGCCCACGTCCACGCGATTGTTAACAATCAGCGAGGGTTTCAGCTCGCGCAAAAAGCGGTACATATCCACCCCGTGCGCGTGGGTCCAGTCGGGAATCCACTCCCCATTGAACCAGATCACGTAGGGATCATACTTCTTGACCAACTCGGTGAGTTGGGGCTTGAGGTAATTCTCAACGTACTGGTCAAATTCAGGATTCACGCGGGTGGTGTCGTCGCGCTCGTTGTAGTTGGGATAATTGGGGGCCTGCGCCTGGGGGTGGTGCCAGTCCATGATGGAGTGATAAAAGCACAGCTTCACGTCGTACTTGTCGCAGGCTTGCTTGAGTTCGCCCAGCAGGTCGCGCTTGATAGGAGAAAAATCCATCACATCGTAGGTTGATACTTCAGAGTCCCACAGGGCGAAGCCGTCGTGGTGCTTGGAGGTGATCACCAGGTACTTCATGCCCGCGTCGTGGGCAATTTGTACCCAGCGGTCGGCGTTGAACTGTTCGGGATCGAAGGCCCGGGAGTACGCTTCGTATTCCTCCACCGGAATAGAAGCCCGTTCCATAATCCATTCGCCAATGCCCTCCACTTCCTTGCCGTTGTGCACTCCGGCGGGCACGGCGTAGGGGCCCCAGTGGATGAACAGGCCAAACTTAGCTTCGCGCCACCACTCCATGCGCTGGTTAAACTCCTCGGGCGACTCGTTGAGCACGTTCACCACCGGGGTTTCGTCAACGGGTTCGTCGGTGGTGGTAGCGGGTTGGCAGTGGGCGAGCAGCAGCAGACTCGCCAGGGCCGGTAGAGCGGTCAATTTCATAGGTCAGTGGTTAAGGTAAGATGAGCGGGCTAAACTAAGTAATTTCCGGGGATGAGAAAAAAGAACCGCGAAGAAGTTCTCCGCGGTGCTGCCGGTAGTTTTGATGCTAACTAATCCTTCCACCAATCAGTAGCCGGGTAACTTCCCTCCGGGTTTTGATCTACTAATCCTTCCACCAGCTAGCCGGGTACTTCCCTCCATACCACCACCGCTTCCCCGATCTTAGGAGTAGTTAAAGACACGTTCAGCTCCGGTGCTCGGGCCGTCACCCGCTCGATGGGGTCGGTCCAGGAGTGCAGGGCCAATCGGAACGCCCCCCAGTGGATGGGCAACATCCGCTTGGCCCGCAGATCATCCGCCGCCTGCGCTGACTCCTCAGGCATCATATGGATTTGCCCCCAGCGCGTATCGTACTGCCCGCACTCAATCATCGCCAGGTCAAACGGACCGTAGCGCTCTCCAATTTCGGCGAAGTGCGGCCCGTAGCCGCTGTCGCCACTGAAGTAGAGCGTGTCTTGCTGGCCCCGAATCACCCACGAGCCCCACAGCGTATTGTCACGGTCGGTGAGTCCGCGTCCCGAAAAGTGACGCGCCGGAGTAAATACCAGGTTCAGGCCGCCGTGCGTCGCCTCGTCCCACCAGTTAAGTTCGTGAATGGCCGATTCGGCCACGCCCCAGCGGCGCATATGCGCTCCCACTCCCAGGGGGACGTAGAAGTCCTTTACCTTGTCTTTCAGCCGACGAATGCTGCCGTAGTCCAGGTGGTCGTAGTGGTCGTGCGAGATGAGCACCGCATCGATGGCTGGCAACTGCTCGATGGTAGTCGGTAGCCGTTCGCTGAAGCGGCTTTGCCCCAGCCAGGGGTGCGGGGCGGGCACCTCGCCCAGCATGGGGTCCAGCAGCAGGCGCTGACCGTCGATCTCCAGCAGCACCGCCGAGTGACCGAACCAGGTAACGCGCGTGAGCGTATCCGGTGCCCGGACGATCGTGGCGGAGTCTACCAGGACGACCGGCGGCGGCACCGACGGCACTCCGTGGGGCACCCCGCGCACGTAGTCTCCAATCATCGAGGCCATCGTGCGCCCGTCCATACGCATCGAGGTCGGGATCAGGTTGGTAAACTTCCCTTCGGCGTAGTTATCCGATCGGGCGTACGCTTCCTGCTCCGCGGCGGTGGCCCGGCCCCCAAACTCCGGGCTCAGATAAACAAACAACCCGGCGGCCAGCAGTCCGATTGCTAGCAGGGCCAAACCGAAAATACCAATCATTTTTGCGAGATAAAGAAGCGATTTTCTGAAAGCCATCCGAGCGGGGGTACGGGCACTTGTTATTCTTTAGCACGCTGCTACTCAGACGACGGCAGGGGCAACCGGAGATGCTGATAAATTTTGCGGCGCAGTTCGGCGGGGTCGAAGGGTTTGGTAACTACTTCGGTGAAGTGGTTGGCCTGCCCTTCCACCACCTTCTCTTTCGTATCCGCCGTAAGCGCAATCACCGGCACCTGGCTTTTGGTCGGGGATTCCATTCCCCGAATGATCGCCACTGCTTCGTGGCCGTCCATCACCGGCATCCGAACGTCCATCAGCACCAGATCATAATCGTTTTTCTCAATCAGCGCAACGGCTTCCGCCCCGTTCTCGGCCTCGTCGGCCTCCATTTGCCACCACGATTGCAAATACTGTTGCAGCACCATGCGGTTGATCGCCATGTCTTCCACCATCAGGATGCGTATCGGCTCGTTTAGCTCGAACGACACCTCCGGCGGCAGAGAAGTAGGCGCGGCGGGGGCATCAGCCCGACCAAACTGCAGCTCAAAATGAAAGCGGGTGCCCGTTCCCACCTCGCTTTCTACTTTAATACCACTGCCCATCAGCTCCAGCAGGCTCTTGGTGATGGACAGCCCCAGGCCGGTGCCGCCGTAGTTGCGCCGGGTGGAGCTATCGGCCTGGGTGAACTTCTCAAAGATCGCCTCCAACTGATCCGCGACAATGCCCATCCCCGTGTCCTGCACCGAGAAACCAATGGTCACCTGATCGCTTTCCCGCCGGGCCACCGTGGCCTCCAGGGTCACCTGCCCGTCGTGGGTAAATTTGAGGGCGTTCGAGAGCAAATTGTTGAGCACCTGGCTCAGTTTGGTAGGATCACCCACCACGCGGGTAGGCAAATCGTCGGAACGCCGAAAGGTAAGTTCGTTATCCTGCTGCTGCGCCGCCATCCGGTGGGTTGTTTCCAGGTTCTTGAGAAGTTCGCTCAGGTTGAAGGTCATTTGCTCCAACTCAATTTTGCCCGCCGCAATTTTGCTGTAATCCAACACGTCGTTCACCAAGCTCAACAGGTTATCAGAAGACACCCGAAGTCCCTCCAGGTAGTCGCCCTGCGGGGGCAGGGTTTCTTCTCCCAGCAGTAATCCGGTGAGGCCCACAATGGCGTTGAGCGGGGTACGGATTTCGTGACTCATATGCGCCAGAAAGTCTTCTTTGGCATTGGCCGCCCGTTCGGCTTCCTCCTTGGCCTGCCGCAGACTTTGCTCCATCGCACGGCGGTCGGTGTTGTCGACCAGTATTTTCAGAAAACCACGGATTTGATGATCCGGCTGGCGCAGCGGGGCCAGCGTGCCGCTTCCCCAGAATAGCACCCCATCCTTCCGCTGGTGCCAGCGCTCGTAGGGCGCGCTTCCCTCGGCCTGCACCTGCTCCAGCTCGCGCTGGGGTTCGGTGGCCTGGTCGTCGGGCGCAAAGATCATCTTGCCCGACTGCCCCAGCATTTCCTGGCGGGGGTAGCCGAATATGCGTTCGGCCCCGGTGTTGCAGTCGGTGATGATGCCGGTTAGATCAAGGGTGAAGATGGCGTGGTCGGTGGCGCTTTCCAGAATCAGCCGCAGGCGCTCTTCGTTTTTGCGGAGTTCTTCTTCGGACTCCCGGCGCTGCGTGATATCAATAAAAGTAATCACCACCCCTTCGATGCGGTCGTCGGTGCTGCGGTAGGGCAGCACGCGCGTGAGGTACCAGCGGTTTTTGTCATCCTGCACCTCCCGCTCCATGGGTATTAGGTTGGTGAGCACCCGCTGGGCATCGTTTTGCATATCCGCGTACCCGAGCCGGTTGGTGAGATCAGACAAGGGTCGCCCCCGGTCCAGAAGGCGCACGTTGAAGAGTTCGCTGGCCCGCGGGGTGAAGCGCATGATGCGAAAATCACGGTCGAGAAACAGGGTAGCAATATCAGTGGCGGCCAGCAGGTTTTGCAGGTCACCCGACAGCTGGCTGAGTTCTTCTACCTTGTGCCGGTTTTCCTGGTTGAGCGTGCTCAGCTCCTCGTTCATCGACTGTAGTTCTTCCTTGCTGGTCTCGAGTTCTTCCATGGTTGAGCGCAGCTCCTCATTGGCCGACTGCAATTCTTCGTTGGAGGCCTTCATCTCTTCCTGGCTGGTTTCGTACTCCTCCACAATGGCCTGCAATCGCTGCTTGGTGTGGTCTAATTCGCTCTGCAAGTCTCGAACCATCTCCGTCGATTCTTCGGCGCTATCGGAAGCCTCGGGGCTCGACGGTAAGGCTTGAGAAGAAAGATCACCCAACTCCTCAAAAATCACCACCGAAAAACCGGCCTGCTGGGGCTCCTGATTCGGGAAAACCGACAGGGAAAGCAGCAGTTTTTTTTCTCTCAGCATCACCCGTACCGGTTTGGTGCGCACCAGTTGTTGGCGCTGCTGGGCGTTGTGCAGGGCCATTCGCAGCTCAAGGTGCAGTTCGGACGGCACCAGTTTGAACACATCCGCCGTCGGTTCCCCGCCGGGATACAGCAGATACTGACCCACCCGCTCGGAGAGGTGCACCACCCGGTGGTCAGGGTTCACCAGCAAGCTGGGCGGAGCAAAGCGCTCCACGATCTTCTGGTGCAGCGCCCCGTAAACAATGGGTTCTGCCTCGCTGGAGTCAACTGACGCCGCGTAGGCGGGACGCGTTTGGGTAACCGGAAAAACGGGCAGGTGCAGTTCGGGAGGGGGCACGTTGCGCTTCCGGAAGAAGCAAAGCTGCTTGTCTTCGGTATGAAAAAGCTCGTTGCTATCGATGGTTTCCGAACTACCCAGCAGCAGCGTGCCGCCCGGGTGGAGGGCGTAGTGAAACAGGTCGATGATATTGTGCTGCATCCGGCGTTGCAGGTAGATGAGCAAGTTGCGGCAAACAATCAGGTCTATCTTGGAAAACGGGGGGTCACTCATCAGGTTGTGGGGAGCAAACACGACGCGGTCGCGCACTTCTTTGCGAATGCGGTAGCCTCCCTCCTGGGCCGTAAAAAATCGGCGTAGCCGCTCAGCACTCACGTCGGCTTTGATATCGCCGGGATAGAAGCCTTCGCGGGCGCGCAGCAGCGATTGCTGGTGCAGGTCGCTGGCGAACACCTGAATTTCGGGGGGCGTGTCGAGCCGGGAGGCCTCCTCGAGCAGCAGCATGGTGAGCGAGTAGGCCTCTTCACCGGTGGAGCAACCCGCCGACCACACCCGCACCGTTTGCCCCGCTCCGGGCTCGGCCATCAGGCGGGGGATCACGCGTTGTTGCAACCTATCGAACACCGCCGAGTCTCGAAAAAAGCTCGTTACGGTGATCAGAAAATCGTTGGACAGCAGGGCCACCTCTTCCGGGTCCCGCCGAAGCAGGTTGAGGTAATCAGACAGTCGCTCTAGCTGCGCCAGTTGCATCCGCCGCCGCATGCGGCGCATGATGGTGGTGGGCTTGTAGTGGGTGAAATTCCGACCGGTTTGGGCTTTGACCACCGCCACGATTTTGCGCAGCAGCGACTCGTAATGCTGCTCCTCGGTCAGCGGATCAGCCACACTTACCTGGGGCTGGGTGCGCGCGTAGCGAATGATGTAGGGAGGAATTTCGGCCAGCGGCAGCACCGCGTCGATTAGGCCAGTGGCGATGGCGCTCTGGGGCATGCCATCGTACTCGGCCTCGTTGGGGTCCTGCACCAGGGTAAGGCCCCCGGCTCCTTTAATCTCCCGGATACCCAGCGTGCCGTCGGAGCCCGTGCCACTCAGGATCACGCCCACCGCGTTGCCGTCGTGCACCGTGGCCAGGGTGCGCAGAAAGTGATCAATCGGCGCGCGGTCGCGGCGCTTTTCTTCCAGCTCCGACAGGCGCAGGTGGGTGTCGATGGTGTCCAGATTGCAGCCGGGCGGAATGATGTACACGTGGTTGGCCTCAATAGGCACGGTTTCGGTTACCTGCTGCACCGGGATCTTTGCCTTGGGCTGCAGGATATCAGCCAGGTGACTCTCCCCATCGGGCGACAGGTGCACCACCACCACGAACGCCAGCCCGCTGTCTTCCGGCACGTGGGTGAAGAACGTTTTCAGGGCGGCCAGTCCGCCCGCCGACGCTCCGATGCCCACAATGGTGAGCGGAGAAGCATCCGGGTCGGCGGGGGCACTGGATTTTGACGAGGTAGTAGGCATGGCACAGCGTTGGTTGAGGTCGTTTTCGGAAGCATTAGCAGAATGGGCCAGCCCGGAGGGCAGCGGCAATCACAACTTCCTGCGCTCCCATTCGGGCAGGACAAGCAATCGCGAGAAAGTAAGCACAATTTTCGGTCAATACCAAAGGCTCGGCGACCTATTGCGAAAGCATCCGTTCGGTGTTGTGCAGCAACTCCCTCACCCGTTCTTTCAGGCGTCGGGGCTCGAGGATCGTCGCGTAGTCACCGAAGGTTAGGTACCAACGCGGGAAACCATTTTCCAGGTCAGCCACCCGGAAGGTCATTTCCACCTGGTCTTCTGCTACTTTCTCAGAAACAAATCCGTAGTAGCTTTTGTCACGCTGGATATAACCGGCTACCTGCTTATCCACCCGAATTCTGACCAGCGTGGTTGGCCTATCACATTCTCCCCGCCGGTGTTCGTCCAGGGAAGCGTGCGTTCGGGTAAACGGACAATCCGTTCGCCAGATGCCGAACAGACGGTCGGTACGAAACTGCCGGTAACTGTGCCGGACGTGGCAGTAGCCCAGCACGTACCAGTAGTTGTTTTCGTGGAACAAGCCCACCGGCTCGATGCTTCGTTCGGAGGGGGTATCGGCCCGCAACGATTGGTAGTGCAGCCGCACTTGCTTCCGTTCGGCAATACTCTCCAGCAGAATTTCCAGCGCGTCGGGCACGTCTTCGTTGAAAAGCCGCTGGATAGGGTCAATCCGCACGTGGGATTCCAGGGTGGCCACCCAATCTTTCTCCGTCCCCCGCAGCACCGACTTCACCTTGTACATGGCCGACTGGTGATAGGCTCCCAGCGACTGGTCGGTAAACGTTTGCATTAGCTTTTCGGCGGCCACAAAGCTGCCCGCTTCCTCGCGGGTAAACGTGACCGGGGGCAGGCGGTAGCCGTCCATGATCGAGTATCCCACGCCCGCTTCACTCAGCAGGGGGACGCCCGAGGCTTCCAGCGTGCGGATATCCCGGTAGATGGTGCGCAGGCTCACCCCAAAGCGGTCGGCCAGCTCCTGCGCCCGCACAATCCGCTTGGACTGTAGCTGAATCAGGATCGCGACAATGCGGTCGAAACGGTTAAGGGGATCAGTATCCATGATGGAATAGTGTTTATCCCAAAGATAGCACTTCTCCCCAAAGCCCCGACCGGATTGGCGTTTCATTGCCCTGAATTAAAAAGTGCGTTTTATTTTTTGCTACTGACAGTAGGCTGTCACTCCCCGCCCCTACTTTTGCTCCCGTCGTCTATTGTTCACCTAACCCCTTCCCTCATGAACGAGTCAATTGTTTCTCCACCCGCTGCCGCATCTCAGGTTCTCACCTCCAACGAATTATTGGAGCACTGGCAGGGCCACCGCAGCCTCACCCGACGGGTGATTGAGGCGTTTCCCGAGGAAGCGTTTTTCAGCCACTCCATCGGCGGTATGCGTCCTTTTGCCGACATGATCACCGAACTGCTAAGTATTGCCGCCCCCGGCCTCCGGGAGATCGTGACCGGGCAGTCGGTCCCGCTCAACGAGCATCTTGACCACGGAAATAGCCAGGCCAAGGTACTGCAAGCCTGGGATGAAGCCACGGAGGAGATCAACACGCTCTGGTTACAAATCGCCCCGGAACGGTTTCAGGAGACCATCAAAATGTTCGGGGAGTACGAAAGCACGGTGCGCTGGTCTATTTTCTATTTTATCGACAATGAAATTCACCACCGCGGACAAGGCTACGTTTACCTACGATCGCTGGGCATAGAACCGCCCGCTTTTTGGGATCGATAATTACCGACCACCCTATGACAGCGAAAACCGTTTTGGTATTTAGAACCTCCGTCACCCATCCCCAGCAAGTGAGGCAACTCCAACCGTTGCTCAACGCATTGATCGCTCGGGAAGGACACTGGAACTTTGACCTGGAGGATTGTGATCATATCCTCCGGGTCGAAACCCAACAGCTTCGGGCAGACAATATTGCGATGGCCTTGCGGGTTCAGGGCTTCCGCTGCGAAGAACTATAACCGACTTAGGTCCGGCTTGGCTCAAGCACGCGGAATCAGGGTGGCGTCCCACTGGCTCTGGTGGGGGTGCTGACCGTGGTGCTCCTTAAATCCGACGGTCACATCAAACTGATCTATTGGAAAGTCGATGCGGATGAGCAGTTCGTTTTGTTCGGCCAGCGTGAGTTCGCCGTAGTGCGCCCCGGGCCAGCTTCGTCGCAGTTGGTCACTTTGGTAGGCTAGTTTCCGGTTATGCCACACCCGCACGTAACCGTTGGCGCCGATGCACAACCACTTCTTCTCTTCGGACGTTCCCCCGAAAGTGGCGAGCAGGTAAACCGTGCGTTCGCCGCGTCCGTAAAAGTGATCTGCCAGACCCATCCGATGGCCTTGCGGAAAGACCACCGAACTGCCAAAGGGCATCGCTTCGCGCGCATCGCTCCGCAACTGATCCAGCGCATCATCGTCCAGGAACTCCTGCGAACGTGCCACGCGGTCGTGGTTCATGTAGGTGGCCGAGGGCATCGATGCCAGGCCGTGATCGGGATACTGCTCGTGCATCGGGGCCAGGGCAGGGTCATCCGTGATAAACGGCCCGACGAGCAACCAACTGCCGTAGAAAGGAATTCCTTTTTCGTAGCGGTTCGTTTCCCCGGATTGGGTCACCTCCCAGGTATAGGGAAAGTTGGTAGCGGTATACCCTCCTTGTTGAACCTGATCCAGCACCCCGGACTTCCAATCGAGCGGCACCTCAATTTCCTGCATTGAATGTCCCTCAAGACGCAACGATTGCGAAGCCTGCTCAACGAAAACCGGTGAAGTGAGGCGCAGATCGACCGAAATTGGCGCACGCCCCAAATTTTCAAGCTGCACGCTGAGCTGGCCGGTGGTTCCCGAAGCTACGTTTGGCCAGTCCTTGATCGTTGAAGCGAGGTGATACGGAGCGGGGCGGAATGAAACGGAAGGAACCGAGTCACTTTCGCTGATGCGGGTCCGGGCGAAATGCGCGGCGAAGGCGACGCCCACGGCACAGGTCTCTTCGGTGAGTTGTTGCACCGTCTCGGGAATAGCGATACCGGTAATTTCCGGACTAACCATCAGGCGGTCGCCGATACGGTTTTTCCATACGGACGGAATGGCTTCGTAGCCCTGAATGATACCGATCAGCGCCGCGGCGGTGGCAATAATACAATCGCTGTCGTGTCCGTAGTTGATGCTCTCCAGAATGTTGTCGAACGAGTCACCGAACGCCCGCAGGGCCAGCAGGGTGAGTCCGACGTTCAGGGGGGCCGAGGTGAAGTCGGCGTCGCCGTACTTGGATTTGATTTTGTGCTTCGCGGTGGCTTCGCCGTATTTTTGGTGCCAGTGGGCCACGTCGCGGTACAATTGCGCGAATACCGCGCCCCCGTTCGTGTGCCGGATGGCCTGCTGCATCAGGGTGGTTACGTCGTTCTCGAAAAAAGCCAGCGCAGCGCAGGCCGAGAAAAACATCTCAGCGTCGGCCGAAAAACCGGTGTGGTCAAGCGTGCTGTCCATGCGCGCATAGCGGGCGGCGGCGGCCGGATTGCCCGGGCACAGCATGCCCCAGATTTCGCTGCGGATGGGCGAACCCATGCTCTGGCTCCAGTAAGCGTTGTTGTGGCGTCCGGTATCCGGGTTGTCCAGCCCCTTGCGAATATTGAGCGTAGCGATGCCGTACTCGTTCCAGGGAAAATTGACGTGGGCGCGCCAGTGGTCCCGGTAGTCGTTGGCGCGTAGCATAGGGCCTTTTTGCTTGGCCATATCCAGCCACAGAATTTGCAGGTCCAGGTCGTCGTTGGGAAAATTGTTTTCGAACAGGCTATCGTCAATGGCAATGTGATGAAAGGTTTTATAGCCTTCGATGGGCGCTCCCAGGATACCTCCGGCACATTTTCCTACCCAGCCGCCCCGCACTTTGTCCCGGTAGTTGGTAAGGTTAATTTCTTGCATAGTCTTTGTTTTTTTGGTTGAAGCCACGACGATACTTATTTCGTATCGTATTGTTCTTCGGATTTCAAAGTAAGGATAAAATTTAGCCTTGTTTTCCACGGGCAGGAAAAAAAGCGCGGGGTCTTGCGGCCTGTCAGCAGAAGTTGTATGCTTGCTACTGCGGATCAATTCTCTCTTTATTTGACCGACCGCTTTTCAACCGACCGAACCGTTTGATACGGTTATTTACCTAACGCGCACCTTATGTATATATTTAAAAAAAATTATATAATTATAAATTTCCTATTTAAGTTTAATTAATACAATAACTATCAGCATAAAATCAATATTCAAAATTATAAAATCCACGTCAAATTTAACTTCTCAACCCACTATACTCTATAATTATACACTACAACATAACTCAGATAAAAAACCATCCTCTTTATCAATTTTTCAAGGTACAACGTATCCATATTCTCATACCAAAGCTCTACTTTTCTACAGTTTTCCTATTTTTTCCAATCCTACCAGCAAACTAAACAACTTCTTCACCCAACTTACCAAATATCCGTTCTATAGCATTCTAGTACATTAACGTACGTTTACGTACCACCAAATAAACCAAGTCTTTCTTCAATCTGCATCCAATCCAGCAACGCTTCTAAGTATAACACCATAAGCGTTCTTGCAGTCTAACAACATCCTGCTGCACTCCACTGCTACTATGTACCCAACTTAAACAAACAACTACCCACCTATAACCATAACCATGCGCAACGCGCCCAGTGCTCTTCGACTATCAAACCTTTTCTCGCAATAAATAAGCTCCTTAATTTTTAGCAGCTTCTTTATTTCTCATTATTTTATTTAAACAAAATAATATATTAATTTTTCAATTACACTTTTCTTGACCTGCCGTTCGCTCATCAGACCGCTGGCACTTTCTCCCGGGTAATTTTCTCCGTTTTTGCCGAGTTTTTGTGGTACTAATAGCTCGTCACGATGTCTTCATAACTTACATTAGCTCCACTACGCACTGCGTAATTCTACTATTGATTTTTGGCTGGAAGTGCTTCATCCTGTTCCAGGCCCACCTGCTGATCTATGGAAAGAACAAAATAGCCGTTATTGCCAGTCAGAAAAGGCTACTGCGCTGGCCTAAGCTACTCACTGCTTTTCTGCTGGTATCCACCCTGGTTTCGCTGGTTATTTTTTCTATCACCTGCTCATACCATTGGCGCTTCCTACGAAAATGTTCGCAAGCCCTGGAATATAACTACATCATATTCAACGGAAGCCTAGTATTAGCCACGGGCTACTTCTTTCTGAGGATCCAAGTTGTTCAAAGGATTAGTTCTTAGCCCTAAGCCCGACGACAATCACTTTCCTGGCGGAGAGTTTTATTTTAAGAAGATAGAAAAGCTGCTAAGCGAAGATAAAATCTACCTGGATAGCGAACTGAACGAGCAGCAGTTCGCCGAAGCGTTGTCTTTGCAACCGTATTTGCTATCGAGACTGATTAATCAGCACTTGGGCAAGTCGTTCAGCGAATTGATTAATGAGTACCGTATCAACGAAGCCAAGGAAATCTTGATTACCGAGAAGGGAAGAAAAATGACTATCTATGCCGTGGCCCTGGACAGTGGATTTCGTTCGGAGTCGGTATTTTACGCCCACTTCAAAAAGAAAACTGGGGTAACCCCTTCTCAATACAAGAAGAGGCTGGTGCGTCAGTGAAACTTCTCTCCTTATTCTGAAATCAAGAGAGCACAAAGGCGCTAAAGAGACACCTTAGCACTTTGGTTCCGTTAAGAATCACCAATAAATCAGGCTTGACAATCGCCAGGGTAACAAGAAGATACATTTAGTAATAATGACACCATGCAATCAAAAAGTGGCTCAACGTAGGCGAAGCCGAGGCGGTCAACGAATACGAGCGCGAGCCGGTGCCGGAGTCGGAGGTCAAGGGCTTCAAAGAATTCGTGGGACTGGTAGCCGGTGAGCACATCGCCGGTACCGAATTTGTCATTGGGCCGCTGTTCGTACTACACGGGGTGTCGGTGCGCGACATTTTTCTGGGGCTGCTGATCGGCAACCTGCTGGCTACCCTGAGTTGGACCCTGGTGTGTGCCCCCACTGCCGTCAAAACGCGCCTAACCATTTTCTACCAACTAGAAAAGATCTGCGGATTTCGCTTGGTCGCGATTTATAATCTGGTGAACGGACTGCTGTTCTCGGTGGCGGCGGCCGCCATGATTGGGGTGTCGGCCTCCGCCGTTGGCTTGCTGCTGGGGGTTGAGGGTCCGGGACTCACCAGCTTGTATCCCGACAGCTTCGCCTGGATTCTGATCATCGTGGCCGTAGGGGCGGTCATCGCGGTGGTGGCCACCTTTGGGTTTGCGGTGGTGGCCAAATTTTCGTCCTTGTTCGCCCCGTGGATGCCGCTCGTTTTCTTGGCGGCGGGGCTCGCCGTGCTTCCCCAACTGGGCGTGACCGGTTGGGACAGCTTCTGGCAGGTGGCCCACGAAAAAATATGGACCGGGGTGGCCCAGCCCGGTCAGACCCAGTACACACTGTGGCACGTGATTATCTTCTCGTGGCTGGCCAACAACGCCATGCACATCGGCTTGTCGGATATGTCGATCTACCGCTACGCCCGCAAGCCCTACTACGGGCTGGCCTCGGCCTTCGGCATGTTCATCGGTCACTACATGGCCTGGATTGCCTCGGGCATCCTCTGCGCGGTGGCATTGCAGCAGGGTAACAATAATCCCTCGCCCGGGCAGATTGCCTACCTGGGGGCGGGAGTGGCCGGACTCATCTGCGTGGTGACCGCGGGATGGACCACCGCCAACCCCACCATCTACCGGGCCGGACTGGCCGTGCAGGCGCTGCTACCGACCACCAAGCGCTGGAAAATCACCATTCTCACCGGGATCGTGGCCACGGTGCTGGCCTGCTCGCCCGCTATCATCAGCAAGCTCGACCAGTTTCTTGGCATCTACGCCCTGGTGGCCGCCCCGGTGGGGGCTGTGGTGCTGGTGGACATTTTCTTGTTTCCTCGCCTGGGGTTGGTCTCTAATCTGGCCGAAGTCGCCCGGCTCAGGTTCAACTGGTCCGTAGCGATCACTTGGGCTATCGCGGTGGGGACGGGCTACGGATTGTACCGCTTCTTTGACTCGGATTTCTACTTCTTCGTGGCCCTACCCGGCTGGATCACCGCCGGGGTGGTCTACCTGGGAGTGGCCTACCTGCAACAAAAGTATTTGATGAAAACCCGTCAACCCCTGCCCTCATGAAATTGATTATTCAATTCCTTTCATTAGTCGGACTTGTGCTCACGGTGGCCCCCGCTTTTTTTGTGCTGGGCGGAGCCCTAGACGATGCCACTTACCGACTGCTGATGCTCGTGGGCACCCTGCTTTGGCTGGGTACCGCCCCGTTCTGGATCTTTAAGAAAAAGACGTAATGAGATTGATGATGACCACAAAAATGATCTTGGGTAGTTTCTGGTTCGCCTTGATGGTGAGTTGTTCGGCCCCGCCCCCGGAGTCGCTCCCGCAACCTTATAACTGGCAGCAGTCCCGCGGGGTGAACGTGGGCTGCGACATCAACGAAACGGACGTGGCGGATTTGGCGCAGAGCGGGGCTGATTTTATGCGGCTCAGTATGCCGGTGTGCGCTTTTATGGAGTTAGATTCTCCCTACGACTACCGGCCGGAAGCTTTCACTATCTTTGCTGATCGGTGAATTTAGCAGTCCGCGCTGGACGGGGCAAGACGGCTTGCGGTACCTCACAGACGTAATTGAGTTGGCCGAAGCGCACGGCTGGTCGTGGGCCTACCACGCCTACCGGGAAAGCCACGTTTGGGATGCTGAAATGTCGATCACCGATCGTGCCGACAGTGTACCGCAAACCAACGCACCGCGCTGGGAGTTGCTAAAATCGTATTTCGGCCGCGAAGAAAAGTAAGCGACGTGTACGTTTCAAAGCATCATCTTGCCGAGCTGTTCGCTAGCAAAGCCATTACCGCATCGCGGGTGGGGATTGAGGGCTGCGCCCCCAATTTAGTCACCGCCAGGGCGGCCGCCGCGCAGGCGAAGCGCACGGCCTCGGGCAGCGGTTGCTGTTCGGTGAGCGCCACGGCCAGAGCCCCGCAGAAGGTGTCGCCCGCCGCGGTGGTGTCTACCTGGTCCACCGCGAAGGCGTCGGTATGAAAAGCCTCCGATTCGCTGGCGAAGAACGCTCCGCGCTCGCCCAGGGTCACCACCACCTGCTGCACGCCCCGCTCCAGCAGCTGCTGGGCAACCCGTTCGGCATCGGCGGCCGAAGTCACCTTTTCGTCGACCAAAAATTCCGCTTCCACCTCGTTCACCACCAGGGTGTGCACCTTGCTCAGGTACGAGAGATCAAACGAACGGGCGGGCGCAAAATTCCACAGCACGGGAATGTTCTGGGCCTGCGCTTGTTCCAGCACGTACTTGATGGTATCGGCCGGAATTTCGTACTGCATCAGCACCATCGCCGCGTCGTCGAGTACGTTGGGCGCGTCGCTAGCCAGCTTTTTGGAGGTAAGGCGGTAATTGGCGCCGGGGGCCACCGACAGGTAGTTGTTCCCGCCGTCGCCGATCATCACCAGGGCGTGCCCGCTGGCAATGCCGGTTTCCGAAAAGACGTACTGCGTGTCGATGCCATCGTCGCGAAAGTTCTGCACCATCGGCGGAGTGTAGACGTCGTCGCCTACGCAGTTGACCAACACTACGTGTCCCCCGGCGCGGGCCGCCGCCACGGCCTGATTGGCACCCTTGCCCCCGTAGGTCTGCACGAAGTCAGCGTCGGTGATCGTTTCGCCCCGCTCGGGTAGTCGCTCCATTTTCATGATCAGGTCCACGTTCGAACTGCCGATCACCACGATTTTCTTAGACATAAGCGTTAGGTTAAGCGGGCCACCACAATAAGTACCAAGCCCAGGATAAAGGAAGCGAACATGGCGGTCAGCAGTTTATTGGTGCCCCTAGGCGCTCCGGCAAATTCTTTCCAGACAAACACGCCCCAGGCCGCCGACACCATTGTGGCTCCCTGTCCGAGTCCGTAGGAGATGGCGAAACCCGCCTGTTCGGCCGCGATGAGGTTAAACTCCATCGCCACGCACCAGATCAATCCGCCCAAAACGCCAATCAGGTGCAACTTAGGCGTGCCCCGGCTGAAATAGTCCTTGAACGTGACCGCTTCTCCTGACACCGGGCGGAACATAAACCAGGTGTTGAACACAAAGCTGGAAGCAAACACCCCCAGCGTAAAGACGAACATCGCCGAGTAGGGCGTGAGCAGTCCGGGAGTAGGGTCGGCGAAGGTCAGCGTCATCGAAGCCGCCACGAAGCGGTAGAAAAAGCCCATCAGCACGCCCGACAGCACCGAGATGATAATGCCCTTGCGCAGGTTGCTCGTATCGGACTGCTGCATTTTCTTGTAGGCCAGCCCGTCGATGATAATGGCCACCACCACCAGCAGCAGGCCCAGGAAGAGCAGCGTCGCGTCGCCCACCGGGGTGGCCAGGTAGTTCACCACCACCCCGATGACCAGCGCCAGCCCCACGGCGATGGGAAAGGCTACGGCCAAGCCCGCGATGGCGGTGGCCGCCACAATGAGCAGGTTAGACAGGTTGAACACGATACCGCCCAAAAATGCTGATCCCAGGGCCGAAGTATCCGCCTGACCGAGGTCGGTCAAAAAGCTTCGTCCTTCGGCCCCGGTGCTGCCCATGGTGAGTCCGAGCACGAGCGAGGTAAGCACCAGGCCGATGCAGTAGTCCCAGTAGTAGAGCGGAAATTCCCAGCGGGCGGGAGTCATTTTCAGGGTGTTGGCCCAGGAGCCCCACCCCAGCATAGTGATCAGGCAGAATACGACCGCCAGGCCGTAGGAGTCGATGGTAAACATAGGTTGGTTGGGTTAATCGCCGAAGCGTTGTTGGGCTTCGTCCAGAATGGCTACCGTGGCCGTGGCGCCGCAGCGCGCGCAGCCCACTTCCTGCACCGCCAGCAGCGCATCGAGCGTGCGAATGCCGCCCGAGGCCTTTACTTTGACGTTCGGACCGATACTTTTTTTCATCAGTTTCAGGGTAGGAATGGTGGCCCCGGTGTAGGAGTATTTTCCGTCGTCGCCCTTCACGAAACCGAAGCCCGTGGAGGTTTTCACGTAGTCGGCTTTTGCCTCGGTGCAGATTTCGCACAAGCGCACAATATCCGCGTCTTCGGTAATATAATCGGTTTCGAAAATGACCTTTAGCAGCGCATCGTGCCGATGGCAGGCTTCGGCCACGGCGGCAATCTCCTTAGCGACGTAGTCCCAGTCGCCTTCCAGCGCCCGGGCCACGTTGATGACCATGTCCACTTCCTTCGCCCCGTCTTGGCAGGCCCGCTCGGCTTCGAATACTTTCACATCGGTGACGGAGTTGCCGGCCGGGAAACCGATTACGCAGCCCACCGCCACGCCGCTGCCTTCCAGCAGCCGGACGGTGTCGGGCACCATGTAGGGCTTCACGCACATGGAGGCTACCTGGTATTTTTTGGCTACCGCACACTCTTTCTTCAGATCCTGGTCCGTGGCCGTAGGGTGCAGAATGGTGTGATCAATCATTTTAGCGAGTTCGCTTGTTTTGCTCATGGTTGGTTGGTTATGGTTTGATATCTTATCTTTCAATTGTGGAGCCGCGGTGGAGACGCGATGCATCGCGTCTGTACGGATTGAGAATATTACGATGAATTTTTCAAGCGGGTGAGGCCGGTGATCCAGGCGGCACTGTGGGGAATCCAGTCTTCGTCGGTTAGTGAAAAGGGGCCGTCGTTCTCTTGCTTCGGAGCCACGTCGTATTTGAATTGCTCACCGGTGGTGAAGCCGTTGCAGATCACGCCCCGCGTCTGAAACCAGGTGCCCGCCCAGCGGTTGCCTACGCCGCAGATCATGCTGGCGGGCAGCGCCTGGTTTTCTGGCACATCAGTGCTGTACACCACGCAGCCCTTGGCCACATTTTCCCGGGTGATGCCCCCGTTGAGTCCGGCCACCCACTGCAGGTTGCCGTAGGCGATGCGGCGCAGCCGGGGTTCGTTGAACAGGTCGGCCAAGTCCAGCGCCAGGGCCGCGGTATAGCCGTAGATGGTGTTGGTGCCGTGGAAGGTGCCGCAGAACCACACTGGCCCTTCCTCCTTGAAAATCCCCTGCGGAACCAGGTAAAACGGATTCTTTTCGCAGGCCGGAATCAGGTAGCCATCGGTGAACTGCCGCAGCGTGTTCTTCCAGCGGGCAGCATCGGCGTGGTCGGGCCAGCGGCGCAGCATCTCCAGCAGCGGCATCAGGTAGTTGGGATAGATGCCACCCATGTCGGTGCCGAACTGACTTCCCTCCGATCCGGCGATGATGCCGTGCGTCCAGGAGGGTTCGGCGTGCGACATACTTTCGTATTCCTTGAAGTGACCGTAGAAGCCACTTACCGAATTTTCCTTTCAGGAACTGCCGGTCCATGATTTGGCGGGCGCGCTGCACCGCTTCTTCCTGGGCTTCGGCCCGGCCGTGCTTCACCATCTCGAGCGCTGCCTGGCACAGGGTGAGTAGGTCGCGGGTAGGCCACTCGTCGGCCGGAATGGCCGTATCTTCGGCTAAGCCGCGCTGAAACCGACTGTATCCGTAGTCGCCCATGGGTTGGGCCTGGGTGGTCAGCCACTGGTAGGCGTGGTGGGCGGTGGCGCGGTACTGGTCCTTTCTTTTCCTGGAAAGTGTCGGGCAGGGTTTGCACCGTTTGTAGCAGCGCCACCACGGCCTTGGCCGCATCGTGGGGCAGGATGTCCTTTTCGTGTCCCAGCAGATCGTGCGACATCGCCCCCTTGGGGAAGCCGAGTTCTTCGGCCTTGGCCTGGGTCATCACCAGGTAGTCGCAGCCGACGGTGAGTTGTTGATGGAGTCGTTGGATAAATTCGGGCTCGAGATATTCGCCACACTGCTCCTGAAGTTCGTTCAGCGCAATAATCATGGCACTCTGGGCCGGACTCTCAACCCACAACGTACCGGCATCCTGCCAACCGGCGCCCACCTTGGTGAAGTGCAGGCGTCGTTCCAAAATGTCAACCGAGGCTAGGTGCATGGTTTCGTTCCACAGGATATCCTGACCAATTTTGAGTCCTGAATCCTGCATCAAAACGGTGCTGCCGTCCCGAATTGCCACTTCCCATTCGCCCGCTTCGGTGTTAGCCGGAAATTCGGCTACCCACCAGTGGCTCTTCCAGATTTCCCCCCAGTAAGTGCAGGGCGTTTGCTGCGTCTTTTCTTGGTTATCAGCGGCTGTTAGCTCGCATACCGCCCCGGCCGGGAGAGCATTTTTTTGAGGCAATCGAACCACCACGCGCACGGGGTAACCGACTTCGTAGCCTACCTGAGAGAACAGCAGGCCGGAGAGCCCGTCCGCTGACCAGTTCGCATTCTGATGCGGTCTGGAATTAGGCTGACTGCCTCCAAAAGACGGTGAAGCACTTAACAAAGCAGCAGCACCTAAGGTGGTGGATTTCAGGAAATTACGTCGTTCTTTTGAACTATTGTTCATATTGTTACAGGTGATAAGTGTTGCCAATCGGATACCGGGCAGTGTTGCAATAGAGTTCGCTGTAAATATTGAGGCACGGATTGCTGGTACTGAACTTTATTGAAATGCGCAGCACGGGGTGTCGGGCGGCAACCAGCAGGAGCTCGGCAATTTTGTGGTCGGCCAGCTCGGCCCGCAGCTCTTGTTGCGAACCGGTGATTTCAATGAGGAAGCGCTGGCTCAGGGTTTTGAAGAATGAACCGTCTACGAACGCATCCTGGGCGAAATTCGGCAGGGCCGTATCGGCAAACCAGTTGTTTTCTAACATAACCGGGTCATCGTCCACACTACGAAGTCGCTCGAAGTGCAGACAGGGGGAACTGCGCTCGGAGGGGCTAACGGGAAAGGCGATGTCTGGGCTCCAGGTGCGTAGGCCGGGCGATTGCAGGAGGCGGGTGCCCACCTGCTGTCCTACGGCCTCGGAAAACCCCTTCACGTTGAGCAAACCCAGCGATTGGCGGCGCTCCTTCACCTGGCTACCCTTGCCGTGAATGCGCTCGATAAACCCTTCTTCCCGAAGTTGACCCAGCGCCTTGCGGGCGGTGGTTCGGGTAATCTGGTACTGCTCGCACAGTTCGTTCTCAGAGGGCAACAGATCGCCCGTCACGAAATCGCCCCGCTGAATACCCTCTTTGAGAGAATGATAGATGGTTTGATACTTTAGCACAGGTTGGGGTGTAGTTGCACAAATATATAAGAAATAGCTTGTACGTACAAGCGCTATTTTCTACATTGTTTTCAAAATCAGCGGTTAGGTTTATACGAAACGTAAAGTGTCGGACTTATCACCCCCTGGTTTTGCGTTTCGCTAAAACAAACACTTTTCTATTTTATACCTATGTTTGGCAAGCAAGCAGTTCAGATGAGCCCGGTAATCGACCTCTGGCACTCCTTTCAGCAGGGAAACGAGCAGTCGTTCACCGTTCTGCATGATACCTATTATAATCAATTATACTTCTACGGACTAAAAATTATATCCGACGATCAGCAGGTTAAAAATGCCATTCAGGAGCTTTTTCTTCACCTGTGGAAGAACCGACGGCGGTTGAGTCCGGTCCACTCGGTGAAGCACTACCTGCTCTGTTCTTTTCGTCGGCACCTGTACCGTTTGCTTGAGAAAGAGAAACAGCAAAAAAGGTTTGCTCAGATCAGCGATACCGATCGATTCGTTTTTTCAGCCGAGGACCTTATCGTGCACGAAGAAACAGCATTAATGACCCGGCAACTTCTTGCAAAGTCGCTCAACCAGCTTCCTGCCCGGCAGCGGGAACTGATCTATTTGCGCTATACGGCGGGACTCACGCCTTCCGAAATTGCGGAGCTCTTGCAGGTTAACTACCAGTCGGTGCTGAACACGCTGACCAGAGCTATTGCCACGCTGCGCAGCAAAATGACGCTTCCTACGCCCTCGGAAGCGGTGGCGACGTAATTTGCCGTCAGGTGATCCTAAATTCAGGGGCTTCACCGTCAATTTTATTTTTTTTTAGTCCTACTGAGTATATGCCGCCATCAGGCTGGTCTGATAGGGTAAGGGCGCTACGGGCGCTTCTTCAATCGTCATCTGGCTTTCTATGGATTCTAAACCTCGTTCCGACCAACCTTCCCGCCCCTCCTTATCCGATGAGGTGTTCGGCGAGGGGACTGCGCATCCCGGACGATTTGGTTTTCGGTCGCGCCAACTGCCGCCCGGCGAAGTACAGTTGGCATCCGAGCAACTCCAAAGGCGCCTGCGGCAAAGTCAACGCCGACGGTGGCAACTATCGGCGGCCGCTGTTGTGCTTTTGCTGATAGGAACCCTGACCTATCGTCCCCTCTACGAAGCCCTAACCACCGTGCGCTACGCCACCGGCTACGGCGAGACGCAGCAAATCGACCTTCCGGACGGCTCTACGGTTATTCTGAACGCCAACTCGCGTCTTCACTATCCGAAACCCTGGCCCGAAGAACGCCCGCGGGAAATTTGGCTACGGGGAGAGGCCTACTTTTCGGTAAAGAAAACCGATAATCCCGGTAACCAACGCTTCGTGGTGCATACCGACGGGCTAGCCATCGAAGTGGTGGGAACGACCTTCAATGTGAACCAGCGAGAACAAGCCACGCAGGTGGTGCTCACTTCCGGGAAGGTGAAACTGTTTCGGAATGGTGCCGACCGGGCCGATGCGGTAATGCAACCGGGCGACCTGGTCGTCTACTCACCCCAAACCCAGCGCTTGACCCAACGAGCCACCGAAACGCAACTACATACCGCCTGGAAAGAGAACCTGTTGGTTTTTAAAGACCAGTCTTTACAAGACATCGGACGCACGCTAAACGATCGATACGGAATCACCCTTCGGTTTGGCTCTCCCGACATTGCGCAGCAGCGCTTCACCGCCACCCTGCCCGCCGATCGCATTGAGGTGTTTTTCACGATGCTGTCGTCAAGCTACACTATTCAACGAATTTCCAAAACCGTCACTGTTCATGAAAAAAAACCCTAACCCCCGCAGCAGCCCTTTGGCGCTGCCACTCCCTTTGTTTTTTTTGTTTCATCCTACCCTTTCGCTTATGAATGCTATGATACTCTCCTCTCGCTTTGTTGGAGTCCTGCTGCTGGTCATCGGCTGGTCGGTCAGCGTATCCGGTCAGTCGCTGGCGCTGGCCCAGCCGCCGGCCACCCCACTCCCGGCGCAAGAACAATCGCTCGAGCAGTTGCTCCGCCGCCTGGAAACCAAGTACGATATCCACTTTAGCTACGCCACCACCACGGTGGATCAGCCATCCATCTCGTACGATTCCCGGACGACAAACGATCTAAAAACCGAACTGGAGCAACTGCTGCGCCCGTTGGGACTAATGTATACCGAAGTCGAAGAGCGGTTTTATTATATTTTTCCGGAGCAAAAGCATCCGGTGCGAAGCGCTCCCGTCCGAGAAGTAGAAGCCTATCGAGTAACCGAAGCGGCAGCGGGATCTTTTTCCGGACCAGCATCAATTGATCGTTTCGTACCCCCACTCAATCAAGCTCCCTTAGAAATAACCATCTCGGGGCGCATCACCGACGGTGAAAATAGTGAACCACTCCCGGGAGTGAACGTGCTGGCCAAGGGCACCACCACCGGTACGGTGACCGACGTTGACGGACAGTATCGCCTCACCGTCGCCGACGACGTGACCACCCTGGTGTTTTCATCCATCGGCTTCGTATCGGAAGAGATTACCATTAACGGCCGTACTTCGATTGACATTGTCCTGATGCCTGATGTTGCCTCGCTCAACGAAGTGGTGGTGGTAGGCTACGGCACCAAGGCCAAGCGCGACCTTACCACGGCTATCTCTAGCATAGAGTCTGAGCAGGTGACGCAAACCGTGTCGCTGTCGCCCGAGCTGGCTATGCAGGGTCGGATGACGGGGGTACAGGTATCGGGTAACAACGGTGACCCCTTCACGCGACCTACCATCCGCATCCGCGGCCAGAATACGTGGCGAGCAGCTGCCCCATTGTACGTGATCGAACGGGGTACCCATTCGGGAACCGACCGCCGGTACGGCCAGCCTCGATAACGCCCGCATCGACGACGTACGCGGGCCGCTTAACATTATGACGCTGATCGATCCGAACGACATCGCGTCTATCTCGGTGCTTAAGGATGCCGCCGCTGCCGCTATTTACGGGGTGGCCGCGGGTAACGGGGTAATCTTGATTACTACCAAATCGGGAAAGCGTAATTCGGGGGTACAGGTTGGAATATCAGCTCGGGCTGGTATTCGACGCCAAAACCAACGCTACGACGTGCTTAACACTGAGCAGTTTGCGGAGTACCAACGCCGCGTGAACCAGTCGGACCCCGAATTTAACCTTCCTCCGCTTCATGCTCCCCTGATCTTTCCCGACAGCGCGGGCTATTTAGGCGACGGCCCGACCTACGACTGGCAGGATGCGGTGACCAATAACGAGGCGTACTTCCAGGACTACTCAGCGATCGTATCGGGCGGTTCAGAAGATGCCGACTATAAAGTGGCCTTCAACTACGCCTCTAACGACGGGGTAGCCATCGGCAATACGCTGGACCGCATTAGCGGCTCGGTGAACGTGAACTTCGATGTTACCGACTGGCTGCGCGCTGGGGTAAACGGACGAATCGCTACCGTAGATGGCCAGGCGGAACAGTTTAGTACCAACACTCAGATACGTACCGCAGCTACCACCAACCCCTGGCAGCCTATCTTTGGTGATGGTCCCGGAGGGTATGCCCCCGTGATTGTGGGGCTAACTCCCAACGGCAGTTGGGATGATTCTCCGCTGTGGGGTGCTGGCACCAATCCCAATCCGGTGGCCCAGAATGCGTTTAACCAGAGGCGCTACCAAACGGTACGCGGTTTGGGTAACGCCTACCTAACCATCGAACCTCTGGAGGGACTAACGTTAACGGGACGGTACTATCTGGATCGCTCCACCAACAACCGGTACTCGTGGCAAGACTATGACGCCAACGTATACAGTACTACCGGTGAAGATCCGAGCATCTTTGGTAACGGAATTTCGCAAGGACGTTATAACCAACGGCAGGCTACCTCATTCAACACCATGCGCGAGGTGTCGCTGAACTATCAGACGTCCTTAGATAAGCATAGCTTCGATGTGCTGGTTACCGTACAGGATCAACGCTGGGAGGGAGAGTACTTTGGCGCAGAAAGTGAGCAAACTTCCAGTTCGGATCCTGACCTGCGCTTTTTCCCTGCTACCAATAGCGAGTTTACCACGATTGAATCGGAACCTATTGTTCGCGAGGCGCTGGTAGGGCAATTTGTCCGGGTAGGTTATGACTATGATAATACCTACTACGTGAACGCTACGGTGCGCCGCGACGGCAGCACCCGTTTTGCTCCGGAAAATCGCTTTGGTATATTTCCTGCTTTCTCAGTGGCCTACCGCATCACCAACGAACCCTTTATGAGTGGAACGAACGGCTGGCTGAATGACCTAAAGTTTCGCGGCGGTTGGGGCCAGCTAGGTAACTACGACGTAGCCCAACTCGCCTACCTATCACCGGTAGAAGAAAAGCCGACCTATAGCTTCGGGCCGTCAGACGGTCAGGGTGTTAGCAACGTGAACACCGGGGCAGCCGTATTTACTATTCCCAATCCTAATTTACAGTGGGAGCGTACTACCACCACCAACGTGGGCTTCGATGCCTACTTGTTCGGCAACAATTTGGGGGTGTCGTTCGACTACTACCACAAGCGTACTTCTGATATTTTGCAAACCGTGCCGCTACCCGCCTCGGTAGGCGTATCGGTGCAACCCAGTGGCAACATTGGTGAGGTAGTGAATAAAGGTATTGAACTAGCCGCTAACTACCGCTTCACCGTGGGGCCGGTGGGCATCGACGTGGGAGCTAATATCACTACGGTTAATAACGAAGTAACCAGTCTACAAGGAGGAGTGCCGGTATACGGTGGCGGCCTGACACTTGAAGAAGGACAACCCATCAACTTTATTCGAGGGCAAAAATTGGGCGGCATCTTTACCAGTGAAGAAGAAGTGAACGACTTCTTGGCAAACACCAAGGATGAGAGCTACCGTGAGGCCGATATTGCCCCGGGTGACCTGTATTTCGTAGACGTTGCCGGACCACCCACCGAAGAGGGAGAGTTTATTTCTAATGTACCGGACGGGGTGATCAATAGCTTTGATAATACCTTTTTAGGAAAAACACTACCGGGTTACTTCTACGGCTTCAACCTGGGGGCTAGCCTAAAAGGATTCAGTCTTAACCTCCAGTTTACGGGCGTGGGTGATGTTGATCGGTTTAATCAGGAGCGAGAAGAGCTGATTAGTACGGGATTCTACGGTGACAACCGCTTGGTAGATGTGCTTAACGCGTGGACACCTAACAATCGCAACACCACCATTCCCCGGATTATCGCCAATGACCCGGCCCAGAGTAATCGCTTCTCATCACGCTTCATTGAGAGTGGCGCTTACCTTCGCCTCAACTACGCCGAACTGAGTTATAGTTTACCTAACCCCGATCGTATAGGTTTGGGAAGAGCTCGTATATTTATCGGGGGGTCAAACTTCTTTACGGCAACTCAGTTTACCGGACTGGACCCGGAAAGCGCTGACAGCCCTACTCCGATCACCCTATTTACCGGACTGAACATCACGTTTTAAGTACTGATAATGAATCTTTCGTATCCATTAAATACTATTAGATGAAATCTTATTATAAATTTCCCTTACTAATTGTCCTGCTATTCTTTGCCGGATCGTGCGAGGATGCTCTGGAAAATGTAGAACCTACCCGTGAGTTCGAACAAGCCTACTTCGACAGCGAGGGGCGTATACAGCAAGCGGTTGGAGCCGTCTACGGCAAAGTGGTTGAAATATACGGCGGTAGTTTCGCGGGAGGTAGCACCAAACCTATCTCTTGGTTGTTGCCCGCCGACGATCTTACGGCTGAAGTAGCGGGGGTACCCTTTGACGCCTTTGAAACCCTTAACAGCACTAATAACCGAGTGGCCGGGGTGTGGGGCGTGCTTTACGAAATCATTGCTCGGTCCAACTTCGTACTCGAGCAGCTTGATAACCCGAGTGTGCAAGCGGTTTACGATGATCCTGGTTTGTTAGACTCCAATCGGGGCGAGGTACTCTTCTTGCGTTCGTGGGCCAATGTGTGGCTGTGGGACTGGTGGCGCAAAGCCCCCCTGATCTCCGAGCGGATTAATAGCCTGGAAGATGCGATCAAGCCACCCTCTACCGGGTTTGAACTGCTCGATCAAGCGATTACCGATTTGGAAGCGGCGGCTCCCGGTTTGCCGGAGGCTTGGCCTACCGACCAACTTGGTCGTATTACGCAGGATGCTGCCTACGGAATGCTGGTAAAGGCGTACATGCTGCGCGGCAGTTACGATAATAACAATGCCGAAGACTACCAACGCGCTATTGCTGCCTTTGAGAACATTACGACTCGCGAGTTAGCCCCCAGCTTCGGGCAAAACTTCGACATTAACTTTGAGAATAATGTAGAGTCCCTCTTTGAGTATCAGGCCAGCGAGAACACGACGCAGGAGAACCCGTTCCTGGCCAACGACTTCGGCGGCGGCGTAGGGCAAATGTCGGCTTACTACAACTACAGCACCCGCCACTGGTCATCTGGTTCGGCCGGAGCCCTGGTGAGTCCGACCACCAAGTTGATCGCGGCCTTTGAGCCCGGCGATCCTCGCCAGGAGGAAACCTTTACGGCTACTCCTGATCCGGATAGCGTGCTTACCAACTACTTTCTGGGTCAGGCACCCGCTAACGGTTTCTGGTTCGTGAAGTACGTGCTGCCCGACCGCAACTTTATCACTGGCTTTGGAGCCACTTCTACCAACAACCCCCGCATCCTGCGCTACGCCGACGTGAAGCTGCTAGCGGCCGAAGCTTACTTCCTCACCGGCAATGCCGCCGCGGCCCTGGAGCAAGTCAACGACATCCGTACCCGGTCCCGCTTCTCTACGCCCGATGGTACCGAAGCCCCCGTACCCGCTAACCTGAGCGCCGTTACGTTAGAAGACATCTTCGACGAACGTTTCCGCGAACTGGCCGGTGAAATGGGCATTCGCTGGACCGACCTGCGGCGCTGGCACGCGGCGGGTCATCTGGATCTAGGTTCGTGGGGCGTAGTAGAGTTTAGCTATCCTTATGATCCGGCAAGCTTCGACTTTGAGGTGCCAAAGCATTTGCTTTACCCTATTCCGCAAGGTGAAATCGAGACGAATCAGGTGCTTAACCAGTCGGGCAACAACCCGGGGTATTAGTTCTTAATGAGCTGCGACAGACCGTTTAGTCTGTCGCTTCTTTCCTATTCCCAAAGGTCGGTAGAAATACCGGCCTTTTTTTAATGCTATCGTACCTAACCCCTTTTTATACTAACGCTGCACCCTTCACTACTTCTTGACCTTGTTCTGGCGCTTCCACTTGTCAGTGCACTTTCTAATCAATCTCAATACAATCAATAACTAGTGGTCTACCTGAGTAACACTTATTTGATAGTCTGATACCCACCAAGTATTTCCATGCTGGAGCGGTACCCGGCCTGGTAGATATGACAGACCTTACCTTACCTCCCCCCTCTTCTATTATTAGCACGAAGGCGTGTTAACAACGATAAACCTGCCCCGGGAAAATGCTGGGAGCAAAGACTAATCGGGCTTCGCGTCTATTAGCGCCGCACCTGCACTTCGGCGTCGAACTGAGGCTCGATCACCACGTTGATACGGCGGTTTTTAGCGCGCCCCTCGGTGGTTTCGTTGTTGGCTACCGGGCGACTTTCCCCGTAGCCCGTGGCGGTGATGGCGCTTTCCCCCAGGTCGGTAGCGGCCAGCATATACTCCCGCACGGCCGTTGCTCGCTTCTCCGATAATTCCTGGTTGATCTTGTCGCCGCCCTGCGCGTCGGTGTGGCCTTCGATGATCACCTTGGCGTTGTCAAACAGGTTGATTGCGTCCTGCACACTGCCCAGCAGGGGGTAATACTTGGGATCAATCTCGGCTTTGCCCACGGGGAAGCTGAGGCCGTAGAGCCGGATAATCACGTTGTTGCCCTGCCGAAACACCTGGGCCTGGTCCTCACTAAAGATCTCGTAGGTTTGGTCGAACTTGCGCTTCACCTCGTCTTGCCAGGCCAATTTCAGGGCTAGTTCTTCCTGCTTCTTGGCGGCCGCCGCGATCTGCTCTTCCATGGCCGCCGACTTTTCCTTCATCAGCAGTTCGGCCATTTTGCGTTGCTCTTCGTTAAGGGTTTCCAGGTCGGCGATGCTGTTTTTCGGCGCTGGCGTAGGCATTGGCCAGGTACGTGGCGCTGTCCTGGTAGGTTTTGATATGGTTAACCAGCGCGGTAACGGGTGGTTCCATGCCCTGGTCATACTTAGCCACCATGTCGGCCGCCGAGGCGATATTGGTGACGGAGGCCTCTCCGGCCAGCAGCATTTCTTCCAGCGAAACGTCGCTTTTCTCCAGACTTTTCACTTTCTGGGCCAAGTACATGGCGTGCTTGGCTTCGTACTCGGCCTGCTGGGCCATCAGCCGCGCGGCGTTGAAGTCGTAGCGGTTCTCATTAAGGTCTTTTTCGGCCTGAGCCAGTAAATCCTGCGCCCGCTTGAAAGTCTGGGGGGCCTCCCGGTCGGCCTTCTGGTCGTCGGCCTGCTCAATGAGCTTTCGGGCGTTTACCAGGTAGTTGTTCTTGATGGCGTTGAGCTCCGACTTGCGGTACAGTTCTTCGGCTTCCTTGCCGTCGTCGCGGGCGTTGTCCAGCTTGCCGCGCTCCAGTTGGCGGGCGGCTTCGTTAAACGCTTCCTCGGCATCTTGCCAACCCTCGGGCTGATACTTGGCTGCTTGTGCTTCCATCGCGTTGAGGCGCGCGTTCCAGGCATCGGGGAAGGTGGCCTGCGCAATCTTGGTTTGATCCATCGCCTTATCCAGTCTGCTGGGTGGTTTTCTCCATGGCCTTCTGCAGATCTGCCCCGGCTCCTTTGTCGCGGTAGACCCGCACGGCCGCCTGGTAGTCCTGCATGCCTTCGGAGAAAAACTTGGGTGAATAAAAGTCAACGTACTGCCCCTTGGCCTCGGCAATCTTTTGGTCCAGTGGGGCAAATACTTCTTTGGCGGTGGGTTGACTCTGGGCGTAGGCACTTCCTAAAGAAGCAGCCAGCAGCCCGGCGGTTACGATAAATGTCCGTAGTTTCATGTGATAGTTGGTTAGGTGAGAAAAGATAGGGTGAATTGTTCCGGATGACAGGTAGCCTGAATTGCTCCGGACTCGTTCTTGTGACGCCCGCCCGGGGGCCACGTCACAAAACGACCCCCTAAAATCCGAAATATTCTCCAGAACACCATCTCCCTGCCGACTGAACAACAAAACAGTTACTCAGGGCAGCCCATTCCTTTCGCCCCCTGCTGGGAGAGCAACCTGCTGAGCGGATAACCGCCCATTGGCTAGAAACATTGAGCAAGGAATAAAGAACTCCGAATGATGAAGTGGTGGGTGAGATATTTTTCTCCTTCTGTATTCATCATTTCTTGTTAGGCGCTCGAGACTTTAGCTGCGTCAACAACGAAACTCACCAACCAACGGCACCATCAGGCCACTGCTTCCTGAAGCACCTCGTCGTGCATCGCTAGGGCGGGAAGCTCTCGCCGCACTCCGGTGTCCAGGTAATTGCGAAGGCGATCGCCTAGCTCGATGCGGTTTTCGGGAAGCACTTGCTCGGTGTTAAACCGGAACAGATCGTTGCAACCCGCCTGCACAAAGTGCTCCTTCAGGTCGGGGTGCTCCCGTATGTCCGAGATAAAAAAGGTGCTAAGCCGGTCAATGCTGAGGTATTTTTTGTCCACCGCCGCCAGGCCCAGTGCCTGCTGAAGGGCGTAGCCTTCGGGAGTGCTGTCCATGGTGATGAACAGAAAGGTGCGAAGCAGCAGGATGCCATCCACAATGTCCGCCAGAAAATAGCCCAGGTGAAAACTATTAAAGTAGAACCGAATCAGCCACTTTCCGGTCGGTCCCTTCACCACCTCCGGCTCCTGTAGCGATACGTAGAGGTGAAGTTGCTGCTGGTTGCGGGGGGTGCAATCCAGACGTTCCTCCAGGCGATGCAGGGCGTGCGACTGCACGAACACCGGAAGTTCGTCCAGCCCCTGGGCGGCGGGGTCGTCGAACAGGGATGCGCTCAGACTCACCCACTGGGGACCAGCGCTCGGCAGCGCCCACCCCACCCGGTACACGGTGCGGGTGCGATCGTTCGAGCCGCACGCGGCGCTGCTCCGGCTGCACCGTATCAAGCCGCAAATCGTTAGACACATGGCAACCGTTCATCTCAAAATTGTGAGAAATCCAGTAGAGGCGGTGAGTGAGTTCGCACCAGTTGAGCGGGATGTACCACAGCAAGTCGTGGAGCCGCTGAAAGGGGCCGTCCTCACTGGCCACCCAGTCCGCAAACTCGGCAAACTGGCTCCGAAGCGCTTCGTCATTCTTAAGGCCGCCTTCCGTGTCCAGGAAGTAGTATAGCGTTATCACGCTGGTCAGGAATTCGTAGGTGAGTACCTTAGGGCCGTCTTCGGTCAGATCAACTTGATACGCCCGAAACAACTCCGCCTGCAACCGCTTGATCTCGCTCATCACCTTGGGGGTGATCGCCGGTGATTCTGAACGCACGGTGATGCCCCGGATGCGTAGCTCGTAGAGGTTATAGCGCTGATCGGATGACAGTGATGCGATGAAATTGTCTACCCCAAGCCGGGCGGCCAGTTCGTTGGTCTTGCGCAAGTAGACTTTGCGGTGCTCGGCTTGCTGCTGCTTAGGGTTCACTTTCTTCTTTTTCTTCTTAGCCATGATTGAAGTTGTTTAGTGGATATTAGATGATTTGCGGGGTGGGTGAGGGTTTTGGGGGTTGGGGATTGGGTGATTGGATACTAGCTCCTGAATGCCGGATGCGTGACGCTAGCTTCTGGATGCGGGCGGCGGGGGAGCGAGGAGCGGGTTGCAGGAAGTGGGATACCGGGCAACGGATGGTAAAGCTCAGGAGACTTCTGCTAAAGCCAACCGTTGCTCAACTATCCCCTACCCAATGCTACTCGCTAATTGCTAGAAACTAGCAACCAGTAACTAGTGACCAGCATCCAGCTACTAATGACCAGTAGCCAGAACCCAATGACCAGTCTCCGCCCTTTACCGAACCAGTCCCCTAGACCGTCGCGGGGTCCCGCTGCGCAAACGCGTGCAACAGGTCCATTTTGAGGCGGTCGGTGAGCTGCTGCGAGTAGTGTAACTCCCGAATGATGCCCTGCTCATCGAGCAGAAACTCGGCGGGCATGGTCTTAATCGACTCGCCGTCGGCCATCGTGTGCATGGGCAAGCCCTTTAGCTTGGCCTGAATGGCTGTGCCCACGAACGAGACTACGTGGCCCACCGCTGCTTTGCGGCCCGATTCTTCCAGTCCGTAGGCCGCGTATTGCACCTTGTCGGGATCAGCAATGAGTGGAATGGGCGAGATCTCCTTGTGGAACATGCTGCGCAACAGGACTTCTTTCTTCGACTCGAAGAAGAAGACCATCTCCAGGCCCTGCGCCTTTAGTTCTTCGTGCACCTTGAGCAGGTGGTGCACCCGCAGGTTACAAAACGGACAGCCGGCGTGGCGGAAGAAGGCCACCAGCACCTTCCGGCCGCGGTAGGCCTCCAGATCAATGGTTCGATCGAACACATCGTTGAGGCTGAAGTGCGGCGCGCGTGAGTTGAGTTCTAGTTTTTCCATGACCAAACCTACGCATTGGCCTTTTGGCAAGAAAAACGCAAATTACCCCAATAGTACGGATGTATTATTTTATCGTAAGGGTGACTTTTTGGAAAAAGAGCGGTGAAAATGAGTAGGCCCCCACCATCACCATCGCCCACGGATCGATCCCCAGACGATGGTGATGGGGATGAAACCCGCTACACCCGCGGACGCTGTTTGCCCCGTTGGGTTAGAAACCCACTGGTAATTAGGCACCGGGCGGGAGCCCGGCGCCAGCATTGGGGATCAATTGAAGTCATCATTCCGGAATTTTCCGACTCGTACGTTCCAGAAAATCCCCGGAACATCCTCCCCTCGAAGCAGGAGATTCCGGCGCTGCGCTACGCAACGGCCGGAATAACGTCCCAGAAATCATTACATTTTCACCCGACAACTCACCACCCTTCCCATGAAAACTGCACTCATCACCGGGCTGCTGGCCCTACTCTTCCTGCCCGCATCGGCCCAACCCAAGCACCGCTTCAGTGCGGGCGTGGGCAAGAGTGAGATCGAGGCCTGGCACCTACTGGCCCGCTACCAACTGTATCCTAGCGGACGCATCGGGGTGAACTTTGGCTACATCCGCCCGTTCAACGACTTTCTCATGCGACCGTGGTACGGCATCAATGCCGTCCGCCACACCAGCCTGTCGGTAGAGCAGCAGTACTTTTTTAAGACAAAAGCCCAAAAAGTGACGCCCTTCTACTGTCAGCAGCGCGTATCGTACGTGGACGAGCAGTATACTTCCTTCGGTAGCCACTACCAACGCTTGTCCACCACCCTGGGGCTGGGCATCGCCCTGGAGATGAGAAAACACTGGGGGCTCAGCTTAGATCTGGGCATCGCCCCCATCTGGTGGGGACTATACAACGGGCGAAATATGTATACCGACGACGACGTAACCGAACGCTACCCCTTCTGGCAGCCCGAAATCCGCCTACAAGCCTACTACTGGCGATAGGGATTACGCCTTCCAAACCGCAGCATCGGCCAATACCGTATTCGGGCGGGACTTGGTCGCTGCGGGAGAAACTTATCCCTGGTCAACCATTAGGTGCGCATCGTCGCCCGCCCCTTTCTTCACTCCCCTACTCGTAGCGCAGCGAATCTACCGGGTTGGCGCGGGCGGCCCGCCCGGTTTGCAGCCCCACGGTGAGCACCACTAGCGCAAACACCCCGCCCACCGGCAGCAACCACCACCAGCCGAGCACGTCAATTCTGAAGGCGTACTGGTTGAGCCACTGCTGCACCGCCCCGTAGGCCAGCGGCAACGCAATCACGCTCGCCAGCAGCAACCGCCGCACCGCATCGCGCGACAGCAACAACACCACCTGCGGCACCGAGGCCCCCAGCACCTTGCGAATGCCGATTTCCTTGGTGCGCCGCCCCACCGCGTAGCGGGTGAGCCCGAGCAAGCCCAGGCAGGCCAGCAGCAGGGCCATCAGGGAGAAGCCGCGCAGCACCGTGCCGAACCGCTCGTCGCGCTGGTACTGTTGGGCAAAATGGTCGTTCAGAAAGTAGTACTGAAACGGGTTACCCGGAAAGCTACTGGCCCAGCGTTGCTCCACTTCTGCTAACACATCGCCCACATCGGCCATAGGAGCCAGAGAAACCAGGTAGTCGCCGCTGTAGATTTCGGCGAAGAAGGCGATGGGCTGGTAGGCCGTTTGCAACGAAGTCTGGTGGTAGTTCTTCACCACGCCGATGATCTCGTACTCCGACACTCCCTGGAAGCCGTACATACCCAGCCGGGTGCCCAGCGCCTCCGCCGCCGTGGCGAAGCCCAGCGCCCGCACCGCTGCCTCGTTCAGAATCACCCGCTGCCGATTGCCCTCGGCGGTGGTCGAGAAGTTGCTGCCCACCACAAACTCTGCTTCCAGGGTGGGCAGGTACTGCGGCTCCACCAGCACCTCCCGAAGTTCTACGGAACGTTCTTCGCCCGCCCCCCGGCGATGCATCGTGCGGGTGAGTCCCGAGGGGTCGCCCGGCAGGTAACTGGCCGCCGACACCCCGGCAACGGCCTCCACCTCGCCCAGGGCGTTGCGCCAGCGCTCCACGGTCTGCTCGAACGACACCTCCTGATCCAGCACGTTGGGGCCCTCAACCACCAGCATCCCCCCTACGCGGATACCCAGGTCCTGCTGCTGCATGTAGCGAACTTGCTGGTAGACGGCCAGCGTGGCCGACACCAGAAACAGACAAATGGCCAACTGCAGCACCATCAGCCCGCGGTTCATCCCGGAGCCAGATCGCACCGCGGTGAGCAACGGCGCGCGGGACCCGCTGAGCGTTGGTGCCCGGTGCACGCGCGGGGCGTACCAGCCCACCAGCAGCACGATGAGCAGCAGCAATGGAATCACCACCCCCCACGCGTAGAAGGGCGACGCCCCGAAGGGCACGTTCATCACCTCCTGCCAGTAGGGTCTTGCCCAGTACACCAGTGCCACCGCCCCGGCAACGGCCAGCCCGTTGGTGAGCAGGGCTTCCGTTAGAAACTGGGCCGACACCTGCCCCCGCCGGGCGCCGATGATTTTTCTGACGTTGATTTCTTTGGTGCGCTGTAGGGCCTGGGCCGCCGCCAGGTTCAGGTAGTTGATGCCCGCCGTGAGCAGCACCAGCCCGGCCACCGCCAGCAGCACGTAGACCCAGGTGGCGCTACCGTTGGCCGAGGCTTCGTTCATCAGGTTAGAGTGCAGGTGGATGCTCGATAGCGCTTGCAGCTGAAATTGTTCTTTAGTTTCGGCGTCCGGGTTGCGGGCGGCCACTAGATCGGTGATCTGCCCGGCCACCCGCTTGGGCGAAGTGGATGGGTCGAGCACCAGGTAGGTATACCAGGCACTCGGCCCCCAGGAGGTTTTGAACATTGCCCGGCGGTCGGCCTCGGGTATCTCAGCAGGCAAAAAGTTGGGTAAGGAAGTATGCGAAAAGATCAGGTCGTAGGCCAAATGCGACGCGGAAGGCAGGTCTTCGTACACCCCCTGGATGACGAAGTTGGTGGTCTGATCGCGGTTAGACGTATAGACCAGCACCGTTTCCTGACCCGCGCGAAGGGTGCGTTGCCAGTCGGGGCCGTAGTAACGGCGGGCGGTGGACTCAGAGATAAGGAGCTGGTTGGGGGCATCCAGCACCGCGGCCACGGGGGTCTCCCGCAGGCGCAGATCAAAGTAACGCACGAAGGCCGGGTCGGCAAAGATGGCGGCCGATTCGCGAAACGAACGGGCCTGGGGGGTGGAGTCGTTGAGCAACAGGGTGTAGTTTTCGGCCCAGGAGGTGAGCCGGAAGTAGTCGGCCACGCCAGGGATGGTGCTGGCCACCGCCGGGGCTAGCGCGGGCACGGTGTAGGCACTCTGCTGGGTAAGTTCGCCCTGCTGGTAGGTGTCGGTCTGCACGCGGTAGATGCGTTCGTGCTCCGCCTGGAAGGTGTCGTAGGTGAGCTCGTGGTGGGCGTACTCCAGGATGAGCACGCTGGCGGCCACGGCCACGGACAGGCCCAGGATGCTGATGGCTGAAAGCAGCGCGTGGCGGCGCAGGTTTCGGTAGGCGGTGGTGAGGTAGTTGCGAATCATAAAGAAGGAAGTTTGGGGGTGGTTAGAGATGAATAGCGTCGTCGTACGTTTCGTTCACCCAAAATAATGGATCGGACGGAGGAAGTCAAGCGAGGGTTAATATAGCTTCATACCGGAAACTTGTGCAGCATAGCGAAGCAAATTATCAGGAATCCCCTGCCACGAAGAAGGAGATTCCGGATATTTTTCTACACTTCGTTGCGAAAAATTCCGGAATAACGTTCTAAACGGTGACGCTATCCGGGCACCCCGGAGGTCAACGGAACGGGACCTCCGGGCGGGCAGCAAAGAGCACTTAACCGGGGACACAATAGAAGGGGGTATCTTCCCCCCCAAACAGTTCTATTAATCCACTTCGTAGCAAGGTTCCTGCTGAATGACATATTTAATTTAGCTGTCATCCAGGAAGGACCTTGCTACTTGCCGGAGAGGTATTGCTTCGGTGGAAAAAGACTACTTGCGGATGAGCATCATGGGAAGGCCACGGCAGTGAACGGTGATCATATAAGAACTAATGAAAAATCACCGGGAAAAAACCATTTCATCACTTGGAACAACTTTTTGGATTGCTGCGGTGGACTTTTGAACTTCTCAGGTGCACTTCTCCGACTTCTGCGGAGAAAAAAATAAGTTCTCCGCTGCGTTTTTGGGCCCAAAACGGGGCTTTTTGAGGGCTGGAGCCAAAAAAACCGACCGGATATTCCGGTCGGCCAGGCGTTGGGTACGATGAAAATGAGGGAAGCGCCGGTTACTCGGCTGCCGGTACGGCGGAAGCTTCTTCTTTCTTAGCCTTGCTGTACTTAAGGACCTTGAGCGTCTGTTGCAGCTCGGCACCGGGGGCGAAGCGGTAGTTGGCCTTTTTGATCTTGCTGGCGTTCACCTCCTCGGCGGTGTCGCTTGCCTCGCTGTTGACGGTGATGCGCAGGGAGCCCAATTCGCCCAGGCGGACGATCTCGCCCTTTTCAATGTGGCGCGGGATAATCATCACCAGCGACTCGAGCACGGCCACCGCATCGGGCACGCTCACGGTGGTGATCTCGGCGATCTCTTTGGCCATGTCGCGGAAGTTTACCTCCCCGCGACTCTGGGCAACGGCGTAGAACTTTCCGGGCTGATTCCGCTTCTGCGGATTCAATTTCTGAATGATGTTAATTAGAATACTCATAATGTTTTACTTGTTTAATTGGTTTAAGATTTGATTTTCGTACCCACGGTAGCAAAGATGCGAAGGGAGCACCATGCGATGCTACGCGGAAAGTCGCTCGATGGTACGCGGGTGCCTTTGGCCGCACAAGCGTTGTACGGGGGGTGCTTCTGCCGAAGTGGTAGCGCATTGGTGAACAAGCCTTACGTAGATAGTGACGAAATTGGCTTCGCCCGGCGTAGGGTCCTCTGTCGAGTGACCCTACGGGTGTCGGGGAAGTTCGCGTGGGGTAGTCCCTAAAAGTAGGCTGAACGGTAGTCGGCTCCCGACCGCCATTCCGGCAGGACGTTAGAATAAAACTAGGGAGTAGACAAATGGATTATGTTTGTTACCTTTGTCTACTTATGGAATTTGATCAAGCTAACATTTGGGCTGCTTTTGGGCTCACGCTTTTTGCGGGCCTATCAACGGGCATCGGCAGTGCCTTGGCTTTCTTCGTGAAAGAGCAGAGTACCCGTTTTTTGTCCGTGTCGATGGGCCTGTCGGCGGGGGTGATGATTTACGTTTCTTTTGTGGAGCTATTTCCGTTGGCCCTGGCGTCGTTGGTAGAGAGCTACGGGGTGACGCGCGGCAACTGGTACTGCGTGCTGTCGTTCTTCGGGGGGATTCTGCTGATTGCCATCATCGATAAGTTCGTTCCCAACTACGAGAATCCCCACGAGTTCCCGGATGAGGAGGATAAGTTGCAGGAAAAGTTGAAAGAACTAAAGGATGCGCACCTGCTGCGGGTGGGGCTATTCACGGCGCTGGCGCTGGGCATTCATAATTTTCCCGAAGGCATTGCCACGTTTCTTAGTGCGCTCAAGGATGTTTCACTGGGGATTCCGATTGCGGTGGCCATTGCCATCCACAACATTCCCGAAGGAATTGCCGTATCGGTGCCCATTTATTACGCCACCGGCAGTCGCCGGAAAGCCTTCTTCTACTCGTTTTTGTCAGGATTGGCCGAGCCGATTGGGGCGGCGGTGGGCTTCTGGCTACTACTTCCCGTCATCACCGAAGCGGCCTTTGGGTACTTTTTCGCGGGCATCGCCGGGATCATGGTCTTCATCTCGCTAGACCAACTGCTACCCGCCGCCCACGCCTACGGCAAACACCACTACGCCATCTACGGACTGATCTCAGGCATGGTGATCATGGCGCTGAGCCTGCTCCTCTTTATATAGGTTCTGGGTTTAGAGGTTCTAGGTTCGGGGTTGGAAGGTTCGGAAAGAAGGGGAGGAGCGACAGCAAATGTAGTGCTAAGCCTTGAACGTCATACTAAGTTTGCAGTGCGGGAATATTTGGAAAGTTCACCAAAGATTATTTGGTTTACCGGATAAGCAAGACGTTGCTACCGGTAAAAAGCAGAGGAACAAGGACCCTTATCGTCATTAGTCTTGAAGACTCCCCGGAATGTTATTCCCCTCTGCTTCTTTTATCCACAATTCGGACAATTCATTAGGTCATCGGGAAGTAGCCCTAGAACCTGTTTTCAGTATAGATGAAGAGGATAAAAGCTTACCAGTAGCTACGCTGCCATTAATCAATAAGGACAAAATTATAAGAAAATGCACACTAATCAATCGTCCGGCGACTTGGTATTCGTAGTCGGCATAGACATTTCTAAAGCCACCTTTGATGTCTACTTCACTAGCCCGAAAGGTAGCCCAGTCACTCTAAAACTAGACAATAATGCCAAGGGGTTCCGAAAGCTGGTCAAACGCCTGGCGGCTTACCCAGCCATAAGAGTAGTGATGGAAGCTTCCGGCCCCTACTACTATGCTCTGGCCTGCTTCTTACATGAACGGCAGATCAGCGTAGCGGTAGTCAATCCCCTGGTGATCAAACGCTTTTCGCAGATGCAATTGAAACGAGCCAAAACTGACCGGGCCGATGCCAAAAGCATCTATGAATATGGTAGTATCATGGAGACCAAACTTTGGCAACCGCTCCCTGCGAACCACCTGAAAATCAAGCAGTACTATACCGCCCGCAAGCAATTGCTCAAGCATCAACATGCCGTAAGTCAGCAGTTAGACGCCTTCCAGGCCACCGGTCAAGTAGACAACCTCTTAGAAAAAATGATGCGGGCAGACCTGAGACAAACCGGCGAAAAGATCCAGGCTATCGAGCACCAGATGGAAGTCTTGATCCAAGAGGAAAATGGGGTTTTGAAAGATCAGCTAGAATCTATCCCTGGCGTTGGTCCTAAAACCAGCCTGTTGCTCATCACTACTCTGAGAGGCTTTGAAGACTTTGACAACTACAAACAAGTCATCAGTTATCTGGGCCTATCCCCCCGTATCTTTGAATCGGGCACCTCGGTGAAAGGAAAAACTAAAATCTGTAAGATGGGCATGGGTGAGGTGAGAAGTTGCCTTTACATGGCGGCCCGCTCGGCCAGAAAGTACAACCCAGCTTGTAAAGCTCTCTATGATCGGCTCAGGGCCAAAGGAAAAGCCCATAAGCTGGCTATGATTGCCGTAGTCAACAAACTACTCAAACAGGCCTTTGCCATCGCTAAGTCCGGGCAGCGATTTGATATCAACTATGTGGTAGCCGCCTCTGGACATTAATCCCTGGCCGAGGTTATCAGAAGGGCAACTGGTAGTGACCAGTTAGCCGGATAGCTCACTGCCCTTCTGATGTTCTACGGCCAGGCACCCCCGGTAGGGTAGACACTAACAAACTTGACCAACATGACAACTAAACAAAAGAAAATTTGCCCCCGATGCTTGACTCTTTACACAATTCATTCCGGAATTTTGGGCAGCGCAGCGTAGCACAACTGCTCGACGGAATCCCCTGTCTATAGCAGCCCACCCTACAATCAAACTGTCATTCAGCAGGAAACTTGTTGGTAGAAGGAAGGGAAGCGCTTAACGGAGCGCTATGAGGTTGAGGGGGGCTTTCACCTCGGCGTAGTTTCTTCGCACGCCGTAACAAGGCCCTACTGGATGACAAGGGGGGAAGCGCGGAAATTGATAGTTACTACCGGTCTCAAAGCGAAAGCACCGCATTTTTATCGTTTGCGGTGCCGTTGCTATATGAAGGGGATTCCGGATAGTTCTCTTCGCGGCGCGGCGAGAACTTCCGGAATGACGGTTTCCAGGTCCATTCTAAGAAGTTTATTGGTGGCAAGGAAGAACTGCTAGACTGGCGGTGTGATGTTTGAACAAGCTTCACCTCAATGCTTTTCTTCCGCACACCGTGACAAAGTTTCTCCTGGAAGATGAAGGTGAGGATCCACGAAATTGAGTTTTCCATCACTACTCTTAGCGAAAGCACGCACTTCGATCGTTTGCGGTGCCGTTGCTATATGCAGAGGGGACTCCGGATGATCTACTCCGCCGCGCCGGCAAACTTTAGTATGACGGTTTGGATGAGGATGGCGTTTGCTAAAAAAACGCGCAGTTACAGGAGGCGTTAGTTGCTACCCCCTAAGCTGTTGGCAAGCTTGTCCAGTTCGCCTTCGATGCGCTGCACGGCCTGGTTGATCTCGTCATAAGAAGCGCTCCAGTCCTTGGCTTCTACCGAACGAACCCGCTCCATGCGGTTCTTGACGTCCTTCTTCTCGTCTTCGAAATCCTTGACGGCGTCTTCCATGTTGGCAATGGCGCTCTGGTTGGTGGCTTTCTTCATGTTCTTGCGCAGATCTTTGATACGGTCATCGATATCATCCAGGCGGTCATCCAGTTCTTCTAGCTGGGTTTCTTTGGCATCGGCGTAGTAACTGTTCGCGAGCTTCAACGGCCTCAGCGGTTTCCTCCTGCGCATCAGCGGTGGCTTCGCGGGCGTCTTCCAGTTCGTCGGCCACATCGGCCTGGGTCAGTTTTTTGTTGCAGGCGGATAGCGACAGCAGGCCAATGAGGGCCAGGCAGAAAGAAAATCGGAAAGTGTTCAGTAGGGTTTGCATAAAATTAAGAGTAGAAAAGTAGAAAATTATTTGTTAAACGTTGCTCACCAATCCGCTGGGTAGCCCCCGGGATCAGCCAGCGGGATGAATATCAGTTGGGGGTATTCAGGTCGGCTGCAAGGTCGTCCAACGTTTGTTCCAGGCGGGCCGCCGCCTCATCAATTTCATCATAGGCATTGCTCCAGTCCGCCGGTTCTACCGATTGTAGCTCTGCAATACTGTTTTTCAGCTTTTCTTTCTCCGCTTGCAGTTCACCAATGGCCGCCTTGATGTCATTGATCGCCTGAACGTTGGTAGACGCTTCGGCCGTTTCTTGCAACTCTTCGATGCGTTCGTCCAGACCTTCCATCCGATCGTCTAGGGCATCGACGCGGGCTTCCTGCTGCTCGGCGGAGAGCTCCTGGCGGGCATCAATGGCCTCGCGGGTTTCTTCCAGCGCATCAGCGGTGGCCTCGCGGGCATCTTCCAGTTCGTCCTGCACCTCTTCTCGGGAGGAGCTTCGGTTGTCGCAAGCGGTAAAGGTTAATGTTAGGCCCAGCGCGACGGACAGCGGTAGGGAAAAAGATCGTAAGAAATGCTTCATAATAATAATAGGGTAAGAGAGTAAAAATGATGAGTAGCCGCTCAGAAAAATCATAAGCGTCTCTACGTTAATTAACCTCCTTTGACCCAAATTGTTTATCACCGGTGATCAAGGGGGTGATTTGTCGGCAGAATTTTCTTTGCTCATTGCCTCGGCGGAGGCGGCTATGGCGTAGTGTGCTGCCGGACGAAGTCTACCGCCACCCGCTCCGACCAGTAATTCTCCCCCCGGTGGTGCCCGCGGGGCATAAAACCGCAGTGCCCGCCCTGCTCGGGGGCCACGAACTCCACCGGCGTGTTGGCCAGTCGGTCATCGTCGATGAAGCACTGCGGACCCAGAAACGGATCGTTGCGGGCGCTCACCACCCGGGTGGGAATCTCAATATCCGTCAGGAACTGTTTGCTGCTGCACCGTTGGTAATAGTCCACCGCACTGCTAAACCCGTGCAGGGGTGCGGTGAAGGCATCGTCGAAGTCGGTCAGCGTTTTCACCCCGGCCAGGGTGTCGAGCCGCAGTTTATCGGGGAAGTGCGCTTGCTTGCGGGTGACCTTCCGCTTAAGCGACCGCAGAAAGCGGCGGTGGTATACCCAGTTCTGCGGACGGGCCATCTGTCGGGCGCAGTCGTGCAGGTCAATGGGTACCGAAAAGGCCAGGGCCGCCCGGACGTTGGCGGGCACGGGATACTCGTTTTCTCCCAGGTACTTGAGGGTGAGGTTCCCTCCGAGGCTGAAGCCGATGAGCACAATGTGGTCGTAAGCAGCCGACTCCACACCCTGGGTGAGCAGGTGGTGCAGGTCGTCGGTGGCCCCGCTGTGGTAGAAGCGCAGGGCGTGGTTGGGCGTGTCGCCGCAGCCGCGGAAGTTCCAGGCCAGCACGTCGTAACCTTCTCGATAGAATGCCCGTGACATACCCCGGACGTAGGGCCGGTTGCTGTCGCCTTCCAGTCCGTGCGAAATAACCACCAGTTGCCGCGATCGCTGAGTAAGCCAGTCTAGTTGCAGGCGGTCGCCGTCGGGAGTGGACAGTTCGTTGCGCTGGTACGTCACGTTTCGTACCTTTCGGGTGAGAGCGGGCACGATGGTTTGCAGGTGGCCGTTGGGTAAGTACCAGGGGGGACAATAGGGAAGCATCTTTACGTTATAAACAAGCAATAGCCAGGACCAACATCGCCCGACATGAACTATCAACTCCTCAGTGGTAACGACAACGCCACCATATTGGTTAAAAACCAAATTGCCCAGTTTCTGGATGAACACCTGGAGCAGTACGGCGACAACATTCTGTCCATCTATAAGTGCCTGGACTTTGCGCTGAGTAAATATCCGCACCAGGGCGGATTTGTGATTCTGGCCAGTGAAAACGATACCTTGCGGGGAGCGGCGGTGATGTGCAAGACGGGCATGGACAGCTTTGTGCCCGAAAACCTGCTCGTTTACCTGGCGGTGCACGCTGACTACCGGGGCGAAGGCATCGGCAAGACCCTGCTGGACAAGGCACTGAACTTCGCCAAGGGCGACGTGGCCCTGCACGTGGAGGCCGACAACCCGGCGGTGAAGTTCTACGAGTCGGCGGGCTTTCAGGCGAAGTTTACCGAGATGCGCCTGCAACGGCAGCGTACTTTTTACGGATTGTAAGCCTAGTATTTTTTTAATTCATGCAAGAGTTCTACGAAACGCTTCGCTACGGTACGCACTACGTGCGGGAGATGAACCCCTGGTTGGGTGCGCTGCTGGTGCTCTTCATCAGCATTGCGGTGGGTGCTGCCGTGCGCTGGGGGTTCATTCGCTTCCTGCGAGCTAAGCCGCGACCGGCGAGGTTCGCTCATCGCCGGGGCGGTGCTCAAGCGCCTCAACAACCGAACGCGCCTGTTCTTCCCGCTGTTGATTTTTCTGATTCTTCAGCCCCTGGTGCGGCTTGATGAGCCCTATGATAGTGTTTTGTTCAAGGGAATTGAGATTCTATTCTTCATCACGCTAGGCTGGTTGTTGCTGCAACTGATCAACGTGCTGGAAGACCTGGCCTACGCGCACTACGTGCAGGAGCGCAACGACCCCTTCCACGAGCGCCGCATCAAGACGCAGTTGCAATTTTTGAAGCGCATCCTGGGCGTGGTGATTGTCATCATTGTGCTGGCCTCAATCCTACTCACCATCAACAGTGTGCGGCAGGCCGGGGCGGCTATTCTCACCTCGGCCGGGGTAGCGGGCATTGTGGTAGGCTTTGCGGCGCAGAAGTCGATTGCCAACCTGCTGGCCGGTTTCCAGATTGCCCTCACGCAACCCATCAAGATCGACGATGCCGTGATCGTGGAAGGCGAGTGGGGCGTGATCGAGGAGATCACGCTCACCTACGTGGTGGTGCAGGTGTGGGACAAGCGTCGCATCGTGTTGCCCATCAACTACTTCATTGAAACTCCCTTTCAGAACTGGACCCGCCGCTCGGGCGACCTCACCGGGGTGGTGATGCTCTACGTAGACTATTGCTTGCCCATTGATGAACTGCGGCTGGAACTCACCAACGTGCTGGCGGCCGAACCGCTGTGGGACGGCGCGTCGAACCGGGTGCAGGTGGTGGATGCAACCGACCGGACGATGGTGCTGCGGGTGCTGGTGAGTGCGGCCGACGCGGCGAGCACCTTTGCGCTGCGGTGCTCGGTTCGCGAAAAATTGATTACTTTTATCCGCGAACGCTATCCGGAAGCCTTGCCCAAGACGAGAGTCGCCCTGGACGGTGAACAGAAATCTCCAGCGCCGACCGCTTGGTTGCCTTCGGGCGAAACCCTGCCCGGCGATAGGCATCACTAGAACTATATCATTAACCCGCCCCCGAGCCGTTGTGAGTCCCCAGCAAGAAAAGTTATACACGATCATTTTTGAGTCGGATACTCCGGCGGGCAAGGCGTTCAACGTGGCGTTATTGGTGGCAATTATGCTCAGCGTGCTGATTGTGACGCTGGAAAGCGTGCAGTGGATTCGGGTTGATTACAGCGAACTGATTAAGACGGCCGAGTGGGGGTTCACGGCGCTGTTCACCATAGAATACGGTCTGCGGATCTACTGTGCCCCGCGCCGCCTGCACTACGTACGCAGCTTCTACGGCATCATTGACCTGATCTCCATCATTCCCACCTACTTAAGTTTGCTAATCGCCGGTACGCAGTACGCGCTTGTCATCCGCAGTTTGCGCCTGTTGCGGGTGTTTCGGGTGCTCAAGCTTACGCACTTTTTGGGCGAAGCCGAGGTACTACGCAAGGCCATGCACCAGAGCGCCGCCAAGATTATTGTCTTCATCGGGGTGGTGGTCACCATGGTGTTTATCGTGGGCGCGCTCATGTATCTGATCGAAGGACCGGAGAATGGCTTCACGAGCATCCCGACGAGCGTGTACTGGGCGGTGGTGACGCTTACCACCGTCGGCTACGGCGACATTGCGCCGCAGACGGTGGCGGGGCAAACGCTGGCCACCGTGGTGATGATTATGGGGTACGGCATCATTGCGGTGCCCACGGGAATTGTGTCAGTAGAGATGTCGCGGGCCGAGGCGGCCAAGCACGCCCATCAGCGGCGCAACGATGGATCGGTACCCTCTGACGAGAACGGTTCGGCCGAGGCAGCTACTCCTTCTTCCCCCCCGCCCGCACCCAGATGCCGACGAATGCCCGCGGACTGGCCGCCCGGCAGGCGTGTCATGCCCAACCGATCGAGTGGCAGCGGCTGGGTCCGGTGGCAGAAAAGCCGCAGTAACCCCCGAAGGATGTTGATCTGGTGACGAGCCTCCGACTCAGTGCCTAGCATAAAGGCATTAATATGGCGCAGGGCCTCCGGCCCGGTGACCAGCGTAAGCAGGTTCTCTGAACCCGGGGTGGGCAAACCGCGTCGGCCACGGATGCAACATTGGTCCGGCGAATCGACGCCGGTGCTTCCGCGAAGAATCTTTGGTCGCAGTAGCTAGTTTTCGGCATTATCCTTTCTTTTTACCCAAGCATCCGCTAGTTTTACGGTTGATTAACGACTATCCCGGGTGAATTTACTTGCGCTATCCTTTCTTCCCTTCCGATCTTTAGCCCCTTGCTTTAGGCGGCCCGGCTCCGCTCGTTGGCTTTCTTTAGAGTACAGGCAGTTGGTATAACATGCTTTGCCCCCGTCCGTTTAGGACAGACTTCCTCATTCCCCTTAATTACCTTTCCTACGTTAGTCAGTCATTATGGAATTTACCATTCAGGTAGCCACCGCCGAGCATACCGTTTACGCTGAAGAGTTAAGTGAAATGATTGAGTCGGCGGCGCGCGCCCGCGGCACCGGCATCTCGAAACGGCCGCCGGAGTACATCCGCCGCAAGATGGAAGAGGGCAAGGCCATCATCGCGCTGCACCAGACGCAGGTGATTGGTTTCTGCTACATTGAAACCTGGGGGCACGAGAAGTACATTGCCAACTCGGGCCTCATTGTGCACGACGACTACCGCAAGCACGGGCTGGCTACGGAAATCAAAGAAGCGGCTTTTTCGCTGTCTCGCCAGAAGTATCCCGACGCCCAGTTGTTCGGCATCACCACCAGCCTGGCGGTGATGAAGATCAACGCGGATTTGGGCTACCGGCCGGTCACCTTTTCGGAACTCACCACCGACGAACAGTTCTGGCAAGGGTGCCAAAGCTGCCGCAACTACGATATCCTGACCCGCAACGAGCGCACCAACTGCCTGTGCACTGCCATGCTCTTTGATCCGCACCGCAAGCCATCGGAAAAGAAAAAGCGAAGTACGGAGTAGATTCCTCCCATTAAAGTGAACGTTCATTTATTCATATTAAATGCCTGATAATCAAGAAAATAAAAAGCTAGTCCTCGCGTTTAGCGGCGGCTTAGATACTTCTTTTTGCGTAAAGTACCTCAGCGAACAGGGCTACGAGGTGCACGCCGTATTGGTGAACACGGGTGGCTTTTCGCCCGACGAGGTTGCCGAGACAGAGCAGCGAGCAGAAATGCTGGGAGTGAAGCATTTTGAAACGTTGGACGAAACCCAAACCTTCTACCAGAAATGCGTACGCTACCTGTTGTTTGGCAACGTGCTTCGCAATAATACCTACCCGCTGTCGGTGAGTGCTGAACGGGTGTTTCAGGCGCTGGCGATCATTCGCTACGCCCAGCGGGTGGGAGCCACCCACATCGCCCACGGCAGCACCGGAGCGGGCAACGACCAGGTGCGCTTCGATTTGATCTTTACTTCATTAGCTCCCGATATCAACGTGATCACTCCCATCCGCGACCTGCAACTGAGTCGACAGGAAGAGGTTGCCTACCTGCAAGAGCGCGGGGTGACCACTTCTTGGGAGAAAGCCCGCTACTCCATCAACCAGGGATTGTGGGGCACCAGCGTGGGCGGCCAGGAAACCCTCACCTCCGACCAGGCCCTGCCCGAAGAAGCGTATCCGAGCCAGCTGGAAAAAGAGGGCAGTCAAACCGTTTCTATCCGGTTTGAGCAGGGCGAACTGGTAGCAGTGGATGGAAGCACGCACGATAACCCGGTGGAGGCCATTCGCCACCTCCAGCGACTAGCCGCTCCCTACGCCATCGGGCGCGACACGCACGTGGGCGACACCATTATTGGCATCAAGGGACGCGTAGGTTTTGAGGCGGCCGCCCCCTTGATTCTTATCAAAGCGCATCAGCTGCTCGAAAAGCACGTGCTCGTGAAGTGGCAGCAGTACTGGAAGGAACAATTGGCCAACTGGTACGGCATGATGCTGCACGAGGGACAGTACCTGGACCCGGTGATGCGCAACATTGAGGTGTTCTTGAAAGATACCCAGCGCAACGTGACGGGCACCGTGACGGTGAAATTGCATCCCTACCGCTTTACCCTGGTAGGCATCACCTCAGAATTTGACCTGATGCAGGCCGACTTCGGGCAGTACGGTGAGATGAACAAGGCCTGGACGGGTGAGGACGTGAAGGGCTTCACGAAGGTGCTCTCCACGCAGAACAAGATCTGGCAGCAGGTGAACGGCTTAAAAGATGAATAAGGCGCGCATCGGCATTGTGGGCGGAGCCGGGTACACCGCGGGCGAGTTGCTCAGACTGTTAGCACTTCATCCGCAGGCTGAGGTGGCCTGGGTGCACAGCAGTAGCCAGGCCGGACGGCCAATAGCTGAGGTGCACCAGGATTTAGTAGGAGAAACTGCGCTACTATTTACCTCAGAACTGCATTGGGAGGCCGTAGACGCTTTGTTTCTGTGCAGCGGCCACGGGGCGTCAGCCAATTTTCTGAAAGACCATGACGTGGCCGACCACGTAAAAATCATCGACCTCAGCCAGGATTTTCGGGCCGAAAGCCCGGATCATACTTTTGTCTACGGCCTGCCCGAACTGCAACGCGACCGCATCAGAAGTGCCACCCACGTGGCGAACCCCGGTTGCTTCGCCACCTGCATTCAACTTGGTTTGCTGCCGCTGGCCAAGAACCACTTGCTGACCGAAGATGTGCACATTCACGCCATCACGGGGTCCACCGGAGCGGGACAGCAACCAAGCGAAACCACGCACTTTAGCTGGCGCAATAACAATGTGTCGGTTTACAAACCGTTTCAGCACCAGCACCTGCGAGAAATTGGGCAAAGTATGAGGCAGTTGCAACCGGGCTTTGCGCACTCTCTCAATTTCATTCCGGTACGCGGCAATTTTGCGCGCGGCATATTCGCCAGTTTGTACGTAGAAACCACGCTGACCACCGAAGCGGCCCGACAGTGCTACGCAGATTTCTACCGGGATGCGCCCTTCGTCACTCTCACCCCATCCAACCCGCACCTCAAGCAGGTGGTGAACACCAACAAAGCGGTAGTTTTTGTTGAAGTAATAGATAATAAACTTTTGATTATCAGCACTATTGATAATCTTATCAAAGGGGCGTCGGGACAGGCCATTCAAAATATGAACCTGATGATGGGTTGGGACGAATCGGCGGGCTTGCAACTGAAAGCGGGTTACTTTTAGGTTAGGAAGTGGTTTCAGTATTTCTTTAGCGACGGCCATTCCGATCGGGAAGCTTATCGTCGCTCCTGCGCTTTATTCGCAAATTCGTTTTGTGGGGCAACGCTTTGTCGCGCTGCTCGTTCGACCGAATAGTATTCACTAAAACACAGCTTTCCAATGAAAAGAATGACCCAATCAAGTTTCTCAGCAGCTACTATTCAGTGCCTTTGTTCTGTTTGCCTTAAGCACCCAGGCCCAGGATGATAAATCCAAGCGTCCCAGTCCCCCGGCCGAAGTATCGGGCACGGTTGAAGGCACCGACATCACCATCAACTACAGCCGCCCCTCGGTGAAGGGACGAACGATCTTTGGCGAACTGGAACCCTACGGCAAGGTGTGGCGCACCGGGGCCAACGAAGCCACCACCATCGAGGTGAGCACCGACGTAGAAATTGAAGGCGAGCCGCTACCGGCCGGAAAGTACGCCCTATTCACCATTCCGACCGAAGACGATTGGACGGTTGTCTTTAATAAAACTCCCGAACAGTGGGGAGCCTACGACTACGACGAAGCCGAAGACGCCCTGCGCGTGGAAGTGACTCCCGAAGAAACCGACGAGCCTACCGAGCAGCTTACCTTTGAGATTGGTGACGACGGTCAGGTAACCATGATGTGGGCCAACGCGGCTGTCTCGTTCAACGTAGCGAGCGCCGGACAAGCGAGCAACGAGCAGTAGATGTTCTAGGCATATGAGTTCAGGGTTCTAGGTTCTAAGTTGTTGACATTCAGAACTTAGAATCCTGGACCTAGAACCTACTCCTGAAAGTCGAACAACGCTTTGTCTTTGATGGCCTTTGAAACCTTGTCGGGCACTTTATGCTCCCAACCCAGGACACCTTCTTTGATCATACGTAGCACGTCGTCCGAGATGATGTCCAGGTGCTGGGCATTGATCGGTTCAAGTCCGCTAATCCGATGGGTTTCGTATAAGTACCGGTAGAGATGCGCTAGGTGAGAAGAAAGCGAAAGCTCGGTGTGGGTGTAAATATCCTGACTGTTCGGACGGTACGAAGGGTACACAAACAGCTTCACGTTATTTTTGAACAGGTTGCCGAAGGCTTCCATAATGCCCCCCGTAAGTTCCTGATAATAGGTTTCGTCAAACAGCTTCTGTAGACTGGCCACTCCCAGAATGATTCCGATCTTCCCCTGAGTGATTTTAGAAATATAAGAAGTGAGTTTGTAGTACTTCTGATAGTCGGAGATCATCACCTTCTGCCCCAGCGACTCCAGAATATCCACCCGGTGCAAAAAGTCGGTATCGCTGATGTCTTCTTCTTCCTGCACCAAACTGTTGAGCGTGAGTTCAGAAATGGGCATCACCCGGTCGGCAACCACGTCGGGCTCGTCCATAAACGCGTTCAGTCCTGACTTGAGCATATCCATATTTACGTGCGTGAGCGGACGAAACCGGCCGCGCAGAATGAGCACGTCCTTTTTGTACAACGCCTCCGAGGGTTGCAACACCGTGCCGTTCGCATCGAACATGGTGGCGTGGGTCAGACCGTTCTTCACCAGCTTCAGGGCCATCAGCCGATTGTCTACCTGCTCAAAATTAGGGCCTTTAATTCTGAAAAAGTCAATCTCCAGGCGTTCGGTCGATAGGTTGTCCAGCAGCGATTGCATCAGCACCACCGGATCGCTCTCTCGCGTGCATCCGTAAACCATGTTCACGCCCAGCACTCCCAGTGCTTGCTGCTGCCAGGTGGCGTCGTTGTCGTGCAGCAGCACATGAATCACGCACTCGTTCACCGGGGCCATTGGTTCTAGCTGAAACCGCATACCCATCCAACCGTGCCCCTGATTGGTGCGGTGGTAGTTAAGAATCTCCATGGTGTTGGCAAACACGAAGAACTTAGTGGACTCCACCCGGTCGGGTAAGCGTTCCTGTAGCAGCTCCATCTCGTGCTCGAGCATCAACTGTAGCTTTTCTTTACTCACGTAGCGCTTGGTCTTGCCGTAGATGGCATCACTGAACTTCATGTCGTAGGCCGACATGGTTTTGGCAATAGTTCCCGAAGCACTGCCCACTTTAAAGAAGTTAGCGGCAGTTTCTTGTCCCGCCCCAATCTCAGCAAATGAGCCATAAATCGTTCGGTCCAGGTTAAGGCTCAAAGCCTTTTCTTTGGTAGAGGGTACTCGGGATGATTCCATAAGCAAGCTGGTTTGGTAGTTTATAAAGTTAAGAAACAGATCGGCTAATTGTTCAGCAACTGAGGAAGGAAAGCGGTACAAATAGAAAATTTTTCTTGACTTCCCGTACGTTTATTTTTATAAATTGCTGCCCTTCAAGAAAACCGCAATATCCTCGATTCGAAGCCCGCCCCAACCCGGCACCGCAACTACCTATGGCAAAACTTACTAAGTTTGGGACTTTCGCCGGGGTGTTCACTCCCTCCATTCTAACCATATTAGGGGTGATTATGTACCTCCGCTTGCCCACCATCATCGGGCAAGCCGGATTGTGGGCCACCCTGGCCATTATCATCATTGCCCACATCATTTCGGTGACCACCGGTCTGAGCGTTTCCTCCATTGCCACCGATAAAAAGGTGCAGGCCGGGGGCACCTACTACATGATCTCCCGAAGTCTGGGGCTCTCCATCGGGGGCACCCTCGGCCTGGCGCTGTTCGTGGGGCTCTCGTTCAGCGTGAGTTTGTACATTATTGGCTTTGCCGAGAGCTTTTTGGGCTACTGGGGCTGGGAAACCAGTCGCAACATGATCCGCGGGGCGGGCACCCTGGCCCTGCTGGCGGTCACCATCATCACCCTGATCAGCACCACTCTGGCGCTGCGCATGCAGTTCGTGATCATGGCCGCCATTGTACTGTCATTGGTTTCGATCCTGGTGGGTCAGCACGCCTACGATACGACCGCCCCGGCCCTGGCCCTACCGGCGGCGGGCGGCGGGGTATCGCTGATGCTACTGTTCGGGATTTTCTTCCCCGCCGTGACAGGCTTTGAGGCTGGGGTGTCTATGTCGGGCGACCTGAAAGACCCGAAAAAATCTATTCCGAAGGGCACCATCTGGGCCGTGATGGTCGGTTTGGTGGTGTACATTGCGCTGGCCTGTTTCCTGGCCTACACGGTGGATGCTGATTCGCTGGCGAATGATCCGCAGGTGCTGCTGCGCATTGCCCGGGTGCCCGAACTGGTGGTGGCCGGTATCTGGGGCGCCACCATTTCTTCGGCCCTGGGCAGTATCCTGGGGGCCCCGCGCATCCTGCAGGCCACCGCCGTGGACGGTATCACCCCTCGGATGTTTTCGCGCGGCGTAGGGGCGGGCAACGATCCCCGCAACGCCCTGCTGGTCACCTTTGTGATTGCCGAAGCCGGTATCCTGATCGGCGACCTGGACGTGATTGCCCGGGTGGTGTTCTATCTTTTTTATCACCACCTACGGCTTTCTGAACCTGAGTGCTGCTTTTGAGTCGTGGACGAGTGCTGACTTTCGCCCCGAGTTCAAGATCCCTATCTGGGTAAGCGTGCTGGGCGCGCTGGCCTGCTTTATCGTGATGATCCAGCTCGATTTTCTGGCGATGGTCGGGGCCATCGTTATTCTGGGTCTGCTGTATCTCTACCTAAAACGCCGCGAGCTGGCCCTGGAGTCGGGCGACACCTGGAGCGGCATATGGGCCTCGCTGGTCAAGACCGGGCTCACCCGCCTGAACAGCGAAGAGTTGCACCGCCGCAACTGGCGTCCCAACGTGATTATGTTCAGCGGCAGCGAATCGGAACGCCCCCACCTCGTCGAGCTGGGACAGGCCATGGCCGGTCGGCTGGGCATCTTGTCAAGTTTCGAGCTAAGCAACGCCCCGGAACCCCAGCTCACTCCGACCACCACCACCCGGGAGGACGCGGTCGACACCTACTTCACCCACCAGTACCGCACGCCCGACGTCTACCAGGGTATGGATCAGATTGCCCGCTTGTACGGTTTTTCGGGAGTGAAGCCCAACACCATTCTGATGGGGTGGAGCAAAACCGAAAAGCACCGCGAGCAGTTCGCCCAACTGATCGACAGCTTCCGGGAGAGTGATTATAATACGGTGTTCCTCAACTACGACTCGGCCACTGGCTACGGCAACCACCGCACCATCGATATTTGGTGGCGGGGCTCGGGCCGCTCGCTGGCCTTTGCTATTAGCCTGATTCGCCACCTTACCACCCACCTGCTGTGGAAAACCGCCGAACCCCGACTGCTGCTGGTGCTCAACGACCTCACCCAATCGGACCGCGTGCGGCGCACCCTGCTGCAACTGCTCGAGCGACTACCGCATGCCCATGACGGTGAAGCTCATCGACAACAGCCTGGAGACGCAGTCGGTCACCGAACTGATTGCCAGCGAGTCGGCCCGCACCGACCTCACCATCCTGGGCATCACCGAACAGAAAGCACCAGCAAACCGAGCGTTCGGTGGCCCAAATCCGGGCGCTGTTGGACAAGCTGGGCACCAGCCTGGTGATCAGCGCGTCGTCGCGCTTTGAGGAAATAGACCTGGGCGTCAACGAAAAGCGCAGCGAGCTGGAAACCGTTGACCTGATCAGCGAGATCCGGCACCTGCCCGCCCTGCCCGACGTGCGCAACGATTGGTTGGCGCAGGACATCACCAAGATCGACGAGCGCAACCGGCAGGTGCTCACTACCTTTTACGAGCAAGCGTTTGTGCCTTACTTCCGCGAAAACCGCCTGATGGCGCAGGAGTTGGGAAAGATCTATCAATTGGTGATGAACCCCTTGCAACGCGACTGGGAGCAGTATGACGAGGGGTTCGGCGGCGGCGGGCGCTGGTGAAGGCCACCAACGACCTCTACTTTCAGGCGCGCACCCTGCTGGATACCGTCCGCACCGAATACTTAGAAACCCAGCGTGATGCTTTGAACGCGGGCATCGCCTGGTACTTTAAGCGCTTGTCGGCCGACGTGCTGCGCTTCCCCACCGCGGCCACCGTAGAAATTCCCGCCACTCAGCTCCATACCCGCTCGTCCGACACCACCGGGGTGCGGTGGTTCAAGTTGCGCAACCGCATCCGGGGGTTGTTCAGCAAACGCCCGCCCGCGCGCCGGGTGCGGTACCAGCAGATTGCCTCCTACTACCTGCGCGACAACCGCTACGCTTTCTTGGAGGCCATGCTACAGGAGTGGCAGGAGCAAAGCCTGGAGTTTTTCGGTGAGTTTCGCACGGCCATCACCCGCATGGAGCAACAGATCAGCCGCTGGGAAAAGCAGCTCGACCGATCTTCCGAAGAACTGTCAGAAGACTTTACCAGCCTGCAAACCTCCGTGCAGACGATGGACGACCAGCAGCAAAAGCTGCAACTGCGCTGGCTTCGCCGCCTGCAGATCGAGTACCGCCGCAATCTGCACCTCATGGCCGCCACCCTGGAGACCATTGACGGGCCCGAGCGCCTGGGTCGGCAGCGCAGCGCGGGCAAAGTGTACGAAGCCATGCGGCAACGCATCGCCAGCTTTCCCGAAGAGTGGCACGAGCGGGCCCGCCTGCAGCTCAACACCATCTCGCTGGACCTGCTGCTGCAATCTACCGAAAACCGCGTGGCGCAGGAGATGCATGACTTCACCCAGAACGCCGTGCAAACCATCGATAAGCAGTTTATGGGGCCGCTCGATACCCTCAGCGAGCAGTTGACCAGCAATGGCGAACCCACCAAGAGAGAGAAAGCAATCGCCTACGAGGCCATGGACGGGGTGGCCTTTCCAGAAAGACCTCAACGAGACCTACGAAGACGTGTCCAAACTGGTGGATCAGCTCCCCGAGTCGCTGGACGTGAACTACGTGCAGCCGGGCAACGAAGAAGCCGAAGTGGTGCGGGTGCCGGTGCAGCGGCTCACCAGCTACTGGGTGGAAAGCACCCTCTACCTGCCGTTGCAGGTGAAGGTGAGCGAGGCCGATCAGCAGTTGCAACGCAGCAGTTCGGTGGTGCGCGACGTGGCCCGACTCACCCAGTTGCAGTCCGAGAGCCGGGCCACGGCCGAGGAGCAGCAAGCCGCCCAGGACGCGGGCAAGCTCATCGACGACGAAAAACGAAAGCTGACCACGCTGAAGACGCAATTGCAGGCTTCTATCGATGACCACCTGCGCAACAGCTTCGAGAAACTGTCTACCGAAGCCTTCGTAACGCAGTCGGGCGACCTGGGTGGGCTGGCGCGCGCCTACCAGACGCAGCAGGTGCGCACCAAGCTGGATCAGTACCAGGGCAAGGTGCGGCAGCTGGTGCGCCGCGTGGGCACCCAGCTGCTGTACTCTAAAAGCCAGGGCATCTTGCTGGCCAAGCGCCTCACCGAAACCGAAGAAGACGTGCAATCGCCCACCGCCCGGATGCTGGCTTTTGTGGAGCAGGTCACCCCCTCGCCCGCCGTGATCAAGGCCCTGCCCTTCTATTATCACACCCTGTTTTCGGGCAAGTCTGACATTAGCGACGATTTCTGGATTCCGCGACCGCAGGAGATGGCGTTGGCCGACCAAGCCATTGAGCGCCTGCGCCGGGGCTACGCCGGGGGCATCCTGCTGCTGGGCGAGCGCAACAGCGGCAAAACCGCCCTCTCGCTGCGCATGGCCCGGCGCTACACCCGCAAGACCGACCGCGTGTTTCCGGTGTACCCCACCCGGGCAGGTTCCGCGCGCATCAGTGACTTCACGCGCGCCCTGCGGCAGGCCACCGGAAAAGACGGCACCCCCGACCAGATCATCCGCGCCCTGCCCACCGACAGCGTGCTGATCATCAACGACCTGGAACTGTGGTGGGAGCGCAGTCCCGAGGGGCTGGTGATGGTGCAGGAGCTGATGCGTCTGATCAGCGAATACGGCACTCGCTGCCTGTTCATCCTGAACATCAACCCCACCGCCTACCACCTGATTAACCTCACCTACCCCATTGCCGACTACTTCCTCAACGTGATTCCCTACCAGCCCTTCAGCACCGAGGAGATCGAGCGGCTGGTGCTGCTGCGCCACTGGTCGGGCGGCCTCACCTTTCTGCGGAACGGACGGGAAGAAGATCGATTATCGGAGTGGAACAAGGTGCGCTTCTTCAACGCTTTCTTTGATTATTCGGGTGGGAACCCTGGCGTGGCCCTGGGGGCCTGGCTGGCCTCGATCGACAAGGTGAGTGGCAAGCAGGTGCACCTGCGCGTGCCCAAACCACCCGACTACGAGGCGCTGCGCACCCTGCCCGACGATTGGATGATGATGATCATTCAGTTTTTGCTGCACAAGCGCCTGTCACTGCCCCGCCTGCGCCGGGTATTATACTCCGACATGGCGCAGGTGCGCGAGTTGTTACAAGATTTGCTGCGGGCCGGGCTGCTGGTAGAAAAGGGCACCGGCGTGTATCAACTCAACCCCTATACCGAAATCCATTTGATCAACGTGCTCAAAGAACAGGAAATCTTATGAAGGTGCTAATCATCATCATCGGGGCGCTGGCCATTCTCTTCACCTTCCGGGTGCTGCACTGGCTGCTCACGCCCCTGCGGCGACGGCAGCTCTTCTGGCTGCGCATCAGCTATCTGCTGATGGGGGTGGAACTACTGGCCTGGACCGGCTGGTTGTTTTGGGTGGTTCGCCAACTGGTGCACAACCCGGCGGTGTATGCCTACTTCACGGTGGGCATTGCCTTTCTGCTGATGGGTTTGATCACCTGGTTTTTGCTGCGCGACGTGGTGGCGGGCATCATCTTTAAGCTCCAGCACAACCTGAAACTCCACCAATCGGTGCGGGTGGGTCGTCCGGACGCTCCCTCCAACCGCTCGGGCCGCCTGCTACGCCTGGGCATCACCTCGCTGGTGCTGGAGTCGGCCGGAGAACGGGTGAAGATTCCCTACACCCAACTGATCAACGAAGCGGTGGCCCGCAGTGAGATGTCGGACGTGGTGGAACCCTTCAACTTCACCCTTCGGGTGCCCACCACCCAGTCGAAGAATCAGTGGATAGATACCCTGTGCCGACAGGTGCTGCAATTGCCGTGGGCGTCGGCCAAACGCCTGCCCCTGGTAAAGTGGCAATCCGAAGAAGCACAGTATCACACGTTTAGCCTGCGGGTATACAGCCTGAACGCCCGGCACGCCCTGCTCATCGAGAGCCACCTTCGTCACGTATACCCTACCGTTAACGCCTGATCCATGACTAATTTTGATCCCTACATCTTTGCCATTGTCATCTGCCTGGTGATTATTTTGTCCTACGCTTTCTCCATTGTCTCGAGCCGTACCAACATTCCCAGCGTGCTGCTGCTCATCGGCCTGGGCGTCGGGGTGCAGTACGGATTGCACTACCTGAACATTGATACCGGCCCGGTGCTGTTTCAGATTTTGGAAGTGCTGGGCATCTTTGGGCTGATTATGATCGTGCTGGAAGCGGCCCTGGACCTGAAACTGACCCGCGAAAAACTGCCGTTGGTGTACAAATCGCTGGGCATTGCCCTGGTGGCGTTGGTGCTCACCTCGCTGGCAGTGGCCTATTTGCTCAATTACTTTGTGATCGATGACTTCCTGACCTCGCTGGTTTACGCTGTGCCGCTGTCGGTGATGAGCAGCGCCATTATCATCCCGAGCGTAGCGGGTTTGTCAGAGCACAAGCGGGAGTTTCTAATCTACGAAAGCACCTTTTCGGACATTCTGGGCATTATGTACTTCTACTTCCTGATCGGCAACCTGGAGGCGGAACGGGTGGGCACGGTGGTTACCGACGTGGTGGGCAACATCGCCCTCACGGTGGTGCTGTCGCTGGTGCTGGGCTACCTGTTGGTTTGGTTGTTTCAGCAGTTGAGTGCGCAGGTGAAGCTGTTCCTGCTGATCGTCGTGCTGGTGCTGCTCTATTCGGTCGGCAAGCTCTTCCACTTATCGTCGCTGGTCATCATCCTCATCTTCGGGCTGATGCTCAATAACTACCTGCTTATTTTTCCGGGGGCGCTACCGCCGCTTCATCAACGAGACGGTGATTGACAAAACCATTGAGGAGTTTCATCTGGTCACCATAGAATCGGCCTTTGTGGTGCGCACCTTTTTCTTCGTGGTGTTTGGCATGACGCTGGATTTGACCACCCTGCTGGATCAGGAAACCCTGTTGATTAGTCTGGCCATTGTGGTGGCCATGTACGTGATCCGGTACATTTGTTTGAAAGTGGTGCTGCTGCGCAAGATCATTCCTGAGCTGTGGGTGGCGCCCCGCGGCCTGATCACCATCCTGTTGTTCTTTGCCATTCCGGCCGAACTCACCACCGAGCAGTTTAACTCGGGCATCTTGCTCAGCACCGTGCTGGTCACCAGCATCATCATGACGATTGCTTTGATCGTGAAACCCAAAGAAGAAGCCGTAGACGTGTACGATGAACTCACCTTCGAGCGCTGGGAAGAACTAGACGAAGAAGGTGATGCGGCCCAGGAAACTGCCCCCGTAGAACCCGGCCGAAAACGACCAAAATGACGAGAAGATTGCTGTGCCCCGCGACGTGGAATCGCTGATGGGCGGGAAGGAATAGCAGAGCGTTGGGTTCGGAGAACCCACTTTCGCTGGACATCGGATTATGTCTACAAATGAGTTCATCAATAGTATCAGGATGATGGGTGTATTTGGCTAGTTTACCAGTACTGCCTGCTTTTCAGCCACTTCTAAATGTTGCAGGTAGGCTTGGATATCTTTACTGATCTAATGTCTCACATCTCGAAAATAACAATTACGAATATTCATCACGCTTTCTCCCAATTTTTCTACCTTTACGGCACCACGATGGACACCACACTCGCTAACCTCCGCCAGGAATATTCCCAGCAATCGCTCAACCGCTCCGACGTGCTGCCCGACCCCGTCGCGCAGTTTGAGCGGTGGTTTGCCGACGCGCGGCAGGCGCAAATCCACGAACCCAACGCCATGCACCTGGCCACCGTGTCGGCCGACGGACGCCCCACCGCCCGCGTGGTGTTGCTCAAGGGCATTGAGGAAGGTGACTTTCTGTTCTACACCAATTATCACAGCCAGAAAGGGCAGCAGTTGCAACAAAAACCCTACGCCGCCCTCACCTTCTTCTGGCCCGAACTGGAGCGGCAGGTGCGCATTGAGGGGGCAGTGAGTCAACTCAGCGACGAACGCTCCACCGCTTACTTCCACAGTCGGCCGCGGGGCAGCCAGTTGGGAGCCTGGGTGTCGCCGCAGAGTAAGGTGATTGCCGACCGTACGGTACTGGAACAACGACAGCAGGAGTTAACCGAGCAGTACGCCGAGCAGCCCATCCCGCGCCCGCCGCACTGGGGAGGGTTCGCACTGCGTCCCGACCGGCTGGAGTTCTGGCAGGGCCGTCCGAGCCGACTGCACGACCGACTGCGCTACCAACGGCAGAACGAACAGTGGGTCATTGACCGGTTGGCACCTTAGTAGGAATATGATTAATCATGTTCCTACATTCCATCAAACAAATTCCCTACGATTATGAACGCGACTGCATTACAAACCATCGACCAACAACACTACTGGCCCTTGTTCAACCGCTACCCGGTCACGCTGGTGCGGGGCGAAGGCTCGCGGGTGTGGGACACCGAGGGGCGGCCCTACATTGACGTGCTGGCGGGCATCGCCGTCACCAGCGTGGGACACTGTCACCCGAAGGTGGTGCGCGCGGTCCAGGCGCAGGCCGCGAAGCTGATGCACGTGTCTAATCTGTTTATCACCGAACCGCAGATGCAGTTGACGCAGTTGCTAGCCCAGCGGTCGGGACTGGAGCGGGTGTTTCTGAGCAACTCGGGGGCCGAAGCGGTGGAAGCGGCGGTGAAGCTGGCCCGCAAGTACGGCAGCCAACGCGGAAAAGACGGCACGATTATCTCGATGGAAGGCTGCTTCCACGGACGTACGTTGGGTACCACCGCGGCGGGGAAGGAAAAGTACCAGCAGGGCTTTGCCCCGATTCCCGCCGGATTCGTGCGTACTCCTTACAACGACTTGGCGGGAGTGCGAGCGGTGATTAACGAGAAAACAACCGCTATCCTGGTGGAGCCGGTGCAGTGGGAGGGCGGCATCCGGGTGGCCGAACCCGCTTTCTTGCAGGGACTACGACAACTCTGCGACGAACACGACATGGTGCTTATCTTCGACGAAATCCAGTGCGGCATGGCGCGGACGGGTAGTTTGTTTGCTTACGAGCAGGTGGGCGTAGTGCCGGATATCGTCACGTTGGCCAAAGCGCTGGGCAGCGGGATGCCTATCGGGGCCACCCTAGCCAAAGAGGCCATCACCGAAGCATTGGACAAGGGTGACCACGGCACCACCTTCGGGGGAAATCCGCTGGCCTGCGCCGCCGCCTTGGCTACCTTAGAAGTGATCGAGGAGGAACGGCTGGCCGAGCGTGCTCGTGATCTGGGCGAACGGGCCGTTAATTATATCAAAGAGAAAATGCCGGAAGCACCGGCGGTGCTCGGAGTGAGCGGGAAGGGTTTGATGCTAGGGGTACAACTGAACCAGCCCGCCCGCCCGGTGGTGGATCGTCTGATCAAGAAACAGGTAATTGCCAGTGCGGTAGGCGGCGACACAGTACGCTTGGTGCCCGCCCTCACCATCACCTGGGAAGAATTGCAACAGGCCATCGATGCGCTGTGGGAAGTGATATAGTCCATAGTCGAGGGTCGATAGTCCATAGCTACCTGCGCTTTTCGCTATGGACCATCGACTATGGACTATGGACTATGGACTATCGACTAAACACCTACTGCAAATTGCGGATCATAAACTCCAGGGGCATCAGACCGTAGATCTTGCCGATCATCAGGAAGGTGATCAGTCCCAGACAGTTGCGGGCAAACTCGTAGTCCAAGGCTCACGAAGGTGAAGCCGAAGTACCACTTGTACAAACTGAAAATAAGGCTGAAGCCAACGGTGCCCACCAGGGCCGCCAGGGCATAAAACCCCAGGGATTGTTCGGCAGGTCGGCGCGGACTGAACTTGATGAACAGAAACACGGCAGTGTACTGCACAAACAAAACAATAACCGCTGCGAAGAAGAAGTCAATAGTCACGGTATAAAATTTTTCTTCCTTTGGTACGACAACGTAGATGTAACGCGCTTTTGTTCGCGGACGATGGGTTAAATCTATTTATTACTTTGCAATAATGGTGCGCGAACCAGTATCCTTGCGTATTTCGTGAAATGATTCTAAACCTATCGCTTTGGATACTATTTGTAGGAGCAATTGCTTACTCCTGCTTTCTATACGCCTACCTGGGGTGGTATCTAAACGTGGAAAAGCTGCCTTCTGAAGAGCCTGACGCGGCCGTAATAGGCACTTCGATTATTGTTTGCGCCCGTAATGAATACCAAAATTTGAAAACCCTACTTCCCCTCCTCTTTCAGCAGCAGCACCCGCGCTTTGAGGTGGTGGTGGCTGACGATTCCTCCAGCGACGGAACGCGGTCGTTTCTGCGGGCGCAGCAGCAAATCCATCCGCAGCTAACCATTGTCCCTATTGATGAGCGCCCCCCCGGTATGCAGCCTAAAAAGTACGCATTGCAATCGGCTATTGAAGCCGCCCGCCACGATCGGCTGGTACTGACCGACGCTGATTGCCGTCCGGCCAGTGCGCACTGGTTAACCCTTATGTCTGGTCAACTTAATGATGGTATCCAAGTGGTGCTGGGATACTCCCCGTACCTGTCCGAACCAGGTTGGCTGAACCGCTTCATCGCCTACGAAACGCTGCATACCGGACTGTTGTACATCGGCTGCGCCCTGGCCGGACGTCCGTACATGGGGGTGGGGAGGAACTTAGCCTACCGAAAAACGTTCTTTGAGCAGGGCCAGCGGTTTCAACAGCACCGCACGGTGGTGGGCGGCGACGATGATTTATGGGTCAACCAGCACGCTGATCGAGCGAATACCAAGGTGGTGTTAGACCCCGAAGCGCTGGTTTATTCGGTTCCTAAAACCAGCTTGAGTGGCTATTTTCACCAAAAAACCCGGCACTTGCACGCCAGTCAGCACTATACCCGCGGGGACAAAATATGGCTAGGCACCCTATCAATAAGCACGATTGCGGTATGGATGGCCGGAATCTTGCTACTCATATTTTGTGATAATTGGCAGGCAATTGTCGGTTTGTTTTTGCTTCGATGGCTTATATTAGCCGCCGGGCTGCACGTCGCCGGACGCCGCTTGCACGATCCGATAAACCTAGGGCTACTGCCAATATTGGATTTTCTGCACGTTATCTACTATATAGTAATCGGAACCCGGGCGTTTGCTACTACGAATATACCATGGAAGAACTAAAGAAAGAGTTTTCAAAGAAGGCACTAGAGGATTTTAAGCTCATCGACGAGGCTACCAAGCAAAACGATGAGCAGGCGTACGCCGAGCTGATGCGTCGCTATAAGAAACCGGTGTATCATATGGTACTGAAGATGGTGCGCAACGTCGACGATGCCGAAGACCTGACCATCGAAGCCTTTGCCAAAGCGTTCAAGAGTCTGCATCGCTTCAAGAAGGATTATACCTTTAGCACCTGGCTGTTCCGCATCGCCACCAACAACGCCATCGACTTCATTCGAAAGAAAAAGCTGGAAACACTGAGTCTGAACACGTCATTCAAGGATGACAACGGCGACTCGGTGAACATCGACGTGGAAGACAACAACCTGGATCCGCAGGAGGTAGCCATCAACGAGCAGAAGAAGGAATTGGTGCGGGCCTTCGTGACCAAGCTGCCCCCCAAGTACCAACGGCTGGTGAAGCTGCGCTACTTCCAGGAGTTTTCGTACGACGAGATTGCCAAGGAACTGGATGCCCCGCTCGGCACCGTGAAAGCCCAGCTGCACCGCGCCCGCGAACTGATGTACGAACTGGTGAAGAACAAGAAAGAGCACATTTAATTTCTATCTTCTTGACAACCATTGATCAACAGCTTGCCTGTCATCTCCGATTATTTCCCGGAGCTAAGCGATTACCAACGCAACCAATTTGCTGAATTGTATCCTTTGTATCAGTTGTGGAACGAGCGGATTAACGTGATCTCGCGGCGCGACCGAGATAATTTCTACGAGCGGCACGTGCTGCATTCGTTGGGGCTTGCCCAGATTGTTTCCTTTCTGCCGGGGGCCCGGGTGCTGGACGTGGGCACGGGCGGAGGCTTTCCGGGCATTCCGCTGGCGATCATGTTTCCCCAAACGCAGTTCCGATTGGTAGATTCTATCGGCAAGAAGATCAAGGTGGTGCAGGCGGTGGCCGAAGCCCTGAAGCTCGACAACGTGGTGGCCACCCAGCAGCGGGCCGAACGGGTGAAGGGTTCCTTTGATTTTGTGGTGACCCGTGCGGTGGCTCGCCTGGGGTTGCTGCACGCCTGGACGCGCCAGAAACTACTGCCGGTTTCCCAGCACGAATTGCCGAACGGGCTGCTGTGCCTCAAGGGCGGTGACCTGACCGACGAACTAGCCGAAGCGGGCGTTCCCTACCGGCAATACGCGCTGTCGGATCACTTTGAAGAAGAATTTTTTGCTACCAAGCAAGTGATATACGTGAAGGGCTTTGAAATAAAAAAGCCCTCGCGGCAAGCGAAGGCTTCAATCTATTTTACTGGGCGAAAAAAAGCTACTTCACTTTTTCTACCACCGCCTGGAAGGCTGCCGGTTCGTTCATGGCCAGGTCGGCCAGCACCTTGCGGTCTAGGTCGATACCGGAATTCTTAAGCGCTCCCATCAGCTGAGAATACGACAGGCCGTGCTCACGGGCACCGGCGTTGATGCGCTGAATCCACAACCGGCGGAAGTCGCGTTTCTTTTGACGACGGTCGCGGTAGGCGTATACCTGGCCCTTTTCTACGGCGTTTTTGGCAACCGTCCACACGTTGCTGCGGCGACCCCAGTAGCCTTTGGCTTGCTTGAGGATTTTCTTTCGCTTCGCGCGGGAAGCGACACTGTTTACTGATCTAGGCATTTTTGCGTTGTTTTTGGGCGATGGCGGCTCTGAATCAGGAGCACTTGAAGGGCCAGAACCCGGGTGACTACTAGAAACCTTGGCTTAGATATTAAGCATCTTCTTGACGCGATCTTTATCGGCGTCGTGCACCAATCCCATGTGGGTAAGCGCTCTTTTTTGTTTGGTGCCTTTTTTGGTCAAGATATGACTCTTAAACGCGTGTTTGCGCTTAATCTTTCCGGTACCGGTCAGTTTGAATCGCTTTTTAGCGCCTGACTTGGTTTTAACTTTGGGCATAATTTTTCTGGTTACTAAAATGAAAAAGTGTTGAGAGCCATCCCGAAGGCAACCTTCAACACTAAAATAATTGGATCAACTTATTAACTACTAGCTTTTTTCTGTTTCTGAGGCTTTGGGGCCATCATCACCGTCATCCTTTTCCCGATCAATTTAGGCAGCTCTTCTACCTTTCCTAGCTCCTCTAATTCCTGGGCAAATCGGAGCAACAACATCTCACCGCGTTCCTTAAAGACAATTGACCGGCCCACAAAGTGGACGTAGGCTTTTACCTTGGCTCCTTCTTTCAAGAACCCTTCGGCGTGCTTTAGCTTGAAGTTGAAGTCGTGATCATCGGTGTTGGGTCCGAAACGTATTTCTTTGATAACGGTCTTCTGCGCCTTGGCTTTGATCTCCTTCTGCTTCTTCTTTTGCTCGTACTTGAACTTAGAGTAATCGATGATCTTGCAGACCGGCGGATCAGCCGTAGGAGAAATTTCAACCAAATCCAGACTCTGATCCTGCGCCAATTTCAGCGCATCTTTGATGTCGTGAATTTCGTTGTCGGCGTTCTCGCCCACTACCCGCACAAAGGGTGCTCGAATACGTTGGTTAACCTTGTAGGGTTCTTCGCGTCGGACGTACCCTCCTCGTCTTCTAAATTTGCTAATAGTTACTAGTGTTTAGTGATAAATTGTTCAGAACGGCAAATATCGTAATTATTTGGTTGAGCACCAACCCCGCCGTCTACTTATATACAAAATAACGGAGCAGAAAGTTTTGTGTATAGTCGACGGTTGGCAGTCGATAGTCCACGTTCAATAGTTAACAGTCAACGGTCGACAGTCCACGGAAAAAAGGCTAGGCGCTATCAGCAGTGGTCTGTCGACTATAGACTGTTGACTATTTTGTTTCCTGAAAATACCGGACGAAAGCGTCTTGATCCATACTACCTACGTCCCCTTCTCCGTGCTTGCGGATGGACACTTCTTGCGACTCTTGTTCTTTTTCTCCCACAATCAGCATAAACGGAATTTTGGTCACTTCGGCATCCCGAATCTTGCGTCCGATTTTCTCGTCCCGGTGGTCCACGTAGCCCCGGATGTCCTGTTCTTCCAGGTGGCTCATCACCTCGTCGGCATAGTCGGCGAACTTCTCGGAAATGGGCAGCACCACCACCTGCTCGGGCGATAGCCACAGCGGCAAGTTACCGCCGGTGTGCTCCAGCAGAATGGCTACGAAGCGTTCCATCGAGCCAAAGGGCGCGCGGTGAATCATCACCGGCCGGTGCTTCTGGTTGTCGGCCCCGATGTAGGTGAGATCAAAGCGCTCGGGCAGGTTATAGTCCACCTGGATGGTGCCCAGTTGCCACTGTCGGCCCAGCGCATCGTTCACCATGAAGTTGAGCTTGGGTCCGTAGAAAGCGGCTTCGCCGTATTTGGTAACGGTTTTCAGATCCTTTCCCTCCACGGCATCGATGATGGCCTGCTCCGAAAGCTCCCAGTTCTCATCGGTGCCAATGTATTTTTCACGATCCACCGGATCGCGCAACGAAATCTGGGCCTGGAAGTCCTCAAAACCCAGCGCATTAAACACCAACATCACCAGGTCGATCACTTTGCGAAACTCTTCCTTCAGTTGGTCGGGCCGACAAAAGATATGGGCGTCGTCCTGCGTGAAACCTCGCACGCGGGTGAGGCCGTGTAGTTCGCCGCTCTGCTCGTAGCGATACACGGTACCGAATTCTGAGTAACGGATGGGCAGCTCCTTATAGGAGTGCGGTCGGCTTTTGTAGATCTCGCAGTGGTGCGGGCAGTTCATCGGCTTGAGCAAGAACTCCTCGTCTGCGCTGGGCGTCTTGATCGGTTTGAACGAATCTTCACCGTACTTTTCGTAGTGACCCGAGGTCACGTACAATTGTTTGTGGCCGATGTGGGGAGTGATCACCGGCTGATAACCCGCTTTCTGCTGCGCTCGTTTCAGAAAATTCTCCAGCCGCTCGCGCAGAATCACTCCCTTGGGCAACCACAGCGGCAGTCCCGCTCCCACGTTTTCAGAAAAGGTAAACAAATCCAGCTCCCGACCCAGTTTGCGGTGGTCGCGCAGTTTGGCCTGCTCCACCCGCTCCAAATACTCCTTAAGTTCTTTTTGCTTGGGAAAGGTGATACCGTAGATGCGGGTGAGCTGCTGGCTGTTTTCGTTGCCCCGCCAGTAGGCGCCCGCCACGTTGGTCAGCTTGATGGCCTTGATGAACCCGGTATCCGGAATATGCGGTCCGCGGCACAAATCGGTGAAGTCTCCTTGTTGATAAAAGGTGATGGTGCCGTCGGCCAGATCCTGCAGCAAGTCAAGTTTATACTCGTCGCCCTTTTTCGGTAAAATACTCCAGCGCTTCGGCTTTGGTGATAGGTCGCCGCTCGTAGGCGCTTTTACGCCGCGCCAGTTCGGTCATCTTCTCCTCTATTTTAGGAAAATCGTCCGTACTGATCGTCTGTTCCCCCAAGTCCACGTCGTAGTAGAATCCGGCGGCAATGGCCGGTCCGATGCCGAACTTCACGCCGGGATACAGTTCCTGCAGCGCCTCGGCCAGCAGGTGGGCCGACGAGTGCCAGAAGGTGGCCTTACCCTCGTCGTCGTTCCAGGTGAGCAACTGCACGTTGGCATCGTGCTCGATGGGGCGAAAGCTGTCCCACACTTCGCCGTTTACCTTGGCGGCCAGCACGTTGCGGGCCAGCCCTTCGCTGATGCTGCGGGCGATGTCCAAACCGGTACTTCCGGAGGGGTATTCCCGACGGCTACCGTCGGGCAGGGTGATGGTGATTGTCTTTTCCATAGTGCGTTAGGCGAACCGCGTTGACCGCCACCTTCGTAAGAAAGCAGACCAGCCAGCGGAAAAGACAAACTTACGCTATTACTTCCTCAATCGGAATTCCTTCGCCTATAATCAGGGTTCTTGGCCGACTCCCGGAATAATGGTGCCCTCGGGCGCAATGCGTTGCAGGGGCGTCAGTCGCTTAAGCTTCTCGAATTCTTCCTCCTGCTTACGCTTCCATAAATAAGTAACCTTGCGGCGGAGTTTATCCAGCTCCAGCACGGCTTCCTGGTGCACATCGGCCTGCTGCAGGGAGTCGAGGCGCACGATGGCTTCGTACTGCCGAATGGCGGGCTGGTACGCCCGATTACCGTCGTGACTACGGGCGGCAACGAGCATCACCGCCTTGTCTTCGGGTTGCTGCTCCAGCACCCGGCGGGCATAGTACAAGGCCGAATCGTAGCGACGGTCTTGGTAGTGCAGCTCCATCAGTTCCTGGTTTACCAGCGTGCGATTGAGCGTACTGTCGGCCCGCAGGCGGTTTAGGATCACCCGGGAGCTATCGGACCGCCCGGTCATGCGCAGAATACGGGCTTGTTGCAGTCGCACCTGGTTGTCGACGGGACCTTCGGAGAGCATTTTGCGCATGTAGCGACGCGCGCGCGGGTATTCTTCGGTTTCTACGTACATTGATATCAGCGCACTATAGACCTCGGTGCGATCCGCTCCGAGCGACAAACCCTTCAACAGAGTCGGCTCAGCCACCGCTGCGTTGCGGGTGCGGGCGGCTGCCTGGCCCTTGCGCAGGTAATTCTGGGCGTTGTGGGGCGACCAGGCGATGGCACTGTCACTGTAGTGAATGGCATCTTCGTAGTAGTTGCTGCGGAGGCTGGCTTCGGCCAGGGTTTCGTAAAGTGCCACTGAGGGGCCGCTGCGGCTCACCGCCCGCTGAGCTTCGCGAAAAGCATCCCGATTTTTGCCCTTCAGCAGCAGCGCCCGCGCGTAGGTCAAGCGGTAGCGCGGCTCCTCCGCGTCGTAGTCGATGGCCTGCCGGATACAGTCCAGCGCCTGGTTGGTTTTTCCCTGGCGAAGGAGTAACTCGGCGCGCTGACCCAGTGCTTCGGCATTGTCCGGGTCACGGTCGAGCACCTCATCTACCGCCGTCAGGGCGTAGGAGTAGTAAGTATCTTCGTCAAAGGCAGGAAGGTCCGGAATGGGTTGGCCCGGTTCCGAAGAGCAACCAGTCCCAAAAAGGATGCTAATAAGCAAGAATGATACGTAGGCTTGTTTTTCACGGGGGCGGGGTTGGTTTTGGGTTGAAAAATACCGCACATCCTGTGCCGTAACTACTGCCGGACGTTGGAAGTCAGACTTATTTTCGGTGGTCGAGGCAAGTTTTTGGGGTCAATTCGTTTTTTATAGAACGGCGAATACTGTAACCTTCGTGCCTACCCGGGTTGCCCGGTGCTGATTTTAGGCACTGTTTTGCGTCCGGTCTTGTTGCTTCAGCAATCGTTATTGACACCTATGATCCACCGAAAGTTTTTGATGTTAATGCTGGGCGTTTGTCTAGCCGGTGCAGTAGCCGCCCAACGCCCTTCAACGTATTCTACCAAATCGAAGAAAGCGATTCAGTACTACGAGCAGTCGACCAACTTTTTCATTCGTCGCCAGTACGGACCGGCCCTGGAACTCCTGGCTTATTCCATCAAAAAAGACGGCGATTTTGCCGAGGCGCACCTGCGGATGGGCAAGATCTACTACGCCCTCAAGGATTTAGACCAGGCCAAGGGGCACCTAAAAAAGGCCGTGAAAGGACAGTACGACAATCCGCGCTTCACCGATGGGCATTTGTTGCTGGCCAATTTGTACTTCGGCGACGGAGAGTACCCGGAGGCCCGGCAGTTGATCAGCGATCTGCTCAAGATTCCCCGGCTACCAAAGGTGATCGCCGATGATGCCCGCCACCTGCTGGCCAATATTGCCTTCACCGAACGCGAAATCGGTAACCCCCTACCCTACCAGCCCGAAGCGGTGGCGGGAGTGAATCGTTTGGGGATGCAGTACTTCCCCGTGCTCACCGTAGACCAGCAGACGATGATTTTCACCGGCCGCCGGGGCAGCAGTCCGCAGCACGATGAAGATATTTATACTAGCCATAAAGACGGCAATGGCAACTGGGCCGAACCTCAACTGCTATCGGAGAACATCACTACGCCCCGCAACGAGGGCACCTGCGCGGTGTCGGCCGACGGGCGCACCCTGATCTTCACGGCCTGCGAAGACCGGCGGGGCCGGGGCAGTTGTGATTTATTTATCACCCGGCGCACCGGTAATCGATGGTCGCGCCCCGAGAACCTGGGTCCGGGAGTGAACGGACGCAGTTGGGAGTCGCAGCCCGCCCTGACGGCCGACGGGCGCACGCTCTACTTCGTCTCCGATCGTCCCGGCGGACAGGGCTTGCGCGATATCTACGTGAGCCAGTGGCAGGACAGCCTCTGGGGGCCAGCCCTGAACGTCGGTCCCGAGATCAACTCGGCGCGCGACGACGTGTCGCCCTTCATCCACGCGAACGGACAAACTTTGTACTTTGCCTCCAACGGACTCCCCGGCTTCGGAGGTTTTGACCTTTACGTGGCTGAACTGGCCGGAGACCATTGGTCGGAACCAAAAAACCTGGGTTACCCCATCAACACCGCGCAGGACCAGGCGTCGTTGCACATTACGGCCGACGGACGGTATGGATACTACTCGAACGAGGAAAACAACGACAACCGCAGCATTCGTAGCGAAATCTACCGTTTTGAGCTGCCCGAAGCCGTGCGGGTGACCCACCGCAGCAGCTACGTGCACGGCACGGTGTACGACGCTCAGACCAAGCAACCGCTGGCGGCCACCATTGAGTTGGTAGACCGGGCGCAGGAGCGTCGCCTGTCGCGCGTAGCGTCCGACTCGGTGACGGGGCGCTATTTGATGGTGCTCACCGAAGGGGCTGATTATGCGCTGTACGTTGACAAACCCAACTATCTGTTCCAGAGTATGGCCTTCGACTACGCCGGGTCGGCGGGTGAAGCGGAGCTGAAACCGGTTACGGTGGATGTTTACCTGGAACCCATCGAGAAGGGACGGGAAACGGTGCTGAGCAATATCTTTTTCGACACTGATAAGTACGTTATCAAGCCTGAGTCGGAACCGGAACTACAGAAGGTGGTTACTTTTCTGCGGGAAAATCCGACGGTGCGCGTGACTATTAACGGACACACCGACAACGTGGGCACGGCGGAGCATAACGAAACCCTGTCTACCAACCGGGCCAAGGCCGTGTATGACTACCTGGCTGAGCAGGGCGTGGCGACTGAGCGACTAGCGTACCAAGGCTACGGATCGCAAAGGCCAATTACGGAGAATGACACCGCGGCGGGTCGCCAGAAAAACCGACGCATCGCTTTTGAGGTTTTATAACAACTGGTTTTTTATTAAATTACGCATACCAAACCCACGCTCCTACGCTACCAAAATCGCACTTAGCGACTCCTTGTGAAGAAACTTTTTGATGTGCCTCGCTACAGTATCGCTGAATGGATTCCCTTTTTGCGCCTCGTCTCGGTTCCTTTTATTGTAGGTTTTGTGCTGCTCGACTGGCGCACCTTTGCGGGCATGGCCTACCTGGTGAGCTTTTCGTCCGACGCGCTGGACGGATTTGTGGCCAGGAACTTCGGCATGGAGTCTGACCGCCGGGGCCGTCTGGACTCCATTGCCGATGAGTTTTTGCTGGCGGCCGGGGTGCTGGCCTTTTATCGCTTCGAAACCACCTTCTTTCACGCGCATTTGGGTTTGATTCTGGTCATCCTGAGCCTGTACGTGTTTCAGTTGGTATTTAGCCTGATCCGGTACGGTACCTTTAGTAGCTTTCACACCATTTCGGCCCGGGCCGCGGCGGTGGTGCAGGCTATATTTCTGACCTCAATTTTCTTTTTTGCCCCGGTTCCCTGGCTTTTTTACACCATGATTGTGCTGTCGGCAATAGAGCTGTTGGAGGAGAATTTGCTCATTGCTATATTTCCGACCTGGCGGGCGCACGTGAACGGAATCTACTGGGTGCTGCGGGAGCGGCGAAAAGAGCAGAAAGCAAAGACCTTGACGTAACGTCTTTCGATGACTTGATACCAAGGCTCGTGCACCGCTCGTAGGGAATCGTTAGGATTCTTTAGTGTCGCCCGGTCGTAGGTCATCAGGCTGGTCACCTCAAGTTTCAGGAATGATAATTTTTACTTGATCAGCGGCGACTAACTCCGCGTTCATCATTAGGATAGCTATTTCCTCTAGTACGGAAAGTGTTTTCTACTAAACCAAACAGACCGCTATGGCTCTTTCATTAGATAACTACGCCTTGTAATACTCCACAAAACTTCCGTCGAAACTGGCAACCCGGGCCACCAAATCCTGCCGCTCCGCTTCGGTGTAGGCCGTAAAGGAACGGGCCAACTCGATCTTCTCGCGCAGCATATCGGCGTGGTCGGCCCCGGTGATGAGCACGCTGACGGGCAGCGACCACACGAAGTGCAGGGCCTCCTGCACACTAAGCACCTGGGGCACGATGCGCGGCTTATCGCCCCCGCTAAAGTGCCGGGTGCCCCCGAAGAATCCGCCGTTGGCCAGCGTCTTCATCGCCAGCGGCGCAATATTTTTCTCCGCCAGCCGGGGCAACACGTTGTTGATGAAACTTTTGTAGTTGGGGTCGAAGGCATTGATGGGCATCTGGCAAGTTTCCATTAGCTCGGTGCGGTCCAGCATCGCCAGGTGGGCGTGGTAATCGGTGTGACCGGTGAACCCAATGTGGCGCACCGTGCCGCGGGCCTGGGCCTCCAGCACCACCTCCAGCACCCCGTCGTCAATACGGCCCTGCACATCATCAGGACTTGTAATGGCGTGCACCTGCCACAGGTCGAGGTAGTCGGTGTTGAGGCGACGCAATGAGTCCTCGAGGTGCTGCCGGGCGCGTTGCGCGTTACGGGCCGTGGTTTTGGTCATGATGTAAGCCACGTCGCGGTAGTTCGGACTCAGAAATTTGCCGTAGCGTCGTTCGCCTTCGCCGTTGCCGTACATTTCGGCATTGTCAAAGAACCGGATGCCTCCCTCCAGCGCCGCCTCGATGGTGCGCTGCGCCTCGGCCTCGTCCATACGGGCAATGTGCGCCCCGCCAAGTCCGAGCATCGTCACCGACTGCCCGGTTTTGCCCAGCCGCCGCTGGGGCAGCAGTTCCCCCAGCCGGTCGCGGATCGGGGCGGTGCTTGCTAAGGCGGATACTCCTTTGGAAGCAGTTTCGGAAGAAGCCGACGGGTGGCCCGCCCCGGGCAGCATCAGGCCGGTGGTCAGGCCCGCCAGTGATTTAAGAAAGGCACGACGGTTAGCGGATTCAGCTTCGTTCATGGCGGTTGGGGTTTTGTTTTTCTAGGTTAGCGGTTTGTTCATTTGGCTTCCAGGGCCAGTGGACGCAGGTGGCGATGGTAGGAAACACCACCAGATCGGCGGTTCCCTTGAGCACCAGGGTGGTTACTGTGAAGTCGCTCAGGCGCTCTTTCACGGCAGCGAGCGTTTGCCCGCTTACCGCCACATCGTCAACCAGCAAAATCCGATCGCCGGGATCGAAGTAGGGCAGTTCGGCATCCTGCCACTGCGGACGTTCGTGGGCCGGTTGATTATCGTCGTTCCGGTAGTTCACCCACACGATAGACAATTCTCGCTGCAACTGGTGGGCAATCAGGCTAGCGGGCACCACGCCGCCCCGACCGATGCCCACCACGCGGTCAACTTCCGGCAGGGGAAATTCTCGCAACGCTTCGCTGATGGCAGCAAACGATAGACTCACTTTATTGTCCATCGGGGCGGCCTGGCCGGTAAAGCAATCCCAGCACGTTGATCAATCCCAGCAGCAGGATGCCCGGCAGGGCCACGCTAATCGAGGTGCGAAAGTAGTTAAGGGGTTCGAGTTGGCTCAAAAAGGGAAGCAGGGTGAGCACAATCAGGGATACCGTTTTAGTAAACAGAAAAGCCAGCGGGGCGGCTACCCAGCCCAGGGTAGAGGCGCGCAGTAACTGACCGGCAACCAAGGTGAATACGATGAGTTCTGTGGTAAGCAAAATGAGCATCGGCCCCTGGGGCAAGCCCGTGACCAGAAAGCTAAGCACGGGACCCGCCGCGGCCACAATGATGGCCACCGAGGGTGGGTACCACAGCAGGGCGATTAACGGGACCACAAACAAAGGAAGCAAAATGGCGCCCATGGGAGTGCCCTGGTGGGGCGGAATCAGGTGGATGAGCCAGGGCAGCACACTGGCGATGGCCAACATCATGGCGGCAGCCTTGAGCGGGACGGCGCGGAAGGTTTGGGAAGCAGAGTAGTGCATCGTAGTGAGGTTAAAAGCGTTACGGAAAAATACAGCCTGCCAGCTTAAGGTAGGATAATCTGAGAACAGAAAAAATAGGGGGACACAAAATTTTCATGCGCAGGGGTCGGCATGAGAGAATTTGCTACCGACGCAAACCGGCCAAGAGGAAATGTAGGAGTTACTGCCTGGGGAAGCGCGAGAATGCAAGCAAGTCAGGGAGACTTAGTCGGCAGTTGAGGAAGAAAAAAGGAAGAGCTTTTCGAGTAGTGATAAGCCCTTCCTGAGTTGGGGGCAGCTACTAGGCCGCCACGAAGTCGCCGTCGCGCACCTCACCGAGGTAGCTAACGTTTTTGAAGCGGGAGTAGCGGTCCATCAGGGCCATCACTTCGCGCTTGGTGCGGCGACTGATTTTAATGGGATGATGATCACCGTACTTGGGTTTGACGGCGATGTAGAAACCATCTTTTAATTTTACCTTTCGTGTGATTGGTCTTGCCATAGGGATTAAAATTGGTTAAACGAAACAACGGGTCCGAGACACTCTCGGCCCATAAGATTATTGCTGCACGCGGCGCACCTCGGTGGCCTGCGGGCCTTTCTTGCCCTCGGACAATTCGTAGGTGACCTCATCGTCTTTCTCTATGTACTCCAGCGCACCGGAGATGTGCACGAAAACGTCTTCGCCGGTTTCGTCGGAGGTGATGAAACCGAAGCCTTTGCTTTCGTTGAAGAATTTTACTTTGCCAGTCTGGTTCATGGAAGTGCTCAATGAGGAAGTGCGTAAAACAGCAGGGAGGCCATCAACATTTTGAAAAGCAGCGTAAATAACGCGTATCCCCTATTTTTAGGGCAAAGATAGGTATTTTTGCTGAGAATTGGAAATATTTTCGTAATTGGCCCGCGCCACAATCCCCTGCTTCATGAAGAATCTGATTCTGCTGCTACTTTCGCTGTCGCCAAATTCGTGGGCGATGGCGCAGTCTGATACAACCGATTTCGAACAAAAGATTGCTCGGTACCAGCAGCAACTCAACGAGGAGTATGCCGACCCGGCCACCTCTCCTCTAATACCCGGCGATCTGGAAGACTTCAACGGACTTCCCTTTTACCCCATTGATGCGCAGCTTCGGGTGACGGCCCGCTTCGTGCGCACACCGGGTTCGCCTCCCTTCGCCATGCCCACCTCCACTCCGCGCCGAACGATCTATGAGCAGTACGGCAAAGCATTATTTACCCTCCAAGACACGGCCTACGAATTGCTTATCTACCAAAGTCACGAGTTGCGCGTCACGGAGAAGTACCGCGATCATCTGTTCTTGCCCTTCACCGACCTCACCAGCGGCGGTGAAACCTACGGCGGCGGCCGCTACCTGGAGCTGACCATTCCCGAGGCGACACCATTGTCATCGACTTCAACAAGGCCTACCACCCCTACTGCGCCTACAATCCCAAATATGCGTGTCCGATTCCGCCGCGGGAGAACAATCTGACGGTAGCGATTCGGGCGGGAGTGCGGCTGGAGAAGAAGTAATTATCCCACCAACAGTTGGGGCAATTTGTGTAGACTAGCCCAAGATATCACCAGGGTTAGAGATGCCCTCTGAAAGAGCGCCACCGGGCTACCGCTTGTACGTCATTTGCTTATAGGAAGCAAAACTTTTCTATGCTTCCCCAGCGAAAACGTACTCGGTTAGAAGGTTTCGACTACAGCTCGGATCGGCTTTACTTTGTCACCTGCTGCGTGAAGCACATGCGGCACTGCTTTGGGCAGGTGGTGGATGGCCGGATGCAATTGAATGATTATGGTGCGATAGCCGATGCACAATGGCTATGGCTGGCGGAGCAATATCCTTACGTGAAGCTTCATGCGCACATCATTATGCCTAACCACATGCACGGGATTCTCGAGATTGATTCGAGAGGGGCGGGATCTGCGGGAGGGGTACGGGCGACTCGCGAGTCGCCCGTACCGCGCGGGCCCTCCGCCCCGGAGATAAAAATCAAATCGCTATCCGAATTAATGGGAGCCTATAAAACCACATCTTCCAAGAAAATTCATCTGGCCGGTGATGCTGAATTTACCTGGCATCGCTCCTTCTATGACCATATCATTCGCGATGCGCAGGGCTATCATAATATCTCGGCCTACATTGAGAACAATCCGGCGAAGTGGGAAGCGGATCGGTTTTTCCGCGTTAGAAGTTGATATACTTTACAGGCAAGCTCTAATAAAGGTGTCTTGACTACAGCAAACTTCAAAAAGGCACCAAAATCCCGCAAAATAGTACCCGAAGAGCAAGGGTGATCAATAATCTGGTGGGGGACTTCGCTCGGTATTTGCAGTTGCCCAAAACCGTATGAAGACTAACAAATATCAACTATGATCTCCACCGGCACCTTCCGCGATGAGTTCGATTTTCTGAATCAACACGTTCCCGAGGCGTTGTACGCTGACTGGAACGATCCGGTAAACACATTTTTCACTTCTACCCTTTTGGAGTGGGTGCGTGAATATAAGCATCATAGAATAGCTGAATATCGAGAAGATGCTATCGCTGTAGATATTGCTTTTGATGACGACGTTAACGAAAAGTTTGATTGGATCAGGTCAGTTGACGTAGACGAATTTATGAATTCCCTGGCTCAATCTGACTGGGACGAAGACCGCTTTGAGGAGGTGTTTTCTCACTACTTTGGCTTTTCTGCCTATCAGGCGCATCGCTACTTTTTGGAGAGAAGCATGAGCCTACGCTTGGCTAATTTGATAACCGATTTTGGCAAGGACGCCTTTGGTTGCTACTTGCCCATGCACGCCTTTTACCAAAGTGCTTCTACCCCGTGGGGCATCTACCTTTTTCCTGAATTGATCATCGAGCAAGCTACGCAGCTACACGGCGAGATTAACGAAGGACTACAATGGTGGGAACACATTGTATTTTATCTCTACGCGGTCTATCGCCACGAACTGTTTCACTTTCAGGTAGAACGCTTTGCCACCCGGCTAGAAATACTCTTCAATCGGGCATTCTACAAACCGTATCGCCTAAACGTTTCTGATGAGGTATGCAACTCGGAAGACTGGCTGGAAGAGGCTTTGGCCGAAAATTCGGTTCTAAACAGCCGCTTGGTGGCCAATCGGACGGGCATCTCCGGCAAGACGTTCAGGAAGATATACGCACACGATTTGCAGAACATGCCCCCCGGCTACCGCGATTATCACTGCCAAAGCCACGGCGGGCCCGAACAAGCCATGCGCAAGTTCACCGCCCAAGTGGCGAGCGGCACGGTTGAACCGGACCGGTACCCTACCAACCTGATGACCATCAGAACCGAATACGCCTACCCGGATCAACGCGTTCCCGGATACTTTATGGTCGATCCGGAGGTTAGGCGACGGTTTCAGTGAAATGTTGGTAGATGCCTTCAGCAGAAAGCTAAATTTGCTGGTAATTACGACCGGTCAACAGCTTATCTAGTTGCCCGCGGGGCGTTACGTAACCTGCGGTAATTCGGCTACTTAGGCTAATGAGTGGCTTCGTCGCGCCGCTGGGCTGTATCGCGAGTCGCTCGTTTGGTGGACGAGTCAAAGGGACTTACTACCAGCTGATGCCACGATAAAAACTAATCTTTGACATTCTACCCGAATGTGATAGCTTAGACGAAAAAACCAATCCTGAATGAAATTCTTACTCTCGCTCCTCCTTGCTTTCCCCCTTTCTCTCCTTGCCCAACCCAGCCTCGATTCCGTCAATCTGCGCGTACAAACCACCGCGGGCACGCTGCAAGGCACCTACGAATCCGGCATCCGCATCTTCCGGGGCGTTCCTTTTGCCCAGCCGCCCGTCGGCGAACTGCGCTGGAGAGAACCTCAGCCCATGCGACCCTGGGAAGGCGTCCGGCAGGCCGATGCCTTCGGACCCCGCGCCATGCAGCGCTTCATCTTTAGCGACATGAACTTTCGCTCCGACGGGGTGAGCGAAGACTGCCTGTACCTCAACGTGTGGACGCCCGCCCAATCAGCAGATGAGAAACTGCCGGTGCTGGTCTACTTCTACGGCGGGGGGTTCGTGGCGGGCGACGGCTCGGAGTACCGCTACGACGGCGAGAGCATGGCCCGGCAAGGCATCGTCACGCTCACGGTCAACTACCGACTGGGCGCATTCGGCTTCTTCGCCCATCCGGAGCTGACCAATGAATCGCCCCACCAAGCCTCCGGCAACTACGGCCTGCTCGATCAGGCCGCGGCGTTGCAGTGGGTGCACGACAACATCGCGGCCTTCGGCGGTGATCCTGATCGGGTGACCATCGCCGGGGAGTCGGCCGGGTCGTTTTCGGTGAGTGCGCAGATGGCCTCGCCGCTGGCGCGCGACCTGATCGCGGGCGCGATTGGGGAAAGCGGCTCGCTGCTGGCAAGTTCGCGCCTGACCACGCTGGCCGAAGCCGAGCAAGCGGGACAACAGTTGGCCAAGCTGGTCAACGCCCCCTCGCTGGCGGCCCTGCGGAGCTTGCCCGCCGATACGTTACTGGCCGCTACCGCCCGGACCGACGCCCCGCGCTTCACCATCACCATCGATGGCTACTTCTTCCCCCAGTCGCCCGATACGATCTACGCCGCCGGTCAGCAGGCACCGGTTCCGTTGCTGCTGGGGTGGAACTCCGCAGAAAGCAGCTACCAGGGGCTGCTGGGCGACCAAGAACCTACGCCGGAAAACTACGCCGCCGCCGTGAACGAACGCTTCGGCGACCGGGCGCCGGACTTCCTTCAACACTATCCAGGCACCACCCGAGACGGAAGTGATGCAGTCGGCCACCGATCTGGCCAGCGACCAGTTTATCGGTTTTGGTACCTGGAAATGGGGACAGGTGCACACCCAAACGAGCGAACAGCCAGTGTACCGCTACTACTACACCCGCCCGCGTCCGCCGGGGCGGCAGGCTGAGGATGCGGTGGCCAGTTTGGAAGCAGGGGCAGTAGTCGCCGCGCCGTCACCCCCGGCGGGGGCGGTGCACTCGGCCGAGATCGAGTATGCCCTGGGCAACCTTCCTACCAACCGGGTGTTCGACTGGCAACCCGAAGACTACCGGGTGTCGGCAATCATGCAGGGCTACTTCGTGAACTTCATCAAGACTGGCGACCCCAACGGACTCGGCTTGCCGCAGTGGCCCGCCGCCGATGCGCAAAATTTGTCGCCCGTGATGTATATCGGTGAGAACACCCGAGCCCAGCCTGCCCCGCATCCGGAGCGCTATCGGTTCCTGGATCAGTAGGTATTGATCTGTAGATGCTGCTGCCGACGCGGGGTTCGGAGAACCCATTTACGTTGGTCACGGGTCCGGAGGCCCCGCGCCAGTTCGGTAGGGCGCATTATTAAATAAACCCTCTTTTCGGTCTATGAAAACGTATGTAAGACTTCTCTTGACATGCCTGGTAAGCGTTAACCTAGCCTGCCAATCCACCCCCGACAAACCGCATTCGGATTCAGAGGAGGTAACCACCGAGACGTCCGCTGATAAGGTTGGTGCTTCGGCTGCCCAGCCGCTGATCAACCAGCGGCTATCGTCCACTGATTTTGCCACCAAACTCGAGGCCCTGCCCAATGAGCAACTCATCGACGTGCGCACGCCCGACGAGTACCAAACCGGGCATCTCCCCCACTCCACCGTCATTGATTTCAAGGGTGAGGACTTTCGGGATAAGATGGCCCAACTGGACAAGAAACAGCCGGTGATGGTGTACTGCGCGGCGGGAGGACGCAGCACCGCGGCGGCGGCCCTGCTCGAAGAGTTGGGGTTTTCCGAAGTGTACGAACTGGAAGGGGGCATCACCCGCTGGCGCGAAGCCGGTCAGGTGATAGAAAAATAACTGAAGTACGCAAGAAATACGTACGAAAATATTTACGAAAACGACCAGGATGGGGCAATTGAATCTGCGATTAATTATCTTCTTGCGGAATACGGAATAGCATAGGGACGTAGCTTACTGCAAGTCGTTTACCTCTATCAAATCGTCTATCGTGCGCTTCACCGCCGGTGCTTTGTTGGTATGGTTTTCGTAAAGCACGTTTCCCTGGGCAACCAGCGCGTAGTTCGGGATTCCCTCTATGCTGAAGCTGGCCCGCAACTTTTGGTTCCACTGACCTTCGGCCAGCACGTTGGTGCCCCGCAGGTTATAGCGTTTGAGAGAAGCAAGCCATTTGTCTTGGTCACTGTCCAAGCAAACGTTTAGAAACAAGACATCGTCCTGGTCTGCGTAGGAAGTGATCATCCGGTTCAGTTCCGGAATATTTTTGATACAAGGTTTACACCAGACGGCCCAAAAATTTACGTACACTATTTTGTCTCGATACGTCCGGAAAGAGACCAAGCTATCCAGTTGATCGACAACGTAGAAGTTAGGAATGGTATCGCCCCGGCGGAGGGTTGCTTTCGTTTCAATGATCTTTAGCAACGATTGATACTCGGTTACTTGGTACACTTTCGCTAAAAAGTCAATGGTGGCTGAGTCCGAAAGGTATTTGAGAATGCTACTGAACTTATACCTATGGTACACATCTTTTACCTCGCCGGAGAGTTGGGCCTGGGACAATGGCAACATGTGGCGGCCTATGGTAAGGTGTTTTTCCAGCCCGGCCAGACCGTTGAATTCATCGCTGGGCAAGTCCTGCATAAAGTAGTCGTCCAAAAACTGCAGGTAGTTTCCTGAGGTGATTGCTTCCGGGTTGTTGATGAGCACGTCGTTCAGAAAGGCGTAGTACTGATCCGGTAGCTGGTCTTCAAATATTGAAAACAGTTCATTATACTTAGGTCTAAAGATTTTAAATCCTGCACCGGCGTATTCAATTTCGGCTTGCTCATGATGGACAAACCATTCGGGTAGTGGTTTTTCACGGAGATAGTTTCGCAAGAAGTTGCGTTCCTTGCCGACCACGGAATCAGTGGTTTCCAGAATCAATTGATAAGAAGCCGATGAATTTAGCGGAGCGTTAAGCGGCATCCTGATATCAGTGTAGGCCAACTGATTTTTCTTTGCCAGATAGTATTCGTTGATGGCGGCTCCTTTTCCGCTAAAGCTAAGTTTGAATTCTTCTCCTAAAATTTTAACGTCAACCCCCACTGTGTCGTCAGGAAAAATGATAATGTTGTACCGGTCATTCCCGAGATCAAGGAAAGCGGAAGTGGGTCGATCGTTGGTCAGAGACATGCAATAACTCCCTTCGCCAGTTACCGGAATCCTTTCGGATTTCTGCCCGGCCCGCGGAATATAATTCATGGTAAAGGCCTTCAGAAAAATGGTGTCTTCCGGAGCGGAATAAAACGTTACATTGATGACGCTGGTTGAAAATGGCTGGTAGCGGATATTATCTTCGGGACTACCTGAGGCACAGGCGACTAGAAACAGGCTGGTGATGCACCAATATTTCATACTATAAAGGTTTAAATCAAGGTTGAGTACCTTTCGCCCCAAGGTAAACCAATCGCTTCACAACTAAAAATATAGTTGGTTTTCTGTTATATCACCGCTAAATCACATTCTTTTGTATATTTGGACGCATACGCATCCCCCTACTCTATGAGTTCACCCTCTGTATTAGGCATATCGCTAGCGCAACCACCGCTTGACGACCAGAAAAAAGTGGTGGTGACCGGGGCGCATCCGGGCGACCCGGAGGCGGGCTGCGGCGGGTTAATCGCCTTACTTACCCAAGCCGGGCACCGGGTGGTGCTCTCCTACCTCACGCGGGGCGAAGCAGGCATCGAGGGAAAGTTGCAGCAGGAAGCCGCCACCATCCGGACAGCAGAAGCCAAGATCTCAAGTGATATGCTGGGCGCGAGTACGCATTATTTTGGTCAGACCGACGGGGCTACGTTCACCGATAACGTGCAGTACCAGAAGATGTTCGAGTTTCTGGAAGCCGAGCAGCCAGATCTTTTGTTAACGCACTGGCCAATGGATACCCACCTGGACCACCGGGCTTGTGCCGCTCTGACCTACGATGTGTGGTTGCGTCTGAGCAATCCACCGGCGTTATATTATTACGAAGTGACGCCGGGCGGGCAGACGCAAAACTTCGTTCCTTCCGATTACGCCGACATCAGCCCGGTGGTGCAACTGAAGCGCCGCGCCTGCTTCGCCCACGAGAGTCAGAACATGGAAGCGCTCTACCCCACCGACCACGAGAAGATGGAAATCTTCCGGGGCATGGAAAGCGGCTACGAATTCGCGGAAGCTTTCGCCCGCCACACCCGCAATCCTACCCGATTCGTCTAACTCCTACCCCATGTCTACTAACATTAGCCGACGTCAACTCATCAAACGATCCGGTGCCACGCTGGGCGCTACCGTGGCGGGGCTGCCCCTGACGGCTGCTTCAGATGCTAAGGCTACACTGAAAGTAGTGGTGACCGGGGGGCATCCCGACGACCCGGAAAGCGGTTGCGGCGGACTCATTGCCCTACTCACGGCGGCCGGACACGACGTCACCATCGCCTACCTCACCCGGGGCGAAGCGGGCATCGCCGGGGTGGCGCACGACGAAGCCGCGGCAATCCGAACCAAGGAGGCCAAACGCGCGGCCGATATATTGGGAGCAACACCGCGGTTTATGGGACAAATTGATGGTGACAGCTACGTGAGTGCTACCGCCTATCGGCAGACCTTCGATTTTCTGAACGCTGAGCGTCCCGACCTGCTGCTCACGCACTGGCCCATCGACACCCACCGCGACCACCGCGGTTGCTCCATGCTCACCTACAACGCTTGGCTATGGATGGAAAAAAAACCTGATCTTTATTTCTACGAGGTGGTGAGCGGGGGGCAGACGCAAAACTTCGCGCCCACCAATTTTGTGGATATCTCTACCGTACGATCTACTAAGCACCAGGCCTGCTTTGCGCACGTGAGCCAGAACATAGCGGTCCGGTACCAAAAGGACCACGGCCTGATGGAAGAGTTTCGGGGCATGGAAAGCGGCCACCCCTACGCGGAAGCGTTCGTCCGACACTGGTGGAATCCGCGACAGCTCCCTGGTTTGGCGGCGCGCTAGTGCCCAAACCGACTGGATTTAGCTTAGATTCGGGCCGGTCTAATTTTTTTTTCACGGTGCATTCACTCAACAGAGAGCGGTGAAATACCGCCCACGATCGTCACTTCTCAATTTGTGCCAGTGCGCGGCGATCCTCGCAAACTGGGAATGAGTAACATAATATTTAGCGCAAGCGTACTTGATTTTATTAACATAATTTTAGTTACGGAACAAAATTAGCTTCTTGAATTATGGCCTTACGCAATCGCTTCTGTGGTTAGTTAGTTCATCAACGGCTACGGCGCTTCATTCGATTTCATCTTAACCGCTGGAAGTGCGTTACCCTCCGATGAGCACGGTGGGGCAACCAACGGTGATCGTGCCTCCGTGAGCGGTAGGATCCCCCAATCGGGCGGCAGGTTTGTTTCCAATCAACACCGTAACCGAACCCATTATGATGGTGTCGGGCGGTCCCACGCAGGTGCACATATCGCCCAGCACGGCGGCGGGCACGCCACCGATCAATACCGTGGGCACTCCCGGCCCCAGCACGGGTCCGCCCACGTGGGGCACCGGCGGCAGACCGGGGGTCACCATCGGACAAACGTGCATATCGGTGATACGGGCGGCGGGCTTACTCATCGTAGATAATTTTACCGAAAAACCGCTTCGAACCGACCGCTATCTGGTAGTGATATAATCCGTTTGCCAGAACAGAGCCCGCTGTATCGCGACGTTCCCAAGTTAGGTTTGATGTCCCGAATAAAAGTGCTGCTGCCCTGTGATAGCTTAGACGAAAAAACCAATCCTGAATGAAATTCTTACTCTCGCTCCTCCTTACTTTCCCCCTTTCTCTCCTTGCCCAACCCAGCCTCAATTCCGTCTAATCTGCGCGTACAAACCACCGCGGGCACACTGCAAGGAATCTACGAATCTGGCATCCGCATCTTTCGGGGCGTTCCTTTTGCCCAGCCGCCCGTGGGCGAGCTCCGCTGGCAAGCGCCTCAGCCGGTGCAACCCTGGGAAGGCGTCCGGCAGGCCGATGCCTTCGGACCCCGCGCGATGCAACGCTTCATCTTTAGCGACATGAACTTTCGCTCCGACGGGGTGAGCGAAGACTGCCTGTACCTCAACGTGTGGACGCCCGCCCAATCAGCAGATGAGAAACTGCCGGTGCTGGTCTACTTCTACGGCGGGGGGTTCGTGGCGGGCGACGGCTCGGAGTACCGCTACGACGGCGAGAGCATGGCCCGGCAGGGCATCGTCACGCTCACGGTCAACTACCGACTGGGCGCATTCGGCTTCTTCGCCCATCCGGAGCTGACCAAAGAATCGCCCCACCAAGCCTCCGGCAACTATGGCCTGCTCGATCAGGCCGCGGCGTTGCAGTGGGTGCACGATAACATCGCGGCCTTCGGGGGCGATCCTGATCGGGTGACCATCGCCGGGGAGTCGGCCGGGTCGTTTTCGGTGAGTGCGCAGATGGCCTCGCCGCTGGCGCGCAACCTGATCGCGGGCGCGATTGGGGAAAGCGGCTCGCTGCTGGCCAGTTCGCGCGTGACCACGCTGGCCGCAGCCGAGCAAGTCGGTGAAGCGTTGGCCAAGCTGGTCGACGCCCCCTCGCTGGCGGCCCTGCGGAGCTTGCCCGCCGATACGTTACTGGCCGCTACCGCCCGGACCGACGCCCCGCGCTTCACCATCACCATCGATGGCTACTTCTTCCCCCAGTCGCCCGACACGATCTACGCCGCCGGTCAGCAGGCACCGGTTCCGTTGCTGCTGGGGTGGAACTCCGCAGAAAGCAGCTACCAGGGGCTGCTGGGCGAACAAGAACCTACGCCGGAAAACTACGCCGCCGCCGTGAACGAACGCTTCGCCGACCGGGCGCCGGACTTCCTTCAACACTATCCAGGCACCACCCGAACGGAAGTGATGCAGTCGGCCACCGACCTGGCCAGCGACCAGTTTATCGGTTTTGGTACCTGGAAGTGGGGACAGGTGCACACGCAGACGAGCGAACAGCCAGTGTACCGCTACTACTACACCCGCCCGCGTCCGCCGGGGCGGCCCTCTGAGGCTGAGGACGCCGTGGCGAGTTCGGAAGCAGGGGCAGCGGTCACCGCGCCGTCACCCCCGCCGGGAGCGGTGCACTCGGCCGAGATTGAGTATGCCCTGGGCAACCTTCCTACCAACCGGGTGTTCGACTGGCAACCCGAAGACTACCGGGTGTCGGCAATCATGCAGGGCTACTTCGTGAACTTCATCAAGACTGGCGACCCCAACGGACTCGGCTTGCCGCAGTGGCCCGCCGCCGATGCGCAAAATTTGTCGCCGGTGATGTATATTGGGGAGCCCACCCGAGCCCGTCCTGCCCCGCATCCGGAGCGCTATCGGTTCCTGGATCAGTAGGCTTGCGTAATTACGTAAGTGCTTTGCCCCCGCGCGGGGTTCTGAGAACCTGATTATATCGGCCACGGGTACGGAGGCCCCGCGCCAGTTCGGTAGGGCGCATTATTAAATAAACCCTCTTTTCGGTCTATGAAAACGTATGTAAGACTTCTTTTGACATGCCTGGTAAGCGTTAACCTAGCCTGCCAATCCACCCCCGACAAACCGCATTCGGATTCAGAGGAGGTAACCACCGAGACGTCCGCTGATAAGGTTGGTGCTTCGGCTGCCCAGCCGCTGATCAACCAGCGGCTATCGTCCACTGATTTTGCCACCAAACTCGAGGCCCTGCCCAATGAGCAACTCATCGACGTGCGCACGCCCGACGAGTACCAAACCGGGCATCTCCCCCACTCCACCGTCATTGATTTCAAGGGTGAGGACTTTCGGGATAAGATGGCCCAACTGGACAAGAAACAGCCGGTGATGGTGTACTGCGCGGCGGGAGGACGCAGCACCGCGGCGGCGGCCCTGCTCGAAGAGTTGGGGTTTTCCGAAGTGTACGAACTGGAAGGGGGCATCACCCGCTGGCGCGAAGCCGGTCAGGTGATAGAAAAATAACTGAAGTACGCAAGAAATACGTACGAAGATATTTACGAAAACGACCAGGATGGGGCAATTGAATCTGCGATTAATTATCTTCTTGCGGAATACGGAATAGCATAGGGACGTAGCTTACTGCAAGTCGTTTACCTCTATCAAATCGTCTATCGTGCGCTTCACCGCCGGTGCTTTGTTGGTATGGTTTTCGTAAAGCACGTTTCCCTGGGCAACCAGCGCGTAGTTCGGGATTCCCTCTATGCTGAAGCTGGCCCGCAACTTTTGGTTCCACTGACCTTCGGCCAGCACGTTGGTGCCCCGCAGGTTATAGCGTTTGAGAGAAGCAAGCCATTTGTCTTGGTCACTGTCCAAGCAAACGTTTAGAAACAAGACATCGTCCTGGTCTGCGTAGGAAGTGATCATTCGGTTCAGTTCCGGAATATTTTTGATACAAGGTTTACACCAGACGGCCCAAAAATTTACGTACACTATTTTGTCTTGATACGTCCGGAAAGAGACCAAGCTATCCAGTTGATCGACAACGTAGAAGTTAGGAATGGTATCGCCCCGGCGAAGGGTTGCTTTCGTTTCAATGATCTTTAGCAACGATTGATAATCGGTTACTTGGTACACTTTCGCTAAAGAGTCAATGGTAGCTGAGTCCGAAAGGTATTTGAGAATGCTACTGAACTTATACCTGTGGTACACATCTTGGACCTCGCCGGAGAGTTGGGCCTGGGACAATGGCAAGGTGTGGCGGCCTATGGTAAGGTGTTTTTCCAGCCCGGCCAGACCGTTGAATTCATCGCTGGGCAAGTCCTGCATAAAGTAGTCGTCCAAAAACTGCAGGTAGTTTCCTGAGGTGATTGCTTCCGGGTTGTTGATGAGCACGTCGTTCAGAAAGGCGTAGTACTGATCCGGTAGCTGGTCTTCAAATATTGAAAACAGTTCATTATACTTAGGTCTAAAGATTTTAAATCCTGCACCGGAGTATTCAATTTCGGCTTGCTCATGATGGACAAACCATTCGGGTAGTGGTTTTTCACGGAGATAGTTTCGCAAGAAGTTGCGTTCCTTGCCGACTACGGAATCAGTGGTTTCCAGAATCAATTGATAAGAAGCCGATGAATTTAGCGGAGCGTTAAGCGGCGTCCTGATATCAGTGTAGGCCAACTGATTTTTCTTTGCCAGATAGTATTCGTTGATGGCGGCTCCTTTTCCGCTAAAGCTAAGTTTGAATTCTTCTCCTAAAATTTTAACGTCAACCCCCACTGTGTCGCCAGGAAAAATGATAATGTTGTACCGGTCATTCCCGAGATCAAGGAAAGCGGAAGTGGGCCGATCATTGGTCAGAGACATGCAATAACTCCCTTCGCCAGTTACCGGAATCCTTTCGGATTTCTGCCCGGCCCGCGGAATATAATTCATGGTAAAGGCCTTCAGAAAAATGGTGTCTTCCGGAGCGGAATAAAACGTTACATTGATGACGCTGGTTGAAAGTGGCTGGTAGCGGATATTATCTTCGGGACTACCTGAGGCACAGGCGACTAGAAACAGGCTGGTGATGCACCAATATTTCATACGATAATGGTTTAAATCAAGGTTGAGTACCTTTCGCCCCAAGGTAAACCAATCGCTTCACAACTAAAAATATAGTTGACTTTCTGTTATATCACCGCTAAATCACATTCTTTTGTATATTTGGACGCATACGCATCCCCCTACTCTATGAGTTCACCCTCTGTATTAGGCATATCGCTAGCGCAACCACCGCTTGACGACCAGAAAAAAGTGGTGGTGACCGGGGCGCATCCGGGCGACCCGGAGGCGGGCTGCGGCGGGTTAATCGCCTTACTTACCCAAGCCGGGCACCGGGTGGTGCTCTCTTACCTCACGCGGGGCGAAGCAGGCATCGAGGGAAAGTCGCAGCAGGAAGCCGCCACCATCCGGACAGCAGAAGCCAAGATCTCAAGTGATATGCTGGGCGCGAGTACGCATTATTTTGGTCAGACCGACGGGGCTACGTTCACCGATAACGAGCAGTACCAGAAGATGTTCGAGTTTCTGGAAGCCGAGCAGCCGGATCTATTGTTAACACACTGGCCAATGGATACCCACCTAGACCACCGGGCTTGTGCGGCCCTGACCTACGATGTGTGGTTGCGTCTGAGCAATCCACCGGCGTTATATTATTACGAAGTGACGCCGGGCGGGCAGACGCAAAACTTCGTTCCTTCCGATTACGCCGACATCAGCCCGGTGGTGCAACTGAAGCGCCGCGCCTGCTTCGCCCACGAGAGTCAGAACATGGAAGCGCTCTACCCCACCGACCACGAGAAGATGGAAATCTTCCGGGGCATGGAAAGCGGCTACGCATTCGCGGAAGCTTTCGCCCGCCACACCCGCAATCCTACCCGATTCGTCTAACTCCTACCCCATGTCTACTAACATTAGCCGACGTCAACTCATCAAACGATCCGGTGCCACGCTGGGCGCTACCGTGGCAGGGCTGCCCCTGACGGCTGCTTCAGATGCTAAGGCTACGTTGAAAGTAGTGGTGACCGGGGGGCATCCCGACGACCCGGAAAGCGGTTGCGGCGGACTCATTGCCCTACTCACGGCGGCCGGACACGACGTCACCATCGCCTACCTCACCCGGGGCGAAGCGGGTATCGCCGGGGTGGCGCACGACGAAGCCGCGGCAATCCGAACCAAGGAGGCCAAACGCGCGGCCGATATATTGGGAGCAACACCGCGGTTTATGGGACAAATTGATGGTGACAGCTACGTGAGTGCTACCGCCTATCGGCAGACCTTCGATTTTCTGAACGCTGAGCGTCCCGACCTGCTGCTCACGCACTGGCCCATCGACACCCACCGCGACCACCGCGGTTGCTCCATGCTCACCTACAACGCTTGGCTATGGATGGAAAAAAAACCTGATCTTTATTTCTACGAGGTGGTGAGCGGGGGGCAGACGCAAAACTTCGCGCCCACCAATTTTGTGGATATCTCTACCGTACGATCTGTTAAACACCAGGCCTGCTTTGCGCACGTGAGCCAGAACATAGCGGTCCGGTACCAAAAGGACCACGGCCTGATGGAAGAGTTTCGGGGCATGGAAAGCGGCCACCCCTACGCGGAAGCGTTCGTCCGACACTGGTGGAATCCGCGACAGCTCCCTGGTTTGGCGGCGCGCTAGTGCCCAAACCGACTGGATTTAGCTTAGATTCGGGCCGGTCTAATTTTTTTTTCACGGTGCATTCACTCAACAGAGAGCGGTGAAATACCGCCCACGATCGTCACTTCTCAATTTGTGCCAGTGCGCGGCGATCCTCGCAAACTGGGAATGAGTAACATAATATTTAGCGCAAGCGTACTTGATTTTATTAACATAATTTTAGTTACGGCACAAAATTAGCTTCTTGAATTATGGCCTTAAGCAATCGCTTCTGTGGTTAGTTAGTTCATCAACGGCTACGGCGCTTCATTCGATTTCATCTTAACCGCTGGAAGTGCGTTACCCTCCGATGAGCACGGTGGGGCAACCAACGGTGATCGTGCCTCCGTGAGCGGTAGGATCCCCCAATCGGGCGGCAGGTTTGTTTCCAATCAACACCGTAACCGAACCCATTATGATGGTGTCGGGCGGTCCCACGCAGGTGCACATATCGCCCAGCACGGCGGCGGGCACGCCACCGATCAATACCGTGGGCACTCCCGGCCCCAGCACGGGTCCGCCCACGTGGGGCACCGGCGGCAGACCGGGGGTCACCATCGGACAAACGTGCATATCGGTGATACGGGCGGCGGGCTTACTCATCGTAGATAATTTTACCGAAAAACCGCTTCGAACCGACCGCTATCTGGTAGTGATATAATCCGTTTGCCAGAACAGAGCCCGCTGTATCGCGACGTTCCCAAGTTAGGGTTTGATGTCCCGAAGAAAAGTGCTGCTGCCCCTGCCGAACGACGCGACCGGTGGCGTCCACCAGGGTGAATGAAACCAGCGAAGTGGCTTCCGCTTCGGGAATGGTTAGCGAAACAGCTACTTCATGAGTCGCCGGATTGGGATAAACCGATCCTACCTGCAACTGCGGGGGCAACAACTGGCTCTTCAGAACGTCGTCCGGTCCATAAAACAAAGTAAAAGCACGCTTGGACTGACCAGACTGAAAATTGTATTCGGTCCGCTCGCGCAGATTGATTAGTTGGTGGGTAAGCTCATCGCGCAGCCACAGCTCCTGCTTATTATTACCCCACCCCCGATTGTTCCACTGCAAGCGAACCTCATCGGCGGCGTTGCTGGTTTCAACGTCAAACTGCCAGGTACGCTGCGTAGCGGGTAGTACAATATCTCGTTCTAACTTTTTGTCTGACAATGTATTACTAAACTTCACTTCAATGAATTGTTTAAAGCGAGGCAGGGGTGTCGCATCATAGGTGTCGTACCCATCCTTCGCTTGTGGGTGCATCCCGAAACCGGCCAACTGGTTGGTCACCGATCCGTCTGTGGCGGTGAACCCAACAAACCAGGCGGCTTCGTCCAGCGGCTGATTACTAAACCGGCTAATACCGCCCCCTGCTGCGCCGGAGCGAGCGTTACGATCATTCACCGCCGAGACTGACAAGGTTGTAGACTCTTCACTTTCTACAAACAACCCTTCGTAGGGTTTCAGAGTGCCCGTGGCCTCAGCGTAGCGGTCGCTACGAAACACCCGCTGGTCGCGTTCGCCCAGCCATCCCAGACTTATTTCAAAGGGAAACGGATTGCCGATGAGGTTCCACCCGGCTTGCAGCGGGATCGCAAAGCGGCGCGCCGAATCCACTTCCACGGCGGTGCCCTGCACGGAGAGGGGCACGCCCGCGCGCTTCAGTAGCCAGTAGCCGCGTCCTGGCTCAAACTGCTGGAAGCCGGAGCCATACTCCTGATACTCCGTAGCGCCCGGCGCATGGCGCAACAACCGGATGCTATCGGCACTGAACGAGCGGGGGCCGGTCCACGACTCAGCAACCGGCTGCGGACGAAATGGAACGGCCACCAATTGGTAATCGCCCTGCTCGGGTGCCGCCCGATCGGGCTTGTGCAACGTCATGGGGGCTTCGGGATACCGCCGGTACACCCGAACCGGGTTGGAAGCACCGCGCGTGGTTGTTCCGTTTTTCACGATAAATTGGTACTCGAACCCCAGAGGGTCGGAAAGCTGATCGCTCGTTAAGGAAGCTTGGTACTTCTCGTCTTGTAACGGTGCCCCTATCTCCTGAGTAGCAACACTGGACAGTCCGGTGATCGTGAGCAGCACGTTATCGGTATCGGCTACTCCGGCCACCTGCGCTCTGAGGGTGAGCGACTCCGAAGAAGGATCGTACGCTTGCGGGTTTTCAGTGGCGGGGGTCACCGTCAGTTCCTCTTCGGGGGCATCGGGCGGAACCACCTGCAGCGATAGGGTGCCGATGGCCTGCTGCGTACCTACCCGAACCACCACGTTGGGATAGAGACCGGGGGGAAGATCCGTCGGTAGCACAAAGGTAAACTCGGTACCCGAGTCGTTGATCGCGCTCACGGGAAGAAGTTGTCCTTCTACCACCTCCACGGTGACCAAGTCCGGGTTGCTTCCTAAATTTTTACCAGTAACGGTGACGGTTTCTCCCGGACTAGCTTCTTCGCCCGAGGAGAATGCGGTGATCAGTGGCTCGATGGTGTTTGCATCGACAACAGTCAGGGTGAGGTTGCCCGCCGCAGTTTGCCCGTTCACGGTTACCTGCACGGCGTAGGTTCCTACTTCCACCGTAGCGGGCAGGGTGAATTCAAGCTGGTCGGTCTGCGCCGGGTCTACGATCAAGGTGGTCACCGGAATAGGTTCCAGGCCCTCCCGTTGCAGGCTGACCGCCAGCAGTTCAGTGCCGTGGGTGGCGTCCACGAAGGCGCAGCCCCGGACGGTGAGCGTGGCTCCGGGCAGGGCGGTGGCATCACTTAGCTGAGTAACGGCGGGCAGTACCCGAAAATTTCCGGCGGCGGCTTCCTGACCGTTCACCTGCACCCGCACCTGGTAGGTTTCAGGATAAACGCCCGGCACCTTTGCCTGGATTTGAGCAGGAGCCACTACCGAGACCGTAGCGCTGGCGACTTCAGTCCCTTCGCGATCGAAGAGTACTTTCACCCCGGCCGAGGCGGAGCCGAAGTACCGCCCCGTGAGGGAAAGGGCTTCTACACAGGTTCCGGAGGCCTCAGCGGGCAGGGGAGTTACCACCGGGGGCACCGACACGCTGCCCTGGTAAAAGTCCTCATAAAAGCTTTTGCTAATTCTTAGGGGGTAGACCGTGCCCGCTACCCAGGTGTCGGGTACGGGGAGCAAAATTTCACTGGTTTCAGAGAGACGACCTTGCGACCGAGTTGTCCCCCCTCGCCCATCCGGTAGGCAAAATTTCCACCCGAGCTGAACAGTTGGGTGCCGCGCACGCTTAATTGGTAGCGGCCCAAGGTGAACACTGGGGTAACTTCAGTGATCCGGGGAATACTCGGCAATTCAAAGCTTCCGACGAAGATATCGTAGGTGCCCGAAGCGTTGGTTTGTATTGAAGCGCCATCTAGTCCGAATGCTTCCTTGTCGTAGACCAAGGGAATTTGGGCTGTGAGAAAGCTTCCGAAGTTAAGCACTGTCATGCCGCGACTAGCGTAGAGATTTCCTTCGTTCTGAAAAACCGCTCAGATACACCAGGCGGTCGTCGGGCAACTTGCTGGCCGAGGAGGAAAATGCGGCCAGGAAGGTGTTTTTGGTACCGCTACGGGAGAGGGTGCGAGTAGTGCCGCCCTGATTGATGGTGAGTTCGCTCTGGAAGGTGCCACTCACGAAATAATTGCCCTGACCGTCGCTTACGATCTGCTTGCCATCTTCGAAACCTGCCCCGCCGATTAAAAAGTGGTTGATAAGGGAACCGTCGGTGCCATTAATACGCAGCACGTAGGCGTCTTTGCCCTGCGGAGATGTTTCCAAGACCTTCCCCCGATAGGTAGGCGTGCTAGTCACGTCCTGCACGGCGAGCAATTGCTGCGTGCTGCGGTCGTAGTCCAGATCGCCCTCTGCACCAAATTCTTGGTCTCCTTCCAGCACGGTGAGCCAGCGGGGGGCTAGGTTTTGATTCAGTCGGGTGAAGAACACCTGCTTACTGCCCGCGGTAGTGGCGGATTCTACGGGCTGTCTGCCCGAGTTTTGTTTCTGCACCCGAATGGCCTTGGTGAACTGCCCGCTCACGTATACATCGTTGTTCGGGTCAACCAGCAGCCCGGTCACCTTGATCTGATCCTCGGGGCCACCCAGAATGGTCAGGTCGCGGATGGAGCCGTCGCCTAGTCCCGGATCGTACCGGGCTACGAACAAATCCATGCCCTCGCTGGTGATTGGGTCTAATCCAGTTATCATCTGGGCGGAACAGAAAATTGGTGGTGCCGCTGACGCGCCCGGCGATCAGTAAGCTTCCGTTGGCGTCGATGGCGAGTTGATCTCCGAAGTCGCGCCCTTCGCTGCCCAATTGGTTGACACTCACCAGTGCCCCTGATTTGCTCAACTGGAGAAGGAACAGATCGGTATCCCCCAAAGAGTTGCGGGTAGCGTAGTAGCGGCCTTCGGAGTCGGATACGGTGAGTTCACCCGAAAAAGTGCCGAGTAGATAGACGTAGTCTTTATTGACGGCAATATCACTAAAATAGAGGTCGTCACCGGTAGCGCTAATGCCGTAAAACCATTCTATTCCATCCCGCACGTGGGCGTAGAAAAATTTAGGAGAAGTAAAGAAACTGTAGCGGAAGGTGACGGGCGAGGCAGTCCATCCGGTGAAGGTAACGTCGGCATTCCAACTTCCCACCACGTATTCCCCCCCCTCCGTGGTCGGACCCGGCTCTCTTCGGATCAGATTAACTTCTTCAGAACTGGTGATCGTTGCGCTAGCAAAAGGTACAGGATCAAAATCCGCCACCTGAGCCTGGGTTTGAACCATAGCTGATAGGCTAAGCAGAGATATGGTTACTGCCAATATTCGTTTTTTCATGAGGATAGGTCGTCAGTGATTGAAGTGATTAGTTACCGGGTACTCCGGGCGGATCGATTAATCGCGCAGGCAAATCTCCCCCCGAACCGTTCCCACCGGGATCGTTCGGACGAAGAAAGTAAACCGCCGCCGCCACGGCGGCCACCGACACGCCGATATAAATGCCCCAGGGAGTTTTTTTCTTGATACGGAACACGCCACTCTGTATTGGAGACCCGGAAGATGCAGGCTCGAGCTGAAAGTGATAGTTGCTTCCCTTGGGCAAATCTTTGGGGATTCGCCAGGTGTACTCATTGTTTGACAGGTCAGCTTGTAAGGGCTTGACCAGATTTTGTCCCTGGTACAAATCGAGCGAAACAGCTTGTTCGGGCGACACACTCCAGGCAATGCGGTACGATTTGCCCCGGGTGTAGCGGTCGTTGGCTCCGAGGAAACGGCCACTAAAGGCTGCGGCAGGCGCTTCCTTGTCACTTTCGGTAGGGTCGGTAGTAGCTTCTGGCTCCGGATCGGACGCTTCCTCCGCTTCCGAAACCGTCTCCTCAACTTGCTGGGCGACCACCGGGGCGGGGGCGCTAGCATCGGCGTCGGGCGCTTCTTGCGTAATGTTAAACTTCACGTAACTGATCAGGGCTTTCCAGCGGTCGGTTGGCTGCGGCTGCAGGCGCAGCGTGGCCCGCCGGGGCTGGGGTAGCAGTCCGCCGTACAAGCTCTCAAAATCCACGATGACAAAGTACCCTTCAGCGTCGCGTTGCACGTCGTAGATGCGCTGCAGCGAGTAATACACGTCCAGGGTTTGCTGGGCGGTGGTGCCCTGGTAAAATATGTTAAAATCGTTGAGGTAGGTGCGCACCGGCCGCTCTTTAGCATCCAGCGGGGGTAAGTAGTCACTATCGTAATCATACACCACGTAGGCTTCGGGAGTGAAAATCTGCCGGTTACCGGGTGCGGTAAATTCAGCGACAATGCGGGCGCGATACGATTTTGAAATGCGCGGATTGATCAGTTCTCGCATGGCCGCGTTGTAGTCTTGCAGCGCTCGCTCTGCTCCCTTTTTCATGGCGTAGATGGCATCATCGCTCAGCGAATCCTGCTGGGCCCGGACGGACGCTATCGGCAATGTTAGCAACAATAACATAAAAATAACAAACCGGTTAGTAATCATAATTCTGCAATTAGGGCAAGTGGAGGATGTTTCTGCGGTAATTTTCCTTCTCGGTTTCGCTAATGGGTAGCAGTTCGTTAATCAGCCAGCCCGAGTTGGTGGTGGCCCGGTGAAAGTCCTGCACCTGAAACACCCACCCCTCCACCTGCAGGAAATGATACACGATATGATCCACCTGCCGGAAGGTAAGTTCGCGGCGGTAGAGTTGATTCAGAAAGGCCGTCAGGGGTTGGTCCACCGCCCCCGACATCACGTAGCTCTCCAGGTGGGCGGTGTCCTTCAGGGCGTCCACCAGGTTCATGAAGTCGGTGCCAAAGCTGGTGGGTTGCAGGGTTTTGCTTACATCGTAGGTTTCGTCCACGGCAAAGGCCAGTCCTTCGGGAGTGGCCGTTGGCAAGAAGTCAGCCTGCGCGCTGTTGATAATCCAGCGCGAACCGCCGGTTTTCTCATCCAGTTCGATGGAAAGTACCAGCGTGAAAGATACTTTCTTCCCCTGCTGCACACCCTGGCAGCGCAGTTCGGCGTACCAGTCGGCATCGTAGAAGTCCAGGTAGGGCGGCGGCAGCGAGTCGCTCACCTCATTGAGAAAGCGGACGATATTCTGCCGATTCCAGTCTTTCTTCTCAAGGTTAAACAGACTGCGCAACACGTCGGTACGACTTACATCATCGATAGCGTACTGGTCCTTAACGTACTGACGGATAGGCGTATAGTCGGCATTGTTAAAGCGATCCATGAACTCATCAATCTGCTTCACCTGCCAGGCGAAGTTTTCTTCGTAGGGAAACAGCACCTTTTGGGCCTGCGCGGCAGAAGCATACAGCAGTAGCGTGACAACAAGGATGGCGTGTTTCATGGTTTATTTTTCTCGGGTTTGCTTCACGTTTACGCTGGAGAGCAGCACGTCCCACTTCTTCTGCCGCTTCCCTTCGTCGAACACCACGTACTGATCCAGCACGATCTCAATGTCTTTTTCGGTCACGTCCTGGTACACGATCTCATTGTCCAGATAGCCCCGGAAGAGTTGCTGGGCGGCGATCATGCCGTAGTAGCGGCCGTCCATGCCCTTGCGGAATTTGCTCACCATCATGGCCTTCACCCACAGCAGTTCCACCTTGTCGTAGGGCAGCATCCGCAGCCGGTCCAGGTACACGGGCACCGTATACTGCTTGCTTTCGGACTGGTTGAGCGACGACACCTGAATTTTAGACGAATCGCTCATGAACAACATCACAGCGTGGGACACGGCCATCAGCTTGTCTTCTTCCACCTCGTCTTTGTTGGATACGATGCTGAGGTACTTGCCAAAGTCGTTGGCTTTTATCAGGGCCATTTTCTCGAAGTGGGCCTTGCGCTCGTCGTCCAGCACCAGCACTTCTCCGCCGTCAGCGTCTTCCGAAGCAGTGACGACCGAGGCGGCCGGTTGCTTGGTTTCTCTTTGGAGTTGGGCTAGTCCGCGGGCCACGTCGGCCGGGGGAGCCAGCAGTTGGTGGCGTCCGTCGCGGTAGAACACCAGCAGTACATTTTTTGCCGGAAGCGACTGCCGTTGGGGCGTTTCGATGGGCAGGTAGGTCAGCGCTTCGCCCTCGATAGCCAGCGAGCGGGCGGTAATGATGCCGCCGTCGCGGGTGATGATGCGGTGGGCCTTGGGATCGGCACCCGGCTGCCAAGTGGCCGTCCCTCCGGGCAGGGCGAATTCGCCCGTTTGCTTTATGGCCAGCACCCACTTCCCGGCGGCCACGGTTTGTTCGGACGAACCGGTGGAATAGGCAATGGCCTGGGGAGTGAGCGCGGTGATGGTGCCGTTGATCGTCTCACCGCTGGGTAGGTAAATTTTGTCGGCTGCTGACTGCCCCTGGGTCGAAACCGTAACAATAAGCAAGAGGAAGCAATACACTAGTCTCATAAGCACTGCGCCGTTTGGGTGGCGGATGCTTACTAGTGGATACTAAGCAAAGATTTGTAACTTGGTAAAACAAAAATTCGGCCCTGAGTTTATCCAGAATGTCGTTCACGCCTTTGCGATCATCCTTGCGGGTGCGGAAGCTGGTGTGCACTATCGCTTCATCCAGATAGTTGGGCTGGCAATCGTCTTCCTGGTTACTGCCCACCAATGTTACGAATTTGTCAATCTTTCCTACTCAACAGCACGACCTACCGGTGCCGCAGGTGCTGCCGGATGAGGGGAGCCACACTGCGCACCTCCAGAAAATCGTCCTGAATGGTTTGCGTGCGCGGATGCGTATCAGTGCAAATCACGCGCTCGATGAGTCCGCAGTCTTTCAGGGCACCCAGGCCATTGTTGATAAACAAGCCGTGGGTGGTGATGACGATAATGCGCTTGGCTCCCGCCGCCTGGTAGACGCGGGCGGCGTTGATGATGCTGCCTCCTGAACGAATCATGTCGTCGTAGATAATCACGGTGCGGCCCTGCACGTCAGCATTCACGGCACTCACTTCGGTTTGGTCGCCCGACAGGCGGCGCTTGAGCACAAAGGCCGCCCCCACCCCCGCATCGTTGGCCAGCGACTCTACCCACTTGGCGCGTCCGGCGTCGGTACTGGCCAGCACGTAGTTGTCGCCGCCGTAGTCGCGGGCGGCTTGCAGGATGATGTCTTTGCAGTAGACGTGCACCGGGTGCAGGTGGTGCTCGAAGTAGTGGGGAATGCCTTCGGTGTGCAGGTCGAAGAGGAAGATCTTGTTGCCCCGGTGGCTGCGGGGAATGGACGAAAGCAGGCGGGCGCGGGTTTTGGCGGTGACCACCTCGCCGGGCAGCACCGCCCGTTCCATGGTGGAGTAGCCGAAGTAGGGCACCACCAGGCTGAGCGAATCGGCCCCGTAGCTGACCAGAGAAGCGGCTAGATCGAGCAGTTCTAGCGTTGAAGAATCGTCAGTAGTGCCGCCGAGCAACACCACGTCGCGGTCGTCGACATCGGTCAGGATACGCTGATAATGTTCGCCATCGGTAAAGTACCGTTGCTCCACGACGCCTTCCTCGAAGTCGCCATTGGTCAGGACTTTATCGGCGAGGTAGGCGTAGGCCTGGGTATGAAAGAGAATTTTTTTCATGGGTAAGGTTGTCAGGCAAACAGATTATAGGTCAATACCGCGTCCGGTATCATCGGTTCGAGTAAATGCACCCGATCCTTCGTCAAGCAGCGACACTGGCAATGCAACCGACATTTAATTGCTTAAGGTATGTAATTCATCAGCTAGTTTCAAAATCATTGATCCCTGGTAAAGTTTGTCAACCCAAGCATGCGGTATTGCCTTCATACCGTAGTACGCCCCGGCGATTTGGCCAAGCCAACGGCGAGTCCGAGCAACGCGCCACGGTAACGATCATTTAAAAAGATATCCATACTATTTGAAATCTTGGTGTAATTTCTTCATCCGCTGATAATCTACCTCCCCAAACGCCACCAGCGTTACTTCTTCGGGCAGATCGTTGGCTTCCAGAAACCGGGTGATCTCGCGCAGCGCGATGGTCGTCGCCTCGTCAAACGGAAACCCGTAGGCCCCGGTGCTGATGGACGGAAAGGCAATGGTGCGCAGGTTATGCTCAGCGGCGACCTCAAGCGAGCGGCGGTAGGCCGAGGCCAACGAAGCTTCTTCGCCCTGCTGGCCGCCGTGCCAAACCGGCCCAACCGTGTGGATGACGTGCCGGGCGGACAACCGGAAGCCTTCGGTGATCTTCGCTTCGCCGGTGGGGCACCCCCGCAGCGGACGGCAAGCCTCCAGCAGTTGGGGTCCGGCCGCGCGGTGGATGGCACCGTCTACCCCGCCCCCGCCCAGCAATGAGGTGTTAGCGGCGTTCACGATGGCGTCTACCTGCAGTTGGGTGATGTCGCCCCGAATGATGTTGATGCGTGGGTTCATGGTTTGTTGGTTTTGTTGGTTCATTTAAACGCCATTGCGAGGCTCAACCCGCGGGCGGAAGAAGAAAGTGATCCGGCGGTGAAGCAGCGCATGATTAACGGTGTAAAATAGGCCGAGCCAAAGTCAATCTCAGCAATAGAAGACACAACGACCACGGTTTGGCTATCCATCATCAAGCTTCTTGCGCAGCGCATCGGTTTAGGTTGTCGTATGCGCCCTTTATTATCAAGATTTCCGCGCTCGGGTTCGTTTAGCCTTCGTGCGACCCCGAGCGCTTGCTCGCTCGGAATCCGAATGACGGTTGGGGGACGGACGGTTGCTAAATCGCTGCGCGCTCGCGCACTTCTTCGAAAGTCCATTCTTTGGTCAGCGTGCCGTTCTCAAATACGGTGACCAGTTGATCCTCTAGGTCGGGTAAATCGGTTTCGGCCACGGTTTGGAAGTTGCCGTGCTGCTGCACCAGTTTGAGCTTGCCGCCCTTGCTCTTCTTGAAGCTGCCGACGATGTTGCCCTGGGCGTTCATCTCGGTCGGGCTTTTTTGTACGATCACTTCTTCGCCATTCACCGTGGCGGCACTGCACTTGAGGGCGAACTGCTGGGTGTCGCGGTCGAGTTTTTGCAGCAGGGCACCACCCATGCCCAGCACCAGGTTTTCGGCGCTGATGCCGTGCTCCTTTAAAGCAGCGTACATGCCCTTGATGGCGTCGTAGTTAACCCCGTCGCCCTGAATGACGCGGATCTGCGGGGGCAGCACGCGGTAGCCTTTGTCATTGGTGGTGTATCCAAACTTTTCGAACAGAATCTCAAAGATGGCCAGTAGGGTCATCACCGGGTCGCCGCTGTCGGGCCTAATCACCAGGGTGCCGTCGCGCTCCAGAATTTTGTTCTTTAGCTCCTCGCCCCAGTATTCTTCGCAGGCCCGGAAGATGTTATAACTATCCGATACGCAAGCAATTGTGCCGGTCGGAAAGGTGTTGAGCACGTGGCGGAAAATATCCCGTTCGCCTTTTTCGCCCAGCAAGGTACAGATGCTGTGCTCAGTGGCCGGAATGCTTTTTCCGTAAACCTCGGTCGTGTTGTAGTAGCGCTGGGTCAGCACCGACCCGGCCAGGTTGTCGCTGCCCGAAAAGTTGACCAAGTGGGCACTGCCGCCCAGCGCGGCGCTCTCCATGCTGCTCACGCCGCGGTAGCCAAAGTCGTTGAGTACGTAGTCAATACCGGCTTCCGCTCCCGGAGTGGCGGTCGTTTCGTAATAGTCCGCGACCGCTTTCTTCACTTCCCGACTGACGGTGGCTACCGTGCAAGGATACCACACTTGCATGAGCAGTGTTTCTAGAAAATTAGTGAGCCAGAAGCATTCCGGATCGGTATTCTCGATGGTCATGAGAACGTTTTTTACCGGCACGACCGTTCCTTCGGGCACGGCCCGGATGCGCACTGGCAAGCGTCCGCCGTGGTTGTCTAAAATGTACTGAAATCGGCTTGGGTCAAACACGTCGTCGCGTCCGAAAACCTGCCTCAGAAAGGGCGCGGCCTCGTTCAGGTCTTCCTGGGTGAAGGCCACTCCCTCCAGATATTCTTTTAGAAAATACTGCAGTCCGTAGAATACGGTGCTACCGAACTTCCCGCCCCGGCTTTCCAGATAACTGTACACCTGCGTGGTGCCGGGATAGTAGAGTTTGTGGTGAGAATATTTATACGCATCGGCGAGTAATATGAGATTAGTTTCCATGAGAAATATGATTTGGTTTTGTGCGAACGCGTTATAAACGCGCCCGAGATTAGAAATATGGTTCGACCGCTCGATGGTTCGATTGTTGGAATGGCGGCGGAGCTATCATGAAAGATTAGCCATCGAACAATCTAGCACTAGTAGGCAAATCCTGATCATCCGGTTTTTATCCTTTTTTATCCTGATCGTATTTGCGGACAAGAAACTCAAACAACCCGGTATGTTCTTCGCTGATTTCTGCGCGCTCGATCATGGTGGGCAGATCGGCGAGTTTGAACCACGCCAAGTCCATGATATCGTCCTGGGCGGTGGGCTTACCGTAGTGATAGTCGCAGCTAAAGAGCGTAGTAACAATTTTGTCTACCTCATTGCGGTAGCGCCAGTCGTCGATGCGGGCCGAGGTTTCGTAGGTGAGTTCGCTCACCTCAATGGACCCGCACTCTTCGGAGAGTTCGCGGCGGGCGGCCGTTTCGTAGCAGTCGTCTTCCGGATCGGTGAAGCCGCCCACTAATCGCCACTTGTTGTTGATGGATTTCTTGCCGAGCAGTATTTCCGCTTTGTCGTTTTTGAATACGGCAATATCGACGGTTGGATACACCTTTTTGTATTGGTTGTGGTAAGCATACAGAATACCGGCCCGAAAGTCGCGCGAATCGAATACTTTGTCGGCGTACTTCTTTCGCAGTTCGGTGGCGCTATAGTCGCCGTGTTCGGGCAGATCGACTGTCTCGCAACGCCCTGAATAATAGGGAATAAAGCTGTCGCGACTGCCGTAGAGCATGAACTGCTCGTTAGGAAACGCACTGCCTGAGCAGTTGATCCAGGTTTACCGACCAGGTGCGGTCGCTGGGATGATCGCTCAGGGGCAGCACGATCACGTCTTGGTAAGCCGTCTTGATCATTTTCTCACGGGTGTAGTAATCGTAGGGACTGCGGCGACTGCCGGTTATGGGTCCTACCCCAAGAACAATGATCAGTTTATTATGCTTCTCCTTAACCTGTCCGATGAGGTTCAGGTGCCCTTCGTGCAGGTAAGGGGTTTGGAAGCGGGCGATAATGACTCCGGTTTTCATAGCTATTTGCGTTTTACTTACACAAATATAAACTGACGTAAATTCTTAAGCAAGTAAATTGCGTATTATTTACACAATTTAGTTTAAATCTTGAACGTAATCCCTTCTCTCTTCAGCTTGAAGTACTTTTCTTCGTTGAAGCAGTACAAATTGCCCGGTCGCCCTGCTCCGCTAAGTTGCTGCTTTAGGGTTGTCTCTTCCAGAAATCCGAACTTCATAATTTTTTTCTTGAAGTTTCGCCGGTCGATGGGCCGGTTCAGCACCGCGATGTAAAGTTTTTCTAATTCAGAAAAGGGGAATTTCTTATCCAGCAACTCAAAGCCGATGGGTTCGTACTGCATTTTGCTTCGCAGCCGGTGGGTAGCCACATCGACGATCCGGGCATGATCGAAGGCAAGCGATGGCATTTGATCTACTTTAAACCAATCGACCTGGCTGGCTTCGTTACTGGTGGACAGCCGAAAGGTATCGGGTTTCACCAGGCCATAGTAGGCAATAGACACCACCCGGTTGCGCGGATCACGGTTGGGTTCACCGAAGCTGTAAAGTTGTTCCAAATAATTGATCGATACTCCGGTTTCCTCGTGTAACTCCCGCTCCACGGCCTGCTCCAACGATTCATCATTTTGAACTAATCCTCCCGGCAGGGCCCACCGCCCCCGAAAGGGCTCTAGGGTGCGCTTGATGAGCAGAATGGACAAGCCTTCGGCCGAGGTGTAGCCAAACACGACGGCATCAACGGATAGTTTTATGTTTTGACGAATGGTCATTGGTCACTGGTCATTAGTCATATTTGCAAAGGACAAGGGACAAATGACCAAGGACAAACACCTATCCTCTGATTTGACCTACGAAATGCTCAATGTCTTGCTTTAGATGTTCGCTCGCATCCAACTTCTTAATAAACGCACTACCGATGATGGCTCCCTGGGCGTAGTTGCAGGCGGTCCGAAAGGTTTCCTGGTCGGAAATTCCGAAGCCAATGAGCGTAGGATGGCGCAACTGCATTGTCTGAATGCGCTCGAAATACGCAATTTGCTCGTCAGTGATACCCGATTTGGCTCCGGTGATGCTGGCCGACGACACCACGTAGATAAATCCGTGCGAGTGCGCATCAATGAGGCGAATGCGTTCTTCAGAGGTTTGGGGCGATACCAAAAATATATTGTACAATCCGTACGATTCAAACAACTCTTTGTACTCATCCAGATACTCCTGCATCGGCAGGTCAGGAATGATCAGCGCATCCACTCCCACCCGCTGGCACTGCTGGCAGAATCGCTCCAATCCGTACTGCATCGCCGGATTGAGATAACCCATCAGGATGAGCGGCAGCGACACGGTGGAACGAATGTCTTGCAGTTGCTCAAAGAGCTTGCTGATTGTCATGCCGTTGGCCAGCGCTTGCGCCCCACTCTGCTGAATGGTTGGTCCGTCGGCCAGGGGATCAGAATAGGGCATACCGATTTCAATCACGTCGGCCCCCGCTTGCTCCAGATATTCAGCGATGCGCACCGTGTCGTCCAACTGAGGATACCCGGCGGTGTAGTAGACCGAGAGAATGTCGTTCTTCTTGCGAAAAAGTTCGGTGAGGCGGTGGTGAGGCAACTGGTTTGGCATAAGTCTGAACGATAGAAAGAGCGAGTGACAGAAGGATTGAATAAACTCACATTCAACCCTTCTGTCATTCAATCAATCAATACTTCCCCCACTGAATATACGTTTCCAAATCCTTATCGCCCCGTCCAGATAAATTGATGACGACCGTTTCGTCGGGTTGGGCGTTCATCTGCGATAGCACCGCAATGGCGTGGGCGCTTTCGATAGCCGGAATGATTCCTTCCAATCGGCTCAGCAGAATTCCGGCGTTCATCGCTTCGTCGTCGGTCACGGCGTAGAACTCACCCCGCCCCGAGTCAAACAGATGTGCGTGCAGCGGACCAATGCCCGGATAATCAAGGCCCGCCGAAATTGAATGCGGTTCGGTCACTTGTCCGTCGGCGGTTTGCATCACCAGCGATTTGCTGCCGTGCAAAATACCAAACGTGCCCAGCGCGGTGGTAGCGGCCGACCGTCCCGTCATCACGCCTTCCCCGGCCGCCTCTACGGCAATCAGGCGCACGGCAGAACGGTCTAAATAGTGATAATAAGCACCGGCGGCGTTGCTTCCTCCACCCACGCAGGCCACTACGTAGTTCGGGTCTTCGGAGCCGGTTTGCTCGAGCAACTGCGCCTTGATCTCTTCACTAATCACCGACTGAAAGCGGGTGACCATATCGGGATAAGGATGCGGCCCCACCACCGAGCCAATGATGTAGTGGCTGTCGGTCGGATTGCTGATCCAGTGGCGCATGGCTTCGTTGGTGGCGTCCTTGAGGGTTTGGCTGCCCGAGGTGGCGGGAATCACTTCGGCGCCCAGGATGCGCATCCGCTCCACGTTGGGCCGCTGCCGCTGCATATCCACCGAACCCATGAACACCCGGCAGGGCATGCCCATCAGGGCGCAGACGGTAGCGGTCGCTACGCCGTGCTGTCCGGCCCCGGTTTCGGCGATGATGTACTTTTTGTTGAGTCGCTGGGCCAGCAGAATTTGCCCGATGGTGTTGTTGACCTTGTGCGCCCCGGTGTGGCACAGATCCTCGCGCTTCAGATACACTTGGGTGCTGAACTTTTCGGACAACCGCGGGGCGAAGTAGAGCGGCGTGGGCCGACCGACGTAGTTCTTCAACAAGTGCTGAAATTCCTGCTGAAAATCAGCGTCGTGCATAATGGACAGGTAGTGGGCGCGTAGCTCCTCAATATTGGGGTGCAGCATTTCGGGAATAAAGGCTCCGCCGAAGCGGCCGTAGTAGCCTTGTTCGCTTACTTGAAAGGATGCGGTGGTGGTTTCACTCATTGCTGGAAGAATTGCTTTTTGATCCGGGGGCGAAAGTACAAAATATCCGATAACTTACCGGCCCAGACGCGCGATGAGTTGCTGTAGTTGGGGGATTGATTTGCGGCCGGGGGCAGTTTCAAACCGACTGTTCACATCCAGTCCGAGGAGTTGGGGATGATTTATCTGCATCGCCTGATCGATATTGTCCAGGCCAATTCCTCCGCTTAGGAAGAACGGAACTGGCAGTTGGTACCCGGATAGAATAGACCAGTCAAAAGCAAGCCCTGAGCCGCCGTGCTGCGGCGTGACCGTGTTGAACAGGAAAGTTTCCACGTAGGGCTGATAAGGCGTTAGCTGATCAAAATTAAACGCCTCGTTCACGCTAAACACCTTGATGATTTTATAACCCATTGCCCGGAGTGCCTGACACTGTTCGGGCGGTTCTTGCCCGTGCAACTGAAGCGCATCAAGTCTGTAACGTTCCGCCATCTGCTGCATATAATCGGTAGACGCGTTCACAAACACGCCCACCCGTTGAACAGTGTCGGGCAAAGCCCGAACGGTTTCGGTCGGCAGGGTATTGACGAAATAGCGGGGCGATTTTTCGTAGAAAATGAAACCCAGGTAATCGGGCGCGAGACTTGCCACCTCCATCAGGTTGTCGGGGTGCTTCATCCCGCAGATTTTAAGTTTTATCACCCTTGCCCATTTAGGTTATCCATCAATTGCCTACAACCCGCCGCCGGGTCGTCCTGCCGCATAAAGTGCTCCCCACCAAAAACCCCTGGTAGCCATGCTGCTGCAATTCCCGGATCGCCGCCAGGTCACTGATCCCACTTTCCGAAATTTTAACCATCTCCCTGGGAATCAACTTCGCCAGTTGAATCGACGTGCTGATACTCACTTCGAAAGTCTTCAGATTTCGATTATTCACTCCCACCACATCCACAAAGGGCGCGATGGTGGCTTGCAAGGCGGTTTGCCGCAGTTCTTCTTCGTTGTGCACTTCCAGCAGCACCTCCAATCCCAGTCGGTGGGCGTGTTGGGCCAGCGCCAGCACTTTGGGGGGCGGAAGGATCGCCGCAATGAGCAGAATGGCGTCGGCACCCAGGGCCTTGGCTTCGGTGATCTGGTAGGCATCAATGGTGAAATCTTTGCGCAGAATGGGACACTGGTTGTGCTGCCGGGCGATTCGCAGGTTCTCGTCGCTCCCGGCGAAGAAATCTACGTCGGTAAGCACTGACAGCGCGGCGGCTCCGGCCCGCACGTAGCCCACGGTGGTTTCTCGAACGTCGGCCGTGGCGTTAATTATGCCTTTTGAGGGAGATTTCCGCTTGAACTCGGCGATGATGCCGGGTGGATGCGCTCGCAATGCCTGCGACAGAGAATAGGTTTGCCGGTTAAAATCTTGGTAATGATAGAGCATGTCTTCGGGAATATGCGACTTTAGCACCTCCACTTCTTCGCGCTTGCGTTGCACAATGGTATCAAGAATACTCATAGATTATTATGCTGATGGATAGTTTTGCCAAAGCTAGTAAATTGCGCGCATCCTCCCTACCCTGCCAACAATCCGTCAGAAACTTATACCTTTGTTTATCGGGATGCTCAGGCTAAAAAAAGATGAAACAAGATATCGCTAACAATACGGTTGTTTCTGGTTTCAGATTTCTCATTTCATAACTCACTCTCACTCATTTCTTTAATTGATGTCTCAAAATATTCACGTTAACTCCGAAGTTGGTCACCTGCGCCGCCTACTCATTCATCCCCCTGACGAAGGAATCGGCAAAATCGTGCCCCGCATCACCGACCAGTTGTTGTACGATGATATTGTAGATCTGAAAAAAATGCGGCAGGAGTATAGCGAATACATGCGCGTGCTGCTGTGTTTTCTCGATCCTGAAAAAATCCGGGGGAAGGGCAACGATCAGTCCTATCAGCAAAAGGTTCGCGATTTGTCGTTCGACTCCGACTACGTACTCACCGTAGAATGCCTGCTTCGGCGTATTTTAAGCAACCCCGACGTGAAGACGTTGCTGGTAGCATCGGTATGTGCCATTGAGAAGTGCGGACTAAAGACGCAAAAATTGCTACTGGAGACCGATCCCACTCCCCTGGCGCATACGCTAATCACCGGAATTCTTCCCGCGGCCGTCGGCCAAGAAAATTTCATTTTTGCGCCCATCCCTAACCTTATTTTCACGCGCGACATTGGTATCACCCTGCACGACCATATCCTGATCAATAAGCCCTACGAGGCGGCGCGCAACCGGGAGTCGCTGCTATTCAAATACATCGCCCACTTCAATTTGCTCAACCAGTCCACCCAGGATAATCCCGATCGCCTGGCCGATAGAGTGATCGAACTCAAGGAACTAGATATGTTTTTCTTCGCCACCGAAGAGGAAAAACGGCGCAAGAACGTAACTATTGAAGGAGGCGACGTGATGATGATCAGTCCTGGACACCTGCTGGTGGGTATCAGCGAGCGCACCTCGGTGATGGCCATCGATTATTTGGTAGAACGACTCTTCGACAAAAACCTGATCCAAAAAGTGTCGGTGGTGAAAATTCCGCCGCGCCGCTCCTACATGCACATTGACACGGTGTTTACCCAGGTGCGCCGCGATCTGTGGATTTTGTTCAGCCCTTTTTCCAAAGAAGTTCTAACCAACCGCATCCAAAACTTTGACTTTGCCGGTAACCTTTCCGATGCGCACACCGGTCCGGTACACAAGGTAGAGATCACCCAGTTTTTACGGGAGGACCGGCCCGGCGGTCGCTACGGCGTAGTTGTTAAAAAGCTGCCCTACCTCAACGATCTGTTTGAGCAGATCAGTTGCCAGGACTACGGAGCCGAACGCTGCGAAATCATTCCCTGCGCCGGAGGAGAGTTTCCCGACAGTGAACGGGAGCAGTGGACCGACGCCTGCAACTTCCTGGCCATCCGCGAGGGCGTGGTGATTGGTTACGACCGCAACGTGAAGACCGAAGCGGAGTTTCGCAAGCGCGGTTTTGCCGTGATGCGTTCGTCCGAAATTATTCAACGAGTAGAAGAGGGAGCGGGGATCGACGAGGTGGTGACCGGCGATACGCTCATTTTGTTGCCCTCCGGTGAACTTTCGCGGGCCCGGGGCGGCACGCACTGCATGAGCATGCCCCTGCTGCGCGACAACGTAGCCGTTTGGGTTTGAAATTAGTCCACAGTCAACGGTTGATAGTCCACAGTGAGTACTCTTTGTTTGTGGTTTATCGACTGTTGACCGTGATCTGTGGACTATTGACTACATCAACTATGAAAAACCAACAACTTACGGATACCCTGCTCATGATTCGGCCGGTGCGGTTTGGCTACAACGTGGAAACGGCGGTCAACAACCACTACCAGCAGTTCCTCACCGCCCTTTCCCCGGAAGAGATTCAGCAGCGCGCCCAGCAGGAGTTCGATACTTTTGTTGACTTGCTCCGAGCGCACGAGGTCAACGTGATTACGGTGGATGACACTCCCGAAAAAGACACTCCCGATTCTATTTTTCCCAACAACTGGATTTCGTTTCACGACGATGGCACGGTGGTCACGTATCCGATGTGGGCTCCCAACCGTCGCTTAGAACGGCGGGAAGACATCATTGGCATCCTGCAGCGGGAACACCGGTTTTCTATCACCCGAAAGATAGACTATTCGCACTTCGAGAACGAGGAACAGTATTTGGAGGGAACCGGCAGCGTGGTGCTAGATCGCCATAACCGAATTGCTTACGCCTGCGTATCGCCCCGCACCCACCTGAGCTTGCTCGAAGAATTCTGTGCTGAGTTTGGTTTTAGGCCGGTGGCGTTCTATGCTTCCCAAATGACCGACCGCGGGTTTGCTGAAATCTACCACACCAACGTGATGATGAGCATTGGCGAAGACCTCGCCATTTTTTGCGACGCTGCGGTAAGAAACAAATGGGACCGCGCCCAGGTGTTAGACGTTATCCGTCAGAGCGGCAAGGAAGTGGTGCTGATCACCGAAGAGCAGTGTAATCACTTTGCGGGCAATATGCTACAGGTAAAGTCCCGCTCCGGCAAAAAGCTTCTGGTCATGTCAGAACAGGCCTACCGCTCGCTCACCGCTGAGCAGGTGCACCAGCTTGAGCAGCGGACCGCCCTGCTGTATAGTTCGCTGGCGACCATCGAGTTTTGCGGCGGAGGAAGTGCCCGCTGCATGATGGCCGAGGTGTTTCTTCCCAAAAAATAGCGCGGTTTTTGTTTCAAGTGGCGGTGGCTACTCCGGATTATCTTGCTCAGCGGGAGGCGTATTGGGGATGATAAAGGTAAAGGTGGTGCCCACCCCCTGTTCGGAAGTCACCTGCACCTGACCCTTGAGTTTGTCTACGGTTTCTTTCACGATGTAGAGCCCCAAACCTGACCCTTGTCGTTCGTTGGTGGCCCGATAGAACATTTCAAAAATTCGGTCGAGGTGCTCAGCCCCGATGCCGATGCCGTTGTCGGCAATGCGCACCTGCGCCTTTTCAGCATCAACGGCGACATTAATTTCTACCAATGCGCGATCCGCTTTGCTGTTGTTATACTTGACGGCGTTGGATATCAGGTTACTGAACATCACCTGTAGGCGGTTTCCGTCCGAATAAAAGTCAACTTCCTGATCAATGGTCGATTTGAGCTCAACCTGCTTGTCTTCATCCATGAACTTGTGCTGCTCGAAGATCGTATCCACCATCTCCTGAAAATCGATGCGTTCGTGCTTGATCTCGGTTCGGGCGTTGCGCGAAAAATTGGTCAAATCCTGAATGAAGTTATCCAGCTTATCCGCGCTTTTCTTCATCAGGCCCAGGTACTCGCGGATAACCGTCGGAACCTCCTCCATTTTCGATAGGTTGATGAGCCCGATGATGGAGGTGAGCGGGGCGCGTAGGTCGTGCGATGCGCTGTACACAAAACGGTCTAGTTCGCGATTGATCTTCAGCAGTTTCTCGTTGCTCTGCAAAACGCGCTCTTCGGCCAGCTTACGCTCGGTGATGTCCTGAATCACGCCGTAGATACGTATAAAGTTGCCGTGCGAAGCCTCGCGTTGTCCCTGCGTTCGCACCCACACTTCGCGCCCCTTCTGCGTAACCACTTTCAGTTCGAGGTTGAAATTTTCACCCTGGGCAATGAGGTGCTTAATGGCGCGCTTGATGGTGGCCTGGTGGTCAGGATGGTAGAATCGAATAGCTTTTCGTAAAGAAACGGCAGTGTTGGTCGGTAAGTCGTGAATGCGGTAGGTTTCGTCGGTCCAGCTCAGATTCTGGGTGAGCGAGGTGAGCTCCCATCCTCCCACGTGGGCCATTTGGCTGGTATCCTGCAGCAGCCCCTCCGTCCGAACCTCGTCCGATACGTCGCGACCCACCCCCTGGATTTCAGCCACCCGACCGGACGAATCAACGATGGCCACGAATTCCCATTCGGTCCAGAAGTAATCACGTTGCTTGTTGACTCCCCGAATCTGAATGGAGCGGCTTTCGCCGGGATTCTTCATGCAATCGCGCGAGCTGGCGATGCACAGCGCCTCATCATCGGGATCGGTAATCAGGGAAAAGTATCGGCCCAGTAGCTCATCCTCCTGATAACCGTATTTCACCAAACAGGCGTCGTTCACGTAGGTGAAACGGCCGTTGAGGGTAGCCCGCACCAGGTAGCTGGTCTGGGAATTGGCAATAGAACTAAGGCGCTGTTCACGCTGAAGTAATTTGTCTTCGGTGTCTTTTTTCTCAGTGATTTCAACGAAGTTAGCCACCGCCCCGGTGAGTTCACCAAAGTTATCGTAAAGCGGGGCAGCGTGCACCGACAACCAAACGATTTGTTCCTCGAATTGCAGTCCGCACTCCGAACCCATTACTGACCGGCTTTCCTGCAACGCAATCGTAAGCGGGAGTTGGTCTGGGCTGTAGGGATCTCCGTTGCGGTTAACCTTCTTCCATTGCCGATCCGACGAAATCCGGCCGACAATATCATCTTTTTTGGTGCGAAGTAGTTGGCAGGCTACATCATTCGCGTAGGTGATCACTCCCAATTTATCCACGATAAGCACCCCAAACAGCAGGTGATCCAATATATTGGGGGAATCTTTCACCGGATGGGTTACTGAATTGACGGGAATAACGGGGCTAATCATCTGATTACGTTGACGTTACATAACGAAGCGCTAATTGGGTTCAATTTATGGAAAGTGTGCTTACCTGATTACCGCATTTGCCCGTTAAAAGCTCCCGAGTAATGTTTGATCGTGAATTTATTTAAATCGCTCAGCGCCCTGTCTTTTTCGCTGTGCTTCACAGTGGAAAGAGTACCTCGGTAGCTACCAGGAAGCGTCCCGGAGCAGCCCTTCGGAAATTTCTTTCAGGTAATGCGCGCGGGGGATAGATTCGGCACCCCACTGGGCAAGATGAGGAGTGGCCACCTGGCAGTCGATCAGGGTGAATCCGCGCTCCTGCAACCGACGCACCAGCGTGATGAATCCTACTTTGGAAGCATTGTTAGCCAGCGAAAACATTGATTCGCCAAAAAAAATACTTCCCAGCGCAATTCCGTACACTCCACCTACCAGCTTACTATCCTGCCACACTTCCACGGAGTGGGCATGTCCCAGTTGGTGCAAGCGGGTGTAAGCTGCGCGCATGGCCTCCGTGATCCAGGTACCGGATTGGTTCGGGCGTTTTATCTGCTGGCAGTGACGTATGACCTCCGAAAATTGGGTGTCGTAGGTAACCTCAAACACTTGCTGGTTGAGTGCCGATCGCATCCGTCGGGCAACCCGCAGCCGGTCGGGATAAAGCACAAACCGCGGATCGGGCGAATACCAGACGATGGGCTGGCTTTCGTCGTACCAGGGAAAGATGCCCGACCGGTACGCGAGCAGCAGGCGCTCGGGCGACAGGTCGCCACCCACCGCCAGGGCACCCCACGGGTCGGCTTCCTCCACCGGGGGAAATTCCAGACGGTCGGTGAGCCAGCGCATGGTTATCGGTCCGTTAGTCTGCGGAAGGCTTCCATCGCAGCCCCCGAGGCAAGGGCGGCTTGCGCCAGGGCCACTCCCTCCCGGGGCGTTGGCGCGGCCTGCGCGCAGTAGAGGGCTACCCCGGCGTTGGCCACCGCCGCTTCGTGCTGGGCGGGAGTGCCCTGACCGGACAAAACATCCAGAAAAATGCGGGCGGCGTCTTCAACGGAGCTGCCCCCGAACAGGTCTTCCGGTGCGTGGGTGCTGAGTCCCAGATCGGCGGGATAAAGCAGTTGCTCGCCCCGGGGGGTGATCATTTTAAAGGGACCGGTTAGCGAAATCTCATCGTAGCCATCCAGCGCGTGGACGATCACAAACCGGGTGTTGGTTTGCTGATAGAGGTACGCGTAGAGCCGGGCCAGCTCCAGGCTAAATACTCCCACCAGTTGTTTTTTAGGGAACGAAGGATTCACCATCGGTCCCAGCATATTGAAAAACGTTTTCATGCCCAGTTCGCGCCGCACCGGGGCCACGTTCTTCATGGCCGGATGAAACAAGGGAGCGTGCAAAAAGCAGATACCCGCTTCGTCCAGACTTTTCTTCAGGGCCGCGGAATCGTTGGTGAATTCGTAGCCGAAGTGGGCCAACAAGTTGGAAGAACCGCATACCGACGACACCGAGTTATTGCCGTGCTTGGCCACCTTTTGCCCGGCCCCGGCCACGATAAACGAGGCGGTGGTGGATATGTTGAAGGTATCTTTGCCGTCGCCCCCCGTGCCGCACAGGTCAATGGCGTCGTATTCGTTGATGGAAAGCGGCACGCACAGCTCGAGCATGGCGTCGCGGAAGCCCTCGAGCTCGTCGACCGTGATGCTGCGCATCAGGTACACGGTGAGGAAAGCGGCCATCTGGCTGGTGTTGAATTCCCCCCGGGCCAGGCGCGTCAGGATTTCCTTGGCGTCGGCTCGGCTCAGCGCCTGGTAGTCGATTAGGGTGTTGAGAATATGTTTCATGGCGGTTGGATTCAGAAAGCGTTAGTGCTACGTTGAGGCAGTAGGTCCGTACTCTCTTTCTACCCGGCAAATTCGGGTTTTGTAAGCGGAGTACCACTGTTCTCGCCCCAGTTTCTGGGCAAGCAGGTGATCCGTGTGCTGTTTCCACTGCTGAATCGCTTCGGTAGTTTCCCAGTACGATACGGTGATCCCCACTGCTTCCCGGGCAGATTCTACGCCCAGAAAACCTGGTTGCCGGGCGGCCAGCGCGTACATTTTATCAGCCATTTCCGCGTAGCCCGCCGGGTTATCATTTTTCACGGAGGTGAAGATCACAGCGTAGTACGGGGGTGAAGGGGTGTCGGCGATCATATTGTTAGGTTGCGTAGGAACATGACGGTTCGCCGCGCGATTAATCATGTTCCTACGATGAATATTCTAACCACTGCCGGATCATGGCCTTGCCGTGTTCGGTGAGGATTGACTCGGGGTGAAACTGCAGTCCGCGCACGTCGTGTTCTCGGTGGCGCAGCGCCATCACCTCTCCTTTGATGTCACGGGCGGTGACGACCAGATCTTCATTGATCGAGTCGGCGGCCACGGCCCAACTGTGGTAGCGACACACCCCGAAGGCATTCGGAAGTTCCTGAAAAAGGTAGTCAACCGGTTCTTCAATAAAAACCCGGTCGCCGTAGCCGTGCAGCACCAGTGGCATGTTGTACAGTTTCGCCCCAAAGGCTTCGGCAATACCCTGGTGCCCCAGACAGATGCCCAAGATGCTTTTGCTCGGACGCGTAGGTACGTAATCACGTCCATCATGATACCCGCTTCCTGCGGAATGCCCGGCCCGGGCGACAACAAAATCTTGTCGTAGCGATTCACGTCAGCCACGCTGATTTTGTCGTTGCGGATCACGTCCAGGTGCTGTTCGTAACCCAGCTCCTTGATGATATGCACCAGGTTGTAAGTGAACGAGTCGTAGTTATCTAATACAAGTATTTTCATGGTTAAGCGCTTTAATTAGCTAATCTCAGTAGCTTGTTCCAGGGCAGTACGCAGCGCGGCCAGTTTGTTATTCACCTCCTGCAACTCACTTTCCGGACTCGACTTGGCTACCACCCCGGCCCCGGCCTGGTAGTACAAGGTGTTGTCCTGACTCAGAAAGGAGCGAATCATGATGGCGTGATTAAACAACGGGTTGTTCTGCTCGGCATGAAAGCCCATAAAACCGATGGCGCCCCCGTAGAAACCCCGCTTCATCGGCTCGTAGTCGTTGATCAACTGCATGGCCCGGTGCTTCGGAGCTCCCGATAGGGTGCCCGCCGGAAAGGTGTCGGCCACCACCCGCACCGGCGAAGTTCCTTCCGACAGATGTCCCGTCACCTTCGACACCAGGTGAATCACGTGCGAGTAGTACTGAATCTCCTTAAAGGTTTCTACCGTCACGTCCCGGCCGTTGCGGCTCAGGTCGTTGCGGGCCAGGTCGACCAGCATCACGTGCTCCGAGTTTTCTTTGGGGTCGTCCATCAGTTGCTTGGCCAGCTCGGCGTCGGCCGCATCGTCGCCGGTGCGGCGGAAGGTGCCCGCGATGGGATAGATGGTGGCGGTGTCTTCGTTGATCACAATCTGCGCCTCGGGCGAAGAGCCGAAATATTTTGTAGTTGCCGTAGTCGAAGTAAAATAGGTAGGGCGAGGGGTTGATGGAGCGCAGTGTGCGGTACACGTTGAACTCATCGCCCTGGAAGGCGTGCTGAAACCGCCGCGACAGCACAATCTGAAACACGTCGCCCCGGAAGCAGTGCTCCTGGCCCTTCCGTATCACTTTCAGAAAATCTTCATCCGAGAAGTTGCTGGTCTCCTCACCCGCTAAGCGAAACCGATAACTCGGAATGTTTTTGTTGCTAATCAACGCCAGTAGGTTTTCCATGCCTTCGTCGCCGGTGGCATTGGGTGCGTACTGGTGCTCAAAGAGGTGTAGTTCGTTGCGAAAGTGGTCGATGGCAATCACGTAGCGGTACACTGCATAGTGGACTTCCGGCGTGCGATAGTCGTCATCCGTATCGGCCGCCATGTCAATATCTTCGTAATACTGCACCGCATCGTAACTCATGTAACCGAACAAGCCGTTGGTCACAAACTTATAGTCGTTGGCTTCGGTCTGAAATTGTCCCACAAAAGTGCTGAGATGCTCCACCAGGTCGGCTTTCTGCTCGAGTTGCCGAGGTGGTGGTTTCACCGTCCGGAAATTGCCGGGTGAGTTGCTGGGCCTTCACCGAAAAGGTGGCGATGGGTTCGCAGCAAATGTAGGAGAAGGTGTTGTTGCTGCTGTGGTAATCCGAACTCTCGAGCAGGATCGGGTTGGCGTAGCGGTCGCGCAGTTTGAGGTAGATGCTCACCGGGGTAATGGTGTCGGCCAACAGTTTGCGGTGGTTCGTTTTTAAGGTGTAGGTTTTAGCGGAAGAATTCATAGGGAGGTGGTGTTGGTAAACAAAAAGGCCCACTGCGGAAACAGTAGGCCTTCAAATTTTATTGAAACAAGACTAGTGGTTCGCGCTACGCCAGGAACGGGAGGGCCACCACCAATCATTTTTTGCCGGAAGTATGGTTACAAATGCTTTCATTGCGCCAAATATATCACCCGGAGCTTAGTTTTCAAACAGAAATTTGTTTTTTTGAGGCGTATGGAATCCTTAGCCGAAGAGTATCGAAATCTTAGCCGAAGAAACACCACCCTGCGTCGGGGGCGCAAACAGCTTTCCGTGGGGCTCATGTTGCTGATCGGACTTTTGTTGCTGGCCGTTGGCTATATTATCTACATCGAGTTCTTCCCTCCGTTTTTCGGACGGTGGCCGCAGGTTCAGGCCCAGAATACTTTGCTGCAACAAAAAAACGAGCAGCTGCGCAGTGAGCTAGACAGCATGAACCGCGTGAACGGACTGCTACTAGAACTCTCTCCCTACTACACCGGGGTGTTTTTTGAGGTGCAGATCGGCGCTTTTGAGTACTTTGATCTTACCGACTACAAAGAAGATCTGGTGAAGATGAACATCGATAAAACCGAACAGGTGGATCAGTATACGCTGGGAAAATTTCGCGATCTGGATCGAGCGGCAGCTTTTCGGAAAGATATTCAGCGGATGGGCATCAAGGATGCCTTTGTGATTGCCAAGGTAGATGGCAGGCGGGTGACCGTTAAGGAAGCATTGACTGAACAAGAGCGCCTGAGCGGGGAGTAGTATTTTTGTAATGGCGCGTCGCGACGCGCCATTACAAAAAACCCAACTTGAGCCGTCATCGGAGGTTTTGCTAAATCCCAGAAAAAACAGGATTTGAGCTGTCCCAACTACGCAACTATCCACTGTTAACTTTGGGGTCTGAGGCAGCAGGGTACCAAAGCACCTTGCCGCCACCAAAGATGCCGCCGAAGCAGCATTGAGGTCCAGTTTTGTAGGCGAACTTCACTCGGCATTGTTTACGTGTTGGATTTAGAAAACTGTCCTAGACCCAAGCGGGTATTTTTTTTTGCTCCAAAGAACTTCATCTAGCTTACAAAGAACGACCGCCGAAAGTTCACGGACGGTCTATTTCGCTCACGAATTAAATGTACAAATATTTTTGTACTTGTACCGTTCCTTTTTCAACAATCCTAGGCGTGGGTAGCGTAATAATTCTGGCGAAGCAGTTTCACGTCCGCTATTTTTCTCGTAATTTTCGCGTTAACTAATTTTTCATTATGCATTCTATCCTTGTTCGTGTTGTCTTAAGCAGCGTTTTTTTGCTGGGTGTTTTCCCAACTTTTGCCCGCACCGCGGTTGACTCTACTGATACTCCTCCTCCCAACAACTGGTTCCATCTTGATCCGGCGTCGTCTACCTACCCCGGCATTAGCACCGAGGAAGCGTATCAGTTTATGGGTTCAAAACCCGCCCGCAAAGTGATCGTGGCCGTCATCGACTCAGGGGTCGATTCGGCACACGAGGATTTGCAAGGAAAGTTGTGGGTTAATTCCGACGAAATAGCGGGCAACGGCCAGGATGATGATAATAACGGTTACGTGGATGATGTGCACGGCTGGAACTTCATCGGCGGGTCCGACGGAACCAATGTCGACAACGATACCTACGAGCTTACCCGAGAGTACGTGCGACTGCAACGCGAACGCGGTGGTCAGTCAGGCAAAAAGAAGCGAAAGGATGAAGAATACTACCAGTCTATCGTCCGTTCGTACCGCGCGAAGGTTAGTGAACTACAGCAGCAAAGGGAACAGTTCACCGGTACCGCTGTCGCCTTCCGACGATTTAACCAGCTTTTCACCGCTTACCTGGCCGTAGATTCCCTGACGCTGGACACCCTGCAATCAGTACAGTCTCCCGACCAACTAATCGCCTATGGTCAGCAATTCATGGAGTATGCGCTACAGGCGGGTATCGACGAGAAGGGTATCGAAGATGCTGAAGCCTACTTCAGATCGGCCCTGGACTATGGCTACGATACCACCTTTAATACCCGAACCATCGTAGGGGACAACTACGCTGACCTGAGCGAGCGAGACTACGGCAACCGGGACGTGACCGGTCCGGATGCTACCCACGGCACCCACGTGGCGGGTATCATCGCGGCCAACCGAGATAATACGCTGGGCGGAAAAGGAATCGCCGAAGCCGCCGAAATTATGATCGTGCGCGCCGTGCCCGATGGGGACGAACGCGACAAAGACGTGGCCAACGCGATCTACTACGCGGTGGACAACGGGGCGAATATCATCAACATGAGTTTTGGAAAGTCTTACTCTCCCGACAAAACCGTGGTGGACGAAGCGGTGCGCTACGCCCAAGAACGCAACGTATTGCTGGTGCACGCGGCGGGCAATGACGGAAAGAGCGTAGACAAAACCCCTAATTTTCCGAATGCTTCGCTCAACGGCGGTAAGATAAAAGCACCGAACTGGATTGAGGTGGGCGCTTCGTCCTGGAAACTAAACGACGGCTTGCCTGCCGAATTCTCCAACTATGGCAAAAAGAACGTCGACGTTTTTGCGCCGGGGGTAGACATCTATTCATCGACGCCCAACGATTCGTACGAGCAACTGGACGGCACCAGTATGGCGGCGCCGGTAGTGTCGGGCGTGGCCGCCTTGCTGATGTCCTACTTTCCGGACCTAACCGCCGAACAAGTACGAGAAATCATTCTGGAATCAGCGATCCCCTACCGCGACCTTCCGGTGAAGCGACCCGGTGACGAGAAAGAGATTAAATTCTCGTCTTTATCATCCACCGGCGGAGTAGTCAACGTCCTGGCGGCAGTGAAGATGGCCGCCGCCCGCACGGCAAAATAGTGCTGCTGGGCAACGTAAAGGTACGCTATCGTTATTCTTGACTGCGTTGGCGGGCCAAATCAGCCTCCGCGGCGATATAGCCAAAAGCCGCCCAGTACTGCCCATCGATCACATCTTCGAGTACTTGTCGGCCCGCGGTGGTGTCTCCTTCACTTAGTAAGTAATTGCCCACCCCGTAGCCCACCGTCGCGGCGCTCAGAGAAGACGATCCGTCGCGACGGGAAGCCCGTAGCAATGAGTCCGGGTCCACGTAGCCCGAGTACATCAGCAATCGCTCAAAGTAGCCTTCGTTTGCCCGGATATCCATCTCCTCCCGAATCTCACCCAGCATGTGTTCAGCCACCTCGTCTTCGCCCAACCGCCGGTAGTTCATATACAGCCAATCGGCCACTGCCACCCGATCATCGTCGCTCTTGGCGTAGGTGAGCGTCTGTTCGTAGGCCTGAGCGGCCGCGCCGTAGTTGCCGTTCAGGTAGTGGGCCAGTCCGAGGTGGTAGTACACGTTAAATTGCAAGGAAGAGGGGCGATCGTTGGCGGGCAGCGGAATCGGAATACCGTTTGGTTCAATTCTCAGAGGTTGGTCTTTGAGCAAGGCCGCGCTCCGTTTCAAATCGCTCGCTGCTCGATCAAACTGACGCAAAGTGATGTAACGATGCCCCCGGTGTCGGTAGAGTTCGGCTGATTCCGGGAACCGTTTGAGTCCTTCGGTAAACACCCGAACAGCATCCTGATAGCGCCCCAAATATCCCAGGCGTCGGCCGAGCCAGATAACGTTGTCTAGCTGCGCTGAATCACGTTGATAATTGCGCTGCGCCACCTGAAGGGCCGAATCGTACTGGGCTTGCACCTTCTCGGGCAGCGAAGGGGCGTAAAGCGTATCGCCCAGCAGGGAAATGGCTTCGTACGAGCGTTCTACGAAGCAACTTAGTTTCCGGCGTAGCTACGGTTTCCGGGTCGTTCGCCGAAGGGCAGCCCATTAAAAACACACAAAGCAGCGGTAAAAGAGCGATCGGAGCCGATGACCGGCACTGACGTGGCGTATTTCGCGAGACGCGGAAAGCTTTATTCATAAGGTACAAGCACATTTTTGATATTCCCCCTGCAAGAATCAGACAATAGTTACCCCGCATCCAAATTAGCTCAATGCCCACGCGCGAACTCACCACTACCGCACACTTGCTTGACCGGGTAGTCGTGCCGATTGTAAACGTTTGTCGTACTGACCGCGGTGGTAAAGTATATATTTTTTGCTAATAGTGCCGAAAACGCTGCCGTATTTACCGTAATATTTTAACCTTCGCAGCAACCATAAATCTAACTTCCTTCCATGCCTTCCCAACCCGCTGACAATCCCGAACTAGACCGCATCCGCGCATCGCCTGATAACCGGGGCTGGAAACGCTTCGGACCCTACCTCTCCGAACGTCAGTGGGGCACTATCCGGGAAGACTACAGCGACAACGGTGACGCCTGGAACTACGTGACCCACGACATGGCACGCAGCTACGCCTACCGCTGGGGCGAAGACGGCATCGGCGGCATCAGCGATCACAAACAACTGTTTTGCTTTGCCCTAGCAATGTGGAACGAGCAAGACCCAATCCTAAAAGAACGCTTGTTCGGACTCACCAATCCCGAAGGCAACCACGGCGAAGACGTTAAGGAGCTGTACTACTACTTAGATAGCACTCCGACCCACTCGTACATGAAGATGCTCTATAAGTATCCGCAACAGGCGTTTCCTTATCTTCAGCTGGTGCAGGAAAACCGGCAGCGAAGCAAGCAACAAACAGAGTACGAGATCACCGATACCGGGGTGTTCGATGACAACGCTTACTTCGACGTCTTTATTGAGTACGCCAAGGCCGACCCTTCGGATGTGTTGATCAAAATCACGGCCCACAACCGAGGCAGCGAGGCCGCCCCGTTGCACCTGCTGCCCACCATCTGGTTTCGCAACCTTTGGAGCTGGGGCTTTGATCCGGAAAAGCCACTGATTTGCCGTAGGCAAACGATCAGTACGCAGGTAGATATTCACTACAAAGAATTGGATTATCATCTGCACTACGAAGGCAGTCCGGAGCTTTTGTTCTGTGATAACGAAACGAACAACGAGCGTCTTTATCAGCAGCCCAATGCCACGCCGTACCCCAAAGACAGCATCCACCGGCACGTGGTAGACGGTGATCAACGTTCCGTAAATCCCCAGCAGCAGGGCACCAAAATGGCGCTGCACTACGCCACTACCGTGGCTCCGGGCGAATCCTACACCGTCCGCATTCGACTGCAAACCCAATCCAGCGATCCATGGAAAGACTTCAACGCAGTTTTCAAAAAGCGTCAGGAAGAAGCTGACCGGTTCTACGCTCAACTGCAAGCCGACGTCACTGACGAAGATCTCAAGCACGTGCAGCGCCAGGCCTACGCCGGGATGCTGTGGTCCAAGCAGCACTATCATTACGACGTCAACCAGTGGCTCAAGGGGGATGCGCGCACTCCCGATGTAGCTGAGCAACGCCTGCACGGTCGCAACAGCCAGTGGAAGCACCTGGTTAACAACAATATTATCTCTATGCCCGATAAGTGGGAGTACCCCTGGTACGCCGCCTGGGATTTGGCCTTCCACTGCGTGCCGCTGGCCCGGCTGGACGCAGCTTTTGCCAAGCGCCAGTTGGAGCTGATGCTGCGCGAGTACTACCTGCATCCCAACGGGCAAATCCCGGCCTACGAGTGGAACTTTAGCGACGTGAACCCGCCCGTACATGCCTGGGGTGCCTGGAAGGTCTACTGCATCGACCGGGAAATGAACGGGGAAGCGGACACTGAGTTTTTGAAGAAGGTCTTCCACAAGCTGCTGATGAACTTCACCTGGTGGGTGAATCGCAAAGACTCGGCGGGCAACAACCTGTTCGAGGGAGGTTTTCTGGGTTTGGACAACATCGGCGTGTTTGATCGCAGTCACCAACTGCCCACCGGCGGCTACCTGGAGCAGGCCGACGGCACCGCCTGGATGGCCATGTACAGCCTCAATATGCTGCGCATCGCCCTGGAAATATCCAAAACCCAGCCCTACTACCAGGAAATGGCGTCTAAGTTTTTTAATCACTTTCTGGCTATCGCCGGGGCCATGTTCAACATCGGCGAGTCAGAGGTGGACCTGTGGGACGATACCGATGGCTTCTACTACGACGTGCTGCACTTTCCTCATGATCCCGCGAATGTGCTCAAAGTACGCTCTATTGTGGGGGTGATCCCACTGTTTGCCGTAGAAGTCCTCAATCCCGACCTGCTCAAAGAGCTGCCCGATTTCACCCGTCGGTTAGAGTGGGTACTCAGCAACCGCCCCGATTTGGCGGCGCTCATTTCTCGCTGGTACGAACAGGGCAAGGGCGAAACCCGCATGCTGTCGCTGGTGCGGGGCCACCGGCTCAAGTGCATTCTGCGCCGGGTGGTGAGCGAGGCCGAGTTTCTGTCGGATTATGGGGTGCGCGGACTGTCTAAGTATCACAAAGATCACCCGTTCAAGTACACGCTCAACGACGTTGATTATCAGGTGGCCTACGTGCCGGGTGAATCAGATACCTCAATGTTCGGGGGGAACTCCAACTGGCGGGGCCCGATCTGGTTTCCCATCAACTTCATGATTGTGGAATCGCTGCTCAAGTTTCACCAGTACTACGGCGACGAGTTCAAAGTAGAGTTTCCGACTGGTTCCGGCGACTACCGCACGCTGGAGCAGATTGCCCACAACCTACGACAACGGCTGGTCCGCATTTTTCAGGAGAACCAATCGGGACAGCGAACCTACCAGGGGGATCCCTCACCGCTCCGGGCAAACCCCCACTTCCGCGACAACCTGTTGTTTTATGAGTACTTCAACGGAGACACCGGCGAAGGGCTGGGTGCATCCCACCAAACCGGCTGGACGGGCCTGGTGAGTGAGTTGATTCATATGCAGGATGGTGAGCAGAGCCTGACTTCACCAGAGTAGCTCTACTGGATAGTTTTTGAACTGAGGATCACTTGAGATCAAAGTCTCATCACCATTGATGAACCAGATAACGGCTTGTGTATCTAGCAAGTAGTCCATTATTTCTCGGGAAGCTGCTCAGGCATGTATTCTTTAAAGTCATCTAAAGGCTCATTAAAATCATCGGCCATATAGGTAACAAGTCCCTTCATACTTCCTAATAACCCTCGTTTCTTGTCGAGATTGAGGTGGTGAATCAGACTCATCATGTACCAAGACAACTTTAGCAAAACGCTTTTCCTCTTTCTCGGTGATAAACACCTCTTCGCCGCGCGCTAAGGCGCGTTTTACTGCCTCCGCAGCGTCGGGCGAAAGCTCTTGTATATCGATAGTGGTCATACGCACAAATCTGTTAAACGGGCTCCATATGGTCAACCCCATAAACGTATGCCTTGACGACAAAGTTGTTTTTGAACCAGAACGAAATGTGTCATAATAACCAGCTTGGGGGCATTACAACCGTCTACCCCTTCCCAAACTTGTTCTTCAAACGCTCCAGCGAATCGCCCAGGTCCTCCGGCTTGGCCGGTTTCTTCGGCTTCTTTGCCGGGGAAGACTTCTTCTTGGTGCCCGGTTCGGCAAAAGGATCGGTCTTCATCGACAGGGCAATGCGCTTGCGGGCCAGGTCCACTTCCATCACCGTCACCTGCACGGGCTGGTGCACCTTGACCGCCTGCGTTGGGTCTTTCACGAAGGTATCCGACAGATGACTCACGTGCACCGAGCCGTCCTGGTGCACGCCCACGTCCACGAAGGCGCCGAAGTTGGTCACGTTGGTGATGATGCCGGGCAGCTTCATGCCCACCTTCAGGTCTTCGGGGGCGTGCACCCCTTCGGCGAAGGCAAAGGCCTCAAACTTCTCGCGCGGGTCGCGGCCGGGCTTTTCCAGTTCGGTGAGGATGTCTTGCAGGGTGGGCAGGCCCACCTCTTCGTTCTGGTAGCGTTTCAGGTTGATGGCCTGCCGCAGTTCGGCGTCCTTCATCAGATCCTCGATGGTCACCTTTTGGTCGGCGGCCATACGGGCCACCAGCTCGTAGCGCTCGGGGTGCACTCCGCTGTGGTCGAGCGGATTCTCACCCTCGCGGATGCGCAGGAAACCGGCCGCCTGCTCATACGCCTTGTGGCCCAGACGGGGCACCTTAAGCAGCGCTTCGCGGTTCTTGAAGCCGCCGCGCTCGGTGCGGTATTCTACGATGTTCTGCGCCAGCACGGGGCCGATGCCCGACACGTAGCTGAGCAGGTCCTGACTGGCGGTGTTCACCTCCACCCCCACCCGGTTCACGCAACTCACCACCGTGTCTTCCAGCCCCTGCTTCAGGGCGTTCTGGTCCACGTCGTGCTGGTACTGCCCCACCCCGATGGCCTTCGGATCTACCTTCACCAGTTCGGCCAGCGGGTCGATGAGGCGGCGACCGATGGATACCGCGCCCCGCACCGTCACGTCGTGGTCGGGAAACTCACGGCGGGCCACGTCGGAAGCCGAGTAGACCGACGCCCCGCTCTCGTTCACCGACACGATGAGCAGCTTGGCCAGCTCGGGACGCTGCGTACGAAGGCCTCCGTTTCGCGTCCGGCGGTGCCGTTGCCGATGGCGATGGCTTCTATCTCGTGCTTTTTGCACAGGGCCACCAGCGTTTGGGCGGCGTCTTTGGTTTGCTTCTGCGGGGCGTTGGGGTAAACAGTGGCGTTGTCCAGCAGATCGCCGCGGCGGTTCAGGCAGGCCACCTTGCAGCCGGTGCGGAAGCCGGGGTCCAGGGCCAGCACCTGTTTTTCGCCCAGGGCGGGTGCCAGCAGCAGTTGTTGTAGGTTCTCGGCAAACACCCGGATCGCTTCTTCGTCGGCCAGCTTTTTGGTGACCAGGCGCACGTCGGTTTCCAGCGAGGGCTTGAGCAAGCGGCGGTAGGAGTCTACCAGGGCCAGCTCCACTTGCTCGGTGCTGGCGTGGTTGTTCTTCAGGATTTCCTTGCGGAGCAGGGCCAAGGCGGCTTCTTCCGGGGGACTGATACTCATCGACAGCACCATCTCCTTCTCGCCCCGCCGCATGGCCAGCAGCCGGTGCGAGGGTATTTTAGACAGCGGTTCTTCCCAGTCGAAGTAGTCGCGGTACTTCTCGCCCGCTTCTTCTTTGCCCTTGATCACCTGGGTGCGCACGGTGGCTTGCTTGAGGAACAGCGCGCGCAGGGCGGCGCGCACCTCCTGCCGTTCGTTGATCCACTCGGCGATGATGTGGCGGGCTCCCTGCAGGGCTTCTTCGACGGTGGTCACTTCTTTCTCCGGGTTCACGTAGGCCTGGGCGGCGGTTTCGGGGTCGGTCTTGTCTTGCTGGTACAGCACTTCGGCGAGGGGTTCCAGGCCCTGCTCGCGGGCCACGGTGGCCTTGGTGCGGCGGCGGGGCTTGTAGGGCAGGTACAGGTCTTCTACCGTGGCCAGGGTGGTGGCCTCCTCGATCTTTTGCTTGAGGGCATCATCCAGATTACCCTGATCATCAATGGTTTGCAGCACGTAGACTTTTCGCTTCTCGAGCTCCCGTTCCTGGGCGAGCTGGTCGCGGATGCTGGCGATGGCTACTTCGTCCAGACTGCCGGTGCGTTCCTTGCGGTAGCGGGCGATGAAGGGCACGGTGGCCCCCTGGTCAAGCAGTTCGACGGTGGCGGCCACCTGGGGTTCGGTGGTGCCGACCGACTGGGCAATGGTGCTGGTTATTGACATGCGGGTAGAATCTACGAAGTATGGTTCGGAGCGGCCGCTCGCCGGGCGACGTTTCGCCACTGGTCAATGCGACCGACGAGCGCGGCAAACTGAGCGCTTTGCGCCAAATCTACGGAATCAATCGGTATGGTGAAAACCGGGGCGAGGGAAAAGCTTTGCACCCAGGCGTCGTAGCGCTCGTTGAGGTGCTGCAGGTAGTCGGCCGGGATGCGGTTTTCGTTGGCGCGGGCCGGAGGATTGGCGCGATAACGCTGTTGGATGCGGGCTTGCAGGGTGGGCACGCTGCCCCGCAGGTAGATGAGCAGGTCGGGCGGGCGTGACGAACGACAGCATGGTTTCGTACAATCCGCGGTAGTTTTGGTAGTCGCGCTCGCTGAGGTGACCGAGTTGGCGCAGGTTGGCCGCGAAGATCTCGGCATCTTCGTAGATGGTGCGGTCCATCACCAC
>CAWHXE010000007.1:0-76926 GCA_963833215.1 uncultured Cytophagales bacterium | reverse complement strand
TTGCGGAAGCTCACCATTCCCTGCAATCGCTCACTTAGAGAAGCGGAAATCAGTTGATGCTCCGCCAGGAGCGAAAACAGCTCGCGGCTGGTCTGAGGCACTCCTAACTTGTAGATTTTCACCACGTGGGCGGCCATATCAATGCAAGCCTGACACGCTCGCTGTATATTGAGAATCACCGCATCCTGCTTGGTGAAATCGTTGGCAAAGTCTTCGTCGAAGTCCTCGCGGATGCGGGCCACGCAACGCTCTATAATAGCGGCCTTGTTGGTGAGCACGTCAGTCGCCATAGATTCGTCCGGTCTGTTGAATAGCTTCTAGAATAGGTTTCCGGTCGTCGTTGAGGGTTAGGTACAACTGGTACACTTTCAGCTCCCACCACTCCATGTCCACCGGATCAGCCGTAAACACTCGCTCGCCGGTGCTCACCACCTGAAACTGCATCACGGTGGTGGCGGTCGACAAATCCACCAGATCCACGTCGCGATTCAGCGCAATGGCCAACTGCTGAATCAACTTCCAGCGAAGCAGCGCGTCCATCGGCTCGGAAGTCAGAACCGCAACGTCAATATCACTATCCTCCGTGAAGTGCTCGGTCACCACGCTTCCGAACAAATAGACCGCGCGCAGCGAAGGAAGGGCCGTATGCAGACGCCGGACGATAAGTTCTTCCATCGTGGTAAGAGGTTATTCTTTAATCAGCGCGCTATTTCTTAACCATATCTTCCCTAGAGCTAGACGCATCCGCCGTTGGAAAGTCCGAGGGGATTTCTTGAGTTACCTTACCCGTGGCTACCCACTCGGTGCCGCGCAACATTGACGTCAAAAAGCCTACGCACGCCACCGAATAGTCGGCGTGGCCCATGATGTTGTGAAAGATACGACCCTTGCCGTAGGTGAGCGTCATCAGGGCCGGTTCGTGGCGACCGGTTCCTTTGTTTTCCGGGGCCGAGTAAGCGGTGGCCAGCACTTCCATGTTTTCGGCTGGGCCGCGCAGGCTGTTGTAGAGTTCGTCCTGGGTGTGCATCCATACCTCGGGCATGCCCTTGGTGATCGGATGGTCGGGATTCCTGACCTGGATCTGGTACTCGCTCTGCGGACCGTGTTCGCCGGCCTTGCCCGGAGTGGTGTCGCGCACCAACTCTCCGGCATCGTTGTAATAGACCAGCGGACCGTCTTCTCATTGCGATCGCCCCAGCCTCCCAAGCCAATCATCTGGTTGTAAGCCTTCCAATCGGGAAAGGAGTTATCGGCCGCGTGGAACACCACTAGTCCACCGCCCGCTTTGATAAATTGCTCAAACTTACGCTGGGTTTCGTTGGGCCAGGGGGCGGCCTTCCAACCAAAGTTGCACACCACCACATCGTAGGCCGAAAAGTCAGGATCGTAGGCAGGATCAGCCTTAGGTTCTTCCAGGGCGGTAGTTTCGCCAACTCCTTCCACGGTAAACTCAGCGAGAAACTCCTCGCCCTTCCAGGTGTAGGCGGTACGGGCCACGTCCACCGAAAACAGTTCGGTGTCTTCCATATACTCCTTGAGCATAGAGGTGATTTTGGGCCAGTGCTCGTGGTTGTTCTGACCATCGACGATCAATACTTTGATGGCATCCTGACCAAAGGCGGCGGAGCACAGAAAGCATAAGAGAGATAGAGTAAAAGCTTTTATAGACAGCATAACGATGGTTTTGTGAGCCGGTAAATATAGCAATTTCATAGCAATACGTACATCCTGGCCGTGGTTTGGTGCTTCGGTACTAATCTTGCCCAAGACAGCAATATAACTAAATGTACATCCATGAAATCGATTCATTCTGTAGCCCTGCTATTTGTTTTAGCCCTGCTGCTGGGCTGTTCCAAGAACGTTACCCGCGTAGATACCAACTCCGATATTGACCTGAGCGGCCGCTGGAACGATGCCGATTCGCGGCGGGTGGCCGAAGCCATGTCCGAAAGTGCGTTGGGCAGCGCGTGGCGCGAAGGCTTCGCCCGCAAGCACAACCGCCAGCCGGTGGTCATCGTTGGCCTGATCGCCAACAACAGCCATGAGCACATCGAGGCGCAACCCTTCATTAAGGACATTGAGAAAGAGTTTGTGCGCTCGGGACTGGTGCGGGTGGTGCAAAATAACGTGCTGCGCGACAAAATGCGCACCGAACGGGCCGATCAGCAAGACTTCGCCTCGCCCGACACCCAGAAGCGCTGGGGCGCTGAACTGGGCGCCGACTACATGATGTTTGGCACCATCAACTCTATTGTGGATCGCGAAGGCCGCAAGCAGGTCACCTTCTACCAAGTAGACTCTGGAACTGGCCGACCTGGAGAGCAACGAGCTGGTGTGGGTCGACGGCAAGAAGATCAAGAAATACATCACCGGGTAAAATAGCCAGGCGCAGGGCTGTCCCGCGGTTTTGGGTCTTAGGTCTTGGAAACTACTGCTACTTTACCTGTGATTCGTGTCTTTGCAAACCTCCGAGATTTATCAGAGTAATCGCTCATGAAGGTTAGACTCCTCATACTGCTGCTGGCGCTGCTGGGTTACTCCTGTGCTTCGTACTATCGAACCAACCAGAAGTTTAACCGCTACTTTGAGGAGGGTGAACTGGAACGGGCTGACAAAGTGCTCGAGGGCACTCCCAAGGCCGCCGAGGGCAAAGCCCGCCTGCTGTACTACCTGAACCGGGGTGTGACCACCGCCCTGCTGGGGCAACCCGAAGAAAGCAACCGACTGCTCGAGCGCGCCTACGAACTGGGCGAAGACCTGCGCAACAACTACTGGAACGTGGTGGGCTCTTACCTGATCAACCCCACTTTCTCGAACTACACCGGCGAAGACCATGAGTTGCTGCTGATTCATTATTACAAAGCCCTCAATTACCTTCAGCTCAGCGATACCAAGGCCGCGCTGGTGGAATGCCGACGGTTGAACATCAAACTCAACCAATTTGCCGATAAGTACCCAGTCGGGAAGGGCCAAAAATACCGCCGTGATGCCTTTGTCCACACGCTTATGGGACTCATCTACGATGCCGACGGAGACGCTAACAACGCCTTTATCGCCTACCGCAACGCGGTGGAAATCTACGAAGAAGACTACCAGCCGCTGTTTGGCCTTGGCGCTCCTCAGCAACTCAAGGAAGACCTGCTGCGTACGGCCCACCAGATGAAATTCACGGACCAGTTGCGACGCTACGAAGAGCAGTTCGGCATGACCTACCAGCCACAATCCCAGACCGGTGGTGACCTGGTGTTCTTCTGGAACAACGGACTGGGGCCGGTGAAGGCTGAGTGGGGCGTGAACTTCGCGCTGGTACGCGGGGCGGGCGGCCTGGTGAACTTTCAGAACCAGCAGTACGGCTGGAACTTCCCCTTCCGGCTCAACAACGACGAAGAATACGAAGAAAAGGGGCTGAGCAACCTGGAACTGATCCGGGTGGCTTTTCCGCGCTACCAAGAGCGAGCACTCTACTTCGATCAGGCCAGTCTAAAGGCCAGTGGTCGCACGTATTCTTTGCAAAAAGCCGAAGACGTAAATGCCATTGCCTTCCAGGGATTGCAACAGCGCATGCTGCGGGAATTCAGCACCTCGTTGCTGCGCGTAGCGCTGAAGAAGGGCACTGAATACGGCCTGCGGGCCAAGAACGACGACCTAGGGGCGGTGCTGGGAGTGGTGAACGCCCTGACCGAACGGGCCGATACCCGCAACTGGCAAACCATTCCGCACACCATCTACTACCGTCGGGTGCCCCTGCCCGCCGGAGACCAAACCGTGCAACTGGCCTTGCAAGGAGGAAACCGCAGTCAGAACCACGAATTCACGGTGGCAATCCGGAAGAACCGCACTACCTTCCATTCATTTCAGTCGTTAGAGACCACCGGATTTCCTTCCGTGCGCGGTGGCTACAGCGCGGTTCCGTAGCACCAAGCGAACCACCTCTCGTAACTTTTTCAACCCTTCGCCGGTTTTCAGTACGGTTCTTGTCTTAGACTACGACAATCTATACACCTAACGATACTAAAATGAAAAAGTACTTTTTACCAGTTGCCCTACTACTGGGCTTAGCTTCCTCCACCCTGCAAGCGCAGGTTGCCTTCGGCGTGCGAGCCGGAGTGAGCATATCGAACATACGAGGCGAAGGCGCCAACAACGCCGCGGTGAGTCAGTACACAAATTCTGTCACCGGACTGGAGCTACCCAGCTTTCTGGAAGGCATCAATATTGGCAGTCTGGCCCAAGCCGATCCTAAATCGCTCACCAGTTTCTTTGCAGGGGCTTACATGGACCTGCCGTTGCTGAGTGCGGTGCACCTGGAGCCCGGAGTGTACCTGGCCAGCCGGGGTTACCGACTGGAAAATGCCCTGCGGGGTGTCGCTGAGCTGAACATTGTTAACCGCTCTTATTACGTGGAGATTCCCGTTTACGCCCGGGTGTTTGTCTCGGAGGGATTGAATATCTTTGCGGGTCCCCAGTTCTCGATCTTGGTCTCTAATACTTTCAAGACAGATATTTCAGCGGGCATCGGAAGCTTCAACCTAGCCAACTTCGATTTTGAAAACGACAACAGCAGCAACCTGAACAACATCGACGTAGGCTTGGCAGCCGGAGTAGGCTACGAACTGCCCTTCGGATTAAATTTACAACTAGGCTATGACCTCGGCTTCGTACAATTCGCCGAGAACACCAAAGCCTATAACGGAGTGTGGAAGCTCGGCGCGGGTATCACTTTCTAGCGCGTCGCTGTTTAAAGAAGTGCCGCCGGACGCACGGCGGGGCTTCTTTTTTACTGCCGAAACTTGTTATCCTTATCTAATCATTACACCCGTAAGACCCTTTTCATTTAAGCCTTCATTGCGATGCCGCGTGTTCTAACTTCGCCCCGGAATCTTAATGCAGTAGTATGCGTACCCATTTTTTGCAAAGCACTCCATCACCGGTTTTTGCTCACTCCCACCAGTTCAAAGCTTGGGCGAACGACGGTGGATTATGAATACGGAAGCAAACGGAACCTCACCCGTGATCAAGTCCCGGGCCACCACCACGCTAGAACTAGATGAGGGGCGCAACATTACGCACGCCTACACCAGCCAGTACCAAGGCTTTGATCCGCAGGGCCGCCTGACCAACGAAATCGTGTATAATTCGTCCGGAAAAGCCGAACAAAAGGCGTTGCATACTTACAACGATGCGGGGCGCCTGGTGGAGCAGACGGTGTTTGTGGAGCGAGATCAGCTACTCGAGCGAACCGACCATTTCTTCGACGACGACGGACACCTCATTCGGACCGAGATTACCCAAGCAGATGGGGAAAAAATCATCAAAGAGTACCACCACGACCCGGTAGAAAACATCAAGAAAGCCGTACTCAACTCGGCCAACGGTGAGATCAAGGGGTACGAAATCATGTGGTACGGTTCGGAAAACGAGGTGATCGCCGAAGTGAAAACCGATACGGAAAACCGCACGGCCTACAAACGCTTCGCCACCTACGACGGGGCCGGTCGGCTAGTGATGGAAGAAATCTTTGGCTACGACGAAGAGTTCGAGCGGCGAACCCTGTATACCTACGCCCCCGGCGGAGTGCTCACCGCGATCACCACCACCGGACCCCAACGCTGCAAGCTGAGTACCGAAAAGCTGACCTACAACCCTCAGGGGCAGCTGGTGGAACGCCTGGCCACCAACCATGCGGAAAAGACGACCATTCGGTGTTGCTATCGCTACAACGAGCACGGACACCAGGTGGCCGACGAAACCTACGAAGGGCAGCGCCTGATCTTCCGCAACTTTGCCAAGTACGACGCCCACGGCACCCTCACCGAGGAAGAACTGCTCAGCACCGGCGACACCCCCTTCCACGCCATCCGCAAGCACGTGATTGATTATTGGTGATGGGATAGCATAGAATAGCGTACAGACGCGATCATCCACCGTGGACGCGGCGCGTCTCCACCATATTGCATTTCACCCATTGAACTATTCCTTCCGCAACTTGGTATTATTATTCGTACCTTTGCAAATCACAACACGACCAAGTTCCGGGCACCCTACCGTACGTTGCTTTGAGCTTTGAAGAAACGTATCCCTATGACCTTTCAAGAAACGGGCTTGCGCCCCGAACTATTATCGGCCCTGGCCGACATTGGCTTTGAGCAACCCACTCCCATCCAAGAGAAAATAATCCCCCTGCTGTTGGAGGAAGAAAACCGCGACCTGGTGGCCCTGGCCCAGACCGGCACCGGCAAGACCGCCGCCTTCGGACTGCCCCTGCTGCACCGCACCGATCCCCACCTCCCACAGGTGCAAACGCTGGTGCTGTGCCCCACCCGCGAACTCTGTAACCAGATTGCGGGCGACCTGGAAAGCTTTGCCAAGCATCTGAAGGGCGTCCGGACCGTAGCGGTGTACGGCGGGGCCAGCATGGACACCCAGATTCGCGCCCTCAAGCGCGGCGCCCAGGTGGTGGTGGGTACCCCGGGCCGGGTGCATGACCTGATCCGCCGCAAGAAGCTGATCATCGACCAAGTGCGGCACCTGGTGCTCGACGAGGCCGACGAGATGCTATCAATGGGCTTTAAGGACGAACTGGAAGCCATCATCGGGCAGACTCCCGCCGAGCGGCAGACACTGCTGTTTTCGGCCACCATGCCCGACCACACCGTCAAGAACTTCGTGCGCGATCCGCTACAGGTGTCGGTAGGCACCAAAAACGCCGGGGCCGACACCGTGCAGCACCGCTACTACGTGGTGAACGCCCGCGACCGCTACCTGGCCCTTAAGCGCATCGTCGACGTGCACCCGGATATCTACGGCATTATCTTCTGTCGCACCCGCATGGAAACCAAAGACGTGGCGGCTAAACTCGGCTCCGAAGGTTACAACGCCGACGCCCTGCATGGCGACCTCTCGCAGGCGCAGCGCGACTACGTGATGGGGCAGTTCCGCGACAAAACCCTGCAACTACTGGTGGCTACCGACGTGGCCGCTCGCGGCATCGACGTGAACGACCTCACCCACGTGATCAACTACAACCTGCCCGACGACCCTGAGGTGTATACCCACCGCAGCGGACGCACCGGCCGGGCCGGACAAAAGGGCACTTCGATTGCCATTATCCACCGCCGCGAGATGAACCGCATCCGCAGCATCGAGCGTATGCTCAAAAAGGAGTTTATCCCGACGCTGGTGCCCACCGGCCGCGAGATTTGCGAGAACCAGCTCTTCCACCTGGTAGACAAGGTGCAGAAGGTAGAAGTAGACCACGAGCAGATCGACTCGTACCTGCCCGCCATCTACAAAAAGCTGGAGTCGCTGAGCCGCGAAGACCTCATCAAGCACTTCGTATCGACCGAGTTTAACCGCTTCCTGGACTACTACAAAGACGCGCAGGACCTCAACGTGGCCGCCAACGAAAAGAAGGAGCGCGGCAGCAAGCGCGACCGGGACCAGCGCGACGGCAACCCGGAGTTCTCGAAGTTCTTTATCAACGTGGGCAGTTATCACAAGCTATCGCCCGCCCGCCTGATGGGCCTGATCAACGAGCAAACTCCCAAGAAGGGCATGGCCATTGGCAAGATCGATATCACCGACCGCTTCGCGATCTTCGAGGCCGACGCCCGCTACGAGAAGGACCTGCTCAAGGGCTTCAAAAAGGGCGTGACCTTCGAGGGCAACCCGGTGCACGTGGAGCTTACCCAGGTGGGCCCCGCACCCCAGGACGAGAAGCGGCGCTTCAACGGTGACTTCCGCAAGAAGAAGAAGTTCAAGAAGGGCAAAAAGCGCGTTCGCTAAGGCAACCTATGGCGAAAATCTAAGTGATGAGAAGACACGAGTTACGATTGCGTTGTACGATAACCCGCAAAGGGTGGGTGCAAGACAAACTTCCCCTCAAGCGGCGTTTTTGCATAACTGAATGACTCTGGTGTAATCCATCTACCGATTCATCAGTGTATCTGTCTACTGTTCGTCCTCGAACTACATTTGCTTCATCGTCTTGGCATCCTGAAAGGATTGTCAAAATCAAGTAAAAGATTACCTTTCTCATGTTGGTAAGTCTAGGGCGTGTTGAGTCACGGTAGGTAACCTTCACGTAGTAAAGGCCCGAACCCATCTTGGTTAAGTCTATGGTGTTTAGTCCGTTAACCAACTGATTACTTTGGTAGATCATTTGTCCCAGGGCGTTGCTGATTTCTACCTTGGCGAAGGGTTCTTTCGGGCTGGGCAAAAACGTTATCCTCCCACTTTGAAGCCCATCACCAGAATATCATCAATCTGGGCACCAGGCCCAATCCACTGCCGCAGGGTTTGGTCTAGGTGCTCCTTTTGCTGCGCAAAGGGCTGGGTGTGTATTTTCAGCAGCAACTCCCGGAGCTTCTTTGACATAAATTTGCTCTTTCGCGCGCCGCCGAACTGATCCTGATACCCATCTGAGAACAAGTACACCCAGGTCTCTTTGTCGAGCGGCACGCGGTGCTTGGTGAAGCGATGGTTCCGGTTGGTATCCGCACCGCCCACCGCACTGCGGTCGCCCTTGATCACGTGCATCTCTCCGTCCTGGATGTAGACCAGCGGTCGGTTGGCTCCCGCAAACTCCAGCACCCCTTCCTGCGGATCGATCAGGCAAAGAGCGGCGTCCATACCGTCTTTGTTGGCCGTTTCGTCTTGCTTCAGGAACCGTCGCACGCTCAGGTGCAGGGTGTTCAGGATTTCGTTAGGCTGGAAGATGCCCTTCTGCTCAATGTCGTTCAGGAAGTTGAACCCGATCATCGACATCAACGCGCCCGGCACACCGTGTCCGGTGCAGTCCATGGCCGCGATGAGTACCTTAGACAAACAATCTTCCTGACTGTCCAGGTCGCCGAATTCCAACTGGTTGTCTAAGGTGCGCTGCCGGGTTTCGGTGAACCAGTAGAAGTCGCCGCTCACAATGTCGCGCGGGCGGAAGAAGATAAAAGAATCGTTGACCAGATGCTGAAGGTCTGACTCCTCGGGAAGCATCGCCCCCTGAATGCGCTGCGCGTAATTGATGCTGTGGAGCATCTTGCGGTTATTTTTGCCCAACTCGCGGTGGGCCTCTTCCAGGGTGCTGCTCTGCTGCAACAGTTCCTCCTGCTGGTTCTCAATCTCGCTCTTTTGCTTCTTGATGGCTTCGTTCCGTTGCGCCAGCAACACGTTCTTCTTCTTCGTCTGCCGCGAGTACACCACCACCAGCGACAGCATGCCGAGCGACAGCACCACCCCGCCCGTGAGCAAGCGCCGCACCCAGGCCTCGTTTTTAAGACGAGCTTCCTTCTCGTTGATCGCCATCTCCTTGAGGGCAGTTTCGGCGTTGAGCTCACTAATGGCCGAGCGCTGTTCGGTGGTCAACACCTGCGCTTTTTCTAACTCAGACATGGTTTGCGCCAGTTCTTGCTTTTTGAGAAATACCTCTTCCTCAGCCAGCACTGCCTGTTGCTGAACTCTGCGGCTAACGCGCTCCTGAATCTCACTGTCGATAGACATATAGTACATAAAATACTCCATCGCCGGTTCGGCCTGCCCCAGGTGCTGATACGTTTGCGCCAGCAGACCGTAGTAAAGGCGCACCAATTGAATGTCTTTGCCCCGCTGCACCGTAGGAAGACTGTTGTTTAAGTAATTTAGTGCTTCAGTGTGGCGATTCACGTGGTTTAACGCAGTAGCCAGCGAAAGTAAGGTGAGGCCCTGCCGGACGGTGTCGCTTGCGGCTTGATACATGGCCAACGACTTCTTCAGATACCCCACTGCTGCTTCATAGTCCCCCTGTTGGATGTGAAGCTCGCCCAGCTCCCGGTTGATCGTCGCTTCGTTGGCGGTATCACTCAATTGGTGGGATACGGCGAGCGAGCGCTCAAAATTAGCGATAGACTCATCGAAATTTTGCTGATTCCAGCGCTGCTGGGCAATTGCGCTAAGGTGGTTCTGCTGAGGGAGGGTATCTCGTTCGGTCGACGATTGACTGGGTGTTTCCAACAAGGTGAGCGCCGCCGTATCCTGGGCTTGAACAGCAAATGTCCCTCCGATAAGGAATGCTAAAATTAGGTAGATACGCTTCATAGTCTCCGAGTCTGCAAACGGAGAGCAATGCATAAATCATTCCCCGACGCGCTCAGAATAAAGCAAGGGGAGGCGATACCTTACTTCACTGCTTATCGCAGATAAAACGAAGATGAGCGAGCCTATACGCGGGCCGATGACTTTCCAGTATAGAAATACTCGATAGCCCGAGTAAGCTGCTCCGTTTCCACTAAAAAGCCGTCGTGTCCGTAGGTAGAAGTCAAAATCACTCCCCGGGCGTGTGGCACCCGTTGCGCCAGAAACTTCTGCTCGGCGGGGGGAAACAGCCCATCAGTGTCGATGCCCACGAACAAACAGCGCGTTTCGATCGCCCGCAGAACGCCTTCCACGCGGCCCCGCCCCCGCCCCACGTGGTGCGAGTCCATGGCCTTCGTTAGTGTCCAGTACGAAAAGGCGTTGAAGCGGCGCGCCAGTTTTTCGCCTTGGTACCGCTGGTAAGAAGAAGCTCGAAAATCGTCTATCTTCTCGGCCGACGGCTCCTGCTGGGTGGCGGCGTAGGTGCGGTAGTGCCGATACGAGAGCAACGCAATCGAGCGGGCGGTGCGCAGGCCGTTGATTCCGGCGGTGGGCGAACGCTCGGCCCAGGTGGCATCGTGCCGGATGGCCAGGCGTTGGCTCTCGTTGAAGGCAATGCCCCAGGGTGAATGCTGGGCGTTGGATGCCACCTGTACCAGGTGTCGCACCAAACCGGGCTGCATAATCGTCCACTCCAGCGCCTGCTGCCCACCCATCGATCCGCCAATAAGTGTGTGAATCTGCCGGATGCCCAGGTGCTGACGAAGCAGGTCGAAGCTGCGCACCACGTCGCGGTTGGTGAGTACCGGAAAATCATGAAAGAAGGGCTCGTCCGTTAGCGGGTTCACCGATAGCGGACCGGTGGAGCCGTAGCACGAGCCCAGCATGTTGGCGCACACCACGAAGTACTCGGCCGGATCATATAATTTTCCGGCTCCGAACAAGTCCGCCCACCAGTCCTGCGGCTCGGCGTTGGCCGTGAGGGCGTGGCACACCCACACCACATTATCGCCCGCCGCACTGAGCGTGCCGTAGGTGGTATAGTGAAGTTGGAAACCGGGCAGTTTGCCACCCGCTTCCAACAGGAAAGTGTCCGAATGCGAGAAAGTGTGGGATTCCACCATGCTACGCTACACCAGCACGGCCTCCCTGATTTGCTCAAAGGCCTGCGAGAGGTCGTCTTTGATGTCCTCAATGTGCTCGATACCCGCCGAAATGCGCAGCTGCGTGGGGTGCACTCCCGAGTTGGCCTGCTCCTCATCGCTCAGTTGCGCGTGCGTGGTGGAGGCGGGGTGGATGATCAGCGTTTTGGCATCGCCCACGTTGGCCAGGTGGCTCACCATCTTCAGACTGTTCACGAACTTTTTGGCCTGATCCAGGTCGCCCTTCACCCGGAAAGTAAGCACTCCGCCGAAGCCGTGCTTCAGGTACTTTTTGGCCAGTTCGTGGTAGGGGCTTGACTCCAGGCCGGGATAGTTCACGCTTTCTACCGCTTCGTGTTGCTCTAGCCACTGGGCCAGCGCCAGCGCGTTCTCCACCGTTCGCTCCACGCGCAGCGATAAAGTTTCTAATCCCTGTAGCAGCAAAAACGAATTGAACGGACTCAGCGCCGGTCCGAAGTCGCGCAGTCCTTCTACCCGCGCCCGGATGGCAAAGGCAATGTTGGGCAAGCCCAGCGGATTGTCTACTCCGAACACCTCGGAGAACACCATGCCGTGGTAGCCTTCGGCCGGTTCGGAAAACTGCGGAAACTTGCCGTTGCCCCAGTTATAGTTGCCCGAATCGATGATCACTCCACCGATGCTGGTGCCGTGTCCGCCGATCCACTTGGTGGCCGAAGCGGTAACCACCGCGGCACCATGCTCGATGGGCCGACACAGGTAGCCCCCCGCTCCGAAGGTGTTATCCACCACCAGCGGAATGTTGTGCTTTTTAGCCAGGGCGGTGATGCCCTCAAAATCGGGAATATTGAAGCCGGGGTTGCCGATGGTTTCCAGGTAGATGGCCTTGGTGGTGTCGTCGATCAGGGCTTCGTACGAGTCCACATCGTTGGCCTTGGCAAAGCGCACGTCGATACCAACGCGTTTAAAGGCAACTTTAAACTGGTTGTAGGTGCCGCCGTAGAGATAATTGGTGGATATGATGCTGTCGCCGGTGGAGCAGATGTTGTTGAGCGCAATGAACTGCGCAGCCTGCCCCGACGCCACCGCCACGGCGGCCACTCCGCCCTCCAGCGCGGCCATGCGCTTCTCGAACACGTCGGTGGTGGGGTTCATGATGCGGGTGTAGATGTTGCCAAACTCCTTGAGGGCGAACAGGTTAGCGCCGTGGTCGGCATCCTTGAAGTTGTAGGAGGTGGTTTGGTAGATGGGCACCGCGCGCGACTGGGTGGTGGCATCTATTTCTTGTCCGGCGTGCAGTTGCAGGGTTTCAAATCGGTGTTGTGACATGGTTTATTTGGGTTAAAGGAGGTTAAGGAAAGAATGGATCGCTAACGCAATGAGCCGCAAGGTGGCGCTGCTACTGAGCGCAACGACAACAACAATGCTCCACGCACGAATCGTTGAGCATCAGAGAGGTGCGAAAGGGAAAATCGAAGAGGTTCATCATGCTGACTGGTTATTTATATTCCCCGACGAATCGGGATCAGGAATTAGCACCTTTCCGAGGGGGAAGGTTGCTAGCGCTTCGTAGAGCCTGTCTCTCCGCGCTTCTTTATAAACCAATCGGCGGCAGCACGATTGACTTGGACGCCAAAGGTAAGCACTGCGGGTGGATTTAACAAATGGCGAATTTACTCGGCAAATATCAATTAATCCCGATTATTGATAACTATCCCTCGTCAGCGTCGTTGTATTAGCAAACAGTTAATTTTTTTATTTATTTAAACCACCAACTTTTATGGAAACGACAAAAAGCACTACCGAAAAGGTAGGAATTGTTAGCGGAGTATTCAACAGCCGCGAGAGTGCTGAAAAAGCCTACGATGGCTTAATCGCTAAGGGCTATAATTCCGACGATATCACCGTATTGATGTCCGACGACACCCGCGACACGCACTTCAAAGACAGCGATCACGATTCAGATTTAGGTAATAAGTCAATGGAAGGTGCTGGAGTAGGTTCTGCCATTGGTGGAACCGCTGGCGCAATCATCGGAGCTATCGCTGCCGCTGGTACCGCGGTAGCACTACCCGGTTTAGGGTTAGTGTTAGCTGGACCAATTGCTGCCGGACTAGCCGGAGCTGGTGCTGGCGGACTAACTGGTGGCCTCGTCGGTGCATTAGTAGGATCAGGCATTCCCAAGGAGCGCGCTGAGACTTATAAGGCCAGCATCAAAGACGGCGGCATCGTCATCGGAGTAACCCCTAAGTCTAGCACTGACGCTAATACCATTCAGCAAGAATGGCAGAGCTATAATGGACAAGAAATCCATTACTAGTCAGTCATTTATAATAGAAAGCCTGCCGCTTGCGGTGGGCTTTTTTAGTTTATGGTGAACCACGACAAAATACCCATCGTACTCACCCGCCTGGAGGCGCAGTTTGGACGGCAAACCCGCTTTTCGAGCAAGCCGCCAATGGAGCAACTCATCGCGACCATCCTGTCGCAACGGACTAACTACGCCAACGAGCGCAAAGCCTACGAACGAATGTGGGAGCGGTTCGGCAGTTGGGAAGGAATTATGAACGCCCCGCTGGACGAACTCACCGAAGCCATTGCTTCGTCGAACTACCCCGAGATCAAAGCCCCCCGCATTAAAGAGGTGCTGCGCAGTATTCAGGAGGAGTGCGGAGCGTTTAATCTGGACTTTCTGGCCGACTGGCCGGTAGCGAAGGCGCAGGAGTGGCTGATGCGCTTCGAGGGCGTAGGCCACAAAACAGCCACCTTTTTGTTGCTCTTTAGCTTACGCAAACCAGTGCTGCCCGTTGACACGCACGTGCACCGGGTGTCGCAGCGCGTGGGCATCATTGGCCCAAAGGTGAATCAAGCTAAAGCCCACACCGTGCTGTTAGAAATGTTGCCTGCTGACGCTGACGAACTGCTGAATTATCATAAGTTGCTTTTCAAGCACGGACAGCAAGTGTGCACCTGGAGCTATCCCCGGTGCGGGCAGTGCGTGCTACAGGATATCTGTGACTATTACCAAAGCAAAGTGGTTCAGAAAAGCGATTCGTAAAATCACTTACCTAGCAGGTCTTGAGCAGTGATGGAAAGCATGAAGTGAGGAACCGTTATCTCCTGCTTTCCTCGCGCAATTTCTTTAGACTTATACTGCCCTTCAGTAAGGGTGCGGTACACTTCCACCTGCTGGTCGGTTAGATTAACGATCCATACTTCCGGCACTCCCGCTGAAGCATAAAGCGGAAGTTTGACCTTGCGATCTAGTTTTAAAGATGAGTCAGCCACCTCAATGAGTAGGTAAACATCGTTAGGCTGAGGATGCGCATTGGCGTAGAAATCATCCCGGGGCTTGAGTAGCATTACGTCCGGCTCGGGCTCCGATATATTTCCAATAGCCAGGGGGTCTTGCACACTTATTACTACTTTTGCGCCAAAAAGACGGGTGAAAAAGGCATTGATGCGTTTTACGTGCCCGGCATGCGGACTGTTGATAGGACTCATAGCGATAATTTCTCCGTTGATTAGTTCTACCCGGTCGTTCTCGGTAAGAATGCCCGTTTCGGCCATCCGGTGGTACTCATCCACCGTGAAAGTGTGTCGTTCTATAATTGCTGGCATCATCGTAAGTGGTTTAGGCCAATACTTCGTTAAGTGTAATTTCAAAGTCATCCATAAAGTAACGTCCCCGCAGTGGTTGGTCAAAATTATCGTGAGATAGCTCATCGGTTGCTGAGCATCATAAACGTAAACCTTGCGTTCGTAGGGATCTACTAGCCAGCCGAAAGCGGCTCCGTTGTCCAAATATTCCTGCATCTTCTCTTCAAGTCCCGGATGCTATCACTTTTAGATCGAAGTTCCAGCACAAAATCCGGACAAATCGGCGCAAACACTTCTTGTTCGTCTGCCGTCAGAGCTTCCCAGCGGTCTTTCAGGATAAACGCCACGTCCGGCGAGCGGGTGGCCCCGTTGGGCAACTTGAACCCGGCAGAGGAATCGAAGCAATAACCTTTTTTGTGCTTGCGGTTCCAGATACCAAAGTCGGTACCAATGTTAAAATTTCGGTTTCCTGAAAAACTTCCGGCCGGGGCCATAATGATAATTTTCTGTTGGGCGTCGCGCTCGATGCGCAGGTGATCGTTGGTGCGGCAGAAGTGAAAGAATTCTTCGTCTGACAAGTGCCCCAGCGCTTCGGTGTTGATCTCAAACTTTTCCATATACTTAGGTTAAGCGTCAATAGTCAATAGTCCACGGTCGATAGTCCACAGTAGGCTGCCGACTATCGACTGTGGTCTGTGGTCTGTGGTCTGTCGACTAACTTACGAAAATTCCGGTTTGTACGTTTCCACCCGCACCGTGTCGCCCACCCGCACCGTCTTTCCGGCCTCCAGCAGCACATTTTGCCCAAAGAGCACCTTATTGCCCCGCTGGCGATACTCACTCAGCGTAGCCAACGGCTCTTTGCCCCGCTCGGCGGTGGTTTGGTTGATGGTGGTCACGTTGCAGCGGGCGCAGGCTTTCTCGGCGGTGCAGGTGGCTTCGCCCAGCCGGAAAGTGTGCCAGCGGTCTTCCTCGTAGGGCGCCCCGCCCGTGAACACCAGGTTCGGGCGAAACCGATCCATCGGCACCGATTCAGTAAGGCGCGTATTGAGGTCATCGAGCGAGGCTTGCCCCACCAACAGCGCCGGGTAGCTGTCGGCGAAACTCACGGCTCGGGTTTGTCCGCTCACCTTGCCCGTCACCCGGCGTTCGCTATCGTCGGGCATATACACCAACGTACACGGGTGGTTGAGCGCTTCGCTGAACCAGTCATCGGCGTGGCGGCTCACCTGCCAGGCTTCGGTGGTATCCTCCCAAATGGGTACCCGCCGCGGGAAATAGCTTTTCACCGCCAGCGGAACCGCCAGGGCCAAGGGATCATCCGGGCTGCGCACCTCCAGATGATCCTCGTTTTGAGCCACTTGCAACAGCGCCATCTTCGGAAACTTCCGTTGCGTCATAAACCCCTGACCGTCTACCAGCATCCAGCGCCGGTCGTGGACCAGGCCTCGCTCGGTGAGCATCGACGCTGACAAACGAATACCCCCCAGCGACTTGATCGGGTAGATGTAAATTTCTGATAGTTGTAGCATCCAATGAAACGGGGATAATTAGTACTTTAGCGATCTACTGCGCGTATCTGCTGATTGATCAGCAGTTTTTGCAATCAGCCTAATTTAACAAAACTAACCACATGAACAAGAAAGCAATGCTGATGATCCTCGACGGCTGGGGCATCGCCGACGATCCCGGCGTATCGGCCATCGACCAGGCCAACACGCCGTTCGTAGATTCTTTGTACACCAAGTATCCCCACAGCAGGCTGGAAGCCTCGGGACGCGCCGTCGGGCTGCCGGTGGGGCAGATGGGCAACTCCGAAGTTGGCCACATGAACCTGGGCGCGGGGCGCGTTGTCTACCAGATGCTGGAGCGCGTCAACCTGGCCGTGGAGCAGGGGGAATTGGGGCAGAAACCAGCCTTGCAAGAAGCTTTCGCCTACGCTAAGCAAAACGACCAAAAAGTGCACTTCATAGGCTTGGTGTCCGACGGCGGGGTGCACTCGCACATTGAACACCTGAAGGGATTGTGTACGGCCGCCGCCGAGGTCGGCTTGGACAAAGTATTTGTGCACGCCTTCACCGACGGGCGCGATACCGATCCGCGCCGGGGGAAGGAATACGTAGCTGATTTGCAACAACACATGGCGAAGACTACCGGAACGGTGGCCACCGTTACCGGACGCTACTACGCGATGGACCGCGACCGCCGCTGGGAGCGCACCAAACTGGCCTACGACGCCATGGTGCGTGGAGAAGGCCAACGCGTGACGAGCGCCATCGACGGCATCCAGGCTTCGTACGACGAGGGCGTAACCGACGAGTTCATCAAACCTCTGGTGATGCTCCGTGACGGTCAGCCGGTAGCGACCATCCAAGATGGAGACGTGGTGCTGTGCTTCAACTTCCGTACCGACCGCGGGCGGCAAATTACCGAGGCGCTGACGCAGCAGGCGTTTCCCGAGCAGGACATGCATCCGCTCAAGTTGCACTACCTCACCATGACGCAGTACGACGAAAGCTACACCGATATTCCTATCCTGTTTGAAGCCAAAGAGATTGATCAGGTGATGGGTGAGGTGCTGGAGCAGCACGGCAAGCGGCAGATTCGCATCGCCGAAACCGAAAAGTATCCGCACGTAACCTTCTTTTTCAACTGCGGCCGCGAAGAGGAATACGTGGGTGAAAAGCGCCTGTTGTGCCCATCGCCCCCGGTGGCTACCTACGATCTGCAGCCCGAGATGAGCGCCTACGCTATCCGCGACAAGATCATCCCCGAACTCAAGAAGCAGGAAGTGGATTTTGTGTGCCTCAACTTCGCCAACGCCGACATGGTGGGCCACACCGGCGTGTTTGAGGCGGCCGTGCGGGCCTGCGAAACGGTGGACACCTGCGCCCGCGACGTGATCACCGCCGCGCGTGAAAACGGCTACGCCGTGATCGTGATTGCCGACCACGGCAACGCCGACCGCATGAAAAACCCCGACGGCTCGCCTCACACCCAGCACACCACCGTGCGCGTGCCCTGCATCCTGGTGGACGACGACTACCGGGGCGCTCAAAGATGGTAAGCTAGGAGATATCTCGCCAACCATCCTGGAGCTGATGGGCATTGAAAAGCCGCAGCAGATGATGGGAGAATCGTTGTTGGTTCAGTAATCGTGCTCATGTACCTTCCAAAAACCTTTAAGTATACAACGTTCGCGCTCCTGGTGCTACTGGCTTCCTGCAATGGTGACGATGAACCACCGGTATCCTACTTGTCGTGCGATCAAGAACTAGGCAGCACTTGTCCAAGAGGAACCGATGATCCGTTCTGCACTTTCGGCTACAAGTGGGGCAGCAACAACGCCTTCTCGTCGGCGGGGCGCAGTCAATCCGGTCCGGCTACGCCCGGTGGCACAATCACTTATCACTTCCGTGAAGCAGGTTATTTGTTCAACATGCATTCGCAAAACGGAATCAGCAGCCGGTCGTTTGATGATCTGAGTCAGTGCGCTCGCAATAGAGTGCGCGAGGCTTTTCGGCGGTGGGAGGCGGTAGCTAATATTACCTTTCAAGAAACCACCAATGCTGGGCAGAGTGACATTGTGCTGTTGGTTGGGGACATTGGCCCAGGAGCAGTGGCGTACCCGCCGTTTGTGGACGAAAAATGCCAGGCCATTGCCGGACAGGTTATCTTTGATGTTCCTACCCGCGATACCTGCGACCGCTTTATGAACCTCGCTCTCCACGAGATCGGTCACGTACTCGGATTAGGTCACGTGGGCAGCGACAACATTATGAACCCGGATTGGGACGACACTGTCACTGAGCTACAGCCTGGCGATATTGCGGGCATTCAGTCTATTTACGGCGTGAAGTGACAAAAAACTTAATTGCTGCTATCTTACAACTTTAGACTTGGTAAGCTTATGAGAAAGTACTTAGTAGTATACGAAAGATCAAAGGATGGCTACTCTGCCTACGTACCCGACCTACCTGGTTGCACAAGTGCCGGAAGTAGTCGTGAAGAAATAGAAACCAACATCGTGGAAGCCATCAATCTGTATATAGATGTTTTGAAAGAAGACAGCAAAGAAGTGCCTAAGCCTATCTCTCACGGCGAGAATCTTCCGTACATCACCCCCGCACTATGATCGTGCGCCGCCCCGGTGACCGATGACAAACAGTTGACCTCGCCCCGCACCCGCAGCACTCCCAGTAGCGCAAACACCAGCGCCTCTTTAAACGAAACCAACTGCGGGTCAGGAATCACGTACTCGATGGCCTCGCCACTGTGCTGCCGCAAACACCGCATAAAGTAGTCGTTGAACACCCCGCCGCCGGTCGCCAGCACCCGGGCCGTTGTCTGCTTTTTTTCATTGAGCAACTGCCGGAGGCTATGGGCGATCTGTTGGGTGGCGTGGTGCGTCACCGTGGCCAGCTTGTCGGGCAGCGGGAGCGATGAGGCTTCCAGCGGCCGAATGAGATGATCCCGCACCCACTCGTAGCCCAGCGACTTGGGGAAGGGCGCGGCGTAGTAATCCAATCCGTTAAGTTGGGTTATTAGCGACTGGTCAGCCTGACCGGAAGCAGCTAATTGCCCGTTGTCGTCGTAATCTTGTCCTATCTGCTGCACGAAGTAGTTCGACACCATGTTGGCCACCCCGATGTCGTAGGCCACGCGTTGCCCGCGCACCTCAGCCGACACGTTGGCGATGCCGCCCAGGTTGAGACAAGCGTCATAGTCGCCGAACAGCAGACGGTCGCCCATCGGCACCAGGGGGGCACCCTGTCCGCCGGTGGCCACGTCGTAGTTGCGGAAGTTCATCACCACCGGTCGCTGACACGCCGCCTGTAGGGCGAAGCCATTGCCCATCTGGTAGGTGAGCCCCCGCTCGGGCTGGTGAAACACCGTGTGGCCGTGCGCCGCCACCAACTGGGGGTTGAGGCCGTGCTCAGCTATAAACTCCTTTACCGCCTGCCCCATCCAGGTTCCCAACTGCTGGTCGGCCAGCATCAGCGCCTCGCCGCTTACTTCGGTGATGTGCGATAGGGTGTGTCGCCAGGTTTCGTCGTAGGAACGGGTCTCGGCCACCGGAATAGTAAATCGCCAGTTATCGTCGGCCAGCGTTAGCTCACAGTAGGCCATATCCAGCCCGTTCGAGCGAGGTGCCCGACATGAGACCAATTACACGATACGTTGTTGTCATAGGTCGATAATAGATGCCTCTATGCCCGGGGTCACAAAGGTTTTGAGCGTTCCCTGGTCGTCGTAGATTAGGTAGGCGTCTAAGGTAGGGTTTTGCGCCAGAATTTTTTCGGTTTCTTCCAGCTCCAGCACCATGAAGGCGGTGGCGTAGGCGTCGGCCGTCATGCAGTCGGCGGCGATCACCGAAGCGCTGAGCACCGAGTGCTGCACCGGGTAACCGGTTCGCGGGTCGATGGTATGGGCGTATTTTTGACCATCCTGTTCGTAATAGTTCATGTAATTTCCCGAAGTGGCCATTGCCTGATTGACCAGCGCTACGGCCACGTTCATCTGCCCCGGCTGTTCGGGATTGTCGATGCCGATGCGCCAGGCTTCTCCCTTCGGATTGGTGCCCCGGGCCACCACCTCGCCGCCAATTTCCACCATCATATTGCTGATGCCCTGCTGCCGCAGATAATTAGCCACCACGTCCACTCCGTAGCCCTTGGCCACCGCACTGAAGTTGAGTTGCACATTGGGTTGCTTTTTCACCACGTGCTTCCGATCAAAACTGATCTTGTTGAACCCCACCAGCCGCAGCAGCGAATCCACCCCCAAACTATCCGGCAGTTCGCCGCCCTCGGGTCCGAAGCCCCAGGCGTTCACCAGCGGGGCCACCGTAGGGTCGAAGGCTCCGTTGGTGGTTTGGTATACCTCCTCGCTTCGCCGCAGCACCGGGTAGAAGTAGGGCAACGAAAATTGCAGAGAGTCAGCGCGGTTAAAGCGAGAAATCTCTGAATCGGGCAAGTAATGGTTCACCGACTGGTTGAACTGCTCCAGCAGCGAATCAACGCCCGGCTTCAGGTCACGCTGTCGTTCATCTTCGTACTTAACCGAATAAGAGGTACCCATCGTTTGCCCCTGGATCGCCAAATACGAGGCGTTAACGGGCGCATCCTGAGATTGTCGGTAGAGCCAAGTGGCTCCCAGCGCGGCCAACAGCACCACGGAGTAAATAATATTCTTTTTCTGATTAGAATTCATGCTTAAAATGAGTATATAGAAGCGTGATTTTTGTTGTTTTAGTCCACAGTCAATAGTCCACGGTCGACAGTTTACTGTGGACTATTGACTATGTGGACTATGGACTAATAACCACCCCTAGCAAATTCAGTTATGCGAGAAGACTATTTACGCGGCGACGCGGATCACCTGGAACCCGTTGAAAAGGAGATAGAGAAAGCGCTGCGTCCGCTCTCGTTCGGCGACTTCACCGGGCAGTATAAAATTGTTGACAACCTAAAGATTTTTGTGCAGGCAGCCAAGCAGCGCGGTGACCAGCTCGACCACGTGCTGCTGCACGGCCCGCCCGGTCTGGGCAAAACGACCCTATCGCACATCATTGCCAACGAGCTCGATGCCCAGATCAAAGCCACCTCGGGGCCGGTGCTCGATAAACCCAGCGAACTGGCGGGCATCCTCACCAACCTGGACCCGGGCAACGTGCTGTTTATCGACGAGATTCACCGCCTGAACCCCATTGTAGAAGAGTACCTTTATTCGGCGATGGAAGACTACAAAATCGACATCATGCTCGATTCGGGGCCCAATGCTCGCACGGTGCAGATCACGCTGAACCCGTTCACGCTGGTGGGGGCCACCACCCGCTCGGGCTTGCTTACCTCGCCCCTGCGGGCGCGCTTCGGCATCAATGCGCGGCTGGAGTACTACGATGCCGAGTTGCTCACCACCATTGTGAAGCGCTCGGCCGAAATTCTGGCGACGCCTATCGAACCCGACGCGGCCCACGAGATCGCCCGTCGCAGCCGGGGCACACCCCGCATCGCCAACACCCTGCTGCGCCGCACCCGCGACTTTGCTCAGATTAAGGGCGACGGAGTGATCAACAAAGAGATTGCGGAGATTGCCCTGAAGGCGCTGGACGTGGACCAGAACGGCCTGGATGACATGGACAACCGCATCTTGTCGACGATCATTGAGAAGTTCAAGGGGGGACCGGTGGGCATTAGCACGATTGCCACGGCCTGCGGTGAAGAAGCCGAAACCATTGGCGAGGTCTACGAACCGTTTTTGATTAAGGAAGGCTACATCAAGCGAACCTCGCGAGGAAGGGAAGCCACAGAGCTGGCGTATAAGCACCTGAAAATTGTGCCGCCGGGTCGGGCGCAGGAGCTGTTTGGCTAAGCCTCGTACTGCGCTAGTTCAGCCTCTAGCCGGGTGGAGTAGGCCACCGCGTCCTCTAACATCATCCTTTGTGAAGACAACATTTCTTTGATCAGGGATAACTTTTGCTGCACCCGACGGTCTTTCTCCTCCAGATGAATTACGCGTTGCTGCAACTCAGTTAACTGCTTCTGCACTGATTCCATAACTTTTCCGGTTCTAATGGCTCTTCCACTAGTACGAAAAAGGAGAGAAAGAAGTTTAACGGTTACTGATAAACAGCTTCTTCGAGGCTCTCGGCGTACTGTATGTCCATCTCGTCCGTACGAAGATCAGGATACTTTTCGGAAATTCGCATTCTGCCGATCTTGACGCTCTGCCGAAACGCGAAATCGCTCGGCAAAAGCTTGCGGTGGGTCTTCATTCCGTGGTCTAGCACTTCCTCTTTCCAGGCCGTGAAGTACCATTCCATCGACGGTTGATGAAACACTTCAAGCGCTCGTTTGTCAAAAATTACCCGCTGCACCGCATTCTCTCGCACCGCCTCAGCCGCCTTTGCGAAGATTTTCTTAAATTCGTCGACAGGAATGTAAGAACTAGTTGCCTCTATCACCAAAATGGGTTGGTCTTCCAGCAAATAGATGTCAGCGTAGTTAAAGGCCTGAACGAGTTGGTAGGAATCGCGAACTTCCATCAGGAAAAGTGGTTGTTGATAGCCTAAAAGGTCAAATATACATAAATAATGTAGTCTACCAAATGTTGAAACTCGTTCTTGAGAAGAGCAAAAATAACGCATGAACGCAACCGCCAACCAACGACACACCCAGCTGATCAAGGAGCAGGCCGCCGCCCTGGGGTTCACCTTTCTGCGGCGTGGCCCGGGCTGAATTTCTGGAGGAGGAAGCGCCGCGCCTAGAGGCCTGGTTGCGGCAGGGCAAGCACGGAACCATGGGCTACATGGAAAACCACTTCGACAAGCGGCTGGACCCCACCAAATTGGTAGAAGGAGCCCAATCGGTGATCACCTTGGGATACAACTACTTTCCGGAAGAAGATTTAGCGCAAGACGATAACTACAAGATAGCCAAGTACGCCTACGGCGAAGATTATCACTTCGTGATTAAGCGAAAGCTGCGCGTCCTATTGGAATATATTCAAGAGACCATTGGCGAGGTGCACGGACGTGCCTTTGTGGACTCGGCCCCGGTGATGGAACGCGCCTGGGCGCAACGCAGTGGCACCGGCTGGATCGGCAAAAACAGCCTGTTGCTCAACAAACAGCAAGGAAGTTTCTTCTTTCTGGCCGAACTGATCGTGGATTTAGAACTAGCTTACGACGGGCCGGTGCCCGACTACTGCGGCACCTGCACCCGTTGCCTGGATGCCTGCCCCACCGACGCCATCACCGAGCCTTACGTGGTGGACAGCAACCGCTGCATTTCGTATTTGACCATCGAGTTGCGGGAGGCCATTCCCGACAGCATGCAGGGAGAATTGAAAGACTGGATTTTCGGGTGCGACATCTGCCAGGATGTATGTCCCTGGAACCGGCACGCGCGGCCGCACCAGGAACCGGCGTTTGCCCCGCACCCCGACCTAGCGGGCATGACTAAAGCCGATTGGCACGAGATCACCGAAGAAACCTTTCGGAAGGTGTTTAAGAAGTCGGCGGTGAAACGGACTAAGCTAACGGGACTGCGCCGCAACATCGCGGCGGTGGCAGATCAGTAGACCAATAGTTTTTCAAATAAGCCCCTCTAGGCGAGCCCCTCTAGGCGAGCCCCATCTGAGGATGGCCGAAGCACTCATCAAGGAGGGCACCGTAAACGTTGCCGAAGCGGCGGTAGCACCACTGTTCCAGATTAGAAAGCTCGTGGGGAAGCAGCACGTTTACCGCTTTGCGCAGTTCACGCTGAAAGATAACCGCGTCGAAGCTTACTTTTGCCAAGATCAGCTTCACGTAGGTGAGCGGTGGAGTAGAAGAGGACGGCTTTTGCATGGTTGGGCGTTTAGGTTTGAAGACGAACAACATCGCACCGGCACTTATAGTATAAAATTTTAGCGGCGGTGAATACGATACAAAAAATGTGCGGGTTTTAAATATAAAAAACTCCCGTAACTTTACCAACAGAAAATCACACGAAACCGCTTATCAGCATGCATCAAACAGTTTCATTGCTAAGACGAAAAAGGATTTTCTTTATTGTATTAGGTAGCTTATTTATTTGCTACACTGCTCCGTTACTGGGGCAGCAAGCCTCCGTCGAACTAGGCCGAAACCAGATTGGGTCCAACGAGCAGTTCACCATCACGCTGAAAATCCAGAACGAACGCCTGCGGCAGTACGGTGAATTTCCGCAGATTCAGGGCTTCCGGCAGGCGGGCACCTCTTCTTCCTCTTCCACCAACATTGTGAACGGCCAGATTTCTTCTTCGCAGAGCGTGACGCAAACCTACCTGCCCACGCAAGAAGGAACCTTTCGCCTGCCCCCCTTCACCCTCACGGTGAACGAGCAGACGGTCAACTCGCCGGGCACCACCATCACCGTGGGTCCGCCCCAGCAACGCAACGCCCAACGCGGCAATCCTTTTGCCGACCCCTTCGATGATTTGTTCGGGCAGCGCGAACCGCAGGAGTTTGTGGAAGTCAGGGACAATGCCTTTTTATCGCTCACCACCAGCAAGGAGGAAGTTTATCTGGGCGAGGGGTTTACCACCACCCTGGGGCTGTATCTGTTTGAAGAAGATCAAGCTATGTTTCAGTTTCCGAGCGATTTGGGAGCTCAACTCACCGAAATTCTAAAGAAGATCAAGCCGTCTAACGCCTGGGAAGAGAACTTTAACATTGAGAACATCAACGGCACTCCGGTCACCATCAACGGGAAAAGGTACACCCAGTACAAGATCTACCAGGCAACCTTTTATCCGCTCAACCTGGAGCCGATTGAGTTCACGAGTGTGCCACTCACCATGATCAAGTACCGGGTGGCCAAGAACCCTTCTTTCTTCGGCCGTCGTCGTCAGGCAGACAACAAAACTTTTAGCACCCAACCCAAAACCGTACGGGTCAAAGACTTGCCGCCGCACCCGCTAAAAGATGCCGTGGCGGTGGGAAACTACCAACTGGACGAGTCGGTGAGTACCCAAAAGATAAATACTGGTAGTAGTTTTAATTACAACTTCAAGGTGGTGGGTGCCGGTAATATCTCGGCGGTCGACAAGCCCACCGTAAGGCCGTCGGAGCACTTCGAGGTGTATCCGCCCAGTGTGGAGCAGAACATCACCCGACGCAGCGGACAGGTGCGGGGTTCCAAAGCCTTTTCGTACTACATCGTACCCAACGAACCGGAAAACTACCGCCTGGGCGACCTTTTTAGTTGGGTATACTTCAATCCCACCACCGCGCAGTACGATACCCTGACGTCCGATGTCACCCTGCAAGTGGAGGGCAAGAGCCGCAAGAATGAACTGATCAGCGAGCAAGACGTGGGCTCGTTCTACGACAAGATCAGCCGGGTTGACAACACCCTGGCCCCCCGCCACGGCGACAACTGGGAGCGACTGCTGGCCAATGGGTTGATCCTATCCATGCTGGTGCTCACGGCGGTGGTGGTGTTTAGGCGGTAGGTGAAAAAATAGCGACTACTGGGGTGATTCCGTACTTCGTTACTCGGAGTTTCTTGTTCATGATTCGTTATTCTCTAACAGGACGTTTAACTACCAAAGAAAGATATAAACAGAAAATATTATCCCAAACCTATGAATAACACCTACGGAACCGTGTTCAGGATTACCACCTTCGGCGAATCGCACGGCCGGTCGCTGGGCGTCATCATCGACGGTTGCCCGGCGGGCCTGCCCATCGACGAAGCGTTTATCCAGCAGGAGCTCGATCGCCGCAAGCCGGGGCAGTCGAAGATCACCACCCAGCGGCGCGAGAGCGACTCCTTCCAGATTCAGTCGGGCGTGTTCGAGGGCCGGGCCACCGGAACCCCCCTCATGATTCTGATTCCGAACGAAGACCAGCGCAGCAAAGACTACTCCCACATCGCCGACCGCTACCGCCCCTCGCACGCCGACTACACCTACCAGATCAAGTACGGCCTGCGCGACTACCGGGGCGGAGGGCGCAGTTCGGCCCGCGAAACCGCCGCCCGGGTGGCCGCCGGAGCCATCGCCAAGCTTTTTCTGCGCGACAGAAACATCAGCGTCAACGCCTACGTGTCGCAGGTGGGCCCACTGCGGCTAGAAAAGGACTACCGCGAACTGGACTTTGCCGAAACCGAGAACAATATTGTGCGCTGCCCCGACCCGGAAACGGCCGACCGCATGATTGCCCTGATCGACCAAACCCGCAAGGATCAGGACACCATCGGGGGCGTGGTGAGTTGCGTGATTGCCGGAGCACCGGTGGGCCTGGGCGAGCCGGTGTTCGATAAACTACACGCCGAACTGGGCAAGGCCATGCTGAGCATCAACGCCGTGAAGGGCTTTGAGTACGGCAGCGGCTTCGAGGGGGTGACCCAGCGTGGTTCGCAGCACAACGATGAGTTTGTGAACGAGGGAGGACGTATTCGCACCAAAACCAACTATTCGGGCGGCATTCAGGGCGGCATTTCCAATGGCGAAGACGTCTACTTTCGGGTGGCCTTCAAGCCGGTGGCCACCATTATGCAGGACCAGGACAGCGTGAACGAAGCGGGCGAAGCCATCACCGTGAGCGGCAAAGGACGCCATGACCCCTGCGTGGTGCCCCGGGCGGTGCCCATTGTGGAAGCGATGGCTGCCCTGGTGATCACCGACTTCTACCTGCGTAACGAAGCGGTACGCTGGAAAAGCAAGGCAAAGGAAAAACACTAGCTAGTTGGGTAGTCATCAATCAACCAAAGTAGCTCCCACTCTTAACAATCTTTCCCTGCTCTTCCCCGTGCGATACGGTGTAGTTGAAGCCTGGCTGCACGGCGAAGGCCCCCACCTCCCCGGCCTTGCTGATAGCGATGAAGGCCACCTGAAAGTTCTTGGCCCGTTGCTTGTCTCGCTGCACAATGCGCCCAACGGCTTTCTCGCAGGCCTGCTGCGGGGTGAGCCCGTCGCGCAGGTACTCGGTGACCAAGTGCGTGCCGCAGAAGCGGATCACCTCCTCGCCCTGTCCGGTAGCCACGGCTGCGCCCGCTTCGTTGTCCACGTACAGGCCCGCCCCAATGATGGGAGAATCACCCACGCGGCCGCGCATCTTGAAGCCCATGCCACTGGTGGTGCACATGCCCGATACATTTCCCTGCTTGTCTAGCGCAATGGTACCCATGGTATCGTGATTGAACGAGCCGTCTTTGAGCTTGTTGGGAGCCGCCGGACCGTTGTTAGACGACGGAGCCGGTTGGTTTTCTACGTTGATCACCGGTTCGTACCTGGCCTCTTTGAGCCAGTCTTGGTAGGCTTGCTGCGCCGTGGGTGAAAGTTCGTCGGGTTCCAGCGCGAAGCCGTTCTGTAGGGCAAACTGCTGCGCTCCGGCACCCACCAGCATCACGTGCGGGGTTTGCTCCATCACCCGCCGGGCCACCGACACCGGGTGCTTGATGCGCTCCAGAAAGGCCACCGCCCCGCAGTTCGCCCGCTCATCCATGATGCAGGCATCCAGCGTTACGTGTCCGTCGCGGTCGGGGTTGGCTCCCAGCCCTACGCAACAACTGAGATCGTCCTCAATGGCGATGCCCGCTTGCTCCACCGCATCCAGGGCGGTGCCGCCTCGCGCTAGCACCGGCCAGGCCGCTCCGTTGGCAATCTGCCCGCTGTCCCAGGTAGACACAACCAAGGGCTGGCGACCTGGCCGGTGAAAACCGGGCCCCAAGTTAAGCCGGGAGAGGGGAAGAAAAAGCGCGGACTGGCGCAAGAAAGATCGACGGTTAGCAGGCATAGGTTTGGTGGTTTAGTGGGAATATACCGAAAATGTGGTAAACTTAGCCGCGCTTTACAAATCTCCGTTCAGATAAAATTCTCTCTTCGGTTTCGCGGGCAATGCGCTTGCTCGGCCCGGTTCTAGTGTGCACCCTTCCTCGGTACCGAACCGGAGGTACATCACCAAAAAAGACTTCTGCCACCGCGGTTCATCGTTCGCCACGGTCAGGCACCCAAATAGCCGCCTCCTGATCGCCGTAGGCCGTGGCCCGCCCGGTGGCGTAGGCCCAGCCGCTGAGCGCACACACCAAACTATCCAGCGTGTCTTCGTAGCCCTTCAAAAAAGCCAGCGTATACTGCTGCTCCGGTACCAACTCCGGAAGGGCCACTCCCGGAGCATACGTCACGTAGCCACCAATTTTCTGCTTAAGTTCTAATAAATTACTGATCGACTTTCGGTGCCGCACGCTCGGTGGATCGTCGCGCCAGTACTGCCCCCGCCGCTGCACCTTGTAGGGAAACCGGTAGGCGTAGCCGAACAGTTCGATGATCGCCGCGTGCGGATACACCTCGATGAACGAAGGCTGGTCGAGCACCGCCTGCGCCCCGGCCCACCGAAACCCGCCGCGGGTCAGTTGCTCATAAATAGCGTCTGAAATTGGGCCCGGTCGCTGGGGAGTGGGACTGTGCACGGGGGCACCTCGTCCGGAGTAGGCGCGCGTGAGGGCCCGGTCGGCCTCCCGGTAGCCCCGCACCGGTTGCGGCGCCAGCGGAATGTCCAAGGCGACCACCCGCACGGGCCAGCCCCGGTCTTCACAGTGTTCCAGCACCTCGGTGAGTAGCGGGGGCGAAGCCTCGGGTTTGGTAGACCAGTCGGGACAATCTCGCTCCAGAAACTCGCGGTACGAGCGGGCTAGTTTAATCACCCTAAGTAAGCCATCGGGCGATTGCTGTACCAAACAAATTCCTGATGGATGGTGGGCGGTCCAGGCAGCGTCTATACCTAAAATGTAGGACATCGGCGAAATTGCTAGTTGGTGAATGGTGACTTTCTGATCAGCACAGCGCATATTTTCTCAATTTATGCGCTGAATCATGGTAGTATGATCAGCAATTATACCTACTGCGGGGGGAATCATTGCTTCCCGGGTGTGACTTTTATCGATTGACGAAGGTGTGCTTTTTGAAGCGGGTAACGCCCAATAACGGTGTCTCCCGGAGGCATTCTTGCTAGGTAGCAGGCACCGCAGGCCGAACATTTTTTATGAATAATGAATAAGTCTTCACGATCAAACCAACGTACTGCTAAGCCGCCCTCCCTTAGTCGCCACCGCAAGCTCTATTGGATCGTTATTGTCTCAATGGTGGTCCTCACCCTGGGCAATCAGGTAGTCATCCAGCACACCATTCAGGAAAAGATGTACGACGAACACATCGTGAACCTGGCCGGACGGCAGCGGATGCTGAGCCAGAAGATCGTGAAAACGGCCTACCGCGCCCTAATGACCCGCGACCAAGCGCAGGTCGTGGTCCTGAAAAACCTGACCGGCCTCTGGAACGAAGTGCACTGGGGACTGCAACGAGGCAGCAATCGCTTGGACCTGCCCCCGCTCAAGAGCGAAGCCATTCAGCAACTTTTTGGGCAGGCACAGCCGTACCAAACCGCGTTGTTTGAGGCGGTGAATCAAACGCAAAAGGTAGACGACCTGCTCCCCCGCATCGAGAAGATTAACGAGCAGGGACAGGAATTTCTGGTACGAATGGATCAGATTGTGAATGCCTTTGAAACCGATGCCCGGCAGAAGCTCACCTTTCTGATGCATATGGAGATAGTACTAGCCGTGGTGAGCATCCTGGTGCTAATGCTCGAAATCTTCTTTGTGTTTCGCCCCTTCTACCGCAAAATTACCACTCAGAATGAGCAGTTACGCGAGATTGCCTACATTCAATCGCACGAGGTGCGCCGCCCGGTGTGTTCTATTCTGGGGCTGATGCAACTCATTCAGGACGAAGAAGAACCCGCCGCCCGTGCTCAGTACGTAGAAATGCTCAAGATAAGCACCGAAGAGCTGGAACGCGTCACCCGGCAGATCGTGGAGCGCGTGAACGAGCAGTCGGCCCCCTTCACTGATAGGGCTTTGTCCAAAGGGGCTTCAGCTGAAATGCGCTACTCCACTTTTGCAAATCAGTAGAATCCTGAATAATTTGCGTCCCCACTGGCCAACCCACCTCCGTGATGCACCCCCTCTACCAAGATTTTCTATCGGGCACCCGAACCCTCGGCGTGCTGGGTGGCGGACAACTCGGCCGCATGCTCATCCAGTCGGCCATCGACTTCAACCTCAACGTGCACGTGCTCGACCCCAACCCGCAGGCACCCTGTCACGCCATTGCTACGCAGTTCACCACCGGTTCGCTCACTGACTTCAACACCGTATACGCCTTCGGCCAAGCCTGCGATCTGCTCACCATCGAGATTGAGAACGTGAACACCAGCGCCCTGAAGCGGCTGCGCGACGAGGGCACGCCCGTGTATCCTGAACCCGAGGTCATCGAACTGATCCAGGACAAGCGGGCCCAGAAACAGTTTTATCAGCAGCACGGCATCCCCACCGCCGACTTCGTGCTCACCGAATCGCGGGCCGATCTGGCACAACACGCGGACCGTCTGCCCGCCGTGCACAAGCTGGGCCGGGCCGGTTACGATGGACGCGGCGTGCAGGTGCTGCGCTCGGCCAACGATCTGCCGCAGGGCTTCGACGCGCCGGGAGTGCTAGAAGAGTTAGTTGACTTCGAAAAAGAAATTTCGGTGATCGTGGCGCGCAACGCCCGGGGCGAAGTGCGCACCTTCCCGGTGGTGGAGCTGGTCTTTCATCCCGAAAAAAACCTAGTAGAATACTTATTCGCTCCCGCCCGCTTGTCGGAAGAACTGCGGCAACGGGCCGACCGACTGGCGCGTACCGTTATTGAGCAGCTGAACATGACCGGTTTGCTGGCCGTAGAAATGTTCGTGACTCCGGCCGGAGAAGTTCTAGTAAACGAAGTGGCCCCGCGCACCCACAACAGCGGTCACCACACCATTGAGGCTAACGTAACCTCGCAGTTCGAGCAGCACCTGCGGGCTATTCTTGATCTGCCCCTGGGGGCCACCACCCTGAAAACGCCCGCCGCCATGGTTAACCTGCTGGGCGAAGCCGGGCACGAAGGTGCGGCCCGTTACGAAGGACTCGACGCGGTGCTGGCCACCGACGGGGCGCACGTGCACTTGTACGGAAAAACCACCACTAAGCCCTTTAGAAAAATGGGCCACGTGACCTTAACCGCTTCCGATGCCGAAACCCTGCCGCAGCGCGCGCGTTGGGTGCAACAAACCCTAAAAGTGATCACATGAGTCAAGCACAAGTAGGCATTATTATGGGCAGCCAATCCGACCTGTCGGTGATGCGCGAAGCCGCCGAAATTCTGGAAGAATTGGAAATTCCCATCGAGGTAACCGTGGTGTCGGCGCACCGCACTCCGCACCGCATGGTGCAGTACGCCGAGCAGGCCCGGGGTCGCGGCATCCGGGTGATCGTGGCCGGAGCGGGAGGGGCCGCGCATCTGCCGGGCATGGTGGCGGCCCTCACCTCGTTGCCCGTGATCGGCGTGCCCATCCGGTCGCGCAACTCCATCGACGGCTGGGACTCGGTGCTGTCGATCCTGCAAATGCCGGGTGGCGTGCCGGTGGCCACCGTGGCGCTCGACGGAGCGAAGAACGCGGGTATCCTGGCCGCCCAGATTTTGGGCACCTCCGACAAGAAAGTGGCCCAGCGACTGGATGCCTACAAGCAAGAACTCAAGGAAAAGGTGGAGACATCGGCCCAGCAGATGGAAGAATACGGCTACCAGGGCAAGAAAATCGGATTCAGCAAGTAACGCATGGACGACAGACACCAATGGGTTGGCGAGATGGCCACTATTCTTGGGGCGCGTTCGCAACGCGTCACGCCTACATTTTTGGGGCGCGTTTGCAACGCGTCACGCCTAGGCTACTTCCTGTTACTGCTGGGCACCGCCGCCTGCTCCTACACCCAGGAACGCGGCAAAGAACCCGCCACGGCGGAGACTCAGGCGGCGGCCCCCGATAGCATTCCGGCAACAACCCCTACTTTTGTGGTGTACCTCGAGAATTCGGGCAGCATGGACGGCTACGTGCGGGGAGTGACGGCCTTCGAGGATGATGTGTACCAATTGCTCGTCGACCTGGGCTACGCCGCCGATACGCTCTCGCTGTTCTACATCAACTCTCAACCAATTCCCTACGCGGCGGGCACCGAACAGTTTATCAGCAAGCTGGAACCCGCCGAGTTTCAGCAGCGGGGGGGCAACCGATCCAACAGCGATCTGAACCAGATCTTTAGCCAACTGCTTCAGCAAACCACCGGGCAGCGCGCCACCCTGCTGATCTCCGATTTTATTCTGTCGCTGGGCAAAGGAAGCACCGAAGACCTGCTCAACAACCAGCGCATCAGCATCTACAACACCTTTCGGCAGCAGTTAGAGAAACAACCGCTGGGCACTTACATCGTGAAGATGCAGTCTGACTTCACCGGAAACTACTACACCAAAGACGATCGCCCGGTGTACCTCACCGGCGTGCGCCGCCCTTACTACCTGTGGTTCATCGGACCGGCGGCCACCATCCGCGCGCTGCCCGCCATTGCTAAGGTGGAACAACTGCCGGGTTTCGCCAACAGCTACACTTTGCTTCCCGTGAGCGATGATCATGCTTTCGCACCCTTCTATACCGTGCTGAACAACACCTTTAAGCAAGGCTCGTTTCGTACGGATCGGGCGGCATCCGGACGTACCGCTACTGGCCAGGACTACGTGCACGGCCTGGAGAAAGTGCAGGCCAGTCGCCGGGGCGAGCCGAGCGGCACCTTCGGCTTTAGCGTGGCCGTGGACCTGTCGGGCGTAAGCGCCGATGCCAGCTACTTAACCGACCCGGATAATTACGAAGTGCGGGGCTACCAGCTCGACACCGTGCTCACGCTTGATGCGGTGAATATGCTTCATCCGCGCGACCGCTCCCTGGCCGAAGGCGTGGCCACCCACGTGCTGGCTTTTTCCACTACCCAGCGCTCCTACTCCGACTTGCAGGTGGCCCTGCAACGACAAACCCCGGCCTGGGTGGCGCAGACCAGCACCGACGACGACACCGCCATCAAAAATAACGAGACCGCGCACGACCAAACCTTCGGATTTCGTTACTTAGTGGCCGGGGTGGAAGAGGCCTACCGCAAGGTGTACGGGCAAGCCCCTCACTTCACCCTGACCGTATCCGTGAACCCCTAACCTATGAACGACCTGCTTGCCCCCCTCTACGAAGGCTGGGGACTGTTTTACCTGGACAATTTCTCGGACGATCTGTATAACAACCGGCTGTACATTCCTATCGGGCTCACTTTATTGCTGTCATCGGCGGCGCTGGTAGGGGTGTTCTACTACGTGATCAACCACCCGCGCTTCAACCGCTGGTACCACTGGCTGTTCTACGTGTTCCTTATCGGGGCGATTAACTTTGGGGTGGCCTACTACATCAGCTACACCACCATCAGCCAGTTATACGAGCAGGACCCGTACCAATCGCAGTACTACACCTTTGCGCTGGTGAACTTCCTGTACGCCCTGGTGTTCTCGTTCCTGTTTTCGTACTTGCTGCGCTGGTGGAGCGTCAACGCGGCCACTACTCCCATTCCGCAGTAGTTGCAGCTACGCACAAAACCGCAAAAACCATTCGTACACCTTATCTCTATCCATCAGCGGCGTTTGCGAATTGGCGAAGAACTCGGGGTGCCACTGCACGCCCATCACCTTACCTTCTTCGGCTTTCATCCACTGAAAAGCCTCCACCAAACCATCTTCGGCGGAGGTAGCCAATACTTTCAAATCTTTTCCTAAATCTTTCACCGCCTGATGGTGCACCGAGTTGACGGTGCGCACCGCTTCCTCGCCCTGCAAGCGATCCAGCAGACCGCCTTCGGTCAGCTCAATTTCGTGGTGCAGTTGGTCGTACAAAACCGCGTCGCGGTGCAGGCGGGCGTCGGGCCGCTGGGTGGCAATGTCCTGGTACAGCGTGCCGCCGAAGTAAGCATTCATCAACTGGAACCCCCGACAGATGCCGAACACCGGTTTTTCGTGTTGCATGGCGTACTTTAAAATACGCAATTCGTAGGCATCGCGAAACGGATCGCCCAACCAGGGGCCGATGGGTTCTTCGCCGTAGGTTTGCGGAGCCAGGTCGGCTCCGCCCTGAAACACAAAGCCGTCGAGCTGGGCCAGCAGTTCATCTAGCATTTCCCCCTCCAGATCGGGGATGAGGATGGGCAGCACGTTCGGGCGGTATAGGTAGCGGGCCATGTCGCGCTCCAGGTAGCACAGGTGCTTGGCCGAAAAGTAGGTCCGCTTCGGGTCCGGATACATCAGGCAGGCCGTCACTCCCAGTTTGATCATAAAGCTTCAGTATAAAGCCGGTGGAAGTCGTCGCGGGTCACCGGTTTGGGGTTGTTGGGATGCGCAAAGTCATCGACGGCCAGATTGGTCAAGGTATCAATGTGTTCGGGCTTCACTCCTGCTTCGCTCAGTCGGGCCGGTAAACCGATGTTTTCAATCAGGCGGCGCACATCCCGCACCACGGCTTCGCCGCTATGTACCTTCAGTCCCATTGCCTGCGCGATGTCCACGAAGCGGTACTCGCTGCCCCGCCGGTTGAATTGCAAGCCGTAGGGCAGACAGATGGCGTTGGCCAGCCCGTGGTGCATATCCAGCAGCGAAGACAGCGGGTGCGCCAGCGAGTGCACCACGCCCAGTCCCTTCTGAAAGGCCACTGCTCCCATCAGCGACGCCAGCAGCATATCGGCCCGCGATACGGGGTCGGGACGGTTCACGGCGGGCTCCAGCGCCCGCACGATCAGGCGGATACCTTCCAGGGCGATGCCGTTGGCCATCGGGTGATAGTTTTTGGCCAAATATGCCTCCAGGTTGTGCGTGAAGGCGTCCATGCCAGTGGCTGCGGTGATGGCTGGGCGGCAAGGCCGTAGGTAAGTTCGGGGTCGGCGAACACGATCGGGGCCATCAGCGTGGGATGAAACAGGATACGCTTTTTCTTGGTGTCGTCTTCCGAGATCACGGCGCTGCGCCCCACCTCGCTGCCGGTTCCCGCCGTGGTGGGCACCGTCACGAACAGCGGAATGGGTTCGGTCACGTACTGGTCGCCGCCCTGCAAGTCGTCGTAGTCGAACAGGTCGCGACGGTTGTTGATGCTCAGCGCAATGGCGCGGGCCACGTCCATGGCCGCGCCGCCCCCGATGCCCACGATGGCGTCGCTGTCGTACTCGTGGTAGGCTTTGTTTCCCTTGAGCACGTCGGACTTCACCGGATTTTTAGAAATGTGCGCGAACACGTGGGGCTGCAGTCCCTCGAGTAGCAGACCTTCGGCGACCTGCCGAAAGAAATCCAGGTCGGCCACCTGGGCATCGGTGACCAGTAGCGGACGCTGACAGCCCTGCGCTTTGAGGTAGGGGCCGAGTTCTCGGATCACTCCTTCGCCGAAGCGGATCACGGTGGGGAAGTTAAATTGGTAGATCATAGAGGTTGCTAATGAGTGAGTAGTTGCGGTGAAATAGTCTTCGCTTGATTGTCAAATATCGCTTCGGTCGGGTCAGTTCTTGTTTTGTTGTTGAAGCAATCATTTGCAGAAAATAACCGTCTGATTAACTCAATGCTACACGACCTCGCGATTGCGTTTAGATCACCTCAAAGTAGCGTTTCACTTCCCAACTGGTGACGGCCTGCGAGAACTGCCGCCACTCCCACTCGCGGGTGCGCACAAAGTGATCAACGAAGTCGGCTCCGAAGAGTTGGGCGGGCAGTTCTGAATTTTTCATGGCCTCCGTAGCGGCGTGCAGGTCGGGCGGCAGCGCTTCGGCCTGCTTGTCCTCGTAACCGCTGCCGGTGGTGGGCGGCTGGTCAAGTGTGAGTTGGTTTTGGATGCCGTATAGTCCGCTGGCCAGGCAGGCGGCCATTGCCAGGTAGGGGTTCACGTCGGAGCCGGGCACGCGTGTCTCCAGGCGGGTTGATTTTTTGCCTCCGGCCAGCGTGCGCAGGGCGGTGGTGCGGTTGTCGGCGCCCCAGGTGGCGGTGGTGGGTGCCCAGGCTCCTTCGGTGAGGCGCTTGTAGCTGTTGACAGTGGGCGCATACATCGGCAGAATGTGCGGCAGGCAGTGCAGTTGCCCCGCCACGTAACTGCGCATCAGCTCCGACATGCCGTCGTCGGCCTGCTCGTCGTAGAAGAGATTTTGTTCTTTCTTTTCATCCCACAGACTCTGGTGCACGTGACCGCTGCAACCGGGCAACTTGGCGTCCCACTTGGCCATGAAGCTGGCCATGATGCCGTGCTGCTGGGCAATTTCCTTGGCCCCGGCCTTGAACAGCACCGCCCGGTCGGCTGATTGTAGGATATCGCCGTACAGAATGGCCACTTCGTAGACACCGGGTCCGGTTTCGGTGTGCAGCCCTTCCAGCGGCACGTCGAAGCGCAGCATCAGGTCGAACAGGTCGTTGAAGTAGGGGCTGTTCATCGAGCTGCGCAGCAGTGAGTAACCAAACATGCCGGGGGTGAGCGGCTGAATATTGGTGAACGATTTTTCTTCTAAGCCTTCGGAGGTTTCGGCGAAGTTGAACCACTCGAACTCCTGCGAAAACTGCGGTATATAGCCTGCGTCCAGCGTTTGCTGCCTAATTCGTTTGAGCAAGCTGCGCGGACAAATCGTCTCCCCCGATCCGCCGCCAAAATCACCCAGCATAAAGGGCAAGTCATCTTCCCAGGGAATTTTGCGGTAGGTTTCGGGGTCGAGTTGGGCGTCTACGTCGGGGTAGCCGGTGTGCCAGCCGGTAAACTGCGCGTTATCATAGGCGGTATCGATGGCGTCCCAGCCAAATACCACGCTACAGAAGCCAAAGCCTCCGTCGAGGGCCGACAAAAACTTGTCGCGGTGCATTACCTTGCCGCGCAGCACGCCGTCCATGTCGGTGACGGCCACTTTGATCTTCGAGGCGGGATGGTTCGTGATTTCTTGCTTTATTTCTTCGATGGTCATGAGTGGGTTTAGCTTAGTAGAAAAAGATCGGTAAAGTACGGATTTTTACGTAGGGATTGCCACCGACACTCAGAGGTTGATATCTTCGTAAACCTGCCGTAGGTTTACCGAGCATCCCAACACTTCTACGGTTTGATCAAGCTGATCGTATACTGCGGTTTGCCAGTTGCCATCGGCATTTTTCTTCCGAATTTCTACCCGAACCTGATCCGGCGCAACGAGCAGGTACTCGCGAAACGACTTCAAGGACTGGTAACAGCGGTACTTTTCTTCCTGATCGTACTTCACCGTGCCCTCGGACGACACTTCTACAGTCGCTGAGGGATTGGTAAGGGCGTAAGCACCGCGCGGCAACTTGTGTCGTTGCGATTCGCCGCAGATCACCGTCGCATCAGGATACACGAACTTATTGCACACGGGTACAAACACGCGGATATCACTGCTGTAGATGCGACAACCTTTCTTCTTCAAGCAGTCCCATAGTAAGTTACGGATAGCCGATGCTACTAGGTCGTGCTCCTCGGTCACCCCGGACATGGCCACCACCCAGCCGTCATGATATTCGTGCTTCAAACCGGTTTCGTCTTCCAGCCGAATGTAATCTTCCGTGCTCAGTTTTTCCAGTAAGTTCATCATTACCTCAGTTTCATTCAATCATTCTATCCTTCAGTCATTCATTTAAACCGACAATTTCCAACCGTTGTGGTACTGCGCGGCGACCATTGCTTCAGCATCGCTATCGTCTTTAAACGTCCCGGCGGCTTTGTCCCAGTAGATTTTGCGGCCCAGGCGGTAGGCGATGTTGCCCAGGTGGGCCACCACCGCCACGTTGCTACCGATCTCGATCGGGCACACTGGTTGCTCGCGCGATCGAATGCAGTCGACAAAGTTTTGAGCGTGCGCGTCGCGCGGGTCGCCGGTGCGGGGCTGGTAGGGCAGCTTGTCCATTACGTAGCGCTCGGTACCGTCGTCGGCCCGCTCCATCACCGGAAAGATTTCCCAGCCGCGGCGGTCGATCACCATGCGTCCTTTTTCGCCCACAAACTCGATACCGTGGTCTTTGTCATACGGTCCCTTCGGATTGATCATGTTGTGCTCCCACACCATAATAAAGTCGTCGAACTCGTAGCTGGCGCTCATGGTGTCGGGGGTTTCCATGGCGCTGTTGGGGTCGGCTAGTTTGCCGCCCGAGGCCATCACGGCATTGGGCGCGGCCACGTCCATGCCCAGCATCACCATATCGATGAGGTGCACGCCCCAGTCGGTCATCTTGCCCCCGGCGTAGTCCCAGTACCAGCGAAACGAGCCGTGAAAGCGGTTTTCATTGAAGGCACGCTCCGGGGCGGGACCCAACCACATCTTGTAGTCCACTTCGGGCGGCGCGGCCGTGTCAGGTTTGGGTTGCACGATGCGGTTTACCCCGCTGTGGTTCCAGGCCCGCACGAAGTTGACGCGGCCCAGTTCGCCGTCGCGGATGCGTTTCATGGCTGGTTGCCAGTGGGTGCTGCTGCGCTGTTGTTGCCCTACCTGCACCACGCGACCGTACTTCTTCACCGCGTCGGCGATCACCCGGCACTCTTCGATAGAGTTGGCCAGCGGTTTTTCTACGTACACGTTGAGTCCGGCCTGGCAGGCGTAAATGGTTTGCAGGGCGTGCCAGTGGTCGGGCGTGCCGAGCACCACCGCGTCCAGGTCGGGGTGCTCGTAGAGTTTGCGGAAGTCGGTGTAGCCCTTCGGACGGTAGCCGGTAATCTTTTCGGTGTCGGCGATGCGGCGGTCGAGCACCCGCTGGTCCACGTCGCACAGGGCCACGCACTTCACGCCGGGCACCCGCAGGTGCGACTGCAAATTGGCCCAGCCGATGCTGTTGACGCCCACCACGGCAATATTGACCTGATCGCTGGGCGGGGCGGAGGAAGATCGGGCGAAGACGGTGGCGGGGCTGATGGCGGCGGTGGCTAGGGCGCTGCCGGACAAAGTCTTGAGGAAAGCACGTCGGGGATTAGGCATTTTTAGTGGGTTAGGGGGTGTATATCACGTATAGATTAATTGCCGGTAGGGATAGATTGCAATCTGTCCCTACCGGCAATCTGGTTACGGATTATAATCCCTTAAAATACGCACCCGGTCGGTCTTCTGCAATAGGAACTGTAAATGATAATAACTACATTTAGGAAATTTATTACGATGAGCATGGATCGAACGCACCTGGGCGAATTTGAAGAAGTGGTTTTATTAACCGTCGCCGTGCTCTACGACGAAGCCTACGGAGTAGTTATCAAACGGGAGATTGAGGAACGACTGAACCGCTCGGTGAGCGTGGGCGCGCTGCAGTCGGCCCTGCGACGTATGGAGGATAAGGGATTTCTGACCTCGCGCCTGGGTGAGGCTACCGCCGTGCGGGGCGGCAAGCGCAAACGCTACTTCACCGTATCTCCTTACGGCAAGCAAGCGCTCACCGCCGTGAAAGAAACCCGGCGGCAGCTCTGGCGGGCCATCCCCAAAGTAGCTTTTGATTTCTGATACGTCTCCGCATGAAAAATTCTCCTCCACGCTGGGCCCGTCGCCTCCTCTATTGGTACTGTAACCCCAATTTTGTAGAAGATCTGGAGGGTGATTTGGAAGAACTGTACGAAGAACGGCTTCGGCAGATGAGTCACCGGAAGGCGCGGTGGTACTATGCGCGAGACGTGCTACTACTTTTTCGCCCCGCCACCATTCGTCCCTTGACCTTCAACCGTTTATCATCTAACCAATCGCCTGCTATGTACCGCAACTACTTCAAGACCGGCTTTCGTAATCTGCTCAGATACCGAAGTTACGCCCTGCTCAACATTTTCGGACTGGCCATCGGCATGGCGGCCGCCATCGTGTTGTTCCTGATTGTCAGTTACGAGCGATCGTTCGACACCTTTCATTCTCAACACGACCAAATCTACCGCCTAGGCGAACAGGAGGTGCGGAATGGCAAAACCGATGCTCATGACCTCACTCCGGTGCCGGTGGTGCCGACGCTGCTCGAGGAAATTCCCGAGGTGGTGGCGGGTACTCGCTTCTTCGCTCCGAACAACATTCGCCTGCGCTACCAGGATCACACCGCCAACCCGCTGGTGCACTACGTGGACTCGGGTTTTGTCGAGCTGTTCAGCTTTGAGTTAGTCGACGGTGACCTACGGCAAACCCTGACCACCGTCAACCGCCTGGTGCTCACCGAATCGGTTGCCAAAAAACTATTCGGCAACGAGGAGGCCGTAGGAAAAACGTTAGCGGTGGTCAACGATGAGCGGCAGTTCACGGTGGGGGCGGTGCTGGCTGACCCACCGGCCAATTCTTCGTTGCAATTTGAGGCCCTGCTGCCCTGGGCCAACGCGCCCGACTGGATAGCCAAAGACGCCAACTGGTACGATACCTTCATGACCGGCTTCGCGAAACTATCCGACCACGCTGACCCGGCAGCGCTGTCCGAAAAGCTACTGGCCTTCAAAGCGCGCCACTACTCGAGCGAAAAAAGCGCCGACGTTAAGTTACACCTGCGCCCGCTGGCCCAACTGCGCGCCTTTGACACCAACAATCAGCCGATCATCAACCTGCTGGGCCTGATTGCCGCCCTCACCCTGCTGATTGCCAGCGTGAACTTTATGAACCTGGCGACCGCCCAATCGCTGCTGCGCACCCGGGAAATCGGCGTGCGCAAGGCGTTAGGCTCACTGCGCCGCCAGTTGGTCGGACAGTTCCTGACCGAATCCCTGCTGACCACGCTGCTGGCCCTGGCCGTGGGTATTTTGCTCGTCCACGGTACACTGCCGTGGTTCAACCGTTACTTCGATATCCCGCTTACCTTTCGCTACTGGCAGAACCTGCCCCTGTTAGGCGCACTGCTCGGCGGAGGGCTGCTGGTCGGTTTGCTGGCGGGGATGTATCCGGCCCTGTTCGTTTCCCGGCTGTCGCCGGTGGCTTCGCTGAAGGGGCACCGGCAGCGCGGGACGGGGCGCTGGTTGCAGCAGAGCCTTATTGTGGTGCAGTACGTGGCCTCCATCGTGCTGATTGCCGGCACGGTGGTGATCTGGCGGCAGATTCAGTTTATGCAATCGCAGGATTTGCGCTTTGATCAGGAGAATGTCGTTGGTTTTTCACTTTGGTACGATAACTACGCCTTTCAAAGCGAAGGGCAGGCAAAGTCCGTGATCAAGACAATGATCAACCGTCTGGAGAACGAAAGCTCCATCGTTGGGCTCACCTTTGCGGAGCACATGCCCGGTCACTACATCCAGAACTATAACAGTTTTTACGACAGTGAAGCTCCGGCACAGAACCCGGTTAGTATGCGACAGGTGACGGTTGGTGACCGCTACTTTGAGACCTTGGGCATGCACTTGGTGATGGGGCGGTTGCCCTCACCCGAGCTGGCTCCCGACAGCGGCTTTGCGGTGGTCATTAACGAAACAGCCATGAGGGCCCTGGGCTGGAACGACGTAGAGGATAAATATCTGACTGCCGAAGGCGACGCCACGCGCTTGCCGGTGATTGGAGTAGTGCAAGATTATCACTATCAATCGTTGCAGGAAAAAATTCAGCCGATGGTTCATGGCTACTATCCCGGCGATGAATATTACTACGGCCACCTGGCTGCTCGCCTGCAACCGGGCCGCACGACCGAGGGTTTGGCCGTCCTCGAGTCCGCTTACCAGTCGCTGAATCCCTACGAACCGTTTGATTATTACTTTCTGGATGCCGAGTTTGACAAAATGTACCGCACCCAAGAGCGGCTGGGCTTCACCGCCACGCTATTCGCCGGGATCGCAGTGGTGCTGGCCTCACTAGGACTGCTGGCACTGGCGGCTTTTGCGACCCAACTGCGGCGCAAAGAAGTCGGAGTGCGCAAGGTGCTGGGAGCCTCAGTCGCGCAAATCATCGTTCTACTGTCACGCAACTTCGCCGGGCTGGTCGCCATCGCCTTTGTGGTGGCTTGTCCGCTCATCTACTACGCCGCTGAGCAGTTCTTGCAGGACTTTGCCTATCGGATTGGCCTGGGAGCAGACGTTTTTCTCATTGCCGGGGGCGTTGCCCTGTTGGTGGCCGGATTCAGCGTAAGTACGCAGGCGCTTCGGGCGGCCTCAGAAAATCCGGTGGATGCGCTGCGGGACGAATAACTACATTCGCTAACCAAGCCACCGATAATTGGAAAAAAGAATTCAAACAAGGATCAACAGCAAGAGAAAAGAATCACATTATTCAACTTCCCGAAAAATCAGATTACCTAATAACTATTACGTTAGCAGATGCTACCGGAAAGTATAATCTCAGATGGAACGTTGGTCCGACCAACATCAGAAGTGCGCATAATTGATTATCCTTAAGCTTTCTCACTCAAACCAACCAATGCGCTGCTACTCCTTCTCCCCATCTCCCACTATCCGCTGCTCGAACCGCTCGGCCACAAAACCGTCCTTCAGGTAGTCCGGCAACCCGTTCAGCCACTCCCGGTAGGTGTCGGTGCCGAACGCCCACACCACGTAGGCTTCGTGCACGAAGTTGAGATACTCCACAATGCCCAGCAGCGACTGATGAAACAGGGCCACGTCGATGTCGGCCTCGATGAAACGCTCAATCTCGCGGTGACCGGGCGAGATGCGCAGCCGCGATAGCAGGTCGAACACGGTGGTGTAGCCGATGCGCCAGTTGATCTGCTGCCAGTGCCGGTCATCGAAGCGTTTGAGCACCTTGCCCGTGCGGGTGCGCAGCGCGGTCTGTTCGTTGGCCTGCACCGCCTGCCGCACCCGCTGCGCCCGCTGCCGGTGGGTGGTGCGCAAAAACTGCCCGATCTGCCGCTGCACTTCCGGCCCATTGGCCACCAAATGCAGGCTAGGGTTCAGACGTCCGTAGGGCAAGCGGCGCATGCGGGGTTGGTTCGGATGCCCGGTAGCGTAGAACGATATCGCCACCGGATACGCTCCCCGGGCTATCAGCTTGCTACCTTCGGCAATAACGCGCTCCGGTTGCCGAGCGGTAATACCGTGCAGTCGCAGCATCGCCAGCAGGCTCTCTTGCACACTGTAGTAAGCCTGCGGAAACGTCCAGTGCAGGGTGTGACGTAGGTAGCTTTCGTTGGTAGCCTGCGCACTGCTGCGTAGCGTATACTCGGTGTTCCAACTGTTCAGCAAGTGCTTCTGCACCGAGGCCATTACCGCCTCGTCGGTCTGCGGTTCAAACTGCTGCAGATACGGCAATTCTGACAACTGATGGGCGTGTTCGTCGTGCTGAACGTGATAGTTGAGGGCGAAGAAATGATTTAAAAACACCTGCGCCGGAATGGATTCGCGGGGAATTTCCAGGGTACTGGCTTCGCTGGTTACTAATGCTATTTCTGCCATGATTTTGCTCTATTTATGTACTTAGAATAAGAACAAAAAGCAGATCGAAAAAAGTCCGGAGAAAGCTTAATTTATCGATAAAAGTTTCAGCATTTAAAATACTGATTATCATAGACTTAACAATTTATTTTTCTTTGGAACAGCAATTCCCGGTTTAGCTATTCTAGCTGAATTTTGTATCGTATGGCCACGAAGGCGAAGAGTTGTTTCATAGTTTGGAACTGGATCATAGTGAAAGCTGCTCGGATAGCTTGCCAAAGTTTGGCTTTAGTGCCTAATCCCTTCCATAGCGTGCGGAAGTACTCACAGGCGTATTGCCGGATTTGATCTACCGTAAAAGCTAGCATCATCAGATAAGCCAGCACCGTACATAGCTGGTCTTGACCGTGCCCATAATTATGCTCAAAATGGTAGCCTTGGTTTTTTAGGGTGTTAAACGTTTCGTTCGCCCGGCGACCCGGTTCTATCTTCCAGCGTGCTCTTCCGGCTCGCATCACCTTTTCCAGATTATTCTGTCGTAGAACAATATCGGTAATCCAACTAAATGTAGTGGTCTTGCCCTTCTTATCTACCTGTTCGTAGTGTAACATATTGACTCTGATGTGCGCTTGCGTGCTGTTCAGAGGTAGGTTGTTAACCCAGCGGAAGTGGTGCTGGATGCCCTTTTCCGAGTAACTGTATTGCCCTGCCTGACCGCTTTTCTGACGCGCGGCGAACTGGCTGAACAAGGCTTTGTTTCCATCGGGTTTGCTGCCGATGATAAAGGAGTGACCATCGCTTTGCAATTGTTCAATGAAGGGGCCATTGGCATACAGCGCATCGGCGACTAACACAAACTTTTCTTCGGCATAGCTTTGGCGTAAACCTTCCAGCAACCGCTTTGCCGCGTTGCGCTCACAATCATTCTTTATGCATCCATCCGTATTGGCAATCGGTTCGCAGCGCATAGGAAACACCTCTCGCTTATCAGGATGAACTAGCACAGCAGAAAGCATTTGATGGCTGTAGGTAAGTTGACCATCCTTGTGCTGCTTCCGCAAACAGTGCTTACAGTGCACTTTCTTAGAAGAAAAGTACTCTACGCCATCTATTGAAACAATGAGCTTGCCCTTCCAATATTGGTATTCCTCAACTATACGACAGTCTTTCAATACTGTATACAAACGCCGAAAGCCTATCTGCAAAGCAGTGGCATCCACTCGGTCTAACACCTCACGCATCTGCGTGTCTGAACATATCCTGCTAATGCCATACAGGCTTTGCAAGTTGCCTTCCTCGGCCTGACTACGCTTCTCAAAGCTTAGCAGTGAAGGACTCTTCAGTGAAAACATCGCAAATGCTGAACTCAGTACATCCATCATACTAATGCTTGCATTGCTACGCCGATGATCCGCTATTATAGTAAACATCCCTTGAACTTCACCGAGCAGATAACTGAATCGGCTCTGCTTTTTACGTCTCTTGGCTATCCATCCCATAGCAACAAAAATACGCGCCGCACGCCTTATTTGCTAAACCGGGAATTGCTGCCCTCTGAATAGGCTATTTCGTAAGTGTCTGATAGTAAGTTAACTAACTTATTCCTACCGTAAAAAACTCCCCTTTATGCTGAGCGACCCTATATTCTAAAGCTTTTCCTCGCATATACCGATAAATTTTTGCTTATTTTAGGCTACAAACTAACCAAATTATTAAACCTTTCTATGATAACGAATATAAACAAAGCGTTTTGTCTAGGAGTGCTACTCTTGGCATGGTCAACTGGATGTTCCCAAAACTCTCCTCTTGACCGCCCTTATTCAAAAGAAACAGTATCCCAAGACTTAGAGGATATAAAAGAGGTAGATGCAGAGAGTGAGAAAGCACTCAGAGCTATTTTAATATTAAAGAGTTTTGCCGGACAACAGATAGAATCGCAGGATGAGAAAGGTCAAACTTATCGTGAGATTCTCGTAGAGTTTAAAGAAGATGTAGAGGCCTTTCGCGAGGCACGTGGGTTAAACGATAAAGCAACTAATGTCTCCCTTTACGATCTAGAATTAGAAATACTTGATATTGCTTATACTGATTGGGAAGGAAAACCGACCAAAAAACCCCGTGTGAAATTAAAAATAAGAAATCAAGGCGAAAGACCAGTTGGTTACATGCAAAGCCGCATCACAGTTGCTCATTCTAGTACAATGGGAGAAGTTGGTTATGCTGGTATTATGTGGCCAACTATGAAGCGTATGACGGAATATAAAATAAATAAGAATGAGAGAGATCTCCTACTCAAACCGGGAGAAGAAGCTACCCTCTATACTACACCCCTTAATGGTAATTATGAAGTTAGTAGAGAAAATCCAACCGATTGGTCAATAGATGATCTCTTCATTTGTATGTGGGAAATTAATACACTCAGCTACGATGATAGAAAAAGTGTAAATATAGATCCGACACTTGCTAGACAAACAGCAGTGGGAGGCTGTAAATACTGACAGCCCGCTCTTCCATAAAGAAATAATATTTATGTAGCTGCCCAGTTTGGTCTAAATTAGCTGAAATATAAGTTTTCGATAGCTAATGATATGCGTCGATCCTTATGTAGGTAAACACTTAGAAGTTCCGAATTACTACTCCCACATATAGAATGCGTAGCGGTGGGGTTCACCTCGTTGGTCACCTGCGCGGATGGTTGAAACGCAGGCGGGGGCCCTAAACCACCCGAGGAGGCCAGCAGTCCGGATGTTTTAACAAAGTCTCGTCGGTTCATGGTTCAGGGGGTTCGAACGACTTGCTGCTGCGCCCGTTGGCGACGGTCGTTGTTGAAGAAGTGCGTATCTTGCGTTTGCTCACCCGATACGCGAATCAGCACGCCAGTGGGAGAGGTCGGTTCCACGCCCCGCACGTCAACGTCTTGCACATTGTGCAGGGTAATCACCGGATACGCTGCGGAAGCTCCTCCCGCCCGACCCTGGAAACCGTCGATGGTGAGTCCGCGCACGTTTGCTACGGCCAGGGCGCTCTGCCACTGCTCTTCGGTCACTTCATCCCAGTGCACGCGCGTCCGGCTGATCGTGAGATCATTAACATTCGTCGCCATCAGCGCGTGGGTGGCCCGCTTGTCTGGTTTGTCTTCGGGGTGCATAAACAGTTGCACCTGATCCAGCATCACGTTGCTGATGCTTTCGGGGCGATAGCCGCTAATCTTGCTGGTGCCCTGCCCGTGCGCGATAATATTGCTTAGCAGCACGTTTTCTATGGATCCTACTTTAGAATTTTCCCGGCGCTTGAGCACCACCAGCCAGAAGGGGTCGGCACTGCCCCACCAGTTGAAGTGCTTGCGGTTGAGCTCCATGGTGATGTTCAACACGATCACGTCGCTCACCCGGCCGCCGTCGCGCACGATGATGCCCAGCCCGCGGTTGCTGTTGCTGATGGCGCAGTTGGTGAACACGATGTTGCGGAAGTCGCCGTGGGTTTCGGTGCCGATCTTCAGGGCCGACGAGGTGGAGGTGAGCACGCAGTTGGTCACCGTCACGTTGGCGCAGTCTTCATAACGTCCGTTGGTCAGGGTAGACTTCAGCACGATGGCGTCGTCGCCGGTGGCAATCACGCAATCAGAAACGGTCACGTCGCGGCAGCCGTCCACGTCGATGCCGTCGGCATTGACTCCCGCTTCCCGGCTAGATTGGATGAAGCAGTTGCGGATGTTCACGCGCGCGCACCACTGCACGTGCAGCGTCCAGTTGACCGACTCTATAATGCGCACATCCTCAATGGTGACGTCCTGGCAACTCACCAGGTAGATCAGCGAGACGAAGGGCGGCACCTTGCGGTACATCTTCATCGCTACTCCGGCTTGCCGGGCAATTTCTGTCTCCTCGGCAATGAAACCGTCTGCCGAACCTAAATCTCGATACACCCGGCGGGCCTGCCCGTGGATGCGGCCCTTCCCCTCGATGCTGATGTTGCGCGCCCCTTCGGCGTAGAGCAGCACCGGCTGGCGGGGATTGTTGTTCTTGTAAATGTTGAAGGGCACCCGGTAGTCGGCGGTATCCTGACTGGCGTACAGCGTAGCTCCCGGATCGAGTCGTAGGGTCACGTTACTTTTGAGTACCAGCGTACCGGACAGGTAGTCACCGGCAGGTAACAGGACCACCCCGCCGCCCTGCGCGTACACGGTGTCGATGGTTTGCTGAATGGCTTTGGTTGCTATGTCTGCCCGGTGCCCGACGCTCCGTAGTCGCGAACGTTAAAGGCAGATTGCGGAAAGCATGCATTGGCGGATAATACTACGGTAGCAATTCCTAAGAAAACGGTTATTTTGGTCATTGGATCAGTTCAAATGCCGGTGAAGTTGCATTATTGTTGGCTACAACCACCCAGGCACGCTGCTTCCCGGTGGCCATTGCTACGTTGCTGAGCGGCGACTTTTTGGTCGTACCACTCCACCAGCATGCTGTCGATTTCCTACGTACCGACCTCGAAGCGCAGCGTGGGCTCTACGGACGACTCAAAGCTCCGCTTTGGGTTCAACTAACGAATGCCAATAGCTTTCGTCGCGCCAATTCTCTAAATCGCCGTAGAGTCATACACCTGCACGCGGTTCCACAACCCGCTACAGTCGGCTACGAAGCGTTCATGCACGGGGTCGGTTTGGTAGGCGGCTTGGTCTTCCGGACTGTCGAACTGAAGCATTAGGTGGTAGGCGTAACTGCTGTCTACCACGTCGCGCTCGCTGGGAACCGGTCGGCCCAAATGGAAACCTTTCACTAGTTTGATACCACTCAGGGTTTTGATACCGGTTTCGAGCTTGTTTCGTTCTTCGGCACTGTCTGGGTTGTTCATCCAGAAGTATACGTTGTGCACAAACGGGGGATTTTTCATAGGCCGGGCAATGGCTGCTCCCGCTAATCCGCTTCCGGCGAGTAGGGCCGCACATCGTTTTAAGAAAGTTCGTCGTAGATGAGTCATAAGGCGGAAGGTAGCGATTCTGGGTTTACTGAGAAAACTAAATTCAAATCTTTGACGATTAGTTTACGACGCTGTGCTCGATAACCGAGTAGGCAGGCACCACCACCACTTCCAGCAACCTCCCCAGGATGGTTTGATTCTCCACCTCGAGGTCTCTTCTCCCTGCTTCTACCCGAAGCACCGCTGGCAAAGTCATAATCTCTCCTTAATACGCCGGATTCCACTGCCCTAGCGTACTTACCACTTCTTAGTGCAAGGACGAAGGACGGGAAGCCAGCGTTTACAGGTTTGTTGAAATAACTTAAGTTTATGAGAAAATTATACAGGTTTGGATGTTGACTAAAGTTGCGGAAGTTTACTCAAACAGCGGCCTTATCTTGTCAAGCAAACAACGATCTCGCAACTCGTTACGGACGTTTCACAATTTAGGTTTAGCTTTCTGTTGGTATGTCTGGCCCTGTTTCTACCTCGGGGAACAAACGCCCAATCGCTCCCTAGTTATTATCCCTACCGTGGCACTGACACGCTGGCCCAGTACACGCTGGCCACGCAACAACGCACGTTGATGCGTGATTTCTTCAAAGAACCAACGGATGCAAGTAAGGAATACCGGAAAGCTTACGCCGCCTGGGCCGACGAAGCGTCCCAGAGTTTATACCGCACCCTGCGGTACCGCACCCTGGATGATACCCTGATTGCTCCCTATGTCCAAGGTGTCTTTGATCGCCTGTTGGCCGCTAACCCTTTGCTGCCAACCACCCGCCTGGTTATTGTGCGAAGTCCAATCGCTAACGCGTACGCTACCGGAAGTGGAATTGTGGTGTGTAACGTGGGATTACTGGCCGCGTTAGCCAACGAGAACCAGCTAGCGTTTGTCCTGGGACACGAACTTGCGCACGTGTATTTTAAGCATATGCAGCAGGGATTAGACGCTCATCTTACTACTTTTTACAGCCGCGCGTTTGAGAAGAAGGTTGATAAAATTCAGAAAGACGAATATAACGTGCAGTCTAAACTGAGTTCGTTGGTTCGGCAGTCATCACTCAACAAATTATACCATAATCGTTCGTATGAACAACAAGCCGATTCGCTGGGGCTTTTTCTGATGACGGCGGCGGGGTTTCCGGGCCATCAGGCCTACACAACCCTTCAACTACTGGAACACATCGATGCACCATCTTCACGTGCTGCCACCGTGCCTACTTACTTTGGTTGCGAAGATACGTATCCGTTGTGGGTGAGGGCTGCCCAGCAGACCTCATCGTCTATCTTCGCAGTAGCCACTGAGACTCCTACTGCTTTTGAGTTGAGCGATACACTAAAGACTCATCCCAATTGTCAAGTAAGAGCCCGGTTTATTCAGCAGTTACTCGGTGAACCCTTTGGCCACTCCGAAGAAGAGCGTGCTTCTCACGCATTCCGAAACGTGCAGGTTGCCAGCCAATTGGAAGCCATCCAGAGTTGGTTTGATTATCAGCGTTACGACCGGGTTCTGTTCGAAGCCTTGCAGCAGTCCGAAGCGACCCATTCGGCCGACTATCTGTCAGCCATCCATCTTCTGAGTCTTCACCAACTCAAAAGACACATGGAACAACATAGCTACGCTGATGTGGTAGCTAGTGCTTCTGACCGTCAACCCGAAAGCCTGAGGCAGTTTCTGAAGACACTAGAAGCCCTCAACTTACCTGATTTTGCCCGTCTGGCCCATTGTGCTGGCTTGCCAGAGTCGTTTTCCTCAATGGAGAATGAGCACCAACTGGCGGCAACGTACGCTTGGACTGATCTCACCGGGCAGGCTGCCGAAGCCGCCCGATTAAAAACGCAGTATCTAATGCGTTACCCTACCGGATCGCTAAGAATCTATCTTTTCGGTGATAGCGAATAATTTTAATGATATCGAATCTCTAAATCGCAAACCCATGAATCTACTCAAGTATCTCTCATTAGTAGCCCTCTTTTGCTTGGCTACTCTGGCGCATGGTCAGAAGATGAGCCTTCCCGGATTACAGAACTACAGTGCCAATTCGCTCTCGCCAATTTACGAGAAGAACGAGGTGAAAGGCTACATGCTATACTATCGATCGGACAAAGCCGACCGGAAAAACGATAATTACGTGATCGAGGTGCTGGATGAGAACCTGAACAAAGTGAAGAGTATCGTCATGAAAAAGCCCAGAAAAACTTATTTTTTGCTTAAAAACGCCTTCAACGGCTCAACCTTCTGCTTCTATTTCTACAACTATCGCGCTAGGAAGCTTGAGCTGGAAACGTACGATCAGGGCCTAAATAAACTAGCATCAGTCGAAATTGACAACGTGAGCAAGGCAGATCGAGCCATCATCGAGCAACAGCTAAAGACTAAAAGTGAAGGCAACGAAAACATGACGGGGGGCATTAACCTGTTTGCCGTGCCGGGCCAGGGATTTATTCGAAACACCTATATCGGCATGGGCAAAAGCTACAGCCTCACCATGTACGACAACAATCTGAAGCCCGTATGGACCATCAGCGGTGAGAAGAGTAAGGATTACGAAACACTGGCGCTCTCGGAGGTCAACGGTAAGTACGCAATGGGTACTATCATTCGTCGGCCGGGCCTCTTTTCTACCAAATTCAGTGCTCACCTTGCCGCGTTTGATATCACTACCGGCCGGAAGGTGTTGGATACTCCCATAGAGACAAATGAAAAAGAGCAGTTGTCGCTCAGTATGATCAACTACGACGCGCAAAAGGATGAGGTAGGGTATAATATAGTGGTCGAATTTGACATCAAAGAAAAGCTACTGGACATGAAGCTTGTCAAGCTGAATAAGTCGCGGCTCTCGGCCAATTAGCACTTGAAATCAGAAAAGCTCCCCCGGCATTCGGAGGAGCTTTTTTATTTTAATGGTAGGGTGCTACCCCTTTATTGTACTTCATTGGGCTACTAACCTATTCGCCCCCCGAATCACCTTCTTCCTCAATCGTGGCAGCGGGTTCCTGAATGTTGCCGTCGGCGTCGATCATCACGATGCGGTCCATGCCGAGTTCTTTCAGGCCGGGCAGGATTTTTTCCTTATCACCGACTACGAACCACTGCAGCTTCTTCGGTTGCACCATCTGCTTGCTCAGCGTTTGCACATCGCCCAGCGCGAGGTTCTTCATGCGCTCACCGTAGGTCTGGTAGTAATCATCGGCCAGCCCGTACTTCACAATTTCGTTCAGCGAGCTGCCCACCGCCCGGTTGGTTTCCCAGCGGCCCGACAGCTGTAGCGTGCTATTTTTCTGCACCTTGTCGAACTCCTCCTGCTTCACCGGACTGTCGCCCACAAAACCGTCGAACTCCTTCTGGATTTCTTGAATAGATTCTTTGGTCTTGTCGGTTTGCACCGGGGCGTAGGTTAGGTACGGACGTTGTCCCTTGGCATCCCACACGAAGCTGCTTGCCCCGTAGGCCCAGTGCTTGTCTTCGCGCAGGTTCATGTTGATGCGCGAGGTGAAGTCGCCGCCCAGCACGTCGTTCATCACGTTCTTGGCCAGTTCGTCCACCTGCCCGTAGGGGTCGGTCAGGTAGCCCGCAATCACGATGGACTGCTGCGACTCGGGACGGTCCATTAGGTAGAGCACGTTGCCGGGGGCGTCGGTAGCCTGGGCGATGTTCTTCTCCGGCACCTCGCCCTGCTCCCAGGCGGCAAAGCGGCTTTCCAGCTTCTCGGTCAGTTCGTCCAGGCTCAGGTCGCCCACCACGGTGAGGGTGGCGTTATTGGGCTTGAACCAAGTGTTGTAGAACTGTGGTCAGGTCGTCGCGGGTAATGTTCTGCACGGTTTCTTCGTAGCCCGAACCGGTGAGCGGATTGCCGTAGGGATGCTGCTCGCCGTACATCAGCTTGGGCGCTACACGCAGGGCCATCGTAAACGGTTGCACCTTCTCGCGCTGGATACCTGAAATCTGCTCTTTTTTGAGTCGGTCGAGCTCCTTGGCGGGGAAAGCGGGGTTCAGAATCACATCGGTATATAGATCCAGGCTTTGATCAAGCACGGGCTTGAGGGTGGTCAGACTCACGTACGAAGCGTCCAGGTCAGAGGAGGCACTCAACGAAGCGCCCAGCGTTTGCAGTTCCTCGCTGATCTGCAGCGCGTCCATATCCTCAGTGCCTTCGTCCATCATGCTCAGGGCCAGCGAAGCGGTGCCCGGACTCGCTCCCTGGTCGGCAGCGTAGCCCGCGTCCACCACCAGGTTCATCACCACGGTGGGCACGCCCTCGCGGCGGGCCAGCACCACGTCCAGGCCGTTAGAAAGGGTGGTGCGTTCCAGGGCGGGAAACTTGGCCGCGGCCACCTCACCCATTTCGGGCATTTGGCTGCGGTCTACGTCGGTTTCGCTGGCCTGATACTCTGGAAAGGGATAGGCTACTAGGGTGTGCTTACCGCTGCTCAGCCACGCCTTGGCCGCGTTCTGGATATCGGCTACGGTGGCTTCCTGGGCGGTTTCCAGAGTCTGCTGATAGTAATCAGGACGACCGCCGTACACTGTGTTGACGGCCAGTAGGTCTGATTTGCCCCCGAACCCGCCGATGCGCTCGGTGCCCTTGATAAAGTTAGCGAAGTAGGCTGATTTCACCTTATCCAGCTCCTCTTTGGTGGGTCCGTTGTCAATGAACTCCTGAAGAATTTGCGCTAGCTTCTGCTCTACTTCTTCTACCGACTCGCCGGGCTTCACGTTGGCTCCAATGGTGAAGGTGCCCGCGATTTCCATCGGGTAGACGTAGGCGTATACCGAACTCACCTGCTGGTCTTCGTACTGGAGTTTTTTGTACAGGCGCGAGGTTTTTCCGGCGGCCAGAATGTCCGAAGCCAGATCGAGGTACACGGCATCGTCGGTGCCCCACTGCGGCGTGTTCCACACCTGGGTGATGCGCGCCTCGGGCACGCGGTCTTCGTAGGTTTGGCGCGTATCTTCGGTGCGCTTGGCCACGTTCACCTGCGGGCGCGCCAGGGTGGGACCGGGGGCAATGCTGCCGAAGTACTTTTTTACCTTTTCGTGCACCTCGTCGGGGTCCACATCGCCCGCGATGGATAGCACCGCGTTGGCGGTACCGTAGTAACTCTTGAACCACTCCTGCACGTCTTCCAGCGACGCGGCGTTGAGGTCTTCCATCGAGCCGATCACCGTCCAGGAATAGGGGTGGCCTTCGGGCCAGATGGCGTCGGTAATGAGTTCCCACTGGCGACCGTAGGGTTGGTTTTCGCCCTGCCGCTTTTCGTTCTGCACCACGCCCCGCTGTTCATTGAGCTTAGCCGTATCAATCGCGCCCAGTAAGTGCCCCATGCGGTCCGATTCCAGCCACAGCACCTGGTCCAAACCGGCGGTAGGCACGTTTTGGAAGTAGTTGGTGCGGTCGGTATTGGTGGTGCCGTTCAGGTCGGTGCCGCCGATGCGTTCCAGCGCCTGAAAGTAGTCGTCGTTAAAGTTCTCGCTGCCGTTGAACATGAGGTGCTCGAAGAGGTGAGCAAACCCACTCTTACCGGGCTTCTCGTTCTTAGAGCCTACGTGGTACCACACGTTCACCGCCACGATGGGTGCTTTGTGGTCTTCGTGCACGATCAGGCGCAGGCCGTTGTCGAGCGTAAACTCTTGGTAGGAGATGTCAATGTCGTCGACCGAAAAGAGCGTCGAGTCTTGCGCGCTAGCCCCGGTAGTAGCCAGGGTGAGGCTACCGAGCAGAAGCGCGGATAGCCCGAAAAAAGTCTTTTTCACGATATAAGGGATTAGGGTGTAGTAGATGTACTGAAAAAACGTACCTGAAAGGTAACGAATTGCCCGGCAACTTACAATTTAAACGAACGCTTAGGGTGTGCACACCGCCATCTCCACCCACAGTGTATCGGGGGCGCGGTAGATCTCGATAGGCAAGCCACTCAGCGTGAGTTGGTGTTCAGCGGCGTAGTCCAGCAGACGCTCGTTGATGGAGCTGGGATGGGGCTGCACCAGCGAGTGCGCCGCCACCTGCGCCCGTAGGTAGGTTCCGGCCGCCAGGCTATCCTGCTGGTAACCGGCGGGCAACGGATTTACCGGCGCGGTTAGGGCGATGCCGATGAACTGGTTCACCTGCTTCCCCCCCGCCGAAGCGGAGTCCAGGTTAACGACCAGCAGGGTGCCCGCTACGCTGTCGCTGGCCAGCAGGCGCTGGGCCTGCACAAAAATCTTACGCAGCGCCAAATCACCGTACTGACCCCGGTAGGCCTTCCCCACCAGGGGCCGCAGCGGCTCCTTGACCACCGCAACCTTAATTTCGTTGAAACCGCCCAGCCAGTAGTAACCCAGCCCCGCAAGCACGCCCAAGGGGAAGGATAATGAACAGTAGAATCTTCTGAAGCATCTGGCAAATTAAAAAACTTTTTCGGCTAGCTGTAACTTTCTGCCCACTGGCCGGTCTTCCCCTCGAGATGGTGCTAGAAGAATTTAAATATCGCGTGCTTCCGGTCAAGGACAAACTCTACCGCTTCGCGCTGCGCTTTTTGCGCAACGAAGAAGAGGCCCAGGACGTGGTACAGGAAGTGCTGATCAAGGCCTGGCACCAGCGCGACGAACTGCGCAACGCCGAAGCCTGGTGCATGCGCCTGACGCGCAACCTGTCGCTCAACCTGCTGCAGTCGGGCCGACGACAACGCACCGAGCCGTTGGCCGACGATGACCGCTACGCCAGCGAAGCGAATAGTCCCTACGCGCACACCGAAACCCAGGATGCCCTGCGGCACGTGCGCGAACTGCTGCAACGTTTGCCGGTGAAGCAACAGCAGGTGCTGGAGCTACGCGACGTGGAAGGCTACACCTACCAGGAAATTAGCGAGGCGCTGGCGATGGACCTCAACCAGGTGAAGGTGAACTTATTTCGGGCGCGACAGACGCTTCGAAACCAACTTACTAACAGAAATGCTTATGGAATCGCAAAAGATTGACGCGTGGCTGGAGAAGTACTGGAAGGGCGAAACCAGCTTAGAAGAAGAAGCCCAACTACGTCGCTACTTTCAGGAGCAGGAGCCACCGGCTCACCTGCGCTCAGTAGCGGCCTTGTTTCGGCACTACGATGCCCCGCCCCGGCTCAATAAGAACTTCGACGAGCAGTTGATGGAGCGTCTGCCCCAGGAAAAGGCGGTGCCGATGTGGCCCAGCCTGCTCAAGATCGCCGCGGTGGTTGCGCTGTTTCTCTTGGGAGCGCTGTGGACGAAGCACGCCTACTTTGACGCGCCCGATCCGACCCCAGTAGCCGTTGCGACCGATACCTACGAAGACCCCGAACGGGCCTACGAAGAGGCAAAACAAGCTCTGTTGCTGGTATCCAGTCTGATGAACGAAGGCACCCAGCACCTCACCAAGCTTGAGGAGTTTGACGAGGCGCAACAAAAGTAAAAGCTCAGAAATCCACTTTATAAATAAACCCTTTTCTAACCCCATATATCATGAAAAAGTTAATAATGATTCTCAGCATCGGCTACCTGACCGCTTTTCAGGTGAACGCCCAGGACGCAGCAATTTCCTCACTGTTTGATAAATACGCCGACAACGAAGAGCTTACCAAGGTCAGCATCAGCCAAAAAATGTTTAGCTTGTTCACGAATCTGGAACCGGACGACCCGGAGACCAAAGAACTGGCCGACGCGATCAGCAAGCTGAAGGGAGTGAAAATTCTGGCTTCCGACAGCATTGCCGACGGACGAAAGTACTACCGCGAAGCCAGCCAGAACATCCGGAAGAGCCAGTTTGAGGAGCTGATGTCGGTGCGCGACGGCGACAAAGACATGGTGTTTATGATCAAGGAGAGCGGCGGCATCATCAGCGAACTGCTGATGCTGGTGGGTGGCGACCATCAGTTTGTGGCGATGGATTTGTTCGGAGAGATTGATCTGAAGCAAATCTCCAAGCTCTCTAAAGGCATGAACATGAAGGGAATGGAGTACCTGGAAAATATTGACCAAGACTCCAAAGAAGGAAAAGAATGAAATACGTTCTCATTTTCCCCCTGCTCTGCGCCCTTAGCCCACTGTGGGCGCAGAGCCGCACGGTGGCCGATTTCCGTGAGCAGCACGCCACCCGCCAGGATTTCTTTTTGTACCCCAGTACCCTGCGCATGGTGAACCTGGAGAAAAATCCCGACCTGTACCAACTGGTGCATGATGTGGAGAAGCTGCAAATCCTGCTCTTCGACCGCGCCTCCGTAGACCGTTCGGCCGTGCAGCAGCTTCGGCAGGGTATCCGGGGCGAAGCCTACGAAGAACTGATCAGCTTCCGGCAGAAAGACAGCCAGATTACTCTCTACGCCCGGGGCGACAGTCCGCAGTTGGAAGGGGTGGTAGGCCTGGTGGATAACCGGGAAACGCTGGCGCTGGTCGATCTGGAAGGCTTCGTGGACCTTCCCGCCCTGATGAACCTAATGCAGAGCGGCTACGATTTTTCTGCTGTGACTAAGTTGGTGAACCTATCGATGGAAGCACAAGCGCAGGAAGATGATTGATTGAGAGCATATTTGGTTGTCGTTAAATTATCCGATTGGTTGCTCAATTGTTAGCAACAAACTAGAAAAATATTGTGCTGAACATCCAAATTTTAATGATTAGAAACCATGCGGATATGTTAGAAAACTCAAAAGTAAACATCAAAATCAAACTTGCTGCTTTATGGGCTTCCGCACTTTTCTGTTATCTATACGGAGATTACTTTCAACTGTACACACCAGATAAAGTAAACAGTTTGATTTCGGGAGATAATATCATGGATACCCCCACCAAATTATTAACGGCATCAATAGTTATGGCTATTCCATTGATAATGGTTGGAGCTATCAGTAATCCTTGAGCCAAAAATAAACCGAACTCTTAATATTTTATTCGGAACAGTATTTACTTTGATGATGGTGTTTATAGGAATAATTTCAACTAATGAATGGTACTTGTTTTACGTTTTTTTAGCGTTTCTAGAAAGTATTATAACTACTTTAATTGTTTGGCATGCTTGGCGATGGCCTAAGAATGAAAACTATTCAATGATGGAAGTTACGGCACGAAATAAAAAAGCAAGAATTGCAGGAATACTCTATTTGTTACTTATCGTTTGTGGCTTGACCTACCTTGTGTATGTTCCAACACAATTAATTGATTTAAAGAATGCTACGAAAACCATAGAGAACATAAGAGATTCAGAACTACTGTTTAGACTGGGAATAGTAGTAGGAATTTGCTCGTTTCTTGTTTTCACATTTTTGCCATTAGCACTATATAACCTTCTACAAAACGTAAATAAAGTTGCCGCAAAATTTATGGTGCTATTTGCGCTAGTAAGTGTACCAATATCCTTTATTAATATTCTAAATAAATTCTCGGTATTAACCTTGATTAACAAACCAGAATACGCACAAAAACTTGGACAAGCAGAATTTCAAACCCAGGTAATGTTATATCTTGAAAATTATAACAGTGGAGTTCAACTCTCACAAATATTTTGGGGACTTTGGCTTTTGCCCTTTGGGTATCTAGTATACAAATCCGACTTTCTACCAAAGATTTTAGGCATATTCTTAATGGCAGGTTGCTTTGGTTATCTGATAACTTTTTTTGGTAGTTTCTTATATTCAGATTTTAACAAGACAATTATCTCTGACGTGGTTGGGTTTCCAGCATCAATTGGGGAAATCGGAATTTGTTTGTGGCTCTTAATAATGGGAACAAATAAACTAAACATAGGAAGAAGATCTAAAAATACGGCTCTTGCATAACCCGAAAGATTAGCGTTCTATTCTTTAACCAAACTACAAGTTATGCTTACCATCAGCCACCTGCACAAACGCTACGGAAAAATTCACGCGGTCAATGATCTATCGCTGGAAGTGGAAGAAGGGAGCGTGTTTGGCATTTTGGGGCCCAATGGCAGCGGAAAAACCACCACGTTGGGTATGGTGCTGGGCGTGATTCAACCCAGCGCGGGTTCGTTTGCCTGGTTCGGGCAGGAGAACACGTCGTCTGCCGCCCTGGCCGAAAGCCGGAAGCAGATTGGGGCCATCCTGGAGACGCCCATCTTCTACCCCTACCTGACGGCGGTGGAGAACCTCAAAATTGTGGCGCAGATCAAGGACTGCCGCTACGCGCGCATCGACGCGGTGCTGCGCACGGTAGACCTGCTGGAGCGGAAAGACGATAAGTTTAAGACCTACTCGCTGGGCATGAAGCAGCGGCTAGCCATCGCCTCGGCCCTGCTGGCCGACCCGCAGGTGCTGATCCTCGACGAACCCACCAACGGCCTGGACCCGCAGGGCATTGCCGAAATCCGATCGCTCATTGAGCAGATTGCCCAGCAGGGTAAGACCATCATTCTGGCCAGTCACCTGCTCGATGAGGTGCAAAAGGTGTGCACCCACTTTGCGGTGCTCAAGCGCGGGCGGCGCATATACTCCGGGCGCGTCGACGAGGCCCTGTCGGGCACCGACACCATTGAGGTGGCGGCCGCCGACCTGGAGCAGTTGCAGCAACTGGCCCGGCGGTTTCCGCATACTGAACAAGTGCAGCGCGAAAACGGGCTGCTCCGGGTGCGTCTGCAGCCCGAAAAGAACAGTGCTGACCTCAACCGCTTCCTCATCGAGCGGGGCGTGGTGGTGTCGCACCTGTCGCAGAAGACCAAGAGCCTGGAGCAGCAATTCTTAGAACTTCTATCCGCCGATCATGACTAAACTACTTACCATCGAGTGGCTCAAACTGCGCCGCTACCGTCCGTTTTGGGTACTGCTCATTCTCTACTTTGTGGTGCTGGGATTGGTCTCTTGCAGTGTGATGCTCTTTTTTGAGTATCTGGCCAGTCGGGGAGCCAAGTTCCAGGGCATTGATCCCACCATCGTTCCCTTCTACGATTTTGACGACGTGTGGCAGAACCTGACGTACCTGGCGACGTACTACAAGATCTTTCTGGGGTTTATCGTGGTGATGTTGATCACCAACGAGTACGTAATTACGTGATCGAGGTGCTGGATGAGAACCTGAACAAGGTGAAGAGTGTCGTCATGAAAAAGCCCAGAAAAACTTATTTTTTGCTTAAAAACGCCTTCAACGGCTCAACCTTCTGCTTCTATTTCTACAACTATCGCGCTAGGAAGCTTGAGTTGGAAACGTACGATCAGGGCCTGAATAAACTAGCATCAGTCGAAATTGACAACGTGAGCAAGGCAGATCGAGCCATCATCGAGCAACAGCTAAAGACTAAAAGTGAAGGCAATGAAAACATGACGGGGGGCATTAACCTGTTTGCCGTACCGGGCCAGGGATTTATTCGAAACACCTATATCGGCATGGGCAAAAGCTACAGCCTCACCATGTACGACAACAATCTGAAGCCCGTATGGACCATCAGCGGTGAGAAGAGTAAGGATTACGAAACACTGGCGCTCTCGGAGGTCAACGGTAAGTACGCAATGGGTACTATCATTCGTCGGCCGGGCCTCTTTTCTACCAAATTCAGTGCTCACCTTGCCGCGTTTGATATCACTACCGGCCGGAAGGTGTTGGACACTCCCATCGAGACAAATGAAAAAGAGCAGTTGTCGCTCAGTATGATCAACTACGACGCGCAAAAGGATGAGTTTTTAGTGGTTGGCGAATTCTATCATCTGGATGACAAGCCCTTTGTCAACAAAAGTCTGGGACTGTTCATTAAGAAATTATCGTCGCAGGGCCAGCCCCTGCGTTCCACCTTTTACCGGTGGGACCAAGAGGTGCAGGCCATGCTACCCCCGGCGGCACTACAGCGTGTAGAAGACAAGTACATCAACTATATCCATCAGATTGAGCAAGACGCCGAGGGAAATATGTACTTAGTTGCTGAGCAATACAAAATTGTGGTAAGCGGAGCGGGGGTTGCCATGAAATTACTAGGCGGAAACGCCAGCGCCATGAAGGGCAAAGTGGCCAACCTCTTAGTATACACACTATCCCCCACCGCAGAGCTAACGGACATCCACTTCTACGAGAAAGGAGAAACCAACGTATTCTTGCGTCCGGGTTCGGGGATTTACGGAGCGGGTCTGCTTGGCCATATGATCAATGGGGACGGAAATTTCGATTATCAATTCACCCAAAAGAACAATAGCCAAACCAACTTTGATATTGCCTACCTCGACTATGACAAAAAAGCGAAAGAAGTGGCTTTGGTAGACGTGATGATTGGCCCTGCCCAGCATTTTGCTACTGATCGGATTGACGTAACCAGCAGCCGATCGGAAAAGGTTTACGTGTATCCGGCCAAGGTAGGGTATAATATGGTGGTCGAATTTGACATCAAAGAAAAGCTACTGGACATGAAGCTTGTCAAGCTGAATAAGTCGCGGCTCTCGGCCAATTAGCACTTGAAATCAGAAAAGCTCCCCCGGCATTCGGAGGAGCTTTTTTATTTTAATGGTAGGGTGCTACCCCTTTATTGTACTTCATTGGGCTACTAACCTATTCGCCCCCCGAATCACCTTCTTCCTCAATCGTGGCAGCGGGTTCCTGAATGTTGCCGTCGGCGTCGATCATCACGATGCGGTCCATGCCGAGTTCTTTCAGGCCGGGCAGGATTTTTTCCTTATCACCGACTACGAACCACTGCAGCTTCTTCGGTTGCACCATCTGCTTGCTCAGCGTTTGCACATCGCCCAGCGCGAGGTTCTTCATGCGCTCGCCGTAGGTCTGGTAGTAATCATCGGCCAGGCCGTACTTCACAATTTCGTTCAGCGAACTGCCCACCGCCCGGTTAGTTTCCCAGCGGCCCGACAGTTGCAGCGTACTATTTTTCTGCACCTTGTTCGAACTCCTCCTGCTTCACCGGACTGTCGCCCACAAAACCGTCGAACTCCTTCTGGATTTCCTGAATAGATTCTTTGGTCTTGTCAGTTTGCACCGGGGCGTAGGTCAGGTACGGACGTTGTCCCTTGGCATCCCACACGAAGCTGCTCGCCCCGTAGGCCCAGTGCTTGTCTTCGCGCAGGTTCATGTTGATGCGCGAGGTGAAGTCGCCGCCCAGCACGTCGTTCATCACGTTCTTGGCCAGTTCGTCCACCTGCCCGTAGGGGTCGGTCAGGTAGCCCGCAATCACGATGGACTGCTGCGACTCGGGACGGTCCATTAGGTAGAGCACGTTGCCGGGAGCATCGGTAGCCTGGGCGATGTTCTTCTCCGGCACCTCGCCCTGCTCCCAGGCGGCGAAGCGGTTTTCCAATTTTTCGGTCAACTCGTCCAGGCTCAGGTCGCCCACCACGGTGAGGGTGGCGTTATTGGGCTTGAACCAAGTGTTGTAGAACGTGGTCAGGTCGTCGCGGGCAATGTTCTGCACGGTTTCTTCGTAGCCCGAACCGGTGAGCGGATTGCCGTAGGGATGCTGCTCGCCGTACATCAGCTTGGGCGCTACACGCAGGGCCATCGTAAACGGTTGCACCTTCTCGCGCTGGATACCCGAAATCTGCTCTTTTTTGAGTCGGTCGAGCTCCTTGGCGGGGAAAGCGGGGTTCAGAATCACATCGGTATATAGATCCAGGCTTTGATCAAGCACGGGCTTGAGGGTGGTCAGACTCACGTACGAAGCGTCCAGGTCAGAGGAGGCACTCAACGAAGCGCCCAGCGTTTGCAGTTCCTCGCTGATCTGCAGCGCGTCCATATCCTCAGTGCCTTCGTCCATCATGCTCAGGGCCAGCGAAGCGGTGCCCGGACTCGCTCCCTGGTCGGCAGCGTAGCCCGCGTCCACCACCAGGTTCATCACCACGGTGGGCACGCCCTCGCGGCGGGCCAGCACCACGTCCAGGCCGTTAGAAAGGGTGGTGCGTTCCAGGGCGGGAAACTTGGCCGCGGCCACCTCACCCATTTCGGGCATTTGGCTGCGGTCTACGTCGGTTTCGCTGGCCTGATACTCTGGAAAGGGATAGGCTACCAGGGTGTGCTTACCGCTGCTCAGCCACGCCTTGGCCGCGTTCTGGATATCGGCTACGGTGGCTTCCTGGGCGGTTTCCAGGGTCTGCTGATAGTAATCAGGACGACCGCCGTACACCGCGTTGACGGCCAGCAGGTCTGATTTGCCCCCGAACCCGCCGATGCGCTCGGTGCCCTTGATAAAGTTAGCGAAGTAGGCTGATTTCACCTTATCCAGCTCCTCTTTGGTGGGGCCGTTGTCGATGAACTCCTGAAGAATTTGCGCTAGCTTCTGCTCTACTTCTTCTACCGACTCGCCGGGCTTCACGTTGGCTCCAATGGTGAAGGTGCCCGCGATTTCCATCGGGTAGACGTAGGCGTATACCGAACTCACCTGCTGGTCTTCGTACTGTAGTTTTTTGTACAGGCGAGAGGTTTTTCCGGCGGCCAGAATGTCCGAAGCCAGATCGAGGTACACGGCATCGTCGGTGCCCCACTGCGGCGTGTTCCACACCTGGGTGATGCGCGCCTCGGGCACGCGGTCTTCGTAGGTTTGTCGCGTATCTTCGGTGCGCTTGGCCACGTTCACCTGCGGGCGGGCCAGGGTGGGACCGGGGGCAATGCTGCCGAAGTACTTTTTTACCTTTTCGTGCACCTCGTCGGGGTCCACATCGCCCGCGATGGATAGCACCGCGTTGGCGGTGCCGTAGTAACTCTTGAACCACTCCTGCACGTCTTCCAGCGACGCGGCGTTGAGGTCTTCCATCGAGCCGATCACCGTCCAGGAATAGGGGTGGCCTTCGGGCCAGATGGCCTCGGTAATGAGTTCCCACTGGCGACCGTAGGGTTGGTTTTCGCCCTGCCGCTTTTCGTTCTGCACCACGCCCCGCTGCTCGTTGAGCTTGGCCGTGTCAATCGCGCCTAGTAAGTGCCCCATCCGGTCCGATTCCAGCCACAGCACCTGGTCCAAACCGGCGGTGGGCACGTTTTGGAAGTAGTTGGTGCGGTCGGTATTGGTGGTGCCGTTCAGGTCGGTGCCGCCGATGCGTTCCAGGGCCTGAAAGTAGTCGTCGTTGAAGTTCTCGCTGCCGTTGAACATGAGGTGCTCGAAGAGGTGAGCGAACCCGCTCTTGCCGGGCTTTTCGTTCTTAGAGCCTACGTGGTACCACACGTTCACCGCCACGATGGGCGCCTTGTGGTCTTCGTGCACGATCAGGCGCAGGCCGTTGTCGAGCGTAAACTCTTGGTAGGAGATGTCAATGTCGTCGACCGAAAAGAGCGTTGAGTCTTGCGCGCTAGCCACGGTAGTAGCCAGGGTGAGGCTACCGAGCAGAAGCGCGGATAGCCCGAAAAAAGTCTTTTTCACGATATAAGGGATTAGGGTGTAGTAGATGTACTGAAAAAACGTACCTGAAAGGTAACGAATTGCCCGGCAACTTACAATTTAAACGAACGCTTAGGGTGTGCACACCGCCATCTCCACCCACAGTGTATCGGGGGCGCGGTAGATCTCGATAGGCAAGCCACTCAGCGTGAGTTGGTGTTCAGCGGCGTAGTCCAGCAGACGCTCGTTGATGGAGCTGGGATGGGGCTGCACCAGCGAGTGCGCCGCCACCTGCGCCCGTAGGTAGGTTCCGGCCGCCAGGCTATCCTGCTGGTAACCGGCGGGCAACGGATTTACCGGCGCGGTTAGGGCGATGCCAATGAACTGGTTCACCTGCTTCCCCCCCGCCGAAGCGGAGTCCAGGTTAACGACCAGCAGGGTGCCCACTACGCTGTCGCTGGCCAGCAGGCGCTGGGCCTGCACAAAAATCTTACGCAGCGCCAAATCACCGTACTGACCCCGGTAGGCCTTCCCCACCAGGGGCCGCGGCGGCTCCTCGACCACCGCAACCTTAATTTCGTTGAAGCCGCCCAGCCAGTAGTAGCCCAGCCCGGCAAGCACGCCCAAGGGAAGGACAATGAACAGTAGAATCTTCTGAAGCATCCGGCAAATTAAAAAACTTTTTCGGCTAGCTGTAACTTTCTGCCCACTGGCCGGTCTTCCCCTCGAGATGGTGCTAGAAGAATTCAAATATCGCGTGCTTCCGGTCAAGGACAAACTCTACCGCTTCGCGCTGCGCTTTTTGCGCAACGAAGAAGAGGCCCAGGACGTGGTGCAGGAAGTGCTGATCAAGGCCTGGCACCAGCGCGACGAACTGCGCAACGCCGAAGCCTGGTGCATGCGGCTGACGCGCAACCTGTCGCTCAACCTGCTGCAGTCGGGCCGACGACAACGCACCGAGCCGTTGGCCGACGATGACCGCTACGCCAGCGAAGCGAATAGTCCCTACGCGCACACCGAAACCCAGGATGCCCTGCGGCACGTGCGCGAACTGCTGCAACGTTTGCCGGTGAAGCAACAGCAGGTGCTGGAGCTACGCGACGTGGAAGGCTACACCTACCAGGAGATCAGCGAGGCGCTGGCGATGGATCTCAACCAGGTGAAGGTGAACTTATTTCGGGCGCGACAGACGCTCCGAAACCAACTTACTAACAGAAATGCTTATGGAATCGCAAAAGATTGACGCGTGGCTGGAGAAATACTGGAAGGGCGAAACCAGCTTAGAAGAAGAAGCCCAACTACGTCGCTACTTTCAGGAGCAGGAGCCACCGGCCCACCTGCGCTCAGTGGCGGCCTTGTTTCGACACTACGATGCCCCGCCCCGGCTCGATAAGAATTTCGACGAGCAGTTGATGGAGCGTCTGCCCCAGGAAAAGGCGGTGCCGATGTGGCCCAGCCTGCTCAAGATCGCCGCGGTGGTTGCGCTGTTTCTCTTGGGAGCGCTGTGGACGAAGCACGCCTACTTTGACGCGCCCGATCCGACCCCGGTAGCCGTTGCGACCGATACCTACGAAGACCCCGAACGGGCCTACGAAGAGGCGAAGCAAGCCCTGCTGCTGGTATCCAGCCTAATGAACGAAGGCACCCAGCACCTCACCAAGCTTGAGGAGTTTGAGGAGGCGCAACAACAAGTAAAATCTCAGAAATCCACTTTATAAATAACCCTTTTTTAACCCCATACATCATGAAAAAGTTAATAATAATTCTCAGCATCGGCTACCTGACCGCTTTTCAGGTGAACGCCCAGGACGCAGCAATTTCCTCACTGTTTGATAAATACGCCGACAACGAAGAGCTTACCAAGGTCAGCATCAGCCAAAAAATGTTTAGCTTGTTCACGAATCTGGAACCAGACGACCCGGAGACCAAAGAATTGGCCGACGCGATCAGCAAGCTGAAGGGAGTGAAAATTCTGGCTTCCGACAGCATTGCCGACGGACGAAAGTACTACCGGGAAGCCAGCCAGAACATCCGGAAGAGCCAGTTTGAGGAGCTGATGTCGGTGCGCGACGGCGACAAAGACATGGTGTTTATGATCAAGGAGAGCGGCGGCATCATCAGCGAACTGCTGATGCTGGTGGGTGGCGACCATCAGTTTGTGGCGATGGATTTGTTCGGAGAGATTGATCTGAAGCAAATCTCCAAGCTATCCAAAGGCATGAACATGAAGGGAATGGAGTACCTGGAAAATATTGACCAAGACTCCAAAGAAGGAAAAGAATGAAATACGTTCTCATTTTCCCCCTGCTCTGCGCCCTTAGCCCACTGTGGGCGCAGAGCCGCACGGTGGCCGATTTCCGTGAGCAGCACGCCACCCGCCAGGATTTCTTTTTGTACCCCAGTACCCTGCGCATGGTGAACCTGGAGAAAAATCCCGACCTGTACCAACTGGTGCATGATGTGGAGAAGCTGCAAATCCTGCTCTTCGACCGCGCCTCCGTAGACCGTTCGGCCGTGCAGCAGCTTCGGCAGGGTATCCGGGGCGAAGCCTACGAAGAACTGATCAGCTTCCGGCAGAAAGACAGCCAGATTACTCTCTACGCCCGGGGCGACAGTCCGCAGTTGGAAGGGGTGGTAGGCCTGGTGGATAACCGGGAAACGCTGGCGCTGGTCGATCTGGAAGGCTTCGTGGACCTTCCCGCCCTGATGAACCTAATGCAAAGCGGTTACGATTTTTCTGCTGTGACTAAGTTGGTGAACCTATCGATGGAAGCACAAGCGCAGGAAGATGATTGATTGAGAGTATGTTTAGTTGTCCGATTGCTCAGTTGTTGGCACCGAGCTAAAGAAACATTGTGCTGAACATCCGAAATTAAATTATCGAGATCGTACGGGTATGTTAGAAAACTCAAAAGTAAGTATCAAAATCAAACTCGCTGCATTATGGGCTTCCGCTACATTCTGCTACTTATACGGTGATTATTTTGAGCTATACACTCCTGATAAAGTAAACAGTTTAATTTCAGGAGATAATATTATGGATAGTCCCACCGCATTATTAATAGCCTCTATAATTTTGGCGATTCCATCGGTAATGGTTTCAGCTTCAATTTTCCTTAAACCAAGAATAAACCGAATTCTTAATATTTTGTTTGGAACGTTATTTACATTAATGATGGTGGTTATAGGAATAATTTCAACTAATGAATGGTACTTGTTTTACGTTTTTTTAGCGTTTCTAGAAAGTATTATAACTACTTTAATTGTTTGGCATGCTTGGAGATGGCCTAAAATGAAAACTATTCAGTGATGGAAGTTACGGCACGAAATAAAAAAGCAAGAATTGCAGGAATACTCTATTTATTACTTATCGTTTGTGGGTTGACCTACCTTGTGTATGTTCCAACACAATTAATTGATTTAAAGAATGCTACGAAAACCATAGAGAACATAAGAGATTCAGAACTACTGTTTAGACTGGGAATAGTAGTAGGAATTTGCTCGTTTCTTGTTTTCACATTTTTGCCATTAGCACTATATAACCTTCTACAAAACGTAAATAAAGTTGCCGCAAAATTTATGGTACTATTTGCGCTAGTAAGTGTACCAATATCCTTTATTAATATTCTAAATAAATTCTCGGTATTAACCTTGATTAACAAACCAGAATACGCACAAAAACTTGGACAAGCAGAATTTCAAACCCAGGTAATGTTATATCTTGAAAATTATAACAGCGGAGTTCAACTCTCACAAATATTTTGGGGACTTTGGCTTTTGCCCTTTGGGTATCTAGTATACAAATCCGACTTTCTACCAAAGATTTTAGGCATATTCTTAATGGCAGGTTGCTTTGGTTATCTGATAACTTTTTTTGGTGGTTTCTTATATTCAGATTTTAACAAGACAATTATCTCTGACGTGGTTGGGTTTCCAGCATCAATTGGGGAAATCGGAATTTGTTTGTGGCTCTTAATAATGGGAACAAATAAACTAAACATAAGAAGAAGATCTAAAAATACGGCTCTTGCATAACCCGAAAGATTAGCATTCTATTCTTTAACCAAACTACACAGTTATGCTTACCATCAACCACTCTGCACAAACGCTACGGAAAAATCCACGCGGTCAATGATCTATCGCTGGACGTGGAAGAAGGTAGCGTGTTTGGCATTCTGGGGCCCAACGGCAGCGGAAAAACCACCACGCTGGGCACGGTGCTGGGCGTAATTCAGCCCAGCGCGGGTTCGTTTGCCTGGTTCGGGCAGGAGAACACGTCGTCTGCCGCCCTGGCCGAAAGCCGGAAGCAGATTGGGGCCATCCTGGAGACGCCCATCTTCTACCCCTACCTGACGGCGGTGGAGAACCTGAAAATTGTGGCGCAGATCAAGGACTGCCGCTACGCGCGCATCGACGCGGTGCTGCGCACGGTAGACCTGCTGGAGCGAAAAGACGATAAGTTTAAGACCTACTCGCTGGGCATGAAGCAGCGGCTAGCCATCGCCTCGGCCCTGCTGGCCGACCCGCAGGTGCTGATCCTCGACGAGCCTACCAACGGACTAGACCCGCAGGGCATTGCCGAAATCCGATCGCTCATTGAGCAGATTGCCCAGCAGGGTAAGACCATCATTCTGGCCAGTCACCTGCTCGATGAGGTGCAAAAGGTGTGCACCCACTTTGCGGTGCTCAAGCGCGGGCGGCGCATCTACTCCGGCCGCGTCGACGAGGCCCTGTCGGGTACCGACACCATCGAGGTGGCCGCGGCCGACCTGGAGCACTTGCAGCAATTGGCCCAACAGTTTCCGCATACCGAACAGGTGCAGCGCGAAAACGGCTTGCTTCGGGTGCGCCTACAGCCCGAAAAAAATAGTGCTGACCTCAACCGCTTCCTTATCGAGCGGGGCGTGGTGGTGTCGCACCTGTCGCAGAAGACCAAGAGCCTGGAGCAGCAATTCTTAGAACTTCTATCCGCCGATCATGACTAAACTACTTACCATCGAGTGGCTCAAACTGCGTCGCTATCGTCCGTTTTGGGTCCTGCTTATTCTCTACTTCGTGGTGCTGGGACTGGTTTCTTGTAGCGTGATGCTCTTTTTTGAGTATCTGGCCAGTCGGGGAGCCAAGTTCCAGGGCATCGATCCCACCATCGTTCCCTTCTACGATTTTGACGACGTGTGGCAGAACCTGACGTACCTGGCGACGTACTACAAGATCTTTCTGGGGTTTATCGTGGTGATGTCGATCACCAACGAGTACGATTACAAAACCATCCGGCAGAACATTATCGACGGACTCACCAAGAAGGAGTTTCTGGGCACTAAACTGCTGGTTATTCTGGCGCTGAGCGCGGCAACCACCCTGTTCATTTTTCTGATTGGGCTGGTGATGGGTTGGATTTATTCGCCCGTGCAGGGCTGGGGAGTGGTGTTCGGTCAGGCAGAATTTCTGCTGGCCTACTTTCTGGAGGTGCTCACCTTTTTGGTGTTCTCCTTGTTCGTGGGGCTGCTGATCAAGCGCACCGGCTTTGCCATTGTGCTGCTGGCCTTCTACACCTTCTTTGTTGAACCCATCGGCACCACCCTTTTGGCCGTTAAATTCCCCGAGCTAACCTTCTATGAGTACTTTCCCATCCGGGCGATTAATAACCTGATTCCGATTTCCTATCACAAGTATGCCTTCCGCGAGGTGCAAGATTTTGTGGCAGTGAAAGACGCGGTGGTGGTGGGGCTGTACCTGATTGGGTTCACCTTCTTGAACTACTGGCTGCTCAAAACCCGGGACGTGTCGTAGTCATTTTTTGGTCATAAAGTACTATTGCGGTAGTGGTTATTCTTTTGGAACTTTGTCATCCACTCCCCTACCCTATGAACCGCCTGAATAAGTTCTTCTACTACTTCATTGTTCTGATCAGTTTCCTGGTTATTATAGTTTCCCTGCTGTCGCTCAGTTACAACAACACGCGCTGGTGGATGAAGGCCATGGACTTCCCCCGCGTGCAGTATCTGGTGGTGGCTTTCGCGTGCTTGGTGATCTTTGGGCTGCGCAATCCGAAGATGGACCTTCTGGCCGGTTTTCCTGATGGTCGGACTGCTGGCGACGGTGGTGATCCAAGGAAGATTTATTTTTCCTTACACTCCCCTGACCCAGCCGAAGGTAGCCTCACTGTCGTCCGCTGAAGTAGACCCATCGGCGCAACTGCGCTTAATGCTGGCCAACGTGTATATGCACAACCGGGAGGCTGATGCTTTGCTCAACATTGTGGAGCAAGCTGACCCGGATATGCTGTTGCTGATGGAAAACGACCAATGGTGGATCGACCAGATGGCTCCGCTGCGCGAGCGCTACTCGCACCACCACGAACTGCCCATCGACAATACCTACGGTCTGGCGCTCTACTCTCGCTATCCGTTCAAGGACCTCATCACCAAGTTCTTTCAGCACGATAGCGTGCCGTCGTTTCACTGTGATGTGCAACTGCCCAGCGGCCAGTCCTTCCGTTTTCACGGCGTGCACCCGGTGCCGCCAATTCTGAGTGAACACCCCGACAACAAAGGCCAAAAGAAAAAGAACTGGTGAAGGTAGGGAATTTGGTTGAAAGAACGAATGCGCTTCCGGACGATGGTGGCCGGTGACTTCAACGACGTGGCTTGGTCCAATACCTCGCGCCTGTTTCAGACAAGCGGGGAGTTGGAGGATACCCGCGTGGGACGGGGCTTCTTGCTTCGTTTGATGCCAAGTCGTGGATCATGCGCTGGCCGCTTGACCACGTCTACGTCTCGGATGAATTCCGGGTGGTGTCTTTCCGGGAGCTCGGCTACTTCGGATCCGATCATTTTCCGATTTACGTAGAGTTGGCTTTACCCGAACGCTGAGGAGTTGTTGTTTGAATCCTTTTTACCCCGTCATTTCGGAATTTTTCAGCGCGTAGCGATGGAAAATATCCGAAATCTCCTGATACGAAGGAGGAGATTCTCGTTCCACGGCGGCAGACAATTCGTTTCGCTGCGCCGGGCGCCGGGCGCCGGGCGCTGCACAAATTTCCAGACCGTGTCCACGGTGGATGACGCCTTCAGACTTCAAACACGATTGCCCCATTCGTAAAAGAAGCGTAACTTACCGCAAAAAACTGCTTCCCAATGCGACATCTGCTTACCTACCTATCTCTTCTGGCGTTTCCGCTAGTCGTCTTTCTCGCAAACCACCCCGCCGACCTGGACGAGGTGCAACCCGGCCGCTTCGACCAGGGCAAGATGTGGACCTTCGAGAACCCCCCGGTGCAATACTTCGAGGAAGCCTACGGTTTTCGTCCGTCCGAAGAATGGCTGGCCGACGTGCGACAGTCGGCCCTGCGCTTTGCCAGTTGGTGTTCGGCCTCCTTTGTGTCGGAAAATGGGTTGATCATGACCAACCACCACTGCTCGCGCAGCGTCACCGGCTCGGTGATGAGAGAGGGTGAAAACTTCGACGACAACGGCTTCTACGCCACCACCCAGGAAGAAGAACGCCGCGTGCCCGATCTCTACGTGGACCAATTGGTGATGCTGGCCGACGTGACCGAAGCGGTGAAAAGCCAGTCCGGCGTGGCTCCCGACTCGGCGCTGGCCGCCGTACAAAAGGAGTTTGCGCAAAAAGACGATTGGAAAGATCTGGAAATTGAAACCCGCACCTTCTACAGCGGCGGTCGCTACTCGCTCTACGGTTTCAAGCGCTACACCGACATCCGGCTGGTGCTCTACCCCGAACTGGCGCTGGGCTTCTTCGGCGGCGACCCCGACAACTTCACCTACCCGCGCTACAGCCTGGACTTCACCTTCTTCCGCGCCTACGACGAGGCGGGCAACCCGCTGCGTCCGGCCCACTACTTCGCCTTTGATGCTGCGGGGGCCCAGGAGGGCGAAGCGGTGTTTGTAGTTGGCAACCCGGGCAGCACCGGGCGCTACAAAACCATGGCCCAGTTGCACTACCAGCGCGACGTGTCGGCCCCGGCCCTGCTTTCGTTCTTGCGCAACCGCACGAAGATTTATATGGAAGCGGCCGAACGCACCACCGACGTGTACGCCAAAGACTCTATCCGGAACCTGGCCTTTAGCCTGAGCAACGGAGAAAAAGCCTACGAGGGTCGGCTCAACGGCCTCAATGATCCCTACCTGATGGCCAAGAAACAAAAGAAAGAAGACGCCCTGCGGGAGCAGGTCACACTCGAAGAAGCCGATCCCTGGAAGGAACTGGAGGCCAACGCCCAGGAAGAAACCCAGTACTTTGCCGAGGCCTTTTTCTTGTCGCCCAGCCCCACCCGCGGTAAGATCATCCAACTGCTGCCCAAAATCTACGACTACCGAATTGCCCTCGAGCAGGATGAGCAAGAAGCCGCCGCGGCCCAGCGCCAAGATATTCAGCAAATTTTGTCTACGTAGATCCTCAATTGGAAACCGATATGTTCGCCGCGGTGCTTGAAGAACTCGATGAGCATTCACGTCAGGACTACGCGCGCCAGCTACTCAATGGAACGGACCCCAAAGCCCGGGCGGAAAGTATTATGGAAGAGAGTTTGCTGCTAAAGGACAGTGCGAAGTTCTTCAAACGCAAGCCCAAAAAACTGGCGAAAGACCCGCTGGTGTCGCTGGCCAACGAACTGGTGCCTCGCTTCCGCGAAGCCCAGGCCAAAATGGGGCAACTTGGGCAGCAGGATCAGGGGCGGGAAGAAAAGATCGCCAACCTGCAGTATCAGGTCGACGGACTGAGCAGTCCGCCCGATGCTACCTTTTCGCTGCGCATCGCCGACGGCACGGTGCGGGGCTACGAATACAACGGCACCGTAGCGCCGCCGCACACCACCTACTTTGGACTCTACGACCGCTACTACAGCCACGACAAAGAATTTCCCTGGGACCTACCCGACCGTTGGAAGAACCCGCCGATGGAATTCGCTCAAAGCCCCGCTAAACTTCGTATTGACCGCCGACATCATCGGAGGCAACTCGGGCAGCCCGGTGATCAACCAGAACGCTGAGGTAGTGGGGCTGGTGTTTGATGGCAACATTGAGAGTTTGCCGGGCTACTTTATCTACGACAGCGACTTCAACCGCACGGTGTCGGTGCACGCCGGAGGCATTGTGGCCGCGCTCAAGTATATTTATAAGGCCGACCGGCTGCTGCCCGAATTAAATGCAGACTAAAGATAGGAGCGAACGGGGGAACTACAGGCAAGCGCTCAAAACACGCTGATAACATTTTGGGCAGGCGGCGTAGCGGTTTTGGAGATATATCCTTTTGAGCTTCGAGTCAATCACTTGGTAGAATTGATGTCCTTTTCACTCGTCTGCCGGCCGTCAGTTCCACTGCGGAATGCTTGCTCGCTGTTAGGTGTGGTGTTTATTCTCTGGCAACTTTGCAGTCTTAAGCATCTCATTAGCTTTGTGAAGTTTCTCTGGACAAATAATTTTACTTTTGTACTTTTCCAATGATTCGTCAATAGTAATGATTGGAACTTTGCGCTTATTTAATTCTTTTACTGTCTTCATAATTACAATTTAATCAAATTTTCGTTGTGCTAAGAAACCACCGTATTCTTTGCCAATCTCAAAAATCGGAAACTCATCGTCAATTTGTCCATACAGATAAAAATCCTCAATCATCTCATCATAGTATTTTGTAATTCCCATGCGGTAAAGCCTTGTTCTAGCGGTCGTACTTCCAGTCGCGTACACAAAGGCTGTTGGGTATTTGTCAAAGAATGCATAAAGTGCGGCAACAACCGTTGCTAATACTTTTTCACTGTCACCATTGTTAGAAATAGCCAGGTCATCAATCTCTGCTTCACCAACCTTGTCTCCAAAGGCTAAATTGTATAGACTAGGTTCGTTTGTTTCTTGAAACTGAATGAGTTTTCTGATTGCGCCCATCGGGCCTTCGCTGATAAACTCGAACGTGGTTGAGCTTTCCTCTGCTTTCAAAGAGTGTTTCTCTGTTTTCATTAACTAAACTAACGATGAAATTTCCACATATTTCACCCCGTTGCTCTTTTTCATATCACAGCTAACGGCCTGAGCGAGCTACTGGGCCGATTTGTTAGCGGTTTGTTTTCGTGTTTCAATTTTGCCACTTAGAGCAGCTAATTTTCCTTCTCAACTTCAGAGGCATTGTAGCTGCTTTATGTTATGTTTAGCCACTTATTCTTTAGTCGTAGCTTTTAAGGGTAATTTTTCATATTGATATTTAGATCCATTTGTCTTAATAATAAATAGCGTATCAAAGGCAATCATGTGGATCATGTTGTAATCTTCTTGTGATTTTACAGTGATCCCCACATTAAAGAGCTCGTCCTTGTTCATTTGACTGAGTGAATCAATAATTGATTCATTAAGAATACCATTGTAGAGGTATGGATAGCCATTATTTTGCTGTTCTGTCGTTGTCAAAACAGTAGATGGTTTTAGATGAAGAGTTCGTTCCATGTCATGCGAACTCGTCAATAACTTCGTCAACTTTAACGTTGATTCATTCAATTCCGTGATAGAGAAAATACCACCAAAATTAAGCTTAGCTTCTGACGCCTCGTCCATTTCATGCTCTATATATTTATCTTCAATAATTTTCCAAGTCCCCCTTGTTCCATTGAATAAGAATGTCCTATTCGGATAGTAGCAAATTGAAATGTTCCTGGAGGACGATCTAACATTTCCTTTGTTTACCAGATCCTCTTTAAAAACTCTCCAATATCCTGAAGTTAATTTATGCAGTGTTGTATCATTGAGCACTATGGCATCACGATTGTTAAACTCAAAATATTTGCTCTGGGCATTCGTAGGCTCATGTAACACGAAGAAAATTACAAAAATAGCGAGTTTAATTAATTTCATAATTCTAGGTGGTTTAAGTCACACATAACGGTTAGAGCAGGCACCGCAGCGACGTTAGAGTTTTTGTTTTCCGAGCTTCAATTTCTTGGCTTGTTTGCACGAGACTTCTTTTCGCTTTTCTTTTAGAGCATGTTTAAAAATTTTCACTCATAGTTAAGCGCGATCATGAAATATTATTCTGATATGTGACTTTCTACCTTGTTCATTTTTGTCTTGACACAAAAACGAACCAAAAAAGTCAAGAAATTCCAATGCTTCTCCGCGCAAGACCTCCGCACGCCCGCCTGGAATTTCGGGCCAACGCGCTCAAATACAATAGTTTACAAAAACTTAAACATGCTCTTAGCTGTGGGGCTTGCTTAGTGTTATATGGCGTTTCTTTTATTTTAAAAATGGGATTGCAGGTAAATATCTATTTTTCAATCCTTTTTGACTTTTTCTAATATTCAAAATTATAGAGACTATATTGTACAAATACAGAAATAATATTATCAATCCGATCATTGAGAAATCAGTTATCAAGACAGGAAAAGAATTCAATAAGTTAAAATTAAATGGTATAAATGCCCCTCTAGATGCTATAAGTAAAACAATGTAAAGGATTAGTGTCCAAGTAATCTGAAAGCTAATTAGTTCTTTACCTGTATCATCAACAAGTTTTATTTTTTCCCTTTTTAAAATCCACATCACAAGAGGAATTATTATTCCTAATAAAGGCTGAATCAGTATGCTGATAGAACTGAGGTTTAAAAGAGTTAAATATCCTTTATCCTCAATATCTGTCCATTCTAAAAGGTCATCAGGCGTTACTCCAAGAGCTTGTGTTAGTTTTATCAGCGTATCTCCTCTAGGAATTGACTCTCCTTTTTCGATCCGTTGAATTGTTCTTAGACTTAATTTTGCTTCTTCCGATAGTTGCTCTTGAGAGAATCCTTTTCGGTTACGTAAGTCTTTAATTTTAATTGCTAAATTTTGATTATTCATTTTGACATATTCTAATGATTACTTAGCAAAGATATTTTTATGTTGTTTTGATTGTTGCGTCGTTTCTATGTCAATCTTGTGACATTTCTGCCATCGCTCGGCACAAATGCCATATAACATCTGTACATACGCCATTGCGTGGGACGCCCCGCGGTTACCTGTAATATAACAACCTAGCTGCCTACTGGAAACCCGCCCCTCCTAAATATCCCCCAATTACCGCTTCCAACGTAACAATGCCAACCAAATTGCTCACCAAACCAAGCTTGCTAAGCCATTTACAAACGTTTGCAAACGGTTATAGACGACTACAAACGCTTAGCAGACGAATCGTTTGCCCGCCTTGCCCCACCTTTGCCAACGAGTTTAATGTTCAATAACTAAATAACGAAAACGATGAACGCATTAAAAAACAAAGTACAACTGATCGGACGCCTGGGTCAAGACCCCGAAGTGAAGCAACTGAGCAACGGCGGCACGCTGGCCCGCTTCGCAATAGCCACCACCGAGAACTATAAGAACAAGCAGGGCGAGCGGGTAGAGGATACGCAGTGGCACAACGTGGTGCTGTGGGGTAACCTGGCCGAACTGGCCGGACAGTACCTGCACAAGGGAAAAGAGGTGGCCCTGGAAGGCAAGCTCAACCACCGCACTTACGATGACAAAGACGGCAACAAGCGCTACGTCACCGAAGTGGTCGGCAGCGAATTCCTGATGCTGGGAAAGAAAGAAGAAACGCAAGATCGTCCGGCCAAGGCACGGCAAACCGTGCCGTCCGACGATTTGCCCTTCTAAAAAAGGTAGAGCGAAAACACCCTACCCGGTGGTAAATAACAGAGCAATTCGTTCATCGGATTGCTCTTTTTTGTTTTCGCCTACGCACGTACCAAACGCACGGTAATTGGCGCGCGTAATTCGGTGCTTTAGCGCAATTTGACGGCTTGAAATCAATCGACACCTTCATGAAACGATTATTATCCACAGCCCTGCTTAGCAGCACCCTGCTTTTTTCTGCCTGTCAAGACGACGTTGAGAGTCCCGCCGTGGCCCCGCCTCAGATAGAGCTACGTGGCGTGCCGCAAAATGATCTTATCTCGCTGGCAGCGGTGGTGGCGGGAAGTCAGATCGACGGCACCATTCATTATTTGTACTTCACGGAAAGCAAAAATCCGGGAAAACCCACGTCCCAGGAGTTGATCGACCACCGGCTAACCGAAACCGTATCCATGCAGGGAGCCACCATCAAAAAGTTCAATTTCCCCGCTACCAGCAAAACCAAGTATTACATATACGCGGTGCTAAAACTGGATAACGAAGTCAGTG